>NZ_JASCXJ010000003.1 GCF_030271535.1 Nocardiopsis sp. ATB16-24 | reverse complement strand
GCACCGTGGTCAAGCTCGTGGCCCAGGAGGGCGCCGAGGTCGCCGAGGGCGACACGGTGGTCGTGATCGAGGCCATGAAGATGGAACAGCCGCTGACCGCGCACAAGGCCGGGACGGTCACCGGCCTGAAGGTGGTCGCGGGTGAGACGGTGGGCAACGGCGCCGTCGTCTGCGAGATCAAGGACGCCTAGTACCGCAACGACGGGTTGTCGCGGTACCAGCCCACCACCTGGTCGCGGGCCTGTTCCGAGATACCGACCCGTACCCACCACGACCATCACCAAGGCCGCGCCGGGAGTTCTTCCCGGCGCGGCCGTCCACCGCTGCCCCGGCGCTCCCTCATACCGTGCCGCGGTCGTAGTCCCAGGACTTCCCGGTTCCCCGGTACTCCTCCACCGGGATGGGAGACACCCCGTCGGCCATGCGTGCTTTGTAGGTCATGCCGTGAAGGTGGTCCACCTCGTGTGCCACCAGACGGGCCAGGGCGTCCGTGAACACGGTGATGGCGGTGGTCCCGTCGGTGAGGGTGTGCTCGACCTCGATTCGACGTGCGCGGGGAACGATCCCGCGCACGTCGAAGAAGCTCAGACATCCCTCGTACCGGGAATCCGTCTGCGAGGATTCGCCGATGATCTCCGGGTTGAGCAGAACCACCGGAGCGGCGTCGGAATCGGGAGGAAGAACGATGGCCTTCGCCCGAGCGATGTCCTCGTTCAACGAGATCGGCGCCGACATCTCTCGCCAGACCGTGCTCCTGCCTTCCAGGGCCGAGGACATCATGGTCAGGCAGCGTCATCACTACAACCGCTATCTGGCCAAACGGCTCGCCAACCCTCTGAAGGACGCCGAACAGCTCGTGTTGTTCCGTAACATCCCGGTGTCGGACTCCCGGACTCTGTCCGAGGCCCTGCACGGGGTACGGGAGTCGTTCAGCAAGCACGACCTCGCCCGCGTATACGCGGCTCTCACCCCCGGAAGGGAATGATCCCGGTGCCCTTGGTCGAGATCGAACGCAAACGCGCGCTGGAGAAGCGAGAGCTGCTGGAGCGGAGCCTGGAGGAGTGGGGATTCGTCCCCACAGGGCCGGTGGTGGAGGTCGACACTTACTACAGCCGCCCCGACGTCGACTTCCTGGAGACGGTCGAGTGTCTGCGGGTTCGGGAACGGGACGGGGGGTGCGAGGTCACCTACAAACCCGCCTCCGACGCCACCACCCATGGCACCGACGGTGTCATCGCCAAGCAGGAGACCAACGTGGCGTTGGCCGACAGCGGTCAGGTCGCGCACGCCCACCGACTGTTGGAGGCGTTGGGCATGGTCCTGCTGGCGCGCGTGGAGAAGTCGCGTACCTGTTACCGCGCTTCGGAGTGGCCGGAGCTGTCGGTGGTGGTGGACACGGTTGCGGGCTTGGGCTCGTTCGTCGAGACCGAGATCGTTTCCGCAGGCACTCGTGAGGACGTTGTTCGTCGGCTGGAGGAAACCGAGCGGCTCCTACGGTTGGACTCTCACCCGGTGGTGACCCTCCCGTATCGGGACCTGGTGCTGAGCAGCCGGTGACGGTGTGGTGTTCGTACCTGTTCCTGGGCCATGGTGCTGTCGGACTTGCGCGGATGCACCCGAACTGAACAATCCGGTGGTGGCCGCAGGCGAGGTGGCCTTCGACGCTCAGGAGTTTCTGCTGTCGCGGCGGTGGGTGGACACGTGCTGAGAAAAGGACCACCTCCCATGGAGAGAACGGGGCCTAGAGCCGAACCTCGAAGGTCCTTCCAACCACTCCGAGCACGGCGAGAGGGCCGAAGGCCCGCGTCGGGGCGCCCGCGTCGTCCCGTCAGTTCTTCGCCCGTGGGGGCCGCGGTAGACGGGTGAGATCGATGTCCAGACGGCAGGGCACGTCCACTTTGAGACGGCTTCGCTGCACACTCACGTTCGTGTGCTTCTCGTTGACCGGATCGAGTTCGTACACGTACACCACGGAACCGTGGTCCCCCTCCTGTTCGACCAACCAGAAGTGGGGAATACCGGCCTGCGCGTAGAGCTGGGGCTTGCGGCCCCGATCCCGCACCTCCGATTCGGGCGAGAGGACCTCGACCGCCAACCGCACCGACTCGGCGGTGACCGACGTACCGTTCGGCCCCTCGTATGCCTCGACGTCGATGATCACGAGATCCGGTTCGGGCCGTTGACGTTCGCCCAGAGTCACCGTCATCCCCCGACACGCCAACAGAGTCTCCGGCGTCTGAGACCTCATCTCCATCACCAAGAGATCCAGCATGAACGTGTGGAAGAGCTTCTGAGGGCTCACCAGTACCAGATTTCCGTCGATGAGTTCGGTGTGCGGCGGAAGATCCGGGATGCGGTCGAGGTCCTCTGCGGTGAACCCGTCCTGTGGCGGCATCGGAAGCAGCACCGCGCCGTCGAGTTCTGGGTCAGGTCGCGCGACCACGGCTGGAACGGGCATGTCACGGTCTCCGATCATCGGATCGTTCTCGTCGCCCACGGTAGCCATCACTGTCACCCCGTAACGGTGCTTCCCGCACATCGTCCCACCTGACTCCCCACCGGAGGGTGATCCTCACCGCATCCGCCGGCAGGCGGCACCGAAACGCCCGCCCTGTCGGCGATACGGCCCCGAGGAGGAACTCGGTGACGGCCACCTGGGAGGAATACCGGACATGAGGAGGGTTGTTGTCCCCTGTCGTGACGAACATCTGGGGACTGACGCGACGTTGGCACATCGACCTGTGCCGTTGCGGTTGTCAGGCGTGTAGCTAGGTCCACGCGCCGCCCGTCCGGGCGGTGCGCCACGCACCCCTCCCCGTGCACCCTCCCCTGGGTGATTTCCGCCGTTCCTCGGCCAGAACCCCTTCCGTGCCCGCCGCGTCACCCCACGCGGTCCTCGGGCCGTCTTCACATCCTGGAGTCCCATCCCGTGTCCGCACAGAGCACAGGTGTGCCCGCACAGCGCAGAACCCCCCGCTTCCCGTTCGCGGCCCAGGTCCTCACCGGCCTGGTCCTCGGCGTCGTATTGGGCTTCGTCGCCCTTCGGATCGGCCCGGTCGGCGACGAGCAGCCGAACTGGCTCGCCGTGACGTTGGAGACCGTCGGCTCCACCTTCGTCACGCTGTTGAGGACGATCGTGCCGCCATTGATCGTCCTCGCCGTCATCTCCTCCATCGCCAATCTGCGCAACGTCGCCAACGCGGCGAGACTGGCGTGGAAGACACTGCTGTGGTTCGGCGGCACCGCCCTGATCGCGGTGGCCATCGGCATCACGCTCGGCCTGACCCTCCGCCCGGGCCTCAACAGCGGCGTGGACGACTCCACCCTGGCCGAGCCCTCGGGCACCGGCTCCTGGCTGGCGTTCATCGAGAGCATCGTCCCCGTCAACTTCCTGGGACTGGGCGCCAGGGTCTCCGGCGCCGACGACGGATCCTTCAGCGCCTCCCTGGACTTCAACGTCCTGCAACTGATCGTCATCGCCGTCGTCCTCGGCGTCGCAGCGGTGAAGGTCGGCAAGGCGGCCGAGCCGTTCATCACCTTCACCGACTCCGCGCTCCAGGTCGTGCTCAAGGCCCTGTGGTGGGTCATCCGCCTGGCCCCGATCGGCACCGTCGGGCTGTTGGGCAACGCCGTGTACAGCTACGGCTGGACCACCATCGGCGCCCTGGGCAAGTACACGCTGACCATCTACATCGGCCTGGCGTTGGTGCTGTTCGCCGTCTACCCGCTGCTCGCCCGCCTCAACGGCCTGTCCCCGCTGAAGTACTTCAGCGGTGTGTGGCCCGCGGTCCAGCTCGGCTTCGTGTCCCGCTCCTCGATGGGCACCATGCCCGTCACCCAACGCGTCACCGAGCAGAACCTGGGTGTGCCGCGCTACTACTCCGCCTTCGCCGTCCCCTTCGGCGCCACCACCAAGATGGACGGCTGCGCCGCCATCTACCCGGCGATCTCGGCGATCTTCATCGCCCAGTTCTTCCCCGGTGTCAGCCTCGGGGTCACCGACTACCTGCTGATCGCGTTCGTGTCGGTGATCGGCTCCGCCGCGACCGCCGGCACCACGGGCGCGACCGTCATGCTGACCCTGACCCTGTCCACCCTGGGCCTGCCCCTGGAGGGCGTGGGCCTGCTGCTGGCCGTCGACCCGATCCTGGACATGGGGCGCACCGCGGTCAACGTCGCGGGCCAGGCACTGGTCCCGGCCATCGTCGCCAAGCGGGAGGGCATCTTGGACCTGCCCCGCTACAACGCGCCGCGCACCGCCTCCGGCTTCGTACCGCTGGACGAGACCCGTACCGACGCCGAGGGCGATGAGGCCGGTGAGGAACCGGACGCCCCGAAGACCACGGTGGGGGCCTCCGGCTAGGGCCGGTGTCCGCCGTGCCCCCTCCCCGCGGCCCGCCGGAGTCCTCCGGTGGGCCGCGGCGTGTTCCACCCCACGTGGGATGGGGCACATCGGGAACTGTGAGGGGGAGGTCATTCGTCTTTATCCTTGAGGGAGGCGAGAGGAACGATCATGCTGCGCCGCTTGGCAACATCCACTGCGCTGACCGCCGGACTCGCGGCGGCGGCGGTGAGCGTCGCGGCGGTACCCGCCGCGGCCGATACCCAGCCCCAACTACCGGACGCTCAGGCCGTCGTCGACGAACTGGAGGACGACGGCGTCTTCATCGAGCCGAGTATCGACGCCATCCCCTCGGCCGAGGAGGGCGCCCTGGAGGCGGCTTCGGCCGGCTCGGACACACCCGTCTACTACGTGATCCTGCCTTCCGACACCGTCGCCTCACAGGCCGGGCTCGACGTCCTGATGGACCCGGTCATGGACGAGGTCGGCGACGGCGTCTACGCCGTGTTCGCGGGCAACCAGGACTTCGTCGTCCTGTCACCGGACGTGGAGGACACCCAGGCCATCCGTGACATCGCCGTCCGTGAGGGCGGCGGCAACCAGGTGGACACCCTCGTGGCCGTCCCCGAGGCGGTCGGTCAGGTGGAGGAGTCCGAACAGGCGGGGACCGTCTCCGGACTGGTGCTCCTCGGACTCCTGCTGGCGCTCGTCGCCGCGGGCGCCTGGTTCGTCCACAACAGCCGGAAGAAGCGCGAGGCGGAGAAGGCCAAGCAGCTGGAGGAGATCCGGCAGATGGCCACCGAGGACGTCGTCCGGCTCGGTGAGGACGTCGCACGTCTGGAGATCGACCTGGCCAAGGTCGACGACGCCACCCGCGAGGACTACTCCCGCGCCATGGACGCCTACGACCAGGCCAAGTCCCTGTTGGACACCATCCAGGAACCCGAGCAGGTCCGGTTGGTGACCAGCGCCCTGGAGGACGGCCGCTACTACATGACCGCCACGCGGGCCCGGATGAACGGTGACCCGGTCCCCGACCGGCGCGGCCCGTGCTTCTTCAACCCACAGCACGGTCCGTCCACGGAGGACGTCGTCTGGGCTCCGCCCGGCGGCTCTCCCCGCGAGGTCACCGCTTGTGCGGACTGTGCCCGGGCCGTGCGCACCGGTGGTCAGCCGGACGTCCGCCTGGTCGAGGTGGACGGCGAACGTCGCCCGTACTACGACGCCGGCCCGGCTTACTCGCCCTACGCCAGCGGCTACTTCGGCATGAACATGATGATGGGCATGTTCAGCGGCATGATGATGGGCTCCATGATGGGGTCGATGATGGGCATGGGCATGGGCATGGGTCTCGGTGCCGGAGACGTCGGTGCCGAGGGCGACTTCGGAGGCGGAGACGACTTCGGGGGCGACTTCGGTGGAGGCGGGGACTTCGGCGACTTCGGAGGCTTCGACTTCTGACCGCTTCCGTGTCCTCAGGGCTCCGGGCGACACGCCCGGAGCCCTTTCCTCGTCGCGGACCCGGTACCGTCCGCTCACGTGCCGTCGGCCGCCGCCTGTAGCCGACCGATCCACCCGCACACGGCCTCGGCGGTCTCCACGGGGTCGGTCCGGGTGGTGTCGAGCAGTGTCAGTGGAGGGTCGAGGGCCTCCGCCCGGTCCACCACCCAGGCCGCGAACTCCAGGTTCTCCCTGATCCGCTCCTCGTCCCACCCCCGCCAGGCCGGTCGGGCACGCAGGCGCGCGGCCAGGACGTCGGGTTCACAGGTCAACGCGAGATAGTGGACGTCCGTGAACAGGGCGCGTTCGGGCAGGGGCTCGAACTCCGGCGGCATCACCGTCCCGCACAGCACGACGGGCCGACCGCTCTGTTGCACCATGGCGGCCGTACGCAGCCATGTGGAGCGGAACAGGCGGTGGTCGTGGGCGGGGTCCCGGAGTCCGCCCACCCACAACAGGTCCTGTTCGAGGACGACGAAGCGGCTCCTGAGCCTTTCCAGGAGCATCCCGGCGATGGTGGACTTACCGGTGCCGCTGGGACCCGACACGCAGTACAGGGGCAGGCGCAGGAACGGGCGGGTGCGCAGGCAGGAGGCGCAGCGCAGCGTCGAGGTCCCCGCGTCGGTGTCGGGGACCTCGTCCCATTCCCCGCAGTGGACGCAGATCAGCGGGTGCACGGGGCTCCTCGGCCGGTTCGGGCTCGGGGATCAGTCGAAGAGCTGTTCCAGGAAGCTCTTGCGGCGCCTCCTGTACGGCGGGGGCGAGTCCCGATAGCCGCCGTGGTAGCCACGCGGGGAGTCGGGATAACCACCGCGGTAGCCGCGCGGAGAGTCGGGGTAGCCGCCGGGATGGCCGGCCACGGGAGCCTGGGGGTAGGCGGGCGGCGGGGTCTGGGGGGCCGGGGGCGGCGCGAAACCGTAGTGCCGTCGCTCGGCGTCCACGATGCGCTCCAACTCTCCCCGGTCCAGGAAGATGCCCTGACAGCCGTCACACTGTTCGATGTGGACGCCCTGCCGGTCGAAGGTGCGCATGGCGCTTTGACATTTGGGACAGATCACGGGAGGACGTTACCCGATCCGCGTCAAGAACGGGTAAGGAGGACGGCGGCGCGGGCGGAGCCCACCGCGAGCCTCACGGGCGAAGACGCGGCGGGCTCCGGGGAGTAGGAGGGGATTACTCCGGTGAGGCCAGCATCAGGGAGCGGGCCGCCTCGGTGACGCTGCCCGACAGCGACGGGTAGACCGAGAAGGTGTGGGCGATGTCGTCCACCGTCAGACGCTGTTGGACCGCGATGGACACGCCCAGGATGAGTTCGCTCGCACGAGGACCGACGATGACCCCGCCCAGCACGATACCGGTGTGCTGACGACAGATCAGCTTGACGAAACCGTCCCTGACCTCGTTCATCTTGGCCCGAGGGTTGGTGTTGAGCGGCAGGGTGACCGTTCGGCCGTCGATCCGACCGCTGCGCACGTCGTCCTCGCTGGCGCCCACCGCGGCCAGTTCGGGGTGGGTGAACACGGTGGAGGCCACGGTGGAGAGCTTGAGCGGGGCGACGGCCTCGCCGAGAGCGTGCCACATGGCGATGCGGCCCTGCATCGCGGCCACGGAGGCCAGCATGTTCACGCCCGTGCAGTCGCCCGCCGCGTACACACCGGGGACGGTGGTACGTGAGACCCGGTCGACCTCCACGAACCCTCCGTCGCCCAGGCGCACGCCCGCCTCCTCCAGGCCGAGATCCGCCGTGTTGGGGATCATGCCGACCGTCATCAGGCAGTGGCTGCCCTCCACCGTGCGACCGTCGGAGAGGGTGACGATCACACCGTCACCGATGCGCTCGACCGACTCGGCGCGGGTCCTGCTGAGGACGGTCATGCCACGGCGCATGAAGACCTCCTCCAGCACCTCGGCGGCGTCGGCGTCCTGGGTGGGCATGACGCGCTCACGGGACGAGACGAGGGTGACGTTGGAGCCCAGGGCCTGGTAGGCACTGGCGAACTCGGCTCCGGTGACCCCCGACCCGACCACGATCAACTTCTCGGGAAGCTCCTCCATGTCATAGAGGTGGCGCCAGGTGAGGATGCGTTCGCCGTCCGGCTTGGCCGAGGGCAACTCGCGCGGGTGCGCACCCGTGGCGATGAGCACGACGTCGGCGCGCAGTCGCCGGTCACCGACCGCCACGATGCGCGGGTCGACCAGACGGGCCTCACCGCTGACGACCTTCACACCCTCCTTGATCAGACGCGCCCGGGTGTCCTCGGACTGGGCTCGGGCCAGGCGTTTGATCCGGGAGTTGACCTGGTCGCTGTCCACGTCGACCAAGGTCTTGTCGTGACCGTCGTGGCCGTCGTGGATGTGGATACCGAGGTGGTCGGCCTCGCGCACGTACGTGGTGCGGGTGGACGTGGCGATCAGGGTCTTGGAGGGAACGCAGTCGGTCAGGACGCAAGCGCCACCGATGCCGTCGCGTTCCACCACGGTCACGTCCGCGTCGAGTTGCGCGGCGACCAACGCCGCCTCATAACCCCCGGGCCCGCCACCGATGATCACGACCTTAGTCACGCTGCTTCACTCCCTCTGGGCCGAGCCGCCACGCACGCCTCGTGATCGGACGATACGCGGGCATGACGGGGCACCACCTGATTCATCTTTTCCCCCATTGTCGGTCATGCCGATCGGCGGAAACAGCAGACGCCCCGGGCACGGCCGCTCCCCCGCCGTCATCCGTGCCCGTCCGTGACGCGCACCGCACCCGCCCGCGCCGGACCCACGGCCTCGTACCACCGTCGACCGTGGCGCCGGGACCGGGGCGTGCCGCGGTCCTCGGGACCGATCCCGTGACGCACATGACAGGGGGACCGGCGTCCGTGGACGGTCCGGACACACGCGTCCGTGCCTACGGAACATTCCGGTCCCCCACGGGTAGCATCCGTCGTGTGATGGAACGAGAGCAGCGGGCGAGGACGACCGGTGGCGCGAAGGAACTGGCGGCCGGCGCGGCGCACGAGTTGCTGTCCCGTACCGGGGCCGACAGCTTCGACGCACTGGTGGTGCTCGGCTCGGGGTGGGCGGGCGCGGTGGACACACTGGGTTCGCACGACATCGAGTTCGACGCCACCGAACTGCCCGGTTTCCACGCGCCCACGGCGGAGGGCCACTCCTCCAGGGTCCGCAGTATGTGGGTGGGCGAGAAGCGTGTGGTCGTGTTCATGGGACGCATTCACCTCTATGAGGGCTACGGGCCGCTGGAGGTCACCCACGCGGTGCGCACGGGACTGGCCGCGGGTGCGACGATCGCCGTACTGACGGGGTCGGCGGGGTCCCTGCGCACCGACTTCTCCCCAGGCCAACCAGTGGTGGTCCGCGACCACATCAACCTGACCGCCCGTTCCCCGCTCACCGGCTCCTCGTTCGTGGACCTGTCCGACGCCTACAGTGCCAGGCTACGGCGTGCGGTCAACGAGGTCGACGTGACGCTGGCCGAGGGCGTGTACGTGTCCACGATCGGGCCGCAGATGCAGACGCCCTCGGAGCTGAAGGTGCTGCGTCAGGCGGGGGCGGACCTGGTGGGGCGGTCGATCGCCCTCGAGACCATCGCCGCCGTGGAGATGGGCGCCGAGGTGCTGGGGCTGGCGATGATCAGCAACGACGCGGTCGGCACGCTGTTCGAGCCCTTCGAGGCCGAACGCGCGCTGGAGGTGGTCACGCAAAGGTCGAGGCGGTTGGGCGAACTGCTCAACAGGGTGATCACCCACATCTAGGAGCGGTCCCGCGAAGCCGGTCCTCGGTCATGAGGACCGCCACGGATCGGCACGGAGCGGACCCGTGCCCAGGGTCCCCCGATCGACGGGGTGCGGGGCCTTCTCGGTGAGGACGGAGACGGCGTGGCCGTCCGGTGGGGCGCCTCCGACCGGATCACCCGGTACCGGCGTGGCGAGCGTACACCCCGAGGCCGGAGGTGGACGGTACCGACCATGATCCGGCCGGAGGCGATGTGCGCCCCGGTGCCCTACGCCGCGCGGGATCCCCGCAGACCCCGTTGGACTCGCGACCCGGACACCTTTCTTCTCGTTATCCAGTTGTACCGCGCGCGTCGCCCTCGGTTCGGTCCCGGCGGGACGTCCGTCCGCGCGAGGTCCACCCCCCGGAGACTTCCCCTTAGGCATGCCTTACCTAACCAGAAAAGCGGGGGGCGCGTCAACCTCGTGGAGAACGACGTCGGGCCCGGTCCGCGTGCGGGACGGAGCCGGGCCGGATCGGGAGAGCGACGGTGCTCAGGTCAGGAGGAACACCGCCACGACGAGCACCACGGTCGCGGCGACGACCACGATGACCTCCACGGGGACCATGGTCTGGGGCTCGTCCTCGGCGCCCAGGGCCGCGGGACCGGCTTCGTCCACGTCCCTGACCGGGCCACTGAGCGGGCGCGCCTTGTGACGTTCGGCGTCCCGCCGCAACCGCAGGGCCGCCAGGTCCACCGGCCGCATCCCCGCGGGATCCTCGTCCCCGTCCTCCTGGTCGAGGTAGCCCCCCTCGCGCCGCAGGTTGTCGCGGACCTTCTGACGCCTCGTCTCACGCAGCGGCCAGGAGCGCACGATCCGGCCCGGGGTGTGCACTCGCAGGACGTCGGTGACGTCCACCCAGAGCACGGCGGCCCATGGCACGAAGGTCTCGCGCAGCGGATTGATCACCCTCAGCCCGCGCTCGGTGGAGACCACACGCGGACGCAGCCACACCAGGTACGCCGCGGAGATCGACACCACCAGCAGGGCCCCGGCGATCCAGGCCTCGCGGCCCTGTCCCCGCCAGAGCACGTCCAACAGGAGCAGGACCGCGATGACGATCCACACGATCGCGGCCACCCGGGTGAAGGTCGAGTAGTGGGTGGTGGGTGTGGGCCCGTCCATCAGCCGGTCGCCCACTTCAGCTGGGCGAAACCGGGCTTGATGATGCCGTTGATCAGCGACAGGCGCTCGTCGAAGGGCAGGAAGGCCGACTTCATGGCGTTGACCGTGAACCACTGTAGGTCGTCCCAGCCGTAGCCGAAGGCCTCGGAGAGCTTGGCGAACTCCTCCGACAGGCTGGTTCCGCTCTGGAGTCGGTTGTCGGTGTTGACCGTGACGCGGAAGCGCAGGTCGCGCAGGAGCCCGATGGGATGTTCGGCGATGGAGGGCGCCGCTCCGGTCTGCACGTTGGAGCTGGGGCACATCTCCAGCGGCACCCGCTTGTCCCGCACGTACTGGGCCAGGCGTCCGAGCCGGGGGGTGCCGCCGTCGTCGGTGGCGATGTCGTCGATGATGCGCACGCCATGACCCAGACGATCGCACCCGCACCACTGGAGGGCCTCCCAGATGGACGGCAGCCCGAAGGCCTCCCCCGCGTGGATGGTGAAGTGGAAGTTCTCACGGCGCAGGTACTCGAACGCGTCCAGGTGACGGGTGGGCGGGTTGCCCGCCTCGGCCCCCGCGATGTCGAAGCCCGACACCCCCGAGTCGCGGTACCGGACCGCCAGCTCGGCGATCTCCGAGGACCGCGCGGCGTGCCGCATGGCGGTGACGATCTGTCCCGTGCGGATGTCGCGCCCCTGCTGCGCGGCGCGCTTTCGTCCCAGGTCCAGGCCCTCCTGGACGGCCTCGACGACCTCCTGCAAGGTCAGCCCCGCCTCCAGGTGCTGTTCGGGGGCGTAACGCAGTTCGGCGTAGACCACGCCGTCGGCGGCCAGGTCCTCGGCGGCCTCCGCCGCGACGCGCACCAGGGAGTCGCGTGTCTGCATGACCGCGGTGGTGTGCGCGAACGTCTCCAGGTAGCGCTCCAGGGAACCGGAGTCCGAGGCGTCGCGGAACCACCGGCCCAGCTCCTCGGAGTCGTGGGTGGGAAGGCCCTCGTAACCGGTCTCCCTGGCCAGTTCCACGATGGTGGACGGCCGCAGCCCGCCGTCGAGGTGGTCGTGCAGGAGTACCTTGGGCGCCCGTCGGATCTGTTCGACTGTGAGTGGCTGATTCATGGCTTCAGGATGCCACCAGCCGGAGGAGGAACCCCACCTCACAGAGTCGAGTTACCCGGATTCCGGTAGATTCGGCCCTCTCCGGCCGGCGGGACCCGATGCGGCTATGCGCTGAGTCGCGCGGTGTGGTCCTCCGCCGGCCGTGTCGGTCCGACCCTCCTCAGGCCAGGGCCTCCTCGTTGTCCACCCGCGTCCTGCCCTGGGAGTCGTCCATCGCCGCCAGCGCGGTCAGTGCGGTCGTGGCCATGAAACGGGTGCCGGTACCGATGGCGCGCTCGTCCACGTCGAAGGTGCCTCGGTGCAGGTCCAGCATGGGCCCCGTCCAGTCCGGGGAATGGGTGCCGAGGCGAGCCAGCGCACCGGGGGCCTGCTCCAGGTACCAGGCGAAGTCCTCACCGCCCAGGCTCTGCGGGGTGGGGGCCACCGCCTCCGGACCCAGGGCCGCCACGACCGCCTCCTGCATGATGTCCACGCTGGTCGACTCGTTGATGGTGGGGGGCACGCCCTTGCGGTAGGTCACCTCCGCCTCGGCGCCGTAGGCCGAGGCCACCGTCTCCACCAGGCCCTTGACGATGTCCGGGGCCGCGTGCCAGGCCTCGTCGTCCAGACAGCGCACGGTGCCCTCCGCCACGGCGTCCTCGGGGATGACGTTGGGCGCGGACCCCGCGCTGATGCGCCCCCACACCAGGCTGAACCCGGCCCGGGGATCGATCCGCCGGGACAGCGCCGCGGGCAGCTCGGTGACCACCTTGCCCAGTGCGTAGACGAGGTCGGAGGTCAGGTGCGGACGCGCGGTGTGCCCGCCCGGACCCGACAGGCGCACCATCAGCTGGTCGCAGGCGGCGGTGATGCCGCCCGTGCGCAACCCGACCCGGCCGGACACCAGACGGGGATCGCAGTGCAGGGCGAAGATACGGTCCACCCCGTCCATGGCCCCGGCCTTGATCACCTCCACGGCGCCTCCGGGCAGTTCCTCCGCGGGCTGGAAGACGAGCCGGACCCGACCCCGAAGGGCGCCGGCCCTCTCCAACTGGGAGAGAAAGATCCCCGCCGCCAGCACCACCGTGGTGTGCACGTCGTGTCCGCAGGCGTGCGCGACCCCGGGCACGGTCGAGCGGTAGGCAACGTCCTTCTCGTCGGTCAGGGGAAGGGCGTCGATATCGGCGCGCAACGCGACCACGGGACCGTCCTCGGAGCCGACGTCGCAGATCAGACCGGTTCCCTGCGGCAGCTCCTGCGGTTTGAGACCCGCGTCCAGAAGGCGCTCGGCGATCCGACCGGTCGTGCGGTGTTCGGCGAAGGCGAGTTCGGGGTGCATGTGGAGGTCCCGGCGGAAGCCGATCATATCCCGCCCATGGCGCGCCAGGAAGGCGGTCAATTGTTCCGGCAGGTCACGTCCCTGCATGCGAGGGTCCCCTCTTCTTCACGTCTACCGCGCACCGGCTCCGTCGCCGACGCCGACCTGTGCACGGGCGGGACCGCCGCGGAGCTCGGCTGCGAGCATGTCCACGACGTCGTCGAGGGAACCGCCCTCGGCGATGACCGCACGCTGGCGCTCGTAGGAGGCACCCTTGTCCAGGATCTCGGAGATCAGGTCCAGGTCCTCGGCGCAGCCCAGTCGGTCCGCCACCGGTTTCAGGTCGCGGACCAACTCGTACAGGTCGTCACGCAGCGGAACGGTGGTCCCATGTGCGTCCGTGATGACACGAGCGTCGAGTCCGTAGCGGGTGGCACGCCACTTGTTGTCCTTCACCACCCAGGACGGCGGGCTGGGCAGACCGTACCCGCGGTCGAGCTGGTGATCGAACAGCTCCACCAGGCTCTGAGAGAGCGCGGCGGCCATTCCCACCTCGCGCAGGGTGGGAATCCCGTCGAACATCCGGATCTCGATGGTGCCGAAATCAGGGTGCGGACGGATGTCCCACCACACTTCCTTGATAGAGGCGATGGTACCCGCCCTGAGAAGCGTTTCGAGGTATTCCTCGAAAGCCGCCCAGCCGGCCAGGCTCGGAGGCGGCCCGGCGGTCGGCAAGGACCCGAAGATCACCGACCGGGAGGAGGCCAGTCCGGTGTCCTGTCCGCCCCAGAACGGACTGGACGCGGTCAGCGCGAGGAAATGCGGCAGGTACTTCGTCAGGGCGTTGACCATCGGAATGGCCTTGTCCCGGTCGCGTACCCCCACGTGCACGTGGACACCGCAGGTCAGGATGCGCCGGGCCAGCCACTGCATCTGCTCGACCAGTTCCCCGTAGCGCTTGCCGGGGCTGATCTCCTGGTCCCGCCAGTCGTCGATGGGGTGCGTTCCGGAGCAGGTCAGCGTGCTCCCCCAGGGAAGCAGGACCTCTCGCATCCGGTCGATGTTGCGACTCAGGTCGTTTCGGACCTCCTCGACGGTCTCGCAGATCCCGGTGACGACCTCCACCTGGGACTGCATGAGCTCGTGACGCAAAGGGGGGGTCGCGGCCTCCGAGCTGAGTTCGGGAAGTTCGGAGAGGAGTTTCGGCGCCTCTTGCCTGAGATGCCGGGTCCGCTCGTCGACGAGTTGGAGTTCCCACTCCACACCGATCGTCGAACGCTCGGACGAGTTGAATGCGATTCCCATCTGCCCTCCGAAGGGGGTGTTCGTCGACCACCGCGATCGACTCACCGTCGCACCCCGGCAGAACCGGCCAACCGGGACAGGAGAGGACTACCCTTCACACACCGTTCACATACGGGGCAAGCGACTCGCATAAGGCGAATTCCATGGAAAAAATTTCTGTTTCCCCGTGACCGTCCTGGATTTTCGTCACCGAACGTCATCGCGCCGACGCAGTATCCATGCCGTGGCGCCCGCCGCTCCGGCCGCTCCCAGCAGGGACAACGTTCCGGCGAGCGCATGTCCGGCGGACCGGTGGCCGGCCGGCTCGTGCTCCGGCGGACGCCGGGCGGGCACCGCCCGGGGCCAGGCCACGCCGTTCTCCTCGGGCAGCGGTATCGATCCGGTGTAGGGGGGCGGCACCGGCAGCCAGGTGGCCGTCCAGGCCGCGCTGAACATGACCAGGCGCATCACCAGGTTGATCCACACCAACAGCCCGACCAGGACGGTGAAGGAGGCGTAGACGGGGTTGGTGAGCGTTCCGGACAGCAGGAGCGCCGCGGCGGATTTGAGCACCTCGAAACCGATCGCGCCCAGAAGGGCGCCCCGCCACATCATGCCCGCCGGTCGTCCGCTGCCGGAGAGCAGCGAGAACGCCATCATGAAGATCCCCATGTTGACGGCCACCGCGATGACCAGGGCCAACACGCGCAGGGTCAGGCTCGCCACGAGCGAACCGTCCAGGCCCACAAGGGACAGCAGCCACTGGGTGGCGGCCTGCGCGACACTGGTGAGCGTCACCGCGAGGAGCAGGGCCCCGCCCAGCCCCAGCATGAGGAGTACGTCCGCCACCGTGCGGACCAGGATGTTGGGGCCCTCCCGCAAGTTCTTCAGCCAGATCGAGTGCAGGGCCTCGCGCAGCGACGACACCGAGTTCAGCCCCGCGTAGAGCAGACCGAGCGCGCCCAGGACGCTCGCTCCCACGCGCGCCTGGGCGATCTGTTCCACGGGCAGCTGATCGGACAACCCGGGCAGCACCTCGTCCAGTGCCTGCTGGAGGTGGTCGCCGATCTCCACCTGGAAGGCCGCGAGATAACCGACCGCGGCGAAGGCCAGGGCGAGCAGCGGAAAGAAGGACAGGAAGGTGAAGTAAGTGACGGCTCCGGCGAGCTGGCTGCCGTTGCGGTCGGAGTAGCGTTCGTAGGCACGCACCAGGTGGTCGATCCCGGGCCTGCGCCGGCGTAGGTCCCAGTACGCGTCCATGGCCATGTTCTGGTAGTGCCGGGCCGTGTCCCTGGCCCGATCCAGTACTGAGGCCACTCTGCCCTCCCCCGCTCCCTTGCCGCTTGTCCTGCCCTGAGGAACGTCGCGTAATCCGGCTCGCCGTCCTCCGGCGGCTCCCGCCCCGCGACGCATGGAGGTGTGGGCTCCTCCGCGGACGGCCCACGCCAAGCCCCGCCCCGGGGTCGGTTCGGGGTCCCTTCCGGGTGTGGGCACACTTGGTGGGACAGAGACGTCCGGGAAAGGAGTCGTCGGTGGAGTGCGCGGGTGCGCGGCTGCGTGCCGTGTTGGGTGTGCGGTCGGCGGGCCCGGTGGGGACGTGGCCGGAGCGGGCTCCGGACGCCGACGCACTCGTGCGGCGCTTCGGCACGCGGTTCGGCACACCGCCCGCCGGCGTGTGGCACGCGCCGGGACGTCTGGCGCTCATGGGAGAGCACACCGCGGCCAGCGGAGGCGTCGGACTGTACGTCGCCCTCCCCTGGGGCGTGACGGCGGCCGTGGGCCCCTCTCCGGACCACCGCGTCCACGTGACCACGCTCAGCGGTGGAACGCGCTCGGGACGGAAGGCCACGCGTGCCGTGACGGCGGCGGTGGAGGAGGCGCGTCGGGCCGGTCTGCTCGGCGCCGACGAGGGGATCCGCGTGGTGTGGGGGGCCGACCTGCCCGCGCACTCCTCCCTTGGTCACGTGTCCGCCGTGGGCGCCGCGGTGACGCTGGCCCTGGCCGACATGGGAGGCGGGCCTCCCCCGGAGGGAACCACCGCCGACCACCGCGTGGCGCTGGCGGCCCGCCCCGGGTGCGCGGTACGGGTGAACCTACGGACCATGCGCACCACCGTGCTCCCCTTCGACCTGGCCGAGAGCGGACTGCGGTTGATCGTGGTGGACACCGGGTCCCTGCCCCGACGCGACCCACGGGCCGTCCGCGCGGCCGAACTGCGACGCGCACAGGAGATCATCGGTCCTCTGCGGGCCGTGCGGGACCTGCCCGAGGCACTGCGCGAGCTACCGGACCCCGTGCTGCGCCGTCGGGTGGAGTACGCGGTCACCGAGGTGCACCGGCTCAACGCGGCGGTCGGACTGCTGCGCGCCGGACGAGCCGAGGAGACAGGCCCCGTCCTGTCCGCCTCCCACCTGTCCCTGCGCCGCTTCGAGCTACCCACCCCGGAGGTGGAACTGGTCGCGGAGACCGCCGCGCGGGCCGGTGCGCGCGGGGTACGGATGTCCGGGTGGGCCGGGACCGTGCTCGCGCTGGCCGCCACGGAGAGGGTGGAGCGCATCGAGGACGCGCTCGTGAAGGAGTTCCGTACCAGGAACCGCGTACCGCCGAGGGTGCGGACCGCCCTGCCCTCCGCCGGTGCCCACAGACTGCGCTGAACCCGGTCGGGGAGGACCGGGCGAACCCCGCTACCCTTTTCGCGATCACACAGGTGGAAAGTAGCGACGAGGCGTTCCCCCGCGCCGAGCAGATAGGCGATGCGATGCCCGACCATAAACCAAGGGAGGTCGGCCGCACCGGCGAACACGACAGGCAGGGCGTGTTCAGGCGCGGTGGCGACCCCGGCAACCCGGACGAGTTCGAGAAGCTCTACCGCCCCCGTGAGTCCGAACAACGAGTGGTCGGCGCCACACGTCGACTCCCCAGGGCCGAGGAGGTCCCCCCTCTACGGCCGAGCGGACCCCGGCGTCGTACCCACGGCCCCGGCCGCGAGTACGACGGAAGCGGGAGCAAGCGCCGCCGAAGGGAACTCCGCCGCAGACGGCGCAACACGATCCTGGTGACCCTGTTGGTCCTCCTCCTGATCGTGCCCGGCGGGCTCTATCTGTGGGCGGACGCGCGTCTGACCCGGGTGGAAGCCCTGCTGGACTACGAGGGACGCCCGGACAAGCAGCCCGGCACCACCTACATGATCGTGGGCTCGGACAGCCGGGAGGGACTGGACGACGACCAGATCAGGGAACTGGCCACCGGTCGCGCCGAAGGGCGCCGGACCGACACCATCATGATCCTCTACCTCCCCGACGACGGCGAACCCACCATCGTCAGCGTCCCCCGGGACTCCTACGTGCCCCTCGCCGTCCCCGGTTACGCCGACAACAAGATCAACGCCTCCTTCGCCGACAGCGTGTGCGGGACCGATGAGGAGGGCGAGGAGGTCTGCGGCGGTCCGGCACCTCTCGTGGAGACCTTCGAACGCGCCTCCGGTGTACGCGTGGACCACTACGTGGAGATCGGCATGGGCGGTTTCGTGGACCTGGTGGACGCGGTCGGCGGAGTCGAACTCTGCCCGGAGGAGGCCATGGTCGACCCCAAGGCCGGTCTGGACATCGAGGCGGGCTGTCAGGACATGGACGGCGGCACCGCTCTGGGCTACGTGCGCACCCGCGCCACCCCCCGCGCCGACCTGGACCGTATCGCCCGTCAGCGCGAGTTCTTCTCGGCGCTGGTCCAGGAGGCCGGTGCTCCCTCCACCCTCTTCAACCCCTTCAGGGCCGTGCCGCTGATGCTCGCGGGCACGGAGACGTTCATGGTCGACGAGGGCGACAAGCTGCGGCATCTGGCGACCATGCTCCTGTCCATGCGTGGAGGCACGCAGACCACCGCGGTCCCGGTGGGGAGCACTCCCACCCTGGACGGTGTCGGCTCGGTGGTGGTCTGGGACGAGGCCCGTTCCGAGGAGATGTTCGCCGCCATGCGCGCCGGAGAGCCCATCCCCGAGAGCGCCTTCCAGGACTAGGACCCGTGCGCGCGGCCCCGCCTTCTCGGAGACGGATCGGGCGGGTCCGCGCGTAGCGACGATTGAGGGTGGTGGAGGGTGACGGGCAAGAGAAGACCGCGCGTAGCGACGTTTGAGGGTGGTGGAGGGTGACGGGCAAGAGAAGACCGCGCGTAGCGACGTTTGAGGGTGGTGGAGGGTGACGGGTGGGAAAGGCGAAGGGCCCGTCGCCGAAGCGACGGGCCCTTCTTCGTGACGTTCCGTACTGTGCGCGCCTACCCCCCAGCGGGCGCACGGCCGGTACGTCGGTCCATGTGGCAGAGGGGCGTGAACCCTCTCTGGCCTGCCGATTCTCACCGGCATGACTCCACAATAGGTCAAAGTTCGCTTAAGGTGCGAATTCAGCCCACGTGGTCTATGTCGCACCCCTGAGCCGTATCGGCTTCCGGCTTCCTCCATCCTTCCACCACGAGCCTCCGCATGTACGCCGAACACGGGAAACACGCCGGAGAACTTTGCGAGTCCTCGTTCTTCAAGGCCTACGAACGCGGGCTTTCAGGACATCACACTCTTCTCCGACTCCGAGGACGACGACGCCCGGGCACCCCTTCTCGGGGCGACCCGGGCATGACGTGGATCTCAGGCGCGCGCCGATCTCCTGTGACGATCATCACAGGAGATCGGCGCCGTGGCTCAGGCCAGGCGCTTGGAGAGGTTCTCGTCCAGCGCGGCGAGGAACTGCTCGGTGGTCAGCCACTCCTGGTCGCCGCCGACGAGGAGCGCGAGGTCCTTGGTCATCTGACCGCCCTCGACGGTCTTGATGACGACGTCCTCCAGGGTGTTGGCGAACTCCACGACCTTGGGGGTGTTGTCCAGCTTGCCCCGGTGCTCCAGACCGCGGGTCCAGGCGAAGATGGAGGCGATCGGGTTGGTCGAGGTGGGCTTGCCCTGCTGGTGCTGGCGGTAGTGGCGGGTCACCGTACCGTGGGCGGCCTCGGCCTCCACGGTGCGGCCGTCCGCGGTACGCAGGACCGAGGTCATCAGACCCAGGGATCCGAAGCCCTGCGCGACGGTGTCGGACTGCACGTCACCGTCGTAGTTCTTGCAGGCCCAGACGTAGCCGCCCTCCCACTTGAGCGCCGCGGCGACCATGTCGTCGATGAGGCGGTGCTCGTAGGACAGACCCGCGGCCTCGAAGCGCTCCTTGAACTCGGTGTCGTAGACCTCCTGGAACACGTCCTTGAACATGCCGTCGTAGGCCTTGAGGATCGTGTTCTTGGTGGACATGTAGACCGGGTAGTTGCGGTCCAGGCCGTAGTTCAGGCTCGCACGCGCGAAGTCCTCGATGGACTTGCGGAAGTTGTACATGCCCATCGCGACGCCTCCCTCCTCGGGGAAGTTCGCGACCTCGAACTCGACCGGCTCGCTGCCGTCGGCCGGGGTGTAGGTCATGGTGACCGTACCGGGGCCGGGGACCTTGAAGTCGGTGGCCTTGTACTGGTCACCGTGGGCGTGACGGCCGATGATGATCGGCTTGGTCCAGCCGGGGACCAGACGGGGCACGTTCTCGCAGATGATGGGCTCGCGGAAGACGACACCACCGAGGATGTTACGGATGGTGCCGTTGGGCGAACGCCACATCTTCTTGAGGCCGAACTCCTCGACCCGGGCCTCGTCCGGGGTGATGGTGGCGCACTTGACGCCGACGCCGTGCTCCTTGATGGCGTTGGCGGCGTCGATGGTGATCTGGTCATCGGTGCGGTCGCGCTCCTCGATGCCCAGGTCGTAGTACTTCAGGTCGACGTCGAGATAGGGAAGGATCAGACGGTCCTTGATGAAGGACCAGATGATCCGGGTCATCTCGTCGCCGTCGAGCTCGACTACGGGGTTCTCGACCTTGATCTTGGCCATGGCTGTGTGGCTGTCCCTTCAGTCTTCGCTACCGCCTCGTGCGTCGGGGACCGGTCACCGGTTCGTGGCCGGAGCCGGTCCGCGCGCGCGGCAATCACCTGATCCCGCCCGGGGTCCGTGCTCCCCGGGAGGCGGTGGCTTGTCGTTCTCGCGGTATCTCGATGTCAAGCTTATTCGACGCCTAAGCGGAGAGCTGCGGCGCCACCCATGCCAGCACGATGAGCAGGACGGCGAGGGTGACCAGGGTCAGAAGATCGACCCATCGACGGCGCACCGCGAGCATGCCGGCCCACTCCTTCGGCAGGAAGAGTCGGAAGGCGGCGGCCAGCAGCAACGCACCCGCGATGATCGCCGGACCACGTTTAAAGTAGGCCGCGGCCACGACCACGATCCCCGCCGCGAGCGCCGACATGACCAGGAAGTAGGGCACCTGGGCGAGCCAGTACGGTACCTCCGGCCGGGCGGGAGACCCGTCGGCCTCCGCGTCCGCCGGGCCCACCGGGTCCACCTCAGGCGGACGGTCCTGGCCCCGACTCTCTTCAGGGTCTCGCCCTTCGCGAGGCGCCTCCTCAGGCGCCCTCTCCTCCCGCGCGCCCTCGTCCGCCACACCCGCCTGCCCCGCCTTGTCCACCGCGTTCCGACCCGTTCGGTTGAGGATTGTCCGGCCGCCTCGCGGCTCTTACGTGTCTTCCCGGCGACCGGCGAGACCGTCCGGCCACTGGTGACGGACCGTCCGGGACCGAACACCGCTCCGAAGGCTCACTTCCCGGGTGTCCGGCCGTGCCGAGCGGGAAGCGGGGCTTCCCGTCCGGGTGCGACGCGCCCATTGTAGTGACCCGTGTCGCCCAGGCCTCAGGCCTCACGGAAACGGCTCTGCCCCTCGGAGAGCCCCATGGTGACCGTTTCCCGCTTCCGATTCGGCTACAGATCCGTATTCACGCGCCTTGTCCGCCTAACTCCAGAGTAAGAGCGTAGAACACGTACCACCCGGGTAACCAAGCTGGAGATGAGTGCACCGGTGAGCAAGGATCGCCCCCATGAAGCCCACTCAACGCGCAGGCCGAACGGCCTCCCCCCGACAGTCACCTCTCCACCACCGACGCCAGCACCCCCATCGGCACTGCCACCCCAGTTCGGGAGGACCCACCGTGGACGGCCCCTACCTCCGGGTCGAAGAGACCGGGGACATCCACCAACTCGACGGTGAGGTCACCACCATCGGCCGCGGCGCGGGCGCCGACGTCCGGCTCAACGACCTCAGTGTCTCCCAACTCCACGCCGAACTGGTCCGCCGCGGACCCTACGTCTACGTGGTCGACCTCGGCCTGTCCCGCAACGGAACCCGTGTGAACGGCCGCCCCATCGCGCGCCGTGTCCTGGAGGAGGGCGACGTGGTGACCTTCGGGAACGCCCGCTGCCGGATCGGCGGTCTCCCCCAGGAACAGATCAGCCCCGACGTCGAACTGCGTCGCGGGGCCGCCCCCGAGCTCACCCGCCGGGAGCTGGACGTCCTGACCGCGCTGTGCCGGCCCGCACTGTCGGAGGAGGCCTTCGTGGCCCCCGCCACCGCCCGTGACATCGCCGGAGCCCTGGTGGTGACCGAGGCGGCGGTCAAACAGCACCTGTTGCGGCTGTACCAGAAGTTCCGTATCCCCGAAGGCCAGAACCGCAGGACCCGGCTGGCCAACGAGGTCGTGGCTCTGGGGCTGGTCCGTCCGATGCCACTGGGCGGCTCGAACCGCAAGGCCAGCTGACCGGTCCGGACGGACCGTGCTCCGCGGTGGACACGACGGCGGTCCTCCCGCGAGGGAGGACCGCGGCCCCGTCACCGATCGGTGACGAGGCTGCCCCTCATCCCGCGGCGGCCTGACGCTCGGCGGCCTCCACCACGTTCACCAGCAGCATCGCCCGGGTCATCGGTCCCACACCACCCGGGTTCGGGGACAGGTACCCCGCCACCTCGGCCACGTCCGGCGCGACGTCGCCGACCAGACCGGAGTCGGTGCGCGAGACACCGACGTCCAGCACCGCCGCGCCGGGACGGACCATGTCCTTGGTGACCAGCCCCGGTACACCGGCCCCCGCCACGATGATGTCGGCCCGGCGCGTGTGCTCGGCCAGGTCCCGGGTGCCCGTGTGGCACAGCGTGACGGTGGCGTTCTCCGACCGGCGGGTCAACAGCAGGCCGAGGGGGCGCCCCACCGTCACACCACGTCCGATCACGACCACCTCGGCGCCCTTGAGCGGTACCTCGTAGCGGGCCAGCAGCTCCACGATGCCGCGCGGTGTGCACGGCAGCGGCGCCTCCTGCATCAGTACGAGCCTGCCGAGGTTGGAGGGTTGGAGTCCGTCGGCGTCCTTCTCCGGGTGGATCAGGCCCAACACCCGGTTCTCGTCCAGGCCCCGGGGAAGCGGCAGCTGCACGATGTACCCCGTACAGGCGGGGTCGGCGTTGAGCTCGTGGACCGCCTGCTCCACCTCCTCCTGCGTGGCGTCGGCGGGCAGGTCCCGACGGATGCTGGCAATGCCCACCTGCGCGCAGTCACGATGCTTGCCCCGCACGTAGGAGTGACTGCCGGGGTCGTCGCCGACCAGTACCGTGCCCAGGCCGGGGGTGAGGCCCCGGTCGTGCAGTCTCGCCACCCGCTCGGAGAGCTCCTCGCGGATGGACTTGGCGACGGCCTTGCCGTCCAGGACGGTCGCGCTCATGTGTTGCTCCTCGCTCAGTGGAAGAAGTGCCGGGTGCCGGTGAGGTACATCGTCACTCCGGCGGCCTCGGCCGCGGCGATGACCTCCTCGTCGCGTACCGATCCGCCGGGTTGGACGACCGCGCGGACCCCGGCCTCGGTGAGGATCTGCAATCCGTCCGCGAAGGGGAAGAAGGCGTCGCTGGCCGCCACGGAGCCGGCCGCCCTCTCGCCCGCGCGCGTGACCGCCAGTCGGGCGGAGTCGACCCTGTTCACCTGGCCCATGCCCACACCCACCGTGGCCCCGTCGGAGGCCAGCAGGATGGCGTTGGACTTGACCGCGCGCACGGCCCGCCAGGCGAAGACCAGGTCGGCGAGGACCATCTCGTCGGCGGCCTTCCCGGTGGCCAGGGTCCAGTCGGCGGGATCGTCCCCCTCGGCGTCGATGGCGTCGGCCGACTGGGCGAGCAGGCCGCCACTGATCTGGCGGGTCTCCACACGGGAGTGCGAAGGTGCCTCGGAGACCACCAGGAGACGGATGTTCTTCTTCCGGGTGAGGATCTCCACAGCCTCGGGGGCGAAGCCGGGTGCCACGACGACCTCGGTGAAGACCTCGGCGATCTGCCCGGCGAGGTCGGCTCCCACGGGGCGGTTGGTGGCGATCACACCGCCGAAGGCCGACACCGGGTCGCAGGCGTGGGCCTTGCGGTGGGCCTCGGCGTTGTCGGCGCCCACGGCGATGCCGCACGGGTTGGCGTGCTTGATGATCGCCACGCACGGCTGCTCGAAGTCGTGGGCGGCCCTCAGCGCGGCGTCGGCGTCGACGTAGTTGTTGTACGACATGGCCTTGCCGTGCAACTGCTCCGCCCCGGCCAGTCCGTGCGCGGCGACGCCGTCGACGACGTACAGGGCGGCCCGCTGGTGCGGGTTCTCGCCGTAGCGCAGAACCTCCTTGCGGGTGTGGACGGTGGCGCGAAACTCGGGCCAGGAGGTATCGACGGCGGTCTCGTCGGGGGCGTAGGCGTCGGCGAACCACTCAGCGACCGCGGCGTCGTAGCCCGCGGTGTGCCGGAAGGCGAGTCCGGCCAGACGCTTGCGCTGCTCCAGGGTGAAACCACCGTCGCGGACGGCCTGAAGGACCTCGTCGTAGCCGCCGGGGTCGACCACGATCGCGACACTGCCGTGGTTCTTGGCCGAGGCCCGCACCATGGCGGGCCCGCCGATGTCGATCTTCTCGATGCAGTCGGCCTCGGAGGCGCCGGAGGCGACGGTGTCCCGGAAGGGGTAGAGGTTGACCACGACCAGGTCGAAGGGGGCGATGCCCAACTCCTGGATCCGGGCCACGTGCTCGGGGTTGTTCCGGTCCGCGAGCAGACCGGCGTGCACCGAGGGGTGCAGGGTCTTGACGCGGCCCTCCATGATCTCGGGGAAGCCGGTGACGTCCTCCACGGGGGTCACGGGGATGCCGGCCTCGCGCAGCCGCGCGGCGGTGGAGCCGGTGGAGACGATCTCCACCCCGGCCTCGGCCAGGCCGAGGCCCAGCTCCTCCAGACCGGTCTTGTCGTAGACGCTGATCAACGCACGCCTGATGGCCTGCTGGGTCACCGGTTCTCCTTCGTGTAGGTCGCGTCGGCGACGCTGTGCTCGGTGCGGCCGAACCGCACGTGCCTGCCGTCGATGGTCCAGCCCTCGCGGGCGAGCCTGCCGACCGTGTCGACCAGCATCTTCCGCTCCACTTCCTTGATGCGTTCGTGGAGGCTGGATTCGTCATCGTCGTCCTGGACGGGAACGCTCGCCTGGTCGATGATCGGCCCGGAGTCGACGCCCTCGTCGAGGAAGTGGATGGTGGTGCCGGTGATGCGGACACCATGGGCGAGCGCGTCGCGAACGGCGTGCGCGCCGGGGAAGGAGGGGAGAAGGGCGGGGTGGATGTTGACGGCCGGGTGCCGGCCGACCACCGCGGGTCCGAGGATGCGCATGAACCCGGCGGAGACCACCAGGTCGGGACGGTACCCGGAGATCCGCTCGGCCATGGCGGCGTCCCACCGCGCACGGTCGGTGTAGGCGCGGAAGGGGACGACGAAGGTGGGGACTCCGGCTCCGCCCGCCAGTTCGATGCCCGGGGTGCCCTCGCGGTCGGAACCGACGGCGACGATGCTCGCCCCGTAGTCGGGGTCCTTGGACGCCTCCAGCAGCGCCGCCATGTTGCTGCCCGTGCCCGATATGAGGACCACCACTCGCGCGGTCAATGCTTCTCCCAGTGTTTAGAGAACGGTGCGGGAGCCGCCTCCCGCGTCCGGGGGCGCCGGGGGACGGCGCAGCATCCGGTTTTCGCGCACGCCCGGCACCTACACCGGGTTCGGCCGGCCGCACCGCGGGCATCGCCGAGGGCCGACGGGTCCACGGGACCCGCACGCGTTCCAACCCTATCGGGACAGGTAGCGTC
The DNA here is from genome assembly GCF_030271535.1 of Nocardiopsis sp. ATB16-24. Classification (GTDB taxonomy): domain Bacteria; phylum Actinomycetota; class Actinomycetes; order Streptosporangiales; family Streptosporangiaceae; genus Nocardiopsis. Next base: position 408,453 of record NZ_JASCXJ010000003.1, on the reverse strand, counting down.
TACCTACGGGGAGTGCGGTGTTGGCCGACGTGTGACGGGCGCCTCGACGGCCTCCTGGACCGCCCCGAGAGACAAGGACCGCGGGGTACCCTCCGCGCTCGCGGAAGCGGACCACACCGCCCCCGGACGGGGCGCTGCGAAGGAGTGAACCTTGACCGACAACAGCCCGGAGCCACGATCCGAAGGTCAACCCCCCAGAGTCGAGCGAGGGGGCCTGTGGGGTCTGTTCTTCGGTGCGGCGGGCCTGCTCCTGCCACCCTACGGCGTCGTGCTCTCCGTGTTCGGCGTCGTCCAGGGCTTCCGTGCCCGGCGTGCCGCCCGGGAGAACCGGACCCAGGCGCCGGGCGCGCTGATGAGCGTGGCCGTGGGCGTCCTGGGAATCGTGATGTCCCTGTCCCTGACCTCGGTCGCCGTGATGTACCGGGAAGAGGTGACACAGTATCGGGACTGCTCGGCCCGAGCGCACACGGTGTCCACTCAGAGCGAGTGCGACGAGGCGTGGGAGTCCTCCACCGGACTTCCCCCCACGTTGGCGGCCGGCTGACGTCCCGGGGCCGGGTGAGAGGCCCCACCTCGGTCGTGCGCGAGGGGCGGCGGGAAGGATCCCGCCGCCCCTCGACGCGTCCGCGGGCGACGGCGTGAGGTCTCTCCGGTACGTCCGAACGCCGCGACTCCGCCTCGCCGGGAGGAACGGCCTCTCTCTCCTTCCGCGGGGAACCACGGTTTTCCCCACGTCCGGCATCCCCCAAGGTACTACACTGAGTGTGTAATCAATTACTAAAGGTGTTGGCCTTGCTCGCACGGAGAGGATCCGATGGACACCGACATCTCCGGGCCGTCCGGACCGGAACTGAGGGAGTACACGGCACTGCTACGCCGCCGTCTGCGGTTGATCGGGGCCGGTGTCATCGGCGGGTTGGTCCTCGGCGCCGCCATGGTGGTCGTCCTGCCCACCACCTATACCTCCGTCACCGCCGTGCAGGTCCAGCCCACAGGGATGGACGAGTTCACCGGGGAGCGCTCCGGACGATTGTCGGGGGACGTCAACCTGGACACCGAGGCCCAGATCCTGATCTCGGACCAGGTGTCGTCGGTGGTGGCCGAGTCCCTCCCCGGGGAGGTCCCCGCGCCCACCACCGATGATCTGCGCGAACGCGTGGAAGTGAACGTCCCTCCCAACAGCAACGTCCTGGAGATCGGCTTCTCCGCCTCCACCCCGGAGGCGGCCCAGGCCGGCGCGAGGAGTTACGCCGACGCCTACCTGGAGGTACGCCGGGCCCAGGTCGACGCCCTGGTCGACGACCGTCTGGAGGCGCTGCGAGGCGAGCGGGAGGACCTCTACCAGGACCTGGCCGAGGCCGTCGCCGAGGAGGCCGCCTTCCCCGGCGCGAACACGCGGACAGAGGCCCTGCGTGAGGAGATCACGGAACTGGGCAAGGGGATCGGCCCTCTCAGCGTGCTGCGGGAGACGGTCCAGGCCGGAAGGGTGCTCACCCCCGCCGGTCTCCCCGAGGAACCCAGCGGCCCCGTCCCCGCTCTGTGGTTGGTGGGCGGCGCCGCGCTCGGCCTGCTGGCGGGCCTGTCGGCCGCCCTCGTCCGCGACCGGTTCGACCCGCGCCTGCGCGATACCGAGGACACCGCTCGGGTCACGAGGCTTCCGGTCCTGCTCGACCTGTCCGACCGGATGCGTGCGGACGGGCACGGCTCCGTGCTGCTGGACGACGGTGCCGGCGCGGGGCAGCGCGTCAACGAGCTCGCGCACCTGATGCGCGCCCGCCTGTCCTTCGGTGCTCCCCGGTTCCCGGGTGAGACCGAGGGGGATACCGCGTCCGGCCATGTGCTGTTGGTCGCCGCCACCGCCCCGGGCCACGCCGGCACGACGATCGCCGTGGCTCTGGCCGCCGCCCTGGCCCGCACGGGTTCGGAGACGCTGCTGGTGTGCGCGGACCCCCACGGCGACACCGCCGCGAACCTGCTGGGGCCGCCCGAGGGAGCCGGCCTGGACGAGGCACCGGCCGAAGGCTGGGAGTCCGTCGGGCCGATGGCGCGTCCCCACGCCCCGCGTCGCCTGCGGGTGCTGCGGCACGGGTCTTGGGGAGCGCACACGCCCGTGCAGGACACGGCCATGGTGGAGCTGTTGCGGCGGCTGCGCACCGAGGCCGAGTACGTGGTGGTCGCCGCCGCCCCCGTGAGCGAACGCGCCGACGTCCACGCTCTGGCCTCCTCGGCCGACATGCTCCTGCCGGTGGTGGAACCGGACCGGACCCGCCGCAGGGATCTGACCGACCTGCTCACCCTCGCCGAGCGGCTCGCGGTACCCGTACCGGGCACGGCCGTCCTGCCCCGTCGTCCCCTGGCCGACCCGCCGCCCGCGGTCGACACGAGCGCTCGCGTGGAGGCAGGGGCACCGGTCGATACCGGCGCCGAGGACACCGACCCCACGGAGGACGTGAGGGACACGGCCGCCGCGGACGCGGAACAGAGCTTCGAGGGGACAGGGACACCGACCCGCACCGAGATCGTCGGACTGCCCGACGACGCCGAGGAGGAGAGGGACGAGGTGGCCGACTGGAGCGAGGACGGCGCCGACCTCTCGGCCGCGGAGAGGGCCTTCGGGTTCGGGGAGGACGACGGCGCCCGTGCCGTGGAGGTCTTGGAGGTCCTGGAGTCCGACGGGGAGACGACTCCCCCCACGGAGACCGGCACGGACATCGGGGACACCGTGTCCGTCGGCACGGCGACCGGGCGGGACGGGACCGCGTCCGCCGCCGCGGCCTCGGGGTCCCGGAACTGATGGAGAGTGTGCCCTCCCGCGCCTCACCGGTGGGGACCACGACCACCTGGACCACCGGGGGGTCGTCGGTGGTCGGCCCTCCCCGGGCCGCCACCGGTCGGCCGCTGGTCTGGTTGTTGGCCGGATATCCGCTGTGGTGGGCCCTGGGCATGGGCCAGTTCGCCTACTGGCTGTTCGCGCTCCCCATGGCGGCCGAACTGGTACGGCGCCACCGCGCCAGGGGGCTTCGGGTCCCTCCGGGGTTCTGGGCGTGGGCGCTGTTCCTGCTCTGGACCGTGCTGGGCCTGTTCCTGGTACCGCTGGAGACACCGGGCACCGTTGCGGACAGCGGCGGGTACGGTGGCGCCCTGCTCCGGATCGTCAACTACCTGGTGTTGACCGTCCTGCTGCTCTACGTCGGTAACCTCTCCGAGCGCGAACTTCCCACCCGTGTGGTCGTGTGGGCGCTGGCCGTGCTGTGCCTGACCACCATCGCCGGCGGCTACCTGGGGGTCCTCGCGCCACGGTTCGAGTTCACGGCACCGGCGGAGTACCTGCTCCCCGAAGCCCTCGCCTCGGACTCCTACATGCGGGCCCTCGTCCATCCCGCCTCCTCCCAGATCATGGACGTCCTGGGGTACGAGTCGGCGCGCCCCAAGGCTCCCTGGGAGTACACCAACATCTGGGGATACATGCTCTCCCTGTCGCTGGTGTGGCTGGTGGTCGGATGGATCGTCCAGGGCTCGGGCCTGGTGCGCTGGGGTGCGCTGACCGCCGCCGCGCTGTCCGCCGTCCCCGTCGTGTACTCGCTCAACCGGGCACTGTGGGTGGGACTGGCGCTGTCGCTGGGCTACGCCGCCGTGGCCGCCCTGCGTCGGGGCCGCGTGACCCTGGTGGCGGCCGGTTCCGTCGTCGTCCTGCTCGTACTGCTGTTCCTGGCCGCCTCCCCGCTGGCCGACGTGGTACGCACACGAGCCGACAGTCCGCACAGTGACGACGGACGGGCCGCTTCCAACGCCGCCTCCGTGGAGGCCGCAGGACTGTCCCCGGTCATGGGGTGGGGGACCACCAGGCAGGCCCAGGGCAGTTCCGACTCGATCGCGGTCGGCCCCACGGCCGAGTGTCCCGGCTGTGGCCGACACGTCATCGGCAACGCCGGTCAGTTGTGGATGACCCTGATCGCCGGCGGGTGGGTGGGCACCGCCTTCATGCTCGTCTTCTTCGCACGGATCGCCTGGCGCTACCGGGCCGCGTCCTCCCCCGTGGGCCAGGGCGCGTTGCTGACCGTGCTGTTGCTGTTCTGGTACATGTTCTTCTACGTCGCGCTGATGTCCCCCCTGGCGGTCACCATGATCGCCGTCGCCCTGCTGTGGCGCGGCGAGGAACCGGCGCTCAGGCGGAAGGCGTCCGCGCGCACCCGCGGGAGGCTCTGGTGAGCGGCGATACCACCTACCTGACCGACCTGGCCGCGGTGCTGTGGCCGTGCGGCGGACTGCTGGCGCCGGGTGATCGCCAGACCCGGCGACTGGCGCACCGCGAGCGGGGAGGGCAGTACCTCCCCATCCCCAGCGCGCGCAACCCGCGGGTGATCCTGCCGGCCCACGACCGGTCCGCGGCCGTACGGGGGATCGCCTCCTTCGCCCAGGGGCACTCGCTCCGGGAGAAGGCGCGCACCCTGCTGTTGACGGGGGCGTTCGCCAGCGGACTGGCCCCCCTGCTGCTGCGCGACCGACTGTACGTGGGCGTGGGCCCGGGCATCGAGCACGCGCTCGCCTCGGCCCTGGATCGTGATCTGGCGATCGCCATCCATGTGGGTCCGCCCAGGGCCAACCGTAAGCCGGTCCTCCTGTTGCTCACACCCGGCGGACGGACCGTGGGCTACGCCAAGGTGGCGGTGAACGACCTGACCGCGCGTCTGGTCCGTGCCGAGACCTGGGCTCTGCGTCACCTGTCGGGGGTCCGTCTGCGGGACGTGACCGTGCCACGACTGATGTACGAGGGCGAGTGGAACGGCCACCCCCTGCTGGTACAGGAGGCCCTACCGGTGGGCGACCAGACGGATCGACCCACGCGGCGCCAGCTCCTGCGGTGCGTGGCACAGATCGCCCACCTGGCGGAGGTACGACGGCACAGGCTGAGGGACAGCTCCTACGGAAGATCCCTGGAGGAGCGGATCGTGGCGTTGGGGGCGCGACCGGAGGCCGTGCCGCTGCGCGCGGCGCTGCACCGCCTGCCGGACGTGTCTCTTCTCTTCGGGGCCTGGCACGGGGACCTGACCAGGTGGAACATCGCCGGCACCTCACGCCGCGCGTTCGTGTGGGACTGGGAACGGCTCTCCCTGAACGCGCCGGTGGGGTTCGACGCGCTGCACTACGACCTCAACGAGTGCGTGCAGGACGGTGTCCATCCGGGGGTGCACCGGTGGTTGGAGAGCGGCTCACGGCTGTTGCGCGACCCGCTGATGGTCGAGGCGGGGGTCGGGTCCCGGACGGTGTCCACGGTGATGGCGCTGTACCTGATCGACCTGGCCACCCGGTATCTGCACGACCGCCAGGACGAGAGCGGCGGCCGTATGGCGGCCGTGGACGACTGGTTGTTGCCCGCTTTGGAGGGGCTTCAGGACAGGGCCGCCACCGAGGCCTCCCCTCGGGTGTGACCGCGAGGACGCGATCGGAACCATCGAACCAGGAAGGACCATGTGATGTCCCAAGGCCCCCGGCCCGCCCTGTTCCCTCGTCTGGTCGATCCCGCGCGACGGGCCCTGCTCCCCGTCGCGGACGGCTGGGGCGGGGCCACGAGCGCCGCGCGGGTGCTGCCCGACTTCCTCGTGTGCGGGGCTCAGCGCTGCGGCACGACGTCGCTGTTCAAGGCGTTGTGCCGACACCCCTCGGTCGCCGGCCCCACCCTGCGCAAAGGGGTGCACTACTTCGACACCGGTTACCACCATGGTCTGGACTGGTACCGGTCGCACTTTCCGATGCGGGCGACACTGAGGGCGCGGAGGGGGCGCCCCCGGGTGCGGGTGGTCGAGTCCAGTCCGTACTACCTGTTCCACCCCCTGGCCGCCGAACGGATCGCCCGGGACCTGCCCGAGGTGCGGGTGGTGGTGATCCTGCGCGACCCGGTGGAACGCGCCTATTCGGCACACGCCCATGAGAGCGCACGGGGGTTCGAGACCGAGTCGTTCGCCCGGGCCCTGGAGTTGGAACCGCTGCGGCTGGCCGGCGAGGAGGAGCGGATGTCGACCGATCCGCACTACCGGTCGTACTCCCACCAACACCACGGATACGTGGCACGCGGCCACTACGTGGACCAGTTGGTACGGATGGAGAAGCATCTGGGCCGCGACCGCATGCACGTGGTGGACCACGCCGACCTGTTCGACGGGACGGCGCGCGCGCTGGCGGAGATCGAACGCTTCCTGGGACTTCCGCCGGGTCCGGGACTCGCGCCGGGAAGACACAACGTACGCGTTCGGGCGAGGATGCCCGAGGGACTGCGCTCGGAACTGAGCGCCCGGTTCACCGACAGCGACAGCCGGCTCGCCGCCTGGTGGGGGCGCACGCCCTCGTGGTGTGCGTGACCACCGCGCCGGTGCCGTCCGGGCTGCGCCGGGTCCTGCGCGGCGGTGCGGTCAACATGGCGGGCGCCATGGTCGGTGCGGTGTTGAACCTGGCGCTGATCGTGGCGATCACCCGGGCCTTCTCCCAGGAGACCGCGGGGTTGTTGTTCTCCGCGACGTCGGTGTTCCTCATCGCGGCGGCCGTGGCCAACCTGGGCGCCTCCGACGGCCTGGTGTACTTCATCGCCCGGATGCGCGTGCTCGGAGGCTCGGGAGGCGTGCCCCACCTCCTGCGCCTGGCCACCGGCCCGGCCGTGCTGGCCGCGTGTGCGACCGCCGCGCTGCTGGTGGTGTTCGCCGACCCCCTCTCGCGGGCGTTGGGGGACGGGCAGGCGGGCGTCTATCTGAGGCTGGTGGCGCTCTTCCTCCCGTTCGCGGTGCTCACCGAGACGGCTCTGGCCGCGACCCGGGCACACCACGACATGACCGCGACCGCCCTGCTGGACAAGACGGGCCGACCCCTGGCACAGCTGGGGCTGGTGGGGGTGGTCGTGGCGGCCGGGTCCTCCGGACTGCTGGCGTTGGCGTGGGCGGGACCCTACCTGCCCGCCGCGGCGCTGGCGTGGTTCTGGCTGGGCCGGGTGCTGCGCCGGTCGGTGCCCGAGGAGACCGTGCCGGAAAGCGCCGTCGGTCCGGACGCCTCGGAGCACGCCTCCTTCTCGCTCGCCCGGACGGGGGGCGTCCCTGGGAGTCCTGGGGGGCCGGCGGCCCGTGGGGCGGACGGGCGCGTGGATCCGTCCACGTTCTGGTCCTTCGCACTGCCCCGTGCCGCCGCCGGAGTCGCCCAGATGGGGGTGCAGCGTGGCGGTGTGGTGCTGGTGGCGTTGTTGGGCGGGCCGGGCGGAGCCGCCGTGTTCATGGCGGCCACACGGGTCATGGTGGTCGGTCAGTTCGGTACGCAGGCGGTGTCGTACGCGGCGCAGCCTCGTTTCGCCGAACAACTGGCCGCGGGGGACCACGTGGGGGTGCGCGCGCTGTACCAGGCGGGTACGGCATGGCTGGTGTGTCTGGTGTGGCCGCTGTATCTGTCGGCTCTGATGTTCGCCCCCGAGGTGATGCGGCTCTTCGGCGAGGACTACACCGCCGGAGCCGAGGCCCTGGTCGTGGTGTGCGTCGGGCAGGTGTCGGCCGCCGTGTTGGGGATGGGCGACCTGGTCCTGACGATGACCGGACGGACCCGCTTGAACCTGCTGAACCACACTCTGGCGCTGGTGTCCCTCCTCCTCCTGTGCGTGTTCCTGGTACCCGTGGCCGGTACGACGGGCGCGGCCGTGGCCCTGGTGGTCGCCGTCCTGCTACGCAAGGTGCTGCCGCTGTGGCAGTTGCGTTCCCTCGTCGTACTGCACCCGTTCGGCCGACCCGTGGTGATCGCGGCGGCCGGCTCGCTGGTGTGGTTCGGGGTCCTGCCGTCACTGTGGGAGGCGGTGCTGGGCGGAGGTGTCACGACCCTGGTACTGGCGGTGTCCGTGGGCGCGGCGGGACACCTGATGACCATGTGGTCGCTGCGTGGCCCGTTGTCCCTGGACCCACGTCTGTGAGCCCGCGATTCCGCTGTGTCCGGAACCGCCGTTGCGGGTGGGAACGGGCCCTCCTCGGACGGGCGTCTCAGGCCTGACGGGCGTGTCGCCCCTGGCCCCGGATTCCCTTCCTCCGCTCCGGCGATCCCCCTTTTAATCACACAGAGTTATGTAATGATGACCTCATGTCTTCGCAACCGGTTCTCCTGGTGGCTTCCAGCGGAGGGCACCTCACCCAGTTGTGTTCACTGCGTCCCTGGTGGCGAGACCGGGAACGCGTCTGGGTCACCTTCCGCACCCCCGACGCCGAGTCCGCCCTCCGCCACGAACGTGTCCGGTGGGCCCATCACCCCACCACCCGTCATCTGGGCAACCTGGTGCGCAACACCTGGCTGGCCGTCCGCGTCCTGCGCGAGCGGCGTCCCAGCGCGGTCGTCACCACCGGAGCCGGGGTGGCCCTGCCGTTCTTCGTCCTCGCCTGGCTTTTGCGGATTCCCACCGTCTACATCGAGGTCTACGACCGCATCGACGCTCCCACGCTCACCGCGCGCCTGTGCCGTCCCTTCACCAGGCTGTTCCTCGCCCAGTGGGAGGAGCAGCGTGCCTTCATGCCGACCGCCATCACGGTAGGACCGCTCCTTTGACAGAACAGACCATCCGTCCCCTCCCTCCGCCCGACGACGACGCCCACCCCGACGTGGTGGTCAGCCTCGGCACGGACCACCACTCCTTCGACCGACTGGTCCGATGGATCGACGACTGCGCACGCCGCCGCCGCGACCTGCGTTTCCTGGTCCAGCACGGGCACAGCATCGCACCCACCGTGGCGGCGGGGGTTCCGTTCCTGCCCGGCGAGGACCTCGGTGAGCACATGCGCGAGGCCCGGGTCGTCGTCACCCACGGCGGTCCGGCCACCATCGTCCAGGCGCGCGGAGTCGGCCGTCTGCCCATCGTCGTGCCCCGCGACCCCGAACTGCGCGAGCACGTGGACGACCACCAGTTGTCCTTCGTCCGGAGGTTGGAGGAGACGGGCCGGGTGCGTTCCTGCGCCACCCTCCATCAGCTGTCCTCGTTCATCGACAGGGCGTTGTCCGCTCCCGAGGAGTTCCGGGTCTCCCCCCACGGTGAGGACACCGCACGGGCCGCGCTGCGCACCGGTGAACTCGTCGACCTGCTCACCGGCATCGGCGACGGCACCGCGCCCGCCTCCTCGCCCCACACCGCCGAGGTCCCCGACACCTGGCCCGAGGTGACCGTGGTCGTCCCCACACGGGACCGACCCGAACTGCTGCGCCGCACCCTGCGCGCGATCTCCGCACAGGACTATCCCGGTCGTGTCACCTCGATCGTGGTCTTCGACAACGACCAGCCCGATCCCTCGTTGGCCTGCTCCGAGGGGGACCGTCCCGTACGGGTGGTCACCAACACCCTCACCCCCGGCCTGGCCGGAGCCCGCAACACCGGGGTGCTCGCCGCCGACACCGACCTGGTCGCCTTCTGTGACGATGACGACACCTGGCTGCCCGGCAAACTCCGCGCGCAGGTGCGGGTCATGCTCGACGAACCCGGCACGGAGGTGGTGTGCTGCGGCATCCGGGTGGTCTACGACAAGGTGGAGGCGGTCCGCACCCTGGACAGGACCAGCATCACCTTCGGCGACCTGCTGGGATCGCGGTTGACCGAGCTGCACCCCTCCACGTTCCTCATCCGACGCCGCGCCATGGTGGGAGGCTGTGGGACGGTCAGCGAGGAGATCCCCGGCAGCTACGGCGAGGACTACGAGCTCCTGCTGCGCCTGGCCAGACGGGGGCCCGTCCGCAACGTCCCCGAGGCCGGCGTCCGGGTGCTGTGGCACCGCCGCTCGCACTTCTCCGGCCGCTGGCGGACCATCTCCACCGCTCTGCGCTGGCTCCTGGAGCGTTACCCCGAGTTCGCGCTGGTCCCCCGCGGTTACGCGCGGGTGGCCGGGCAGATCGCCTTCGCCGAGGCCGCGGCCGGGCACCGCCGCGCGGCCCTGCGCTGGACGGGCACCACGATCCGCCATCGTCCCACCGAGGGCCGCGCCTACCTGGCCTTGGCGGTGGTGTGCGGGGTGCCGGCCGGATGGGTCCTACGCGCGCTGCACCTTCGTGGCAGGGGTCTGTAGCCTCGAAAACGGCATCGGGGACCTTCGGTGCCCCCTACCCAGGAAGGACGCCCGTGATCCGTGAGGCGACCACCGACGACGTCGAGGGGGCGGCAGACACCCTGGCCGCCGCCTTCGCGGACTACCCCCTCACCCGGCACGTCATCAGCGCCGACGACCATGGGAAACGGTTGAGGGAGTTCCAGCGGATCTTCCTGGCCGAGATCGGCCTCCCCCACGGACGCGTCTGGGTGAGCGACGGCCTCGACGCCGTCGCGGTCTGGTCCACGCCCGACTCCGGCGGCGCCGACGAGGTGATGGACGGACTGCTCCCGCGGCTCGTGGAACTCGCGGGGGACCGTGCTCCGGCCTACGCGCGCGCCGAGGCGGTCATGGCGGTCCACAGGCCGGACGCACCGGTGTGGTTCCTCGGCACCGTCGGAGTCCGGCCGGAGGCGATGGGCCGAGGGCTGGGGCGTCGGGTGATCGACGCGGGACTACGCGAGGCCGACGCCCAGGGGTTCCCCGCCTTCCTGGAGACCTCCGCCGAACGCAACGTCCGCCTGTACGAGTCCCTCGGCTTCCGTGTGACCGCCGAGTACGACCTGCCGTGCGACGGCCCGCGCACCTGGTCCATGCTCCGTTCCGTGGGTGGCTGAGACCGCGGTCCCTCCGACTTCCTCAGTCTCGCCGCCGAGCCTGTTCGGCCAGACGACGCACCCTGTCGGGCAGCTTCACGTACGGGTCCTTGCCCGCCGTCTCGAAGCCCTTGCGGGCGTGCCGGTCGGCCCCGATCCGGAAGTCGCACCCCGGGGAGACCTTGTTGTCCCACACCTTCACCGCGCGCACACGCTCGTAGCGGCGCAGCACGTCGGGGATGTCGGTGTACCACTTCGTGGTCTCCCGGGCCCCGATGTACGTCGTGCCCATCTCACCGATCATCACGGGCTTGTCCGGGTCGATGCCGTGTTCGGCGCCCTCCTCCTGGATCCACTCGTAGGCCGGACGCAGCGCGTCCTCGAAGGAGTACACCTCGGTCCAGTGCGGCTGGGTGTCGCAGCCGGTCATGTTGTAGGCCTCCCAGCTGAGCCAGTCGACGTAGTCGTTGCCCGGCCACAGCCCCGGCAGGCGATCGAGGTTGCCCTTCCATCCGGTCACGTTCCACACCCAGATCACGTTGTCGGCGCCCTCCTGGCGGTACAGGTCCACGATGTGCCGCCAGGAACGCACGAACTCCTCGGGCGTGCCGCGCTTGTCGTAGCGCTTGTCGGCGTCGGCCTCGTGGTCGAAGGTGAGGAAGTAGGGCACCTCCAGTTCGGCGATGGAGCGGGCCTGGGCCCGCAGCGACTCGTCGAACTCGCCTTGGAGGATGGAGCGGTAGGCGACGGCCGGATGCCCTCGGCGGGTGAAGCGGCGAGCCTCGATGTTGGTGTGCACGAGCCGGCCCTCGGAGATCATCTTCCGCTCCCGTGAGCGGGGGACGTCGGCCTGGTCGATACCGCGCCAGGTGTAGACGATGTCCATACGCCGGTCGACGGCCTTCTCCAACGGCTCGATCCGGTCCTGGTAGGGGCTGGCGCCCCACCACGCCCCGCAGGAGGGCTCCAGGATCTCCGAGACCGTGCACGTGGTCTGGGGTCCGTGACCGCCATCGGCCGGAGGCTCCGTGGGCGTGACCGGCCGGACCGGCACGTCCTGCGACGGCACGTGTGGTGTCCCTCGTGCGGGAACGTCTTCCGTTCCGACCAGTGTCAGAACGAGGATCATCGCCCCCGTCGTCGCCATCGCCCGTACCGGTCCCCTGTCCACGGCGGATACCCCCCAGCACCCCAGAACACGACTCACAGTATTAAGATAGCTACTATAAGTGACATTCGGGGAGGACAACAGCCCTGCTCTGGCATAACGGACATCCGCGGGCGTCAGTAACCGTAACGTCCACGCAAGGGCGCGGTCACGGCGGCCACCAGGCCCCGCCGCCAGGAGGGCATGGCCCCACGCCAACCATGGTCGGCGCGCACGCCGATCCGTCCGTTCGTGAACCGCATCGGATTCCCCGACATCGCGTGCCCCTCCGACAGGTCCACGCCGCCTCCGGTCACGTCCAACGGAGCGCCCGTGTGTCCCGCGAAATCGGCGATACGGGCGAACTCCCCTCCCGGGTCGGCGACGAAGTCCTCATAGCGCACTCGCAGGGTCGGGGTGCCGCGTCGGGAGAGCGCGTCCAGACAGGCGTTCTGCGTCATCCACTGGACCGCCGCCCGCCCCGGGGAGTAGCGGGCCATCTCCGGCTCGCTGCTTCGCTCGGAGGCGTCGGGGCGCGCGACCCTCCTGGCCCAGGAGTGGGCCACCGCCCTCGGGTCCCGTACCACGTGCAGCAGGTGCAGCCGCGCGCCGTATCGCCGTCGCAGGCACGCCGCGAGCGAGGCGTGTTTGCTGGCGTCGACGATCACACGGGCCCCACTGACCAGGGACACCGCCGAGTACAGCCGGTGGTAGAGCTCGGTGTAACGCTCACAGCGGGAGGCCAGCGGGCCGTCGCCGGGGCCGTGGAGCAACGCCGGCAGGAAGCGGGTGCGGTCGACACCGCCCTTGAGTCTCAACACCTGGTCGGCGTCCAGCCGGTGCCAGCCACCGAAGGCCTCCCGTCCCACCTCGACCCAGAAACCGCAGTCGGAGAACGACCGGCCACAGCCGCACCGTTCGTCCTCGACCAGTCCGCGCCGCCACAGGTGCACGGTCTCACCGACCGAGCAGAACCCGGGCAACTCTCCGAGGAGCCGTTCGATCAGGGTCGATCCCGAGCGACCCATGCCACCGACGAACACCAGCCGATACCCATCGTCCATACAGGCAGGCTATTACCTTCGGTGAAATCTCCGTGGCGGAAGGTGACTCCTCCGTGTGCCCTCGCCGCCTCATGAGGACGACCCCGGCCGGGGATGCCGTACCCGGCCGGGGTCGTCCGTCTCCTCACTCCCGCGCCGAAGGAGGGGCCGGTGTTGTGAACGAGCGGGGAACTCCACAACCGCCGGCCTCTTCCTCCGTCCTACAGACCCTGGACGTTGAGGAGGAGGTTGACGGTGCCGGAGGGCACTCCGCTCAGCTTGTCCACACCACCGTTGGACGTGAGCCATCCCAGGATCACGCCTTGGGCGTCGTCACCGTGGACGCTCTTGTACAGCGCGGCGGCACCGGCCACGTGCGGGCTGGCCATCGAGGTGCCGTTGAACCGGCTGGTCCCACCGCCGGGGACGGTCGACTCCACACCCACACCGGGGGCGTAGATGTCCACGTTCGAACCGTGGTTGGAGAAGGTGGCCGCGGCGTCGTTGGAGTCGGAGGCTCCCACCACGACCACGCCCTCGGCCCCTCCCGGAGAGGTGTTGCCGGCGTCCTGGCCCTCGTTGCCCGCGGCCACCGCCACGAACACGCCCGAGTCCGCGAGGGATTCGACGGCCTGGTCCAGGGCCGGGGAGGGCGGCCCGCCCAGCGACATGTTGGCGACCGCGTTGGACCCGGCGTTCTCCGCCACCCACTCCACGCCGGCGATGACGTCGTCGTAGGAGCCCGACCCGTTGTCACCGAGGACCTTGACCCCGATCAGGTCGGCCCCGGGAGCCACGCCGTAGTTCTCGGAGCCGATGGTCCCCGCGACGTGCGTGCCGTGGCCCTGGCGGTCGATGCCGTCGCCGCCACTGGCGTCGAATCCGACCGAGGCGCGCCCGCCGAAATCGGGGTGGCCGGGGTCGATACCGGTGTCGAGGACGTAGGCGGAGGTGCCCGAGCCGTCGCCCGTGGTGGTGTAGGACCCGTCCAGCGGCAGGTCCTCCTGGTCGATGCGGTCCAGGCCCCATGTCGTCGTGGTGTGCGCGACGCCGACCTGCTCGACGTAGGCGACACCGTCCTGTGCGCGCAGTTCGCGCACCTCGGCCTCGCTCAGGTCGGCCGAGTAGCCGTTGAGGACCTCCTCGTAGGTGTGGTTCACCTGTTCGGCCGCGATACCGAGCGAGGTCGGGGTCACGGACGCGGCGCTGAGCGTGTCCTCCAGGACCACGAACCAGGCCTCGCCCGAGGCGGCGTCACTGGTGTACAGGGGGGCCAGGTCCTGTGTCCCCGCCGAAGCGGTCCCGGACAGGACGAGGGGGAGGGAGAGGGCTCCGGCCGCGATGACGCCGAGCCCTTTCCCCGCGGTGTTCTTCCGCACTCTGTCTTCTCCTTGAGAAGGGGGTGTCAGGGGTCCGGCAGGATTGGCTACCCAGTGTGTTCACTCGGTTGCAAACTCTGCCAAAAGTCACGTTAGTTAGATTCCGTCCTCTTTGCCAGGGTTGACGGAGGTTTTTTTCCTCGTTCACCTTTTTCGTACTCTCCGCGCACGACGAAGGGGCCGCCCGGAGGCGACCCCTGAGGAGTGCGTCCCTTGGAGGAGGGACCCGTGCTCAGACGGTTCGGACGACCATCCCCGCGGCGACCGTGGCGTTGGTCGCCTCGTCGATGAGGATGAATCCGCCCGTCTGACGGTTCCTGCCGTACTCGTCCACGAACAGGGGCTGTGTCGAGCGCAGCCGTACCCGGCCGATCTCGTTCACCGCGAGGTGATCGGCCTGTTCGTCCCGGTGCAGGGTGTTGATGTCCAGTCGGTACCGCAGGTCCTTGACGATGACCTTCGCGCTGCGGGTCGTGTGCTTGAGCAGGAGTTTGGAGCGTGGCGTGAGCTTGCGCGCGTCCGTCATCCAGCACACCATCGCCTCCAGGTCCTGGGTGACCGCGGGCATGTTGTTCGGGCGGCAGATCATGTCACCGCGGGAGATGTCGATCTCGTCCTCCAGCAGGAGGGTGACCGACATCGGCGAGTAGGCCTGGGCCACATCACCGTCGGCGGTGAGGATCTTGGCGATGCGTGTGTTCAGCCCGGACGGAAGGTGGACGACCTCATCACCCGGCTTGAGCACCCCTCCGGCGAGCTGACCCGCGTAGCCCCGGTAGTCGTGCAGTTCGGGGTCGGCCGACTTGTGGGGCCGGATCACGTACTGCACGGGAAAACGCGCGTCGATCAGGTTGCGGTCGGAGGCGATGTGCACGTTCTCCAGGTGGTGCAACAGGGAGGGTCCGCTGTACCAGGGCATGTTCTCCGAACGGCTCACCACGTTGTCGCCGTTGAGCGCCGAGATCGGCACGAAGGTCAGGTCGCGCGTCTCCAGCTTGGTCGCGAAGTCGGTGAACTCGGCCCTGATCTCCTCGAAGCGTTCCTGGGAGTAGTCCACCAGGTCCATCTTGTTGACCGCCAGCACAAGGTGCGGCACCTGCAACAGGGTGGCGAGGAAGGCATGGCGGCGGCTCTGCTCCTGGAGGCCCTTGCGCGCGTCCACCAGGATGATCGCCAGGTCCGCGGTGGAGGCCCCGGTGACCATGTTGCGGGTGTACTGGATGTGCCCGGGGGTGTCGGCGATGATGAAGGTGCGCTTGGGGGTGGCGAAGTAGCGGTACGCCACGTCGATGGTGATGCCCTGTTCTCGCTCCGCGCGCAGTCCGTCGGTGAGCAGCGCCAGGTTGGCCTGCTCCTCCCCCCGCGCGACGCTGGTGCGCTCCACCGCGTCGAGTTGGTCCTCGAAGATGGATTTGGAGTCGAACAGCAGTCGTCCGATCAGGGTGCTCTTGCCGTCGTCGACGGATCCCGCCGTCGCGAACCGCAGGATGTCGTTGCTCATGCTCACCTGGTCCTATGTGCAGTGGGCGGCGGGGGTCGTGCGAGGCGGGAAGGACCGCGGTCCTTGGAGACCTCGGGGAGAGGGGCGTGGTGCGGCGGCCGGCGTCGGACTAGAAGTAGCCCTCGCGCTTACGGTCCTCCATGGCGGCCTCGCTCGCGCGGTCGTCGGCTCGTGTCTGCCCGCGCTCGGTGATGCGGGTCGCGGCGATCTCGGCGATGACGTCGTCGATCTCCACCGCCGTGGACCTGACCGCGCCGGTGCAGGTCAGATCGCCGACCGTGCGGTAGCGGACGGTCTCCGTGAAGGGGACCTCGGTCTCCTCACGCTGGATGAGGGGCGAGTCGGCCAGCAGGATGCCGTCGCGCTCGAACACCTCGCGCTCATGGGCGAAGTAGATGGAGGGCAGCTCCAACCGCTCCCGCTTGATGTAGGCCCACACGTCCAGCTCGGTCCAGTTGGAGATGGGAAAGACCCGGATGTGCTCGCCTCGCTCGATGCGGGTGTTGAACACGTTCCACAGCTCGGGACGCTGGTTCTTGGGGTCCCACTGGCCGAACTCGTCGCGGAAGGAGAAGATCCGCTCCTTGGCCCGCGCCTTCTCCTCGTCGCGGCGCGCGCCACCGAAGGCCGCGTCGAACCCGTGCTCCTCGATGGCCTCCAGGAGCGCGGAGGTCTGGAGGCGGTTACGGCTGGCCCAGCGACCGGTCGGCTCCGTGACCTTGCCCGCGTCGATCTGCTCCTGTACCGAGGCCACCACCAGGCGGATCCCCGCCTCGGCCAGGCGGCGGTCACGGAACTCGATGACCTCGGGGAAGTTGTGGCCGGTGTCCACGTGCATGACCGGGAAGGGGACGGCACCGGGCCAGAAGGCCTTCTCCGCCAGGCGGAGCATGACGATGGAGTCCTTGCCTCCGGAGAACAGGAGGACCGGCCTTTCGAACTCCGCCGCGACCTCGCGCATGATGAAGACCGCCTCGGCCTCCAGGACGTCCAGCCGGGAGAGCTGGTAACGTCCCGGAGCCTGCTGAATCGCCTGGCCCATGAACCCGCCTTCGTAGTATCGACAGGGCCGACGGCGGGGATCGGTCAACCCCCCGTGTGCGGACCCGCGTTGTCCAGGTCCGCGCCGTCGCGGATGCTTGCCAACAACATACCCGACAATTCCGGTCGACATACAAGGATATCAGGCAGCAGGGGGTCGGCCTCGTTGTAGCGCAGGGCGGATCCGTCGATCCGGGAGGCGTGCAGCCCCGCGGCGCGGGCGACCGCGACCGGCGCCGCGCTGTCCCATTCGTACTGGCCCCCCGCGTGCACGTAGATGTCGGCGATACCGAGCATCACCGCGCAGATCTTGGCTCCGGCGGAACCCATCGGGACCACCTCGGCGCCGAGCTGGGTGGCCATGCGCTGCACGAAGGCCGGCGGCCGGGTCCTGCTGGCGGTGATACGCAGTCGCTGGTCCGAAGGACGTTCCTCCGGCAGCCACGGCGGATCGACCGTGGACAGGGTGCTGCCCTGCGCGGGAAGCGCCACGGCGCCCGCGACCAGCTCACCGTTCTCCCACAACGCCACATGGACCGCCCAGTCGGTGCGTCCGGCCTCGGCGAACTCGCGGGTGCCGTCGAGCGGGTCGATGATCCACACCCGGCGGGCCCCCAGACGCGCGGGGTCGTCGACGCCCTCCTCGGAGAGCACGGCGTCGCTGGGTCGCAGCCGCCCCAGGGCGGAGAACAGGAACTCGTGGGAGGTGCGGTCGCCCAGGGTGCGTAGCACGTCGGGTTCGCCGAAGCCGTGCCGGGCGCGTAGGCGCAACAGCAGCTGGCCGGCCTCACTCGCCAGGTCGCGGGCCACCTCATGGTCGTTTCGGATGTTGTTCACCGGCTAGTACGCTCCCGCTCCACGGATCACCGCTGACCACGTCTTCCACAGGATCTGGATGTCCAATGTCAGCGACCAGTTTTCCACGTACCGCAGATCGAGGCGGACCGATTCCTCCCACGAGAGATCGGAACGGCCGCTGACCTGCCACAGACCCGTCATACCTGGTTTGACCACGAGCCTACGACGAACATCGTCCACGTAGCGGGCGACCTCCTCCGGAAGCGGCGGCCTGGGGCCGACGAGCGACATCTCCCCCCGGACCACGTTGACGAGCTGGGGAAGCTCGTCGAGCGAGTAGCGGCGCAGCCACGCCCCCACACGCGTCACCCTGGGATCGCGGCGCATCTTGAACAGCACGCCGTCGTGTTCGTTGCGGGACTGGAGCGTCGTCCTCAACACCTCGGCCCCGGGGATCATCGTGCGGAACTTGTAGACGGTGAACTCGCTCCCGCCTCTTCCCACCCGGGTCTGGGCGAAGAGGGCGGGACCACCGTCCTCGGCGCGCACGAGCACGGACAGCACCAGGAACAGCGGGGAGAGCGCGACCAGGGCCGACGCCGCGGCACAGCGGTCGAAGATCCCCTTGAGGACGCGACGGGCCCCCACCAGCTCGGGGTGCTCCACGTGCAGCAGCGGCAGCCCGGCGACCGGCCGGATGGAGGTGCGCGGACCGGCCACGTCCATGAGCGCGGAGGCCACGATCAGATCGGTGCCGGTCTTCTCCAGTCGCCAGGCCAGGCGGCGTAGTTCCGCGCCGTCCATCTCCGGGCAGGCCAGGACCGCGACGGTGTCGGCTCCGGTCAGCGCGACGGCGTCCGCGACATCGGTGAAGGTGCCGAGGACCGGGCAACCCTCCACCTCTCCCGTCACCCGCTCCTCCTGCGGCAGGCACACGCCCACCACGCGCATGCCGTGGTGGACCTCACCGCGCAGCCTGCGGACGAGGTCGCGCACGGCCACCCGGTGACCGACGACCACCACACCGCTCATGCACCGACCGGAGCGACGGCGGCGGTGCAGGGCCTTGCGCCTGGCGTAACGAAGGACCAGGCAGACCAGCGGGACGAGCGGCAGGGTCAGGATCGCGTAACCACGCGCCAGGTCGAAGCCGACGGCGTAGGCGCCCATGGCGACGAACGCCCCCATGGCGAACCCGGAGGTGGCGACACGGCGGTACTCCTCGGTGCCCACTCCGAGGAAACGCCGCGCGTAACCCCCGCCCAGCCAGACGAACAACACCCATAGTGGCGGCAGCAGGAGGCACAGGTGGAGGTAGGGAAGGGTGGCGCTCTCCCCGAGGGCGGAGTGGAAGCGCACGGTCGTCCCGCTGAGGGCCGCGACGAGGGCCGCGGTCAGGTCGAGGCAGACCAGACTCCCGACGTAGGGCCGGACCCACGCGCCCGAACGTGGGGCCCGGTTCCCACCGGAACCGGCCGCCGCCGCGACGGCGGAGGTCACGGTGGTCCGCGCCGGCCGTTCGGGAGCGGTCTCCACCTTGCTGGTTGTGGCCACGTATCCCCCAAGACCACGGCTCTGGAAGTCTCGACTCCGAGACATCGCCCCGGCACCGTGGGGCTCAGGCTCTGAGGTTGGGGGCGGATGTGCCTCGGGCGCGACATGGATGGCAACCCGAATGGTAACTCAAAGTAGCGTAAAAATCTCTCAGTGTTTCGATCGTTCGCCAGGACTCTCCGGCGGGGAAGAACACGAGCACCTGCTCGAAGCCCTTCCGGCAAGGAGCCTCACGGGAGGACCCTGATCGGGGCGCCCATGGACACGTCGAACGGACGCCCGAAACCATGTGCGGAAAGTGACCGTCCGCGCGGGTCCAAGGCCCCGGAACACGCGCCCGTCACGCCGTCCGGTGGACTCGTCCCCGACGCGGGGGCGCCTCACCGCACGACCGGCCGAAAGAGCCGGGTCGGCACCGCCTCCGCCATCGCGGCCATACCGGCGTCGTTGGGATGCAGACCGTCCCCGCTGTCATGGTCCGGACGCAGGCGCGACGGGTCCTTCGGGTCTCGCAGCGCCGCGTCGAAGTCGATCACGGTGTCGTACTCCCCGCCCGTACGGATCCACTCGTTGACCGCCTGTCGCTTGGCCTCGTTCTCCTCGGTGAAGAAACCGAGGGCGTCGCCCCCGAACGGCAGGATGGTGCCTCCGTGGGCCCGCAGCCCCGCCGCGTGGGAACGGACGATGATCTGACGGTGCGCCCCGATGATCTCCTCCACCGTGACGACCTCCGAGAGCGGGGCCGTGGTACCGGGATGACCGAGGTCGTTCACCCCGAGCAACACGATGACGTGACGCACGCCGGGATGCGCCGTCACGTCGCGGTCGAAGCGACGCAGGGCGCTCTGTCCGAAGAAGGCCGCGTAGCCCTCGGCCTCGCTGCCCGCGATGGGGCGGGGGTCGTGCAGCAGCCGGTTGCCCGCGACCCCCGAGTTCAGCACCCCGGTGTGCTCCAGCCGTTCGGCGAGCAGGTCGGGCCATCGGTTGTCGGCGTCGACCTCGGTCTCCGAGCCGTCGGTGATCGAGTCCCCCAGTGCCACGACCGCGTCGGCACCCCTGGTCCGGGCTCGCACGCTGACCCCCGAGAGGAAGCGCCACTGGGTGAGCGTCTCGGTCGCCTCGATGCTCGTGTCTCCGGTGACGTTGCCCAAGGCCACCTCGTTCTCCTGGTAGGAGAGGGCGTGCAGTGTGGTCACGGGTGTCTCGTCCGGCACGTGGATGCTCACGACCAGGGCGGCCCGAGCGGGCAGTGTGAGCGGCACCGGATCACTGATCATCGGCGCGCCGGCCGGGATGGTCGGGGACGTGTTCCCACCGAAGGTGACCGTGTGGTCGGTGGAGGGGTCGATGTCGGTGCCCGTGGCCCCCGAGCGCAGTGCCACGTGGACCTCGCCGATACGCAGGGGCACCGTTCCGAACTCGTTGGTGAGCCTCAGTCGCAACCGGTCGCCGCCCAGACTGGTGCGGACCACCTGACGGAAGGTCTGGTCGTGCAGCACCGGGGTCGCCGTGGGCGGCGTGGCGGTCGGCACGCACGCCCAGGTGCCGACCCGGTTCTCGGTTCCGTCGATGGCGGGGGCGTCCACGGGGCCGGCCGAGGCTGCGCCGACGGCCCCGCCGGAGAGCGGCTCCGGCGTGCTCACCGGAACGGCGGCCCGGCGCCTTCGGGGCGTGAGTGGGGGCATGCGTTCCTCCTGGGGAGAACGGTTCGAACGTCGGAGCCGGTCCGCGTGCCCTCCGGCCACGGCTCCGAGGTCCGAAAGGACGTCACGGCCCATGGGCGGCGGGCAGGGTGAAGCGCCGGCCCTCGGCCTTCAGCACGGGGATGACCCGGGCCACGGCGTCGACCGTCTGGGCGCGGTCGCCCCCGCCGTCATGGAGCAGGACCACCGAGCGGGACGTGACTCCCTCCTCCAGGCGTCGGACCAACGTGTCCGTACCGGGCGAGTCCCAGTCCTGGACCACCAGACTCCATCCCAGAGGTCGCATGCCCAGTTCGGCGGCCACCTCGGGCGAACGACCCCAGGCCCCGTAGGGCGCGCGGAAGTAGGGGACCCGGGCGTGCGGTACCGCTTCGCGGATCACCGCGTCGGTCTCCAGCAGATCCTCACGGATCCGCTCCGGCGACCAGGTGCTCATGTCGTCGTGGTACATGCCGTGGTTGCCCAGCGTGTGCCCCTCCACGGCGATCCTTTCGACCAGCTCGGGGTGTCGACGCGCATGGTCGCCCCACAGGCAGAACACCGCCCTGACCCGGTTCTCCCGCAGTACGTCGAGCAACCGCGGGGTGTTGCGGGGGTCGGGCCCGTCGTCGAAGGTCAGGGCCACGGACCGACCACCCCGTGCGGTCGAGTCGACGATGTCGGGGGCGACCGGGTCCTGGGACGGGGAGAGGTCCGGGGAGCGGTGGGCGTGCCCGTCGGCCGGAGCCGTGGTGCACGGGACCGCCGGGAGGCGCTCTCGGGGCGGTCGGTCGTGTCCCTGGGGGTGCGCCACACAGACCTCCTCGGCCGTGGAACCCAGAATTACCGGAACTTTCCGGAAAACGAGGGCAGCCTAAGGAGCGTCACGCCGCGATGTCAACGGCCCGCACCAGTTCGGGGCACGGCACGGTTCACGGTGCCGGGGCCGTGCTGTCCCGGACCACGAGTTCGGTCGCCAGTTCGACCCTCGGACTCTCGATCGTCTCTCGCCGCACCAACCGCTGCACGGTGCGCACGGCGAGCCTGCCCATGTCGGACAGGGGCTGGCGGACCGTGGTCAGCGAGGGCGACGACCAGCGCGCCTCCGGAAGGTCGTCGAAACCGACCACACTGACGTCGGCCGGCACACGCAGGCCGCGCCTTCTGAGCGCCTCGTAGACACCGAGCGCCATCTGGTCGCTGGCGGCGAACACCGCCGTGGGCGGGTCGGCCAGGTCGAACAGTCGCTCCCCCGCGCGGAAGCCGGACTCGTACCCGAACTCGCCCGGCACCACCAGGTCGTCGTCGACCGCCAGCCCGGCGGTCTCCAGACCCGCCCGGTAGCCATCGAGCCGGGCACGGCTGCACCACAACTCGGGACGCCCCGCCACGAAGGCGATGCGCCGGTGACCGAGATGGATCAGGTGCTCGGTGGCGCTCAGACCCCCGGCCCAGTTGGTGGCGCCGATCGTGGGGGTGTCCAGGTCCGGGACTCCGACCGGGTCGACGACCACGGCGGGCACGTGCAGCTCCCGCAGTTCGGCGTGCAGGGTGGGGTCCAGGTCCGTGGTCACCAGGATCGCGCCGTCGCTGGCCCGCGAGCGGACGTTCTCCAGCCATTGACGGGCCGAGCTGGCCCTGCGGTGGATGGCCGACACGACGATGCCGGTGCCCACCGCGTGCGCGGCGTCCTCCACGCCGCGAATGATCTCGACCGCCCAGGGGCTGTCCAGGTCGTTGAACACCAGGTCCAGCAGACCGATGCGCTCCCGGGCACGGTTGCCCCTGCGCCGATAACCGTGGGCCCTGATGAGGCCCTCGATGCGTTCGCGCGTCGCGGGGGCCACGTCGCCCCGCCCGTTGAGTACGCGCGACACCGTCGGTGCGGACACGCCGGCCTCTGCGGCGATGGTGGAGATGGTGACGTCTCGTGACGGGGTGTCGGCCACTGGTCCTCCCTTGTACTCACCCAGAGTACGAGCACGGGCGATGGGACAGCACGTGGATACGGCCGGACCTTGACGCTCGGTACGTCAACGGCCTAGTGTCCATTCCTCACATGTTACGGAAATTTCCGGAAGTTTCGTCCGTACGAGAAGTGGAGCCCCCCATGAAACCGGTCCGCCTCGTCACCGCCGTACTCACGGCGGCGGCGCTGTCACTGTCCCTGGCCGCCCCGGTCGCGGCCACGCCGGGCCACGGCCACGGGCCGCCCCACCACCCCGGCCACCCCAAGTACGCCAAGCCCGGCACGCTGCGCTGGGCGGCCCCCGACGGCTTCGTCATCGGCACCGCCGTCGCCGGCGGCGGCCACCACGAGGAGCAGGACTACCCCGATCCCTTCACCTCGGACCGGACCTACCGCAAGATCCTGGCCGACCAGTTCAGTTCGGTCTCCCCCGAGAACCAGATGAAGTGGGAGTACATCCACCCCGAGCAGGGTGAGTACGACTTCGCGATGGCCGACTCCATCGTGGAGTTCGCCGAGCGCAACGGCCAGGACGTACGCGGACACACCCTGCTCTGGCACAGCCAGAACCCCGCGTGGTTGGAGGAGGGGGACTTCTCCTCGGAGGAGTTGCGCGAGATCCTGCACGACCACATCACCACCGTGGTCGGTCGCTACGCGGGCCGGATCGACCAGTGGGACGTGTCCAACGAGATCTTCGACGAGGAAGGCGAACTTCGCACCGAGGACAACATCTGGATCCGCGAGCTGGGTCCGGAGATCATCGCCGACGCCTTCCGCTGGGCTCATGAGGCGGACCCGTCGGCCGAACTGTACTTCAACGACTACAACGTCGAGGACGTCAACGCCAAGAGCGACGCCTACTACGAGCTGGTCCAGGAGCTGCTCGCCGACGACGTCCCCGTGCACGGCTTCTCCGCCCAGGTGCACCTGAGCACCCAGTACGGCTTCCCCGGCTCCTTGGAGGACAACCTTCAGCGCTTCGACGACCTGGGTCTGGGCACCGCCCTGACCGAGGTGGACGTGCGCATGCAGCTCCCCGAGAGCGGGAGGCCGACCTGGGCACAGCTGGAGCAGCAGGCCGACTACTACCAGCAGGCGCTCTCGGCGTGCCTGAACGTGGAGGGCTGCGCCTCCTTCACCATCTGGGGCTTCACCGACAAGTACTCCTGGGTGCCGGTGTTCTTCGAGGGTGAGGGCGCGGCGACGGTCATGGACGAGAGGTTCCGTCCCAAGCCCGCCTTCTTCACGATGAAGCACACCCTGTTGAAGGCCGACCGGAAGGGCCCGGGCCGTCCGCCCTGGGCCGGCCCCGGTCGGTGACGCGGCGCCGCGCCTTCGCGGCCGACCGCCCCGCCGAGGCTCCTCCGCCGGCGGGGCGGTCCCGTTCCGGGCTCAGGCCGCCGTGTG
This sequence comes from Nocardiopsis sp. ATB16-24, assembly GCF_030271535.1. Taxonomy (GTDB): domain Bacteria; phylum Actinomycetota; class Actinomycetes; order Streptosporangiales; family Streptosporangiaceae; genus Nocardiopsis. The sequence continues at coordinate 384,254 of NZ_JASCXJ010000003.1, read as the reverse complement.
GAAGATGTTCTGCGCCCGGTCCAGCCCGTCCGAGAGGATCGTGCGGACCGCGTCGGCGGCGCGTTCGACGTTCAGGTCCAGCTCGGCGCGCTCGGTGGAGGAGAAGTCCTTGAGCACGTAAGCGGCCGGGTCCATCCGCCCCGGCGGACGGCCCACGCCGAAACGCACCCGGACGTAGTCGGGGCTCGACAGCGACGAGGTCGTCGACTTCAGGCCGTTGTGTCCGCCCGAACCGCCGCCCCTCTTGAGCTTGAGCGCACCGTAGTCGATGTCCATCTCGTCGTGCACCACGATGATCCGCTCGACGGGAACCTTGTAGAAGCGGGCCAGCCCGGAGATCGGACCGCCCGACAGGTTCATGAAGCTGCGGGGTTTGGCCAACACCACCGGCACCCCGTCCAGACGGGTCTCCACCACCTCGGCGTGCGCCCTGTGCGCCTTCCAGCGCTCGCCGGAGGCGAGCGCCTCCACCACCAGGAAACCGGCGTTGTGTCTGTTCCCCGCGTACTTGGGGCCGGGGTTGCCCAGTCCCACCACGAGCCAACGCTCGGTGTTCGCCATGTCCTCGTTCTCCTCGCCGGCGACTTCACCGCCGGTCTTCCCCGCGCCGGCACCGAACAGCCTGCTCCACCAGTTCCCCATGGGGCACGAGCCTACCGATCCCGCTGCCGACATGACGGACGCGCGGTCCCGGTCGGGGCCGCGCGTCCGTCTCACGTACGAAGGGTGAGACCCTACTCTTCCTTCTCGGCCGCCTCGCCCGCGGCCTCCTCACTGGTCTCCGGCTCCTCGTGCGTGCGAGGAGCGGAGACGGTGAGGACCGTGGTCTCCGGGTCGTCGATCAGCGTGGCGCCCTCGGGGAGCGTGACCTCGCCGGCGGTCGGAACGGCACCGATCTCCATGCCCTCGATGACGAACTCGACCTGGTTGGGGATGTTGTGGGCCTCGACCTCGACCCGCACGGTCACCAGCTCCTGGTTGAGCACGCCCGGGGCCTTGACCTCGCCGACCAGGATCAGGGGCACCTCGACCTCGACCCTCTCGCCCTTGGTGACGACCAGGAGGTCGACGTGCTCCAGGAAGCCCTTGATGGCGTCACGCTGGATGCTCCTGGGCAGGGCCAGGTTGTCCTTGTCCAGACCGTCGAGACGGATCAGGACGTTGGGGGTCTTGAGGGCGAGCATCAGCTCATGGCCCGGCAGGTTCAGGTGACGGGGCTCGGTGCCGTGGCCGTAGAGGACGGCCGGCACCTTACCCGCGCGGCGGGCGCGACGGGAGGCGCCCTTGCCGAATTCCGTGCGGGGCTCGGCAGCGATACGTACCTCGGACACGACAAAACTCCTCGGGCTCAACCCCGCAGTACGGGGAACACGACTCCAGTAGTACGAACGATTCCCGCCCGCGGCGGAGAATGCGGCGGGGTCTCCCCACAGTTCGGGGACGCGACCGCCTTGGTTCCAGGCGTGCCCGGCGAGCCGTCACCGGACCCGTCCGGCCCGGGAACGCTCGTCGCGCACCCCTGCCCGCGTTTGTCACGCGCAGCCCGCAGGACTCCGCCTGGACACGGGGACACTCGCTCAAGTCTACTGGTTCCACCGACGACTCCGAACACTCCCCGTCCCCCGGCTCCCCCGGCGGACACGTCCGCCCCCGTCCACGGGCGGACGGAGGCGGACGACTCGTGGCGAGGGCCTACTCGAACAGGCTCGTCACCGAGCCGTCGGTGAAGACCTCGCTGATGGCGCGTGCCACCAGCGGAGCGATCGAGAGCTGGGTGAGCTTGTCGAAGGAACGCTCCTCGGGCACGGGCAGCGAGTTGGTGATGACCACCTCGGAGATCCGGGAGTCCTGTAGACGCTTGGCCGCCGGTCCGGACAGTACGCCGTGCGTGGCGGCCACCAGGACCTTGGCCGCCCCCTGCTCGAACAGCGCCTCGGAGGCCTTCACGATGGTGCCCCCGGTGTCGATCATGTCGTCGACCAGCACGCAGGTGCGGCCCTTGACCTGCCCGACGACCTCGTGGACCCTCACCTGGTTGGCCTCGTCCGGGTCGCGACGCTTGTGGATGATGGCCAGCGGGGCGCCAAGGCGGTCCGCCCACCTGTCCGCAGTACGGACGCGGCCCGCGTCCGGGGAGACCACGGTGATCTCGGAGTGGTCGACCCGCTTGGAGATGTGGTCGGCCAGGATCGGCAGTGCGAACAGGTGGTCCACCGGGCCGTCGAAGAAGCCCTGGATCTGGTCCGTGTGCAGGTCCACCGCCATCATCCGGTCCGCGCCCGCGGTGCGGAACAGGTCGGTCATCAGTCGCGCCGAGATGGGCTCGCGACCGCGGTGCTTCTTGTCCTGGCGGGCGTACCCGAAGAACGGCGTGACCACGGTGATGCGTTTGGCCGAGGCGCGCTTGAGCGCGTCCACCATGATCAACTGCTCCATGATGGCCTCGTTGATCGGATCCGCGTGGCACTGGATGACGAACGCGTCCGAGCCGCGCACCGACTCCAGGTAACGGACGAAGATCTCGCCGTTGGCGAAGGTCTCGAACCGGGTGGGGACCACGTCGATCCCCAGTTCCTTCGCGACCTCCTCGGCCAGGCTCGGGTGCGTACGCCCCGAGAACAACATCAGGTTCTTCTGGCCGGTGGCCTTCATCCCGGTCACGTGTTCTCCCCCACACTCACTACTTGTCGTCGGCTCTGTGCCGATTGGACTTCTCCGCCGCCTCGGCCGAGGCCGTTCCCGGTCGCTTGCGCAGGGTCCAGCCCTCGACGTTGCGCTGACGGTTCCCCTCGGAGATCGCCAACGCGCCGGGAGGCACGTCGTCGCGCACCACGGTTCCGGCCCCGGAGTAGGAACCGTCGCCCACGTGGACCGGAGCGACGATGGTGTTGTCGCTGCCGATCCGGACGTGGTCGCCGATCACGCTCCGGGACTTGTTGACCCCGTCGTAGTTGACGAAGACCGAGGAGCAGCCGATGTTGCTGCCCACGCCGATGTCGGCGTCCCCGACGTAGGTCAGGTGCGGGATCTTGGACCCGCTGCCGACGTTGGCGTTCTTGACCTCGACGAAGGCGCCGGCCTTGGTCCGGTCGGCCAGGCGGGTGCCCGGCCGCAGGTAGGTGTAGGGACCGACCGTCGCCCCCGGGCCGATCTCGGCTCGGTCGGCGGTGGTCTCGCTCACCGTGGCGCCCTCACCGACGACCGTGTCCCTCAGGTCCGCGCGTGGACCGACCACGGCGTCCTCACCGATGACGGTGGCGCCCCTCAGTCGGGTCCCGGGTTCCAGGACCGCGTCGCGGCCGATGGCGACCTGGGCGTCCACCCAGGTGGTGGCGGGATCGACGACGGTGACCCCGGCGAGCATGTGCCGGGTGAGAAGGCGGTCGTTGAGGACGCGGCGGGCCTCGGAGAGCTGGACCCGGTTGTTCACGCCCTGGACCTCGTGCCAGTCCCGGGCGATCCACGCGCCGACCCGGTGGCCGTCGCCCCGCAACAGGGCGACCGCGTCGGTGACGTACTCCTCGCCCTTGGCGTTGTCCGTGGAAAGACGCTGGACGACCTCGGAGAGCAGCGCGCCGTCGAAGGCGTACATGCCCGAGTTGATCTCTTCGATCGCGTGCTGTTCGGGGGTGGCGTCGGCGTGCTCGACGATCCCGGTGAACTCGCCCTCGGCGTCTCGGACGATGCGACCGTAACCGTGGGGGTCGGGCACCCGTGCCGAGAGCACGGTGACGGCGTTGCCCTTCTCCTCGTGGGCGGCCACCAGCTCGGCGAGCGTGGAGCCTCGCAGGAGCGGGGTGTCACCACAGGTCAGGACCACGGTTCCACGGAGCTTGATGCCTTGGGACCCCAGGTCCTCGATCGCCATGCGCACGGCGTGTCCGGTGCCGTTCTGCTCCTCCTGGACCGCGGTGACGGTCTCGGGGGCGACCTCCTGGAGGTGGGACCTGACCTGGTCCCGGGCGTGACCGACGACCACGACCGAGTGCTGGGGATCGAGATCCCGCGCGGCCGCGAGCACGTGGCCGAGCATGCTGCGGCCGTTGAGTTCGTGGAGGACCTTGGGAAGTTTCGACTTCATTCTGGTGCCCTCGCCCGCCGCGAGGACGATGACGGCAGCTGGACGGTTCACGCTCACAGAAGGAGACCCCTCGTGATAGCCGGTGATGGTTCTGTCGGCTCACCCCTCGGCGGCGCGACCCGCATGCCGCACGGGCGGCCGTCGGATGACCAGCGGCCGACATGGGCAGGATACATGCGCGCCACCGTCGCCCAGCGGTCGCATGACGCCGGGTTCGGATGCCCGCCTCCCGTCGCGCCCGCGTGGACGCCGTGTTCGGGGGCGGTCGACGAGAAGTGTGTGAGATACGCCGCGCCACTTCCCGCGGAGGGCCCTCACAGCTCCCGGACCAGGGCTCGAACCTGGACGATGGGGACCAAAACCCCACATGCTGCCAATTACATCATCCGGGAAGGCGGCGGGTTGGAACATGTCGCGACCGCGCCCTGCACCACGATAGCGCGTCCCGCATGGGACTTGCCAAACCTACGGCATCGTAGGTTACGGTTACGTAGGAATAGGTTGGGTAGTCGCACGGGTGTCCCGGTGCCGTCCTGACCGCAACGACGTTGCCCGACGGCCCGAGGACGAGGTGTTGAAGGACCATGACCGTCATTTCTGAGGTACCGAGCATGCAGAAGACGAAACGTGAGGCGATTCCCGAGTACGAGCCCGAGCCGAGAGGCAAGGCCGAGCGCTACACGGTCTTCGCCTTCGTGTTCGTGCCGCTGATCGCGTTGTTCGCCTCCCTGCCCTTCTTCTGGGGCTGGGGCCTGTCCCTCACCGACATCGCCATCGCCGCGGTCTTCTACGTGATCAGCGGTCTGGGGATCACCGTCGGCTTCCACCGCCACTTCACCCACGGCTCCTTCAGGGCCAAGCGCCCGCTGCGCATCGCGCTGGCCATCGCGGGCTCCATGGCGATCGAGGGCAGCGTCATCAAGTGGGTCGCCGACCACCGCCGCCACCACAAGTACTCCGACGCCGAGGGCGACCCGCACTCGCCGTGGCGCTTCGGCGACGACTGGAAGTCGGTGGCCAAGGGCCTGTACTACGCGCACATGGCGTGGATGTACCTGGACGAGAAGAAGACCTCGCCCCGCCGTTTCGCGCCCGACCTGCTCAAGGACAAGGACGTCGTCCTCATCGACAGGCTGTTCGTGCCGATCGTGATCTTCTCCCTGGGCGCCCCGGCCCTCATCGGCGGCCTGGTCACCATGTCCTGGTGGGGCGCCTTCACCGCGTTCTTCTGGGCGAGCCTGGTCCGCGTCGCCCTGCTGCACCACGTCACCTGGTCGATCAACTCCATCTGCCACACCATCGGCGAGGAGAACTTCGAGGTGCGCGACCGCTCCCGCAACGTCTGGTGGCTGGCCATCCCCTCCTTCGGTGAGTCCTGGCACAACCTGCACCACGCCGACCCCACCTGCGCCCGCCACGGCGTGCTCAAGGGTCAGGTCGACATCTCGGCCCGCGTCATCTGGATCTTCGAGAAGTTGGGTTGGGCCACCAAGGTCCGCTGGCCCGACAACGAAAGACTCGCCGCCAAGCGGGTCAAGGTCTAGGATCTGTAGCCATCATGGGAGCAGCCGACAGCGAACAGAGGGTCCGTGTGCGCCGCAAGCGCATGACGGGTAAGGAGCGTCGGCAACAGCTTGTGGAGATCGGCCGGGAGCTGTTCGCCGAACGTGGTTTCGACGCGGCCTCAGTGGAGGAGATCGCCGCTCGGGCCGGTGTGTCCAAGCCCGTGGTGTACGAGCACTTCGGCGGTAAGGAGGGCCTCTACGCGGTCGTGGTCGACCGGGAGATGCGCACCCTCCTGGGGATGATGGGCGAGGCCCTCACCTCCGACAACGCACGAGGCAAGATCGAGAGCGCGGCCCTGGCCCTGCTGCGGTACGTGGAGGAGAACACGGTGGGGTTCCGGGTCCTGACCCGCGACTCCCACGTGGCCTCGGGTACGGGGAGCTTCGCCAGTCTGCTCAACGACATCGCCAGTCAGGTCGAGTACATCATGGCCGACGAGTTCGCCGAGAGGGGTTACGACCCCGCGCTCGCGCCCATGTACTCCCAAGCACTGGTGGGCATGTGGGCGTTGACCGGACAGTGGTGGCTGGAGGTCCGCAAGCCCAAGCGCGAGGTGGTCGCGGCCCATCTGGTCAACCTGGCGTGGAACGGGCTGTCCAGTCTGGAGCCCAAGCCGAAGCTGCGCTCACGAAAACGCAGGTCGAGCTGAATCCACGATCTCTCTCGAAATCCGGGGCGGGTATGCGCGACATACCCGCCCCGATCTCTTGATGTCAAGAGATAAACTGTTCCCATGCGCGATGAGGTGGATGGGCTGATCGAGGCGTGGCGCTCCGAACGCCCGGATGTGGACGTGACACCGCTGGAGGTGTTCAGTCGGGTGTCCCGGCTCGCGCGCCACCTGGACCGTGCCCGCCGCACGGTCTTCACCGAGCACTCCCTGGAGCCCTGGGAGTTCGACGTGTTGGCCGAGTTGCGCCGGTCCGGTCCTCCGTACGAGTTGAGTCCGGGGAAACTGCTGCGCGCCACACTGGTGACGTCGGGGACCATGACCAACCGGGTGGACCGACTGACCGCCGCCGGTCTGGTGCGGCGACGCCCCGACCCCGGGGACAAGCGCGGTGTGCTGGTCCGGCTGACCGAACAGGGCGCGGCGCGCATCGACGCGGCGCTGGCGTCCCTGGTGAGCTATGAGGAGTCCCTCCTCGCCCCGATGGACGAAGAGGACAGGAAACGGCTCGCATCGTTATTGAGATGCCTTCTGGTGCCCCTCGACATGGGGCCGGACGGTCCGCAAGGCTAGTTACCGAGCGGTACCCGTCCCTCACCGGGCCCGCGTCCAGGCGCGACACACATTCCGGGCTTTGGTTGGAGATCAGACGTGAAAAGGTGGATGGCCGCGGCGGCCGTGACCGTGCTGGCAGCGGGCTGCGGAGGTGGCGACGGCGAGGAACAGGCGACCTCTCCGAGCTACTACCTGTCCCTGGGCGACTCGTTGAGCGTGGGCGTGCAGCCCGACGAGAACGGGGCGCCCGCGGAGACCTCGGAGGGGTACACCGACGTCCTCCACCGGACCCTGTACGACGCCGACTCCACGCTCCGCCACGAGCGGATGGGATGCGGCGGCGAGGACACCACGACCTTCCTCCAGGGCGGACTGCCCGACTGCGACGAGCGGTACGAGAACGGTTCGCAACTGGAGGAGGCCGAGGCGTTCCTGGCCGAACACGAGGGTCGGGTGGACCTGGTGACCCTGACCATCGGCGGGAACAACTTCACCCGCTGCGTGGAGGGTGTGGAGGATCCCGAGACCCCCGAGGACATCGGGATCGACGAGGAGTGCGTGGCCGACGGACTCGAACGTGTCGAGACCGAGATCCCGGTGATCGCCGAACGGCTGCGCGACGCCGCGGGGCCGGACACGCAGATCATCGGGATGACCTACTACAACCCCTTCCTGGCCCTGCTGCTGCTGGACGACGCGCCCGAGGAGGAGGCGACCGAGGCCGCCGCAGAGGCCGAGGGCGAGGAGGCCGAGGAGCCCGACGGCGACGCCGAGGTCGAGAGCACCGAAGACGACTCTCTCGCGGAGTACTCGGTGGACATCCTCACGGAACTGAACGAGTCGCTCATCGCCTCCTACTCCGCCGCCGGGATCGACGTGGCGGACGTGGACACGGTGTTCGAGTCCGACAACACCGAGGTGCCCGCCGACAGCGACACCGGGATGCCGACCAACCTCCAGAACATCTGCGACCTGACGTGGATGTGCGACACCCGACGGGGCCCGGACATCCACACCAACCAGGCGGGTGCCAAGGAGATCGCGGCCGTGTTCGCCGAACAGGTGCACTGAGCGGTCCGCCCGTCGACCCGGGGCCGGGTCACCGATACCCTCCGTCCGTCGCCCTCATCCGGGCAGCGACTCCTCGATGAGGGCGACGATCCTGGGATCGTCGGGAACCGTCGTGGGGTGGAAGCGGTGAACGGCCCCGTCGGGGAGGACGAGGAACTTCTCGAAGTTCCAGCGCACCCTCCCGGACCTGCCCTCCTCGTCGGAGACCATGGCGAGCGCGGCGTAGAGGGGATGGGCGCGCCTGCCGTTGACCCTGACCTTGCTCATCATGGGGAAGGTGACCCCCCACGTGGAGGCGCAGTAGTCGGCGATCTTCTCGTTGGCGCCGAACTCCTGGAGGAACTGGTTGCTCGGGAAGCCGAGCACGGTGAAGCCCCGCGACCCGTAGCGGTGCTGCAACCCTTCCAGACGCGCGTACTGCGGGGTGAGGCCGCAGCGGGAGGCGACGTTGACCACCAGCCTCACCTGACCCGACCACTCGCCGAACGTCGTCTGCCGCCCGTCGATCAGTGTCACGGGGATCTCGTCCAGGTCCAGGGAGATCATCTCTTCCACTTCCTGCCTTCTCGGGTACCGCACACAAAACGTGTCCGGATTCTCCCTGAAAAGGGAGAACGCAGCACAATCGCCACCCAGAACACAGGCGGTGTCAGTCGCCGGCGACCTCGGCCTGCTCCAGCCAGACCTCCTCCAGCTCCTCGCGTTCGGCGGCCAGGGCCCTGGCCTCGGCGTCGAGTTCGGCGAGCCTGGCGTAGTCGTCGGCCGCGGCGGCCATCAGTTCGTGGAGTTCGGCCTCGCGCCTGCCGATACGGTCCATGCGCCGTTCCACGCGCTGCATCTCCTTCTGCGCCGCGCGCCGCTCGGCCGCCGACACTGCGGGCCGCTCCGCCCGCGGGGCCTCCTCCGCCTCGGAGGAGGACTGGGGCACCGTGGCCTCACCCATGGTGTCCGCGCGCCGCCGCAGGTACTCGTCCACCCCTCCCGGGAGGAAGGCCAGGCCGCCGTCGCCCATCAGGGCGAGCACGCGGTCGGTGATGCGCTCCAGGAAGTAACGGTCGTGACTGACCAGCACCAGGGAGCCGGGCCAGCCGTCGAGCAGGTCCTCCAGCTCGGTGAGGGTCTCGATGTCCAGATCGTTGGTGGGCTCGTCCAGCAGCAACACGTTGGGCTCGTCCATGAGCAGGCGCAGCAGTTGCAGGCGTCGGCGCTCACCACCGGACAGGTCCCCGATCGGGGTCCACTGGCGTTCGCCCCGGAACCCGAAGCGCTCCAGCATCTGGCTGGCGCTGTAGTCGCGTTTGCCGATGGTGACGTGCTCACGCACGTCCATGACCGCCTGAAGGGGACGGGACTCGGGATCGAGTTCGACGACGTTCTGGGACAGGTGGGCGAGTTTGACGGTCCTGCCGGTGCGCACACTGCCGGAGTCGGGGGCGCGTTCCCCGGCGAGGATCCTCAGGAGGGTCGACTTTCCCGCGCCGTTCACGCCGACCAGGCCGATCCGGTCCCCGGGTCCCAGTTGCCAGGTCAGCTCGTCGAGCAGCACGCGACCCGGGACGGTGGCCGACACGTTCTTCAGGTCGATGACGGTCTTGCCGAGCCTGGAACTGGCGAACCTGACGAGTTCGACGGTGTCCCGGGGAGGCGGCTCGTCGGCGATGAGCTGGTTGGCCGCCTCGATGCGGAACTTGGGCTTGGAGGTGCGCGCCGGGGCTCCCCGGCGCAGCCAGGCCAGCTCCTTGCGCATGAGGTTCTGGCGCCGCTCCTCGGAGACGGCGGCCTGGCGTTCACGCTCGGCCTTGGCCAGGACGTAGGCGGCGTAGCCACCCTCGTAGCGCTCGACGGTACCGCGCCCGACCTCCCACGTGCGGGTGGTGACGGCGTCCAGGAACCAGCGGTCGTGGGTGACCACCACCAGCGCCTCGGGACGGCCGCGCAGGTGCTCGGCGAGCCAGGCGATGCCCTCGATGTCCAGGTGGTTGGTGGGCTCGTCCAGGACGATGAGGTCGTGGTCGCCGACCAGGAGTCGGGCCAGGCCGGTGCGGCGCCGTTCACCGCCGGACAGGGCGCTCATGGGCGTGTCCAGGGCCCAGCCACCGAGCAGCCCGCGCAGGACGTCACGAATGCGGGCGTCACCCGCCCACTCGTGCTCGGCCCGATCGCCCAGCACGAACGACCCCACGGTGGTGTCGGGGAAGGTGTCGCGTTGGTGCAGGAAGCCGACGCGCAGCCCGCGGTTGTGCACCACTCGCCCGGAGTCGGGCTCGGTGATGCCGGACAGCACGGAGATCAGCGTCGACTTACCGCCTCCGTTGCGACCGACGACGCCGATGCGTTCACCCTCGTCGACACCGAGCGAGACCTTGTCGAGGAGTACGAGCGGCCCGTAGGCCAGGGACACGTCCTGAAGATTGACCAGATTCATCAACGGCCTTCCGCCCATAGCACATTGGTGTTCACCTGGTCAAACTTCCTCTCTGAACTGCAATGACACTGCTTGAAGGGGCAAGGGTTGAGCTTGGTTGTCTACGGTTGGCCCGGGGTCATGTGCTGACATGGTGCTGACCCCTCCCCGAGCAACAAAGGCACCCCTGCAATCACCCGAAGACCCACACTAGGCCCTGCCCCGACCCCCGGGGCGGGGCCTGTGCCACGCCTCACAGGACGACCAACGCGCCCCTGGATAAGGCCCCTCTCCGTCAAGCCCCCTCTGCGCCCCTCAGGGCATCACAGGTGCGTCACTCACAGGTGCGCCAGAGGAGTTGCCAGCAAGGCCCTCTGTAAGGCCCCTGTCCTGTACAAGGCTCTCTGTGAGCGCTGCTCTGTTGGTCCTGTGAGCTGCACAGGTGCTCACTCTGCTCTCCTGCTTGCTCTCTGCTGACTCCTGTTGAGCCCAGAGCTTCGTCTCACAAGCCCTGTTGACCTTGCTGCCTTGAGTGCTTCCACTCGATAGCCACGCTCTGACGTGGCTTCTCGGAGATCCATCTATCCATGTTCACTGCTCAGGAGAAGAGCAAGCGCAAGAAGCCCTGTCCATGCAGGCAACACTCATCTTCAAGGAGAAGATCACACATTCCAAGAACCCCTCGTAATATGTGCTCTTTTCTCTCCAATCTCGGAGATATGAACCGGAAAATGTAAGGCTTACGGAGATACTAAAAAATGCACGGACAGAGGAGGGATTTAATAAGTCCCCTTGCACATCTGGGGTAACACCCACAGCCGAACTTCTCAGACCCCGCCGGGGCTGGGTTCCCTCTCCGCATACGGGTCTGGGGTTTTGCAATCCTAGAGAAGACTGGAATCCGGGCCAGGGGTTATGCCTGATCTCGGGGTGGAAAAACTTGGGTTGTCCTAGATTTTACTAGTCCACGGGAATGCCTCCAAAACAATCTCCATCTTGGACATTACCCGTAATGGGGTCGATAGCGCATGGGTCGTATTCGGGGGCTGGCGGGGGAGGTGGCGGCGCGTAGGTCTCCGTTCCGGTATCTGAGCCGCTTCTTAGGTAGGTCTCTGGGGGTGGAGGTTCTAGTCTCTTTGGTGGGGAAGGGTTCGCGAAGAAAGGTTCTTCAGTAGCCGCATCCTTGGGCTGCTCTTGCCCCTGGCTCTGACAGCCTGCGAGAGCAAAAAGGAAAAGAAAAGCAAGAGTTCCTATGTATCTAATTTTCATATATAGAAGACATTCGCGCGCAGGGACACCCCGGCCTTTGAAGCTGGGGTGTCCAGTGAGGGGGTTTTCTTGGGATGTAGTGCTGTGGTCTACAGTTGCCCGTATTTGATTTCCTTAAGGAAGGAAGTCCACTCGGAAGCTTTAAAGCTTAGATGCCCAAGCTCCCTGTTCTGAGTATCCCGAACGAGGACACTGTGAGGACCTTCGTTCACTTCTACGCAGCTTGTTTCGCCCTGGCTGTAGCTGGACTTATGCCACTCGTTCACAGTGCTTCCTTTATTTCGGTCATTTTCTCTAGGGAGTCATCGGGGGATAGTGCCCACGTTTGCAGCTTATTATACGCGACTTCAAGCCTGCGCACTTGTGGGGCTTCATCAGTGATGTGTTCCCCCGTCGTGTACTCAGAGCACACTAGAGGGCTTCTGTCATTAATGTATATGAGCCGGAAGGACCCTACGGTCCATGTGAAGTCACTCAACCCCATGGGCAGCACCTGGATTGTAATACCTTCGGCAGTAGCCTCTTTCTCCAGGCGCTCAAGCTGATCTCGCATCACATGCGAACCACCCACTCTTTGAGTGAGAACTAGCTCAGGGATGACCACGCTCAGCATGAGTGAGCCCTCAGTTTGGAGGCGCTCTCGCCACGACTGGCGTGCTGCGATGGTTCTTTGAATACGTGCCTCGTTGGCCATGGGGACAGTGTGAGATATGAGTATCCGCGCATAGCCCTCCGTCTGGAAGAAGCCCGGGATCACAAATGGGTGAAAGAAGCGGATTTCATCCGCCTCCTTCTCATACTCCTCAGACTGCTCATACCAACCTGACCCACTCTCTAAGCGTTCCACATCACGCCAGAGCCTGAGCAGTGCCCCGTTGGTACTGAAAGCCGTGTCCATGGCGTCCACAATGCCCTGCTTAGGCGCCCTCACGGCGCGCTCAACTTTGCTGTGGTAAGTGGCTGAGTAGTTGGTCATCTCTGCTAGCTGTCCAAGAGACCATCCTCGCTGCCTGCGCAAACCCTTGACGTGCTCCCCAAAACTGACCCATGCGGGCTTCTTCTGGTCCACCATGTACTCAGCTTGTCACGAAGTCAGTACATGCCTGTACTCGGTAAGACCATTCGTGATCGTTCTGTATCCCACCTTCCATGGCTTCCTTGCAGGTGACAGCCTCACGGCATGACCAGTACAGGCCCGCCAAGGGAAAACCTGAATACAGGAGATATCAGGCATTGGCATCTCCTCAAGCTGAAAGAGTTGCAAAAGGAACTTAAGGGACGGCAGGTATCAGCTGTCCTCCGCTGCCAGGATCTCGGTGCCCTTGAGTCCAGGGAGGTCAGCGCATGGGAGGAGGGTGAGCCCCTAGAACTCCATGCTTCCATTCCGGGCACTAGGACCCCTGTTGTCATCACAGTGTCGGATGACTGTTACCTGTGGAAGCGCGCTGACGGCGCTGAGATGGCTTGCCCTGTTTATTTGTTTTCCAGAGCTCTTGAGTTGATCATCTACACGGTGAATGTTTCATGACTTCCTCAAAAGAAAGAGGGAAGTCGGAGGTCCTGCGAAATCTCTATGAGGAGCTGCAAGCACGGGGTGTTCCCGGTACTTACTTTGAGCCGGGAGAAAGCCCGGCTGTGTACACAAAACACACGTGTACTCGGATTCGCGCAGGATGCTTTTTTATCAAGCGCCTGTCCTCTTACGGGCATGTCATGGAGACAGCTTCTCTCGGTGCCAATCGCCAAAAGATCGCTGTATCGCTTATTCGAGCGATGAACTCTTAATGGAGGATCCCCTAGCTATGAGAAGTGTGCCTACGGGTGACGGCAGACGGCTAGCGCTCCCTGCGCCCATGTGACAAGCCCCCACATAGAAGCAGCCCTGCAAGGTGCGTCAACACCTCACAGGGCCTGACTCCTCAACCTGCTGTTACCAGGAAAGAAGAGCTATGGATGACCTTATCAGCCGTGCGCTGTCCGCGTTCGTCGCTGGATTGCTTGCCCTTGCCTACCCAGGCGTCTCTGTAGAGGCCCTGGCAGCCTCCCAAGGAGTGAGTGAAGGGGAAGGCCTTCCCCAAGCCTTCCCGGCGCCCCAGGGGGACTCTGGGCGCCTTTCTTGTGCTATCCGGAAGAGGTCTACCCGGGTACGTGGCTACTCCCGGCCTGTGAGGGCTCCTTACACCTTCGGCTCTGCTGAGTGGTGGGAAGTGCACAACGCTTCCAAACATCCCCGGGCGTTCATCATCAACGACCGGCCTTATCGGCAATATGTCTCATAACCTCATGACATGAGAAAGGCTCTGACAGTTGGCACTGTCGGGGCCTTTGCTTGATTGGTCCTGAAAATTCCGATACTCTCTTCGTGGGGTATCGGAATTTTGGGTGGAGAAAAAATGACTTGGGATAAGGGAAAGAGTGAGCATGGCGATCTTTATCGGTGTGCCGTTCGCCTTGTAGGGGAACTTAGTGGGATGGCCCATCGGCTGGAGCCGGTTGACGATGTCGAGCATGCTTTTAATACGGATAATGCCAAAAGGTGTGCATCGCTTTCCGTCTATCTCCAGTCATCGTTGGATTCCCTGGTGCGCGATGCCTATGCTCCTGCTTTCTCAGTGCTCCGTTCTTGCATGGAGCATGTTCTTGTAGACAAGCTGATCTTTTTGGGCCAGCGCTATGTTCAGGTGTTTAGTGAAATCGACGACGAAACTTGGAGTAGGTGGCAGGCTGAACGAAATTCTGGCGAGGCATGGCAAAATGTTGCTAGCTGGAGGCGTTCCAACAAAAGGAACGTTCGCGTTCTGTTTGAAGGCTTGCACTCTAAGTCTGAAAAAGAAGAAGAGCGTCAAACGATTGGGATCCACTACTTCCTTCTGAATGAGTACTCCCCCTTTGTGGCTCCGCCTTCTGAACAGGAGTATTTCGATGATGGTGTTACGGATGCGACTATGCGCCGGGATCATGCTGTGCATAACAAAAGTCTCTATGAAACCTATTTGAGGTGGTTGAGTGTCAAGGAGAGCCTCAAGGAAAACGGGTTTGCAGACGGGGAAAGCGTCAGGGCACTCGATGTCCATTATCGATTTTTGAGTGCATTTGTCCACCCAAACACTGATGCTACAAGACTACTTTACGGGAACCGCACCTGGGAGTGGCCATCTTATGACCATTACAGTAGTGAGTTGGTGCTTCTTTATGTGATCGTACTTTCTGTGGAAGAGACGAGGAACTTCCTTAAAATGGCGGATAATTCTCCTCGGGTTGGGATCTCGGATAGAGATTCGCTTGAAGCGTTGTGCGATCAGGCGTGGGATATGAGTTCACACCTCTGGTTTCCTGGGCAGCCCCCTCATGGCTATGACAGGTTTGTAGAGGCTAACCGCAGAGGTTTTCGTGAGCGCCGGTCCGGAACCTTTGATCGGGCAGTAAATCCTGCTTCGCTCTCGGAAGATGAGATCTCCTACTATGACAACCCTCTGCAACGCCTTATTAGGATGCATTCCAGTGCCTCTGAGTACATGACTGGTCTCGTATACCAGTCCCCTTGGCATCGAAATGACGCAAGGGGTCGCTGAGGTAGAATAATTTATTTGGACTCGGAGACCTCAAGTCGAAGAGACCATGTCTGTAAAGTTACAAGGCCGAGTCTCCCCGGCCTTGTAACTTATTACTCTTTACTTGAAGCTTCTTGCTTCAAACTTACTACTTTGCACTTGTTGCTTAATACTTAGCCACCGCCGGGGCGGTGATTGAGAGCTCTAGAGCATCAAGCTATCTCCCCAGGGATCTTTGGTCACTCCACCCGCTAGGTTTTCCTTGTTCACATGCTTCTTCTCTTGCCTGTTCTCCTTGTGCTCGTCTCCCCTCAAAGTATCCGGGTTGAGGAAATCTGTTATATCCTCGTACTCATCACCGTTAGCATTCTCGTACTTGTCGATTAGCACTACAGGGACACTGAGCGCATACTCTACCGTTCTTCCCTTTCCTTTGACATGGGTCAGGAATCCGTATACCTCTAGGAGGTTTCTGCATTTGGTCAGGTCATGCCCGCTCCCTGAGTACCCCATATCTTGAGCGAGCTTATTAAGGGAGGAAAACGTAGTTCCTGACCTTCCGTTCATGTGCCTTAGATATCCGTGAAGAAGGAGAGGAATCCTATGACCTAAGTCCTTACCACCAGTCCTCTCTACAATGATCTCAGATATCAAACCTCCTGGTTTCGCTTCATCCCAGATCATGCGACCGTAGAAAACTCTGGCAGCGTAGTCGGTTTTAATCTTCCTTCTTGGCTTGTAGTCCAAGTTCACTCCCATGTGTCCCATTAAAAGAGCTTGGCAAGATTTCAGTCTTCCAGTCGCTCTTCTTCCCCAGTCTCACTGCTTGCTTCGCGAATGATTAGCGCAACCTCTCGTGAGGCCTCCTGGTAGATGTGAATAAATTCCAAGGCATCACGTTCCGCCTGCTTCTCAAAGAAGCGTGCAATGTTGAACATTCTTTTCCCTCCGTTCTTTTCTAATAGCTGACTCGGTTGGCCTCAAGCCAGGTCTCTACGTCTCGCTCTCTGAATCGGAGATGCTTGCCCACCTTGTGAGCTCGGATTCCCCAAGAGCGCCAACGCTCATAGACCGTCTGCTTGGACACCCCCAGGTAGTCCGCCAGCTGTTTCGGAGACATGAGTCGGTTGCTTCCACCACTCGCCATGCACTCACTCCTAACTTCTGCCACCACCACGCCACACGAGGCCAGACAAGCACCGTGTGCCACACACCTTAAGCCCAGCACATGGCACTAGTCAAGTTTCGTGTGCTAACATGCTGGCATGAATCATCACGAAATAGACCCCAAGACCTACGGCTGGGAGCTTCCGGCAGGTTGGAAGCTGTACGCCTACGAGACAGACGGAGAGCCTGCCATCCTCAAGGCCACCTATGAACTCACAGAGGGCTGTGTCGCTCTCGTAGAGGCGCACGTACACGCGCCCTACAACGGCCCTACTCGCGTCACGGTGCTAGCAGAGAGTGAGGATGCGGCCAGCCAAAGCGACGGTGTCACCACGGAGATGATGCGTTCGGTCCCCCTCGGAGAGGCCCGGAAGACCATCACCTACTGGGTGAATCGGATCCGCTCCGAAATCGACCCGGGGTCGCAGCCCGCACCCCTCCCGGAACGAGTCGAGACCCCAGAGGACTACGCGCTTGTAGCCGCTGAGTACGTACGCCTGATTAACTCCAACGAACGTCGCCCCATCGAAACCATGGCTCAGGCTTGGGAGGTCTCCAGGAACACGGCCAGCGCTCGTGTCCGACGCGCAAGAGAGAAGGGCTACCTGATCCAGAGGAAGGGCGACAAGAACCGTCTCAGCGCCGAACTAACGGACTTGGCACTCGATGCCCTCAAGAGCACTGGGGAGAGTGGTGCCTGACATGGCCAAGCTCCTCAAGAAGTGCGACTGTGCAGACGCCGTGAAAACGGATGTGGGGAAGACACGCAAGTGGGACAAGTGTTCTCACTCTTGGACGGTCCGCTACCGGACTGCCGGGGGTAGGAGGGGCAAGCAGCGTGAGCAGTCCTTCAAGTCCACTGAGAAGCAGAAAGCGAAGGACTTCGCTCTCAAGATCGACTACGACAAGCGCGCCTACCTTGAGTCCTTCGTGGACCCCAAGGCCGGTGAGGTCTCCTTCAAGGACTTCACGGACAAGTGGCTCAAGCACAGACGGTTGAAACCTGCCTCCGTCCGGAAGTACCGCTCACTGTTGAACAAACACGTGTACCCGGCCTTCGGGGGAAGGCCCATGTCCTCCCTCACCAAGGAGGAGATGCGAGAGTTCTACTGGAATCTTCCCTTGGCGGGAAGCACTGTGGCATCCGTCCACACACTACTGAGTGGCGTCTTCAACAAGGCTGTAGAGGACCGAAAGCTCACGGAGTCCCCTGTCAAGGGAGTCGACCTTCCCGAGATCAGGACCAAGAAGATCCACCTGCCCACGCTTGAGCA
Organism: Nocardiopsis sp. ATB16-24; assembly: GCF_030271535.1. GTDB lineage: Bacteria > Actinomycetota > Actinomycetes > Streptosporangiales > Streptosporangiaceae > Nocardiopsis. The sequence goes on along the minus strand of NZ_JASCXJ010000003.1, from coordinate 366,646 downwards.
GGTAGAGACGCTCTATCAGGCCATGCCCGGATACCTGCGAGTGATCATCCCCCTCATGGCCGGATGCGGCTTGCGTGTCAGTGAGGCGCTGGCCGCCAACGTGAACAACCTGGTGCATGGGGACACCATGTACCGGGTCATCGAACAGACCGGTCGTGACGAGAACGGCGTCACAAGGGTGGTACCGCTCAAGCACAGGATCGAAGGAGACTTTCGGGATGTTCCACTTCCGGCGTGGGCTTCCCAGGCCATCACAGACAGCGTCATGGGGTTCGGCACCAACGATGATGGCTACCTCGTTCAGCCTGCCCGCAGCGGAGACTATGTGTACCACGTGTCCATCAGCAGACCATGGAAGAAAGCTGTCAAAGCCGCTGGCCTTCCCAAGGACTTCACTGCTCATGGGTTGAGACACTTCTACGCGACGAAGCTCCTTGCCTCTGGGGTTCCCCTCACCGACGTGTCATCGTGGCTCGGCCACAACAACGTGAACGTCACCTACCGAACTTACCGCCACTACATCCCCGAGTCGGGAGAGCGTGCCCGCGCGGTCCTTGACCAGACCTTCAAGACCGTCAGCACAACACTCGGAGATGTCATGACAAAAGAGCCGGTGCTGACTTCGTGCTGACTCCAGAGGGAGTCAGAACAGAGTATGTGCAGGTAGAAGACTTATTTTTGCTCCCAGGTGATGGAACAGATTCATCGCTATCCATTGTGGCGGCAGCACCATGGTGCGTGGACCGCCCGCCCCTGTCCCCTGACCGGGACCGCCCCCGGCGCGCGAGGGCCTCTTCCCGGAGGGCCCGTCGTCTTCGGTGGACACCGCGTACGGACAGAGGGCGGCCACCGAACAGCACACCTAGACCAGGAAGAAGTCCCGGGCGGCCTTGGCGATCCCCTCGGTGTCCAGGCCGTGCTCCCGCGCGTGCTGGACGGAGGTGCCGTAGGCCCGTACCTCACGGTCCCGGGCGACGCCCAGGCCCGACTGTCGATGCCGTCGGTCGGCCAGCGCTTCGGCCACCTCGTGCGCCGAGGTGCCCCGCAGGTACGGTTCCACCACGAGCACGTCCGCGTTGCCCGCGGCGGCCACCAGCGAACTCAGCCCCTCCCGGTCGAACGGACGCACGGTGGCCGTGTAGGCGACGGTCACGTCCAGGTCGGCGGTCGCCTCCAGCACCCGGTCCAGCATCGGCCCGACCGCCAGGACCACTCCGGCCGATCGCGGCGAGCCCGACCGCACCACGTGGAGACGTCCGCTGACGGGAAACGGCGCGCGGTTGACGGTCTCCGAGAGTCGCACGTACACGCGGTCGTCCCCCGGGACGGCGGCGCCGAGCGCCTCGCGCACCTCGTCCGGATGCCCGGGCACGTACACCGTCCACCCCGGCAGGGTGTCCAGCAGGGCGACGTCGCCGGGCGCCTGGTGGGTGCGGCCCTCCTCGGCGGCGTCGTAGGAGCCCCCGATGCTCACCAGGACCGCCCCGACGTCCTGGTGGCCGAGGTCCAGTTTGATCTGTTCGAAGGGCCGTTCCACCAAGAACGGCGCGTAACTGTGCACGATCGGCCGCATACCGGTCAGGGCCAGGCCTCCGGCGACGCCGATCATGGCCTGCTCCCGAATACCCACGTCGATCACCCTGCCCGGATGCCGCGCCGCCGAGGTGCGGAACATGCCGGCGGAGATGGCGGCCAGGACGAGGGCGACACGCGGGTCGTCGTCCAAGGCCCGGCTGACGGTTGCGGCGAAGGTCCTGCGCATCTGCGGTCTCCTAGGGACGGACACGGGCGACGACGGCGAGCGGCCGCCCCGGATGGGGCCGGGTGAGGGCCTGGTACAGGGCGTCGTGGTCACGTCCGTGCGCCTCCCGGGCCTCCCAGCCCTCGACCTCGAAGCGCGGACCGATCCCTCCGGGCCATCCGTGGGTGGAGGAGTCGTTGTCCACGACGACGGCGGTGAGGTTGTCCATGCCAAGGCGTGCGGCCACCGCGATGGCCTCGTGATTGCTGCCCTCGTCGAGTTCCCCGTCACCGACGAGGACGACGATCCGGGGCTCGGTGCCATCGGCCCGGCGGATCTTCCGGGCGCGCGTCCCGAGGGCGGCTCCCAGGGCGAGGGGCAGTCCGTGTCCGAGGGAGCCGCTGCCGATCTCCACTCCGGGCACCAGGGTGCGGTCGGGGTGGTGCCCCAGGGGGGAGTCGAAGGAGGCCCATCCGCGCAACGTGGGCACGTCCACGAACCCCTTGGCGGCGAGCACGGCGTAGTAGGCGGCCGGTCCGTGCCCCTTGGAGAGCAGGAACCGGTCACGGGTCGGGGCGTCGGCGGTGGCGGGGGTGACGTCGAGCACGCGGTCGTAGAGCACCCACAACACGTCGAGCGTGGAGTGGGCGGCTCCGCTGTGCTTCTCGTCACCCTCCATGAGCCCGATGAGGGCGGGAAGGTCCGCGTAGCGCGAAAGAGCGGCTGTGGCTGGCATGACCCCAGTGTCGAACCTCGACAAAAGTTGAGGTCAATCGCCGCACCCTCGAAGAACGGTAAGAACTTCCTGTGATTTACGTCATAGGACGGTGGCTCCGGGGACGTCTCCCCACGCCCTCACGACCCGCTCGCACGACCCGCTCGACTCCAACGCGGCCACCACGGCGGTCTCCCTCTCCGTCGCCTCGTCGTCGTCCCCACCGACCAGGAACGCACAGGTCGGCCCCGAGCCCGACACCAGTGCGCCCAGCGCCCCCTCGTCGGTCCCCGTCCTCAGGGTGCGCCCCAACTCCGGCAGCAGCGACAGCGCCGCGTCCTGGAGATCGTTGGTCAACGCCGCTCCGAGGGCCACCGGGTCGCCCTCGGCGAGCGCGTCGACCAGGGCATCGTCCAACCGCGGCTCGGGGGCGTCCGGCCTGACGCGGTCGTACTCCGCGAACACCTCGGCCGTGGACAACCCTCGCGGCGACAGCGCGAACACCCAGCGGAAACGTCCAGGGCTGGGCAGGGGACGCAGGATCTCCCCGCGTCCCCTGCCCACCGCGGTGGCCCCCAACAACGCGAAGGGAACGTCGCTGCCGAGGTCGGCCGCGTACTCGGTCAGGACCCCGGCCGGCAGGTCACAACCCCACAGCCGATCGCAGGCCAGCAGCGCGGCGGCGGCGTCCGCGCTTCCTCCGGCCATGCCCCCCGCGACGGGGATGTCCTTGTCCAGGTGGACCGTGACCGGGAAGCCCCGGCCGGTCCGTTCGGCCAACAGGTTCACCGCGCGTGCGGCCAGGTTGGAGGAGTCCAGGGGCACGCGGGACAGATGACTGCCCAGGTCGCCCCCCACGCTCATCCCCGCGAAGGCGGATTCTTCGGGTTCTCCGGGAGGATCGTCCCGTCCCACGCCTTCGGACGGACTCTGCCGACACGGCGAGGCCCGCTTGACGGTAACCTCATCGAACAGCGAGACGGCGTGGAACACGTTGACGAGGTCGTGGAACCCGTCCTCACGTCTGGGCCCCACCGCCAACTGGAGGTTCACCTTCGCGGGGACCCGCACGGTTACGGTGGTATCAACGGTCACGAGTCCCCAATCGTAAAGGACCCCCACTTTGCGTGAACACCTACCCCGCCAGGGGCTCCGGAGTGTTCACCGTCCTCCGTCGACACCGATGTCGCGGGAGGGAATCGGGAACCAGGACAGCGATTCGGGGATCGTCACCACTGTCATGTCAGTTACCGCCCGCCCCCAGAACGGCCCCATCAGGTCGGTGAGTGGGAATCCGGGCACAAACCCCGCTACCTTGGGGCAAGGCGGAGTTTGGACACCGTCGGGGAGGGTCGCTTGCCGTCGGATGGGCTCCCGAAGAACCTGGAACCGCTGGCCGCCGGAGATCCGGCCACCATCGGTCCCTATGTGCTGTCCGGGAAGCTGGGTAGTGGCGGCATGGGCACCGTCTACCTCGGCAGCATGCCGGAGAAGAACAACCAGGTAGCCATCAAGGTCATCCGCCCGGAACTCGCCTTCGACGAGGCGACGCGGGCGCGTTTTCGCGACGAGATGGAGAACGCCCGCAAGGTCGCCTCCTTCTGCACCGCCAAGGTGCTCGACCACGGGACGTTCGAGAACCGCCCCTACATGGTCACCGAGTACATCGCGGGCACGGCGTTGGCCGAGCACATCGCCGAGAACGGTCCACTCGACTCCTCGACCCTGCACGGTTTCGCGCTGGGCGTGGCCGCCGCCCTGGCCGCCATCCACCGCACCGGGCTGGTCCACCGCGACCTCAAGCCCGCCAACGTGCTGCTGTCGCTCTCCGGTCCCCGGGTGATCGACTTCGGTATCGCCCGTGCGATGAACACCGCGACGAACCACACCCAGACCGGCATCGTCATGGGCAGTCCCGGGTGGATGGCGCCCGAGCAACTGCTGGAGGAGAAGGTCACCACCGCCGCGGACATCTTCGCGTGGGGATGCCTGGTGGCCTTCGCCGGGAACGGCACCCATCCCTTCGGCAACGGCGACGCCATGACGCTGGGCAAGCGGGTGCTCTTCGCCGAACCGCAGATCGGCGACCTGGACGGTCCTTTGGACCGCCTGGTCATGCGCGCTCTGGACAAGGACCCCAACCGCCGCCCCACCGCCCAGGACCTGCTGCTGGAACTGGCGGGTGGCGAGGAGAGCACCAACCCCAACGACATGGTGTCCAACGCGCTGCACCAGTCGTGGCGACCGAACCTGCCTCCGATGCCGCCCGGTATGCCACACCCGCAGCAGGTGCCGCCCGGCCACCAGGCGATGTCGGGGGTGAGGCATCCGGCCCACGGCCACTACCAGGCCGCGCCGCACGCCCCCATGTCCCCCCCGGCCCACCAGACGGGCGACTTCCAGCGTTCCCAGGCCCCCCAGCGGGGACGTCCCGGGCCCGTCCACCCGAGTGGCCGACCGCACGGAGGACAGGCTCAGGCGGGGCAGGGGCCGCCCCACCAGGCAGGCCCGCACGGACCCGTACAGGCCCAACACCCGGCCTCGACCGGACCGATCCCGATGGTCCCCCCCGCCGACCAGCAGGCGAACCGTCCCGGCCCACAGCCCTACGTGCCGCCGGTGCCCCCGCCCCCGCACCGGCCCGCCACACCGAATCGACGCAGAGGCGTGATCATCGCCATGGCGCTGGGCGGTGTGCTGGTGCTCGTGTTGATCATGCTCCTGATGAACGCGTTGGTGAACTGGGGCGGCCTGCCGTTGTTCGGCGACGATCGGGGTTCCCAAGGGGAGGCCTCCCCTCAGGAACAGCCGTCCGATCCCACGCCCGAGGAGGACGCGGCCGACTCCGAGGACTCTCCCGACCGCCCCTCCACCGGCCTGCCGGACGACATGGCGGGGGCCTCGGCCGACCAGATGGTGCAGTACCACGTCCACGAGGTCACCTGCGGTCTGCCCCAGCACAACATCCGTTCGCGGCTCCAGACGAACGCGGAGTACTGCGTGGTGATGCTCGGACTGTCGAACGTCAGCGACGAACTGGTGGTGTTCGACCACAACGAGCAGTTGCTGACGACCAGTTTCAACGAGACGGTCGAAGCCGAGGAGCCGTCCCGCCCCGAGTACGAGAAACCGCTGTGGGACACCTCGGGGATCGGCCCCGGGGCCACGGTGGAGGGTGAACTGGTGTTCATCCTGCGCAACGGTGAGACCCCGAGGATGCTCGTCCTCAGCCACCGCCCGGACGCCGAACCCACGGAGATCGACATCCGGCACATGGTCGACTGACCCGAACGGGCACGGGCCCGGCGTCCGCGCCGAAGAGGCGGACGCCGGGCCCGTCCTGGTTCCGGGGGAGGTCTACTCCCACTCGATGGTGCCCGGGGGCTTGCTGGTCACGTCCAGCACCACCCGGTTGACCTCGTCCACCTCGTTGGTGATGCGGTTGGAGATCCCGGCCAGGACGTCGTAGGGCACGCGCGACCAGTCGGCGGTCATCGCGTCCTCACTGCTGACCGGGCGCAGCACCACGGGGTGACCGTAGGTACGACCATCACCCTGCACCCCTACCGAGCGCACGTCCGCGAGCAACACCACCGGGCACTGCCAGATGGAGCGGTCCAGTCCGGCGCGGGTCAACTCCTCGCGCGCGATCGCGTCGGCCTCGCGCAGGATCTCCAGGCGCTCCCGGGTCACCTCACCGATGATGCGGATGCCCAGCCCGGGGCCGGGGAAGGGCTGACGCCAGACCATCTCCGGAGGCAGACCCAACTCCTCGCCGACCTTGCGCACCTCGTCCTTGAACAGTTCGCGCAGCGGCTCCACGAGCGTGAACCGCAGGTCGTCGGGTAGACCGCCCACGTTGTGGTGCGACTTGATGTTCGCGGTGCCGTTGCCGCCGCCGGACTCCACCACGTCCGGGTACAGGGTCCCCTGCACCAGGAACTCCACCTCCGTGCCGGCCTCGCCGCTCTCGGCGACGACCTCACGGGCCGCCTGCTCGAACACGCGGATGAACTCGCGGCCGATGATCTTGCGCTTCTGTTCGGGGTCGGTCACGCCCGCCAGCGCGGACAGGAAGCGCTCCTGGGCGTCCACGACCTTGAGCCTGGCGCCGGTGACCGCGACGTAGTCCTTCTCCACCTGCTCCGCCTCGCCCTTGCGCAGCAGACCGTGGTCCACGAACACGCAGGTCAGCTGCTCGCCGACGGCACGCTGGACCAGGGCACCGGCCACCGCCGAGTCCACGCCTCCGCTGAGGGCGCAGATGACGCGCTTGTCGCCGATCTGTTCGCGGATGTGCTCCACCTGCTCCTCGACGATGTTGAGCATCGTCCAGGTGGGCCGGCAGCCCGCGCCCTCGTACAGGAAGCGGCGCAGCACCTCCTGGCCGTGGTCGGTGTGCAGCACCTCGGGGTGGAACTGAACGCCGAAGAGGCGGCGCCCGGTGTCCTCGAACGCGGCGACCGGCGCGCCGGTGGTGGAGGCCGTCGTGACGAACCCCTCGGGGGCGGTGGTGACCGAGTCCCCGTGCGACATCCACACCTGCTGTTCGGCCGGCAGACCCGCGAAGAGCAGGGAGTCGGTGTTCGCCGTCAGCGCGGTGCGACCGTACTCGCGAAGATCGGTCCTGGACACGGTGCCGCCCAGGGCCTGGGTCATCGCCTGGAAGCCGTAGCAGATGCCGAGGGTGGGCACCCCCGTCTCGAACAGCTCCGGCCCGGGCCTCGGCGCCTCCTCGGCGTAGACCGAGGACGGTCCGCCGGAGAGGATGATGGCCTTGGGCCTCTTGGCGACCATCTCCTCCACTGGCATGGTCGAGGGCACGATCTCACTGTGCACGTGGCATTCGCGTACGCGTCGTGCGATCAGCTGCGCGTACTGCGCGCCGAAGTCGACGACGAGAACGGTGTCGAACGTGCTCTCAGCACCAACGGACACGACGGAGGACCTTCCGCAGGGAGTCAAGGGATGTCCGCCCAGTCTAGTGCGGTGACCGCCGCCGGTTCACCGCTCCGGAGCACTCGGCCCCCCGGTCCCGGCCCGTGGAGCGTGGGATCGGTCTCAGACGGCGAAGCCACCGGGGTTGGACGACTGCCAGCGCCATGCGTCACGGCACGCGTCGTCCACCGTGCGAACGGACTTCCATCCCAGGTCGCGGGCGGCTGCGGAGGCGTCGGCGAAGCACACGGCGATGTCGCCCGGGCGCCGATCGACCACCGCGTACGGGATGGACCCTCCGACGGCCCGTTCGAAGGCGCGCAGACTCTCCAGGACGGAGGTCCCCTCGCCGGTGCCCAGGTTGTAGACCCGGAAACCGGCGGCGTCGGCGATACGGTCCATGGCGGCCAGGTGGCCCTGCGCCAGGTCCACCACGTGCAGGTAGTCGCGCACGCCCGTGCCGTCGGGGGTGTCGTAGTCGTCGCCGAACACGTCCAGTCGCTCACGACGCCCGGCGGCGACCTGCGCGATGTAGGGGAACAGGTTGTTGGGCACCCCCTGAGGGTCCTCGCCGATCAGACCACTGGGATGGGCGCCGATGGGGTTGAAGTAGCGCAGCGAGACCACGTGCCAGCGCGGGTCGGCCTCGGTGAGGTCGCGCAGGATGCGTTCGGCGAACAGTTTGGTGGCGCCGTAGGGGTTGGTGGCCGACAGCGGACTGTCCTCGGTGATGGGCACCCGCTCGGGGTCGCCGTAGACCGTGGCCGAGGAGCTGAACACCAGGTTCCGCACACCGTGCTCGTCCATGACCTCGGTCAGGGACAGCAGGGCGTCCAGGTTGTTGCGGTAGTAGCGCAACGGTTGCTCCACGGACTCGCCCACGGCCTTCAGTCCCGCCAGGTGGATGACCGCGTCGATCCGATGCTCGGCGAAGACGCGACGCAGGGCCTCGGCATCGGCGCAGTCCACCTTGTGGAACGCGACGGTGCGCCCGGTGATGCGCTCGACGCGGCGCAGGGCCTCGGCGTGGCTGTTGACCAGGGAGTCCACGACCACGACCTCGTGCCCGGCTTCGAGCAGTTCGACCGCGGTGTGGGAGCCGATGTACCCGGCACCACCGGTGAGCAGTACGTTCATCTCTCACTTCCTGGCTGGAGCGCCCCGCCGCTTCGCGGGCGTTTCCCAGGATAGGCGCCCGCCGTCCGGAGGACGGGCGACGGCGTCACCGTGTTCCCCTCCGCGCCGTCCTCGGCTGTCTCCTCGTCCGTGGGTCCTCATACCGGGGTACGAGGTCCCATGACCCGCTCGCTCCTATCGTGGAGGAATGCCCGACCTGTCCCCGCGCTCCCTCATGGACCGCGCCACGTTGTGGGCCCGTGACCACGTGCTCGCCGTGGACGCGGGCTGGGCCGTCCTCTGCTTCGCCCTGGCGATGGTGTCCTGGCCGACGACCGCTTTCGGCACCTTCGAGTCATGGGCCTACCTCGGCCTGGCCGTCGCGTGCTGCACCGCCCTGGCCCTGCGCCGCGCCCGCCCCCTCCCGGCCCTGGCCGCCCTGGCGTCGCTGCTGGCGTTCCACGTCCTGTGGTTCGACTCCCTCACGACGCTGGTCGCGATCGGCGGCCTGGTCGGCGCCTACACGGCGCAGGCCGAGCTCTCCCGCCCATGGCGTGCCGTCGGATTCGTCCTGGTCCTGGCCGGCTCGGCCTGGGGCGTCCTGTCCCTGCCGCCGGAGAGCCTCTCGGCCGATCCGGAGTCACGCCTCAACAGCGTCCTCTCGGGGTGGACGGCCGTCGCGCTGGTCTCCCTGTGGGGCTCGTTCCGCAGACGCAACCGCGAGGAGTTCGCCCGTGTCGTGGAGCACGCCCGCTTGCTGGAGACCCAGCGGGCGCAGGAGGTGCGCCTCGCCGCGCTCGACGAGCGGACCCGCATCGCCAGGGAGATGCACGACGTCCTCGCCCACTCCTTGAACGTCATCGTCGCCCAGGCCGACGGGGGGCGCTACGCCGCCACGGCCGACCCCGAGCTCGCGGTGTCCGCCCTGGCCACCATCTCCCAGGTGGGACGCGAGTCCATGACGGAGCTGCACCAACTCCTGGGCGTCCTGCGCGACGGCGAGGAGCGTGGATCCACCCCCTCGCCCGGGATCGGCGACCTTCCCGGACTCATCGAGGAGTACCGCCGCGCCGGTCTGGACGTCCGCCTGGTCCAGCACGGTTCCCCACCCGCGCCACGCGACGGTCGGACGGTCTCGGAGACCACGTCGATCCTGCCCGCCTCCGCCTCCCTGACGGTCTACCGTGTCCTCCAGGAGGCCCTGGCCAACGCGCTCAAACACGGAGGGACGCCCTTCGTCCGGGTCGAACTCACATGGTCCGCGGGGCGGGCCGAGATCGTCGTGGTCAACTCCGTCCGCGAGACCGCGCCCATGCCCCCCGCCTCCGCGGGCGGACCTTCGGGCCACGATCGCCGCGGACCCGGACACGGCCTGGTCGGCATGCGCGAGCGCGTCGGTCTGCACGGAGGCACCCTGGAGGCGGGCCCCGACGAGGCGACCGGTGTCTGGCGGGTGCGCGCGGTGATCCCTTGGGAGGAGATGTGATCCGTGTGGGTCTGGCCGACGACCAGGTGCTGTTCACGGCCGGTGTGGCGATGGTGATCGACTCCCAGCCGGATCTGACCGTCGCCTGGCGGGCGGAGGACGGGGAGCAGGCCGTCGCCCACCAGCGCGCCGATCCCGTCGACGTCCTGCTCATGGACGTCCAAATGCCCGGTACGGACGGGCTGAGCGCCACGCGCACCCTCGTCTCCTCGGGCGCGGAGTGCCGCATCGTCATCCTGACCACCTTCGACACCGACGAGTACGTGATCGAGGGCGTGGAGGCCGGGGCCGCGGGGTTCCTGCTCAAGAACACCCCTCCGGAGGAGTTGCTGGAGGCCGTGCGCACCGTCCATCGCGGCGACTCCGTCATCTCCGCCAGTTCCACACGAAGACTGCTCACGCACGTGCGCCCGCTGCTCGGCGGCGCCTACCCCCACCCCGGACCCCCGCGTGGGCATCTCCGCCGGGCCGTGGAGTCGTTGACCCCGCGCGAGCGGGAGGTCCTGGTCGCCATGGCGCTCGGCCACTCCAACACCGAGATCTGCGAGCGTCTCGTGCTGTCCATGCCCACGGTCAAGACCCACGTCGGACACGTGCTGGCCAAGACGGGCTCCCGTGACCGGGTCCAGGCGGTGTTGTTCGCGTTCCGGGCCGGGCTGGTGGATCGTCAGGACCTGCTCCGGGAGGCCTGAGCGAAGGCCCCCGCTCCCCTCACACCACGGTGGGACCGTCCTCTTCGTCCCCCGGCACGATGTCCTCCCCGGGTGCCGTGCCCCAGGCTCTGCGAGGGAAAGGAGCCGCATGGACGACATCATCACCACCCATCGCCTCACGAAGACCTACGGTTCCCGCACGGTCGTGGACGACCTCGACCTACGGGTGCCGCGGGGCTCGGTGTACGGCTTTCTCGGACCCAACGGGTCGGGCAAGTCGACCACCATGAAGATGCTGCTGTCGCTGGTCCGGCCCAGCCGAGGGCAGATCCACCTCTTCGGCCGGCCGATGAACCGGGACACGCGCCCCGACCTGCTGAGGAAGGTCGGCTCCCTCATCGAGGCTCCCCCCGGATACGCCCACCTCACCGGACGGGAGAACATGGCGATCGTCCAACGGATGCTCGGACTCGACGACCGACAGATCTCCCGTGCCGTCTCCACCGTGCGTCTCCAGGAGCACATGACCAAGCCGGTCCGGGCCTACTCGTTGGGCATGAAGCAGCGCCTGGGCATCGCGATGGCCCTGGCGCGGGAACCGCGTCTGCTGGTCCTGGACGAGCCCACCAACGGCCTGGACCCGGCGGGCATCGAGGAGATCCGTGAGCTGCTGGTGTCCCTGGCGGCGAACGGCACCACCGTCATGGTCTCCAGCCACCTGCTCGACGAGATCGACAGGACGGCGTCGGTGCTGGGCATCCTCGGCCGGGGAAGGTTGATCTTCCAGGGCACGCGGGCCGAACTGTTCGACCGCAGCCTCCCCGACCTGCTCGTGGACACTCCCGAACCCGAGCGAGCCCTCGCCTTGGGTGTGCCCGCGGTACGCGCGGAGCGGGGCATACGCCTGTCCGGGTTCGACGACGAGGACACGGCCGCCCTCGTCCGGCGCCTGGTGGAGGGCGGCGTTCCCATCCACGGCGTACGTCGCGTCCAGCAGACCCTGGAAGAGGTCTTCATGGACCTCACCGGCCGTGAGGGGCTGGTGTGATGTCGACGGCGCTGGTCCTGGAACTACGGAAGATGCGCGGGCTGCGGGTCGGGACCGTGTGCGCGGTCATGGTGGCCGCCATCGTCGCCCTCACCTGCGCGAGTCTGATGTCGGACACCGCGCGGGCCGGTTTCGACGATCCGGACGCCCAGCCGTGGGAGAGGCTCCTCATGGGCTACGTCATGGTGGCGGCCCTGATCTCCCCCATCCTGGTGGCGGTGCTCGCCGGCAGACAGGTCGACGTGGAGCACCAGGGCCAGGGGTGGACGCTGTCGCGGGTGGCCGGTTTCGGTCCCGGACTGCTGTGCCGTGCCAAGGTCGTGGTGCTGGGGCTGCTCCTGGCGGTGGCGGTGTCCGTCCAGACCGCCCTGATCGTCATGGCGGGTCTGGCCGCCGGGATCACCGTGCCACCGTCACCCGGGATGTGGGCCGGGTACGCGGTCCGCCTGTTGCTGGTGGACCTGGCCCTTCTGTGTCTGCACGTGTGGCTGGCCGCACGGGTGGAGAACCAGCTCGTCGGGCTGGCCACCGGGATGCTCGGCGCGTTCTGCGGGGTGTTCTCCCTGCTGATGCCGCCGGCCCTGGCCCGGGTGCTGCCCTGGGGCCACTACGCGGTCATCTCCCCGCTGGGCATGGGCGAGGAGGGCTTCCTCGCGGTCACTCCCGGGTACGGCTGGTCGGCCGCGTTCCTGCTGGTCGTGGTGGTCCTGTTCGGTGTCGCCGTCCGGCGTCTGGACGGGAGGGAGGTATGAGGGGGATGGTCCTGGCCGAGCTGACCAAGTTGCGGCGTTCGTCGCTGTGGATCGTGGCCGTGGTCCTGCCGCTGCTCGCGGTCATCACAGGAACCGTCAACTACGGCGGCAACCAGGAGGCGCTGTCGTCCGGATGGAGTTCCTACTGGTCGCAGGTCGTGCTCTTCTACGGCCTGTTCTTCATGTCGATGGGCGTCGCGGTGATGGCGTCGGCCGCGTGGCGCATGGAGCACCGCGGCCACAACTGGAACCTGCTCATGGCCACACCCGCCCGGGCCTTCCGGATCGTGGGCGCCAAACTCGCCGCCCTCGCCCTGATGGTCTGGGCCATGCAGTCCGTCCTGCTCTCGCTGGTGGTACTGACCGGCAGGCTCGTCCTGGGCCTGGACGGATGGCCGCCCTGGCACAGTGTCGCCGCGGCGTTGCTGGGCGTCGTCGCCGCGCTGCCGGTCGTGGCCCTCCAGTCCGGCCTGTCGATGCTGATCCGTTCCTTCGCCGTGCCCGTGGCCCTGGGTCTGCTGGGCTGTGTCGCCGGGGTCGGTGTCCTCCTCTCCGGTGTCGGCGGGGTGCTCCCTCACCTCGTCCCCCAGGCTCTGGTCAGCATGACGCTCAACCTCGGTAGCACGGCCCTCTCCGACGCGGGAGGCCTCGACCTGCCGACGGTCGCCGCCATCGTGGCCGCGTCGCTGTCGTCCGCCCTCCTCCTGTGGGTGCTGGGCGCGACGGCACTGCGCCGGATGGACGTGCGCTGACACCGGTCACGGAGGCGTTCGGCCGTCCCCTCGGGCGGGAAGCCGCGCGCGGCGCGCGGGGCCTGGGGACGTGCGACGGTGGCGGGGCCCACGCGGAGGTCGCGCGTGGGCCCCGCCACCCGCCCCTACAGGCGGGGGTCGACCGGTTCCGACTCCAGGGCCAGCACACCGAACACCGGTTCGTGGACACGCCACAACGGTTCTCCGGCGGCGTGCCTGCTCAGCGCCTCCAGACCCAGCTTGTGCTCGCGCATGGCCAGCCCTCTCTTGCGGCCGAGCCCGCGGTCCTTGAGGACCTCCATCCGCTCCGGATCGGTGTAGTCGGGGCCGTAGACGATCCGCAGGTACTCGGGACCGCGCACCTTCAGCCCCGGCTGGACCAGACCCTTGGGCCCCTCGGCGCGTGCGCCCAGGACCGGTTTGACCACCATCCCCTCACCTCCGGCCGAGACCAGTGCGGTCCACCAGTCGGTGGCGGAGGCGCACGCGGCCGGGTCGGTGGTGTCCACCACGCGGTAGCGGGTGGGTCGGATCAGGCCGTCGGCCTCGGCCAGCTTCTCGGCGATCGCCATGTGCCACAGATGGTCGGCGTCGCCGTACTCCCTGCCCTCGGAGGCCAGCACCATGAACGGCGCGTACCGAAGCCCGGCCGTGCCGTCGGTGTCCCAGGAGTGACGTCGGTAGACCCGGCTGAACTCCTCGGTCTGCGCCGTGCGGCGCGCGACCTTGTCCACCAGTTCCTCCACCCGCACGCCCCGCTCGGCCGCGGCGGCCAGCGCGAGACCGGCGGCGGGCAGCGCGGCGCGGGCGGCGGCGCCCACCGACGCGTACTGATCGCGGATCAGGGACCGGGCCTTGGCCGACCACGGCAGCATCTCCCCGTCCAGGGCGATCCAGTCGGTGCCCAGACGGTCCCACAGTCCGGCTTCGGTGACCGCGTGCCTGAGCCGGTCCACCACCTCTCCCTGGAGCACGGGGTCGTCGAAGAAGGGCCGCCCGGTCCGGGTGTACACGACCCCTCGTTCCCCGGGGACGAACCTGCGTTCGGCGGCGGCCTCGTCACGGCACAACACGACCACGGCGCGCGAGCCCATGTGCTTCTCCTGGCACACGACCTCGCCCACGCCGGCTCCTCGGTAGGAGGCGAACGCCTCGGAGGGGTGTTCCAGCAGCCCCGGCTCGGCCGAGGTCGGCGCGGGCGCCATGGTGGGCGGCAGGTACGGCAGCCAGCGCGGATCGACCGCGAAACGGCTCATCGCCTCCAAGGCGGCCAGGGTGCCGCCCGCGTCGATGCGCACGATCCCGTACCTCGTCCGGACCTCCAGTCCGGTGCGGGGGCCACCGACGCCGACGTCGGTGATGTCCACGGTGACGTCCGGGCGCCCACCCGCCTCCCGCGTCGTCTCCTCCACCAAGGGCCTGGCGGGTTCGTACCAGGTCCGGTGGGCCGCCACCTCCACCAGTTCCCGCTCGGGATAGCGCAGGGCGGTGAGCTTTCCGCCGAACACGCAGCCGGTGTCCAGGCAGAGGGTGTTGTTGAGCCACTCGGCCTTGACCATCGGCGTGTGGCCGTGGACCACGGCCGCCCTCCCCCGGTACTCGCGCGCCCACGGCAGCCGGACCGGAAGCCCGTACTCGTCGGTCTCCCCGGTGGTCTGGCCGTACAGGGCGAAGGAGCGCACACGACCGGAGGCACGCCCGTGGTACTCCTCCTTGAGTCCGGCGTGCGCGACGACCAGCCTGCCCCCGTCCAGGACGAGGTGGCTGACCAGCCCGTCGCAGAAGGCGAGCACGCGCTCACGGAACTCCTCGCTCTCCCGTCCCAGCTGTTCCATAGTCTCGGCCAGACCGTGCGTCAACCGGACATCGGCCCCCTTCAGTGCCCGGACGAGCTTGTTCTCGTGGTTCCCCGGCACGCAGAGGGCGTCGCCGTCGGCGACCATGCCCATGACCAGACGCAGCACCCCGGGGCTGTCCGGGCCACGGTCCACGAGATCGCCGACGAACACCGCGGTACGGCCCTCGGGGTGGCGCGCTCCGACCGCACGCTCCTGGTCGTCCCGGGAGAACACGTAACCGAGCTCGCCGAGCAGTTCCTCCAGTTCCTCGCGGCAGCCGTGGACGTCCCCGACGATGTCGAACGGTCCGGTCAGCTCGCGCCTGTCCGGCCAGGCGCGTTCCAGGGCGATGACGGCGGTGTCGATCTCCTCCACCCCCCGCAGCACGTGGACCTTGCGGAAACCCTCACGGGGAAGTCGTTTGAGACCTTGGCGCAGGTCACGCCGCTGTCGCCGGATGACGTGGTCGCCGAAGTCCCGGTCGGGTCGGTCACGGTTGCGCTCCCTGGCCAGGGCCTCGGGGACGTCCAGCACGATCGCGGTGGACAACACGTCGTTGTCCTTGGCGATGCGCACCAGCTGCGCGCGTGCCTTGGGCTGCACGTTCGTGGCGTCCACGACGGTGAGCAGTCCCCTGCGCAGACGGATGTCCACGATGGTGTGCAGCAGGGAGAACGCGTCGGCACTGGCCGACTGGTCGTTCTCGTCGTCGCTGACCAGGCCCCGACAGTAGTCGGAGCCGATGACCTGGGTGGGCTTGAAGTGCCTGGCGGCGAAGGTCGACTTGCCCGCGCCGGACACGCCGATGAGCACGACGAGTCCCATCTCGGGCACGCCGAGCACGCGCGGCGCGGTGGCTTCGGCCTTCTCTGTCGTGCTCATCGGGTGAAGACTCCCATCTGGGTCGAGGCGCCGGTCTCGGGATGTTCGGGGCCCACCGGCAGGTGTCGGACGTCGTAGCCGTAGGTGCGGGCCACCCGGTCCGTCCACAGGGCGAACTCGGCCCGTGACCACTCGAAACGGTGGTCGCCGTGCCGGAACGAGCCGTGGGCGAGCCCCTCGTAGTGGGTGTTGTACTCGGCGTTGGGCGTGGTGACCACGACCACGCGGGGCCGGGCCTCCCCGAACACGTTCTCCTCCATGGCGGGCAGCCGGGAGGGGTCCAGGTGCTCGATCACCTCCATCAGGACGGCGGCGTCGTACCCGAGCAGACGTCTGTCCCGGTAGACCAGCGAGCCCACGAGCAGTTCGGCCCGGGTGGCCCCGGCGTTCGGACCGCCCCGGCCGCGGGCGTCGGAGAACAGGGGCCGGTGGTGGCCCCGCCCACGCGGGTCACATCCCCGGCACAGCCTGCGGTGGGCGTGTTCGAGGGCGGTGACGTTGACGTCCACTCCGGTGATCCGTTCCAGGGAGGGCTCACGCACCAGTCGTTCCAGCAGCCTTCCCGAACCGCACCCCAGGTCGAGGACGCTGGTGGCCTTCTCGGCCCGCAGCACCGCCATGACCGCCCCCGCGCGCTCCTCGGCCAGTGAGGCTCCGCGTTCGTCCCGCCCTCCGTCCGTCGACGCCTCCTCCACGGCGGGGTCGTGCTGTTCCTCGTCCTCGGGCAGGCCCTCGGCCTGGGCGAGGCGGGCCAGGGCGGTACGGACGTGGCCTTCGTTCCGGTGGAGGTAGCGGCGGGTGATCCAGGCGCGCTCGGGGTGGCCCACGAGCCAGCCGGTCTCGGAGCCGGGCGCTTCGACGGCGCCGTCGTCCTCATCGTCTCCGCTCGTCTCCGCTCCGGTCGGCCCCCCGGCACGCAGCAGTTTGTCGATCTCGCTCCGGTCCACCCAGTAGTGCTTGGTTCCGTCCATGGCCGGCAACAGCACGTACAGGTGGTTGAGCGCCTCGGACAGGCGCACGGTGCCGGTGAGGGTCAGCGACAGGTAGTGGGAGTCCCCCCAGCCGGGCAGTCCCGGGTCGAGCGGCACCGGTTCGGCCGCCACCGTCCAGCCCAGAGGTTCGAAGAGGGCGCGGACGCGGTCGGCCCCGGCCCGGCAGGGCACCGCCGGCATGCGCAGCTCCAACGGGATGGGGGTGCGCGCCAGTGCGGGACGTCGCTCGCACCTGCCCTTGAGAGCGGAGCGCATCACCCGACCCAGCGCCACCGCGAACAGCGACGACGTGGCGTAGGGGCGATCGTTGACGTACTGGGAGAGCGCGAGGTCGGGTGTGCTCACCGACGTGCGTGTACGCAACAGCGCCTGCGCGTCGACGTCCAGCAACAGCGCCGCGGTGCAGCGCTCCCGCGTCGCCTCGGGGTAGAAGACGTGGGCGGTCCCGAAGCTCTGCGCGAAGCTCTGCGCCCTGTCGGGATGCTTGTGCAGCAGGAAGCCGAGGTCCGTGGCCGGGTTCGTCGTGGTCGTGATCGTCAGTAGCACCCGTGCATTGTGTCCGAAACACCTGGAAGCGGCCAGGTGTTTTCCCCGCCGGGGGCCGGGCCGCTCCCGGCGGGGAGGGGCCCGTCAGCGGTCGCGGCGCCGGACGATCCACGTGGTGAGGGCCAGTACGGACGTGAGGACGAGCACCTCGGCGACCACCAGGGCCCCCACCGATCCCGTGATCGCCCCTAACGCTCCGGGAACGGTGTGGTCCTCGACCCGGGTCCACAGCAGGTACACGGCTCCGGACACGACCAGGTACGGGGGCGCGGCGATCAGGGCGGTCACGCCCGGCCGGGGCAACCGTGTGAGCAGTGCCATGGGCCAGACGAGCACGGCCGCCAGGGGCAGCGGCAGCAGGACCAGCGCCAGCCCGGCGCCGATGTTCGCGTCGGGGACAGGATCGGACAGGAGCAGGTACCCACCGACCCCCCACCCGACCAGGTGGGCGAGGCAGACGGCGACGAGGGCGGTGGCCGAGGCGGACAGGAAGAGACGGGACACGGGGACGTGGGAGACGTGGCTCATGACACGAGCATCCCGGCCACGCGCCGTGCGCGCCTGAGCACGGCTACTCACCACGCCGGTTCCTCAGAAGGACGGCGGGACGTCGGGTGCCCGCCCCGGGTCCACGCCCAGCTCGCCCATGGCGCGGGCCGACTCGCTCGGGGCGTGGCCGAAGAGCGACCACGGCAGCTCACAGGAGATCGTGCCCACGGCGCTCAGGTGCCAGCGCGCGGCCTCGGTCATCCCGGCCCGATGGAAGGCCCAGCCGTAGAGGTGGTGCGCCTGTGCGTCCCGCGGGTGGGGAACGGCCTCGGCGACCCAGTCGCGGGCGAAGGAGAACAGTTCCTGGACGTTCTCACCGTGGAGACGGCCCATGGCCAGATCCACGATGTAGTCCATGTTCCCCTCCCTCCTCAGTCGCGCGCGCTCCCGGCTCAGGTGCTCGGCGTGCGCCAACGCGAGCACGGCAGGGAGGGGGCTGCCGGTGGGGGCGGTGTCGGCGACCGATCCGGCGAAGGCGAACATCTCCATCGCCTCCGTGGAGACCGCCGCGAGCGCCCGGACCCTGGTCATGTGGGCGGGGAAGAGGTGGGGCGCCCGGGCGACGGTCTCGCGCCAGAGCCGGTCCATAGTCTCCCTGTCGGCGAGCAGCCTGAGCGCGACGGCCTGGAGGCCCTCCCAGGGCACCGCGTCGTCGCGACGCAGTGCGGCCGCGGCCTCCAGTGCCTCCTTCGCCTTGTGCAGGGTGCCGGAGGCGGCCTTGCGTTCGGCGCTGGAGAGGACCGGGGGCCGTCCGTCCAGCGCCCGCGACAAAAGCGCGTAGCCTGACCACAACATGACGTCGGCCCGGTCCGCGCCGTGCTCGGCGAGCATGGCGACCTCCTCGGGGCGGCCGGCCGCGGCCCGTCCCAGCCCCGCGGCCCTCAGCGCACGAACCTCGGGATCCTCACGGCTCTCCACCAACAGGGGGAGGCCGGCGTCGACGTCGCCCTCGCGTACCGCCTCGCACGCGGCCCGTAGCACCGGATCGACGTCCGGCACCTCCGGGACCAGGAGCGCCGCGATGTCAAGGGTGCGCGCCGCCCTGCGAGGTCTACGTCCGAATCGCCACATGCCAGCAGAGCGTAGGGCATGTGCGGCGGGCTCGTACCCTCGTGTCCGCCCCCGAACCGGTCGCGCCCCCGCCGCCGCGGCGGCACGGAGTCACTTCTCGGTGGCGGTGGTCCCGTCCTCGTGCCCGCTCCCGGCTCCGGCCGCTTCCCCGTCCTCGGTCCGTTTCGCGGGCCTCGCCGCGACACGGTGGCCGATCACGTGGAAGGCGATCAGCACGACACACATGACCGAACCGGCCAGGACGAACCATCCCGGTGCGACGGGGATCGACAGCACCGCCCCGAACAGGTCGCTCCACTCGGGGGCGACTATGACCAACATGGCGGCCAGGGCCAGTCCGAGCCTCTCCCCCAGCAGGGTGCGGCGCAGGAAGTGGCCCTCGATGGCGATCGCCGCCGCCGCCAACGCCACGCAGCCGGTGACCACCGCCACGACCAGCTCCTCCACCGGACCTTCTACGGCCATCAGGGCGCCGTAGGCCATCAGCAGGGGGACGAGGTACAGACCCTTGGCGAACTTCCACGCGGACAGCCCGGAGCGCATCGGGTCCGCGTTGGCGATGCCGGCGGCGGCGAACGCGGCGAAGGCCACCGGCGGCGTCACGTTGGAGTCCTGGCTGTACCAGTACACGACCATGTGCGCGACGATCACGGCCAGCCCCAGCTCCTGTAGGGCGGGGACCGCCAGGACCGCCAGGACGACGTAGGAGGCCGTGACGGGCAGGCCTATGCCCATGATCAACGACGTGAGGGCGACCATCAGCAGAGTGAGCAGCAAACTGCCCGCGAACGCGGTGACCAGGACGTTGGACAGCACCAGGCCCAGCCCGGTCAAGCCGACCATGCCGACGATGACACCCGCCACCGCGCAGGCCACCGACACCGGCAAGGTGTTGCGTGCGGCCAGCACGAACACCTCCAGGAAGTCCTTGGTGGTCAGCCGGCTCCCGGCCCGCAGCATCGCCACCACCAGCAGGGCACCGCACGCGTACAGGCCCGCCCGGGTCGGCGGAACATAGTTGAGCAGCAGCACGATGAGCAGGATCAGCGGGGCGAGGAAGTGCCAGCCCGCCCTCATCACCGCGCGCAGGGTGGGCAGCTCCGACCTCTCGGCGATCTCGACCTTGTGTTTACGCGCCAGGATGTCCACGAACAGGAACATCACGCCGAAGTACATCAGCGCGGGGATGATGGCGACCTTGACGATGTCGGCGTAGGGGATGCCCGTGCGCTCGGCCATGATGAACGCGCCCGCGCCCATGATGGGGGGCAGGATCTGCCCGCCGGTGGAGGCCGCCGCCTCCACACCCGCCGCGTCGTGCTTCCTGTAGCCGACCTTGCGCATCAGCGGGATGGTGAACGGTCCAGTGCTGACCACGTTGGCGATGGCGCTGCCGGACACCGAGCCCATCAGGGCGCTGCCCAGGACCGCTCCCTTGGCGGGACCGCCGACCATGCGTCCGGTGAGCACGTAGGCCAGGCCGACGAAGAAGTTGCCGCCCCCCGTCTTGGACAGCAGCGCGCCGAACAGGATGAACACGAACACGAAGGTGACGACCACGCCGAGGGTCAGCCCGTAGATGCCGTCGCCGAGGTAGCTGTGGGTGGCGATGCGCTGGATGGTGGCGCCGGAGTGCCCGAACTGACCGGGGATGAGCGGACCGATCCACGCGTAGAAGATGAACGCGGTCACCATCACGACCATGATCATGCCGACCGACCTGCGGGTCGCCTCCAGCAGCAGGACGATGGCGGCCAGGCCCATGATCCAGTCGACGTCGGTGTAGGCACCGGCCCGAGAGGCCAACGCGGCCTGATGCACCATCGGGTAGAAGCTGACCACCACGGTGGCGGCGATCAGCACCAGATCGAACACCAGCGCGGGAACCGAACGTCCCGCCCGACCGGGCAGGACCGGTTTGACCAGGAACACCAGCGCCATGACGAACATCAGATGGATGAGCCGCTGCTCCCGGGCGTCGAGTCCGGCGCGGAGCGCGATGTAGAGCTGGAAGGCCGTCAGGGCCGTGGCCAGGGCCAGGACCACGACGCCGATGACGGAGGCGGCGGTGCCCTCGCCCCAGCGTTCGACGGCCATCCGCCTCCAGACGGGATCCGCGTGCTCGTTCCCACCGTCCACGTCGGGGAGCGCGTCGGCGGACGTGCCCGCCGTGCGGCGTCCAGCGCCGGCTCCCTTCGAGGGCTCCCCGGCGCGGACGACCGTACCGTCGCCCCCGGGAACGGAATCTCCCGAACCCGTGGTCCCGTCGAGATCGTTCGCTCCCTGGGTGTCGCCCCTGACCTGGGACGGGTTCTCAACCATGTTTCTTCCTCGTGGGTCTCGGCGGGGCAGAACGTCGAACGGCCCGTGCGAGTGGCGGGCGGAAGGTTGCGGGCGGTTCTCAGCACTCCGGGCCGGGGCCGCCCTCCAACAGCAGGCGGAGCGCGGAGACTCGGACCGGTTCCACCGTCACCGGCCGAGCGGCCAAGCACCGGGACAGTCGAACCTCGTCGTCGGGTGTGCGGATCCGGTGGTCGGTGGTGGGGGCACCGACCCTGATGACGAGCTCCGTGCCGATGTCCCGGCCGATCCCGTCGACGACCCACCATTCGCCGTCGGCGTGACCGGTCCCCTCACCGGGGATGTGGCCCATGCCCGCGCCGAACTGGCGGAGCCGGGTGGCGTCGACGACCATGCGCCCGTCGCGGACATCGATGTCCTCCTCGATCGGCAACCCGTCGATGGAGTGGACGTAGGCGATGGTGAACCGCTCCCCCTCGGCCAGGGGAAGGTGGCCGACCGTGTCGCCCTCGTCGCTGAGGCGGAGGGCGGGCCGGAGCGGCAGCGCCGGGACGGTGAGGACCATGGCCAGAACGGTGCCGCACGTCACGAGTGCCACGGTCCGCCGACGCTGGGAGGTGGTCCCCGTGTCCGCGGAACCGTGTCCGCTCACCTCGAAGGACGTGCTCATGGAAGGCGCCGTCTAGGGAAGCAGTTCCTGGGGGAGCCGCACACCCTGCTCCTCATAGAAGCGGACGGCACCGGGGTGCACCGGGACGGGGCTGTTCAGGATGGTCTCGGGGACGAGGTACTCCTCGCCGGGGGCGTACACGTCGATGATCTGGTCCATGTGCTCGAACATGGCCGAGGTGATGTCGTAGGCTTGGTCCTCGTTGAACTCGCCGGCCACGACCAGGGAGTTCCACACGGCGATGGTGGGCACGTCCTCGTCCACACCCGGGTAGGTCCCGCCCTTGATGATGTGCTCGGTGTAGCCGCCGTAGCCGTTGACGACCGCGGCGCGCTCCTCCTCGCAGAGCGGGATGATGTGGATGTCGTCGGTGGTGCCGAGTTCGGTGATGCCGGCGTGGCCCTCACCGACCACCCATGACCCCGCGTCCAGCTGGTTGTTCTGCAGGGCGCTGGCGGTCTCGGCGTAGCCGAGCTGGTCCACCTCCACATCGGCGGTGGCGATCTCCAGGGACTCGAAGACCTGCTTGGTCGTGGCCTCGTTGCCGCTGCCGATGTCACCGATGGAGTAGCGGCTGCCGACCACGTCGGAGAAGCACTCGAAGCCCTTGTCCTCGGCGATGGAGGCCAGGGTCACCGTATGGAGGACATTGGGGTAGAGCACGGCCAGCGAGTAGGTCTGGATCGGGGAGCCCTCGAAATCGGCCATGCCGGTGGCGGCCTGGTCGGCGGCGTCGCCCTGGACGATGGCCAGGTGGCCGTCGCCGCGGCCGAGCAGGCGGAGATTCTCCACCGAGGCGCCGGTGGCCTCGACCGAGCCGGTCTGGCCTTCGAGGTTGTCGCCGATGATGGTGCTCAGAGCTCCCCCGATGGGGTAGTACACGCCGGCGGTACCGCCGGTGACGATACTGAGCCGGTTCTGGACGGGGCCGCCGCCGATCGCGATCTCCTTGTCGTCTCCGGACTCCGCCGGCTGGGCGCAGCCCGCCAGGAGTAGAGCGCTGAGGGGGATGGCGGCCAGGGACAGCGTCGCGCGTCGCATGGTCGGGTGTCCTCTCGGATGCTTCTCGGGGGGGTGAAGGTCGGCTGGACGTCCGCGTGGCGCCGCATGGGGCACGCCGGGCGTCGTCCCGCTGTCAGAGAACGTAGTGGCCGATTCCCCGGCATCCGTAGCCTGCGGCACCGGATTTGAGCCTCTTCTGAGGTTTCTCTCCGCTTGCTATTGTTCTTGCCATGGCGCGGTCCCCCACCCGGTCACCGAGAACGGTTCCCGGAGCGCTCCTCACGACGTTCCTGGTCGCCGCTTCCCTTCTCACCTGTTCACAGCCACCGGTCTCCCAGCCCCTCCGTCTGTCCATCGGCACCGGCGGCACCGGCGGGGTGTACCACGCCTACGGTGCGGGCCTTGCCCAGGCGAGCACCACCCGTCCGGACACCGAGGTCGTCGTCCTGACCACGGCCGCGAGCGTGGAGAACAACCGCATGGTCGCGGCCGGGGAGGTGGACGCCGCCTTCACCCTCGCCGACGTGGCCGCCCTCGCGGTGGCGGGCGAGGAGCCCTTCGAGGAACCGCTGCCCGTGGCGGCCATCGCGCGCCTGTACGACAACCACACCCACCTGGTCGTGCGGGCCGACTCCTCCTACGAGACGGTCTCCGACCTGGCCGGAAGCACCGTGTCGGTGGGGGCGCGCGGATCGGGCACCCAGATGATGGCCGAGCGGCTCCTGGAACTGGAGGGTCTGGAGGAGACCGGTGAACAGGGTGTGACGCGGCTGAGACTACCCATCGACGCCTCGGCCCGGGCCCTGGAAGAGGGCCGCGTGGACGCCTTCTTCTGGTCGGGAGGGCTCCCGACCCAGGCCGTCTCCGACCTGGCCGAACGCGTACCCGTTCGACTGCTGGACCTGGCCGAACACGTACCGGACCTGGTCGAAGGGTACGGCGGGCACTTCTCCGAGCTACCGGTTCCCGCGGGTACCTACCCCGACGTGCCCGCCGTGCGCACCATCGGCGTACCGAGCCTCCTGGTGGTCAACACCTCCATGCCCGACAGGATCGCCACGGAGCTGACCCGGCTGTTGTTCGACTCCCGGCCCCGGCTCACCGGCTTCCACCCGGTGGTGCTGCACCTGCATCCCCGCTCGGCGATCTCCACCCTGCCCGTCCCCCTGCACCCGGGCGCCGTCGCCTACTACCGCGAGGTCAAGTACGCCCATGACCCGGGAGGCTGACCTCCGGCCCTCCCTTGGGCCGCAGCCGCGACGCCGCGCCCCGACTCAGGCCCGAAGGCGGATACGTGCGTCGATCCCCCGGGGAGAGGCGGGGCGCAGGGACAGCTGGGCGCCCTGCATCTCCAGCAGGGCGACGACGATGGACAATCCGAGACCCGAGCCGCCCGCTCCGACGTGCCCGTCCCTCCAGAACGGCCGGGTGGCCTGCTCCAGATCGGACTCGGGTAGGCCCGGGCCGTCGTCCACCACGTGCACGTCGACGTGGGAGCCGCCGTCCGGGCCCTCCTGCGTCCGACGCGTGCGGATCGTGATCCGCACGCCCGGCCCACCGAACTTCAGGGCGTTGTCGATGAGGGCGTCCAGGGTCTGGTCCAAGGTGCCCTCCACACACCGGACCCGCACGCCCGTGTCGCCCTCGCGCACCAGGACCGCCCCGGCGCGTTCTGCGATCGGCGCCCAAGAGGACACACGGTCGTCGGCGACCTCCGCGACGTCCTCCCACACCATGGAGTGCCCGGCGTCCTCCGTACGGGCGAGGGTGAGCAGACTGTCGCAGACCCGGGCCAGACGGTCCACCTCGTCCAACGCCAGACGGTGCCCCTCCGCGCCCTCCGGCGTCAGATGGCGGGCCAGACCGTCCACACGCAGCCGCAGAGCGGCGAGAGGGTTACGCACCTGGTGGCCCGCGTAGGCGACGAAGGTGCGCTGGCTCTCCAGCATCGAGGCGATCGTGTCGGCCATCCGATTGAAGGACTCCCCGAGACGCCGCAGCTCGACCGGGCCGGCGGCCGCACGCACCCGAACGTCCAGGCTGCCGCCGCTGATCGCCCGAGTGGCCTCGTCCAGGTCGTCGATCGGACGCAGGACCCAGCGAGTGAGGGGACCCGCGGCGGCTATGCCGGCGACCATCAGCGCGACCACGGCGGCCCAGGCCGCGCACCACTGGACGAGGGTGGCGCGGCGCAGCGAACCGGTGGGCGAGGCGGTGACCGCCGCGCCCAGGACCTCTCCGGATCGGTCGATGGGCTCGGCGACGATCAGCGGTCCCCTCTGCCAGGGATAGACGACCGTGTCGGTCCCCGTCCGGTGTCCCGCGAGAGCGCTCCGGACGACTTCGGGTAGTTCACCCCCGGGCCCTGACCTGAGGGCCATGACCACGGGGACGACGCCCTCGCGGGAGGAGGCCACGACGCGGCCCTCCCGGTCGATGATGACGACGAGGATGCCGTACAGCTGGTCGTAGGCGGCCAGCTCACCGATCAGCGCGTCGGCCTCGCCGGTGAGCACGCCGGTTTCGGCCAGGCCCGCGAAGCGAGCGGTGTCGTTGATCCTGTCCAGGAGCATGTCCGAGGTGCCCCGGGCGGCGATGCTCCCGCACAGGGGCACCGCCAGTCCAAGGCAGGCCGCGACCAGGAGGGTCACGTACACGGTCAGCACTCGGCGGCGCACCGCGCGAGGGTCAGGACCGCTGGGCCGGGACCGCGCTCCCGGCCGGAGAAGGCACGGCGGGCGAACCGGCGTCGGGGACGGAGTCGGGGCGGACGGCCGCCCCTTCCGCCGCGGGAGCCTCACCACCCGCTCTCAGCCGATAGCCGACACCGCGCACGGTCTCGATGAGCCCGGGAGCACCGAGCTTGGAGCGCAGCGTGCCGACGTGCACCTCCAGAGTGCGCAGAGTGCCTGGCCAGGTGGTCCGCCACACCCTCAGCAGCAGTTGTTCACGGGAGACGACCCGGCCCGCCTCGCGTACCAGCACGGTGAGCAGGTCGAACTCCTTACGGGTGAGCTCGACCTGCTTCCCGTCGCGGGTGACGACGCGGGTAGCGGGGTCCACCCTCAAAGGTCCCGCGTCCATGGGCGGGTCGACGCACTTGCGGGTACGACGCAGGACGGCTTCCATCCGTGCGCACAGCTCCTCGATGGCCAGGGGTTTGACGACGTAGTCGTCGGCGCCCGACCGCAGGCCGCGGACACGTTCGTGCTGTCCGCCCCGGGCGGTGACCATGATGACGGCCGTGTCCCCGACTTCGTTCCGCCTTCGCAGGCGGGTGCACAGTTCGATGCCGTCCATGTCGGGCAGGCCGAGATCGAGCAGGACGAGGTCAGCGGGTGCGGCGGCGAGCGCGCCGTCGGCGGTACGCGCCTGCTCGACCGCGTAACCCTTGGCCTCCAACGCACCGGCGAGGGCGTCGGCCAACCGGATGTCGTCCTCGACGAGCAGCACCTTGATCATGGCTTCGCGTCCTTGGTCGTGTGGGGGGGCTACACCGCACCCTAACCAAGCCGTGTGCTCCGGGCTACTGCCCGTGGTCGGAACCGACGTCAGCGGGTCCTCCGTGCCACGGGGCACGTTCACGGACGCATGATGCTCGCCCCGGGGACGATCTCGGGAGCACCGTGCTGGATGGCGTCCGCCTCCTGGTCGGTGTCCTGCTCCTGCGCGGCGCGCTCGGCCGCGATCCCCTTGCGGTAGTACTCGACCTCGCGTGCGATCTGCTCCTCGCTCCACTCCAGGGACTCGGCGAGCAGCGCGGCCGCCTCGTCGGCGGCGGCGATACCCCGGTCCCAGGTCTCGAAGGAGATACGGGTGCGCCGGGACAGCACGTCCTCCAGATGACGGGCCCCCTCGGCCTCGACCGCGTAGACGACCTCGGCGCGCAGGTAGTCGTCGGCGTGCGCGAGCGGTCGGCCGAGGTCGGGACGTTCCCTGATCAGGTCGAGCAGGTCGTGGATGTGGGAGCCGTAACGGCGCAGCATGTGGGTGATACGGGAGACGTGCAGCCCCGAGTCCCGGGCCAGTCGGTGCCGCTGGTTGTACAGGGCCCAGTAGCCGTCGGCCCCCGCCAGGGGCAGTTTGTCGGTGACCGAGGGCGGGATGCCGTTGCCCAGTCCGTGCGCGACCGCGTCCACCGCGTCCTTGGCCATCACCCGGTAGGTGGTGTACTTGCCCCCGGCGATGAGGACCAGTCCGGGCACGGGGTGGGCGACGGTGTGCTCACGGGAGAGTTTGGAGGTCTCCTCCGACTCCCCCGAGAGCAGCGGACGCAGCCCCGCGTACACGCCCTCCACGTCGTCCCTGCTCAAAGGTGTGCGCAGCACCTGGTTGAGATGGTCCAGGACGTAGTCGATGTCGGCACGACTGGCGGCCGGGTTCTCCTTGTCCAGGTCCCACGCGGTGTCGGTGGTGCCGATGATCCAGTGACGTCCCCAGGGGATGACGAACAGGACGCTCTTCTCGGTGCGCAGGATCATCCCCGAGGAGGCCTGGATGCGGTCGCGCGGCACGACGAGGTGGATGCCCTTGGAGGCGCTGACATGGATCTGGCCCCGCCCGCCGACCATCTCCTGGATGTCGTCGGTCCACACTCCCGCGGCGTTGACCACCTGGCGTGCGCGGATGCGCAGTTCCTCACCACTCTCCAGGTCCGTGACGGTGGCGCCAACCACGTGCTCGCCCTCACGCAGGAAACCGACCGCCTGGGTGCGGGAGGCGATGCGCGCGCCCAGCCCGGCCGCGGTGCGCAGCACGCTGATGACGAAGCGGGCGTCGTCGACCTGGCAGTCCCAGTACTGGATGGCCCCGGCCAGGGCGTTGCGTTTGAGCGCGGGGAAGACGCGCAGGGCCCCCGATCTGCTCAGGTGGCGGTGTGCGGGCAGGCTCCGGTTGTTGCGCGAGGACAGGGCGAGGGCGTCGTAGAGGGTGACACCCGCGCCGATGTAGGCGCGTTCCCAGTGGCGGGCGAACGGGAAGAGGAAGGGCACCGGACGGACCAGGTGCGGGGCGAGCGTGGTGAGCAGCAGTCCGCGTTCCTGGAGCGCCTCGCGGACCAGCTCGAAGTCGAACTGTTCCAGGTAACGCAGTCCGCCGTGGATGAGCTTGCTGGAACGACTGGAGGTACCCGAGGCGAAGTCACGCGCCTCGACCAGCCCGGTGGACAGTCCGCGTGAGACCGCGTCCAGGGCGATCCCCGCCCCGACGATGCCTCCTCCGACCACGAGAACGTCGAGTTCCCTGTCGGTCATCGCCTCAAGCGCCTCGCCGCGTCCTTGGGGTCCCAGCCAGGTGGTAGCCATCCGTCTCCTCCGTCTCGATGTGGGCACTCCCAGGCGCATACCCGCCCTGGCCCGTGCCCATCGAAGAGGACCCCAGGCTAACGGTCGGTGTCGGACAAACCGGACGCCCGCTCACCGGCGTGTCTCACATGACGCGGTGGAGACTTCGTGCGCGAGGACGCCGGCCTCCCGGCCGGGACCCTCAGGAGGCGTCGGCGTAGGCGTGCGCGTAGGCCAGGACGTCGTTGACGTAGGCGCGGGAGCGGTTGTACGACAGGATCGCCTCCTCCCAGTCGGCGCCCACCGTCAGGTCGCGCCCCTCCGCGCACAGGTAACGCCCCGCCGAGAGCGCGGCGTCGTCGATGTTGTGCGGGTCGGGGTCGGCGCCGGAGAGCGAGGCGCCCCAGATCTCCCAGGTCTGGGGGATGAACTGCATGGGGCCGATCGCCCGGTCCCACTCCACGTCGCCGTCGTAGCGGCCGCCGTCGGTGTCGGGGACGGCCCGCGTCCGGTTGGTGCCGTCCAGCGGGATCCCGATGATGTCGACCGTCGTGACACCGTCGGGGCCGATCTCTCCTCCGGCGAAGGTGCCGTGGTGCGACTCCACGAACCCGATCCCCGCCAGCGTCGGCCAGGACAACCGACAGTCGGGGTGCTCCTGCGCCAAGGCCAACTGGGCGCCGGCGTACCCCTCCAGGGCGCGCCGGGGAACGCCCGTGGCCTCCGAGACCCGGTCCAGCCACGCGTCACTGGGCCGGGAGGCCGCGGGAAGGGGGGAGTGTCGTTCGTCGGCGCCCGCCTGCGCGGGTGGCCGTTCGTCCGCCGGAGTGACCTCCGAGACCTCGGGCGGGCCGGTGAGTTCGTCGTGCGGCGGCGTCTGGATCGTGCCCGCGGGCGGCTCGACGCCGGAGGCTCCGTGGGGCGACCAATCGTTGAACGCACTGGATATCCGGTCGACCAGGAGGACCACGCCACCCGTCACCAGCAGGCAGAGCGCGAGTGTCACGCAGACCGCGACCACCGGACCGCGGCCGCGACGCTTTGCACGCCGCTTACCCATAGGCTCCCCAGATCGTCAAAAAAACGTCAATCCCACTTCAGGACCTCACCAAAGTACGCGACCGGTGGCGGTACCTGTCCAGCCCCTCACGCACGCACGTTCGCGACGATCCCGGGAAAACGGACGGGGGCCGCACCATCGGTGCGGCCCCCGTGTTCGCCCTCGCGGGACTAGGTCGTGTTTTTTGAATCATTCCGGGCTCGCGTCCACCAGGCCGCCTCTCGCTACGCCTCTGCGCTCGTGAAGCACAACCAGGCTGAACTTCGCACATCGTCTTGCGAGAGATTGCCTGGACGGCCGCTCGCTGACCCGAAAGCCTTCTAAAAAACACTCCCTAGTGGTGCGGGTTGACCACGACCTCGACCCGCTGGAACTCCTTGAGGTCGGTGTAGCCGGACGTGGCCATCGTGCGACGCAGCGCCCCCATGAGGTTCATGGAGCCGTCACTGGTGGAGGCCGGACCGTGCAGGATCGACTTCAGGTCGCCGATCGTGCCCACCCGGACCCGCTCGCCACGCGGCAGTTCACCGTGGTGGGCCTCGCTGCCCCAGTGGTAGCCGCCGCCGGGGGCCTCGGTGGCGCGTGCGAGCGGGGAGCCCACCATCACCGCGTCGGCGCCGCAGGCCAGGGCCTTGGCGATGTCGCCGCTGCTGGTCATGCCCCCGTCGGCGATGACGTGCACGTAGCGTCCCCCGGACTCGTCCAGGTAGTCACGGCGGGCCGCGGCCACGTCCCCGATGGCGCTGGCCATCGGCACGGCCACGCCCAGCACGGAACGGGTGGTGTGCCCCGAGCCGCCACCGAAGCCGACCAGCACGCCGGCTGCGCCCGTACGCATCAGGTGCAGGGCCGCGGTGTAGGTGGCGCAGCCGCCGACCACGACCGGCACGTCCAGTTCGTGGATGAACTGCTTGAGGTTGAGCGGCTCGGCCCGTCCGGACACGTGCTCGGCCGAGACCGTGGTGCCCCGGATCACGAAGATGTCCACGCCCGCGTCGACGACCGCCTTGTGGTACTGGGCGGTGCGCTGCGGCGACAGCCGCGCGGCGGTGACCAGGCCCGCGTCGCGGATCTCCTCGATCCGGCGGCCGATCAGTTCCTCCTTGATGGGCGCGGAGTAGATCTCCTGAAGACGTCTGGTCGCGGCGTCGTCGTCGAGCTCCCTGATCTCGCGCAGCAACGGCTCGGGGTCCTCGTAGCGCGTCCAGAGCCCTTCGAGGTCGAGCACACCGAGACCGCCCTGTTCCCCCACGGCCACGACCGTCTCGGGAGAGGCGACGCTGTCCATGGGACTGACCACCAGTGGCGTCTCGAACCGGTAGGCGTCGATCTGCCAGGCGATGGACACCTCCTCCGGGTCCCGTGTGCGGCGGGCGGGCACGATCCCGATCTCGTCGAGCTCATAGGCGCGGCGCCCGTTCTTGCCCAGCCCGATCTCCACCTGAGCCAACGTTTCGATCCCCTCTGACGTGCGTCACCGGATGGTCTACCGGCGCGGTCCCTGCCGCCGAGAGTCTATCGGCCCGTCCGAGACCGCCGCCGGACCCGGACGGAGCGGGCGACGGCGCTCCCAGGCACGGCGCCACGGCGGCGTCGGCGGCCGGTCGTGGGGGACGTGGAAGAACGGCTCGGGCCGCCGGGGAGACCCCGACGGCCCGAGCGGGTTCCGATCGTCAGCGCACGTTGTAGTTGGGCGCCTCGACGGTCATCTTGACGTCGTGCGGGTGGCTCTCACGCAGTCCGGCGCTGGTGATGCGCATCAGTTGACCGCGCTCACGCAGCTCGTCCACCGTGCGGGTTCCGGCGTACCACATGGACTGGTGCAGGCCCCCCACGAGCTGGTGGGCGACCGCCTGGAGCGGGCCGCGGTAGGGCACCTGTCCCTCGATGCCCTCGGGGATCAGCTTGTCCTCGGAGGCCACCTGTGCCTGGGCGTAGCGGTCCTTGGAGAAGGAGCGTCCGCGCATGGCGCCGAGCGACCCCATGCCGCGGTAGGCCTTGAACTGCTTGCCGTTGATGAAGATCAGTTCGCCGGGGCTCTCCTCCACCCCGGCCAGGAGACTGCCGAGCATCACCGTGCTGGCGCCCGCGGCGATGGCCTTGGCGATCTCACCGGAGTACTGGAGTCCTCCGTCGGCGATGAGCGGGACGTCGGCCGGTCCACAGGCCCTGGCGGCCTCCAGGATCGCGGTGAGCTGCGGGGCGCCCACACCGGCCACGACGCGGGTGGTGCAGATCGAACCCGGCCCCACGCCGACCTTGACCGCGTCGGCCCCGGCGTCGATGAGCAGTTGCGCCCCGGCGCGGGTGGCGACGTTGCCCCCCACCACGTCCACGCGGGAGTTGGCCTTGAGCTTGGCGATCATGTCGGCGAGCCCGGAGGAGTGCCCGTGGGCGGTGTCCACGACGATGAAGTCGGCCCCGGCCTCCACGAGCAACTTGGCGCGCTCCTCGGCCTCGGCGCCCACGCCCACCGCGCCGCCGACGACGAGGCGGCCGTCGGCGTCCTTGGTGGCGTCGGGGAACTGCTCGCTCTTGATGAAGTCCTTGACGGTGATCAGGCCGCGCAGCCGATCATGCTCGTCCACCAGGGGCAGCTTCTCGACCTTGTGGCTGCGCAGGAGCTCGAAGGCCCGCTCACGGCTGACGCCGACGGGGGCGGTGACCAGGTTCTCCGTGGTCATGACGTCGCGGACCAGACGGCCGCGGTCGCTCTCGAAGCGCATGTCGCGGTTGGTGACGATGCCGACCAGGGTGCCGCCGGCGTCGGTGACGGGGACACCGGAGATCCGATAGTGGGCGCACAGGTTCTCGACGTCGGCGAGGGTGTCCTCGGGCCGACAGGTGACCGGGTCGGTGACCATGCCGGCCTCGGAGCGCTTGACCAGGTCCACCTGGCTGGCCTGTTCCTCCGGCGAGAGGTTGCGATGCAGGACGCCCGCGCCGCCCTGGCGGGCCATGGCCACGGCCATGCGCGCCTCGGTGACGGTGTCCATCGCCGCGGAGAGCAGGGGTATGTGCAGGCTGAGGTTACGGGAGAGGCGGGTGGTGGTGTTCACCTCACCGGGCTGGAGGTCGGAGTAGGCCGGTACGAGGAGCACGTCATCGTAGGTCAGTCCCGGCGGTAGCAGTTTGCCCTCGTAGTCGTTGTACTCCTGCTCCATGACACAACCTCCGCTTTTTCGGCACACCTGCGCGGCCTGGCCCCTGCGTGTCGTCCCATCCTAGGGCGCGGCCCCGGGCTCCCTCGGTGGAATGGACTGTTCGACCCGTCACCCTGAGGAAAAGTGATCAGCGTCACGGTTTGGGCCATGCCTTGGGTCGCGCCCCGGACGTGCCCACGGGACCCCGGGGAACCCCTCTCCCGAGCCCCCAGGGGACCTTTCTCCGAGACCCAGAGGGACCTTCCCCAGAGCCCAGAGGGACCTTTCTCCGTCCAACGGTGACGGGGTGCCCTGTTCTTCCCGGATCCAGACCCCACTCCGCCCACCCCGACCTGCCCCTTCCCCCGTGATCTTGCTCCCAGCGTCACTGGGAGCGCCCGGCAGTGACACCCCGAGCAAGATCACCGGGAATAAGGCACGCCTCTCCACCCAGGCGACACCGAGGAAGGCCATCCACCGTTCCCCCAACGGGCGCCAGGAAGAGCCGGAACGAACCAGTGGATCTTGCTCCCAGCGTCACCGGGAGCGCCCGGCAGTGACACCCCGAGCAAGATCACCGGGAATAAGGCACGCCTCTCCACCCAGGCGACACCGAGGAAGGCCATCCACCGTTCCCCCAACGGGCGCCAGGAAGAGCCAGGAAGAGCCGGAACGAACCAGTGGATCTTGCTCCCAGCGTCACCGGGAGCGCCCGGCAGTGACACCCCGAGCAAGATCACCGGGGTTTGAATCCCTTGCACCACACCAACACCGGTTCCGGACGCCCCTGACGGCTGACCGGAACCGGAATCCGTCCGGCCACTCAGCACCCCGGACACCCGACGGCCCCTCAGCACCCCGGACACCCGACGGACCCTCAGCACCCCGGACACCCGACGGCCACTCCCCTCAGCGTCGGGGGTACCCGATGGGGCCCAGCACGCGGCAGTAGTCCCGCACGCGCGGACGGTCGGGACAGCGGGGGTTTCCGGAGCGGGGACGCCCTCCGTGCTCAGGGGAGGAGGCGGTTCGCCACGGCCACCTGCCGAAGCCGAGCGATAGCTCGGTGCTGGGCGACCCGTACCGCTCCCGCCGACATCCCAAGAACATGTCCCGTCTCATCCGCCGTCAGTCCCGTGATCACCCTCATCACCAGCAGCTTGCGCTGTTGCTCGGGTAATTCGTTCAGAAGTTCTCTGGCGTGCTGGGCCTCGATGACCCGCACCGCCGCCTCCTCCGGCCCCGGAGCCTCGTCGGGCTGCTCGGGCAGCACGTCGGTCGGCACCACCTCGGCCCTGCCGGCCACCCGCAGGGTATCGGCCACCTTGTGGGCCGCGATCCCGAAGACGAAGGCCGCGAAGGGCCGTCCTCGGTCCTGGTAGCGCGGTATCGCCGAGAGCAGGGCGATGCACACCTCCTGGGCCACGTCGTCGGAGTAGTGGGCCAACCCCGAGACCCGGGCCAGACGCGCACGGCAGTACCTGACCACCATGGGTCGGACCTCGCGCAGCAGCGAGTCCATCGCCCCGTCGTCCCCGCGGACCGCGAGCGACCCCAGATGATTCAAGCCCGTTTCGCGCGCAGCGGGATCCACCTCACCCTGCGTTCCTGGCCGCTGCGCGGTAACGCCCCCCCGGGCACCTGCATCCGTCACGCTACGAATAATGCCCCCACCGCGAGACCTGACCACGCCGATCGGCAACTACGGAATGGTTACGTTTTGGGAAAATAGTCCAAAAACGCCCAGTGTGCCCCGAAGGAATGTGGGTCCCACATGGTAGGAGGCGGGACACGAACGCGTGTCCCGCCCCACGTCTGCGGCGGCCCGGCTCCGAGGCCGTGACCGCTCACCGACCATCGGTCACGTGTCAGTGGCTGTGACCGTGGCCGTCCTCCTCGTCCTCCTCGGGCTTGTCCGCCACCAGAGCCTCGGTGGTCAGCAACATGCCCGCGATGGAAGCGGCGTTCTGCACGGCGGAACGGGTGACCTTGACCGGGTCGAGGATGCCCTGGGCGGTCAGGTCGCCGTAGCTGTCGGTCGCGGCGTTGTAGCCGTGGCCGACCTCCATCTCCGCCACACGGTGGGTGACCACGTGGCCCTGGGCGCCGGCGTTCTCGGCGATCCAGCGAGCCGGCTCGACCAGGGCGCGGCGGACGATCGCCACACCGGTGGCCTCGTCACCGGTCAGACCGAGGTCGTCCAGGGCGGTGGAGACGTGCACCAGGGAGGCGCCGCCACCGGCGACGATGCCCTCCTCGATGGCCGCACGGGTCGCCGAGATGGCGTCCTCCAGGCGGTGCTTCTTCTCCTTGAGCTCGACCTCGGTGGCCGCGCCCACACGCAGGACGGACACACCGCCCGCGAGCTTGGCCAGGCGCTCCTGGAGCTTCTCCCGGTCCCAGTCGGAGTCGCTGGCCTCGATCTCCTTGCGGATCTGGTTGATGCGGTCCTCGACCTCGGACTGCTCACCGGCACCGTCCACGATGGTGGTGGTGTCCTTGGTGATGGTGATGCGGCGGGCGTTGCCCAGGGTGTCGACGTCGGCGTTCTCCAGGGTCAGGCCGACCTCCTCGGCGATGACCTGTCCACCGGTGAGGACCGCGATGTCCTGGAGCATGGCCTTGCGGCGCTCACCGAAGCCGGGCGCCTTGACCGCGGCGACGTTGAGGGTGCCGCGGATCTTGTTCAGCACCAGGGCGCCGAGAGCGTCGCCCTCGATGTCCTCGGCGATGATGAGCAGCGGCTTCTTGCTCTGGAGGACCTTCTCCAGCAGGGGGAGCAGTTCGTTGAGGTTGCTGATCTTGCCCTGGTTGATCAGGATCAGGGCGTCCTCCAGCACCGCCTCCTGGCGGTCGCCGTCGGTGACGAAGTAGGGCGAGATGTAACCCTTGTCGAACTGCATGCCCTCGGTGAAGTCCAGGTCCAGACCGAAGGTCGGAGCCTCCTCCACCGTGATGACGCCGTCCTTGCCGACCTTGTCGAACGCCTCGGCGATCATGTCGCCGATCTGCTCGTCCTGGGCGGAGTTGGTGGCGACGTAGGCGATGTCCGCGCGCTCCTCGACCGGGCGGGCGCGCTCCAGCAGGATCTCCGACACCTTGGCGGCGGCGGCGTCGATCCCCCTCTTCAACGCGATCGGCGAGGCGCCGGCGGCCACGCTGCGCAGTCCCTCGCGGACGAGGGCCTGGGCGAGGACCGTCGCGGTGGTGGTGCCGTCACCGGCGGCGTCGTTGGTCTTGGTGGCGACCTCCTTGACCAACTGGGCGCCCAGGTTCTCGTAGGGCTCGTCCAGCTCGATCTCACGGGCGACGGTCACACCGTCGTTGGTGATGGTCGGGGCACCGAACTTCTTGTCGATGACGACGTTGCGGCCGCGCGGGCCGAGCGTCACCTTGACGGCGTCGGCGAGGCGGTCGACGCCCCGCTCGAGAGCGCGGCGGGCCTCGTCCTCGAATTCCAGGATCTTCGGCATATGAGTGCTTCCTCCTCAGGATGGCCAAAAGCGGGCATCCCGCCCGCCCGGCGCTATGCCGACCGGTGCGGGATGCGAACAGCTTCGGACCCGGTCGTCCGGGCCCCGTCGAGTGCTACTTCTCGACGACCGCGAGAAGGTCGCGGGCGGAGAGCACCAGGTACTCCTCGCCGTCGTACTTGACCTCGGTGCCGCCGTACTTGCTGTAGAGGACGACGTCGCCGACCTTCACGTCCAGCGGGATACGGTTCTCGCCCTCGTCGTCCCAGCGGCCGGGACCCACGGCCAGGACCTCGCCCTCCTGGGGCTTCTCCTTGGCGGTGTCCGGGATGACCAGACCGGAAGCGGTGGTCTGCTCGGCGTCCAGAGGACGGACCACGACGCGGTCCTCCAGCGGCTTCAGCACGGTCTTGGTGGCGGTCGACACTGTGTGACCTCCCCCTTCAAGGTTTCGGTGTCCTGATCTTCGGTCCGCGCGGGCACACGGACCGGCTACGAAAAAGGGGCGACCACGGCGGCCTGTCGTCGCGGGTGCCAGACCGGCCTCGTCGCGATTAGCACTCTACCCCCGAGAGTGCCAGAATGGAAATGAGAACGTGATCCCCGGTCACCTGTCCCCACACGCCGCGAGCCGCACGAGTTCCGTGCCACGTCGAGCGTCCAGGAGCACCGGAGAGCGTCCGCCCGTAGATCCGTCTTCGACGCTTGGGGGGAACCCATGCGCGTGTCCGCGTTCGAGGCACTGCTCACCGACACGGGCCGGGAGGTACTGGCGGAGGTCGACCCGGAGGCCGCCGCACGCGACCCGCTCACGGCTGCCTCCCGGCTGCGTCAGGACCCGCGAGTGGCGGCCCTCGCCCTTGGTCTACCCGTATCCGAGCTGGTAAACGCGCTCATGACCCAGGTGGCGTTGCGCGAGCGCGGCCGAGCCAAGTTCGGCGACCTCGCCCGGCGGATGTTCTTCACCCCACAGGGTCTGGAGCAGGCCACCCGACGGGCCGTGGCCGGCCACCGCGCGGAGCGGATGGCCGGGTTCGCCTCCCGCTTGACGGGCGGCGCCTGCGCGGGTGACCTGTGCTGTGGGATCGGCGCGGACCTGCTGGCGTTGGCCGGGCGAGGCGTGGCCGTGGAGGGGGTGGACGCCGACCCTCTGACGGCGGCCGTGGCTCGCGCCAACATCGGAGCCCTCGGCCTGGACGGGCTGGCCCGTGTGCGCGAGGGCGACGTCACCGAGACCGCCCGAGGGCGTTTCCCCCTCCTGTTCTGCGATCCCGCCCGTCGGGGCGGACGCGGCAGGGTCTTCGACCCGACGGCCTACTCCCCTCCGTGGGACGCGGCCGTCGACCTGGCCCGGGGCGCGGAGGCGGCGTGTCTCAAGGCCGCGCCGGGCATCCCGCACGAAGCACTGCCCGAGGACGCCTCGGCCGAGTGGATCTCGGTGGACGGTGAACTGAAGGAGGCGACCCTGTGGTTCGGCGCGCTCGCCGACGGGTGTCGGCGGCGGGCGACGGTGCTGCACGAGCGTGAGGGACTGCTGGCCCGGGAGGGCGCGGAGGCGCACCTGGACGCCGACCCCGAGGCCGGTCCGGCGCCGGTGACCCCCGCCAGGCGCTACCTGTACGATCCCGACCCCGCCGTGGTGCGCTCACACCTGGTGGCGGAGGCGGCCGCACGGGTGGACGGCTCCCTGTTGGACGAGCGGATCGCCTACTTCACCGCGGACAAAGCGGAGATCTCGCCACTGTGGCGGGTGCTGGAGATCGTGGAGGTGATGCCGTTCTCCCTGAAGCGGCTGCGCGCGGCGATACGCGGGTTGAACGCGGGGACGGTGACGATCAAGAAGCGGGGATCGGCGGTGGACACCGAGAAGCTGCGCCGGGACCTGCGCGCCTCGGGAACGGAGGCGGTGACGGTCGTCCTCACCCGGATCGGCGAGCGGCCGTTCTCCCTGCTCTGTCGCGAGGTCGGCGCCCCGGCCTCGGCCTGAGCGGGACGACGGGTCGTCCCGCTCGTCTTCTCGGAGGGCGACCCGGTTCTTGGAGGGCGACCCGGCGGAGGCTTCCGTGAACCGCGACGACCCCGCCCCTCGGCGACACTCCCGGAACCGCACGGTGCCACCGGGAGCAGGGCCCACCGGTTCACCATGGGGGTGAGGGGCCCTGAGGGTCCTGCGGCGGGAAAAGCGGAAACGGGGCACACGGAACGCACCAGATCGTTACCTTCCGCGCGCGGATCTTCTTTGGACCCCTGGGGCGCCGAGGTTCTGTGTCGTTAGACTGGCCCCCGCTGAGTTCTTTCCCTTCTCATGGATTCACCCGGAAAGGCCATGACTGTTGATCCGCTCGGCGGTTCAGCCGGCATATCGGCCTTACCCTCTCGTATATACACACAGTCACACTATGGTTACGATGAGGTCGTACCGGTGCGGGAGCGCCGTCCACCCGGGGACCATCGAGAACCCGACCCGTCCGGAACCCACCGTCCGTTCCCCCGGACGGGTCCGGGAGCGCCAGAAAAATAAGGAGCACCTCGGTGGAACAGAATCACAACTTCCTCAACGGGGGAGGTCAGGCCGGGATCTCCGACCGGATGCGCGACCTGCTCTCCCAGGCCGCGCAGGAGCACGTCTCCGAGCAGAAGTCGCAGGGTGCCGTCAACGAGGAGATGCGCCAGCGCCTTGAGGGCATGGAGTGGCTGCTCCGCGAGCTGCGCGAGCGCGAGCTCACCGCCCTGACCGAGTCGGTCGCCACCGTCAACAGCCGTGTCGACGACTTCCTGGCCCGGCCCCCGGAGTGGGCCGAGACCCTCGCCGAGCACATCGAGATCGTCGGCCGGCAGGTCAAGCCCCTGTCGGACATCCCTTCCCTGCGCGCCGACACCCACCGCGTCGCCGGACACCTGGACACCGCGCTCACCCGTCTTCAGCGGATGGCCGAGACCGGCAACCGCACCTCCGACCAGGTCGGCGAGCTGACCGAGCGCCTCCACGGGCTGAGCGAGACCTTCGGTGAACGACTGGACGCCCTCGACGCCGCGATGACCGCCCTCACCTCCAGGACCGAGGCCCTGGAGTC
Source organism: Nocardiopsis sp. ATB16-24 (assembly GCF_030271535.1). Lineage (GTDB taxonomy): Bacteria > Actinomycetota > Actinomycetes > Streptosporangiales > Streptosporangiaceae > Nocardiopsis. The sequence continues at coordinate 327,562 of NZ_JASCXJ010000003.1, read as the reverse complement.
GTCGCTGGCGGCCCTGTCCCAGACCTCCCAGAGCCGCCACGAGGACCTGACCACCAAGCTCTCCGAGGGGCAGGCCGAACTCACCGAGGCCGTCGCCCAGGGTCGCACGGAGATCTCCGAGGTCCTGGCCGCCGGTCGCACCGAACTCGCCGAGGCCATCGCCGCCGGCCGCGAGAGCCTGGCCACGGCCATTTCCGAGAGCCGCGAGGCGCTCACCGCCACCGGCACCCGACTGGGCGAGTCCGTCACCGCCAAGGTGGAGGAGTCCTCCGACGGCCTGCGCGCCTTCTTCGACGAACGCACCGTCGAACAGCACCAGGCCGTGTTGGACCGCATGCGGGAGAACACCGACGAGCTGGGCGAACGCACCTCGACCCTGGCCGCGGAACTGGGAGCCCTGGCCACCGCGTCCGGCGAACGCCACGAGGCCCTCTCCGCCAAGCTCACCGAGAGCGTCGGCCACCTCAGCACCCAGGCCGAGGAGAACAACGCCGAGGCCACCGCCGCGGTCGCCGACGTCACGAGCTCCCTGAGCAAACTGCGGGAGGACCACGAGTCCTCCCTCACCGAACTGCGCGCCCACCTGCGCCAGCGCCTGGCCGAGCTCAACGAGCAGATGGAGTTGGGCCGTACCGAGATCCGGGAGCACGCCGAGGCCACCTCCCTGGGTCTGCGTGAGGCGATGATCAAGCGCACCGACGCCCTGGACGCGCGGATCACCCAGGACGCCGAGCGCGTCACCGCCGGTTTCACCGAGCTGCGCACGTTCGTGCGGGACAACAGCGCCAAGCTCTCCACCGAGTCCGAGGAGCGCTCGCAGGCCCTGACCGAGGCGCTCACCGAGCAGGTGGAGACGCACCGCACGACGCTCAGCGCACAGGTGGAGGCCCACCGCACGGCGCTGGACGAGCGCCTGGAGCGCCACCGCGAGACGCTCACCAGCAAGATCGACAGCCACCTGGCGCAGATCACCGGCAAGGTGGACCACGAACTGGGCCGCCTCACCGACCGCTTCGACACCTTCGAGGGGCACTTCGAGGGCAGCTTCGAGAGCGTCGAGGGCAAGATCGACCGCATCGACGGCCGCATGGACGGCGTCAACGGCCGCCTGGACGGTCTCGACGGCCGGGTCAACGGGGTCGAGGGTCAGTTCGAGGGCGTCAGCGGGCACTTCGAGGGCGTGGACGGGCGCATGGAGGCCCTGGACGACCGCCTGGAGGCGCTCAACCAGCGGCTCGGTCAGCTTCCGCAGACCATGGAGGTCAGCGAGCTGCACCGCCGCCTGACCGAGCTGGTGGAGCGGCCCGACCACACCGGCAGGCTCGACGAGATCGACGAGCACGTGACCTCGGCGGTGACCCCGGTGCTGCGCGAGATCAAGCAGCGCCCGGACCGGCACGAGCTGGAGGAGACCGTCACCGAGGCGGTCGAGAACTCCCACGACGACATCACCAAGCGGTTCTCCTCCCTGGAAGAGACCGTCCTGGCCCTGGCCGAGGCGTTGCTGCGCCCCGGCAGGGACGGGAGAAAGAAGCGTCGCCGCGACGACGACGAGGACGACGAGTAACAGTCCGGGCGCGTCACCGACGTGACGCGCCCGGACGGTCCACAACCGACCCCCCTGCCGGGGCCGCTTTCGGTGTCGAGAACGGCCCTGGCAGGGGGTCCGCCCATAGTGGGAGTGGACGGACCGGCGGGCCGGAGGCCGTGAAGGGGGCGGGGACATCGCCGCGGTGTCCCCGCCCCCTTCGGCATGGGCGACCCGGTCAGACCATGAAGACGATCTTGCCGAACTGCTCGCCGTCGGCCATCGCCTGAAAACCCTCCTTGGCCCGGGACAGGGGCAGCACCCGGTCGATGTCGGGGCGCACCCCCGTGCGTACGCACATCTCGGCCAGTGCGGCCAGCTCCTGCCTGGTGCCCATGGTCGAGCCGAGGACCCGCAACTGGAGGAAGAACACCCGGTTCAGCTCGGCGGGGGGCGCCTCACCACTGGTGGCGCCGCAGGTGATGACGGCGCCGCCGGGCTTCAGGGAACGCAGGGAGTGTCCCCACGTGGCCTGGCCGACCGAGTCGAAGACCGCGTCCACCCTCTCGGGCAGGCGCTCGCCCGTGGGCAGCGCCTGGTGTGCGCCCAGCTCCAGGGCCCTGGCGCGCTTCTCCTCACTGCGGCTGGTGGCGTAGACCCGGTGCCCCACCTGCGAGGCGAGCCGGATGAGCGCCGCGGCCACCCCTCCCCCGGCCCCCTGCACCAGCACCGTGGACCCGGGCCGCAGGTCGGCCTTGCCGAAGAGCATGCTGTAGGCGGTCAGCCACGCGGTGGGCAGGCAGGCGGCCTCCTCGAAGGACAGCTCCGCCGGTTTGGGGATCAGGTTGGCGCGCGGTACGAGGACCTTCTCCGCGAAGGTGCCGTCGTGGACCTCCGAGAGCAACGAGCGGCGGGGATCGCGGGTTTCGTCGCCGCCCCCGGCGACCGGGTCCCCGATCACGCTGTGCACGATGACCTCGTTGCCGTCCTCGTCCACCCCGGCGGCGTCACAGCCCAGGATCATGGGCAGGCGCTTCTCGCTGAGCCCGACCCCGCGCAGGCTCCACAGGTCGTGGTGGTTGAGGGAGGCGGCCCTGACCTCGACCGTCGTCCACCCCTCCCGGGGCTTGGGGTCGGGGCGCTCGCCGGCCTCCAGTCCGGAGACGGGGTCCTCGGGTGAGATGCGTGCTGCGGTGATAGCGAACATACCCAGAAGCCAACCATGGTGACCGAACCCGGTTCCACCCCGGAGGGCGGGAAACGCCGGAACCCGGGAAACGCCGGCCCGGGAAACGCCGGCCCGGGAAACGCCGGAGCCCGACCGGAGCCTAGGCGTCCGTGGGGCCTCGCCCCGCGTCGAAGCGCCGCCGATACCTCTCCAGTGCCTCCTCCATGACCGTCTCGGAGAGGTAGGCCACCGGCCGCACCTGGTCCAGCAGCGGTTCGTGGTCGGGTCCGTGCGCGACGGTACGCCCCTGGAGCACCCATCCGCACCGCTCCGGGTCCTCCTCCACCAGGGAGGCGTACTGGCGGACCTGGCGGGCGAGCCAGTCCTCCAGCGGCCGGGTCCACCACTTCTCGGGGGTGAGGACGGTGACCGAGAGCCCCGGGAGTTCCAGGCCGCTCTCGTAGTCCTTGCTCACCGAACTGCTGTCCCGGCCGGGTCCATGGGAGTAGCGCAGGTAGAGGCGATCATGGTCACGGACGAGCCGCGCCAATTCGGCCAGGCCGGTCACCGTGGGCAGGTCCGTGGGCAGGTCCGTGCGCCCGTCGTCGTCTCCGGAGGTCGTGTCCATACGGGCCGACTACCCCGGCCGGTGGCGGGGATGCCTGCGCGGGGAGCGCCTGGGGGTGGGGGCGGCAGGTGGGGGGACGGAGGGCGGTAGGGGCGCGACGATCTTGCTCCCAGCGTCACTTTCCACGGCCCGCGGTGACGCTGGCGCCACTGTCGTCGCGCAGGGTCGGGGGGCACGCCTTCTCAGCCTCCGCATCGGGCAGGGGCACCGCTTGTGGCCAGTTCCTGTGCCCGGCCGACCTCAGTGCAACCCGATCACCCCACTGCGACCTTCGAAGTCGGTGTAGGAGAGCACGACCGCCCCGGGGACAGAGCGGGCGTTGCGGACCTTGATCAATGTCTCCTCGTCCCCCTCGAACATGACAGGAACCGCGTCGTCGAACCCCTGGAAGACAGCGATCGCGTTCGCTTCCTCTCCGCTGGTGACCTCCTCCGCGAACCGGATCACGCCGTCCTCCAGTCCGACGGCCAAAGGTTCTCCACGCCATGCGTTCACCAGGGACTCCGCCGTGCCGACTCCGTTGTCGGAGGAACCTGCACGAATCCCGCCTGAGCGATCCTGCTGCCGATAAGCACCTGTGCGTGTGTTCCACACACCCAACAGGGAACCGTCATCGCTCGTCCAAAGAACACGGCCTTCCTCGATCAGCGTGGTCTCCCCTGTCAGGGGATCGACCACCTGACCGGTCCCCTCATAGGGGTAGTAGGCGGTGACCAGGCCGCTCTCGTGGGTTGCCACTCCACGCTCCATGGAATCGGCTGGGAACATGCCGACCTGTTCCTCGGTACGCCACAGCTCCTCGCCCGTCGCCGCGTCGATCCCCACGAAACCCGAGACGAACTCCTGGCCCTCGGTCATCTTCACGGGGTCCTCACCATCCGGCTGTTCGTAGCAGGTGACAGCGGCGACCGCGACTTTCTCTACGGTGACGAGCCTGTCGATCGACCCGGTCTCTTCGCACTGGGCCAGATCGGAAACCGACCAGTCCCTCTGGTCGCTTCCCAGCCTGAAGGCGGTCAACCCGTCGCCGTCCACAGTGATCCAGTGCTCGGACGTGACATTCCTCAGCCCTCCCCTGACCCGCCCGGACGAGCTGTCCCCCTCCGTCAGGATGTAGTCCTGGATCGGTTTCCCCGTCTCGGTGTCCAGGACGACCATCCTCGGCGGTGTCGCCTCGTCGTTGGGGTCCAGAAGCTGAAGCGCGAAGTAGCGGCCTCCACCCGCCAAAGCACCGAAGGCCTCGCTTCCAGAAACTCGGAACTCCCACATCCGGCCGCCGTTCTCACCCGAGAGAGCCACCACCCCGTCTTCGAGGAGAGCGGCCACACCACCGGGGACGGGGAAGACCTCGACCCGAGAGGTCTCCTTCGGCGCTTCCCACTGCCACGCCACCTCGCTCACCTCGGTGCGGTACTCCAGATCCTTTATCACCTCCTGGCTTCCCCTCTCCTCCCATGAACAGGCAGAAAGAAGGAAGGCGAGCAGGACGATTATGGGCCTCTGAGTCCTCACATAGATCTTTCTGGTTAAGAAACCGACAGGCCAGCTTTTAAGCTCCTCTACGTACCGAGGTCAGCGGTAAAGCTTTCTGCCTTTACGCCTCGGATAGGAGCGTATTCAGATCAGCGACCATCATGCGAGGATCGCCGCCCCAATCATGTACGGAAATGGGGAGCTGTCCATCGACGAGCAAGGACTCTTCCTCGAGTTCCTCAAGGTCGATCAGTCCTTCCTCCAGCATCACGTGCGCAGACTGGAGAACCAGTCGCGCATCAGCGTCCTGGAGATCCTCGATAAGAACCACATAGGCAGGAGCTTTTTCCATCTCTGTCTGCGGAGGAAGGTACTCCTGCCCCCGAGCCCGGTCGAACACTTCTCCTCGGCCGAACATGACGTATCCGTCGGCCAGGTCACCCCTCACAAGGCGTTCTACTGGATCGTCCGCCCCGCCAGGAACCGTACGCGGTGTCAACAGAAGTAGTTCGGGGACAACGGCACCAGGCCATCTGTACTCCCATTTCTTCTGACCGGATTCGGCTGCGAGTCCCGTCAAACGGATCTCGTCACCGCAGGCCGCCACTATGGCGACGGTGTCACCGACGGCCTGTATCTCGGGTTCACCACACTCTTCCCAGGGACCCATGCTCCACAATTCCTGGTCATCCTTCAGCCCACGAGCGGTGACCTGGCCTTTTTCGGACAGGAGCAGTCTTGCATCGTTGGTCAAAAGTGAGACCAAGTCAGACGGGGATTCCTGTGCTCGGTGCTCAGCTACCAGCTGCCCTGTAACTCCATCCAACACCATCCAACGAGTACTTCCGGAGAGTAGTCCCCCACCGTCCGCAGCCAAAACGATCTGTGCGCCGTCCGCGGTGACTCCGGCGGCCACAGGTCCTTCGAGGCCGTGAAAACTCCACACTTCGGCTACCGGCTTGGTCCCCCATAGGGCTACGCCGTCATCGAAGACCGCCAGCGCACCGTACTCGGTCACCAAAAGCTCTCTCACAGGACCACGGGGATCATCCTTTAATTCCTCTTTTGCATCAAGCACTCCGGCCATGGAGAGTGAATATAGAAGAGTTTCACCTGTTGACTCATGAGACCCAGAAGAAGGATACACAAAAATAAATAAATAAACTTTGAGAACAAGAGCAAATATTACCACCGGAAGAACCAAAAGGAGATTACGCTTCACATAAGATAACAATATCCATACCCCTAGAACTATCGACGCATGACATCACACGCGAGGCGAGCGACGCCCCAGCGTGCTCCACAACATCAGCATTCCACCTTTAACCATCTTTATCAGATCTCTTACATTTACCCGACATAACTCCTCCTCAACCCGAGCTTGAGCGCATCTAGAGGAGGAGAACAACACGATGCGGCGTGATCAGGTAGCGGGGACCATGGCCAGGTAGGGACACAAGTCCGTGATGCCGCGTGGAGTCAAGGAGCTCGAGTTCGACGAGCACGGTCGGGACCGTGGACGATGACAGGCTGGACATGGGAGGCCTTCAGGATCATTGGGCTGCGGCATCAGGATGCTCATGGATCCCCATGCTTGTTTGCGTGTACGACCGTGGTCTTCCTGAGCTCGAGAATCCACACCAAGCTGGAACTTGCAAGAGCCCTGAGGGACAGTCCTAGAGCGATCATGCAGACACCTATCCACATATAGGCAACGGACTCAGTGGATATACGAAAACAGTCTTTGAAGACGAATATTTCTTCTAAAGAAACCCCTTTTCTATGTGAGCCCTACGAGACTGCCAAGAACCTTCCCGTTCTGATTTTCTTGGTATGCGACCACTGCCCCTGGAACCACAAGCAGTCGGCTTCTGACGTGGGCGTTGTTGATCTCAGGATCAAGTTGCTCGACTTCAATCTCCAAAAAATCATCGTCCCAAGGAGCAAATATCAGATTCATAGTTCCAGAGAACGAATCTTTGCAATCGAAGGCGCATCCATAGGTTAGAACACCGTCTTCCAAGGCCACAGCCCTGTTCACCGGTTCCCACAAATGATCTACTTGAACGTGAACCTCTTCGGGAATCTGAACTTCTTGAAAAATTCTTCCATCGTAAGATGTCTTTACATAATCATGATGTCCAGAACTTGAACTTTCTCGCTGATACCAAATATTCCATGACGAACCAACATAGACACGAAGGTCATTATAAAAGCCATCATCCCCTGTTAGAGGCCATTCCCCTTCCAGAAGATCCCCTGTGACAATGTCGAACATGTAGTTCTCCCCTGACACATCCAGTCGGATCGCTCTCGCGTCATCGGCCACTGCCAACCAAACTGGAGGAAACCCCTCCCCTGAAACATCATCGGCATCTATAGGGATTTTTTCTGACTCCCACAATGTGTCACCAGAGACTCCGTCTATCGCAATAACACCAACCGAAAAAAGCTCTTCATAGAGTCCTGCATCATCAGCTTCTCCCGCGGGACAAACCTCTGGAAGAAAAAGAGCATCCGCATTAGTTGAAACGGGCCAATTCCAAGGCTCATCCTGATTGAAAATCGGCAGTGGAAAGCATTTTCTTTTTCCTTCATATCTCCATGAAAGATCTCCTGTTTTTATTTCGTAGGAAGATAGTCCTCCACTACTTGGGATAAGCAGCTGGCCAGTTGTCACCAAGCTTGGATGAAGAAACACTCCCTCTGGAGCAGAATACTCCGATACCGTATCTCCAGTGAGCGCGTCCAAGAAAACCACGATCCCCTCTTCTTCGGCGAGTAACAACACGCCAAGGCCATCGGCAGTCACAGAAGTGCTGAAGTCTCCTTTGGATTCATAGCTCCATATTTCTTCAGAAGTCTCCCCATGCAAGGAAACCAACCCATGTCTGTGAGACACCAAAAGCCCGACAGCAGTCGGATGGACCCCTGAAATGTGCATGGACTCAGGCGGATCCCAACTCCAACCAACACCATCCACAGAAGAAATAAAGGACATTTGATTAGAAAAATCGGTCTCTTCTTCTACCTCAAACCGAGGATCATTGAGAAGAAAGCATCCGAAGAACGCCAATATGGAAGCAGAAACAAGAACCGCTCCAACTGAAATAATGTTCCTTTTCTTCACTTCTCCCCTGACCTTAGATCAACGCACCCAAAGCACACTAGCTCTGAGATCTAATTTTAATTTCTTTTTCGTTCTGCTGGAGTTGCTCAGTCATGTCAGAGCGCACTCCATAAGTTGATGAAAAGCTTTCCAGAAAATCTTGCCCAGTCCTTGCTTCACCCGGAACCCATGACACTTCTGTTCCCGCCATAGCTCTGGAGATAGCCCAGTTTAACTGAGCCGCACTTTCTCCTTGTAGTCCCTGGAGGGATTCCACCGCCTTATCTGTACTAATAACAGGAGACCCATCGTTACCATAGGTCAAGATCTCGCGTGATTCCAGAATTTCGGTAACTGTCATTTCCTTAGTCCCCGTGAAATACTTGGATTCATCTCCAACTTCAGCCAGTGGACTCGTTGCTCCACCACTATTGTGGTTCTCAAAAGCTTCTTCCAAAATAAATACAGCGATTGTGTTGGATATCTTCTCTTCAACATTCCCCTTTCCAATATGCTGAGATGGAGCTTCGAACTCCGTGATAATATTCTCCTTAAATTGATCCGAATAATGATCTCCAGCAGCCGAAAGAGCAAAACCAACGAAGGGAATTTCCCCTATTGCCCCAGAAGCTGTACTGGAAACCAAATCATAAATATTTTCCTTCCTCTTATGAATCCCTTCTGCATCCATCCCTCTATACACTGACTCGTTGTGCAATGCGGCATCCACAAAGCTCTGCAAAGTGGAGGCTCTCTTTGCCGCATCTGAAAAGTCTCCGGTTTCTACAGCACTCGCCTGGTGAGATATAGAAAATACCTCTGCTGCCCCGTGAATTCTTGCTGCAGACTCATCATCTGTCATGAGCAGTTCCAGGAAATGCAATCTCTCCTCAGGACTTAGAGAAAGCGTATTACTTTCTGTGTCCCAGGTAGGCCAGTCATTAGGCCGCTCAAAGTCAAGGTCTACAACACCGTCAGTGATACCGGTTTGTCCAGCGAAGCTGTATATGTATCTTTCAAAGATATTGGTAAGGCTTTGAGCTATCTTATCGTTGTACTGGCCGAAACCTGCGTTAGGGTATACCTCTTCTTCACCTTCTTCTATACCTGGAATCGCCACCTTGACGTTCGTATCCATAAGCTTCTTTTGCATTTCAGGGTCAGTCATGAACTCAATGAGACTGACTGTTGCTTCAGCAGCACGCCTCTGCTCATCCTCTGCCTTGCTAGAGGCGTCTTCGGGTATCCAATCGAATAGCGCTGTAACTGGAGAGCCTCCCGCATAATCCGAATCCTCCGGCCATTCGTAGAGGAGAAGTCCTGCCAGTGCTTCAGCGCTTATCCTCTGAGCTGTATCATCGTCAATGTAGGCACCATTCAGGTATTCATGCATCAAGATCGTATAGTTGGCGTCCTCGTTCCGAGTGGAAACTTCTAGAAGGTCAGCAAGCCCCTTATCCCCTAATTCCTCTAGAACAGCGGTCGAAGGTTTCCCAATGAGGTTGTCCTGATAAATGTCATGCATCAGCTGTCCCATTGACAGGGTCAAGCTAGTAGAGAACCTTTCTCCCCCTTCCATTTCCTCCGGGGCATTACCAAGGATTGCTGCAAGACTTGCCAAAGCCTGAGGATATTCCGTGTAGGCGTAGTCATGAGAAACTTGGCCACCCATCAAAACTGGTCCTTGCACTGCTTCCCGGATATCCTCGGGAAGCAGAGCGAGCCCTCCACCAAGTTTCTCATCGGAGAGGGAAAGGATAGTCCCTCCAATAGCCTCTAGGAGCGCAACCTTGTCATCCTCTCCATAAAGGGAATCCTCAAGGATTCCAGGGATGGCTAAGATACCTTGAAGACCTTCTCCTGTTTCTATCTTATCTAGCTCTGCATGCAACCCCTCAAGAAACTCTAGTTCAGATTCAGAAAATTCTTCTCCCGTTTTTAGGTAATCAAAAGAACGTGAATTTAGGGCAGAAATTAGGGCCAGGTAAGCGCCTACTTCGCTACTATCAGCATTTCCTCCTTCCAGAGCCTCTCTCAGACCCTCCCCGATTTCCTCGCCGCTTTCTGAATCGAAATTCCAATAATCTGTATCTCCAGTTGTGGCATAGGCAATCTTGTCACCAATATGACCGGCCTCAATTAATTCTCTAATATTTCCTGGAGTCGGGCCCTCTTTAATCTGATCCTCCGTATCCTCACATCTCTCCTCCAGACTCTTCCAGGCTTCTTCGGCTAGCCTGTTATAACGTTCTATTACGACATCTCTAAGGCTTGCATCCTCTTCTTCGCTTCCGGTGGAAGGGAGGCCTCCGACCTCTGTTGCCATTTCAGATCTTAAAGTTTCAATTCTTTCTTCATACCAATTGACATCAGATATGACCTTCCCAATCATTCCATAAGCATGTAGGCACGCCAACAGTGCACTGGACCAGGATTCTTGGTTCTCCAGGGCGGTCGACCTCAAGCCTTCGCCGATCTGCCCCTCAAAGTGAAGTGATACCGGTTCCGAAATAGTACAGAATTCTCCCGAGCGACCTGCAATTTTTGCATGTAGCTCCTCAAACGCTTCCCTGTGTCCAATAAGAACGGAAGCTTCGATCTCACATTCAGTAAATGTGAAAGTGACCATACTTCATCCCTACATGGCTTCGAAATTTAGAAGGTCAATAGTTGATTGGAACGATCGGGGAGAACTGCTCAGCCGACTCCATGTCTGTGCGAGCGCCTTCTTCAGCACCGCCCTGGATGTTGCCAGCCAGGGTGGCCGCGTGGCGCTTGACCTCTTCCATGTGCTCCACCTGGGCGTCACCGAAGGCGCTCCAGCCTCCCACGACAGGAGCTTTGGTCATCGCATTCTTGACTGCCTGAATGGCCTCATCGAAGTCGACCGGAAGGTCTTTGAGTAGAGCCGCGGCCTGCTCTGCGGCGACACCGCCGGCGTGGGCGTCCTGGGGGTTCAGAGCCGCTGAATCAGGGGACATGGGGGAACTCCTGCTTCACTACGTTGACCTGGGGATACACGCCCGAAAGGGATGGGCGGTCGTAATCGAGCGATTACCTCCAATCAACCCTAACGAGAGACTGCGACCTCCCGAACGGGAAAACCCCCTGAACTGAGGCGATGTCCCTATCCTGGCCGGATGTGGCCACAGAGTCCCGAGGGACGACCCACACCAGCCCCAGGCCTGGACCAACCGCTCCACCAGGCGCGAGCCGAACCCCTCCCCCACCTCCGGAACCGTCACCGGCCTTCCCGGTAGGGCGCCCTCGTCGGTCACGGCGACCCAGAACATCCCCGGTAGGACTCCATCTCCCTACGGGAGCGGCCACAGATCGTGCCGGAGGCCGTGTACTTCAGCGCGTTCGTGTGCAGTTCGGTCAGGACCACGATCAACGGATAGGCCCGGTCGTGACTGAGTTCGCTGCCCTTCCAGCACCACACTCGAGCCCTCGGACCACGACCACGGCCACCTCGCCTTCGGGGGCACGATTTGGACCGGCTTCCTCTCCTCGGTGAAGAGCGAGCGCTGAGCGCACCGGCAGCGGTCCCGCTTTCCACGTGGAATCGGGGAATTTTTTATGCCCTATGCCCGAATAGATTCCTTTTGGAGTTTTAGCGAAAAAGGTTCTTGCAACCTCTCCCACCTGGGAGAACACGCCACTTCGAAATTTTTTCCGCACTACTTCGCGGTAACGTCGCCAATCTCCGAGGAATGCCCTAACCTTTTCCCCAAAACCACGAATGACCCCGCGACGGTAGCAACCGTCCGGGGCCGTGGCCAGCAACCAACACCGTTTAACCAAAGGATTGCCAGCATGCGCTATTTTAGCGCGGCCCCTCTAGCCGTGCCCTGGACTCCCTCAAGAACCTCCTCGCCTCCCCCTGCGGACGCCACTCCGCCTTCGGTCGCCGCCGACGCTCCGCACGTGTCCGCCGCTACGCCCCGCTGCCCGAGCCCTCTCCCCAGGCCGGCCGGGTTCCCGAGCGCTCTAGGCGCCCCGTACCTCCTCCCGCCTTCTTCCGCGAACACGCCCGTATCCCGGACGCCCACGCCGAAGACATCGCCCTCGTGCGTCCCTACTACACCGCCCACGAACGGCTCCTGTCCGCCGAGGAGGACCGTGTCCCCCGGCCACGCGACCCTGTGTCCCGCCCCCTCCACGCTGCGCCTGTCGATCAGCGACTCCGGCGGAGGCCACGGCGTTCCCCGCATCCCCGCCGAACGCGACGACGACGCATGGAACCGGGCGGAAGGGCAGCGCGGCCTGCTCCTCGTCCAGAACCTGTCCCGCGCCTGGGTCCATCACCAGCTCGGCCCCTGTCCAGGACTGGGCACCGACGTGTGGGCCGAGTTCCACGTGGACCCGACCGGTGTTCCCCGAGGGCTACGCCCCTTCGTCTTCACCCACTGACCCCCGGGGCCTCGGAATCCCCCTCGGCCCCAGAACAGCGAGGAGTGCTGTGCCCAACAAGGAACACGAGATACCCCTGAAGATCATCAGGAACGCCCCCGAACTGGTGGTGCCCCTGCTCCGTGACGCCGTCGGCTACGACCTGCCCGAGCACACCGAGGTCGTCCTGACCTCCGCCGAGTGCACCGACAGCACACCCCGGACCTACACACCCGACGGCGCCGTGCTGCTGAGGGCCGGTACCGAGAACACGCTGGCGGTGGTGGTGGAACAGCAGGCCAGGTGGGACAGCGACAAGTTCTGGACCTGGCCGGTCTACCTGACCACCGTCCGCGAACAGCTCCGCTGCCCGACCCTGCTGCTGGTGTTGTGCCCCACGGACAAGGCCGCCCGAGACTGTGCCGGGCGCATCCCCCTGGGTCAGCCCGGCAACACCGTCACCCCCTCCGTGGTGGGACCGTCCCAGATTCCGGTGGTCACCGATCCGGAACAGGCCCGGGACATGCCGGAGCTGGCGGTGCTCTCCGCCAAGGCCCACGGCGACCACGATCTACGCACGTTGGACACGGTGATGGAGGCGCTGAATGCCGTGTCCTCCGATCGCCGTGCGTTCTACTATGACTACGTACTGGCCGGGCGCTCCGAGGAGGCCCGGAAATACCTGGAGGACCTGATGTCCGTGGACACCTGGGAATGGCAGAGCGACTTCGCCCGCACGTACGTCGGCATCGGCCGCGAAGAAGGCCGCGAGGAAGAGGCCGCCGGCAACGTCATCCTCGTCCTCACCGCCCGAGGCTTCGAAGTCCCCAACGAGATCCGCCGACGCATCGAGTCCTGCGACGACCTCACCACCCTCAGGACCTGGATCCAAAAAGCCGCCAAGGTCGACGACCCCGAAGAACTCTTCGACTGACGTCGGGCGCAGGAACCACGCGGGGGTGGGAAGCACCGACTTCCCACCCCCGAAACCGTCCTCGGTCCGGCCCGTTCCTCACACCGCCAGGGGCGAGTTCACCGGCAAGGACGTGTCGGTGGCCAGGTCCAGCGGCGACGCGGGCAGGCCCGCCGCCACCACCTCGGCGCCCAACGCGGCGATCATCGCACCGTTGTCGGTGCACAGGCGTGGGCGCGGCACGCGCAGCTCCACACCCGCCTCGCGACAGCGCTCCTCGGCCAGGGCGCGCAACGCGGAGTTGGCCGCGACCCCGCCGCTGATGACCAGGGTGCCCACCCCGTGCTCCACGCAGGCGTCCACCGCCTTGCGGGTGAGCACGTCCACCACCGACTCCTGGAAGGCGGCGGCGATGTCGTCGACCACCAAGGGCTCGCCCTTGCGTTCGGCGTCCTCCACGTGGCGGGCCACGGCCGTCTTCAGTCCGGAGAACGAGAAGTCGTAGGTGCCGTCACCCCACTTGCCGCGCGGGAAACGGATGCCCCGGGAGTCGCCCCGCTGGGCGGCCTTGTCGATGGGCGGCCCTCCCGGGTAGGGCAGATCCAGCAGCCGCGCCACCTTGTCGTAGGCCTCCCCCGCCGCGTCGTCCACGGTGTCGCCGAGCGAGACCACGTCGGTGGCCAGGTCGTTGACCTGCAACAGCGAGGTGTGTCCGCCCGAGACCAGGAGGGCGATCGTGGGTTTGGGCAGCGGGCCGTGCTCCAGCTGGTCCACGGCTACGTGACCCACCAGGTGGTTCACTCCGTAGAGCGGTTTGCCCAGGGCCATGGCGTAGGCCTTGGCCGCGGACACGCCCACGAGCAGGGCGCCCGCCAGACCGGGGCCGGCGGTCACCGCGATGGCGTCGACGTCGGAGAGCTCGGCCCCGGCCTGCTCCAGCGCCCGGTGGACGGTAGGAGTCATCGCCTCCAGGTGCGCGCGGCTGGCCACCTCGGGCACCACGCCGCCGAAGCGCACGTGCTGGTCCACGCTGGAGGCGACGGCGTCGCCGAGCAGTTCGCAGCCGCGTACCAGGGCCACGCCGGTCTCGTCACAGGACGTCTCGATCCCCATGACCAGAGGCAGGTCACTCATGGTCTCCTCCCCCGGCGACGCGCCGCATCACGAGCGCGTCCGCCCCGTTGTAATAGCCGCGGCGCACACCGATCTGCACGAAACCGAACCGGCCGTAGAGCTTCTGTGCGCGCGGGTTGTCCGAGCGCACCTCCAGGAACATGTGGGTGACTCCGCGCCGCTCCGCCTGGTCGAGCAGTTCGGTGAGCAGCGCGCTGCCCACACCCCTGCCCCAGACCCGTTCGTCGACGGCCATGGTCTGCACGTCGCCCTCGGGTGGGACGAACCGCAGCCCGGCGTATCCCACGATCGCGTCGTCGGACTCGGCCACCACGTAGTGGCGGGTGGGCTCGGCCAGTTCGCTCATGAGCATGCCCTCGGTCCAGGCGTCGAGCGGGAACAGGGTCCGCTCCAGCTCCATGACGCCGGGTACATCGTCCATGGTCATCTCACGCAGCCGCACGTCCGGCGCTCCGGCCTGCCCGGTCACCTCACCCATTGGCGCACCTTCTTCGGGGCCCCGGGCTCCACCGCGTCCGGGCGGCGCAGGTAGAGCGGCTGGGGGTCGGGCGGCTTCTCGCCCCGGTGCAGGCGCAGCAGGGCCAGTTCGGCCATGGCGGCGGCGTCCGGGTGCAGCGGGGACACCGGCTCCGAGCCTGCGCCCAGGACGTCGGCGTACATGCGGGCACCGTCGCCGACCAAGGGCAGGCCGCCGGTGTCCAGTTCGGCGGGCCGGTCCACGGCCACCTCTCCCACGCGGGTGAGGTGGTCGTCGTAGCGGGCCCAGAACACCTCCTTGCGACGGGCGTCGGTCATGGCGACGAAGGGTGTGGTGCGTCCGGTGGCGAAGGCCAGGGCGTCCAGGGTGGTGACCCCGTGGCAGGGGATGCCGAGGGCGTCGGCCAAGGCGTGGGCGGTGGCCAGTCCCACCCGCAGCCCGGTGTAGGGGCCGGGGCCGATGCCGACGGCGATGTGGTCGAGGTCGGCCAGGGTGATCCCGGCCTCCTCGGTGACGCGCACGATCGTGGGGCTGAGCAGTTCGCCGTGGCGGCGGGCGTCCACGGAGCCGGCACCGGCGCGCAGGGTGAAGGAGCCGTCGGGACCGCTCTCACCGATGGCGACGGTGACCGCCGGGGTGGCGGTGTCGAAGGCCAGGAGCAGCACGGGGATACCGCCTATCCACGCCCGGTCGCGGTGCCGGGCAGGTCGATGCCGGCCCAGCGGGCGCCGACGGCGCGCAGGTGGACCGTGCGAGTGTCGTCGGGGTGACGTTCGATGCGGATCTCCAGCCGCTCGTCGGCCAATCCCTCGGCCACGCCCTCGCCCCACTCGACCACGGTGACGGAGTCGGCGAGGGTCATGTCCAGGTCGATGTCGTCGATCTCGTCGGCACCGCCGAGCCGGTAGGCGTCCACGTGCACCAGGGCGGGGCCGCCGACCAGGGACGGGTGGATCCGGGAGATGACGAAGGTCGGTGAGGTGATCGTTCCGCGCACGCCGAGCCCTTCGCCCAGTCCCTGGGTGAGGGTGGTCTTGCCCGCGCCGAGCGGCCCGGACAGGATCAGCAGGTCGCCGGGTCTGGTGAGGGCGGCGAGGTCCCGGCCGAGGGCGCGCATGGCGTCGTCGGTGGCGGCGGTGACCTCGCCGACGGTGAACGCGCCTGGAGTGGTTGCTGTCGCGTCTGTCATCGGCTCGCTGCTCGTGTCGGGTGTGGTGGGCTGGTCGTGGCCGCGCCGGGTCGGGGCGCGCCCGGGGCCGGCGTTCCGTTGAACACCCCCTCCGTCCAGGTTAGGCGGATCGGGGCGGGTCCGTGACCGGATCCCACAGACCGATCGGACACACGTCGGAGCCGGTGCGGCTCCGACCTCTCCCGTGACGTCTCAGGCCAGGTCCCCGACGTACTCGCGTGGGACCCGGGGGCCCACCCTGGTGACGATCTCGTAGGGGATGGTGTCCAGGATCCGGGCCCAGTCCTCGGCGGTCGGGGTGTCCGGGTGCTCCGCCGGGTCTCCGAAGAGCACCGCGTGGTCCCCGGCCCTGACCTCGTCGTCGCCGACGTCCAGGACGAACTGGTCCATGCAGACCGTTCCCGCGATGACGCGGGAGCGCCCACCGAGCAGGACGGGGCCCTTGTTACTGGCCGCGCGGGGCACACCGTCGGCGTAGCCGAGCGGCACCAGGGCGAGGGTGGTCTCCTTGTCGGTGACGTAACGGTGACCGTAGGAGACCCCGCTCCCTGCCGGGACGCGCTTGGTCAGGGCGATACGGGAGTACAAGGTCATGGCGGGCCGCAGCCCGGGCACGGTGAGGCCGGGGATGGGGCACAGACCATAACTGGCGATCCCGCCCCGTACCAGGTCGAACCTGGCCTCGGGGAGGGTGAGCAGCGCCGCGGAGTTGGCGATGTGCCTGACCTCGGGGCTCAGGCCCGCCTTGTCCGCGACCTCCAACGCCTCGTGGAACTGTGAGAGTTGGAGGGCGATGGAGGGGTGGCCGGGCTCGTCGGAGCAGGCGAAGTGCGACCACACACCGGAGACGCGCACGCGCCCCTCGTCCTCGGCACGGGCCGCGGCCTCCACCAGTGCGGACCAGTCCGCCGGAGAGGCCCCGCCACGGTTCAGGCCGGTGTCGGCCTTGAGCTGGACGCGTGCGGTACGGCCCAGGCGCCGGGCCTCGGCGACCACGGCGTCCAGGGTCGCGCGGTCGCTCACGCCGAGGTCGATGTCGGCCTCGATGGCCTCGGCGACGGGCTCGCCGGGCGGGATGATCCAGGCCAGGACGGGAACGGTGATCCCCGCTCGGCGCAGTTCGAGGGCCTCACGGATGAGGGCGGTGCCCAGCCAGGTCGCGCCGCCCGCCATCAGGGCACGAGCGGCGGGGATCACGCCGTGCCCGTAGCCGTCGGCCTTGACCACCCCCATGAACGGGGTTCCGCCGGCACGCTCTCGGAGCAGCCGCGCGTTGTCGGAGATCGCGTCGAGATCGACGCGGGCGTGCGCGAAGTGAGACATGCCTCCAGTGTTCCACGTGTGTTCCACCGGAACGTGCGTCCGCGGGTGGAGGGTGCACGCGTGGCCGAGGCTTTTCGGCGGTGTGTCGGGGCGTGCGGGATGACCTGCGAACACGCGGGTTTTCCCGGTTACCCGTAGTACATGGGTGGATGCGGGGTAGGAGCGGCGTTGACACAGTATCTGGGGGTACTGGTAATGACCGAGATAGGAAGTGAACGACCCGTCAACACCACGCGGCTGTGGTCGGGGGGGCTGGCCACGGCGGTCGTCGCGGCGCTGGTGGTCCTCGCGGGCACGCTGGTCTTTCGTGGAGTGTTCGGAGTCCCGGTGCTCGCTCCGGAGGAAGCGGGCAACCTGGGCGACGCGGGCACCGCGATGTACGCCCTCATGGCAGCGGTGGCCGCCCTCCTGGCCACCGGCCTGATGCACCTGCTGCTTCTCAGCGCGCCCCGGGCCCTGAAGTTCTTCGGATGGATCCTGGGCCTGGCGACCGCCATCGCCGCCGTCTCCCCGTTCTCCGAGGCCGCGGACACGTCCAGCCAGGTCGCCACGACGGTGATCAACCTGGTCACGGGGCTGGCGATCATCACCCTCCTGCGCAGCGTGGGGCGTTCGGCCACCCTGAGCAGGAGGGCGGTGGGCCCGAACCCGTCGGTGCCCATGGCCCGACCGTCGGAGGCCACCGTCCGTCCCGTGGGGGAGGACCGTCCCATGCCCGTGGACGAGACCGAGCCGATCGATTCCGACGGACCCGTGCAGGGCGAGGAGCCGGTTCTGCGGCAGGAGGGCATCCTGCCCGAGGTCTCGCAGGACGAGTACCGCAGGAACCAGGTCCGCGCCCGGGAGATGGACGCCGAGGCGGAGCGGGCCAGGCAGAGCGGACGGAGTCCGGGCGATCAGCACGCCGGATGAGCGGTCCACCGGGTTCCCCGTGACCCGAGGGCCCGGGGCGTCCCTGACCACGGCGTAGGAGGAGGGGCGGAGCCGAGCGGTTCCGCCCCCTCCTCATGCGCGGGGTACCTCGCGCTCCGTCGAGGGCCTCCGGTCCACGCGCGGGCCCAGGGCTCATGCGTGCCGAACGCGACCGCGCCGACCGCTCGGCACGACCGACTGCTCTTCGTGGAGCCGCGGGGGACCCCCGAGAGCGGTCCGAGGCTCTGAGTGACCGTCTCAGGCCCCGCTGACCAGCGCGTCCGCGTGCCCGGGGCTCAGGCAGTGCTCGATCACCATGACGGCGGCGCCGACCACGCCCGCGCTCTCGCCCGCCACCGAGGAGACGATGCTCAGGTGTTCGGTGGCCAACGGCAGTGAGCGCTGGTAGATGACCTCGCGCACTCCGGCGAGCAGGTGGTCGCCGGCCTGGGCGAGTGCTCCGCCGATGACGATGACCGACGGGTTGAACATGTTGACCGAGGCCGCCAGGACCTCGCCGATGTCGCGGCCCGCCTGGCGCAGTGCGCGCAACGCGGGCACCGATCCACTGCGGGCCAGCTCCACCACGTCGCGGGCACCGTCGGCCGGTACCCCCTCCGCGGTGAGCGAGGCGGCCAGGGCCGCGCCGCTGGCCACCGCCTCCAGGCAGCCGGTGTTCCCACAGCGGCAGGGGCGGTCGTCTCCGCTGGGGACGTGGATGTGGCCCATGTCCCCGGCCGCTCCCTGGGCGCCCCGGTAGACGCGGCCCTCGCTGATGATCCCGCAGCCGATGCCCGTGGCGACCTTGACGAACATCAGGTGGCTGGCCGAGGGCCAGGCGGTGTGGTGTTCCCCGATCGCCATGATGTTGACGTCGTTGTCCACCATGACCGGGACGTCGATCCGGTCGTGGACGTAGCCGGGAACGTCGAAGTCGTCCCAGCCGGGCATGATCGGTGGGTTGACCGCGCGTCCGGTGGAGTGCTGCACCGGGCCGGGCAGGCCGATGCCCAGGCCGAGCAGTTCGTCCGTCGTGCGCCGTGCGTCCCCCAGCAGGCCGCGGCCCCTGTCCACGACCCAGTCCAGGACGGGTTCGGGTCCCAGGGCGATGTCCAGGTCGGCGCGTTCCTCGGCGAGTACGGTTCCCGACATGTCGGTGAGGGCCATTCGGGCGTGGGTGGCGCCGAGGTCGGCGGCCAGGACCACGCGTGCGCCGGGTCGGAAGGAGAAGGTCGTGGGCGGCCTTCCCCCGGTGGAGGCGGCCTCGCCCGCCGGTCCGATGAGTCCGCTGGCGAGCAGGGCGTCCACGCGTTGGGTGACGGTCGAGCGGGCCAGACCGGTGACCGAGGCCAGTTCCGAGCGAGTGCGCGGCCTGCCGTCACGCAGGAGTCGGAGCAGGGTGCCCGCACCGGGTGCGGTGGTCGGAGCGCCGGTCGAGCCGGGTCCCTCCGTGGGAGTCAGCGCTTCTTCCGTCATGCGAACAGTGAAGCACAGGATCTATTGACTTCCATGCAGCATTCTAATGCGGCCAGTTCAGACAACTTATGCTTGACGATCGTCATAAGTCCGGCGTACCTTCGACGCATGTCAGTGAGCAAGGCCATACACCCGGGTGAGGCGGCGGACGCCGGACCGGCCTCCCCGCGTCCCTACCGCGCCGCGGTGATCGGCACCGGCTTCATGGGGCGGGTCCACTCCCACGCCGTCCGGGCCTCGGGCGGCGAGGTCGTGGGGGTCGCGGGTTCCTCCCCGGACAAGGCCGAGCGGTTCCGGGTCGCCAACGGCATCGCCCGGGCCCACGGGGACGCCCTCGAACTCGTCCGCGGTGACGACGTGGACGTGGTCCACGTGTGCACCCCCAACGACCTGCACGCACCACTGAGTCTGGCCGCGTTGGAGGCGGGCAAGCACGTGGTGTGCGAGAAGCCGTTGGCCACCGACGCCGACACCGCGCGCGGCCTGGTCCAAGCCGCACGTGAGGCGGAGCGGGTCGCCGTCGTCCCCTTCGTCTACCGCTTCCATCCCATGGCACGCGAGGCACGCGCCCAGGTCGCCGCCGGCTCCCTGGGCCGCGTCACCCTCGCCCACGGCGGTTACCTCCAGGACTGGCTGCTCTATCCGGAGGAGGACAACTGGCGGGTCGATCCCGTGCGCGGCGGGGCCACCCGCGCCTTCGGTGACATCGGTTCGCACTGGTGCGACATGCTGGAGTTCGTCACCGGCGACCGCATCACCGCGGTCAGCGCCCGGACCTCCCGCGTCAACGACACCCGCGACGGCCGTGCCGTGGCCACCGAGGACCTGGTCTCCCTACAGTTCTCCACCGTGGGCGGCGTGATCGGCAACGCCGTCATCAGTCAGGTCTCCCCCGGGCGTAAGAACCGGCTGGTGCTGGAGGTCTCCGGCACCGAGGGTTCGCTGCTCTTCGACCAGGAGAACCCCGAGACCCTCTGGGCCGGCAGCCGAGGCCGCACCGGCACCATCACCCGTGACGATCCCGGTCTGAGCGCGGACGCCGCACGCCTGGCCACCGTGCCCGTCGGGCATCCCCAGGGTTACCAGGACTGCTTCAACGCGCTGGTGGCCGACACCGCCGCCGCCATCGCCGGGCACCCTCCCGAGGGCCTGCCCGTGTTCGAGGACGGCCTGCGCGCCGCCGTCCTGGCCGAGGCCGTGCTGCTCTCGGACCGGGAGCGACGCTGGGTGGACGTGGCGGAGGTCGAGCAGGGATGACCGGCCCGCCCCTGCTGCGGATGAGCGGCATCACCAAGTCCTTCCTGGGCGTGCGCGTCCTGCACGGGGTGGACCTGGAACTGCGTCCAGGACGGTTGCACGCGCTGGTCGGCGAGAACGGCGCGGGCAAGTCCACCCTGATGAAGGTGCTGGCCGGAGTGCATCGCGCGGACGAGGGGACCGTCGAACTGGAAGGGTCCCCGGTCTCCTTCGAGCACCCGCTTCAGGCCCAGCGCGCGGGCGTGTCCACGGTCTTCCAGGAGTTCAACCTCCTGCCCGAGCGCACGGTCGCCGAGAACGTCTTCCTGGGCCGGGAGATCCGCCGCCGGGGATGGGTGGACGGCCGCGCCATGGAGCGCGCCACCGCCGCGCTCCTTTCCGATCTGGACCTGCGTGGTATCGACCCCCGCGCCAGGGTGGGGTCGCTGTCGGTGGCCGAACAGCAGGTGGTGGAGATCGTCAAGGCGCTCTCCCACGACGCGCGCATCATCTCCATGGACGAGCCGACCGCCGCGCTCGCCGACCACGAGGTGGAGACGCTGTACCGGATCATCGGCCGCCTGCTCGCACGCGGTGTGGCGGTGCTGTACGTGTCGCACCGCATGCGGGAGATCTTCGACCTGGCCCACACCATCACCGTCCTCAAGGACGGCCGCCTGGTCGACACGGTGTCCGCCGACGCCGTCACCCCCACCGATCTGGTCCGCAAGATGGTGGGGCGCCCGGTCTCGGCGGTCTTCCCCGAGCCTCTGACCCCGCACGGCGAACACGTGGGGCGGGTCCGTCTGTCGGTCTCCGGTGGGGGCAACGCCCAACTGGACGGGATCGACCTCCAAGTGCGCGGGGGAGAGATCCTGGGCCTGGGCGGGCTCCAGGGCAGCGGACGCACCGAGGTCGCCCACGCCCTGTTCGGGATCGAACGCTTCACCCGGGGCGAGGTGTTCGTGGACGGCCGCCGGATCGACGCGCGCTCACCTCGCCAGGCCGTGCGCGCCGGTCTGGTCCTGGTGACCGAGGACCGCAAGGCACAGGGGCTGGCCCTGAACCAGTCGATCGCGGCCAACGGCCGTCTGGTCCTGGACGCGGTCTGGCCCTTCGGTTCGGCCCGCAGGGCACGGCGGCTACCCGAGATCCTGTCCTCGGTGGAGTTGGTCGCACGCGCGGGTCACGGCCAGGACGTGCGGTACCTGTCCGGTGGCAACCAACAGAAGGTGGTGCTGGCCAAGTGGCTGGCCGCCGAACCCGGGGTGATGGTGCTCGACGAGCCCACGCGCGGTATCGACGTGGGCGCCAAACAGGCCGTCTACCGGCTGATGCGCGAACTGGCCGCGGCGGGCGTGGCCATCGTGCTCATCTCCTCGGAACTGCCCGAACTGATCGGGATGTCGGACCGTCTGGTCGTGCTGCGCGACGGCCGGGTGGCGGGTGAACTTCCCGGTGGGTCCGGTGAGGAGGCCGTCATGGCGATGGCCACGGGCTCGCCCCACGGGAACGACCCCGATCCCGCGGTCGACGATCCCCGTACACCGCCCGGCTCCGGTGACGAGGTGGTCGACGACGCCATGAAGGGCACCGGCGCCTCGACGCCGCCCCCGACCCCCTCCGCCGATCCCGTCCCGCCCACCGGAGACGGCGGCGAGGACCCCTCCGCACGGCACGAGGAGGCCGCTCCGTGAAACGCACCGCGATCCTCCCCGCGCGTGTCCCCCGCCTCGGCACCACCGCGATGGTCTATCTGGCCCTGGTCCTGTTGCTCGCGCTCAGCGCGGCCTTCGTGGCCGCGCGGGGCGGCAACCTGTTCACCACCGCCAACACCGTGGACCTGTTCACCCGCAGCAGTCTGCTGGGATTCCTGGCCATCGGTCAGACCCTGGTGATCCTGTGCCGTTCCCTGGACCTGTCGGTGGGCTACGTCGCGGCGCTGTCCACCGTGGTCGCGGCCACCACCATGGCGGGAGACCCCTCCCGCGTCCTGCTCGGTGTGGGCGCGGCCCTGGGCCTGGCGGGTCTGATCGGTCTGGCCAACGGTCTGGTGGTCACCAAGTTGGGGGTCAATCCCTTCATCGCCACCCTGGGCGCGGGACTGATCATCAAGGGGTACCTCGACACCGAGTTCCAGGGGCCGGCCGGGGAGATCCCGGCCGCCTTCCAGGCCTTCGGCTACACCAGGATCGGTGTACTGCCCGTGTCCACCCTGATCATGCTGGGCGTGGCCGTGGCGGCGGTGCTGTTCCTGCGGCGGACCCGGATGGGCTACCACGTCTACGCCGTCGGCGGTGACGCCGAGGTGGCCCGCCTGTCGGGGATACGCCCGGAGGTGCCCACCGTGACCGCGCACGTGCTGTGCTCGGTCATGGCCGGGACGGCGGGTCTGCTGTTGGCTGCGCGTTTCGGCACCGGCAGCGCCACGGTCTACGGCAACGGCTACGAACTGGAGGCCATCGCGGCCGTGGTGCTGGGCGGAACCTACCTGCTCGGCGGTCGTGGCGGGGTGGCCGGGACGATCGCGGGGGTGTTCATCCTCGCCACGCTCGACACCGTCTTCAACGTGCTGGCGATCGACCCGTTCGTCAAGGACGTACTGCGCGGTGTGATCGTCATCGCCGCGGTGGCCGTCTACGCCCGAGGCCGGCACTCCCGTGCCGCCACGCGCGTGCGCTTCCCCTCGGGCGGCGCGTCCCCACCGGATCGAGGTCCCGCCCCCGAAGCCCGTCCGTCCCCCGACCCCGGGGGACCGGCGGATCCCGACCCCTCCCCGCGAGCCCTGGGAGGCCGCCGATGACCCCGAACACGGGCACGTCCTCCGCCCTCTCCCCGCGCTCGGCGCTCGCCGCGTCGTTCCGGGGCGGTACGGCCACCGCCGCCCTGTTGCTGGCACTGATCTTCGTCGTCATCGCCACACAGAACCCGTCGTTCTTCGAGGGTCCGCCGTTGATGGCCTTCGCCAAGAAGGCGGCGCCGCTGGTGATCCTGGCCGTCGGCCAGTACCTGGTGATCGTCTCGGGGGAGTTCGACCTGTCGGTCGGCTCCCTGGTGGGCGCGCAGGTGGTGATCGCGGCGCGGCTCATCGACGGCGAGGAGTCGATGACCCTGCCGGTGATCGCCCTGATGTTGGTCTTCGGCCTGGTGGTGGGTCTGGTCAACGGTCTGGTGACCACGCTGCTGCGGGTGCAGTCGATCATCACCACGCTCGGCACGATGCTGATCCTGTTCGGCGCCGTGCGCTACTGGACCGGCGGTGCGCCCACCGGGGCCCTGTCGGAGTCCTTCCGTGTGCCCGGACGCGGCGGGATCGAGGACGTGCCCTTCTTCGGTCAGGTCCCGTGGGCGCTGGTCATCGCGCTGGTGGTGGCCGTGGCGGCGGTGCTCTGCATGCGCTCGCCCTTCGGCCGCGCCCTCGTCGCGACGGGTGACAACGACGTCGCCGCCGCGTTCTCGGGGGTGCGGGTGTGGCGGACGCGCACCATGGCCTTCATCGGCTCCTCCCTGCTGGCCACCGTCGCCGCCGTCCTCATCGGCGGGTTCGCCGGGGTGACCGCGCAGGTCGGCGAGGGACTGGAGTTCACCGCCATCACCGCCGTCGTGCTCGGCGGTGTGGTGCTGGGCGGTGGGCGCGGCACCGTGGTCGCCGCCGTCCTGGGGGCCCTGACCGTGGAGGCCCTGTTCACCCTGTTCAACCAGCTCTACCTGCCCTCGACGATCCAGCCGTCGGTGCAGGGTCTCATCATCATCGCCGCGGTGGCCTACGCCGCCCGCCGAGGCGACCTTCGACTGCCGGAGCGCCTGCGACGGCGACCGGACCATCCGACCGAGCGGACGCTCGGCTCTTCCAGGAGGTAACCATGCGCGTCCCCCGCGTGCTTCTCGCCGGCGCGGCCGGTCTGACACTGATGCTCACGGCGTGTACGACGGACACTCCGGACGACTCGCCCGAGGGAGGCAACGGCGAGGCCGGGTCGACCCCGGACGGGGAGTGGTTCGACCAGGCCGAGTACGAGGCCCAGCTCGCCCAGCGCGAGATCACCCCGGAGGGGCCGGAGGACCAGCCCTGGTTGCAGGCGATCGAGCCGGAGTGGATCGACACCGCCGAGTTCGCCCATGACGCCCCCGAGGACGCGACCCTGTGCTTCTCCAACGCCTCGGTGTCCAACCCCTGGCGCGTCACCGGCTTCATCACCATGGAACAGCAGGTGGAGGCGCTCCAGGAGGAGGGGCGTATCGGTGACTTCCGGGTCTCCGACGCCGCCGACGACGACAACCAACAGATCTCCGACATCCAGGCGTTCGTGGACTCGGGGGACTGTGACGTCATCATCATCTCGCCGTCCACCACCGCCACCCTGACCCCGGCCGTGGAGACCGCCTGTGAGAGCGGAGTCCCGGTCGTGGTCTTCGACCGCGGCGTCAACAGCGACTGCATGGTCACCTTCATCCACCCGATCGGCGGTTACGCCTTCGGCGCGGACGCGGCCGAGTTCCTGGTCGAGAACCTGGACCCGGGGTCGAAGGTGCTGGCGCTGCGCATCCTTCCCGGCGTCGACGTGCTCGAACACCGGTGGGCGGCGGCCCAGGAGGTCTTCGGTGACAGCGACCTGGAGGTACTCGGTTACGAGTTCACCGAGGGCGACGGCGCCAAGATCAAGGACCTGGTCTCCCAGCACCTGCAACGCGGCGAGGTCGACGGCATCTGGATGGACGCCGGGGACGGTGCCGTGGCGGCCCTGGAGGCCTTCGAGGACGCCGGACGGCCCTACCCCGTGATCTCCGGAGAGGACGAGTTGAGCTTCATGCGCAAGTGGCAGGAGGAGGACCTCACCGCGATCGCGCCGGTCTACTCCAACTTCCAGTGGCGGACACCGGTCCTGGCCGCGAGCATGATCCTCGCCGGCGAGGAGGTGCCCTCCGAGTGGGTCCTGCCGCAGGAACCGGTCCGCCAGGACCGGCTGGACGAGTATCTCCAGCGCAACGAGGACATGCCGTCCCTGCACTACGCCAAGTTCGGCGGCGAGGACCTGCCGGGCTTCCCCGAGGCCTGGACGGAGAGGTAGGAGAATGCACGCGCTGGGGGTCAACACGTGGGTGTGGACGTCGCCGCTGACCGACGCGGGGCTGGAGCGGATCGCGCCCCGGGTGGCCGAGTGGGGGTTCGACATGATCGAGCTCCCCGTAGAGGAGGTCGGCGACTGGGACCCCCGGCGTGCCCGGGCCCTGTTGGACGGGTTGGGTCTGTCGGCCGGCGTGGTGCTGGTCATGGGGTCGGGTCGGGAGCTCGTCGCCACCGACCCGGCCACCCGTACGCGCACACAGGACTACCTCAGGAAGGTCGTGGACACGGCGGCGACGGTGGGCTCCTCCGTCATCGCCGGCCCGGCCTACGCCTCGGTCGGCCGTACGTGGCGTATGTCCCCGCGAGAGCGGGCGGGGATCGTCGCGGAGCTGGCCGAAGCGCTGATCCCCGTGGTCGAGCACGCCTCGGCCGCGGGGGTCGGCCTGGCGGTGGAACCCCTCAACCGGTACGAGACCAGCGTGCTCAACACGGTGGACCAGGGACTGGAACTGCTCGACCTGCTGCCGGACGGGCACTGCGGACTGGCCCTGGACGTGTACCACATGAACATCGAGGAGCGTGACGTGGCGGCGGCGATCCGGCGGGCCGCCGGACGCATCGGGCACGTGCAGGTGTGCGCCAACGATCGGGGCGCCCCCGGCGCCGACCACCTGGACTGGGTCGGCATCCTCGACGCGTTGGAGGAATCGGGATACCGAGGGCCCCTGGTGATCGAGTCCTTCACAGCGGAGAATGCCAGCATCGCCACGGCGGCCTCCGTCTGGCGACCGTTGGCGGCGAGTCAGGACGCCATCGCCGTCGACGGCCTGGCCTTCCTCCGACCCCTGACACGACGGGAGGAGACCCCATGAACGGGTCCGTACGTCGACGTGCCGCACCACGGCGACGGACGCCCATGGCCGGGATGACCACGTCCATCACCCCCCGCTTGGTGTCGCGCTCACCGGAAAGCGCTTGCTTAGTAGGGCGGCTCCCTCCTCGAAGGAGACGTCGCGATGTCCGAACAACACCGGTCCACCTCCGCCCCCGCTCCCCGTCCCCCCGAGGGCCTCGATCCGGTGGAGGCGACCCCGTTCACCTGGTGGCTGACCGGGATCTCCCTCGTGACGGCGGGCGCGGCCTGCGCCGCCGCCGTCTTCCTCGGTGGTGTCCACACGACGGCGGACACGCCGTCCGGAGTGGAGGTCCTGGCCTACCGACCCGATCCCGACAGGGTCGGTGAGCTCCTCGAACACGCCCGCATGGCCCACGAGGAGCTGGCCCCCGTGGTGGGGGGCATGGAGGTGTTCCTGCCCACCGACGGCTCCCACCCCTCCCTGGAGCCCGCCGAACCCTCGGTCGTCTACTCCTGGCGGACCGGGGTGCGCGAGGCCGCGGAGTACCTCGGCGAGCCGCCGGAGGGGGCCGACGCCCACGACCTCGCCCACGCGGGTCTGGTCTCCTCCGTCCGATCGCTGTCGATGTCGGTCGAGACCTACGCCCAGGCCGCCCTGGTGGAGGACGAGGACCTGCGCATGGACGTCCTCCACATCGCCATGGACCTGCGCGACCAGGCCGTCCTGTCGTGGGAGTCGGCCGCCGCGCAACTCGACATGGTCGGTGTGGACACCGGCCACGGGCCCTTCGAGCTGTACCTGGCCGAGGCCCCCGATCGAGGGCGGTCCGAACCCGACGACGGGGCCGGGACGGAAGGGGGCCCGGGGGGCGGCCACGACCACTGAGCCCGATACACACGCACCGAGCACGAAAGGCACCGACATGCCTCGACCAGTCACCCTCTTCACCGGCCAATGGGCCGACCTGCCCTTCGAGGAGGTGTGCTCCTTGGCCTCCTCCTGGGGCTACGACGGTCTGGAGATCGCCTGTTGGGGCGACCACCTCGACGTCACCCGCGCCGCGGTGGACGACGCGTACGTACGCGATCGGCTCGGCGTGCTCGAACGCCATGGCCTGGGCGTGTGGGCGATCTCCAACCACCTGCTCGGGCAGGCCGTCTGCGACGATCCGATCGACCACCGCCACCGGGACATCCTGCCCGCGCGTGTGTGGGGCGACGGGGACCCCGAGGGCGTGCGCCGGCGGGCGGCCGAGGAGATGAAGACCACCGCGCGCGCCGCGGCGAGGTTGGGCGTGTCCACGGTGGTGGGCTTCACGGGTTCGGCGATCTGGAAGTACGTGGCGATGTTCCCCCCGGTGGGCGAGGACGTCATCGAGGCCGGGTACCGGGACTTCGCCGACCGCTGGAACCCGATCCTGGACGTGTTCGACGAGGTGGGGGTGCGCTTCGCGCACGAGGTGCATCCCTCCGAGATCGCCTACGACTACTGGTCGACGCAGAAGGCCTTGGAGGCGGTGGGCCACCGTCCCGCGTTCGGACTGAACTGGGACCCCAGTCACATGGTGTGGCAGGACATCGATCCCGTCGGTTTCCTGTGGGACTTCCGGGACCGGATCTACCACGTGGACTGCAAGGACACCCGTAAGAGGGTGGGCAACGGTCGCAACGGGCGGCTGGGCTCGCACCTGCCCTGGGGTGATCCTCGACGGGGTTGGGACTTCGTCTCCACCGGTCACGGGGACGTTCCCTGGGAGGACTGTTTCCGCACCCTGAACGCGATCGGTTATCAGGGGCCCATCTCGGTGGAGTGGGAGGACGCGGGGATGGACAGACTCGTCGGCGCCGCCGAGGCGGTGGACTTCGTCCGGGCCAACGCCTACGACCCGCCGGAGTCCTCCTTCGACTCCGCCTTCGGGTCGGACTGAGCACCGCGAGGCGGCCGTCTACATCATCGGGGCGATGACCACCCGGTAGCGGCCACCGTCCGCCGTGGAGACGTCACGACGGAAGTCGTTGACCCGGTTGACCGAGCTCTGCACGGCCCCGCTGCCGAAGGCGGAGGTGTCCACGGCGGGAAGGTGCTCCTCGACGGCGCGCACGGCCTCGTCGACGGACATGGCCGTGCCCCTGCGTTCGGGGGTCACACGCAGTCCGTCGTCGGTGATACGGCTGATCACGATCCGGAACATACCGGCTCTCCCTGCGGCGTCGGGGGGCTGACACCGGCATTCTCTCCCATCGGGTCCGTCCCCGGAACCGGAAACGGTCCGGGCGCCGGGGACGGCTCGGGGCGGGGACGGAGACCTCCCGCCCCGGGCGTGGTCCCGCTCAGACCTCCAACGTCTCCTCGACGCCCTTGAGGCGGTGTCGAGCCAGGGCCAGGTTGCCCCGCGACCGGTCCAGGGCCAGGTAGAGGAAGAGCCCCTGCCCCTTACGGCTGCTGAGGGGACGGATGATGTGGTACTGGCCGGAGAGGGTGATGAGGATGTCCTCGATCGCGTCGTTGAGCCCCAACTGGTCCATGGTGCGCATCTTGGCGCGGACCACCTCGGTGTTCCCCGCGGCGGCGACCGTGAGGTCGAGCGCGTTGGTCGCGGTGAGGGTGCCCAGGGCCATTCCACTGCTGTAGTCGACCACGGCGGCGCCGATCGCCCCGTCGGTCTCCATCATTTCCTTGAGTCCGGATTCGATGTTCGGCATGTCCTTCTCTCTTCCTTGGCTACGTCTGCGCGAGGTCTTGTCGGTCATCCAGCGGCGCAGTTCCGCGGCGACACGGCGGGACGGGCGGGCGGTCATGCGGCCACCGACCGGGGTCGGTCGACGGAGAGGGTGCGCAGGGCGCTGAGGACCCGTTCCAGGACCCCGCGGTCCACGGGTGCCGCGACCCGGACGGAGGGGCGGGTGCGGTCCCCGTCACGCCGGTGCGGGCGGTCGCTCCCGCCGGAGGGCGGCGGGACCCGCACCGTGCGCGCCAGGTGACGCAGTCGCCGCAGCACGAGGGCGAGGTTGCCCTCGGAACGGCCCACGCGCACCCGCAGGCACAGGGCCGATCCCTTCAGAACGGCGAAGAGCAGGTGGTCCTCGGGCTCGGTGACGACCACCTCCTCCAGGCTCTGGGTGGCGCACAGCGGGCCCGTGTGAATGGCGCGCAGGATCGCCGACGTGTCGGCGACGCGGTCTTCGACACCGACACGGGTCAGGGTGCGCCCGTCCCTCCAGTCCACGAGGCAGACACTGCGCACCCCGGGCGTTTCGAGCATCTCCCGCAACTGCTGGTCGAAGCGCACGGCAGTCCTTTACGAAGATGGAGCCGGGTCTTCACACGGCCCACGACGAATCAGGCGGACTGTCTTTTACAGACATCTCGAGAATAGGGACCGGAGGTTCGCAGCGCAGGCTTTTCCATAATTTTCCACGTTCTTCCTGCGTAGAGGCCCTGGGACCATTCGTCGGAGAAAGAGAGGCGAACGACTCCATGCCCCCGAAGAACACTTATGCCATGGCATGGGGTTTTCAGGCCGAGAGACCCGAGAACGGCGAATCGGCACGGGCGTCACACCCTCGGAATCGGTGCCTTCCGGGTGGGTGGGGAGCCCCGGCGCACGGAGCACGGACTAGGATGGCCTCCCCACCGACCGTTCGTTAAGAAACCCTGGCGGCGGCCCGGCGTGGGCGGCCCACGCGGCCCTTCACGTGGCGGACCGCACTCACCAGGTAGATTCGACAACCGTGTCCCGACGTTCCCCAGCCGAACCAGTGTCCGCCCGCCGCGGGTCGGCGGAGCGGCGGCGCTCCGGCCGCCCCGGTCACGACGCCGACTCCGTCCTGCGCGTGGCCGCGCGCGTGTTCAACGAGCGCGGATACGACGGCACGAGCATGGAGGACCTGGCCCGTGCCCTGGGCGTGACCAAGTCGGCCATCTACCACCACGTCACCGGCAAGACCGAACTGCTGCGCCGCTCACTGGACCTGGCCTTGGACGCCCTGTTCGACGTCACCCGGGAGGAGGGCGCGACCACCGGCCCCGCCATCGACCGGCTGGAGTACGTGCTGCGCGGCAGTGTGCGGGTACTGGTGGAGGAACTGCCCCACGTGACCCTGCTGCTCCGGGTCCGCGGCAACACCGACGTGGAGAAGCACGCCCTGGAACGGCGCCGGGAGTTCGACCACCTCATCGCCGACCTGGTGCGCGAGGGCGTCTCCGACGGAGACATCCGCGCGGACGTGGATCCGGCCGTCGCCTCCCGCCTGCTGTTCGGCATGGTCAACTCGGTGGTGGAGTGGTACAAGCCCGACCGCGGCCTGGACCATCCCGAGATCGCCGACACCCTGGCCAGGATCGCCTTCTCGGGCCTGCGGGTCTGAACGGGGACGCATCGGGGAATCCCTCCACACGTCTCCCCGTCATAGGACCTCCTCCGACCGGACCCGACACCACGTGGCGGACCGAAGTCCCTGGTGGGGCGGGTGGAGTCCACGTAAAAGTTCTGTGACTTGCCTCACAATCCCTCCTCACTCTGTGTTGCATGCCCACGCCAGGCGAGTCGGGCCTGAGTTCCCTCGGGGCGTTATCGATCCGATACCGCATCAAGTGGCGACAATCTCCCTAAGATGGGCGAAACCCCCCTTTTTTAAAATCCCCCTCAGGAGTACCTCCTTGATCGACCATTTCTCCTATGGGCTTCTCACGCCCGTGATCGCCTACACGGTTTCGGTGATCGGCTCTTTCGTGGGACTGATGTTCGCCGCACGCACACGGACCGCGTCGGGTGCCACACGCTGGACCTGGTTGACGCTCGGTGCCGTATGCCTCGGTGGAACCGCCGTGTGGTCCATGCACTTCATCGCGATGCTGGGGTTCCAGATCTCCGGTGCCGTCATCCGCTACGACACGACGCTCGCCGTGGCCAGCGGACTGCTCGCCATCGCGGTCATGGGCGTGACGCTGTACCTGACCACCACCCGCCGCACCGGAGGCTCCCTGCTGCTCGGCGGGCTCATCACGGGGGTCGCCGTCGTCTCCACGCACTACACGGGCATGGCCTCGATCAACATGCACGGGGAACTGCACCACGACCCCCTGTACGGCGCACTGGCCGGAGCGGTCGCCGTGGTCGCCGCGACGATCGCCCTGTGGCTCTCCCTGCGCCTGCGGGGTGTGCCCGCGATCCTCTTGGCCTCCCTGATCATGGGCGCGGCGGTCACCGGCATGCACTACACCGGCATGATCGGCATGCACGTCACCCTGATCCCGGGCCTCCAGGCGACGCCGGTGGAGGGCGCCACGACCTCCGAACTGCTCCTGCCCCTGCTCATCGGACTGTTCGTCTTCCTGATGGTGTGCAGTCTGCTGCTGATGTTGGACGTGGACGACACCGACGCCCGCCGCGTCTCCTCCAAGGAGGACAGGGCCGCCCCCGCCGAGTCAGGGGAGGACGACGACGAGCACTACAACCCCCGGCACCGCTCCCCCGACTCCTACGACCCCTGGGAGCGCAGGAGGTGAGCGAGGCCTCGGCCTCCCCCTCACCGCACCCGCTCCCGCGAAGCTCCTCGCCGGGCGGCTCGGGAACCTCTCCGGCCGCCCGGCGCTCCTTGCCTCCGGACGTGACCACGTCGGCCGCCCACCACCGCGTCACCGCCACGACCGAGCCGTCGCGCCGCTCACCGGCCCCGGCCTCCGACGCCCTGTTCGACGTCCCCTCGCGGGAAGCGGCGACCCTCCACGCCCACGTGGCCCCGGCCGTCGCCTCCCGACCGCCGGCGATCGTCTTCCCGGCCCCGCGTGCCCGCCCCGAGGGGCCCTCGGGGCGTCCCCGCCCCTCCCGTCTCCCACGAGACGCCCCCGGCCGCGCGTTCCACGGTGGTCGGCCCCGACGTCCCCGGGGATTCGGGCGGAGAACACCTGGTGAGCGCAGTGATGTCACCCACATACACCCCCTCACCCTGCGTCGCATCCCTTAGGGGGCAAGCCGAGCCCGACCCCCCTTCCGAGCGTTACCGACGCGATGTATTCCCAGGTGACGGCGTCCTCCCTAAGATGAGCCGCACCCCTCTCTTTTGGAAATCCCCCAGGGAGTGCCACCGTGGTCGACCATTTCGCCTACGGATTCCTCACACCGGCGATCGCTTACGCGGTCTCCGTCATCGGTGCCTTCGTAGGACTGATGTTCACCGCACGAGCCCGTAACGCCTTCGGCGTCGCGCGCTGGACATGGCTGACGCTCAGCGCGGTGTGCATCGGTGGAACCGCCGTGTGGTCCATGCACTTCATCGCGATGCTGGGGTTCCAGGTCTCCGGCGCCTCCATCCGCTACGACACCGCGCTCACCGTGGCCAGTGGACTGCTCGCCATCGCGGTCATGGGCGTGGCCCTGTACATGACCATCAACCGCCGCACACGCGGCGCGCTGCTTCTGGGCGGAGCCATCGCGGGACTCGGCATCGTCTCCATGCACTACATGGGCATGGCCTCGATCAACATGCACGGGGACATGCACCACGACCCCCTGTACGTCGGACTGGCCGGTGTGATCGCCGTGGTGGCCGCGACGGTCGCCCTGTGGTTCTCCCTGCGTCTGAAGGGCATTCCCGCGACCCTCGCCGCCTCCCTGATCATGGGCGTGGCGGTCAGCAGCATGCACTACACCGGCATGATCGGCGTGGACGTCACCATGCACTCGGACTCGCACGCCACGCAGGTCGAGGGAGCCGCGGCGTCCGAGCTGCTCCTGCCGCTGGTGATCGGGTTGTTCGTCTTCCTGATGGTGTGCAGCCTGTTGCTGATGTTGGGCGTGGACGACACCGGTGCGCGCCGTCCCTCCCGTGCGGCGGGCAGGGCCGCCCCGTCCACTCCGGCGTCGCAGGAAGGCGACGAGCGCTACGACCCCCGACACCGTTCCCCCGGCGCCTGGGAGCGCAGAAGGTGAGCCGGCTCCCGGCCTCCCCTCTCCACCACGTCCGCCCCCGCCGGGGTCCTCGCCGGACGGTCGGGGCCCCTCACCCGACGACCTGATCCGCGATCGCCTCCACGAGTTCCTCGGTTCCCAGGCCCTTCGATCCCACTTCCCTCGCCATCGCCACGAGCCGTCCGTGGTAGGACGGACTCACCGAGAGATCGTCCTCGTGTATCCACGAGCACAGGGTGTCGAGGGCGAGGGCGTACTCGCCGGCGACCAGGAAGTCCTCCACGTCCTCGATCACACGGGGGTCGGTCAGGGGCGAGTCCGACAACAGACGTCCGATCTCACCTCGACACCGCGTCCAGTCCATGACCGGATGGTCTCACCGCCCCACCGGCGGGGGAACTCCGTACCCGGCCATGCAAGGCCCCTCCCGGCACCATCCGCCACTATGGGCCCCTTCCACAACCCCCTGGCGTCCACGCGATGAACGGGCGCGGACGGATCCACCACGATCCCCTGTACGTCGCACTGTCCTGTGCCGTCGCACCGGTGGCGGCGACCACCGTCCTGTGGTGCGCCTTCCGTCTCCACGGACTCGGGGCCGTCTCGGTCGCCTCCGTGAGGGTGGCGGTCGCGGCCACGTCCACGCACCACCTGGGCATGACGGACGCCGACGACGTGTGGAGACCACGGCGCCGAGTCGGCCCACGGCGGGAAAACCGGTGGCGTGGGCGGGACGGGCGGTTCTAGGATCACCTGAACGAAACGGCCGCCCCACGACGACGAGGAGGGAGACCATGCCCGTCCACGATCCGCACCCCGCCTTCCCGACCATCCGCGAGCCCTGAGAGCACGAGGCGGAATCCTCGTAGGGCTCACCTCACAGAGAGCCCGTCGTGAGCACGTACGACAACACAAGAGCAGCACTTCCCCATCCGCTGTCCCCACTGGGGTGGGACCACCGTGTCGAGGTCGCCTTCGACACCGTCGCCGCCGCAGCCTCCCACCCCCTCGTTCCCGCGCGGGTGGCCTCCTCACGCCGTGGCGCGGCCGTGGTCCACCTCCCCGAGGAGACGACCGCCGAGTACGCGCCCGCCGTCCTCAAGGCCGCACGGGCCGACCCCTCCAGCGCCCCCTGTAGCGGTGACTGGGTCGCGTTGCGGCGCTCGGGGGACGCCTGGCTCGTCGAGGCCGTCCTGGAACGCGCCGGTCTGCTGGTCCGTCAGGGCGTGGCCAAGGACTCCCACGACCAGGTACTGGCCGCCAACGTCGACGCGGTCCTCATCTGCGAGGCCGCCGACCAGGGACCCAACGTGGGACGCCTGGAACGCTTTCTGAGCCTGGCCTGGGCGAGCGGCGCGACCCCGGTCGTGGCCGTGACCAAGGCCGAACTGGCCGGAGACCGACTGCCGGAGGTGGTCGAACTCGTCGAGACGGTGGCCGTGTCCGTCGACGTGCACGCCGTCAGCGCGCACACCGGTCTCGGGTTGGAGCGATTGTCCGCCCGTTTCCTGCCTCGCACCACCTGGGTGCTTCTGGGAACCTCCGGCGCGGGCAAGTCCAGTCTGGTCAACGCGGTGGCCGGACGCACACTGATGGACACCGGACGGATCCGTCAGGACGGACGGGGACGGCACACCACCACCCACCGCAGTCTCCTACGGATGCCCGGCGGCGCACTGCTCCTGGACATCCCCGGGGTACGGCGCGTCGACGTACCCGGCGGGGAGGAGGGCGTGGACCGGGCCTTCACCGACGTCCGGGAACTCGCCGAGCGGTGCCGCTTCCGCGACTGCGCGCACGGCGACGAACCCGGCTGCGCGGTCACCGCCGCGGTCGACGAGGGAGAGCTGGACGCCCGGCGCCTGGAACGCTGGCACAGGCTCCGACGCGAGGCCGAGTGGAACCGGTCCCGCGGCGACGCGCGCCTGCGCGCGGAGCGCAAGAAGGAGTGGAGGAGGGCGGACCGGCGGGCAAAGGAGAACGCCTGGCGCAAACGCGGCCTGTGAGCCGGTGAGCGATCTCCTCGGGGTGCCCCGCCCGGGTCATGGGAGGGGCACCCGGGTCAGAAGCCGAAGGCCCGCCGTGCGTTGCCCGCGATGATCCTGGCCAGCTCGTCCTCCTCCATGCCCTTGACCTCGGCCAGCGCCCGCAGCGTGTGCGGGACGAGGTAGGGCGCGTTGGGGCGCCCCCGGTAGGGCCTGGGGGTCAGGAACGGTGCGTCGGTCTCCACCAGCATCAGCTCCGCCGGGGCCACCGCGGCCGCCTGGCGCAGGGATTCGGCGGTGGCGAAGGTGACGTTGCCCGCGAAGCTCATGAAGTAGCCGTGCTCGGCGCACACCTTGGCCATGTCGGCGTCCCCGGAGAAACAGTGGAAGACCACCCTGTCCGGTGCCCCCTCCTCCTCCAGGACCCGCAGCACGTCCTCGTGGGCCTCACGGTCGTGGATCATCACGGCCTTGCCGTGGCGTTCGGCGATGGCGATGTGACGGCGGAACGACTCCTCCTGCGCCCGTGCGCCCTCGGGGCCGGTGCGGAAGGTGTCCATGCCGGTCTCACCGACCGCCACCACCTGAGGCAGTGCCGCGAGTTCGTCGATCCCGGCCAGGGCCTCCTCCAACGCGGCCCCTCCCCCGGCCGCGCGGGCCTTGCCCGCCCAGTCGGTGTCGTCGACCTCCACACCGGACGCGCCGTCGCCGTGCACGATACGCGGTGCCTCGTTGGGGTGCAGCGCCACGGCCGCCCACACCTTCCCCGGATGTGCCGAGGCGACCTCCGTCGCCCACCTGGACGAGGGGAGGTCCACGCCCACCTGCACGAGCGGGGTCACGCCGACGCTCTCGGCGGCGGCGATGATCTCCTCCACCTCCGGGGTCTGCATGTCCATGTGGGTGTGACTGTCCGCCACCGGGACCCGCAGGGGCTCGGGTACCGGCGGGAGCGTTCGACTGTTGCGCTCCCGCACCGCTCTCCCGCTGCGCTTGCCCATGTTCACGTCCCTCCACGAAGGCGCGCCGACGGGCGGTGTGCCCGTCGGCGCGGTCGTTGTGCCTCTCGGTGCCCGAGGTCCTACCCGACGGCCTCTTCCAGGCGGGCCAGTTCCTCGTCCACCACCGACTGGTCGAGCTTGACGAACAGCGGCTCGGGCCGACTGAGCGGGGTTCCGGGCACGATCGGCCTGGACTCCCAGCGCGCCACGTCGTCGGCGTAGTTCCCGGTGATCACCGGGTAGTCCACGGCCTCCCGCGAACCGCCGATGGTGTCGTGTCCGGTCTCAAGACGGGGCATGCCCGTCCAGGTGCCCTCTCCGCCGAGCATCGCGTGCACCTTGTTCGCCGACGCGGGCAGGTACGGGGTGAGCAGCGTGTTGGCGTCCTGCACCAACTGGAGGGCCACGTGCAGCACGGTGGCCATCCGCTCCGGGTCGGTCTTCTTCAGCGCCCACGGGGCCTGGTCGGAGATGTACTTGTTGGCCTCGGCCACGGTGCGCATGGCCTCCTGGAGGCCGGCCTTGAACTGGGATCGCTCCAGCCGCTCACCGACCCTGTCGAAGGCCGCCTTGGAGTCGGCCAGCACCCTGCGGTCCTCGTCCGTCAGTTCGCCCGCGGCGGGGATCTCGCCCAGGTTCTTGGCCGCCATCGAGATCGAGCGGTTGACCAGGTTCCCCCAGGCCGCGACCAGCTCGTCGTTGTTGCGGCGCACGAACTCGGCCCAGGTGAAGTCGGTGTCCTGCGTCTCGGGTCCGGCGGCCATGATGTAGTAGCGCAACGCGTCGGCCGAGTAGCGCCGGAGGAAGTCGCGCACGTAGATCACCACGCTGCGCGAGGAGGAGAACTTGCGTCCCTCCATGGTGAGGAACTCGCTGGAGACCACCTCGGTGGGCACGTTGAGCCTGCCCAGTGGCCCGGGTTCCCCACCCCGGTCGCCCTCACCGTCGACTCCCAACAGGATCGCGGGCCACACGACCGAGTGGAAGACGATGTTGTCCTTGCCCATGAAGTAGTAGGACCGGGCGTCCTCGCCCTGCCACCAGCGACGCCACGCCTCGGGTTCGCCGATGCGCGCGGCCCACTCGATGGACGCCGACAGGTAGCCGATGACCGCGTCGAACCACACGTACAGGCGCTTGTTGTCGTTGTCGCTCCACCCCTCCAACGGGATGGGCACGCCCCAGTTGAGGTCGCGGGTGACCGCGCGGGGCTGGAGGTCCTCCACCAGGTTCAAGGAGAACCTGAGCACGTTGGGCCGCCAGTCGCCCTCCTTGCCCTTGAGCCAGGTCGTGAGGACGTCGGCGAAGGCCGGAAGGTCCAGCATGAAGTGCTCGGTGTCGACGAACTCCGGCGTCTCGCCGTTGATCCGCGAGCGGGGCGAGACCAGGTCGATGGGGTCGAGCTGGTTGCCGCAGTGGTCGCACTGGTCGCCGCGCGCGCCGTCGTACCCACAGATCGGGCAGATGCCCTCGATGTAGCGGTCGGGGAGCGTGCGGCCGGTGGAGGGGGAGACCGCGCCCTTGGTCGTGCGGGTGAAGACGTACCCGTTCTCGTACAGCGTGGTGAACAGCTGTTGGGCGACGGCGTAGTGGTTGCCGGTGGTGGTGCGGGTGAACAGGTCGTAGGACAGACCCAGCCCCACCAGGTCCTCGGCGATGATCCGGTTGTAGCGGTCGGCCAGTTCGCGGGCGCTCACGCCCTCCTGGTCGGCCAGCACCTGGACCGGGGTGCCGTGTTCGTCGGTACCGCTGACCATCAGCACGTGGTTGCCCGACATTCGCTGGTAGCGGGAGAAGACGTCGGAGGGGACTCCGAAGCCGGACACGTGACCGATGTGGCGCGGTCCGTTGGCGTAGGGCCAGGCGACCGCGGTCAGGATGTGACGATTCGACGACATGCTCCAAGCCTAAAGGGGACGGCGGCCTGTCGCGCACCCCTGTGCCCCTCCCCGGCCCGGACCCGAACGGAGATGGCGCGCAATTCGGAACCGAAAGGACATTCCCGAAGGCTTGCCGTCACCCGTATGCTCTGCTGGACGAGATGTGCGCGACCGGGACACGTGATGACGGACGACGTCCTCTCCCGGCCCCTACCCGAGGCGGTGGTCACCATGGTCGGCGGTGCCCTGAACCGCCCTGCCCTGCACACCGCCGCGTTGTTGACCAGCGTGGTGCTCCTCGTCGTCCTGTCCTTCCCCGTCGCCTCCGGCGGCGAGCGTACGGCCGACTCCGCCCTGCCCTCGCACGGCCTGTTCAGCGCCCCCGCGCACGAGCGGGACCGGACCGCGGAACAGGAGCGGATGACCCCGCGCGAACGCGCGGACCTGGCCATGGCCCCGATGGTGACCGTCGGACCGCCCGCCTCCACCTGTGACCAACGTCCGGTGTTGCGCGACCTTCCCGACGCGGTGCCCGCCTGCGCTCTGCGTCTGGCGGTGTGGGACCAACCCTGGTGGCCTCTGCCTCCCCCGACCTCCGACCCCGCTCCCGAACAGGTCGCCCTCGGGGAGCTGCCGCCGACACGGGCTCCCCCTCTCACGGCGAACACCGCCATCTGACCACCCCGGAACGCACCCCCCGCCCGGCCCGTCCGGGCATGCGCCGGGACCATCCGTATTCGCAGTGAGAGGTACCTACCCCTTGTCCAGTCACACGGGAGCAGGAGCGCGCTGGACACGCGCGCTCGTCTCCCTTCTCGTCATCCTCGTCGCGTTCGGCGCGGCGTGGTTCATCCCGCCGCGTCTGGGGCTCGACCTCAGCGGCGGCACACAAATCGTCCTGGAGACCCAGGACGGCCCCGACGGAACGTCCGCCAACGCGGAGAACACCGACAAGGTCGTGGAGGTGTTGCGCCAGCGCATCGACCGCTTGGGCGTGTCCGAGGCGACCATGTCCCGTTCGGGTGAGAACCGGATCATCGTCGAGCTGCCCGGTGTGCAGGACCCGGCGGAGGCCGCGCAGATCGTCGGCCAGACCGCCCAGCTGTCCTTCCACCCTGTGCTCGGCGTGGGAGAGCAGGGAGGCCAGGGCGTCCAGGCCCCGGGGGCGGGCGGCGACTTCGCCAACGCCCCGCAGGGCGAGGCCGACGAGGCCAGGCCCCCCGCCGACGCGGAGGGCGGGGACGAAGGCGGCGAGGGCGGCGGCGAGGAGATGACGCCCGAGCAGATGGAGGAACTCCTGGGCGGCCAGGGCGGCCCCTCCGCCGAGAACCCCGAAGACGTCGTGATGACGCTTCCGGACCAGGACGGCACGCCCTTGCAGCTGGGCGAGATCGCGATCCGGGGCGACCAGGTCTCCAGCGCCGAGGCGGCCCTGGACAACGTCAACCGCACCCAGTGGACGGTCAACGTCAACTTCCGTGGCGAGGGCCGTCAGCAGTGGACCCAGTTGACCGCCGACGCGGCCTGCTACCAACAGGGCGACCCGCGCCGTCGGGTGGCGATCGTGCTGGACGAGCAGATCATCTCCGCACCGGAGGTCAACCCGGAGTTCGCCTGTGACGTGGGCATGCCGGGCGGGTCCACCGTCATCACCAGCCCCTCCTTCACCAGTGAGACCGCGAGCGAGTTGGCGGTGCTGATCGAGGGCGGTTCGCTGCCGCTGCCCGTCACCGAGGTCCAGCGTCAGACTGTCGGCCCGACCCTCGGCGCCGCCGCGATCCAGGCCAGCGCCATCGCCGCCGTCCTGGGCCTGGCCTTCACCGCCCTGTACATCACGCTGGTCTATCGTCTGGTCGGTTTCCTGGCCTCGGTCGCGCTGGCGTTCTACACACTGATCGCCTACGGGGCGCTGGTGGCCATCAACGCCACACTGACCCTGCCGGGCCTGGCGGGTTTCGTGTTGGCGATCGGTATGGCCATCGACGCCAACGTGCTGATCTTCGAACGTGCGCGTGAGGAGTACCAGCGCCAGTCGAAGGTCTACGAGGCGAACAAGTCCGCGGGCATGCAGGAGGCCACCGAGGACGAGGCCGCCAAGGCCGAGACCGGGGCGCTCGCCCGACGTCGCCGTCGGGCCATCCCGCCGAACCTGGAGAAGGCGTTCGTGGAGGGCTCCCGCAAGGCGTGGAGCGCGGTCCTGGACACCAACGTCACCACCCTCATCGCCGCGGCGCTGCTGTTCTTCTTCGCCTCGGGAACGGTCCAGGGCTTCGGTGTGACCCTGAGCATCGGTACCGTCGTCTCGATGTTCTCCGCGCTGATCATCGCGCGCGTGTTCGTCGAATGGGCGGTGCGCCGCTCGGTCATCCGCAAGCATCCGGCGATCAGCGGTCTGAACAGGATCGGTGGGGTCCGGAGCTGGCTGGTCGCGAAGAACCCCGACCTGATGAAGCACCGGAGCAAGGGCCTGATCGTGGCCGCCCTGATCGTGGCCGCGGCGATCGCCGCGCCGCTGGTCCGCGACACCAACCTGGGCGTGGAGTTCACCGGCGGCCGGGTGCTGGAGTACGAGATCACCGGCGGCGAGGCCGTCTCGGTGGACGAGGCCCGCGAGATCATCGCCGGACTCGACTTCCCGGGATCGGACACCGCCGTGGTGCAGGAGTCCGGTGACGGCGACCTCGCGGTGCGCACCGGCAACATCTCCGACGACGAGGCGGCCGGTATCACCGACGCCCTGGACGAGGCCACCGGTGGCGTGGAGATGGTCAGCGACGAGCTGATCGGTCCGAGCATGGGCGAGGAGTTGCGCAACCGGGCCCTGATCGCGTTGGGCGCCGCGCTCGCCCTCCAGATGATCTACCTGGCCTGGCGTTTCCGCTGGTCGTTCGGTGTCTCCACCATGCTGTCGCTGGCGTTCAACCTGGTCCTGGTGATCGGTCTGTTCGTCTGGTGGGGCAAGCCGATCGACGGGGTGTTCCTCGCCGCGCTGCTGAGCGTCATCGGTTTCACCGTCAACGACACGGTGGTGGTGTTCGACCGGGTGCGCGACGAGTGGGCCCGGGACGAGAAGTCGAAGTTCGGCGAGATCGCCAACCGTGCGGTGCTCAACACCCTGCCGCGTACCGTCAACACCTCGGTGGGCGCGCTGATCATCCTGGGCTTCCTGACCTTCTTCGGAGGGTCCTCGCTCCAGGACTTCTCCATCGCGATGCTGGTCGGTCTGACCACGGGTGTGCTGTCCACGGTGTTCGTCGCCGTCCCGCTGTCCATCTGGTTGCAGAAGTGGGATCGGACCGACCCGCCGCACGTGCTCAAGGAGCGCAAGGCCAAGCAGAGGGTGGCCGCCAAGGCCGCCCGCGAGGCCGACGACGGCGCGGTCGTGTGACGACCGCCTGACGGTGTCGGGCCCCGGGGACGCGAGGTGTGCGACCCCGGGGCCCTCCTCGTGTGCCGGGTCAGGCGTCCTGGGCGTGCGCGGGGGCGCCCTCGGAGGCCTGCACCATGACGAATCCCTTTCCCTCGAAGGAGAGCTGGACGGCCTCGCCGCTGCCCCTGCCGATGAGTGCCCCGACCTTCGCCGTACGCCGCACCCCCGTGCGCAGTGAGGTGGACCAGGCGACCGCGGAGTCGGTGTCGACGAAGGTCGGCCGGTCCACGTCGATCAGCACGGGGGTGCCGTGGCAGGCGATGGCCACCCTGCCCCGCCCCTCGAAGACCGTGTTGAACAATCCACCGCTGAGCATGCCCGCTCCCTCGATCCGGCGGATGTCCCAGCTCAGCCCGCTCTCGAAGGCCAGGACGTTCTCCCCGCTGACCGTGAGCCGTTCGTCCTCCAGATCCACCAGGTGCACGTCCCAGGCGTCGCGGGCCAGGAACACGTCCCCCTGTCCGGAGACACGCATCAGCGGCAGCCCTTCACCCGTGAGGGCCTTCTTGAAGAACCTGCCGACGCCGCCGGCCCCCTCGTAGGAGAAGTCGACCCGGCCCTGGTAGGCGACCATGGAGCCCTGCCGTGCGAGGAACTCCCCGTCCAGACCCACCCGGAGCATCTTGTTGTTCTGCAAGTGCATCCCCGGTCGACTGTTCTCCCGGGCCTGCTGAAAAAGCTCGCTTCTCATGTG
The DNA here is from genome assembly GCF_030271535.1 of Nocardiopsis sp. ATB16-24. GTDB lineage: Bacteria > Actinomycetota > Actinomycetes > Streptosporangiales > Streptosporangiaceae > Nocardiopsis. The sequence goes on along the minus strand of NZ_JASCXJ010000003.1, from coordinate 284,778 downwards.
TCGATCCTCCTCCAAGGCCGGCCCGCCCTCCCGAGGGGACGCACCGTCCGGTACAAGGTCTCCTCGGAGTCCCCGCCGTGCTCAATCGGCGGACGTGATCCCGTGCACCAGGTCGTAGACACGCCGTTTGGGGACCCCGCTCCGCTTGGCCACACGGGTGATCGCCTCCTTACGCCGCAGGCCCTCCCCCTCCAACTCCGAGACCGCGACCAGGAGCGCCTCGTCGTCGGTCTCCTCCGGGCGCCGGCGGGCGCCCTCCACGACGATGGAGATCTCGCCCCGTACCCCCTCGGCGGCCCACCCCGCCAGCTCCCCGAGGCCTCCGCGGCGCACCTCCTCGTAGGTCTTGGTGAGCTCACGGCAGACCGCGGCGCGTCGGTCGGCGCCGAAGGCCTCGGCCATCGCCTCCAGGGTGGCCGCGACACGGTGCGGGCTCTCGAAGAACACCATCGTGCGGCGTTCCGCGGCCAGGTCCGCCAGGTGTCCGGCCAGGCCCTTACGGGGCGGAAAGCCCTCGAAACAGAAGCGGTCGGTGGGCAGGCCCGAGAGCACGAGCGCGGTGGTCACCGCGGACGGCCCCGGAATGGCGGTCACCGGGATGTCCTCCCGCGCGCAGGCCGAGACCAGGCGATACCCCGGGTCCGACACGCCGGGCATTCCGGCGTCGGTGACGACCAGCACGTCGCGCCCGTCCCTCAGCTCGGCGAGGAGTTCGTCGGTGCGGCGGTCCTCGTTGGCGTCGTAGTAGGACACCACGCGCGCGCCCTCGGCTCCCCCCAGGCGCACGTCCGCGCGAGAGGCGAACTGGCGTAGTCTGCGTGTGTCCTCGGCCGCGATGACGCGTGCGTCCTCCAACGCGCGCAGCAGCCTGGGAGGCGCGTCGTCCAGGTTCCCGATGGGCACACCGGCGAGTGTCAGGGTCCCCGCCGCCCTCGCACCAGCTTCACCCTCAAGCACTGTGATCCCCGTCCTGTCGCGCTACGGTGGGCTCTGTCGCGCCACCCGAAATCTCCGCGGGCCGTCCGTGACGGACGACCATCTCCGACCCCAACCTACGAGCCGAGATGAGCACCACCGCATACTCCTCCGAGGCCGAGCCCTCGCCCCCGCCGCGGTCGGCATCGATCCGTGGCCGCTTCCTGCCCGTCGATCCCGCGCCGCGCTTGCTGGGATGGTCGGCCGCCGCCCTCGTGGCCCTGTTCGCGGGGGTCCTGAGGTTCTTCAACCTCGGCCACCCCGACAGGATCTACTTCGACGAGACCTACTACGCCAAGGACGCCTACGGGCTCCAGGAGTTCGGATACGAGCACGAGACCCTGGAGGAGCCGGTCGACGCAGACGACCTGCTCGGCCAGGGTCACCAGGACATCTTCACCGGGGCGGGCGACTTCGTCGTGCACCCGCCCGTCGGCAAGTGGATGATCGCCTTCGGCGACTGGCTGTGGGCCCTGCTTCCGTTCGGCACGACCATGACCCCGGAGGCGTGGCGGTTCGCCTCGGCCCTGGCGGGAATGGCCTCGGTCCTCATCCTGGTGCGGTTGACCACCCGGATGACCCGCTCGGTGCTGCTCGGGTGCACGGCGGGCATGATCCTGGCGCTGGACGGCCTGCACTTCACGTTGAGCCGCATCGCCATGGTGGACATCTTCCTCACCCTGTGGGTCCTGGCCGGGTTCGCGTGTTTGGTGATCGACCGGGACAAGACCAGGGAGCGGCTGGTCCGCCTGTCGGAGGCGGGTACGGAACTGACGTCGGTGGGCTGGTTGGGGATGCGCTGGTGGCGTGTCGCGGCCGGCCTGTGCTTCGGACTGGCGATCGGCACGAAGTGGTCGGCCCTGTTCTTCGTGGCGGCGTTCGGCCTGCTCACGGTGGCGTGGGACTACGGAGCCCGGATCAGCGTCGGCCAGCAACGCCCCTTCTGGCGTTGGTTGGGGATCGACGCCGTTCCGGCGTTCGTCCAGACCGTGGTGGTCGCGGCCCTCGTCTACGTGGCCTCCTGGTCGGGGTGGCTGTTCACCCAGGGCGGCTACAACCGCGACTACGCCGACGGCGTGACGGCCGACCTGCTGCCCCGGTTCCTGGGCAAGCCCGTGGAGGCCCTGTGGAGCCTGTTCGACTACCACCGCCGGATGATGAACTTCCACACCGGGCTGGTCAGCGACCACTCCTACATCTCCGAGCCGTGGGAGTGGCTCATCATGCGCACTCCGGTGATGTTCCACTACAACGGGGAGGCCGTCGGCTGCGGCACCGGTGACTGCGTCACCTCGGTGGTCTCCATCGGCACGCCGATCATCTGGTGGCTCGCCCTCCTCGCCCTGATCGTGATGTTCGGCTGGTGGGTGACGTTCCGGGACTGGCGTGCGGGCGCCGTGCTGCTGGCCGTCGCGGCGGGATGGCTGCCGTGGTTCGCCTACCCCGACCGCCCCATGTTCCTGTTCTACGCGCTGCCGATCCTGCCGTTCCTGGTCTTGGCGATCGTTCTGGCGCTCGGTCTCGTCATGGGGGCCGGCGAGGGCGCTCCGCGCTTCGCCCCGTATCTGAGGGCGGTGGGAGGCACCGTCTACGGCGTGGTCCTGCTGCTGATCGTGGCCTCCTTCGCCTACTTCTACCCCGTTCTGGCGGCGTATCCGATCGACGAGGGGATGTGGCGCGACCGTTTGTGGTTCGACGTGTGGATCTACGGCAGCGGGGGTTCCTGAACGGGCTCTCCGACACGCCCCGTTAGTGGTCCTCCATCGGAAAAGCAAGGGCTCGGAGTAGCCGGAACAGGACACGCCGCGAGGGTGATTCCCACGCGCGAGGTCTCGGCATGGCACCACTCTCCCTGGTACTGTCTGCAACTGGTTGCTGTTGTAGTTTCCATGGATGCCCGAGGCGCCTCGCGGAACTTCACGTGGGCGCTCTTCGATACGGGATCACTCGTCGGTCCGGCGCCCGGCGACCCGGGGCCAGCAGGGTGCGGCCCCGAAGTAGTCCCCAAGGGAGAGCACATGGCTCAGGGCACCGTGAAGTGGTTCAACTCTGAGAAGGGTTTCGGGTTCATCGCCGTCGAGGGCGGCCAGCCCGACGTGTTCGTTCACTACTCGGCGATCGCGGGGACCGGCTTCCGGAACCTGGAAGAGGACCAGAAGGTCGAGTTCGACATCATCCAGGGCCCCAAGGGCCCGCAGGCGGCTGACGTCAGGACCGTCTAGACCCGCGTCTTTGCGCCTTCGGCGGCAGCCCACCGTTCGGCGACACCGTCTGTGAGCGCGACCCTTGTCCGTACACCCGAACAGCCGGGATCGGGTTCGCTATGACACGCCTTGCGCTCTTCGGTCCGGAGCATCCGCCCGGCGGCTCCGGACCAAGGTGACCAGGAGCTCACCTCTCCGGGTCAGGAGGCGTCCGACCGGCCCCTCGCTCCATGAGCGAGGGGCCGGTCCGCTTGTCCGTGCCGGGTCGGGACGGGGTTACCCAACCTTCCCGATACCGGTTAACCTGCTTGGTGCCGGTCTGTACACGAAGGACGAGGGTCGCGCATGTTCAACATCAGCGGAGGAGAGTTCGTCATCCTCCTCCTGCTCGCGCTGCTCATCTTCGGCCCGGACCAGTTGCCCAAGGCCGCCCAGCAGATCGGCAGGGTGCTGCGCCAACTGCGTGTCATGGCCAACTCCGCCTCCAAGGACATCAAGGAGGGCCTGGGGCCGGAGTTCAAGGACTTCGACGTGCAGGACCTCAACCCCAAGCGCTTCGTACAGAAGCACTTCTGGGAGGACGAGGAACCGGAGAAGAAGCCCGCGGCCAGGCTGAACGGCAAACGTCCACCCTTCGACGACGAGGCGACCTGACCCCTGTCCATCCCGTGGTGGGCGGACCCGTACCGCTCCTCAGCCCACGAGCATGAGCACGAACAGGCCAAGGCCCAGAAGGATCAGCGATCCCACGATGATCGCGGGTGAGCCGAACGCCATGACCAGCCCCTCCACCAGCAGTGCCCCTCCGAAGGCCCCGACCAACCAGGGCCACCGTGGTGCGGGCTCCCATCCGTGACGACGTTCACGGCCCAGGGTGATGAGGAAGGCGCCTCCGAGGAACAGCCAGAACGCCAGGTGGGCGAGGGCCCTCGTCTCGGGCTGGACGTAGTCGGCCATCCCTCCGACCACCATCACGTAGGTCAGCGTCCCCGCCGCCAGACGCCAGTGTCCCCGTCCTCTGTGCGCCGGGATCACCTTGCGCCGCGCCGGCGTGGTACGTCGGAACCGCTCGGCCGCGACGAGGGGCTCCTCCTCCACCGGTTCGACCGTCGTCTCCCGCCGGGGCTCCGGTGGGCCGGATTCGTAGGGCGGTGGCTCGTAACCCCCACTCGCCGTGGTGTCTACAAAGGGGGGAACGGGCTCTTCGGGGGGCTGGTATCCGCCGAGGTGATCGGGGGAGTCGGACACGTCGGATCCGCTCCTTCGCGGTCGCGTGGTCCTTCCTGGCAGGACCGGAGGTCGTGTTCACCTCCCTACCCGGTGTGGTCCCCGATCAAATCACGCATCCCCCGGTACTCCGTGACGACGTGCTGAAGGACGTGCGTGTGCGATGGCGAGAACATCGGGGGAACACGAAAGGCCTGACCAGTGCGACACCGATCAGGCCCGATACCGGGATCCGGAAGGGATCCGCTCGGCAGACCGACTACTGCCAGGAGAAACCGCTGCTACGGACGGTGGTCGTGAGCGTGGTCATAGCGTCTACCTTTCTTCGGCTTTCAGCCCATCCCGCGACCATGATGGCGTAGAACTCACAACAGCCGCAAGGCTTGAAGTCGAGTTTTCTCCATTCCACGGCGCGGATACGACCAAAGACTGTACCAGTACCGCCGAATAAGTGGCCGCGTGGATGTTTTCGCAGATCAGAAGGGTGAGCATTCCTCTTCCTCGGAGGACGCCCTCCCCCATGCCCTGCCAGAACAAGCCCTTCTTTCGACAAGGACACGGCATGCCCATAACGCAGAGCAACGAAGGCTCCTATTGCCGAGAACGGAAAACCGGATATCCTCCGGCCCCTCCTGGGGAAGGGCCACGGCCAGCGGATGTGCCCATACCAGGCAAAACCACCCGAACAAGGGGTGAGAACACGGTAGTTTGCCCGGATTTGCCACCTTACATCCACCCTCAGGGGCCGTTACTCTCCGTTGCGACAGAAGGAGCACCGCACGCCTTCACATCACACTGAGGCCCTCTTCCCCCTTATTTCGGGCCAGCTGAAAAAGGAATATCTGCTCTTCCTCTGTTCCGTCGTTCCCTTCTCGGCCCTTACCTCCTCGTGGACCTTCGAAGTACGCTGGAGGGGCATCGGCCGCCCCGCCGCAGGGGATAGCCACTTCGCCGGTGACACTCGGGGCTCCGGTCCGGCACACCCACCCGCCACAGGGGACAGCGTCACCTCGACCGGGGCCCCCTTCCGTCGACGGAAGGGCCGAACAGCCCCGCGCGCCATCCGGCGACGCCCCGGCACACGGAGCACTCCGGTCGACCTCTTCGAGTCCCCGAGCACGGTCGCCGCCGTGCGCGGAACGCGATGCCCGAGCGGCACAAGCGGCACACCGGAGGCTCAGGGGATCACTCCCGAAAGCGACAAGCCCGCGGGGAAGGTCGCGAAGCGACCGACCACGCGGGCCTTCGACCGGGGGTACGGGGATCGCCCCCCGAAAAGCATCGCGGGCCGCGGCGAGCCGGTCGAAGACCGGCGAGCAGCAGCCCGCGTGGGCTGCCTCCGACCAGCACCGGCCCCAGCACACCCAAGGCCGTGCCGCGAGGCACGACGGCCGAAGGCCGAGCGGCACACCGGGGGGTACGGGGGGTCGTCCCCCCGAAAGCAACAAGCCCGCGGGGAAGGTCGCGAAGCGACCGACCACGCGGGCCTTCAATCGGGGGTACGGGGGTCGCCCCCCGAAAAGCATCGCGGGCCGCGGCGAGCCGGTCGAAGACCGGCGAGCAGCAGCCCGCGTCCCGTGGAGCTATGGGGATTTGAACCCCAGACCCCCTCGATGCGAACGAGGTGCGCTACCGGACTGCGCTATAGCCCCTTGGAGACGAGAACCAGGTTAGCAGGAATCCCCGAGTGATCCGAACCGGGTTCCTCGGCCGCCGGTCCGGACTCAGTCTCCGGCCGCCCTGAGTCGGGCATCGGCGTACTGGTCGTAGACCTGGTCGCGCCGCTCCCTGAGGGCGATCACCTCGGCCTCGCGCTCGGCCTCGCGCCGCTCTTCCTCCTCGATGCGGCGGGCGCGCAGAACCGCCCTGCGACGGGCCAGCAGCGCGGCCCTCCTCTCCTCGGCGTCGGCCTTGGCCGCCTCCCTGAGCAGGACCAGATGGCCCGCCAGCAGCAGCACCGGCGGGACCGTCACCCACCAGGGCCCCAACCCGAACATGACGGCCACGGCGGTCGCGACGTTGACCAGGACCAGGCCGGTGGTACGACGGCGCCGCCGGGCGATGATCCGCGCTCGGGGACCGGGCACCGCCCGGTAGCGGCCGGGGGGTGGAACCTCCTCGCCGGCCTCGGGCTCATGCGCGTGGTCGGTGCCGTGCTCTCCACGGCGCAGGACCTGGGTCCGAACGGCGTCCGGGTCGTCGTCGACGCCGTTCTCGGAGCCTTCCTCGGCACCCTCGACGCCGACGTCCTCGCTCTCCGCGCCCTCTCGGCGCGGGTCCTCGTGGACGGTGTCCACGGAGTCCTTGCGCAGCAGCATGGGCACGAGGACGATGAGCCACACCACCACGATGGCGAGGTACAGAGGGGAGCTACTCATCACCCCTCCTCACGATGACGGCCGCTGGACGTTGACCGACACTTCGTCGACACCGCGCCGCGTGGGTCCCTGGGGAAGGAGACGTTCCCCCACGGGACCTCGTTCCGGCCCCTCCCTGGAACCGGGGTGATTCCCGTGCTTCATATCCACGCGTTGCCCGCATCGTCAATGCGTCTATGTTCCGCACGGTACGACCCCGTGTCCATAAATGCGCCACATTCCGACCGGAGTGTCGCAAGATTGTGGACTCTCTGTTTCGGTCGTGACGTCCTTGGCCGAGAAAACGCAGGTCACACTCTGACTGCGGAGCGCATCACCAATTCAACGCAAAGTAATGAATCAATGTCGCTAAAGTGATGTTTAAGTTCTGGGCACACCTGCGATGGTGTCACGTTCAGTGGCATCATGGATGCGGACTCGCCGGATCACGCGGGCCTTGGCCGCCGTTCGGGCCTTGGGGCCCCAAAGCGGAACCGGGGCCGGAACCAGGCTCTATCGAGGGTCCGGAAGGTGTCCCATGACGCCATCGGTGCATCATCCCTTGGGGGACCTCCTCCGCGGTGATCGCATAACAGATGTGGTCACGCCAGGCTCCGTCGATGTGCAACTGGCGTCTTCGCACTCCCTCGTCCCGAAAGCCCAGTTTGGTGACCACGCGTCTGCTCGCCCTGTTCTCGGGCCGGATGCTGGCCTCGATCCGGTGTAACCCGACCCCGAAGAAGGAGTGGTCCACGGCCAACGCGACCGCGGTGGGAGTGATGCCGTGACCGGCGAAGGCGCTGTCGATCCAGTAGCCCACCTGCGCGGACCTGGCCGAGCCCCAGGTGATGGCCCCCACGGTGAGCTGCCCCACGAACCGGCCCTCGAAGAGGACCGCCCACGGCATGGACAGCCCCTGTCGGGCCTCCCTGCGGATGGACTGGAGCATCGCGACGTAGGGGGCCAGGCCGTTGGTGTTCACCGGCATCTCCGGATAGGTCGGCTCCCATGGACGCAGCCACTCCTCGTTGCGCGCGCGTACCTCTCTCAGCACGGAGGCGTCGCGCAGGCGCAGAGGACGGAGCACGACCTCCCTTTCCCGCAGGGTGACGGGCCACCCCTGTCTGCGATTCACGACCGTCCCTTCGACGCCCCGAGCACCGTGATCCATCGGTACGACACCGGAAGGCGCGGGCATCGGACTCCCGCCACCGGCGACGCTTCCAGTATTCCACTCCCCTGATCGACGTGTCCGGCGTCACCCCCGGGCGTGAGAATCGGCTGATTCCTAACCCTAATACTCGCGCACCGAAAACCGACCCCATCCCAGGAATTCTCAACGGACGGAATACCCAAGGTGTGATTCCGGTCATTTTTCCGCGCCATTCGGACGTGGGTGATCCCCGCCCCGAAGCTGATCCACCGCGTGCCCGAGCACCGGCTCCAACACGTCCATCCCGTCGTGGGCACCGCCTCTGGAGCCGGGCAGGTTCACCACGAGCATCCGGTGTCCACCGCGCTCGGCGACCCCCGCCAGACCGCGGGACAGGATCGCCGTGGGCACCCCCTTGTCCCTGCCTCCCGCCCGCAGCGCCTCGGCGATGCCGGGGATCTCGTAGGACAACAACCGACGGGTCATCTCGGGGGTGCGGTCCTGCGGGGTCAGTCCCGTCCCTCCCGTGGTGATGACGGCGTCGATCCGCTCCTCCAGTGCCCTTTCAAGGGCTTCCGCCACCGGTTCGCCGTCCGACACGACCCAGGGACCCACGGCCTCGCAGCCGGCCGCACGCAGGCGTTCGACGATCACCGGTCCGGAACGGTCCGGGTACACGCCCGCCGCGGCCCGGTTCGACACCGTCACGACCGCGACACGGGGGCCGGCGCCCTCCGACTCACGCACCACGCCTCCAGTCGCCCTTCCTGCCTCCGGTCTTCTCCTCGACCCGCACCCGCGTGACCTCGGCCTCGGGATCGATCGCCTTGACCATGTCGATCAGGCCGAGCGCCGCGGTCATGACACAGGTGAGCGCCTCCATCTCCACACCGGTACGGTCGGCGGTGCGCACCGTCGCGCTGATGTCCACCCCCTCGTCCACGACGGTGAGGTCCACGTCCACGCCGTGCACGGCGATGGGATGGCACAACGGCACGAGGTCGGGGGTGCGCTTGGCCCCCTGGATGCCGGCGATCCGCGCGACGGCCAGCGCGTCCCCCTTGGGCACCTCTCCGTCCCGCAGCGCGGCGACGGCCTCGGGGCCGAGCAGTACCCGACCGGTGGCCGTGGCGGTGCGCGTGCTCACCCGCTTCTGCGACACGTCGACCATGCGCGCGGCGCCCGTGTGGTCGAGGTGGGTGAATCCGGAGGGGTGGTCGGCCTCCTCCGGCCGTGGATCGTGGGTCGTCATCAGCCCGCCAACTCCGTGATCGAAAAGCGGATGCGACCGGGTGGCCGCACCCGAGCGCCCAAGGCGCGTCACGACGACCGTACGGCACCGTGGGGACCTTCCCCCGGCCACCCGCTCGTCCACCGCGTCGCGTCCGCGGACCCTCCCTCCACAGCGGCGGGGTCCCTACTGGGGCCGGGGCAGGCGCAGTACCTGTACGGAGGTGCCCGCGACCACCTCGGTCACCTCCTCGGGCACGACCACGAGCGCGTTCGCCCCGGCCAGGGCGGACAACTGGTGGGAGCCCTGGTGGAAGGCGGGCGAGACCGTGGCGTCGGCGCCGCGTCCGTGCGGGGACTCCTCCAACACGGCACGCAGGTAGGAACGGCGCCCCTTGGGGGAGGCCACCGGGCTGGTGAGGGTGGCCCGCGTCGACGGCAGGGGGTCGGGGTCGAGTCCGCGCAGCTTGCGCAGCGCGGGACGGACGAAGATCTGGAAGGACACGAAGGCGCTCACCGGGTTGCCCGGCAGGGTGATGATCGGGGTCCGGTCCGGGCCGATCGTCCCGAAACCCTGGGGTTTGCCAGGTTGCATGGCCACCTGGGTGAACTCCACGGTGCCCTGGCGGGTGAGCACCTGTTTGACCACGTCGTGGGCGCCCATGCTCACCCCACCGGTGGTCACGACGATGTCGGCACGTACCAGCAGGCCCTCCAGGGTGTCGAGTACGGTCTCCGGGTCGTCGCCGACGAAACCGTGTCGGTGGACCTCGCATCCGGCTTCGAGCGCGGCGGCGGCGACCATGAAGCTGTTGGACTCCCAGATCTGTCCGGGACCGAGCGGGTGTCCGGGCTCGACCAGTTCCTCACCGGTGGAGAGCACGACCACCCGGGGACGCGGGTACGCCGGCACCGAACGGCGTCCGACCGCGGCCAGGATGCCCATCTCCCCCGGGCCGATCCGTACGCCCGGGTGCAGCACCGTGGTCCCCTCGACCACGTCGTCTCCCGCCCGGCGGACGGCGTTGCCGACCTTGACCGGGCGGTCGACGGTCATCCTGGTCGTACCACCGTCGGTCCACTCGACCGGGACCACGGCGTCGGCTCCGGAGGGCATGGGGGCTCCGGTCATGATGCGCGCGCACATGCCGGGCAGGACCGCGGTCGGGGAGGGGTCCCCGGCGGGGATGTCGGCCACCACCGGCAGCCGCACGGGCGATTCGGGTGTGGCCGGGGCCAGATCCGCGGCGTGCACGGCGTAACCGTCCATGGACGAGTTGTCGAAGCCCGGAAGGGACACGGGCGAGGTGATGGCCTCGGCCAGCACGGTGCCGTGCGCCTGGATCAGGTCCAACCGGGTCGGCTCGGGTTCGGCGATCAGGGCCAGGACGTCGGCGACGTGCTGTTCGACGCTCTTCACTGGAATCCTTCCGCTTCGCGGTTCCTGTGCCAGAACCGCCTCCCGTACCTCGGGAGACGTCTTGCGCCCCATTCTCCCCGTGTCCGGCTCCCTGCGGGGCGGACCTCGGCCGCCACGCCGGGTCCGCGTCGGGAGGGCGGTGCGGTCCGGCCGTCAGGGGCGGCCCGAGCCCCGGCGGTCGACGAACTCCCGCATCCAGGGCAACAACTCCGCCGCGAGTTCGGGACGGCGGAAGGCGAAGTCCACCACGGTGCGGATGTAGTCGGCCCTGTTCCCGGTGTCGTAGCGGCGCCCCCGGAACAGCACCCCGCGCACCGTGCCGCCGTCCTCGGGCTTGTACCGGGTCAGCTCGCGCAGGGCGTCGGTGAGCTGGATCTCTCCGCCGCGCCCCGGCGGGGTCTCCTGGAGGACGGGGAAGATCGCCGGGTCGCACACGTAACGCCCGATGATCGCCCACCGGCTCGGCGCCTGTTCCGGGTCGGGCTTCTCGACGAGGTCGGTGACGGTGACGACGTCGTCCTCGTCGGTGGGTTCGATGCCGGCGCATCCGTACAGGGACACCTGTTCGGGCTCCACCTCCATGAGCGCGACGACGCTGCCGCCGTACTCTTCCCGCACCTGGATCATGCGGCGCAGCAGATCGGCGGAGTCGATGAGGTCGTCGCCCAGCAGGACGGCGAACGGGTTGTCGCCCACGTGGGCCTTCGCGCACAGCACCGCATGGCCCAGGCCGCGCGGCTCGCCCTGGCGGACGTAGTGCATCTGGGCGAGGTCACTGGACTCGCGCACCGACCGCAGGCGCTCCTCGTCGCCCTTGGCCTCCAGGGCCTCCTCCAGTTCGTAGGCCCGGTCGAAGTGGTCCTCGATGGAGCGTTTGCTGCGACCCGTGATCATCAGGACGTCGTGGAGGTCGGCGGCGACCGCCTCCTCGACGACGTACTGGATCGCGGGCTTGTCCACGATCGGCAGCATCTCCTTGGGCGTGGCCTTGGTCGCGGGAAGGAACCGGGTGCCGAGGCCGGCGGCGGGCACGACCGCCTTCGTGACAGGTACCGTCTCAGGTCGCCTCTGGTCGGTGGAGTCGTTCATGTCGGCACTCTAGGCCAGTCCCCCACCGCGCCAGGGTCTGCACACACTGCCCGGCGCCAGGAAGTTCCGTCGGTTTCGCGTCCCCGAGAACGGGCCTCCACCGGCCGTTCACCGTCCACGTCCTCGGCGGGACGGTCGTGCCCGGTGCGGTGCCACACTGGGGCCATGGACGAGAGCGAGCGACGCGGAGCCAAGAAGCGGCTGCGCGAGTCCCTGCTGGCCCGACGGCGGGCGCTCGGCGCCGAGGAGCGCGCGCGGGCCGGCGCGGTGTTCCGGGACACCCTCATGGGGGCTCCCTGGCCGCCCATGGACGGAACGGTCGCCTGCTATTACTCCGTCGGCACCGAGCCCGACACCCGCGGTCTGGTGACGGCGCTGTGGGAACGCGGCACGCACGTGCTGCTGCCGGTGTTCCTGCCCGACGGCGACCTGGACTGGGTGACCTTCGACGGCCCCGACCGTCTGGCACCGGCCGGGCACGGGCTGCTGGAACCCCGCGGACGGCGCCATGGACCCCAGGCTCTGGAGCGGGTGGACGTGGTGGTGTGCCCTGCCCTGGCGGTGGACCGCCGGGGCATGCGCCTGGGGCGGGGCGCGGGGTGCTACGACCGGGCGCTGCGCCACAAGAGGCCGCACACCCCGGCGGTCGCCCTGGTGTACGACGAGGAGTTCGTGGACTCCCTGCCCACCGAACCGCATGACCGCCCGGTGGACGCCGTGGTCACCCCCGGCGGCGGCCCGCGGATGTTCGGCCCGACGCTTCGGCCGGACGAACGAGGTTGAGCGGGGCCTCGGGGAGTCGCCGGAACGTCGTCGCAGGTGGACCTACGGCGGTGTCGGCGGCCCGGCCCTCGTCCGGGCGTTCGCGCTCGACACCGGGCCCTGTCACGCCCTCGGCCGGGGAGCGCGTACTATTTAGCAGTCAACGGGCGAGAGTGCTAACAAGGAGGACTCGAACAGTGCCTACGTACCAGTACGCGTGCACCGAGTGCGGCGCCCAGCTGGAGGTCGTGCAGAGCTTCAGCGACGACGCGCTGACCGTCTGCCCCGAGTGCGAGGGACGCCTGCGCAAGGTGTACTCCGCCGTGGGCATCGTGTTCAAGGGTTCCGGCTTCTACCGCACCGACAGCGGCAAGAGCTCCAACAGCTCCGCGCTGACCGGCTCCAACTCCGGTGAGGGCAAGGGCGGCGACACATCGGCCTCCGCCTCCTCCTCCACGGACGGCAAGGGCTCCTCCACGGAGAGCGGCAGCGCGAGCACCACCAGCACGGCGGGAAGCACGTCCGCCGCGACCACCTGAGTCTTCGGACCGTTGACGGCGGTGTGCCGTCGGGAACTCGACGGCACACCGCGTACCCGCCCGGGGATCGAGCCTGTGGACAACGCTCCGGGGACGCCGTGGCGATCTAACGTTGAGGCGTGACCGACGCACCACCCCCCTATCGGCACCGCCGGGCGGTCGTCCGCCTCCTGGACCGGCGCCGACGCCCTCTGGCCGCCCTGTTGGCCGCCGCGGCGCTCGTCAGCGCCGTCCTGGCCGTACGCCCCCTCCCGACCCCCACCACCCCGGTCCTGGTCGCCTCCCGTGACCTGGACGCCGCGAGCCCGCTCACCGGGCACGACCTGACCGCACTGGCCCTGCCCGCGGAAGTCGTACCCGCGGGCGCCCTGGACGCCGACACCGACACCTCCGGGCTCCTGCTCAACGCCCCCGTGCGCCGTGGTGAGGTCATCACCGACGCCCGGCTCTCCGATCCGCCCGCCCGGCCCTACGGGCCCGGCCTGGTCGCCGTCCCCGTGCGGGTCGCCGACCCCGGCGCCGTGGACCTGCTCTCCCCCGGCAGCAGGGTGGACGTCCTCGCCGCCCACGGCCACGACGACCTGGGACCCGCTCGTGCCGGTGCCGCCGTGGAGGTGGCCAACGACCGGCCCGTTCTCGCCCTGCCCCGCGAGACCGGCCAGGCGGGGGAGGGCGGGGCGTTGATCCTCATCGCCGCCACCCCCGCCGAGGCCAGGAGTCTGGCGGGCCACGCCGCCTCCTCCCGATTGTCCATCACCATCCGCGGTTGACCCCCGCCCGGGTGTGGGCGAAGCTGGCCGGGCGCCGCGGACCCTCACGTCGGCGGCGCCCCTCCCCCCGTGCCGGGGCCGTGTGGAAGAGGCCTCGAAGAAGGCGTCCGCTCCGTCGCGGGCCCCACGCCCACCCCGTGCGCGGTGGCACAGCGCGCGGAGGAGGGCACGCCCCGCGGTTTCGGGGCAAGGACGTTCACCACGGATTCGACAGGACTCCTCCATGCAGGGTTTCAAGAAGTTCCTGTTCCAGGGAAACCTGGTGCAGCTGGCGGTCGCGGTCGTGATCGGCTCGGTCTTCGCCAACCTCATCACCGCGTTCACCGAGGGTTTCATCACTCCGCTGCTCGGTATCTTCGGCGGCGTCCCGACCTTCGGTGACCTCTACTTCGAGATCAACGGAAGCCGTTTCCTGTACGGCGCCTTCGTGGACGCGTTGATCTCCTTCCTCATCACCGCCGCGATCCTGTACTTCCTGGTGGTGCTGCCCGTGTCCAAGGTCGTGGAGCGCTTCGTCAAGGCCGAGGAGGCCACCACCCGCGAGTGCCCCCACTGCGTCAGCGAGATCGACAAGAGGGCGACCCGATGCGCCCACTGCACCGCCGAGGTCGTACCGGAGACCGTCTGAGGACTCCTCGACGGGACGGGGCCGGCGGCGTCAGCCGGTGTACTCCCAGTGCCAGGGCTCGAAGGGGCTGGACTTGGCCCAGGCCGGATGGATCCACCCGTAGTCGGCGCCGTTGGCCTCCATCCACAGCCAACGTTCGGACCTGTAGTTCTGGATGCCACAGCCCAGGTCGATCGCCTGTCCCAGCCCATGGTTGCTCGTACCGGGGACCGCCGCGAAGCCCGGTGCCACCTCGCGGTAGACGCGGTGCTGGTTGGGCAGGTCGCGGTAGGCGCTGGTGATGCACATGTTCTCGCCGAACTCCTCCACGTACCGGGAGTTGAGTTGGAGGAAGTCCACGGCCGCGTCGGCCCGCAACTGCTTGTTGTCGTAGAGGTCGCACAGGGCCTCACCCGGCAGCAGGCCGTTGGGGGCCCCCTGCGCCTTCGCGGCGTTGGCGGGGTCGCAGTCGCCGGCGGCCATGTAGGCCTCGGGGTCGATGCCACGGTCTTCGAGTTCGCCGTAGAGCTCCTCGGTGAGTTCCTCCGAACGCTCACGCAACTGCTCGATGTCCGCGGCCAGCTCGACCTCCTCCAGCTGGGTGTTGGTCTGTAGTTCCTGTGCCTGGCTGGCCAGTTCGACCTGTTCCTCCCGCAGGTCGGTGGCGTCCTGGATCATCGCCTGGTTGTTCTCGGAGATCTTCGCCGCGTAGGACTGCGTTTGCAGATCCTCCACGAGCGCCCCCGACGCCAGCACCGCCAACAGGCCTCCGTCGGGCTGCTTGTAGAGGGTGCTGGCCAGTTGGGCCAAGGGCTCGCGCATCTCGCTGAGTTCGAGCTCGGTCTGCTGGAGGTCGTACAGGGTCTCGACCAGCTCCTCCTGGGCCTCCTCCAACGCCTCCTGGCGTTCGACCTGCTCGTCGGTGGCCTCCTGGAGTTCGTCCGCGGCGGCCTCCGCCCGCTCCCGAAGCTCCTCCAGACTGGCCTCGGCGGGATCCAGCGCGGCCATCGGCACCGGGGCCACGAGCAGCGCGGTGACGAGTGCGAGTGTCACCGCCTGAGCGAAACGGACACGGTAGGACATCGCAAGGGCGGTCAGCGCCCCGCGGCCACCCGGCACGCGGGACCTGCGCCGCGCCGCATCAGAAGTGAACGGCACGAATGATCCTCCGGACTGCTTCCTTGAACACCTACCCGTGGCCGCAACGCAACGTACTACATGTCCGCCTGCGGCCACGCGGGGCTGTTTCGCCGGTCGGAGCGGGCGACGTGCGGGGCTTCGCCCTTCACCACGCCCTCTGTTCCCGTTTCCGGAGAAACCCCTGATCACCACAGTGCCGACCGAAACCACGTCCCGGTGTTCACGATCACCGGAGGTACACATGCGGCCGTAACACGACACGCGCCATGAGCGAGATCACAACGCGTCGGGGCAACCAATCGTAGGTCAGCGTACTGTGCCATGCAGGCAGCGTCTCCCACCCATGCCCCCCGAACGGAAAACCGACACCCCATCCACTGCCATCCTGGGTTAGGCTTGGCCAGGTGGCGGGGTAGGACATACCTCTGTCAGACCCATGGCTCCGTAGCTCAGGGGATAGAGCACCGCTCTCCTAAAGCGGGTGCCGCAGGTTCGAATCCTGCCGGGGCCGCCCTCATGACCTGGGGCTTCTCTTTCACGAGGGGCCCCAGTCCCGTTTCGGGGGCCGGTTCCGCGAGTTCCTCGCCGTGCCCCGGCAGCCGTCGGAGCATGGCCGCCGCGCTTCAGGCAGCGGTGGGACTTGACGGCACATCCCACAGCGCCCGGTGCGGTGTCCACCGCGGCCCTTGGCACAGGAACGTCGGTGACGACCTTCGGTACAGGCGTCGACATCGTCACGACCATGACCGAGATCCACGGCATCAGCCCCACTCGACCGCGATCGCTGAGGGACTCGACGACCGGTCTCGTGCTCGTCCGGGGTAGCGCACTCCGTAAGAGGTGTTCCACAAGCGACCACTCGACGATGTCGCTTCCATGAATCGCCACCACCGTGGTCCTGGGGGGAAATCGATGCCTCTCGGAAGCAGGGGATGAAGACGATTTCGGCGCTGGGGAGGAAGAGTTCCGCTGGCACACCTTCAGCCTCGACCCCTGGAGAAGTGAGCCATGACCGTCGTGGTGAGCGAAAAGGGGGTTCTTTCGGGCCGCGGACCGAGGAGTTCCACTCACATGACGGTGCGTCCTCCTATGGGGCGGCCACCCGGATCACCACATGCCGATCTCCGAAGCCCCGACCCCTTGAGGATGCCTTCCCTCAATCCGATAAAGGGGCTTCGTCACTCTACGGCCAAGGACCCGACACCCTCCCGGTTCTTCTTGCCGGCACTCCGCACAGTGGTGTGAGGGCCTGAAAATGAGCGTTCTCACCACCCACACCGAGCTCGCACCCATCGATCTTCCGGTTCCGGACCATCCACCGTAGGGCGGGGCGATGTCGTACATGTGCGGGTAGGACGCCACCCCTGAGAGATGTTCGGGACGCCGATCCACGTGGGATCAGGCCTGACCGGGCCTCAAGGTGACGAACAGGCTCTCCGCCTCCGCGCACAGCGTTGGCCCGTCACGCAGCTCGGCCCGCAAGAACCTCTTGCGCCCTTCCGCACGCTCCGTCCACGCGGAGAAGGTGAGTTCGACTCCGATACGGACGACCGAGAGGTACCGGGTGTTCAAATACGCCGTACGTGAAGCCGGCATTCCTTCGGCGTTGGCCAGCCACCCGAAAAGCTCGTCGAAGAGCAGTGGTATCGATCCTCCGTGCGCGGCACCTCTGCCACCGAGGAAGAACGGACCGAAAACGGATCGACCCGTGAGGGAGTCGGGCGGTGTCGATTCGAGCACCTCGTACCAGGGGGTGGTGGCCTGCCCCGCCGCGGGTAGCCGGAAAAGGCGACCATAATGCCGCTCCTCCTCGGGTACTCGCTCGGCGGCGAGCCGTTCCGTCAAGTCGGCCAAGGTGGCGCGCAGCTCTTCACTCGACGCCTCGGTGAGGGACGCGGAAGAGAACTCGTCCAAGAAGCCACGCAACTGGGAAATCAGCTCCGCGTGATACCGATGCACGGAAGAGATGCTCTCGGCCCGGGGATCGGCCGTTGAGGAATCGTCTGTCATACGAGAGAGACTATCAAGCACTTGCTTGACATCTGTGCGAATAAGGCCCTAGCGTCCGAGCCGAAGATCATCACCGGCTCAGCGCGGGCGCGGTTGAGGGCAAGGAGCGGGGTCACATGGAGCTGGGACTCGACGGTGCTCGAGCGATCGTCACCGGGGCCGGTGCGGGTATCGGTCGCGCGGTGGCGATCACCCTCGCGGAGAGCGGCGTACACGTGCTGCTGGTCGCACGGAGGATCAACGCACTCGAAGCGGTCGCCGATCGGATCACGGAGACCACGGGGAGGCGTCCGGCCCTGCTCTCCTGCGACCTCAGCGCCCCCGACGCGGCATCGGTGATCGGGCGGGCCGCGCGAGAAGAACTCGGGGGCGTGGACATCGTGGTCAACAACGCGGGCCAGGCTGACCCTCCCGGCGGTGTTCTCGACGAAGCCGCGTGGAGAGACTCCTTCGAGCTGAACTTCCATTCCAAGCGCCGGCTCGCCGAGGAATTGCGCCCCGAACTGGAAGCGTCCGGCCGGGGGCGAGTGGTGAACGTGGTCGGCCTGCTCGAGCCCGTCGCCGTCACGGCCGCCCAAGCGGCCATCGCGGCCTGTCGCCTGTGGTCCAAGGCGTTCTCTCGCGAGGTCGCCGCCACGGGTGTGACCGTCAACTGTGTGGCGCCCGGCCGGATCGACAGCGAGCAGGTACGGCGCCACTTCCCCACTCCGGAGGCGCGCGAGGAGTACGCCGTCCAGAACATTCCGTCGCGACGCTTCGGGGAGCCGGAGGAGGCGGCCGCCCTGATCGCCTTCCTGTGCTCGGCGGGAGCCTCCTACGTCACCGGTGAGACGATCGGCGTCGACGGGGGCTTGCGTCGCCACGCGTGATCCGGAGCCGGCGGGAAGGGACGGAGCCTCCCCGCCGGCCCGGCTCCGAGCCGCACCGTGGTCAGGTCGACAACGTGGCCGACACGGCGGAACTCGACAGCAGGAAGCTGGGATAGCCGTTCTCGAGCTCCTCGGTGAGTCGTCGCCGATAACGGGGGGCGCCTCCGAGGTAGACCATGACACGTGGTTTCTCATCACGTTCGAGGTTGATGTTGTGCCCGTTGAACCACGACCGTGTCTGTGACATCAGCAGTTTGGAGTTCACCTCACGCACGTGCTCGACCCAGGCGATCTCGGCCTCACGGCGCCCCTCGAACCTGTCGATGCCGTGTTCCTCGATGTAGAGCGCCGTCTGTGTCATCCAGTTGACGACGTCTTCGATCCCGCGCGGAAAGTTGGCCGAGGCCGAGCCCGACTGCGGTCCCACGAGAACGAACATGTTGGGGAAGGAGGAGACCTGGACTCCCAGGCAGGTCTCGGGCCCGTCCTTCCACCGGTCCTTGAGCCGAACGCCATCGGTGCCGATGATCTCGATCCGGTCGAAGGGACCGGTCACGGCGTCGAAGCCGGTGGCGTAGACGATGACGTCCAGCTCCAGGTCACGGAACTCTCCGGAGCCCAGGTCGAGCCGGATACCGGTCTCGGTCACCTCGTGGATCGGGTGCGCCATCAGGTCGACGAGCTCGACGTTGGGCTGGTTGAAGACCTCGTAGAAGCCGGATTCTCCCGCGACCCGCTTCGTCCCGAACCCGTGATCCTTCGGGATCAGCAGCTCGGCCACCTCGGGGTCCTCGACCCGCTCCCGGATCTTGCCGGCGACGAACTCCGAGAGCTCACGGTTGGGTCCGGGCTCCGTGATGCAGTCACGGTAGTTGCCCATGTAGAGGCCGGCGCCCTGGCCGTTGTAGAGCTCTTCCCAATGACGCAGCCGCTCTTCACGCGTCACGTCGGTCGAAAGCGTCCGGTGGGGCCGGTGGATGAAGCCCGCCGGGGTCTCACGGCACCACGCGAAGATCTCGTCGTACCTTTCCCTCAGCTCCTGCATCTCCTCCTTGGAGATCGGCGCGTTGCCCAAGGGCGCGCACCAGTTGGCGTCTCGCTGAAGGACCGACAGCGACTCCACCTTGTCGGCGATGTCGGTGATCACCTGTACGCCACTCGCGCCGGTGCCGATGACCGCGACCCGCTTGCCGGTCACGTCATACCCTTCGGGCCAGTCGAACGTGTGCGTCTCCAATCCCCGGAACGTCCCCCTGCCCGGGATCCTCGGATAGGTCGGCACGGAGAGGAGTCCCATCGCGTACAGCACGAACTTGGCGCGGATCACCTGGCCGTTCTCGAAGGTGAGCGTCCACCGAAGATCGTCCTCCGACCACTCGGCACGGACCAGGCGCATGTCGAAGGTGATGTGCTGCCGCAGGTCGAACTTGTCCGCCACGTGTTCGAGGTAGGAGAGCGTCTCGGGTTGGGCGGCGAACCTCTCCTTCCAATCCCACTCCTGGAGAAGCTCCTCGGAGAACGAGTACTGGTACGTGTAGGACTCGGAGTCGAAGCGGCAACCCGGGTATCGGTTCTTGTACCAGGTGCCGCCAAGCCCCGAGTTGGCGTCGACCACTCGCACGTCGGCCCCGATCTCGAGCAGATCGTGCAGCTGGTGGAGACCGCACACTCCGGCACCGATGATGAGGTAGTCCACCTCGGAGGTTCGCTCCGCATCACCATTGACTCGCCCCACGACACTCCTCCAATTAATCAAGCGCTTGCTCTAATTCAGCGTGTAACGCGCCCCTCGGGGCCCGGATGCCCCTCGGGGCCGATCGTTCTCCCGCTCAAAGACCGATGATCTCGGCGTAGCGGCGCATGTCCCTCTCGTAGTTCTCGTCACCGATCCTGGGCGAGACCACGACCTCGTCGATGCCCAGCCGAAAGGCCTCATCGATGTAGGCGCGGTCGTCCTCCCAGTCCTTTTCCGTCGAACCCTTGCTGCGCCGCCCCACCTTGAGGGAAAGCTCGGACATGTCCCGGCCGGCCGCCGTCATCATTTCCTCGAGGCGCTCCAAGAAGATACGAATGTCCTCATGCGTTCGGCTGTAACCGGCCCATCCGTCGCCGAACCTCACGATCCGGCGCAGGGTCGAGTCCGAGTTGCCTCCGACGATGATGGGAAGGGGACGCTGAGCGGGCTTGGGGAAGCAGTAGAGGGGCTCGAAGTCCACGAACTCCCCTCGGTACTCGCTCAGCTCCTCCTCGGACCACAGGACGCGCATCGCGGCCAGGTAGTCGTTCATCCGGGCGCCGCGTCGTTCAAAAGGCACGTCGAGCGCCTCGTACTCCTCCTCGGACCAGCCCACACCGACACCGAACTCGAAGCGTCCGCCACTGAGCTGGTCCAGGCTCGCCACTTGGCGGGCGGTGACGATCGGGTTGCGCTGCGGCACCACGAAGACGTAGGTCCCGATGCGCAGCGTCGTCGTGCTCGCCGCGATGGAGGAGGCGAGTACCAACGGGTCGTGGACCCCCAGCATCCGGTCGACCTCCTCCCCGCCGCCCGACTCGTACGGGTACTTCGAACGATAGGTCGGGAAGAACACGACGTGCTCGGGCAACCACACCGAGTTGTACCCGAGCTCCTCGATCAGCTGGGCCGCGTCATTGGACCACGTGCCCGACCGGCTGCCCATCCCCGGGAACAACTCACTGATACCAAGCCTGCTCATCGTCGGCCTCCCTCGACCTCGTCCTCCGTGCCCTGGACGAACCGTTCCTTGAGCACGTGTTTCATGACCTTCGAACTGGCGTTGCGTGGCAACTCGTCCACGAAGAACACGTTCACCGGCTTCTTGTAACCGGCCAGTTGCGACCGTGCGTAGTCGCGCACGGCCTCCTCCGATATCTCCGTGCCCGGCACGGGCACGACGGCGGCGGAGACCGCCTCGCCCCAACGCTCGTCGGGCAACCCGAAGACCGCCGCGTCGACGACCTCCTCCATCGAGAGCAGGACCCGTTCGACCTCCGCGGGATAGACGTTGGCCCCTCCGCTGATGATGAGATCCTGGGCCCGCCCGGTGAGGTAGAAGTAGCCGGCTTCGTCTCGGTATCCCAGATCGCCGGTGAAGTACTCGCCGTCTCGAAAGACCTCCGCGGTCTTCTCCGGCTGGCCGTGATAGCCGGAGAACATGGTGTCGGCCTCGATGACGAGCTCGCCGATCTCACCATCGGGAACCGTGTGACCGTCGCTGTCGACGACGCGCACCGACGCGGTCGGCAGCGGACGGCCGACGGAGGAGAAGATGTCGCGTGCCGTGCCGTGGCCCGTCCAATCACCGCGGTTGGTGATGGTGATCGGACCGATGACCTCGGTCATGCCCCAGGTCTCCACCAGTCGGTCGCCGATGGTGCCGACGAGTTTCTCGGCCAGCTCGGCCGGCAGTGGCCCACCGGAGTGGAGCACGCTCTGCAGGGTCCCCAACGCCTCGGGATAGGCCTCCAGGGCGGCGAGCAGTCCTGGGATCAAAGGGGTGAGCCCTAGTGTGAAGGTGGCCCCGTGCTCGACCATGTGTCGGCCCCACTCCTCGGGCGTCGCACCGGGGATGAACGCCACGGTCCCACCTGTGTAGAAATGCGGGAAGATCACCCCCCACAGTCCCGAGACGAAGGACCACCCTCCCGGGAACGCCACGTGGCCTTGCAGCGGCATCCGGTAGGCGTACGGCACCAGCTTGACGCAGTTGACCACCGCGCGATGGCTGACCAGGACCCCCTTGGGGAAACCCGTCGTGCCGCTGGTGTAGCCGATCAGCGCGATATCCTCCAACGATCGGTCGATCGGCAGCGGCGAAGCCTCGGCACCGGCGAGCGCCTCGGCGTACGGCGTGGCACCCGGAGGCGGCGACTCGTCGATGGCCAACCACGCCGAGAGGCGGTCGGCGAGGGCCGACTCGGCCGCCACCTTGCTCACCTGATCGGTGTGGATCAACGCGACGGAACCCGAGTCGGTCAATACGTGGTCGAGTTCCGGTGCCGTGAGACGGTCATTGACGTGGACCGCGGTGTAGCCGCCGAGCGCGAGCCCGACGTAGACCTCCAATGACTCGACCCGGTCGCCGAGCATCGCCGCGATCGAGGCACCGGGCCGTAGGCCCCGAGCCCGCAACACGTGGGTGAGCCGCCACCCGTTCTCGATCACCTCCGCGAACGTACGCTCCTCTCCCCTTGAGATGATCGCCACGTTGTCGGCGAACCGGCGGCCGGCCTTGCGGAAGAGTTCTCCCAGGGTCTCCGCGGTCATGCGTGCTCCTTCAGGTCATAGAGTCGTACGGCGTTTCGCGCCAGGAAGAGCGTCAGTTCCTCCGCGCTCAACACGGGCGGGTCCCCCGCGTGCGGCGACGCCAGGTCGAGGACCCTCGCGATCCATTCCTCCAGGTGCGCACCGTCAGGGTCCTCCCTGGGGCCCCGGATGATGTCGGAGCCGAAGATGAGGCGATGCGCGCCGATCTGATCCCGCATCCGACGCACCCGACGTCGAAACTCGGGGTAATCGCTCAGGGCGCAGCGCTGCCAGAGCGACAGCTCCAGGTAGGCGTGCCGCCAGCCGGTCGCGCAGTCCAATGCCTCCGCCCACCAGGCCTCCAGCCCGGCGTGCGCGAACACCACACGGAGTTCGGGATGGCGCGCCATCATCGAGGCGACCTCGGCGGGACGGCAACGGGCGACCTGAAGCGGGTCCCCGCCCAGAGGACTGGTGTGGATCACGGCCGGCAGCCCGCGTTCCTGTAGCGCGTCGAACAGCCAGGAATGGGAGTCGTCGGCCAGATCCCAGCCCGCCGCCGGGTAAAGCTTGAAGCCCTTGCAGTGGGGGTGTTCGAGCGCGGCGTTGAACAGCTCCCGCGCGTTCTCGTGTCTTGGGTCGAGACCGGCGCAGAAGTAGAGGCGTCCTTCGTTCTCCGCGGCGACCTTTTCGTAGCGGGCGTTGAGTTCACCGATGGGCAGGTGCCGTCCCCCCGGAGCCCCCACGATCGTCCAGTCCACCACGGGCACCACTCCCGCGGCGACCCCCGCACGGTCGAAGGCTGCCATGGTCAACGTGGCGTCCGGGTCGCTCTGACCCACCGCGACCCGGTCCATCAGGGTCTTGGGATCACGCTCGGGGAGTCGCCGCCCGGCGGCCTGTCGGGCCCAAGCACGACGGAGGCCCTCGGGGAGCCACGTCGCGTCCCAGACGTGCATGTGCGCGTCGATGACGAGGTCGCTCATCTAGCCCCTCCCCAGTACGTGCACGGTGGAGGCGGCCGTTTGCCAATCGATCACCCCGCCGCCGATCTGCACCACCGCGCGTCGCGGCTCGGTGTCGAGTTGGAGTGGCCCCGCTTCCCCGCGAAGTTGCGCCACCACGTCGTGCACCTGTGCCAGACCGCTGGCTCCGAGGGCGTGGCCCCGGCCGACCAGGCCGCCCGTCCGGTTGACAGGCAGGGCTCCACCGGCCTCGGTGACCCCCTCGGTGATCCACCGTTGTTCCTCGCCCTTCGGGCAAAGGCCGACATCGGTCCAGGCCATCAGTTCGTAGGCGACCGAGGCGTCGTGCACCTCGGCCAGATCCATGTCCGAAGGCCCCAGTCCCGCCTGTTCGAAGGCCGCCAAGGCCGAGGCCTGGACCGCGTTGGGCATCTCCGGTCGGTCCTGGGGTGGACGGGTGGCCAGCTGCGACGCCATGACACGGACGGCACGGTCCGAGGCCACCGCCTCGGGTCTGCTGGTGACGACCACCGCGGCGGCACCGTCGCTGACCGGTGAGCTCATCAACACGGTGAGCGGTTCCACGACGGTACGCGCCGTGAGCACCTCCTCCGGGGTGGCACCGAAACGGCGGTGGGCGAACGGGTTGAGCGTGGCGCTTTCCAGCGAGCGGGACGCGACCCGGGCCAGACCCTCGATCGTCACGCCGCTCTCGTCGAACAACGCGGTGGCCAACTTGGCCTGGCGGTCGACGAACGGGCTGCGATTCTGTCCCGCTCCCTCCCCGACGCTGAAGCCCTCCTCCACGTCCGCACCCGCCGCGTAGGCGCTGAACATCCGCTGCCGGTCGGCGTGGTTGGCCTTCTCCACACCCAGCGCCAACACGGTGTCGTACATCCCCGAGGCGACCGCCATCCACGCGAGGTGGAGGGCGTTGCCTCCCGAGGCACAGGCGTTCTCCACGTTGTGGATCGGGATGCCGGCGAGCCCGAGCGGGTAACCCACCACCTCGCCGCGGATGCATTCCTGTCCGGTGATCAGGCCGGCGAGCGCGTTGGAGAAGAACATCGCCTGGACGTCACCGACCCCGATGTCGGCGTCGGCCAGCGCGGCGTCCACGGCCACCTTGCCGAGCTCCTTCATCGAACGGTCGAGGAACTTCCCGAACGGGCTCATGCCCACGCCGCTCACTACCACGGTCTCAGCCATCGTCGTCCTCTCTCAAGCGGGTGCGTTCGGGGGCGTCGGCCACGCTGCGCTGACGCCCCCGTCCACCAGCAGGTTCTGGCCGGTCACATAGCTCGCGTCGTCACCGGCGAGGAACGCGACCGCCGCGGCCACCTCCTCGGGTGTCCCCTCGCGCCCCATCGGGACCACCGAGCCGCGCGCCGCTCCCCCCTCGCCGAACTCTCGCCGCACCAGCGCGGAGTCGATGTTGCCCAGGGCCACCGCGTTGGAACGGATGCCTCGACCTCCGTAACGCACCGCGAGGTGTCGCATCACTCCGAGCTGGGCCGCTTTGGTCGCCTCGTAGGAGAGCGAACGCCGACTGCTCAACACTCCGGCCGTCGAGCCGATGAAGACAAAGGCGCCTTGTCCTTGGGCGAGCATCCGCGGCAGTGCCGCCTGGGCCGTCAGCCAGTGCGAGCGGACGTTGACGTCGTTGGCGGTGTCCCAGTCCTCCAGGGACTGCACCTTGGCCGGTTCGCGGCCGGAGACCCCGACGTTGCAGACCACCACGTCCAAACGCCCCTCGCCGAACCGCACGGCCTCCTCGACCGCGGCACGACAGGACTCGGGGTCGGCGGCGTCGACCTCGACGGCCAGGCCCGGGGTCCTCAGGTGGGCCACCGTCGCTTCGGCGCGGTCGCGATCCTTGTCGCCGACCACGACCCGGGCTCCCTCGGAGGCCAGCCGCAGCGCGATCGCGCGCCCGTTGCCCATGGGGAGCTCTTCTCCGGGGCGGGCGGGGCCGTCGCTTCCGCCCCCGAGCACGTAGGCGACCTTGCCTTCGAACCTGCCCATCTCAGTAGCTCCTCGGCAGGCCCAGCACCTGCTGGGCGATGAAGTTCAGCGACATCTCCTGGCTCACCGGGGCCAGGCGCATGATGCGCGCCTCCCGCCAATACCGTTCCACGTGGTACTCCTGGGCGTAGCCCAGTCCTCCGTGGGTCTGCATGGCACGGTCCGCGGCCTGGTAACCGGCGTCGGCGGCCAGGTACTTGGCGATGTTGGCCTCGGCGCCGCAGGACTGACCGGAGTCGTATTTGGTCGCGGCGATCAGCGTCATCTCCCAGGCCGCTTCGAGGCGCGCGTACGCGTCCGCGAGCGGGTGACTCAAGGCCTGGTTGCTGCCGATCGGCCGGTCGAAGACCCGACGTACCTTGGCGTACTCCGTCGCGCGGCGCACGGCCGCCTGACCGATCCCGACGGCCTCGGCCGCGATCAGCACCCGCTCCGGGTTGAGACCGGAGAGAATGTGTTTGAAGCCCTTCCCCTCCTCGCCGACCAGCCGCCACCCCTCGACCGGCAGGTCGTCGTAGAAGGTCTCGCAGGTGGCCACCGCGTTCCGACCCGTTTTGGGGATCGGCCGGATGTCGACGTGCTCGGGATCCAGGTCGATGAGGAAGAGACTGAGACCGTCGAAGCGCCGGGCCGGATCATCGGGCGCCGGGGACGTGCGGGCCAACATCAGGGCGACCGAGGATTCGAGCGCCTTGCTGGTCCAGATCTTCTGTCCGGTGATGCGCCAACCGTCACCATCGCGTACCGCACGCGTGGTGATGCGTGAGGTATCGGTACCCGCGTCCGGCTCGGTGACGGCGAAGGCCACGTGGAGGTCTCCGGCCGCGGCCCGGGGCAGGAACGTCTCCTTGAGCCGGTCATTGCCGTACTTGATCACCGGCTGCAGTCCGAAGACGTTCATGTGCAAGGCGGTGCAGCCGTTCATGGCCGCCCCTGAGGCGGCGACCTCCCGCATGAGGATCGCCGCCTCGGTGACTCCTTGCCCGCCGCCTCCGTACTCTTCCGGCGCGGCGATACCGACCCACCCGTCGGCGGCCATCGCGTTGAAGAACTCCCAGGGGAAGCGGTGGTCGCGATCGCAGGCCAGCCAGTAATCGTCGTCGAACTCGGTCAACCTCTCCCTGATCGTCCTCGCGATGAGGGCATGGTCGGGGTCACGTAGATCTGACACGAGCCGCCTCCAGATTCAGCCAGTGCCCACCGCTGGGCTCTTCGTCGAATGTCCACCGTGGCCTTCGGCGTCGGTACCGGGGCCACTCCACACTATCAAGCAAGTGCTTGATTTACTATAGGGACGGCCACGCCGCCCCGGCTCCGTACTCGCCGGGATCAGCCCCGCAGCATCTCGGTGAGCACGGCGAGCTCCTGTTGGAAGTCCGTCAACACCATCGTCTCGGCGGGGTCGTTGATGTCGTCCCAGGCGTCCCGAATACGTTCGGCCGTCAGGTCGCGTTCGAACAGACCCGGGGTCTGGGCGACCAGCACCCGGGCCACCCGGCCACCGCCCACGTTGTAGACCTCCCCCGTGGCCGTGCACTCGGGTGCGCTGAGCCATAGGACCAACGGCGCGACCAGTGAGGGATCCAGGCTGTCGGCGAGGTCGCCGAGCAGGTTCTCCGTCATTCGGGTCCGGGCACCCGGCTCGATCGCGTTGACCGACACGCCGGAGCGAGCGCCCTCGATCGCGAGGGTCTTGGTGAGGCCGATGATGGCGGCCTTGGCCGCCGCGTAGTTGGCCTGACCGAAGTTGCCGAACAGGCCCGCGGCCGACGTGGTGTTGATGATGCGTCCGCCCTTCTGCTCGGTCATCACGGGCCAGGCCGCCTTCGACATCCACAGCGTTCCGCCCAGGTGCACGTTCAGGACGGCATCGACCTCCTCGCTGGAGATCTTGGCGAAGGAGCGGTCGCGCAGGATGCCCGCGTTGTTGACGAGGATGTCGAGTCGTCCGTAGGTCGAGGTCGCGAAGTCGACGATGCGGGCCGCGCTCTCCTTCGTGCTCACGTCCGTGTTCTCGGCCACGGCGGTACCCCCCGCCGCCCGGATCTGGTCGACGACCCGCTGCGCGGGCGACACGGCGCCCGCCTCGTCGCTCGGCCCACTGACGTCGTTGACCACGACCCGGGCGCCGCGTTCGGCCAACAGCAACGCGTGCGCGCGCCCCAGTCCGCCACCGGCACCGGTGACGATGGCGACCTGACCGTCAAGACTGATCTGGCTCATGGAACTCCTCAACATTGACGGCCGACGCTTTCCGTCGGCCGAATCGATGACCGGGAACAAGACCGCTCATCCGAACAGAGCGGTCATGACCTCGTCACGTCCACGGATCTCCTCCGGTTCGCCGGAGGCGACGATCCGTCCCCGCTGCATCACGTACACCTGGTCGCTGACCGCGAGCGCGAGTTCGGCGTTCTGCTCCACGAGAAGGATCGTCGAGCCCGTCTCGTGCAGCGTGGTGATGGTCTCGAAGAGCACGTCGACGATCGAGGGCGCCAGACCCATCGACGGCTCGTCGAGCAGCAGTACGTCGGGGTTGGTCATCAAGGCGCGCCCGACCGCGAGCATCTGCTGCTCGCCGCCGCTCAGCATCCCCGCCAACTGTCCGCGCCGCTCGGCCAGGCGTGGAAAGAGGTCGAGGACGCGCCCGTACTGGGCACGGAAGTCGGCTTTGTTGCTGCGCCTGCTGTAGGTCGCCAGGCCGAGGTTCTCCTCCACCGTCAACGGCGGCGCGACACGGCGTCCCTCGGCCACCAGCGCCACCCCCGCGCGCACCACTTTGTGGCACGTCCAACCGGTGATGTCGGTGCCGTCGAGTTCGACGGTGCCGCTCGCGGGGCGATGCAGCCCCGCGATGCTGTTCATGGTGGTGGTCTTGCCCACGCCGTTGGAGCCGATCAACGCGACCAGCGAACCCTTGGGGACGTCCAGGTCGACTTCACGAACCGCTTGAACCGCGCCGTGCGCGGCGGAGAGTCGCGATACGCGCAGCATCGGAGCTCTTTCCAAAGTAGGCCTCCTTCACATCGTCTTGCTCCAGGCACCAGCTCGGGGTGCCTTGCGCGAGCATCACACCGGAGTTCATCACCGACACCGATTCACAGAACTCCTCGACGAGGCGCATGTTGTGCTCGATGAGGATCAAGGTGAGTCCGGAGGCCTGCAGCTGGAGCAGAAGTTCCCCGATCTCCTGGGACTCGGCGTCGTTCATTCCCGCCGTCGGCTCGTCCAGTAGCAGCACCTGCGGCTCGGTCGCGAGCGCACGGGCGATCTCCACGCGACGTTGGTCTCCGTAGGAAAGCGTTTCGGCGAGCTCGTCGTGGGCGGATCGCACGCCGACCTGTTCGAGGAGGGCTTGGGCCCGCTCGCGGACCCTCTGACGTTCGCGACGCTCCCCTGGGCTGAGGAGGAGCGCCCCGCCGATGGTGGAGGAGCGGCGCATATAGGCACCGGCCACCACGGTCTCCAGCACCGTCATGCCTCCGAAGAGGCGAATGTTCTGGTAGGTCCGTGCCACTCCGTGCCGCGCGATCCGATGCGGCGGCATCCGTGTCACCTCGTCGCCGAAGACCGAGATCGATCCGCTGTCGGGAGCGATGAACCCGCTGATCATGTTCAGCACGGTGGTCTTACCCGCGCCGTTGGGACCGAGGATGCCGTAGATGCTCTGTCGAGCGACCTCGATGTGGATGTCCGACACCGCGGTCAAACCGCCGAACGTCTTGGTCACCCCCGCGATCTCGACCGCGGGGGCGACCGCCCCGGAAGCCCCGGGGGAAGTCGTGGTCATGAGAGCACCTCCTGGTTCGCCGATTCACGCGACGCGCTGACGCCGGAGGGCTCCGAGCCTCGTGAGCGGCGGCGGAGCAACCGGAACCGACGCAGGTCGACCAGACCGCGCGGCATGTAGATGATGATGAGGACGAGGAGGACACCGGTCACCACGCGGTCGTAGTCACCCATGACGTCGCGCAACAACTCGGGCAGGATCGTGAACACGACGGCGCCGACGATCGGACCCGCCCAGTGGAACGCTCCTCCCAGGACGACGGCGGCCAGCGTCACGAAGCCGAGGTGGGTGTAGAAGGTGTCCGGCCCGATGTACTGCAGGAAGCTCGCCTGCATCACGCCGGCCGCCCCGGAGAAGGCACCGGAGAGGATGAAGCCCACCAACTGGATGTGCCGGGGCGAGACGCCCAGGGTCTGCGCGACCGCCGGATCCTCCCGAACCGCGTCGGCGGCGAACCCGAATCGGGAACCGGCCAGTCGCGACATCACGAACCCGGCGATGACCAGAGTCCCGAGCAACCACGGCCACGTGCCGAGGTCACCCGGTATCAGGGTGCCGG
Source organism: Nocardiopsis sp. ATB16-24 (assembly GCF_030271535.1). GTDB lineage: Bacteria > Actinomycetota > Actinomycetes > Streptosporangiales > Streptosporangiaceae > Nocardiopsis. The sequence goes on along the minus strand of NZ_JASCXJ010000003.1, from coordinate 254,820 downwards.
CGGCACCACCGGTGTATTCCGGGAGGTTGAGGATCAACACCCGACCGATGAGCACCATCGCGATGGTCGCCATCGCCAGATAGTGGCTGCTGAGCCGAATGACGATCCCGGCCGTGACCACTCCCAGGAAGGCCCCGAGGACGATCCCGAGAACCAATCCGAGGAACGGAGGCAGGCCCAAGGTCGCGGCGAGGTACCCGAAGGTGAAGGCGCCCACCGCGCCGAAGAAGATCGGAGCCAGGCTCAGGACACCGGTCCACAGGGAGGCGTACACGCCTAGGGCGAAGAGCGCGTTCACCCCGGCGAACTGGAGTGTGATGATCCAAGCGGTCGTACTCACAGATGACCCTTTCGAGAGGTGGCGCGCTCAGGCACGGACCAACTGGCGTTCACTGAACAGTCCCTGGGGCCTGGTCACGAGAACCAGCAGCAAGATGCCGAAGGTGATGGCGTCACGGAAATCGGAGGAGATGTACTGAGAGCTGAGGACCTCGAGGACCCCGATCACCACCCCCACCGCGGCCGCGCCACGGATGTCGCCGTAACCGCCCACCACGACCGCGGCGAAGCCCTTCAGCAGCAGGGCTTCTCCGAGGCCGAACGACACGTTGTTGTCGGCCAGCGCCGACAGGACGCCGGCGAGCCCGGCGACTCCTGCCGCGATGAAGGCGACGGCCAAGAGGGTCCGCCGTGGGTTCACACCCACGATCGCCGCCGAACGGCTGTCCACCGAGACCGCGCGCACCGCCGCCCCGAACCGCGAGCGGCTGAGCAGAAGGTGGACCGCCGTGACCACGAGGATCAGCGCCGTGATGCTCAGGATGTGGGCCGGCAGCATGACGATTCCACCGATCCGCAAGGGAGTCGACGGGACGGCTTCGATCGGGAAGCTCCTTGTGGTGGGGCCGATGAACCCCTCCGCGACGTTGAGCAGCACGATCCAGATGCCGATACTGGCGATGATCGGAGCGAACGTTCCGGCGTTGCGCTTGCGCAAGGGCCCGAAGGCCAAGAGCTCCGACAGCACACCGAGAAGACCCGCGAACGCGACGCCCAACACCGCCGCGACCCAGAAGTTCATCCCGCCCTGGACGACCAGCCAGAAGGCCGACAGTGCCCCCCAGGTCGCGAAGGTCCCGTGCGCCACGTTCAGAATCTTCATACGCGCCAGGATGAGGGCGAAGCCGATCGCGAACAGAGCGTAGATCGACCCCACCGCGAGCCCGTTGAAGATTTGTTGTGTTAACAGTCCCACTGAGTCGATCTCCCTCGCGTAAGGGCCTGACGAGCACCAATCGAGCGCTCGCTAGATAGTAAGTAAGCCACGTCACAGCACTAAGGTCAATACCCAATCAAGCACTTGCTTCACTTTCTTCCTGCGGCTAGGGTCTCTCAGGACGCGCCGAAACGTCCTCTGCCACCGGCCGCAACCTCGGACTCCGGCGCGGATTCCCGGGCCGGCCCCGCGCACACAGCAGGAGGAGCGATGAAGCCACCTCGGACGGTCTCCGTGTCAGCGGCGATCCAAGCCATTCCTCCTCGAAGCACCATCGTGGCGGCACCCGGTTGCGGTACGCCGGAGACACTGCTCACCGCGCTCGGCGGGCTCGCGGACACCCTGAAGTCGGTGCGCCTTTGTTCGGGCCTCCAGCTCGGCGCGTACCCGTTCCTCGAAGCCTCGGCGGCCGGTCACCTGCCGTATGTGACCTGGCACCCCTACGGTCCCGCCCGTGCCGCGCTGAGTCCCGGCGACGTCGACTACGTCCCTGCTCGCGCCTCGGCCGTCCCGGACCTCCTCGACCTCTGGGAGACCTCCGTCGCTCTGGTGCGCGTTTCACCCCCCGACCGGAACGGGTGGTGCAGTCTCGGTCCTTCGGCCAGCTACGTCAAGCACGCGATCGACCGCGCGGCCTTGGTCCTGGCCGAAGTCGACCCCGACCTCCCCCGGACCCACGGCGACTCGATGGTGCACGTCGGCTCGATCACCCACCTCGTCGAGGCCGACACACCGATGTGCGAGTTCCCGGCCGCCACCCGGGACACGGTCAGCGACCGTGTCGCCGAGCACGTCCTGACGCTCCTGCCCGAGCGGCCGACGCTCCAGCTGGGGATCGGCGCCGTGCCCGAGGCCCTCACCGCCTTCCTCCTTGAAAGCGGGCTACGCGACGTCCGCTTCGTCGGGATGGCCAACGACGCGATGGTGCCGCTGTTCGACGCGGGGATCGCTCCCTGGAGCACCGATCCCCGACCGGCCGTCCTCGCCGCGGAACTCATGGGCACCCGACGGCTGATGGAGTTCGCTCACGACAACCCCGCGGTCGTGCTCCGGGACAGTAGGTTCTCGCACGCTCCGCGAGAACTCGCGCGGATCCCGCGTCTGGTGACGGTGAACTCCGCCGTCGAGGTCGATCTCGCCGGCCAGGTCAACGCCGAACTCGTCGGTGACCGACAGGTCTCCGGTATCGGCGGCAGTGCCGACTTCGTCGAATCCGGCTTCGGGTCCCCCGGAGGTCTCTCGCTCATCGCCTTGCCCTCGACGACCCCTGACGGCCGTCGCAGCAGGATCGTGCCCCGGCTCGGCACCGACATCGTGTCGCTCCCCCGTCACACACCCGACGCGGTCGTCACCGAGTACGGCGTGGCCTGGTTGCGCGGCCGCTCGGTCACCGAACGGGCCCACGCACTGGCCGAGGTGGCCCATCCCCATCACCAGGCCGCGCTTCTCGCGTCCGCCTCTCGATCCAAGGAGACTCCGTGACCGTTCATACCCGCCGTGGCCGCTACTACGAGGAAATGATCACCGGAGACGTGTTCAAACACGAGCCCGGACGGACGATCACCGAAACGGACAACGTCCTGTTCTGCAGCATGACGCTGAACACCCAGAGCCTGCACTTGGACGCCGTCGCCTCCGCCGAGTCCGAGTTCGGCCAGCGCCTGGTCAACAGTCTTCTCACGCTCAGCATCGTCTGCAGTGTCGGCGTACCCGACCTGACCCAGAAGACCACCATCGCCAACCTGGGCTTTCAGGAGATCTCCTTTCCCGCCCCGGTCTTCATCGGCGACACGCTCTACTGTGAGACCGAGATCGGCCACAAGCGACTCTCCGCGAGTCGTCCGGGCCAAGGGATCGTCACCCTTGAGCACCGCGGTCTGAACCAGGACGGCGTCGTGGTCTGCAAGGCGGTTCGTACCGCCCTCGTGCGGCTGCTTCCCGAGGGCGAGCGCGCGATGTCGACCTGACCGGGTTCCGTGGCCGGCGCGGGGGCGTCGGCCACGTCCACGACGAGCCATACGAGCGCGACCGCCTCCTGATCGGAGGCGGTCGCGCTCGTTCTTCCTGCGGGGAGAGGAGGAGACCCCCTCTCCCCGAGCACGGTCAGCCGAGCGTGGCCTCACTGCCCAGGACAAGGGTGCCGGAGGACATGAACATGCCTCCGACCCCCACGGCCACACTGACGTCGACCCCCTCGACCTGGGCGGGAGCCGTGCCGCGCACCTGGCGGACGGACTCTTGGATGGCGAACATGCCGTACATCCCGGTGTGCGTGTAGGACAGCCCTCCGCCGTTGGTGTTCAGCGGCAATGCGCCGCCCGGAGCGGTGTTGCGGTCGGCGACGAAGGCGGCGGCCTCTCCTCGACCGACGAACCCGAGGTCTTCGAGCCCGTACAACGGCACGTGGGCGAAGGCGTCGTAGATCATCAGGTGGTCGACGTCGCTGTGCGCGATCTCGGCCTGGACCAGTGCGGCACTGCCGGCCCGCTCGATCGCGCGAGAGGAGGTCAGGCTCGCCAGGCCCGAGACCACCGAGGACTCACTGGACTCACCTGCTCCCAGTACGTACACGGGCGGCGCGGCCGCGCCCAGGTCCTTCGCCCGCTCCGCCGACATCAGGACCAGGGCCCCGCCGCCATCGGTGACCAGGCAACAGTGCGCCAGGTGGATCGGATCCGCGATCACGGGCGAGGACAGGACGCCCTCGACGGTGATCGGCTCCCGGAGCTTGGCGCGGGGGTTCCGTGAGGCCCACTCCCGCTGGACGACCGGGACCATCGCGAACTGCTCTTCGGACATCCCGTACTCGGCCATGTAGCGTCGGACGCCGATCGGGAACAGCGACGGGGCGCCGACCGGCCCGTAGGGGACCTCCAGCTGACCCATCATCGACTGTGGCGCCGGTGCCCAGGGTTGCATCCCCACCCTGGAACGGCCGGACTCTCCATGCGTGACCAGCACGGTGGAACACAGGCCGGACGCGATCGCGGCCATGGCGTGGCGCACATGCAGCATGTAGGAAGAGCCGCCGACATTGGTGGCGTCGAGGTACTCCGGCACGATTCCCAGGTAATCGGCGACGTCGTTGGGGAGTTCCCCCGCCGAGGCGACACCGTCGATGTCCGAAGGTCGAAGACCGGCGTCGGCGAGGGCGTTGAGCGCGGCGTCCACGTGCAATTGCAACGCCGACATGTCCGGTATCTTGCCCAAGCGGGTGCTCTCGGCGGCCCCGACGATGGCGATCGCTCCACGCAGACTCATGTTGTCTCCACCTCCGGGACGAACTGGACGACCCGTCGCTCACCGCGTTGCTCGAACTCGGCGCGGACCGGAAGGTCGACCGACACGACGTCCGGGTCGTCGATCAGGATGTTCGACATCAGCAGCGGCCCCTCTTCGAGCCGTACCAGGGCGATGACGTACGGGGCCTCCTTCGCGAACGCTTCGGGGCCTCGGTGGTTGACCACCCAGGAGGCGACCGATCCGCGACCGCTGGCGGGCAGGAGCTCGACAGAACGCGAACCACAGTCGGGGCAGCACATTCGCGGATACAGGAACCGAAGCGCGCAGCTTCGACAGTGCGCCACGGTCAGTTCTCCGGCGTCGATCCGGTCGAACCATTCTTGGGTGTCAGGGGTGGGTGAGGCGACGGGCTTCACGGCTTCCCTTTCGTTTGGAAGGACGAATCTGGTGTCCAACGCCGTTCAGCGCTGAGCCATCGGTACCAGGAGCTGCTTGCGCAGTTTGCCGTTGGCCGCGCGTGGGAGCCGCTCCACCACCGTGACGGTTCGAGGAACCTTGTAGCGGGCCAGGCGGTCCGCGAGGTACTCCTGCAACACTGCTTGGGCGGACCGCTCATCGGTCGCGAGCGCCGAGTCGGGGCGCACTTGGACGACCGCGACCACGCGCTCGCCCCACTCGGGGTCCGGAACGCCGATCACGCCCACGTCCTCGACCTCGTGGTGGCTCAGGATCGCCGCCTCGACCTCGGCCGGATAGACGTTGATCCCGCCGCTGACCACCACCTCCGACGAACGGCCGAGCAGGTAGAGGTAACCCTCCTCGTCCAGCCGGCCGAGGTCGCCCACCGTGACGAAGTCACCGACCCGGGAGGCCCGGGTCTTGTCCGGATCGCCGCGGTACTCGAACGCACGGGTGCCCATCCGCAGGTAGACCCTGCCGCTCTCACCCGTCGGCAGCTCCTGGCCGTCGGATCCGAGGATCATGACCTCCGCGCCCGGCTGTGGACGTCCCACGCTTCCCGGGCGCTGGAGCCACTCCGGTGCGGAGATCACGGTGCCGGCCGCCTCGGTGGCTCCGTAGTACTCCCAGACCACCTCACCGAACCAGTCGATGATCTCCCGCTTGGTCTCTTCCGGGCAGGGACCCGCGCCATGGACCAGGTTGCGCATGGAACCGACGTCGTAACGGGACCGGACCTCGGCGGGCAGCCGAAGGAGCCGGTGCAGTTGGGTCGGCACCATATGGGTGGTGGTGATCCGTTCCTGGTCGATGAGGCGCAGAACCAGCTCGGCGTCGAAACGCTCCATCAGGACGACGGCGTGCCCGAAGTGGAGGGAGGTGACGGCCAGACCGCTGACGGCCGTGTGACTCAAGGGCGAGGTGACCAGGTGCTTGCCCTCGTTCAACGGCGTGATGTCGAACATCCCGAGTTGCCACTGCGCTCCGGCGGCGAAGACGTCGTCGGGGTCACCCTCGGCCAGTGGTCGGTACACACCCTTGGGACGGCCGGTCGTACCCGAGGTGTATCCCAGGTAGGAACCGGGAGTGCGATTTTCGAGCGGCCCGGAGGGACACCCCGCGCTCTCGGTGAGAAGATCCCGAAAGCCCTCCGCCTCACCGAGCGCGAATCGCCGCTCGACGGGGAAACCGACCTCTTCGGCCGCCGCGGCGAGCATCTCGGTGTAGGCCACGGAAGCGATCACCACTACCGGCTCGGCGTCGGCCAGGATGTGCGCCACTTCCGTGGTGGTCAGCGCGGTGTTGATGGGAACGTAGTAGGCGCCGCTCTGTTGACAGGCCAACACCAGGGCCAGGTTCGCCGCCTCGTTGGCGGCCACGCCGACGACCCGATCGCCGCGCTCGAGTCCCTGCTCCCGTAGCAGCCGTGCCATCGCGTTCGCCTGTGCAAGGAGTCGCCCTCGTGAGACGCGTGAGCCGTCGGGTTCGACCACGGCACAGGCGTCGGGGTCTGCGGCCGCGAGCCGCCAGAAGCCGAGTTCGCTCATCCTCGATCCTCCTTGCTCATGTGGGTCAGCAGGCTTTGGGCGAGCGCACGGCGATGGGTCGTCGTGGTTCCATAAGCGGCGCTCAGACTCATCACCCGCTTCAGCCAGAAATGGAGGTGGTACTCCCACGTGAAGCCCGTGCCGCCGTGCAGCTGGAGCGCCTCCACATTCGCGTGATCCGCGGCCTGACCAGCGTACGCTTTGGCCACTGCCGCCCTGCGAGCGGCACCTTCCTGATCGAGGTCGCCGAGTGCGCTCGCCGCGGCGGCCTCGGCCATGTCGACGCCGACCGCCACGTCGGCGATCTTGTGCTTGACCGCCTGGAAGGAGCCGACCGGGCGACCGAACTGGTGTCGCACGTTGACGTATTCGACGGTGAGGTCCACGAGTCGGCGTGCCGCACCCGCCAACTGACACGCCGCGCCGGCCACTGCCAGAGTGCTCACCAGCGTCGCGGTTTCAGAGGAGGTACCGAGCACCTCACCCGAACCCCGAGGCGTCACCCGGGTCACCGGCCGCAAAGGGTCCACGGCGTTGAGCTCTTCGATGTCCAGTTCCTCGGGCCGGTACACCGTCACCCGCCCCTCGGAGGTGACGTCGAGCACCAGATCCGCGTTCGCGCCGAAGGCCACATAGGGGTCGAGGTGGCTCGACCGGATCCCGACGATCAACTCACCCTCCGCCAGCGCTTCGAGCCGGGCGGAGGATTCGGGATGGTCGGGGAAGGCTCCGAGCACCGTCGCACCCAGCACCGCGGTCTCCAGGAAAGGTTCGGGGACCGCGTGGTATCCCATCGCGTGCAAGACTCCCGGCAGGTGCTGGGGGGTGAGCCCGGCCCCACCACGTTCCTCCTCGACCAATGCGGAGACAAGACCCGTCTCGGCGAACCGCTTCCACAGCTGCGGGCTGTGCGCCTCGCCGGCGTCGAGCCGGGCACGTAGATGGTCCAACCCGCTGTAGTGCCCCAGAAGATCGGCGGTGACCTCTTCGAGCTGACGACGGTCCATGTCCAAGGTCGCAGTCATGACGGTCGGGGCTCCTTCGGTAGTCCGAGCACTCGCTCGCTGATGATGTTGCGCTGGATCTCCGAGGTACCGCCGAAGATCATGGCCCCTCGCGAGTACCAATAACGGTGATGCCATTCCTGCCAGGCACGCGCGGTGAGAGGGTCGTTCTCGTCGATCGCGCTCGTATCGCCGACGATGGCGCCCTCCTCCGCCATGAGGCGTAGCCCGGTGGCGAAGATGTCGTGTTGCATCTCGGTCCAGTAGAGCTTGTTGATGCTCGCGGTGCGGTCCAGGTCGCCCCCCGCCTCGGCCAGCGCGGCCAGCCGGTAGACGTTGGCTCGGTAGACCTCGGTGGAGACCAGGACCCTGCCCAGTTCGTCCAGGGCGAGCGTGTCGTCGGCGAAGCCCCGGTGGTGGACCAGCCCGGCCAGCGCCGCGACATCGTTGGAGAACTTCGCGTGGTCGCCGAAGACGGCCCCTCGCTCGAAGCCCAGCGTCGACATCGCGACCTGCCAGCCCTGGCCGACCTCCCCGACCACGTTCTCCACCGGGACCCGAACGTCGGTGAAGAACACCTCGGCGAAACCTTGGGTGCCGTCGACCATGGTGAGCGGCCGGACCTCGACACCGGGGGAGCGCAAGTCGATGCACAGGAAGCTGATGCCCGCGTGCTTGCGCTTTTTCGCCGCTTCCGGGTCGGTCCGCACGAGTGCGAAGATCCAGTCGGCGAAGCCTCCCATCGATGTCCAGATCTTTTGACCGTTGACGACGTAGTGATCGCCGTCACGGTCGGCTCGTGTGCGTAGCGACCCCAGGTCCGAGCCCGCCCCGGGTTCGGAGAAGCCCTGGCACCAGATGGTGCTGCAAGAGAGCAGGTCGGGGATCCACCGACGACGTTGCTCCTCGGTCCCGTACTGCATGAGCACCGGGCCGAGCAGGTAGAGGCCGCCCATGTTGACGCGCTCCGGGGCGCGTGCGCGGTAGTACTCCTCGGCGAAGGTGATCGTGTGCCGCAGCCCGGCGCCACGGCCCCCGTACTCGACCGGCCAGTCGACGGCCGCGTACCCGCCCTGGAAGAGGGTGCGTTCCCACCGACGGTGCTGGTCGAACCCCTCCTTGGTGGTCCAAGGTCGGAGTCTCTCGGCAGGAACGTTCTCAGAGAGCCACTGACGTACCTCCGCCCTGAACTCTTCCACGGGGGTATCGAAGCCCTCGGTCGTCTTTGTCGTCATCATGTATCCAATCCCGCCAGACCCAAGGCGTCCGCGACCTCGGACATGACCTGCGCGTAGTTGTCCTCGGTCATCCGCAATGAGATGTTGACGCCGTCGACACCGAGCTCTGCGTACCGAGCCACGATGTGCGAGAGATCGGCGATCTCCCCGACGGCGCGGAAGCCGGCGATGACGTGCACGTCGTCACGTGTGCGCCCCGCCGTGGCCAGGTGTCGTTCCAGGGACGCCAGGCCCTCTTCGAATTCCGCGGGGGTCAGGTTCCACGGGTACCAACCGTCCGCGATGGTCCCCGCGCGTCGTACCGCCGCCTTGGAGTGGCCACCGACGAGCATTCGCGGCGGGGTGATCCCGGTCGGGAGCGACCGGGACCGGTCTCCCTGATCCCCGCTCCAAGCGGTCGCCAGCTCGTTGATCAATCGCTCAGAACGTTTTCCACGTACGGTGAAGTCGCTCTCGCAGGCCGCGAACTCCTCGGCGGACCATCCCAGGCCCACGCCCAGGTCGAACCTGCCGCCGGTCAGCTCCGCGACCGTCAGCGCCTCGCGGGCGAGAAGACGGGGGTTGCGCAACGGGAGAAGGAGTACCGAACTACCGAAACGCAGTCGCGTCGTGGCCGCGCAGACCTCGATCGCGGTCTGGAACATGTCGAGCAGTCCCTGTTCCGGGGCGGACTCGACCCGGGCCTTGCCGTCGACGACCTTGTTGTGCTGTTCCTTGACGTCCGGATCGGCCGCGAGCGGTGCCTCCGGGTACGGATAGACCGAGTCGTACTCGTCGAAGAACAGGACGTGCTCCGGCATCCAGATACCGTCGAATCCCGAGTTCTCCGCGGTTCGGGCGAACTCGGCCATGAAGCCCAGGTTCCGCTTCCGGCTCCCGTCGAAGAGATCCACGAGCCCGATCTGGACCCGGCCACGACTGCCCACGACACCGGCGCCGTTCGTGCTCATGCGCTCACCTTTCTCAGTTCGCCGGGCCCGGGGACGTGCTCGAAGACGGCGACCAACTCGTGGACACCGGCCGCGAGGGCCACTTCCCTACTCGCCTCCACCTGGTCCGCGTCGACGAACCAGGTACGTCGGACCTTGGTCGCGTCGGAGCCGAGAGCGTCGTCCAGTTCCCTCAGACCGCTACGCAGCTCGTGCTCGTCCAAGCGCCACGCGAGCCACCCTTCGACGTGCCCACGGCGTTCGAGCGCCCGCGGCAGGACCGCCGCGTCCCGTAGGTGCACCGGGAGAGGGCGTTCCCCCACGGTCTTGGGGAGGGCGATCACCTTCGAGAACTCGACCGTGTCGTTTCGGATCCGGCCGCGACGCTGTGTCCACAACGCCTCCATCGCCGCCAATCGGTCCATGGAGACCCCAAGGGAGTCCACGTTCTCGGGAGGGCCGTCGTCCTCCACAAGGCCCTCCGGCGGTTCGCCCACGTCGAGGCCCAACTCCAGCCGCCCGCCGGAGAACCAGTCGAGGCTGGCGAGCTGTTTGGCGCGCACCGCCGCGGCCCGCACGGAGAGAAGGTCACCCGCCAAACCGAGGCGCATCGTCTGGGAGGAGCGGGCCACGCAGTACAGACCCAACGTGGGGTCGTGCGACGTGCTCGTGGCGACCTCCCGGTCACCGAGCGCCCACCAGGAGGAGAAGCCGAGTTCTTCGGCCGCCTTCGCCCCCGCCTGAATCGCGTCATACAGAGAAGCGGTCGATCCGGACTCGAACGCGCACGCTATGCCGAGCTCCATCCCGTTTCCTCCGTTCCATGTCTCATGCGGCATTCGAGCCGTCGTTTCTTCCGCTCACCGGCCCTCAGCCCTCCCAGCTCTCGAGGGTTCCCTCCTCGGTCCACCGCAGGTAGGTCGCCTTGGAGTCCATCTGCGCCTGGCCCTCCTCGTAGCTGACCGGGCCGTACACGGTCTCCAGGGAGGTGATGTTCGACAGGGCCTCGGCCACGTCCTCCGGCTCTCCGGAGCCGGCCTCCTTGAGGGCTTCGGCCACCAGCCACATCGCCGTGTAACCCTGGGCCCCGTACATGTCGGGCTGGGAGCCGTACTCCTCCTCGTAGAGCTCCACGAATCGCTGCGCCGTCTCGTTCTCCGTCAGTTCGGAGTGGAAGGGGCTGAAGAAGATCGTGTTGCGCAGGCCCTTTCCGGACGTTTCGAAGAGCTCGGCGCTGTCGACGCCGTAGTTGGCCAGGATCGGCTCCTCGAAGCCGCGTTCGCGCAGCGAGCGAGCGAAGAGCGCCGACGGAGTACCCAACATCGAACTGACGACGGCGTCGGGGGCCAGGGATTGGACCTCGGTCGCCGCCTGCGTGTAGTTGGTGTCGGCGGACTGGGTGTTGATGCGCTTGAGGACCTCGACACCATTGCGTTCGAGCGCCTCTTGCCAGATATCGGCGTCGGCCACCATGCCGTCGTTGTCGGCCGTGACCAGGAGGACCGCGGTCTCGATCTCCTCGGCGGGCACGACGTCATCGATGAACTGGTCGTAGAGGCCACCGGGCTCGGAGGGGATGATCACCGGCCGCACGATGTGGGGCGGGTCCGCCAGGCCGGGCAGAACGGCCGAGGTGACCACACCGGGCGTCCCGGTCTGCGCGATCACCGGTGCGAGCGCACCGGCCTCCGCGGAGAGGCCGCAGCACAGCACCGCGCTCGCCCCATCGGCGACGTACTGCTGGTACAGGGAGATGGCCTGGGCGGGGTCGTTGTTGATGTCCTCGATCTCGAGGTCGATGGTCACGCCCTCACCGAGAAAGCCGCTCTCGTTGATCTCCTTGGTCGCCAACTGCGCGCCCTCGGTGATGGGCACCCCCGCGAAAGCGGCCGGGCCCGAGGTGAGCGCCGGGAAGCCGATGAGGTGGCTCGCCTCGTCCTCGGCGTTCTCGGCCCCACCGCACGCGGTCGCGATGAGCAGGGTCAACGCGGCGGCCCCCGCGGTGAGGACACGGCCACGGGTACGTCCACGACGATCAGCGGTCATGGGATTTCCTTCTTTCTGAAGACTTTTCGACACGATGGTTTCCGCTCTGATCAACTTTTCCTGGAATGAGATGTCACCCGCTCCGGATCGCCGACTCGGGCGACATCCGACGTGGAAATCGCCTTTTCACCAGGAGCGATCCGAATGGAAACCCTTAACGAGCGAAGTTCTCACGGAACTCCTCCGCCATGGTGTAGGAGATGTCTTCCTTGCTCCGCGAACCGAGCCGTAGAAGCTCTCGAGGTTTATTGAAAGCATCCCAATAATCGGGAGTTGTCATTTCGATCCGAGAGGCGTCGAAGACCAAGGTACGGGCCGAGATCCGCCACTCTCCGGCACGCTTTTCAAAGGTGTCCAGATATCTTCCCGCCACCGGAATATCGAACTCGACACCGTCTTTGACCAGGCGCTGCCAGACGAATACCAGGGATTCCACGAAAGCGCGGTCACCGTCCAGCTCCACACGGATGTTGGTGACCCCGTGCCACATCAGCGGGATATCGGGGGTCTCGGCGAACTGGATCGGGCCACGCCGGTGGAGGAACTCCCGGGCCGGGCCGACGAAGCCCCCGTGGTCCTCGGTCGCCCCTTCGTGGTAGCACTCCGCCGCCAAATCGACGTCACCACGGTCGGAGGCACGTGCCAGGCGGTAGATGACCTGGGTGATCTCACGCTCGTCCAGCCACGCCCGCAGCCGCCGCACCTCGTCGAGCGACAGGTTCGCGTCCCCCGCCGTCGTCATATACGCCTCCCTCTTTCGCGGGTCCACCACCATCGATGGGGTCATCGTCGAAACCGCCATGGCCCTCACGGGTCCGCCGGTTCCCAGAGCTCCACTTCACCGTCGGCGCCCCACACCAGGTGACGTGCCGTTTCCGCGACCTCGGCCTGCCCGTCCTCGAAGGTCAAGGTTCCGTAGACGCTCTCCAGTTCGGTGAGGTTCGCAAGCGCCTCACCGACCGATTCCGGGTCGGTTCCCTCTCCCTGGGAGATGGCGGTGATGAGGGTCTGTGCCGCCGTGTAGCCCTGGGCCGCGAACATGTCCGGCGATGCACCGAAGGCCTCCTCGTACTCGACCACGAACTCGGCCCCGGCCTCGTTGACGGGGTGCTCCGCGTGGAAGGGCGTCGGGAAGACGGTCCCCTCCATCATGTGGGCCGAGGCCTCATAGGCGGCCGCGCTGTCCGCGCCGACGTTGGAGACCACGGGCCGGTCGAAGCCGCGTTCCCTCAGGGAACGGGCCAAGGAAGCGGTCGAGGATCCGATCGTGCTCGCCACCACGATGTCGGGGTCCTGCGCCGTGATCGTCGTCGCGACGCCGGTGAAGGACGTCTCCGCCGTTCCGGCGTTGATCGTCTCCAGGACCTCGATCCCGTTGCGCTCGAGCCCTTCCTCGTAGACCCGGGCGTCCTGGACCATGGCGTCGTTGTCGTCGTTGACGACCATGACCGCGGTCTTGAAGCCCGCTTCGGCCACGGCGTCGAGGAACTCGTCGTAGATACCGCCCGGCTCCGAGGGGACCTCGAACGGACGGAAGAGGTGGGGCGGCTCCGCGAGATCCTCCAGGATGGAAACGGTGACCACACCCGGGGTGACCGACTGGGCCATCACCGGTTGAAGGGCTCCCGCCTCGCTTCCCAGGGTGCAGCACAGCACACCGGCCGCGCCGTCGGCCTCGAACTGTCTGTACGCGGCGATGGCCGCCGCGGGGTCCGCTGCCACGTCCACGACCTCCAACTCGATCTCGGTGTCCGGCCCGAGAACGCCCTCCGCGTTGGCCTGGTCGACGGCGAGCTCGATGCCTTGGCGGACCGGAACACCGGCGAAGGCCGACGGGCCGGACGTGCTGATGGCCGCCCCGATCAGAACCGTCTCCGCTCCACTGTCGGAGGGTTCATCGGCACCGCAGCCCGCTGCCGCCATCACGACGGCGACGCCCGCGACGGCGAGTCGACCACGCTTGAGGAGGAGGGAGGTGCGAGACACGATCGCCCTTTCGTTTTCAAGCAATTGCTTGATCAAATTAAGCCTGATGATTACACAGTGACCGCCATCACGCAAGGGGGGTGCGGAACCGACCTCTCTTCGGACGTGGAGACACACCTCGGCTGAGCGGGCACGACGCCCGTCCGATTCAGCCGCCGGCCCCCTCGGTCCGCGTCAGGACCCACCGCCGGAGCTCGCCCCTGCGCACCTTTCCCGTCGCGTTGCGCGGCAACTCGACGACGAAGGCGACGCCCGTCGGCACCTTGAACCGGGCCAGCTGCTCCCTGCAGTGTGTGAGTACCGTCTCCTCGTCGATCTCACTACCGAGTGCACGAACCACCACCGCGAAGGGGGACTCGCCCCATCGCCGTGAGGGCACCCCCACCACGGCGGCGTCCAGGATCCCGGGAAGCGATGACAGCACCCGCTCGATCTCGGCCGGGTAGACGTTCTCACCACCGCTGATCAGCATGTCCTTGAGGCGGTCGTGCAGGTAGAGGAACCCGTCCTCATCGAAGGAACCCACATCGCCCGTACGGAACCAACCGCCGACTCTGGCCGAGGCCGTCTCCTCGGGATCGCGCCAGTAACCCCGCATCACCTGGTGCCCGCCGACGACGACCTCACCATGGGCACCCGGCGGCAGCACCTCCAGCGTGTCAGGGTCGATCACGGCGACGGCGCTCCCCGGCAAAGAGCGCCCCACGCTCGCCAACCGGTGGGGCTCCTGATCGGCCCTGTCGTGGTCGTCCGGGCTCAGCAACGTCACGCCGCCGGTGGTCTCGGTGAGTCCGTACCCTTGAAGGAAGCGGCATCCGAAGACCTCCTGGGCCTCACGCAAGAGTTCGGGGGTCATGGCCGACGCCCCATAGGTCATGTAGCGGAGCCGACTCCAATCCCTCCCGCGAACATCGGCCCGCCCCACCAACGCTTGCAGGATCGCGGGAACCACCACGACGTGGGTCACCCCGTACTCGAGCCACACAGAGGCCAACTCCGTTGCCGGGACGCTCGGGAGCAGCAGCAATTCCGCCCCGTTGAGCGTGGCCAGGACGGCGTACCCGAGTCCGGCGATGTGGAAGAAGGGAAGGGGTGCCATGGCCACCGAACCGGGACCGAGCTCGTTGAGGTCCTGGATCGCGCCGTACTGCGCCACCAGGTTGTGCCCGGTCAACTCGATTCCCTTGGGCCGCCCCGTGGTACCGGAGGTGTAGAGCATCAATCCCACCTCGTCGGGTCCGGCGGGTGCGTACGGCGCGGTGCCGGGATCGGGTGCCACCAGGTTCTCGGGTGAGGGCCCGCCCCCCAGACCGAGCAGTACCCGATCGGCCGGCGGCTCAGCGGAAAGTCCTGGTGCCTCCCCACCGGCGAGCACGATCGCCGCGGGATCACAGTCGGCGACCATTTCCGTCAGTTCACGTGGCGCCGACAAAGGATTCACGACGACGGGGATCATGCCCGCGCGAGCGGCTCCATGGACGGCGGCCAGTGTCCGCGGATGGTGCGTACCGAGCACCGCGACCCGGTCTCCGGGCCCCAGCCCACGCCCGACCAGCCACGACGCGAGTCTGATGGCCTCCGCGTCGAGTTCGGCGAAGGTCCAGGTACGTTCCTCGGTCCGGATCGCGGGCAGGTCAGGGGTCATTCGCGCACGCCGGGCCAAGACCTGACCGAGTCCGGTCATCACCTCACCGTCGGGCAGACGCGCCGGCGTGTAAGGGGTCACCACAGGTTCGGGGATCACGGTCTCTTCTCTCCCTTGTTCGGGTCCGGCCTACGCGTCCCCGCCGGAAAGCCTCCGATTCGAGCGGGCGTGACTCACGTTCGCGGAAGCCTCATACCAACGACCCGGCCGTGGTCCACACCACGGCCGGGTCACCACCAACGGTCGTCTCAGCCCAGTTCCAATTCGCGAAGCGAGCCGTCGGCCTCCCATTCCAAGACGATCCCGGGGTCGTGGGCGACGGACTGCCCCTCCTCGACCGTCACCGACCCGTAAACGGTCTCGTACTCCTCCACCGACGCCAGTGCTTCCTTGACCAACGCCGGGTCGGTGCTCCCCGCGCCCTTCAGGCCATGGGCCATCAGCCACATCGCGGTGTACCCCTGGGCCGCGAACAGGTCGGGCTGCTCCCCGAACTCCTCCTCGTAGGCCGTCACGAACGACTTCGCCATCTCGTTGCGCGGGTGGGTGGCGGCGAACGGGGTCGGGAAGGTGACCCCTTCCATCGCATGTCCCGCCGTCTCGAACAGGGTCGGCCCGGAAGCTCCGTAACTGGTCAGAATGCGCTTGTCGAAGCCCCGCTCACGCAGCGCACGCGCGAGCTGAGCGGTGGAGCCGCCCAGCATGCTGGAAACGACCACGTCCGGGTCGACGGCCGCGATCTCCGTCGCCGGACCGACATGGTTGGTATCGGCCGCGGCGATCGAGATCGTCTCGAGGATCTCGATCCCGTTCCGCTCCAGCGCGGCCGTCCAGACCTCACCATCGGCGACCATCGGATCGAGGTCGCCGTTCACCACCATGACCGCGGTCTCATAACCTTGGTCCGGCACTATCGCATCGACGAACGAGTCGTACATTCCGCCTTCTGCGGCGGGTAGCAGCACGGAACTGAAGACATGCGGGACCTCGACGGCTTCCGCACGGTTGGAAGAGGTGACCACACCCGGCACCTCTCCCTCCTTGATCAGCGGCGCGAGCGCTCCGGTCTCCGACGCACCACAGCACAGCACTCCAGAGGCACCGTCGGAGACATACTCCTGATACAGGGAGATGGCCCGAGCCGGATCGTCGTTGATGTCGTCGATCTGGAGTTCCACGGTGGTTCCCTCACCGAGGAAGGCGGTCTCGTTGATCTCGTCGGCCGCCAGTCGCGCCCCCTGGGTCAACGGCACTCCCGCGAACGAGGACGGGCCTGAAGTGAGCGCGGGGAACCCGATGAGGTGGCTCGTTTCCTCCGCGCCGCTCTCGGATCCTCCGCACGCGGCCACCATGAGCAAGGCCACGGTGGCCGCTCCCGCCGCGAGGACACGGCGGCGCACACGATTCGAACGATGGGTGATCATGGTTCCCCTTCTTCTCGAACACTGATCGACGTGGTGAGATCCGTTACGGTCGTCTTTTGCCGTGCAGGCACGTCACCCGGCACAGCTCGCCCGTTCGAACGGTGATCAACGTGAGAAACCGGGCTTCGTCGAAATCACGCCGCCCTGTGTCCCCTTTTTCGAAGGGCTCCTTCGGAACCTCTCCGAGGGCTTGTTCGCGCAGCGGCCACCGGAGATCTCGGCGGGCCCGCGCCTTGGTCGGTGCGCCCGGTCAGGGCAGATGGGCGCCCACACGCGTGCGACCACGCAGCAGGTCCCGGGAGATGATCAGCCGCCGCATCCCGTCGGTGCCCATCTCCAGCGCACGGTGAGCGATCCCCAACGCATACGAGGCAAGGACGAACCTGCCCCGGTCGATCCACTCCATCGCCAGACGGAAGCCCTGGCCCACTTCACCCGGCACACGGGTTCCGGGAACCCGTACACCGTCGAAGAGGAGTGAGGCGGGTCGTGTCCCGCCCATCGTGTCGATGGGCGAAGAGGTCCACCCGTCGGTGCGGTCGACGAGAAAGCCGTCGCGCCTCCGTCGCGTACACCGTGGTCGGGCTCGGTCATGGTGAAGCATGATCGTCTTGTCCCCTCCAGGGTGGGGGAACAGGCACTCCTCTTGTCGTGCGGGGGTCGCCCGGTAGAGGATGTCGTCGGCTTCAGCACCGGGGGCGAAGGGAGCGTACGTGCGCCCCACCTCGGTGTGGACCAAGGACCGGGTCACCGGGTCCGGTCCCGCGCCGCCGTACTCCTCCGGGGTGCCCAGTCCCCCAAGGCCGGATCTGCGGGCCCTGGCCCGCGATTCCGGCCGCGCCTCCTCCAGTCCGGGCGAGCCCTCACGCTCACGTCGAAGGAACTCTGGTTCGAGCGGGTGCACTTCCCGCTCCAGGAAACGTCGCACCGTCTCCACGATGGTGGCCTGCTCCCCGGTCGGAGCGAAGTCGACGGCCATCTCAGCCCGGCCCCGAACCGTGGAGCACGGCGCCGGAGCTTCGCTCCCGAAAGGCTTCGGGTGCGAAGGGGAACCGGCCGCCACCCGCCCTCACCAGCGCGGACACCTCGGACGTCCAAGCGGGGAGTCGTCGTCCCCCATCGGGGGCGCGTCGACGCATTCGGGTTCGGTGGCCAGGGGCGACAACGCCGCGACAGTACTCGACGACCCTCAAGGGGGATGCTCGGCTCATGTGACTTATCTTATATCAACCGCTTGCTTTACTGAAGCGATCGCTTGATTTATGTCACATGAACATGATCTGCGTCACGCACCGATCGCGGCCTGTCGCCGCCCCTCGAACCAGAACGCCATGCGGGGTCACTACGGGCGCAGCTCCATCCGACCACGGTCGAGCACCGGCTCACCGGCCTCATTGAGGGTACGGAACAGCACGCTCCCACCATCCGCCTCGATCCAGGCCTGGATGGTCAACTCGTCACCGGGAAAGACCGGACGGGTGAAGCGGCCGCTCATCGAGGCCATGCGCCCGGTGTCACCCTGGGCCAGCTCGTTGACGAGGATCCGAGCCGTATAGCCATAGGTGCACATGCCGTGCAGGATCGGGCGGTCGAAGCCCCCGCGCGCCGCGAAGGTCGGGTCCGAGTGCAACGGGTTGCGATCACCGGTCAACCGGTAGAGCAGCGCCTGCTCAGGGCGGGTGCGGGCACGGGCATCGAGGTCCGGCTCCCTTTCGGGGAGTCGCCATGAAACGCTCTCACCACGTTCGCCCCCAAAGCCCCCCGCACCCCCGAGGAAGGCCCCCGTACGGGTGCGTGCGAGCAACTTCCCGGACTCCTGGTCCACCAACTCGGTCTCGGTCCACGCGATGGCGTCGCGGCCCTTGTCCCAGATGTCGGTGACGACGGTGGTCACGGTGGCGCTACCGGAGGCCGGGAGCGGACCTTCGAGGTGCATCACCTGCTCCGCGTGGACCGCCCGGGTCGGGTCGTAGTCGCCGATGTCGGGCAGGCCCTCCCCGAAACCCAACACCACCGCGAAGCTGGGAACGACCTGCTGTGCGATCCCCTCGGAATTCTCGGTGGTGAACGCCAGTTCCGCGAGCGGGTCCTGCTGGCCGGCGCCGACCGCCAAGGCGTACAGAAGCGAGTCCTGGTCGGTCCAGCTGACGGTCAGGGGTCCGACGGTGGTACCGATCCGGCTTGGGTCCAAAGGCATGACAGATTCTCCTTGAGGATGTGCCCGCATGGGCGCCGGCGCCCCCACCGAGAGCAGGGGCGTCGGAGGTTTCCCGGGTCAGACGGCCAACCGCGTACGGGGCCCGGCCTTGAGCAATCGCGACGTGAGCTCCCTGCCCACGATCCGCTGTGCGGTCTCGGCGACTTCCAGCATCCGGTCGAGGTCCACACCCGTTTCGATACCGAACTCGTGAAGGAGGTAGACCGCTTCCTCCGTCGCGATGTTCCCGCTCGCTCCCGGTGCGTACGGGCATCCCCCCAGACCTCCGACACTCGCGTCGAAACGGTCCACCCCCATCTCCAGGCCGGCGACGAGGTTGGCCATCCCGGTGCCACGGGTGTCGTGCAGATGCAGTGCGACCTGTGTATCGGGCGACGCCTCCTTGAAGCGCCCCAACAGACGCCGCACTCGGGGCGGCGAACCCATACCGGTCGTGTCGCCGAAACAGATACTGTCCGCCCCCGCCGCGACGGCCCTCGTGGCCAGCCCGCTCACCCGTTCCTCGGGGACCTCCCCCTCGTAGGGGCACCCGAACGCCGTGGCCACGATGACCTGACAGGCGACCCCATGGTCATGAGCGAGCTCGATCAGCTCGGTGATGGCCTCCAACGACTCTTCCGGATCGCGGTTCAGGTTGCGCTGGTTGTGGGTGCGTGAGGCCGAGACGACGGCCTCGATGTCGGTGAACCCGGCCTCGATCGCACGGCGCGCACCGACCAGGTTGGGCACGAGCGCGGAGTAGCGGACGGCCGGATCACGACGGTGGCCCGCCCAGACCTCGGCGGCGTCGGCCATCTGCGGGATCGCTCGCGGATGTACGTAGGAGACCGCCTCGATCTCGCTGATACCGGTGGTCGCGAGCTCGTCGATGAGACGGATCTTGTCGGCGGTGGGCACCGGGGGCTCGTTCTGCAATCCGTCCCTCGGTCCGACCTCGCGAAGCACCACACGAGTGGGGAGATCACTCATGACAACCCCTTCGCTGTCGCCACGAAGTCCCGGTGCAGCTTCGGAGTGCCGTACAGTCCCCGGCACGCCATCACCCGGCGGAAGTGATGGGAGAGCTCGTGCTCCCAGGTGAAGCCGATGCCGCCGTGAACCTGGATCGCCTCGCGCAGGATATAGGTGCCGGCGTCGCCCACCACAGCCGCGGCGGCCGAGGCGGCCTCCCGCCATCCGTCCGTCCGCTCCTGGCTCAGACGCAACGCCTCGCCAATGGCGCTACGCGCCAATTCGAGTTCGGCGTACATGTCCACCAACTTGTGCTTGATCACCTGGAACGATCCGATCGCGCGACCGAACTGCTCCCGCGTACCGGCGTACTCTCTGGAGAGCTCGAACGCGCGCTCCGCGGCTCCCAGCGCGTCCGTGGCGATCAGCAAGGAACCCACACGCCAGGCGTCACGCACGGCCGTCTCCACGACCTGCCCCCTGGCGACCACCCGTGCCGGCGCCGCGTCGAGCTCGACCGAAGCAAGACCTCGGCCCGGGTCGACCCCGTCCTGTGCTCGGACATCGACCCCTTCATCGCCGACACACACCGCGACCAGCACCGGCTCGTCCGCCTCGTACACCGCCAGCACCAGGTCCATGGCATGAGCACCGCTGTCGACGAACCGCCACCGACCGTCGACCCGACCGTCCCTCAACGTGGCGGTACCGACCAGGCTCTCCCCGGTCGCGTCCTGGTGGAAGGCCGGGACCACGACACGTCCTTCCTCCGCGATCCGGCGTTGGAGGCCCGCCGTGTCCTGTGGGTCGGCGGCCCGCAACAGGCTCACCGCCACACCGGCGACGGCGGTCAACGGGCCTGACCAACCATGGCGCCCCGCTTCGAGCAGCGCGGCGCCGAGTTCGACCAGGCCCGCCCCTTGCCCTCCCAGGGAGTCGGGAACGAGCAACCCTGCGACATCGACCTCGGAGGCCAGCCCTGACCAAGCCTTCGGCAATGTGCGGCCTTGGTCCCTGTTGTGCTCGACCGGACTGTTCTCTTCCAGGTAACGAGCGATGACCGGCCCGAGCTCGGCGTTCAGCACGAACGCTGTGGCCATGACTTCTCCTTTGGTCGAGCAATCGCTTGCTAAGTGAGGGGTGCCCGTCGTCGTACGCCGTGAATCGACTCAGTCGGTCGACCGGATCCCGTCGAGGAAGATCGAACACTGCACGTCGATCACGTCGTCCACGGTTCTCTCCCCTTGGGGGTCGAACCAGCGGATGACCGCCTGGATCGCTCCCATGACGGTGCGGTAGATCATGCGAGTACCCAGGTCCGAGCGGAAGGCGCCGGCGACCACTCCCTGCTCGATCACGTTCAGCCAGATCTGTTCGACCTCGCGTTGACGACTCGCGATCACCGTCAAGGGACCCACGTAGTGCCAATCGTTCTGCAGGATGGTCACCTCATCCCTGTGCTGAACGACACCGTGCAACGCGACCCGGATCAACTCCTCCAACGCCTCCACCGGATCACCGGATTGTTCGACCGCACGCCGATATCCCGCCACGGTGAGGTCGAGGTAGGAGGACAAGGCCTCCGCCACCATCTCTTCTTTGGAGCTGAAGTAGTAATAGAGGCTTCCCGAGAGGATCTCCGCTTCATAGGCGATATCGCGAACGGTCGCGTTCGCGAACCCCTTCTCGGCGAAGGTCTTGGTGGCGGCCCGCACGATCTCTTCCTTACGTGCGACCCCCGTCGGCGAACCCGTGGACCGACGCCGCGTGGCACTCATGTGCTTTTCCTTTTCCGACATGGTTCAACATGGTGTCATAGTCGGTCGGGGGCCGGTACGTTCTCGTACCGGCCCTCCCGCCGACGCACACCGTGCTCAAGCCCCGGGCGGCCGAGAGGACACGATGGTGACCGCACTGACCAGGTCACCCGGGCTGCCGCCCTGGTTCTGCACCAGGCCGAAACCCGGAGTGGGGACCTGTCGGTCACCGGCTTCACCTCGGAACTGAAGCCACATCTCGAAGAGCATTCGCAGCCCGCTCGCCCCGATCGGGTGACCGAAACTCTTCAGACCACCGTCGATGTTCACCGGGAGCGAGCCGAGACGGTCATAACGACCGTCCAGGACGTCACGCCAGGCCTGTCCACGCTGGGAGAACCCGAGTTCCTCCATGAGGACGAGTTCGGTCGGGGTGAAGCAGTCGTGCACCTCGGCCAAGGAGACCTCGGTGGCCGGGTCCGTGATTCCCGCCTGGGCGTAGGCGATCTCCGCGGACACACGCGATTCGGCGAGGTCCGAGTAGTCGTAGTCACTGTCGTTACGTCCGGTGCCCGAGCCGGCGTCCAGCGCCAACGCGTGCACGTAGAGCGGACGATCGGTGTACTTGAGCGCATCCTCGGCACGGACGATGACGGCAGCGGCTCCACCGTCGGCGACGCCGGAGCAATCGAAGATGCTGAGGTCACCCGCCAGGGCCGGCGCGGAGGCGATGGTCTCCTTCGGCGTCGCCTTGCGGAACTGGGCACGCGGGTTGAGCGCGCCATTGGCGTGGTTCTTCCAGGCGATGTGCGTCATCGCCTCCTTGACCTGTGCCTCACTGACGCCGTAGCGACGGGCGTAGGCCGGCACGATCATCGAATACATCGCCGGGGCGCTCAGGACGGGCGGCGTACCGTCGTTGGGCACGCTCGGCATCTCCAGCCCGGAGTAACCGGCGTCCTTGAGCTTTTCTCCCCCCACCGCCATGACCACGTCGTAGGCGCCCGAAGAGACCGCGTAACAGGCGTTACGGAACGCCTCGGAACCGGTGGCGCACATGTTCTCGACCCGGGTGACCGGCTTGTGCCGCATACCCAACGGTCGGCTCAGGGTGAGGCCGGAGACGCCGGAGGTCATCGCCCCCAGCCAAAAGGCGTCCACCTGTTGGAGTTCGAGCCCGGGAACGCTGTCCACCGCCCCGTGGGTCGCCTCGATCAGGATGTCGTCGACCGAAAGGCTCCAGTGCTCACCGAACTTCGTGCACGCCATCCCCACGATGGCGACGGGATTCTTCAGCGCATGGGTGGCCATCAGCAGTCCTCTTCTCGGTGCGGACGCACCTTCCAGATGTAATTACGCACCTTGTTGCCCGCGACTCCGGCCACACGGAACGTCGGCTCCACGGGATCTCCGATGTTGACGGCCTGGTCCACCGCGTCGGCCAACTCGAACTCGAATCGTCCGCCGCCCTCGAAGTCGACCGCGGCGACCTTGGCCGGAAGCTGCACGGACTCGGAGAGCCAGTCATCGGTGAGGGTCGCCACGTGTGCCGGAACGCCGATCATCGGTTCCGGTACGGAGGCGTCACGTGAGTTACACCGCAGACAGATCCGACGCGGTGGAAGGTTGCGGTAGTCGCACTCGCGGCACCGACTCGCGACGAAGCCGAACTTCCACTCGCCGGTGCGTCGCGAAGCCGGGGGAACCGGCGGCTTCATGTCGGGGCGTCGCGCAGGCTCACGTGGGAGCAGGCCCCGCCAGGTCAAGAAGTCGGCGTAGGAGACCTCCACGGTCGACGTATCGAGGTTCTCCAACCCGCTCTTTCCGGGGCGGTGCCGCTCGGTCATCCGGAAGACGAAGGCGTCCGCGCCGTCCACCACGCTCATCGCCAGCACCAGGTCGCCCGGTGCGGCCGCGTCGAAGGCGGCGACGAGACCGACGCCGAGGTCGGCGGCACCGGCGTACCCCAGATCCGACACGACCCCCAGGTCCGCCTGCCCCGCGCTGAACTTCTTCTTCAGTGCCGCCCGTGTCCGCGAGTGCGGTGTGCTGATCACGACCTTACGGAGGTCTTCGGGGGCGACCCCGCAACGGTCGAGCACCTCGTCGAGAGCACGCTGCCCCAAAGGCACGTACTCTTCGGCGCCGAAGCGGTCCTCCCAGGTACGAATGCGTGCTTCACCGGGCTCGCGCCAACGTTCCAGCAGCTCCCTGGTGATCGACACGCTCGCGACCAGTTCCGCCACCGCCCGCGGACCCACCACGAACCCGGCAGCGGCGTCGGCGCCTTCCGACTCGTCCGCGGAGCCGGGCAACGCGTAGCGCAGATCGGCGGCGGCCACGACGGCGTTGCCTTCGGCCAGGCCGGCCCGCAACGCACCCGCACCGCCCCGGAGCGCACCGCCGACGTCATAGGCCGCGCACGTTTCGGGCAACCCACCGGCGACCGCGACGGTCGCGGCATTGGACTTTTCCAGGTAGGCCGGCGACGAAGTGGCGAACCACAGCGACCCGTCGATATCGCCGTCCGCACCGATCGCTCGTCGCACCGCCGCGACGGCGAGCGTCGTGCTGTCCTCGTCGTAGGAGGCGACCGGGCGGACACCGCGTCTCCTGGGGGCTTTGAGCGTCTTCCCGATGGCTGCACGATCCAGGCGGCCGGTCGGGACATAGACGGCGTAGGACTCGATGCCGACCACGCGACCTCCGTTCTGCCGTCTCCTCCGGGAAACAGCATTTCAATCAAGCACTTGCTTTGCTACTGTAGGTGCCCCCATCCACCACCGCAACCATGAGGGGAAGCAGCGCGACACCAAGCGGTGACACGGGATCTGATCAGGAGAGGCATGAGCGAACCAATGGGGCCTTCGGGACTCGACGAGTTCAGGCGCGAAGCGACCGAGAAACTCGCCGGGTTCGCGGAGCGGCGACAGAAGGAAGCAACACGCTGGGGGGTCGGAGACGACCGCGTCTCCGTGGTCGCGGAACGTTCCGAAGGCGAAGCCGAGGAACTGAGCGCGCTACGCCGATACCGTTCCTACCTGGCCGAACACGGGCTCGGTTGGGTCGAAGGGCCCCGGGCCTTCGGCGGTCGCGAACTCTCTCCGGCGCATGCCGCCGTCCTACGCGAGGTCGAGTCGGAGTTCGACCTCCCCGATGACTCGTACGTGCGCTTCAGCGTCTCGACCCTCACACCGACACTGCTCGCGCACGGCACCGAGGAACAGCGGCGTTCCTGGCTGCCCCTCCTACGTTCCGCGGAACTGATCGCCTGTCAGCTCTACTCCGAGCCGGGGGCGGGGTCGGATCTGGCGGGACTGACGACCCGCGCGGTCCGTGACGGCGAAGGCTGGCGCGTCTCCGGCCAAAAGGTCTGGAGCTCCGGCGCGCACTACAGCGATGTGGGTCTGTGCATCGCCCGCACCTCTCCCGACAAGCCCAAGCACTCCGGCCTCACGACCTTCCTGCTGGATATGGACTCACCCGGGGTCGAGATCCGACCGATCCGGCAGCTCACGGGCGGAGCCTCCTTCGACGAGGTCTTCCTCGACGACGTCTACGTACCGGACGAGCGACGCATCGGCGAGATCGACCAAGGGTGGTCCGTGGTCGTCACCTCCCTACTCAATGAACGCTCGGCCATCGGTACCGAGGTGGGCGTCGACGAGGCACTCGTCGAGCGACTCCTCGACCTCGTACGCCACGTCGGTACGCCCATCGACGCGCAGACCCGGGACGCCGCGGCGCGGATCGCCGTTCGTGCCTGGGCCGCACGACTGACCACCGCACGTTTCTTGGAGGGCGGCGGCACCCCCGGTCCCGAACTCGCCCTCAGCAAGCTGCTCGCCACCGACCTACTGCGTTCCATGAGCGATCTGGCCGCCGACGTCCTCGGCGCCGCCCATGTCGCCGATTCCGGTGACTGGGGGACCTACGCCTGGTCCGAGCTGACACTCGGCCTCCCCGGGTTGCGGGTCGGCGGGGGGACCGACGAGATCCTCAAGAACACCGTGGGCGAGCGGGTTCTCCACCTACCGAAGGACGCACGATGAAGATCGACATGGGTTTGATCGGTTCCTCGGCGTTCGGCTGCGGACCTGCCGCGGCCGAAGCCGAACGCCTGGGCTTCGACGGTGTCTGGGCCAGTGAGAGCGTCACCGACGCGTTCTTGCAGTCCCAGGCCGCTTTGATGTCGACGAAGGACATCAGCGTCGGTACCGCGATCGCGGTGGCCTTCGCCCGCAACCCGATGTCGACCGCGTACTCGGCCTGGGAATTGGCGGCGATGTCGGGGGGAAGGTTCACCCTGGGGTTGGGAAGCCAGGTCCGGGCTCATGTCGAACGCCGATTCTCGATGCCTTGGGGCGCCCCGGTCGCCCGCATGCGCGACTTCCTTCAGGCATTGGACGCGATCTTCACCGCCTGGAGGGAGGGGACCCGCCTCGACTACCAGGGGCGGTACTACCAGCACACCCTCATGACCCCGGTCTTCACCCCGCACCACCACGAACACCGGATCCCGACGATGATCGCCGCGGTCGGGGCGAAGATGACCGAACTCGGTGGTGAGCTGTGCGACGGGCTGCTGCTGCACGGCATGACCACGACGACCTACCTCGACGAGGTGACCCTCCCCGCTTTGGAGCGAGGCCTTGCCGCCTCGGGACGGAAACGCTCCGATGTGGAACTCTACGTTCCGCTCTTCATGGTGATGGGCGACACCGAGGAGGAAATCGCCGAACGCGCACGCGAAGTACGCGGGCAGATCGCCTTCTACGCCTCGACCCCCGCGTACCGCCCGGTCCTGGAAAGCGTGGGCTATGGCGAACTCCAGCCCGAGTTGCAGGCGATGTCGCGCGAGGGTCGCTGGTCGGAGATGGGCGCACAGATCGACGACACCCTGCTCCACGAGATCGCACTCGTCGGTTCGCCCGAGGACATGCCGCGCCTGTGCCGGGAGCGGTACGCCGGGCGGCTGGATCGCGTGTCCTCCTATTACCCCTGGCCCGGCGACGACCCCGACCGACTGCAAGAGATCCTCGCGGGCTTCGCCGAAGAGACCGAGGAGGACCGATGAACCCTGCCGACCTCAACGAACTACTGGACCGTTCCCGTATCGCCGACACGCTGCACGCCTACAGCCGCGGGGTCGACCGTTGCGACATCGATCTGCTGGTCGACCTGTTCACCGAGGACGCCCGCTTCGACTATGGCCACGGCAACATCACCCGCGGGCGCGAGGCGCTCACCGAGCTCTTCAAGGCGGCCACCGGCCGGTACACCGCTACGAACCACCATTGTTCGACGATCAACCACCTCTCCCTGGGTGAGGGCAGAGCCGAGACGATCACCTACGTGTACGCCTTTCACGAGAACACCGAGACCGACCTCCAACTGCACGTTTGGGGCAACTACGAGGATCGGTTGGTCGATGAGGGCGACCGGTGGCGGATCGAAGAACGCCGGGTGCGGATAGCGGGCGTCAAAACCGTCTCGGGCGAGGAGTTGCCGGACCGCTTCGAACGCTACCTCCGGGGTGGGCCCCTCCCCTGAGGCACGCCGGGTCTTCGAAGTACCGGCCGTCCACGCGGCACCCAAGGTCAGGACTTCGGTCTTGGCCTTCGGTGCTTACAGGGCACCCTCGAAGAGGGCACCGTCGCAGCGGATTTCTTCGGGATCTCGCTTTCGCCGCTTCCACGGGAGTGCCCCGCGTGCGGGGACCCCGTTCACGGCGCCCGCCGATCCGTCGCCGGTCGCCTTCATCGATCCCCGAGAAACCCCTGGCTCCCCGTTCACCGTGCGTTCTCGGTCGGTCCGCGATCACCACTGGCCAGGACAGACGGCGACCGGCCTCGTCCCCCACGACGACCGGATGAAGACAAGGGCGAACATGAACAAGAATCATCGGGTGAAGCCGGTCCTGGTAGGCGGAGCGGAGGAAGGGACGACGGATCGTCGTACCGGTGAGAGGGCGGCATCGGTGCCCAAGCCGCACCGCAGCCGGTGCCCGAGTGCGTTTCCGGTGGCGAGCGGGCCGGTCCGGGCGCTCCGTGGTTCCGGCATCCTGGCCCTGACGCTCGTCGCTGAGCAGGCGACGATCACGCCGTCCACCGACAAGGGGAACAGGACCGCGCGCCGCTCGGGTTCGCCATGGCGCGGAGCGAGTTCGTACATGTGCGGGTAGGACACCAGCGCAGCGATGCCCGCGGGGCATCGACATGGCGACGGTGGTCGTCCGGCGGGGCCGGCGAAAAGGTCTCATCCTCGGTCACTCCCGTCTCGGGGCGAAGCCTCGCGGGTGGAGAGGGTCGTTCTCCCCCGCCGAGTTCGACCCCTTTCCGGTCTCGGTTCGCTGCCCTTCACCGGGGTACGGCGAAGTACGCCTTCTCAGGTCGGAACCCCGGCGAACCTCCTTGAACGAACCGTGCTCGCTCTCCTGAGGCGGGTGCCGCAGGTTCGCATCCCGCCGGGGCCGCCCTCATGACCTGGGGCTTCTCTTTCACGAGGGGCCCCAGTCCCGTTTCGGGGTCCGGTTCCGCGAGTTCCTCGCCGTGCCCCGGCAGCCGTGGCTGCGCCCGTGCGGCGACACCCGTCTCTCCTCTCCCGTCGTCCGGCGGGCGCGCCGCGACACTCCCGTGCGCGGCCGAGGAGCCGCCGGATCGTCCTGGGATCGATGTCCGGGGCGGTCCGCCCCGTCTTCACGCCCCGAACGCCCCCGCACATCCCGCCTCGCCCCGTTCCGAGAACCGAGCGAGAGAGGGTTGTCACCGAAAATGCCGTTCCGTACCATGTCGGACGTTGTCGAAGCGCTTCGACAACCCTGTTCCAGGCGCTTCGACTCCCGGAGGGACGGATGCACGCACACCTTCACCCTCCGCGACGGTCGGACCGCGCATCGAGGCCCGGGACGCCGTCGGATCCCCGGCCGCACCCTCCTCCCCGCGCGGTACCCACGCCGCCACGCGAAAGAACCCGCGGTCGCCGAGATCCCCGGCGACCCGACCGAGCGACCCGTCGCCTCACCTCCGGCGATCCGGGACGTAAGACGAAAGGTGAAGGCCGTTCATGAAGTTCACCGATGGTTTCTGGCTGATGCGAGAGGGCGTCCGCGCGCACCACGCGCGCGAGGTGCGCGACGTCCGGGTGCACGGGGACCGGTTCACCCTCTACGCCCCGGTGCGCTCGGTGGCTCACCGGGGAGACACGCTCAACACACCACTGATCACGGTCGACTGCTGGTCGCCCGCTCCCGGTGTGATCGGCGTCCGGACCACGCACCTGTCGGGCTCGGTCCGCCGCACCCCCTCGTTCGAGGTCCACGGTGGTACCGGCCCCCCGCCCGCGGTGCGACGGGACGACTCCACCATCGAGTTGAGCAGCGCGGGCCTCTCCCTGCGGGTGGCCACCCAAGGCCCCTGGCTGATGGAGTTCCGCGCCGGGGACGCCACACTGACCAGGGTCGACGCCAGGGGCACCGGCTTCGTCGAGGACGCCGACGGCGCCCATCACATGCTCGGCCAACTGTCCCTGGGCGTCCGCGAACTCGTGTACGGCATGGGCGAGCGCTTCACCCCGTTCGTGCGCAACGGCCAGACCGTGGACATCTGGCAGGCGGACGGCGGCACGAGCAGCGAACAGGCCTACAAGAACGTGCCGTTCTACCTGACCAACCGTGGCTACGGCGTCTTCGTGGCGCACTCCGGACCGGTGTCCTTCGAGGTCGGCTCGGAGTCGGTGGGGCGCGTGCAGTTCAGCGTCGAGGACCACTCCTTGACCTACTACGTCGTTCACGGGGCCGACCCGAAGGAGGTCCTGGACAGGTACACGGCGCTCACCGGGCGTCCCGCGCTGCCCCCGCCGTGGTCTTTCGGACTGTGGCTGTCCACCTCCTTCACCACCTCCTACGACGAGGACACGGTGAACCGCTTCATCGAGGGCATGACGGAACGTGACATCCCGCTCAGCGTGTTCCATTTCGACTGCTTCTGGATGCGCGAGTTCCACTGGTGCGACTTCGAGTGGGATCCCGATGTCTTCCCCGATCCCGTCGGCATGCTCTCGCGACTCAAGGCCCGGGGGCTGCGGACCTGTGTCTGGATCAACCCCTACATCGCCCAGCGTTCCGCGCTGTTCGAGGAGGGGGCGAGACTGGGACACCTGGTCCGCCGACCGGACGGGACCGTGTGGCAGTGGGACATGTGGCAGGCGGGGATGGCCCTGGTCGACTTCACCTCCCCCGACGCGCGCGCCTGGTACGCCGACAAGCTGAAGTCCCTCCTCGACATGGGCGTGGACTGCTTCAAGACCGACTTCGGTGAACGGATCCCGACCGACGTCGTGTGGTCCGACGGTTCCGACCCACAGGGCATGCACAACTACTACACGCAGCTCTACAACGCGACGGTGTTCGACCTGCTGCGCCGTGAGAGGGGCGAGGGGGAGGCCGTGCTCTTCGCGCGCTCGGCGACGGCGGGCGGTCAGAGCTTCCCGGTCCACTGGGGCGGAGACTGCGCCTCCACGTTCGAGGCCATGGCGGAGAGCCTGCGCGGCGGCCTGTCCCTGGGGGTGTCGGGGTTCGGCTTCTGGAGCCACGACATCGGCGGTTTCGAAGGAACCCCCGACCCCGCGCTGTTCAAGAGGTGGCTCGCGTTCGGCCTCCTCTCCTCGCACAGCAGGTTGCACGGCAGCCGCTCCTACCGTGTGCCGTGGGAGTTCGACGACGAGTCGACCGTCGTCGCCCGTGCCTTCGCCCGCCTGAAGTGCCGGCTCATGCCCTACCTGTACGGGGCGGCGGTGCAGGCCCACGAACGAGGCGTGCCCGTGATGCGCGCGATGCTGCTGGAGTTCCCCGACGACCCGACCTGTCATCACCTCGACACGCAGTACATGCTGGGCGAGGACCTCCTGGTCGCTCCCGTGCTGAGTCCGGACGGCTCCGTGGAGTACTACGTCCCCGAGGGGGTGTGGACCCACCTGCTCACAGGCCGGACCGTGCGGGGCCCGGCCTGGCGCCGGGAGGTCCACGGCTTCGACTCCCTGCCCCTGTTGGTCCGGCCCCACGCGGTCCTGCCCGTCGGCGCGGTGGACGGACGTCCGGACTACGACTACACCGACGGACTGACCCTGCGCGTGTACGGAGCCGGGCATCGGGCCCCGCGGACGAGCACCGTCGTACCGGCCGCCGACGGTTCCGCGGCCGTGGTCTTCCACACCACGCGTTCGGAGGACGGGGTCACGGTGGAGGCCCGAACCCCTCCTCCGCACGGGTGGAAGGTCCTCCTCGTGGGGGTGCGCGACGCGGGGCCGGTCGACTCCCCCATCGAGGTCACGGGGACCGACGACGGCGTCCTCGCCACGGTCCCCGCCGGTGTCACCCGTCTTCGTCTGCGTCTGCCCTGACCGGCTCGGGGCCCGCCGCCGGCCCCCCGTGGGGCGGACGGGCCCCATGGGCGGCCGGTTCCCCGAACGGAACGACGACACGCCCCCTCACCCACCGTGTCCACATGACATCGAGGCGGGGCCGAACGATCATGGAAGGAAAGTACAGGCAGGTCAGGGGAGGTCGGATGACGCGCGCACAACGCTCCGAGGACGAACGGCCGGAGGAGCACGAGGAGACCAGGCCGCCCGCGCGGCAGCGGGGCGCCTCACCCTCCGCTATCGCGGGAGCGCTCCATCGCACACCCCACCCGGGCCCCCAGCACTGGGGCGGCCCTCGCCCCCGCAAGACCGAGCCGGACCCGTTCTTCTCTCAACGTCTGGGACCGCCGCCCCCTCGCCGGCCCTGACCTCGGTGTCGGGCCGCGCCGGGGCGTGGCCGAGTCACCGGGGTCGGCCCCTCGGCGGAATCCGCCCGCGTGGAGGTGTCGTCTCCGCGCGCGGGAACGACGGCTCCGTCACAGGAACGGCCGCCAGGGGGCCAGGACGGCCTCCCCGAACCTCGCCAGGAGCGAGCGTTCCTCCCACTCCCGCGCGGTCAGTTCCCGGCAGTTGGTGAGGTCGTTGGCGAAGACCTCCTCCAGGTGCCTGGCCACGCCTTCGTCGAAGATCTCCACGTTGACCTCGTAGTTGCCGATCAGGCTCAGCCGGTCCACGTTGGCGGTGCCGATCGTGGACCAGCGGCCGTCCACCGTCGCGGTCTTGGCGTGCACCATGGCGTCCTGGTAGAGCCACAGCCGCACCCCTCCGCGCAGCATCACCGCGTACTGGCTACGGGATATCCAGTCCGCGACGGCGTGGTTGGAGTTCTCCGGTACGAGGACGTGGACCTCCACCCCCCGTTCCACGGCGTCGAGCATCACCCGTTGGAACTCCCGGTCGGGCATGAAGTAGGCCTGGGTGAACAGCACCCTCTCCTGGGCCCTGTCGACCGCCTCCAGGAACATCGCCCGGATGGGGTAGATCAGCTGTTCGGGGACGTTGCGGTGCACGCGAAGGTGCGCGTCCCAGTCGGTCTCGCCCAGGTTCTCCAGCTCGGGGTGGTGTGGGCGTCGGTTCATGTTCCAGAAATCGATGAAGGCGTTCTCCAGCTCCCACACCGCCGGGCCGGACATCCGCATGTGGGTGTCACGCCAGTCGGTGGCGTACAGCGCCCCGATGTTGTATCCACCGACGAACCCCGCCTCACCGTCGATGGTGAGGATCTTGCGGTGGTCACGGCCGGACTTGCGAATGTTGAGCAGAAGGACCCCCGGACGGAAGGCCGGGTATCTCAGCACGTGGACGCTGGGAGGAAAACGGAAGAAGGAGGAGGGCACCACCAGGTTCGCGAAGCCGTCGTAGATCACGTACACCTCGACGCCCCGGTCGGCCGCCTCGATGAGCTCCTTCTTGAAGGTCCTTCCCACCCTGTCGTCCTTGATCATGTAGGACTCGAACAGGATGCGTTTTCGAGCTCCCCGGATCTCCGTGAGCATGTCCTCGAACAGGTCCTCACCGTAGGTGTAGACCGTGGCCTCGGTTCCGGTGTCCCCCACCGGGAACTCCGCCGGGGGCGTGCGTGGGAAGGGTGCTCGGCGGGGCATGGACTTCTTCCGCCAGTGGTTGATCCCCATGAGGGTCACCGCCACCGCGACCTGGGTACCGACCAGACCCACGAGCCCCCATTTGGCCACCGACACGATGGTGGAGCGTCGCACAGTCACCTCCCGAGCAGGATGATGTTCGCGGTGACACGAGCCCGACCCGGACGGGGTCGCGACACAACGTGGACATCAACCGTATCCCGCTACCCACTATCGGCGGTGAGCATCCTTTTCCGCTCAGGAGGAAACGGCGACTTCGCGCTAACCCCGGAGGCGGAACACCGCCATCTCCGTGGTGGGGCTCTCCCTACGGCGCCGGACCAGGCGCCGCTCCCACGGGTACAGGGCGGCGCCCGCCGCCCACCCGGTCGGCTCGGTCAGGGTGACCGCGCGCAGAGCGCCGCCCCACGCCTTGCGCCACGGCGCGGGGGCGTCCACCTGGGCGTTCATCAACACGAGCATGGGCACGCGGCGGATCAGGTCGAACCCGGCTCGTCCGGCGGCGTCCGTGATCCACTCCAGGGTCCGGTTGACCTGGTGCTCGCCGCGCTGCTCCGGACGTCGGAGGAAGTTCTCGGAGACCACGAGGAGGCCGCCGGGGCGCAGCACCCGGGCGAACTCGCCGAGGGCGCTGGTGTAGCGCTCGTCGTCGGTGATGTGGAAGAGCACGTCCATGCAGGAGACCGCGTCGAAGGCGTCGGCGTCGAACGCGTCGAGGTCCGCGGCGTCCTGTTGGACGAAACGGTGGTCGGGGAACCTGTGGCGTAGGCGCTGCACGGCCGCGTCGGTCATGTCGCAGCCGGTGACGTCGTCGACGCCCATCCTCGCCCACAGGTCCACGTAGAAGCCCGTTCCGCTGCCCACGTCCAGGACACGGTTCGGGACCGGGGCCAGGCGGGAGGTCTCACGCAGGAAGACCTCCTCGCGCACCCGGTACATCCACGTGTTGAAGGACCGGCCCAGAGCCCGGTATCCGACACCGCTCTCCGTCCAGTCGCCTTCGAGGCGGCGTTCCCAGAAGTCTCGCAGTTCGCTGTGCGTAGCCATGGGACAACTGTCACACCGGGTCGGGGCGAAGTCCCGTCGCAGCGCCGAGGAAAAAGTGACGAGGCGCCACGTCGCGGGTTTCGGACATCCGGCTGCCTCCGGGGCAGCGGACCGGATACCGCGTCGCCGGTTCGGCTCTCATCCACTCCGGTGGGCGGTGACCCGTTCGACGAAGCCCCACGCGGTCCGGTCGTGGTCGTCGACGGTGAAACCCACGTCGACGGCGACGTGCCGGGGAAGCCTCCGGGGCGACTCCTTACGCGTCTCGAACAGTCGGAAGGGCCGGCGGGTGTACTCGACGTGGTCCACCAGCAGCAGGAGCCCGCCCGGCCGCAGGACCCGGTGCATCTGCGCCAGGGCCCGGTACTGGTCGGGGATGGTGCACAGGGCGAGCGCGCACACGACGGTGTCGAACTCCTCGTCACCGAAGGGCAGGTCCTGGGCGTCGCCCTCCCGGAGATCGACCCGTCTTCCCAGTTCCGCCGCCCGCACCCGTGCCCGCGCCAGCATGCGGGGGCTCAGGTCCACCCCGGTGATCTCCACCCCGTCGGGGTAGTACGGCAGGTTGTGGCCGGTGCCCACCGCGACCTCCAGCACCCGACCGCGCGCCGCCGCGCACAGACGGGCACGGATGTCGCCGAGGACGAGCCGTTGTGTTCTCTCCCCCTTGTCATACCGTGCCGACATCCGTTCCCACCGGCTTCGTACACGTCTGGTCCGCTTGTCCATGGTGTCGCTCTCCGCTTCTCGCCAGGCGGTTCCAGTGTGGGACTTCGTGTCCCCACGAAGTCAAGGGTCAAGGAGACGGAGTCGTCCATCGACGAACCGGCCGCACCGTTGGGGTCGGCGACCCACGTCCCACGTCACCGGGGATCGGTGGGGGTGCTCGGTCCGTCCCGGCGCGTCGATGGACGGCACGGGTGCGCATCGGAGTTCCGCCTCCAGGTGGCGCCGACACTGTGGACGCGGGAGACGGGGTTCGGCCCGGCGCGGGTCCGCGCCGTACTCGGCCCCCGACGGGGCCGCGCGACACGCGTACCCGAGCGGGCGTCCCTTCACGGGCCGGATCCGGTACGTGCGTGTTCTCCGCCGACGCGAGGACCTTCAAAGGCGGCGGACTCCCTACCTGTGGGCGGGAACGTCCGGCTCTTCGTTTCGTGGGCGGCAGCGGCCATAATGCGCATCATGGCCTTTCCCCGTGTGATCGCGACCGACCTCGACGGCACCCTCCTCGGAGCCGAGGGCCTCGTCTCCGAACGTAACCGACGTGCCCTGACCTCCGCCGCGGACATGGGCGTCAAGGTGGTGATCGCCACCGCGCGTCCACCCCGGACCACCCGACACATCGCCGAACAGCTCCCCTGTGCCGCGGTGATATGCGGCAACGGAGCCATCGCCCACGTTTCGGGGGAGGACCCCCTGACACGGGCGATCGCACCGGAGTCCGCCGCCGTGGTGGTCGAGAAACTGCGCAACTCCCTGCCCGACATCGGCTTCGGGGTCGAGACCGGCACCGACTTCTTCCACGACTCCGACTACTTCGTGGAACCGTGGGTCCCCCACGACTGGGTGCGGGAGGTGCTGGAGACCACCGACGCACTCCTCGAGCGGGCCGTTCCGGTGACCAAACTGCTCGTACGGTGCCGGGACACTCCGGTGGACGTGCTGCACGAGGCCGCGACGGAGGCGGTCGGCTCACTGGCGGAGGTCACCTACTCGGGTGCCCACGGTCTGCTGGAGGTGAGCGCGCCGGGCGTGAACAAGGGCACCACCCTCGCCATGGTCTGCGACCGGTGGGGGATCTCCTCCGAGGACGTGGTCTTCTTCGGGGACATGCCCAACGACCTGGCCGCCCTGTCCTGGGCGGGCGTCGGGTACGCCATGGCCAGTGGGCGCCCCGACCTGCTCGACCCCGCCTTGGGACTACGGGTGGCCCCCGCCGGGCACGAGGACGGTGTGGGCAGGGTGGTCGAGGAACTCCTGGCCGGGCGCTGAGAACCCTTCGCGGCGCGCGTGGGATGCTGACCGGAGTTCCACGAGTCCGGACCGCTCAGGACGGGTAGCCGAACGTGGAGGGTCGGAGAACGGCCACGGTGTGCGCCTCCCGGCGCGGGTGGAGGGGTGGACCGGATGCAGCGGAAGGCGGTGCGCCGATGGGACGGATCACGACCCGGGAGAAGGTCCTGAGGATCAGGGACGGGATCACGGGCGAGCGCGTGGACACGCTCGTCGTGGAGGAGCCCCTGGAGATCAGGCTGGACGGCGAACCACTGAGCGTCACCATGCGCACCCCCGGCAGCGACTTCGACCTCGCGGCGGGGTTCCTGGTGGGTGAGGGCGTGGTCGGCGGGGAGGAGGAGGTCATCGCCATCCGCTACTGCGCCGGCGCCACGGAGGACGGTTCCAACACCTACAACGTGCTCGACGTGTCGCTGGCTCCGGGCGTTCCCCGTCCGGACACCTCCCTGGAGCGCAACTTCTACACGTCCTCCTCCTGCGGGCTGTGCGGCAAGGCGAGCCTGGACGCCGTGCGCACCCAGGCCCGGTGGCCGGTGGCCCAGGACGGACTGCGCATCGGTATGGACGTCCTGGTCTCACTGCCCGAGCGACTGCGCGGGGCGCAGCGCGTGTTCGACCGCACCGGCGGCCTGCACGCCGCGGGCCTGTTCACCCCGCGGGGCGAGCTGCTCGCCCTGCGCGAGGACGTGGGCAGGCACAACGCGGTGGACAAACTGGTCGGCTGGGCGCTTCGCTCGGGTCGCCTGCCACTGCGGGAGACCGTGTTGCTGGTCTCCGGGCGCGCCTCCTTCGAGCTGACGCAGAAGGCGTGGATGGCGGGCATCCCCATGATGGCCGCCGTCTCCGCGCCCTCCTCCCTGGCCGTGGACCTGGCAAGGGAGGCGGGCATGACGCTCGTCGGCTTCCTGCGCGGCGCCTCCATGAACATCTACACCGGAGGGCATCGGGTGCTCCTGGAGGAACCGTCCCCGGCCGAGCCCTCGACGACCTCCGGGGCGGGCGGTCCCTCGGACGGGTAGGCGCGGTGCCGACGACTCAGCTCAGGACCTTGAGCCCGATGACGCCCGCGATGACGAGCAGCAGGCACAGCGCCTTGGGAACGCTGAACCCCTCTCCGAGGAAGAACATGCCCACCAGGGCGGTCCCGCTCGCCCCGACGGCCACCCAGACGGCGTAGCCGGTCCCCACCGGGATGGTGCGCAGCGCGTAGGCCAGACCGGCCATGCTCACCACCATGGTGACCGCGAAGATCACCGACGGCCACAAACGGGTGAACCCCTGGGAGGCGCTGAGCGCGATCGCCCACGCGGTTTCGAAGAGCCCCGAGATCACAAGAACAACCCAGGCCATGGCCCGTTACCTCCGTGACGTGCGTGCGTACGTGAACGCGCCGTCTTGTCGTCACCGGGTACGGCGCACCTCGTCCGGGGTCCGGATCCCGCCGACGCGAGCGGATCGCGCGGCAGGCGGTGCCACGTAGGTTACAACGCCCCTGGCAGGGGCGGATTCCCGGGGTGGGCCGCGGCCTCCTTCCCTCCCGTGTCCGACGTCTTCCACCGGGCACGGACCCCTGTGCCGGAACGCCTCACCACTCGGCGACCGTTCGGCGCGTCACCCGACCGTTCGGCGCGCGCTGGGCGACCGCTCGACGCTCCTCCCCCGCGTTCGGCGCGCGCTGACGTGCGCACCCTCTTGTCGTGCGGTGTCCCTCCTTACAGTTCGAGGTAATGCAGATCACACGGTCGAGACACTCTTGTCACCGGCTGTCCGCCGATCCCCCGGAGGTTTTCATGTCAACGGACAGGCCCACGAAGGATCCGGTCCCGCCCCCCGGCGGCGGGGACGAGGCCGGGTCCATACGGAGCGAGGCCTACGTCGCGATGCACGGCGACCCGCGCTTCGTCGAACTCAAGAAGCGCCTCTATGGTTTCGTCTTCCCGATGAGCGTCGCCTTCATGGCGTGGTACCTGTTGTACGTGCTCATGTCCGCGTTCGGCCGCGGCGCCATGGGCACCATGCTCTTCGGCAGCGTCAACGTCGCCTTCGTCTTCGGCCTCCTACAGTTCGTCTCCACCTTCGGGATCGCGGTTCTGTACACCGGCTACGCGCGCCGCAAGCTCGACGTCCGGGCGACCGAACTGCGCGACGAACTCCACAACGGTGTGACGAGCAAGGAGGGCGGCCGATGATCCTCGCTCAGGAAGCGGTCGACACGGTCAGCGAAAGCAGCCGTATCGTCACCATCGTCCTTTTCGTCCTCATGATCGCAGCCACGCTCGCCATCACGGTGTGGGCCGGCCGCAACACCCGATCCGCCACCGACTTCCACTCGGGGGGCCGCGGCTTCTCCCCCCTTCAGAACGGTCTGGCGATCGGCAGCGACTACATGTCGGCCGCCTCCTTCCTGGGCATCGCCGGCATGATCGCCCTCTTCGGCTACGACGGCTTCCTCTACTCCATCGGGTTCCTCGTCGCCTGGCTCGTCGCCCTTCTCCTGGTCGCGGAACTCCTGCGCAACTCCGGCCGCTACACCATGGGCGACGTGCTGTCCTACCGTATGCGGCAGCGACCCGTCCGCACCGCGGCCTCGGTCTCCACCCTCGTGGTGTCGATCTTCTACCTGTTGGCCCAGATGGTCGGCGCGGGCGCGCTCATCGCCCTGCTGCTGGGCATTCAGCCGGGAGAGACCTTCCTCGGCATGGACGCCGCCACCGCCAAGATCGTCGGCATCGTGGTCATCGGCCTGCTGATGACGGTCTACGTGACCTTCGGCGGCATGAAGGGCACCACCTGGGTACAGATCATCAAGGCCGTCATCCTCATGGCCGGTGCCGCACTGCTCACCTTGCTGACCCTGTCGCTGTACGGGTTCAACCTGGGCGCCCTGATGACCGACGCCGCCAACGCCAGCGGCAAGGAAGGCTTCCTGGAGCCCGGTCTGCGCTACGGCGTGGAGGTCGCGGGCGACCCGCTCCAGACCATGTGGAACAAGCTGGACCTGATCAGCCTGGGCATGGCCCTGGTACTGGGTACGGCCGGTCTTCCGCACATCCTCATCCGCTTCTACACGGTCCCCGACTCCCAGAGCGCCAGGAAGTCGGTCAACTGGGGCATCGGCCTCATCGGCGTCTTCTACCTGATGACCCTGGTGCTGGGCTTCGGCGCCGCGGCCATCGTCGGCCACGAGGCCATCAGCACCCAGGACGCGGCGGGCAACACGGCCGCCCCGCAACTGGCCCAGGCGGTCGGTGAGACCATCGGCGGCGACATGGCCGGTGCCGTCCTGTTGGCGATCATCGCCTCCGCGGCCTTCGCGGCCATCCTGTCCACCGTGGCGGGCCTGGTCATCGCCTCCTCGTCCTCCATCGCGCACGACTTCTACAACTCCGTCCTTCGCGGAGGCAAGGCCACGGGGACCGAGGAGGTCAGGGTCGCGCGTATGGCCGCCCTGGGTGTGGGCACGGTCTCGATCGTCCTGGCCGTGTTCGCGCAGAACCTCAACGTGGCCTTCCTGGTCTCCTTGGCGTTCGCGATGGCGGCCTCGGCCAACCTGCCGACCCTGCTGCTCAGTCTGTTCTGGAAGCGGTTCAACACCTCCGGCGCCCTCTGGGGCATCTACGGCGGTCTGATCAGCGCCGTCGGCCTCGTCTTCTTCTCCCCCGTGGTCTCGGGTTCGGAGAGCGCGCTCATCCCCGACGCGGACTTCGCCTGGTTCCCCCTGCCCAACCCGGCCCTGGTGTCGGTGCCGATCAGCCTCCTGTGCGCGGTCGTCGGCACCCTGATGTCCAAGGAACGCGACTTCGACAAGTTCGCGATGCTCCAGGTCCGCGCTCTGACCGGCGCCGGAGCGGAGAAGGCGTCCGACCACTAAGAGGAACTCCCAGAAGAAAGGTAAGGAGCCATGCGCTCGGGGACGGCCATCGGTGGTCCGCCTCGACCGGAAGGCCCGCTCCGTTTCCGGTACGACCACCGCCCCGAGCCCTTCCCGGGCCCGTCGTCCCACAGGGCGACGGGCCCGGCCCGTGTTCGCAACGGACGCCCCTTCCACGCCATGAGGGCAGAAGACGACGCCCGCCATGTGAGCGTCGGCACATCCGGCTGGGATAGGGTCGTTCCGTGTCATATCGGTGGCTGTCGCGGATGTCCCCCTCCCGACGGCGCCCAGCGTCGTCGGAGCAGCGAGCGAGTGTCGCGTTGATGCGTCAGGTCCACGCCCTGGGCGTCGACCTCCAGGATGGGCTGCACGGCAGGAAGGTACCCGCGGCCGCACGGCGGCTGCGCCGGCTCCTGGACGTGGACGGCGTCGTACTCGCCGACCTGGACGGCCCCGTCGCCGGTAACGGCAGGCAACCCGACCCGCAGGAGGTCAAGGGTCTGCTCGCCCAGGTCTTCGAGTACGGCAGCAACACGCGCACCCGCCTGACGGACGGAACCTCGGTGTGCGCGGTCCCCCTGATCGTCGACGACGAACTCTCCGGCGCCCTGGTGGCCTCGGGCCATCCGGTGGAGGACGATGTCGAGGCCGCAGCGGCCCTGGTGTCGGACTGCCTGGACCACGCGGCCCTGCGCCGGACCCGGGCGCGCATCGCCGCCGCCGACCTTCGCACGCTCCGGGCACAGATCTCCCCGCACTTCGTGCACAACGCCCTGGCGGTGATCGCCGCGTTGGTGCGCACCGACCCCGACCGCGCCCGACACCTGCTGTCGGACTTCGCCGACTACCTGCGCTACGGCTTCTCCGAGAAGGGCGACTACGCGACGCTCTCAGAGGAACTGGAGGCCACGCAGACCTATCTCGAACTGCAACGCGCCCGGTTCCACGACCGGCTGGACATCACCGTGAGGATGGCCCCGGAGGTGCTGCCGGTGGCCGTTCCCTTCCTGGTGGTGCAGCCGATCGTGGAGAACGCCATCCGGCACGGGCTGGAGCGCAAGGAGGGGCGCGGCCAC
Source organism: Nocardiopsis sp. ATB16-24 (assembly GCF_030271535.1). Taxonomy (GTDB): domain Bacteria; phylum Actinomycetota; class Actinomycetes; order Streptosporangiales; family Streptosporangiaceae; genus Nocardiopsis. The sequence goes on along the minus strand of NZ_JASCXJ010000003.1, from coordinate 214,057 downwards.
ATCAGCGTCTCCGGTTTCGGGGAGGGCCCGCTGTGCGTCATCGAGATCGAGGACGACGGGGTGGGCATGCACCCCGAACTGGCCCGTTCCCTGCTGGCGGGGACGGGACCGGAGTCGCGTAGCGTCGGGCTGGCCAACGTGGACCAGAGGCTGCGCGCCGTCTACGGACCCGAGTACGGTCTGGTGATCGAGACCGCGCTCGGAGAGGGCACGAAGGTGACCGTGCGCATACCCAGGTTCACCAGGGGGGTGGTGGCACAGTGAAGCCCGAGCTCAAGGTGTTGGTCGTCGAGGACGAGGCCTCCACCCGCGAGGAGATGGCGTCCCTGCTCGGAGCCATGCCCGAGGTGGCGGAGGTCCTCGTGGCCGACAACGGGGCCACGGCCGTGCGACTGCTGGGGACCACCACGATCGACGCCGCGTTCCTGGACATCCTCATGCCCGGGCTGGACGGCATGGACGTGGCCAGGGTGCTGAACGTGCTCTCCGAACCGCCGTCCATCGTGTTCGTGACCGCCTCGGAGGCCCACGCCGTGGAGGCGTTCGGCATCGGCGCCGTGGACTACCTGCTCAAACCCATCCGGCCCGAACGCCTCGCCGAGGCCGTGGGCCGCATCGCCCAACTGCGTCACCCCAAGGGCGACATCACGCCCGCCGAGGACCTTCACGTGGTGCAGATCGACACGGGCAGACGCACGGTGTTCGTCAAGCGCGACGAGGTGCAGTTCGTGGAGGCCCAGGGCGACTACGTCCGGTTGCACACCGCCGACGGCGGCCACCTGATCCGGCTGTCGCTGTCGTACCTGGAGGAGGTGTGGGCCTCGGCGGGGTTCGTCCGGGTCCACCGTGGATACCTCGTCGCCATTCCGTGGGTGCGCGACCTTCGGGTGACCTCCTCCTCCGGTCTGGTGGCGGGTACGCCCGCCGGGGACGTACCGGTGAGCCGTCGCCACGGCCGCCACCTGCGCGCCCAACTCCTGGAGGCGGCCCGCCGCGACCAGCTGGGCCGGTCCGCGAACGCCCAGACCGGGCCCTCCTCCCGACCGCGCGGCGGTGAGGCCGACCACTCCTCCCGGCGGGTGCCATGAGCCCACGACGCGAGAAGCTGACCAGCCCCCAGACACGGATCGCCCTGGCCCGGGGCAACCGGCCCGCACAGCACCTGCTGCCTCTGCCGGGACCGGTGGACACCGAGGCGGCCCGCCGCCTCTTTCGCACCCAGCGGCGTGTCGCGGTGCGCACCGTGGCCCTGCTGTCACTGCTGCTGTTCGGCATGAGCGGGGCCTTCGCGGCCCTCCCCGTCCTGGGGAAGGTCAGGCTGTGGGACGTCCCGGTGTCGTGGCTGCTGTTGACGGTGGCCGTCTACCCGCTGTTGTTCGCGCTGGCACTGTGGCACGTGCGCTCGGCCGAGCGCGTGGAGGACCGGGCCTCGCCAAGGCGCCGAGCAGCCGGGGGGCGCGAGCGGTGATCTCGGTCCTGGCGATCGGGCTGGTCCTGGTCACCAGCCTGGTGATCGGCGTCTACGGAGTGCGGGCCGCCCGGTCCACCTCCGATTTCCTCGTGGCCTCGCGTCGGATCTCCCCCAACTGGAACGCGATGGCGATCGCCGGGGAGTACCTGTCGGCCGCCTCCGTGCTGGGACTGTCCGGACTGGTGCTCAAGAACGGCCTGGGCACCATGTGGTACGCGGTGGGGTTCACGGCGGGCTACGTGGCGGTGGTCGCCCTGGTGGCCGGGCCGATGCGCCGGTCGGGGGCGTACACGGTGCCCGACTTCGCCGAGTACCGGCTGGGGGCGCCGCGGTTGCGCAAGTTGTGCGGCTGCGTGGTCCTGGTGATCATGCTGCTGTACCTGGTGCCCCAGTTCAAGGGCGCGGGTGTGGTCCTGAGCCTGGTCAGCGGGACACCGTACTGGGTGGGGGTGCTGCTCGCGGGCCTGGTGGTGAGCGGGTCGATCGCCGCCGGCGGCATGCGGTCGGCGACCTACGTGCAGGCCTTCCACTACGTCGTCAAACTGGCCTTCCTCGCCATTCCCGCGATCTACCTGATGGTGCACTCCAGCCCCGACACCCGTACCCAGGCGCTGCACCCGGAGTGGGACACCCGGTTCCCCGAGAGGACCTCGGTGGAGTTCACCGTGGGGACCCGCTTCACCCTGGAGGAGCCGGTGAGGGTGACCACGCCCGGTGGCGGGGAGGTGGAGCTCGGCGCCGGAGAGCACACCGTGGCGGAGGGGACCGAGTACGCGTTCCCCGAGGGCGCGGCCATCCCCAGCCCGGTGGGACTGCCGGAACTGGGCAGTGAGCGGTGGAGCACGCCGTTGCTGAACGTGGGCGGCCACCCCCTGTTCGAGACGTGGTCGACCCTGCTGGCGATCACGCTCGGCTGTATGGGCCTGCCCCATGTCATCATGCGCTTCCACACGAGCCCGACGGCGCGGACCGCGCGCAGGGTCGCGGTGGGCGTGATCGCCCTGTTGGGTCTGTTCTACCTGTTCCCGACGGTGTACGGGCTCCTGGGCAGGGTGCTCACACCGCAGTTGGTGCTGTTGCAGGGCACCGACACGGTGGCGGTGGTACTGCCCGCGCAGGCGGTCCCGGGCTCGGTCGGCACGGTGCTGACCGCGTTGGTGGCGGCGGGTGCGTTCGGGGCGTTCCTGTCCACCTCCTCAGGGCTTTTGTTGGCGCTGGCCGGCGGATTGTCGCACGATCTGTTCCAGGGAAGTGTGCCGCGGCTGCGCCTGGCGGTGGCCGTGGGCGCGTGCGTGGCGGTGCTGCTCGCGTTGCCCGCGCAGATGACCGACATCAACGTGCTGGTGGTGTGGGCGTTCACCGTGGCGGCGTCCACGTTCTGTCCTTTGCTGGTCCTGGGGATCTGGTGGCGGCGTCTGACCCTGCCCGGCGCCGCTTGGGGGCTGATCGTGGGAGCGGTGACCGCGACCGGTGCGGTCGGATGGTCGATCCTGCTGCCCACCCCCGCGGGGTGGGCGACGGTGCTGTTGGCCCAACCCGCCGCCTGGACGATTCCGCTGGCCTTCGCCACGATGATCGTGGTCTCCAGGGTGACCCGGCCTCCGGACTGGGCCGAGCACGCGGTTCTTCGTCTGCACTCGCCCTGACCGGGCGGTTTCGGGTGCGGTGAGCGCGCCGGCCACGTACGATCACCACGTGCCCTGACAGCGACACGAGGAGTCACATGCCCCCCTCCCGTCGTTTCCTTCCCGCGTTGCTCGCCGTGAGCGCGCTTCTGTTCTCCGGTGGTGCCTCCTCCGCGCACGCCATGGAAGGCGACCCACCGGACACCGCCGTGGAGGTGGGGCCCGACGGGGTCGGTGTGAGGACGCCGGGCGCGCTGGTGGAGATCGACCCGGGCTCCTATGTGCTGGTGTGCGCCAACGGGGTGCGGGTGAAGGTCGGTGTGGGCGAGGCGCCCCCGTGCGACTCCTCGCCCGAGCCTCCTCCCGTTCCCCCGCCGCCTCAGGAGCCGCCGCCGGTGGAACCCGCCCCCGAGGAGCCGCCGGTGGAACCCGTTCCCGAGGAGCCCGTTCCCGAGGAGCCCGCTCCCCAGGAACCGGTTCCCGGCGAGCCCGAGAGGAGGGCGCCCACGGAGGTGGAGGCCGAGCCCGAGCCCGTCCACGTCGCTCCGGTCCTGGTCTCCGAAGAACGTGCGCCGGCCCCCGTGGAACCCTCCGCGCCACCGCCCGTGCCGACCGTGACGGAGGAGGTCGTCCGGGAGCAGCTCCTGGCGGACACCTCGACCTCCTCGGCGCAGCGACCCACCGGCGCCTTCACCCCCATGCGCACCATGGTGGTGCTCGTGGTGGTCGTCGCCGTGGTCGCCGCGGGTGCGGGCCGCGCCGCAGCGCGGCCCGCCGGCTGAGCGGCGAGGGTCCCGGTCACTGCGGATCCAGGGCGGCGTCGGTCCGGTCGAAGCCGGCCAGCGCCTCCTGGATCGCACCCGCGTCGTGGGCCAGGACGCCGGTGAAGGGGTTGCCCAGGTAGAACAGCATCACGATGGTGGCGAAGACGAACACCAGGTTGACCGAGGCCCAGAAGTAGGCCACGGCCGAGCGCTGCCGGAGCATGGCGAACGGCAGCACCGCCACGGCGACGGCGGAAAGGGCCGCGACGGCGTTCAGGAAGGGCGGGATCTCGTCCCCTGCGGCGTCGGCTCGTTCGATACGCGCGTCGGTGAGCTCGGCGAGTTCCTGGCGCGCGGTGAGACGGTCCAGCCCGTCACCGGTGTCGGACACCGACAGCGCCCGCACGGACGCGGCCAGGGCGGCGAGTGCCTGGTCGCCCTCGTCGCTCAACTCCCCGCTGTCCCGCATCCTCGGCCAGTCCTCCTCCACGACCGTGGTCATGTAGGCGCGCAACCGCTGACGCACCGCCTCCGCCTCGTCGTCGGGGAAGGCGGCCGTGCTCCAGTACAGGGACTCGGCCGCGCCCACCTCGTCGATCATCCCGTCCTCGGCTCCGGTGAAGTGCTCCCATCCGATCACCACCCCCATCGCCGCCGACGCGAGGTAGAGCGCGAGCACACAGGGGGCGACGACGACACTGACGGCACCCCCCGTGGACTCGTCGTCGACACGGAACCTACGGGCGGCGAGGAGGGCGCCGAGCACCATGGCGGCCAGGACTGCGAGGACGAGAAGCAGCGTCATCATGCGTATTCCCAGAGGAGGAGGGACCGGATCGAGTCCATCCGTAACACGCTCCGGGACGCCTTCTCAGCGGAAAGTAAGAACGCCCGGAAATGTCGCCTGGGCGCGCGAGACCGGGGAAGGGCCGCGAGGACCGGTCGCCTCGCCCCCGTAGCACGCCCGTCCCCTGCGGACGGTCCACCTGGATCGGGGGAGACGGGTGAGGGGGCGCGGGCACTCTCGTGCCCGCGCCCCCTCACATCGGTGGTCCTCCGTTCGGACCGTCGGCCCGATCAGTCCCCCAGACGCTTGAGCAGGGCGTGGTACTCGTCCCACAGCTCCTCGGGCAGGTGGTCGCCGAAGGTCTTGAAGAACTCCGGTACCAGGGCCGCCTCCTGCTTCCAGACGTCGTTGTCCACCTCCAGGACGAACTCCAGGTCCTCGGCGGAGATGTCCAGGCCCTCGGTGTCGATGGCTTCCGCGGTCGGCACCCGGCCGATCGGGGTCTCGACCGCGTCGGCCTCGCCCTCCAGGCGCTCGATGATCCACTTGATGACGCGGCTGTTCTCGCCGAAGCCGGGCCACACGATGCGGCCGTCCGCGTCCTTCTTGAACCAGTTGACGTAGAAGATGCGGGGCAGCTTGGACTCGTCGGCCTCCTTGCCCAGCTTCACCCAGTGGGCGAAGTAGTCGCCCATGTTGTAGCCGCAGAACGGCAGCATCGCGAAGGGGTCACGGCGCAGCTCGCCGACGGAGCCCTCGGCCGCGGCGGTCTTCTCCGAGGAGACGTTGGCGCCCAGGTACACGCCGTGCTGCCAGTCGAAGGACTCGGTGACCAGCGGTACGGCCGTGGCGCGACGACCGCCGAACAGGATGGCCGAGATGGGCACGCCCGCCGGGTCCTCCCACTCGTCGGCGATGGTGGGCGCCTGGCCCGCCGGGGTGGTGAACCGGGAGTTCGGGTGGGCCGCGGGCTCGTCGGAGTCCGGGGTCCAGGGGCGGCCCTTCCAGTCGGTGAGACCCGCGGGCGGCTCCTCGGTCAGGCCCTCCCACCACACGTCGCCGTCATCGGTCAGGGCGACGTTGGTGAAGATGCTGTTGCCCCACAGCGTCTTCACGGCGTTGGCGTTGGTCTTCTCACCGGTACCGGGCGCGACGCCGAAGAAACCGGCCTCGGGGTTGATGGCGCGCAGCCGCCCCTGGGCGTCGAAGCGCATCCAGGCGATGTCGTCGCCGACGGTCTCCACCTTCCACCCGGGGATGGTCGGCTGGAGCATGGCGAGGTTGGTCTTGCCACAGGCGCTCGGGAAGGCGGCGGCGACGTAGTGGGCCTTCCCCTTGGGCGGGGTGACCTTGAGGATGAGCATGTGCTCGGCGAGCCAGCCCTCGTCGCGGGCCATCACCGAGGCGATGCGCAGCGCGTAGCACTTCTTGCCGAGCAGGGCGTTGCCGCCGTAGCCCGAACCGTAGGACCAGATCTCGCGGGTCTCGGGGAAGTGCGAGATGTACTTGGTGGAGTTGCACGGCCAGGCCACGTCCTGCTGACCGGGCTCCAACGGGGCGCCCACCGAGTGGACGGCCTTGACGAACTCCCCGCGCTCCTCGATCAGGCGTAGGGCGGGGGTGCCCATGCGGGCCATGATGCGCATGGACACCACCACGTACGGCGAGTCGGTGATCTCGACGCCGAGCTGGGAGATGTCGCCTCCCAGCGGACCCATGCAGAAGGGCACGACGTACATGGTGCGTCCGCGCATCGCGCCGCGGAAGACCTCGCCGAAGGTGGCGCGCATCTCGTCCGGGGCGATCCAGTTGTTGGTCGGGCCCGCGTCCTCCTCGCGCTCGGAGCAGATGAAGGTGCGGTCCTCGACGCGCGCGACGTCGGTCGGGTCGGATTTGCAGTAGAAGCTGTTGGGGCGTTTGTCAGGGTTCAGGCGGATGAAGGTCCCCTGCTCGACCAGCTGGTCGGTCAGGCGGGTCCACTCCTGCTCCGAACCGTCACACCACACGATCTCGTCCGGCTGGGTGAGCTCGGCGACCTCACGAACCCAGGAGATGAGTTCTTCGTTATCGGTCGGGGCGGTGCCCACTTCGGTCCCCACGACAGTCACAGCGGCTCCTTAAGATCGAGATCTCTCGCATCATGAACGACGAGACCCCGCGGTGACCAATTGGTATAGTCCAATGGTCTATTAAAGGAACACGCGAAGACCAGGAATTCCTGCGTAGCAAGGGATCCGGTTGTCCTACCACCGGGTAGGCAGGGGCTCACACGGCGCCCACTCCACTACTGCTCGGAGCCGATTCCCCCGAGAACAGGGGGTTTCTCCCTCCAGAAGTGACACAGCGTGCCATTTGTCACATCCTCGGAAGGGGGTTGCGTGGACGGAACTAGACCAGTGTCCTTGGACCCGCCCTCCGAGAAGGGCATCGGACCACGTGGGCGGGCATGTGGGCACCGGAGGAGGTCAGCGCAGGATCGCCACGGGACCTTTGGCTCCGTGCAGGACGGAGTGGCTCACGGAGCCGAGCAGCAGCCCACGGAAACCACCCCGGCCACGCGAGCCCACCACGATGAGATCGGCGGGGGTGGCCTCCTCCAACAGGGCGACCACGGGGTGGGCGCGCACCACCCGTGTGCTCACCGCGACCCCCGGATGGCGCAGTCGGGCGTCGGCCAGCTCCTCCTCCAACGCCTGCCGCGCGGCCTCGGCGGCGGTCGCGTCGTCGAACAGCTCGGGAGGGATGGGGCCGGTGGCGGCGGCGAAGGCCACCAACGGCTGCCAGGCGCTCACCGCGACCAGTTCGGTCTCGGCGAACTCGGCCTGCGCGAAGGCGAAGTCGAGGGCCCGCACACTGGGTTCGGAACCGTCGACACCGACGATGATCCTCCCCCGCACCCCATGCGCGGAGGCGTGCTCATGAGGCAGCACGATGACCGGAACGGGAGAGCGCGCGGCCAGTTCGATGCCGACGGAGCCGACGAAGGCGGCCACGATCCCGCTCAGTCCGCGTGAACCCACCACCACCGCGACGGCGCCCTCCACCGAGGCCTCCGTGAGCAGGGCGTCGGCCGGGCGGGCGCGGGACAGACGGGTCTCCACCCGCAGTTCGGGGAAGAGCCGGGACACCCAGTCGCTCGCGTACTCCAGGAGGTGTTCGGCGCCCTGGAGCCCGGTCCCGCCCGGGGACGTCCCCGGGTCGACCCGTGTGCGCTCGGCGAACACACCGACGGAGGCCAACGCCCCGGCCGCCGCGACGATCCTCACTCCGAGCCCGCGCAGCATCGCCTGATGCGCCGACCATTCCAGCGCGTGGCGGCTGGAATCGGTCCCGTCGACTCCCACGATCACCCATCGCGCCGTGGATGCGCCGTCCATGCGTGCGCCCTTCTCGTCAGTCGATCCCCGTTTTCACCGCTCCTTGGCCGGTGTTTCCCGATCATGCCGTAGGAACACCCGACCGCGGATAACGGTGCCGCCGCGAGTTGGGTGACGCCGGGGGACGAAGGGCGTATCGTCCCATGACAACGGCGGATCCGAGGGCGCCGCATGGGTACTCCTCCCCCATGGGACACGGGACCGCCCGTGAGGACAGGGGGGCATGATGCCGCACTCCGCACAGCTGCACTGGGACCACCGGGACGGAAGGGTCGCGGCGGTGGTGGCCGCGATCGTGTACAGCCTGTGGGTCCTGGAGGTCATGCTGCCCAGCGGTGCCGCGCAGGGCGCCCTGGCCGACCAGGGGTCCACCTTCGCCCGGTTCCTCGAAAGCGCGAACCGCACCGCGGCGATCCTGGTGATACTCGCCGCCGGTCTGGGGCTCGGCCTGGGGGCGCGGGAGACCGGTCACCTACTGACCGCCTCGTGGTGGTCCATGGTCGTGTTCGGCGTGGCGTCGTTGGTCGCGACCCTGTTGCCGGGACCGTGCGTGGTCTCCACCGACGTGGTGTGCACGGCGGAGTCGCTGGTGGAGGGGGTGCCCGGCGCCACCCCCGCGCAGGCGGTGGTGGCGGCGACGGCGCTCCTGTCCGCGATGGCCGGTGTGATCCTCCTGGCACTGGACCGACGACGCCGTCACGACCGCACGTGGCCACTGGTGGCGCTCCTGGCCGTGCTCCAGTCGGTCGCGGCCGTGACCCTGGCCGTCATGGCCGTACGGATCCACGTGACCTCGGGCGACGGCGATCCGGGGGTCGTGTTCGGCTTCGCCCAGCGCGCGCACCTGGTGACGGTGGCCCTGTGGCTGCTGGCGACGGGTCTGTTGTCGGGACCATGGCGGCGGACCCGGGACGTCCACCGCACAAGGGTCAGTGGCTGACTCGCAGGACCTCCGGCAGGGGACGGGCGTGCACGACGTGCAGGGCGCTGACGGCACGGGTGAGCACCACGTAGAGCCGATTGGCGCCGCGTTCCTCCGCCTCCACGATGGCGGCGGGCTCCACGACCACGACCGCGTCGAACTCCAGGCCCTTGGCCAGGCCCGCGGGCACCGCGACCAGGCGACCGGCGTCCGCCTCGACTCCCTCCTCCCCGAGTACCGGCGTCGAAAGCCCCTCGGTCTCGAGCCTCTCCTTCAGCGCGGGCAGGTCGGCGTCGGCGGCGATGAGGCCGACGGATCCCTCCCCCCTGAGCGCGTCACGGCAGGCGTCGGCGACGGAGGCGGCGAGGTCGCCCTCGGCCCGTGTGAGGCGGAGCGCCCCGGGCGCACGGCGCACGGCCGTGGGCGCGAAGGGGTGGTCGGCGGGCCGTGTGAGGGAGCGTCCCGGGACCGGCGCGATGGTCGGCAACAGGCGGGCGGCGAAGTCGATGATCTGGGCGGGGACCCGGTAACCACGGTTCAGGACGCTCAGGTGACCGGTGGGTTTGCCGAGGTGTTCCATGAGCGTGGACCAGTCGGTCGCGGCGGAGGGACTCGTGCCCTGGGCGATGTCGCCCAGCACGGTGAACGACCCGGACACGCAGCGGCGGCCGAGGGCCCTGCACTGCATGGGGCTGAGGTCCTGGGCCTCGTCCACCACGATGTGGCCGAGGCCGGCGGGGCGTTCGATCAGCGCGGCGGCCTCGTCGATGAGCGCGAGGTCCTCCTCCGACCAGCGGGCCGACTTGGGGCCGCGAGGATCACCGGGGAGCAGGATCGCGGTCTGCTCGTCGGCGGTCAGCAGACCTTCGGCCGCCCTGGCGAGGCGCCGGGGGTCCGTGAGCAGTCCGAGGACCAGTGTGAGCGGATCGGCCTTGGGCCACATGGCCGTGACCGCCGAGCGCACGGCGGGATCCCGGCGCACCTGTGCGTGGGTGCGGTCGTCGCAGACCTCCCCCTGACTCTCCATGAGCGACAGGACGGTGTGCGCGATGCGGTGGGAGAGCAGTTCCCGGCCCGCGCCGTAGGCGACACCGCGTGTGGCCAGCTCGTCGAGGAGGGGGCGCAGGTCCTCGGGGTACAGGCGCAGGCGTCGTGATCCTCTGCGGACCACGACGGTCTCCTCAGGGGCGCGTAGACGGGACCACAGGTCACGGCGGAGCACCTCGGCCATGACCGCCCCGCCCTTGATCCTGGCGGCGCCGGGTTCCTCCACCCGGCGCACCCATCCGGCGGCGGGGCGGGCGCGTTCGGGAAGCCCGGCGGTGAGCATCTCGGTGACGGTGGTCTGTTGGACGTCGACCTCGCCCAGGGCCGGCAGGACGTCGCGGATGTAGGAGAGGAAGGAGCGGTTGGGCCCCACGATCGCCACTCCGGACCGGGAGAGGCGTTCACGCTCGGTGTAGAGCAGGAAGGCGACGCGGTGCAGGCCGACGGCGGTCTTGCCGGTACCGGGCGCGCCCTGTACGCACAGGGTGGTGGACAGCGGGGCACGGACCAGTCCGTCCTGCTCGGGCTGGATGGTGGCGACGATGTCGCGCATGGGGCCGGTGCGGGGACGCTCGATCTCGGCGCTGAGGAGTGCGCCGGTGTGCTGTCGCGCTCCATCCGGGGAGGAGGTGAGGTCCTCGTCCTCGAACGCGGTGAGCACCACCTCCGGGTCGGTGCGCGATCCGTGGTCGAGGGTGGTGAAGCCGTAACGACGGCGCGCCCGCACCCCCATCCGGTCGCCGGGCGAGGCCCGGTAGTAGGCGGCGCACAGGGGCGCGCGCCAGTCCAGGACCATGGGCCGTCCGTCGGCGTCGTGGATGTGCCGGCGGCCGACGTGCACCCGGTCGACCTCGGGGGTCGGGGCGTCTTCGGCGTCGGCGGATCCGGACGGCCCGTCCTCCAGGAAGACCGTGCCGGGCTCGAAGTCCAGACGGCCGAAGAACGGCGGGGTGCCGGGGACGTCGGCCAGGGCGGCCAGACGGCGCTCGCGACCGCGCCGCAGGGCCGCGTTGGTGACCTTGTCGTTGACGACGTCGCCGAGGACGAGTTCGCTGTCCTCGACGTCGCGGCGCATCCGCCGGAGGGCTTCGCGGGCGGCGGTGAGGTGATCGCGCTCGGCTTGGAGTCGCGGATCCACCGGTGGGGTCGAGGGATCGATCGTGGACATGCGGCGACCTCGGAGGGCTCGGCGGGACGGTGACGCGTCGGCACGCGTGCGCGGGTCCCGCCCCGGTCGCCACGGGGGCCCGGTTCGTTCCGATCCGTGAGAGCGCACCACGCCCCTTGGGGCGTGCGGCCGAAAAGAGGGTCCACCCTACCCGACCGTCGGAGCGTGGTCGAACCACTTCCCCGCGTCTTCGGGGGAGGCGAGGTGCGTGGGACGCCACGAAGGGGTCGGCACGCATGGGGCCTTCCAGTCGGGAAGGACGGGGGCGAGGGCGGGGGGACGGGGGTCAGGTCTTGCGCAGGCGCACCCTGCGGACACGATGGTCCTCGCCCTTGTACAGGACCAGGGTGGCCCGGCCCCGGGTGGGACGGATGTTCTCGATGAGGTTGACCTCGTTGATGGTGCGCCAGGTGTCGGACGCGAACTGGAGGGCGTCCTCCTCCCGGGTGCTGGTGGCCATGTGGTGGAAGTAGGAACGGGGGTCGGAGAAGGCCGTGCGGCGCAGTTCCCGGAAACGGTCGAGGTACCAGGCCCGGATGTTCTCGACCTTGGCGTCCACGTAGATGGAGAAGTCGAAGAAGTCGGCCACGGCCATGTGCCCGGCGGCGGCCGGCTGGAGGACGTTGATGCCCTCCACGATGAGGATGTCGGGGCGGCGTACGGTCTGCCGTTCGCCCCGGACGACGTCGTAGCGCAGGTGCGAGTAGACGGGGATGTCGATGCGGTCGGCGCCCGCCTTCATCTCCGACACGAAGCGCACCAGCGCGCGGCGGTCGTAGCTCTCCGGGAAACCCTTCCGCCGCATCAGCCCTCGCGCCTCCAGGACCGCGTTGGGGTGGAGGAAGTTGTCGGTGCTCACCAGCTCCACGTTCGGGTGGTTGGGCCACTGGGCGAGCAGGGAGCGCAGCAACCGCGCCGTGGTGGACTTGCCCACCGCGACACTGCCCGCCACACCGATGATGAACGGTGAGGGGCGACCGGACTCCCCGAGGAAGGCGCGCACCGCGGCGTGCCGCTGCTGGGTCGCGCCCACGTACAGGTTGAGCAGACGTGACAACGGCAGGTAGACGTCCCGCACGTCGTCCAGGGAGGTGGGGTCGGTGGTTCCGCGAAGCTCGGCGAGGTCCGTCTCGGTCAGGGAAAGGGGCGTGGAGGCCCGGAGCGCCGCCCAGGCCGCCCGGTCCAGTTCCACGTACGGCGTGGAGAAGCCGTTCTTCGTCGCGTGAGACACGGTTGACCACACTAGACGAGGCATCTCACCGCACCGGTCACGTGGTCCCCCCAACCCTGGCTCCGGGGAACGAACGTGCCCGAAAGCACACTTTCAGCGACACGGACCCAGATTTTTTTCTTCTGGTTCCAGCGAGGGTGGAACCGGTTCCACTCCGCGCCCACACCTCGCTCCCACCTGCGTGGTCTATCTCCAGTGCACCAAATGGTCTATACCGCTACCTGCGAAAACAGCCAGTGGTATGGAGAGGTGGTTGGTCGATTCCCGTCCCTTTCTCCCCTACGCTGGCGCCCATGTGCGGAATCGTTGGCTACGTCGGGCCGCAACCGGCGCTGGAGGTCGTCGTGGACGGCCTCGCGAGGTTGGAGTACCGCGGATATGACTCCGCGGGTGTGGCGGTGCTGGGCGACGGCGCCCTGCACACCGAGAAGAGAGCGGGCAAGCTCGCCAACCTGCGCGAGGCGTTGGAGAAGCGTCCGATCAACGGTGACGGAGCCGGCATCGGGCACACGCGCTGGGCCACCCACGGCGCTCCCAACGACGTCAACGCCCACCCCCACGTGGACGACGAACGCCGTGTCGCCGTCGTCCACAACGGGATCATCGAGAACTTCGCGACGCTGCGCCTGGAGTTGGAGGAGAAGGGCTGCAAGTTCGTCTCCGACACCGACACCGAGGTGACCGCGCACCTGCTCGCGCTGGAGGTGGCCGAGCACGGTGACCTCGCCGCGGCCATGCGCTCGGTGTGCAAGCGCCTGGAGGGCGCGTTCACCCTCGTCGCCACCTCCGTGGCCGATCCCGGCCTGGTCGTGGCCGCCCGCCGCAACTCACCGCTGGTCGTCGGTCTCGGTGAGGGTGAGAACTTCCTGGCCAGCGACGTGGCCGCGTTCATCGCGCACACCCGCGAGGCGGTCGAACTGGGCCAGGACCAGGTCGTGGAACTACGTGCCGACTCCGTGACCGTCACCGACTACGACGGCGCTCCCGTCGAGGTGAACGAGTACCACGTGGACTGGGACGTCTCGGCCGCCGAGAAGGGCGGATTCGACTACTTCATGCTCAAGGAGATCGTCGAGCAACCGCGGGCGGTGGCCGACACCCTCCTCGGACGCGTGTCGGCCGACGGCCGGCTCTCCCTGGACGAGATGCGGCTGTCCCCCGCCGACCTGCGCTCCGTCGAGAAGATCGTCATCATCGCCTGTGGGACCTCCTTCCACGCGGGCCTGATCGCCAAGTACGCGATCGAGCACTGGTGCCGTGTTCCGTGCGAGGTCGAGGTGGCCAGCGAGTTCCGGTACCGGGACCCGATCCTGGACCAGCAGACCCTGGTCATCGCCATCTCCCAGTCCGGCGAGAGCATGGACACCTTGATGGCGGTCCGTTACGCCCGTGAGCAGCGCGCCCGGGTCCTGGCCATCTGCAACGTCAATGGGTCGACGATTCCGCGTGAGTCCGACGGCGTGCTGTACACCCACGCGGGTCCGGAGGTCGGCGTGGCCGCCACCAAGACCTTCCTCACCCAGCTCGCCGCCTGCTACCTGGTCGGTCTGTACCTGGCCCAGGTGCGCGGGCTGAAGTTCGGCGACGAGATCAACACCGTGATCGCCCAGCTGGCTGCTATGCCCGAACAGGTGGAGCGGGTCCTGGGCACGGTGGAACCGGTCCGCGAGCTGGCCCGGTCGCTGGCGGGAGCGGACACCGTGCTGTTCCTCGGCCGTCACGTGGGCTACCCCGTGGCGTTGGAGGGCGCTCTCAAGCTCAAGGAACTGGCGTACATGCACGCCGAGGCGTTCGCCGCCGGTGAGCTCAAACACGGTCCGATCGCACTCATCGAGGACGGTCTGCCGGTCGTCATCGTGGTGCCCTCCCCCAAGGGCCGCAGCGTGCTGCACGACAAGGTCGTGTCCAACATCCAGGAGGTGCGCGCACGCGGCGCCCGCACCATCGTGATCGCCGAGGAGGGGGACGAGTCCGTCCGGCCCTACTCGGACGTGCTCATCGAGATCCCGGCGGTGCCGACCCTGCTCCAGCCGATCGTCTCCACCATCCCGATGCAGGTGTTCGCGTGCGAGTTGGCCCTGGCCAAGGGCAACGACGTGGACCGGCCGCGCAACCTGGCCAAGAGCGTCACGGTCGAATAAGTGGTCCCGCCGGGGGCGTGCTCGTCGGACGACCGCGGGCACGCCTCCGCGCCGGCCGGAAGCGGGGTCAGTACGTGGTCTGACCGCCGGCCCCCTCGTGGGCGGCGATGGCCGCGGCGACGTCGACGTGCGTCCGCAGGAGCCCGGTCAGTCCCAGGACCGTGAGTATGCGGACCAGCTGCCGAGGCGGACAGGCCAGAAGAAGATGGTGCCCGGCCCTCGTCGCGGTCTGTAGGGACCGCACCAGGGCGTTGACGCCGGAGGCGTCGATGAACTCGACCGCGGACAGGTCGACGACCACGCAGTTCTCCACCGCCGTGGTCGTGATACGGGTGAACGCCTCCTCTGCCGTGGCGATGTCGATCTCGCCGTCCAGTTCGACAACGGCGATCCCGTCACAGACGAACTGGTCCTGCTCCGTGTCCAGCACGGCCACGCCTCACTCCCGGGATCCAGCGTAGGAAACTCCACTCAGGACGCGATCGGTCAAATACCGACATGCCCTGACAGCCTACTCGTCTCGGGCGGCGTAGCGATGTCATCCACGGCCGCGACGCGTGCGCCACCGAATACCCAGGGGGCGCAAATCAGTCCTTACCACCACATATCGCCCAAACGATCTTTCCGCGACCCGGGAGGGTTTTCCAGCCCCATTCGCTGCTGAAAGCCGACACGAGCCCGAGGCCTCGCCCCGACTCGGCGAAATGGTGGGCCTCCATCCTGACCGGCGCTTTTTCGCTGGAGTCCGCCACCATGCACACCACTCCGCCCCTCATGCCCAGGTGGCGCAATTGGACCACGACGCGTTCCGTCCCGGGCTCGGCGGTCTCGGCACGAGCGTGGCGGCAGGCGTTGCCGACCAGCTCCGAGACGATGAGACGGACGTCCTCCATCACATCCGGACGTCCCCATTCTCGCAGTGCCCGGGCAGCGGCCTCGCGCGCCTCGCGCACCGATCCGGGGACCGACGCGAACGCCCAGCCGGCGGCGTTCGGCGTGCGCGCGCTCCCGCCGAGGGCGACACGGCCCAGCGGCTCGTGCCACCAACCGCCCAGGAGGGTGTGCGACGCCTGGGTGAGCGAGCGGCGGCTCCAGGAGACCTCGGAGGCGATATCCGAGGACACCAGCTCTGCGTTCATCACGATCCTTACGAGTGTGATGTCGGGCGATGCTGTCCGCAGGGCCATCGTGGCTTACATCTGTAAGGCACAGATGCACGTGCAGATCGACGTTTGACCTAGACTATAGGACGAAACACCCTTCGTGGTAGGCCCCTTACCAAGAATTGACTGATCAGTACTCAGGCCTACATCGTTCACATAACGCTCCTCAGGGAACACAGCACTATCTCCGAACACTTCTGTCCGTAACTCGACCACGCGGGTATACTGATTCGTCGCTCGCGCCAAATCCGCTACACGGGAGGCGATGTGGTCGCCGATCACGTACCGAATCTCCAGGTCAGCCAGGATTTCCTGGCCAATTCCAGCGGTGGCCCCACAGTCCTTCGCATTCTTCTGGGAACTCAGCTGAGACGGTTGCGTCAGGCCAAGGGCATCTCCAGGCACGACGCCGGATACGCCATCCGCGCTTCCCACGCCAAGATCAGTCGCATGGAACTGGGCCAGGTCAGCTTCAAGCGCCGCGACGTGGAGGACCTGCTCAAGCTCTACGGGGTGGACGACGTCGACCAGCGCGAGGCCCTCCTCGACCTGGTCTCCAGTGCCAACGCCCAGGGCTGGTGGCACAAGTACGGCGACGTGCTGCCGAACTGGTTCAGCGTGTACGTCGGCCTGGAGGAGGCCGCCTCGGTCATCCGTACCTTCGAGGTCCAGTTCGTGCCCGGCCTGCTCCAGAGCCAAGACTACGCCCGGTCGGTCATCCGACTGTCGGGGAGCGCGACCTCCGAGGAGGACGTCGACAACCGCGTGCAGATGCGCATGCACCGCCAGCGCAGGTTCACCGAGCCCGAGGCCCCCCGTCTGTGGGCGGTCATCGACGAGGCCGTGCTGCACCGCCCCTACGGCGACCCGGAGGTGATGCGCGGGCAGATCGAGCACCTCATCGCGATGGCGCGGCGCCCCAACATCACCATCCAGGTGGCCACCTTCTCGATGGGCGGTCACCCCGCGGCGGGCGGTCCGTTCAGCATTCTGCGCTTCCCCACTCCCCAGTTGCCCGACGTGGTCTATCTGGAACAGCTCAACAGCGCGCTGTACTTCGACAAGTACGACGACACCCATCGCTACGCGCAGACGATGGACAGACTCGCCACCCAGGCACCACCGCCCGGCGAGACGGAGAGGATCCTCCAGGGGTTCCTGGAGCGCTACTCCTGACCACGGACCCCCGTCACCGACCTCCCCTCCCTTTCCCTCCACCGCGCTTCCGAGCCCCCTGACGGGGCCTCGCCTCGCCTTCTTCGGCCCCGTCGCTCGCTCCCTTCTCCACGCCTGGTCGCTCTCCGCGTCCGGGCGTTCGCTTTGTGCTCCCGCCCCCGGTTCCCGCGTGGCCGCCTTCGGCCACGAGTGGAGAACGATCTCTGGACGAACGGACCGCACGAACCGGGGCCCCAAGGGCCATGACATGCGATTCCGCACACACGGCGTCCTGTGTTCTTGCATAAGTGCTTACCTCGGTAAGTACCAATGCACGTGCATGGGCTACGCTTTGGCTCGCACAGGGAACGAAGGAACCATCGGTGGACGCGGCCCGCCCGTGGGGAGGCCAAGGCCCACGCGAAGGACCCCGCCGTTCGGCGCGACGGACGCGGCGGTCCGGACGACCGCGGTGGACACCCCCGCTCACCAGTCCCCAGAAGCTCCAGGAGGTTGAGATGCATCCGATCTACAACGGCGTTCCCGCGAACCGCCTGCCGAAGGTCGTGTGGACCAAGAGCAGCTGGAGCAACCCCAACGGGAACTGTGTCGAGGTCGCCACCCTTCCCGACGGGGACATCGCCGTACGGAACTCGCGCGATCCCCAGGGCCCCGCCCTCATCTACACCCCCGACGAGATCGACGCCTTCGTGCGGGGGGCCAAGACCGGGGACTTCGACGGCCTTCTGCGGTGACCCCGACCCGTCCCCGCGGACGGGCGTTCGCACCCCGAGCACCTCTCTCCCCCACGGGGCGGGCACGGCACCCTCCCCTCTCAGACCATCTCGGAGAACGTCCGCGTCGATAGCCGCTGTGACCACCCCGAACCGCCCAGCGGCTTCTCCGTCCACGACGCGGACACGCACGGAGCCCGGCACCTGCGCAGGTGCCGGGCTCCGTTGTGTTCGGTCGCTCGACCGCCGTCGCGGCCGGCGTCCCCACTCTCGGCGTGCCGGGAGCCGCCCGCCCCAGGGACGCTCCAATTCCCCTGGGACGGGACGTCCTCCCGTTCGCCTCGGTCGAGGGACACCGCCCGTGGCCGTGGATCCGGTCAGGCGGCGCCGGAGGCTACAGCCGTGTGGGATCCACCAGGCCCCCGGCGGCGCCGGACCGCGTCCGGTCCCACGGGAAGTGGGTGGCGCCCAACGCGGGCTTGAGATCGAACAGCCACGCGGCCTTCTCGTCGTACTCGGCGAAGAAGGGCCTGCCGACCAGTTCGGGGTCCCGAGCCTGGATGAAGTGCAGGACGAACACCTTCTCGTCCCCCACCTCCGCGATGCCGTCCACGCACACCTTGCCCGGTGTCGCCGACATCGACGGTCCGCGCACCGTACGGGCCAGACCGGACACGTTCTTGTAGGCGTTACGGAAGATCTCGTAGGCCTCCGCGAGCGGCACGGCGAAGTAGTCCTGCGGGCCGGTGTCGCGCTCGACGAACATGTAGTAGGGAACCATGCCGTGCCGCAGGTGGGTGCGCCACATGCTCTCCCACACCGCGGGATCGTCGTTGATCGTGCGGATCAGCGGGGCCTGGGTACGGATGACGGCTCCGGTCGAGCGGATGCGGCGCACCGCCTCCTGGACGAGCTCGGGCCGCATCTCGTTCGGGTGCGAGAAGTGGGCCATGAACGCGAGGTTCTTGCCCGAGGCCACGACCTTCTCGAACAGACGAAGGGTGTCGTCGGCGTCGGGATCGGTGACGAAGCGCTGCGGCCAGTAGGCCAGTGCCTTCGTACCGATACGGATGGCCTCCAGGTGCTCGATCTCCAGCAGCGGCTCGATGTACTTGGAGATCACACCCTCGCCCATGATCATCGGGTCGCCACCGGTGAACAGCACACTGGTGACCTCGGGGTGCGAACGGACGTAATCGACGAGCTGATCGATCTCGCTGGAGGCGAACTTCAGGTCGGCGTCGCCCACGAACTGGGCCCAGCGGAAGCAGTACGTGCAGTACGCGTGACAGGTCTGCCCCTGTTTGGGGAAGAAGAGCACGGTCTCCCTGTACTTGTGCTGAACACCGGGGATGGGCTCCTCGTTGGCCAACTTGGGCACGTTGAGGTCCATCTGCCCCGCGGGATGCGGGTTCAGGCGGGCGCGAACCTGGTTGGCGGCCTCGTTCAACTCCTTACGCGAGGCACCGGAACGCAGAAGGTCGGCGATCCTGGACACGTCCGCCGAGGGCAGCATGTCCGCCTGCGGAAAGACCAGGCGATAGATCGGGTCGTCGGGAGCCGCGTCCCAGTCGATCAGTTCGTCGACGACGTAGCTGTTGACGCGGAACGGCAGCACGCTGGCCACCGCCTGCACCGCGAGTCGCTCATCGGCGGCGAGACCGGCTCGCGCGGTGAGCTCGTCCAGATGTTTCGTCGTATAGGCACGAAACCGACGTCCGGCGGACGGGGACTGTGCCACGTCTGGCGTAACGCTCACGCCTCTCCTCTCTGCGGGTATGAGGGACCTCCTGAGATCAGTCCAGGAAGCCCTGATCCGACGCCTCCCCGTGCGGGGGGCGCCGGAAGGGTTCGATGTGGTTGTCACGCATGTCCGTAGTGTGATGAGACTCCGGACCAACGGGCGGTCATACCCCATTCGGGGCTTTTGTACCCATAGTGCGGTAAGTCCATGATTGACCTGGACATATAGGAAGTATCCTCCCATGGGGACACTGACACATCTCACGACGGAGCCTTCGCGCGACCGGTACCGTGACACCGCACATCCCACGCGCCTTGGGCGTGCCCCGTCGTCCCGCCAGTGCCAGGATCAGTGCGTACCGCGCGCGGAACGCGCGCTCATCCGCCCACCACACCCATGAGGGAACAGTTGACTGGTACATCCGACGCGGAGGCACCCGTGGCGCTGCCGGCGTCGCCGCCGACCATCGCCGTGGACGCGATGGGAGGCGACAACGCTCCCACGGAGGTCGTCCGGGGCGCCGTGCTCGCCGTACGCGAACTCGGCCTACGCGTGGTGCTCGTGGGGCGGCGGACCGAGGTGACCGCACTGCTCGCGGAGGAGGACGCTCTGCGCGAGATCCCCGTGGTACACGCCGAGGACAACCTGGCGATGCACGAGGGCGCGCTGGCCAGCTGGCGGCGCCCCCGCTCCAGCGCGGCGGTCTCCTGCCGCCTGATCCGCCGAGGAGACGCCCAGGCACTGGTCTCGGCCGGCTCCACCGGGGGGATCGTGGCCACCTCGACGGTGCGGCTTCGCACCCAACCCGGTGTCCTGCGGCCGGCCCTGGCCGTGACCCTGCCCACCGGTGAGACACCGACGATCATGGTCGACGCCGGGGCCAACGCCGACGCCAAACCGGAGATGCTGGTGCAGTTCGCGCATCTGGGCTGCGCCTACGCTCAGACGGCGTTCGGGGTGCACAGGCCACGGGTGGGGGTACTGACCATCGGGTCGGAACCGGGCAAGGGCAACAAACTCGTGCGTCGGGCGACGGAGCTGCTGTCGGCCACCGCGGAGAACACGCCGGCGATGGACTTTCGCGGCAACATCGAGGGCCATGACCTGCTGGCGCGCAAGGTCGACGTGGTGGTGACCGACGGTCACACCGGAAACGTGGCGCTGAAGTCAGTGGAGGGCGCGGCTGCGTTCGCGATGGAGGCCGTACGCGCGGCGCTCACCTCCTCGATGGCGGCCAAGGCGGGGACGCTCCTGCAACGCAAGGCGCTGCGGAACCTGCGCGAGCGGTTGGACAGCGAGTCCTACGGCGGCGCCGCGCTGCTGGGACTGAACGGGACCGTGGTCATCGCGCACGGCGACAGCCGTGCCTGGGGCGTGGCGCGCGCCTGCCAACTGGCGCACGACCTGGCGGGTGGGCGGATCGGTGAGCAGATCCGCCGCCGGGTGCACACCCGCCCATCCCACTGGTTGCACCGACTGGCCCAGTCCGAACCCTCCGGATCCAAGGCCGGTGAGCAGTCCGAGTCGCCCTGACCGGCCGTCCGTACGGGAGAGGGGTCCGTGATCGGTACGCTGGAGGCATGGCCGACCCGCAGGAAGTACTCTCGCGACGGGTCCAGTCCGCCCTCGGCGCCGCCTTCGGCCCCGAGTTCGCCGACACCGACCCCGTCATCCGCCCGTCCCAGTTCGCCGACTACCAGGCGAACGTCGCGCTGGCGCTCGCCAAGCGACTGGGCCGAAAGCCGCGCGAGGTCTCCGCGGCGATCATGGAGAAGCTGGACGTGTCCGACGTCTGCCGTGACGTCGAGGTCAGCGGACCGGGGTTCATCAACCTGACCCTGCGCGAGGACTGGATCGCCGAGCGGACGCGTCGGCTCCTGGACGACCCACGACTCGGAGCGCCCCTCCAGGACGGCCAGAACATCCCGCTGGACTACTCCGCGCCCAACGTGGCCAAGGAGATGCACGTCGGGCACCTGCGCACCACCGTGGTCGGCGACTCACTGGCACGGGTTCTGGAGTTCCTGGGACACAACGTCATCCGTCAGAACCACATCGGTGACTGGGGCACGCCCTTCGGCATGCTCATCGAGCACCTGCTCGCGGTGGGCGAGGACTCCCCCGAGGCGGATCTGGTCACCACCGACCCCAACGCCTTCTACCAGGCGGCCCGCAACGAGTTCGACTCCTCCGGCCCCGGACCGGAGGACTTCGCCGCGCGTGCCCGACGCCGCGTGGTCCTGCTCCAGAACGGCGACGAGGAGACACTGCGCCTGTGGCGCAAACTCGTGGGCCTGTCGAAGGTCTACTTCAACAAGGTCTACGACAGGCTCGGGGTCACCCTCACCGACGACGACCTCGCCGGGGAGAGCACGTACAACGACATGCTCGCCGACGTGTGCGAGGAGCTGGAGTCCAAGGGCATCGCCGAGATCAGCGACGGCGCCCTGTGCGTCTTCCTCGAAGGCTTCACCGGCCGTGAGGACAAGCCCGTCCCGTTGATCGTGCGCAAGAGCGACGGCGGCTACGGCTACGCCACCACCGACCTGGCCACCGTCCGCCACCGCGTGGACGACCTCAAGGCCGATCGCATCCTGTACGTGGTCGGCGCCCCGCAGGCCATGCACTTCAAGATGGTGTGGGCCACCGCGCGCAAGGCCGGATGGCTGCCCGACAACGTCGAGACCGTCCACGTGCAGATCGGCAACGTGCTCGGTGCCGACGGCAAGATCCTGCGCACCCGCAGCGGCGCCCCGCTCCGCCTCATGGCGCTGTTGGACGAGGCGGTCGAGCGGGCCGGGGCGGTGGTCGCGCAGAACCGGCCCGACCTGGACGCCGCGAGCCGGGACGAGATCGCCCGCATGGTCGGCATCGGTGCGGTCAAGTACGCCGATCTCTCGGTGGCGCACGACACCGAGTACACGTTCGACTTCGACCGGATGCTGGCTCTGAACGGCAACACCGGCCCCTACCTGCAATACGCCCAGGCACGGATCCGCTCCATCTTCCGCAAGGGCGGTCTGGAGCTGTCCGAGGCCCGGGGGCGGATCACCGTCTCCCAGGAGGCCGAGCGTGCCCTGGCCCTCAAGCTGTTGGAGTTCGGCGCCGTGGTGGCCCAGGTCGGCGACCTGCTCCAGCCGCACCGTCTGTCCTCCTACCTGTTCGATCTGGCGCAGTCGTTGACGGCGTTCTACGAGCACTGCCCGGTGCTGACCGCGGACACCGAGGCCGAGCGCGAGTCGCGCCTGGCGCTGGTCGCGGTGGCGTTCCGCGTCCTGGTCCAGGGCCTGGACCTGCTGGGCGTGGAGGCCCCCGAACACATGTGACGGCGGGCGCGCGCGTCCACCACGCGGAAAGGAGGCCGGGGCGGTGTCCGCCCCGGCCTCCTCCATACGCACGTCTCCACGGTCGCCGACCGGACCCCGCACTCGGGCGTGACCGGCGTCCGGACCGCCGGGCGGGGGACGACTCAGCCCTCCAGCAGGGCCTCCACCTCGTCCCGGGTGGGCATCGACGAACTGGCTCCGTGCCGCTGGACCGAGAGCGAGGCCGCCGCAGCGGCGAACCGCATGGCCTCCTCGGGGCCGCGCCCCTGCGCCCTGGCGACCGCGAAGGAGCCGCAGAAGGTGTCACCCGCAGCCGTGGTGTCCACGGCCTTCACCCGGCGGGCGGGAACGTGCACCGGTTCACCACCGCGACGACCGTGCAGGGAACCGTCCCCGCCCAGGGTCAGCAGTACCTCAGGAACGATCTCCAGCAGCGCCGTGAGCGCCTCGTACGGATCCTCGCGACCCGTGATCGCGGCCGCCTCGTGCTGGTTGGGGACCAGCACGTCCACCGCCGACAGGAGTTCGTCGGGCAGTTCACGCGCCGGAGCGGGGGTCAGGTAGACCGGGACGCCCAGGTCCCGACCGGTACGCGCGGCCGAGACCACCGCCTTCATGGGCAGTTCGAGCTGGAGCAGCAGGGCCGCGCCGCCCTCGATGGTCGCGGCGTCCCCCTCCGCCACACCGGTGACCTCACCGTTGGCTCCGGGAACGACGATGATCGAGTTCCCGCCATCGCCGTCCACCACGATGTGCGCCACCCCCGACACTCCGGGCACGGTACGCAGTCCGGACACGTCGACGCCGTGGTCGACCAGGTTGGCCCGCAACTCCTCACCGAAGGCGTCCTCCCCCACCGCTCCGAGGAAGGCCACCTCGGCGCCGACCCGGGCGGCCGCGACCGCCTGGTTGGCGCCCTTGCCCCCCGGAACCTGACGGAAGGCCGTGCCGGTGACCGTCTCACCGCTGCCGGGAACCCGGTCGACGTAGGCGACCAGGTCCATGTTCACGCTGCCGAAGACCGAGATACGCGGCGCCGCACTCATGTGGTCGCCTCCTTGGGCCTGGCCTGACCCTCGTCCCCGTCCAGGCCCACGATGACCGGGGCGTGGTCGGAGGCTCCCTTGCCCTTGCGCTCCTCGCGGTCCACGCTCGCGCCGCTCACACGCTCACGCAGCGCGGGGGAGGCCAGGACGAAGTCGATGCGCATGCCCTTGCGCTTGGGGAAGGACAGTCCCTTGTAGTCCCAGTAGGTGTACACACCGGGTCCCGGGGTGTGGGGGCGGGCCACGTCCTCGAACCCGGCACCGACCAGTTTCTCAAAGGCCGCGCGCTCGGGGGCGGTGACGTGGGTGCTGCCCTCGAACTCGGCCATGTCCCACACGTCCTCGTCGCGGGGGGCGATGTTGAAGTCGCCCATGTAGGCGATCTGCGCCCGGGGATCGGCGGCCAGGTCGGCGCTGCCCGCCTCGCGCAACGCCTCCAGCCAACAGAGCTTGTAGTCGTAGTGGGGATGGCCGACCTCACGCCCGTTGGGCACGTACAGGCTCCACACCCGCACGCCCGCACAGGTGGCGCCGATGGCGCGGGCCTCGGCCTCCTCGGGGTCGCCGTAGCCGGGCTGGCCCGGGAAACCGATCCGGACGTCGTCGATCCCGACGCGGGAGGCGATCGCGACCCCGTTCCACTGGGACAGGCCGTGATGGGCCACCTCATAGCCGCGGTCGGTGAAGACCGACGCGGGGAACTGGTCGTCCCTGGCCTTGGTCTCCTGGACGGCCAGGACGTCGACGTCGCTCCGGTCCAGCCAGGCGCCGATTCGCTCGGCCCGGGCCCGGGCGCTGTTCACATTCCATGTCGCGATACGCACAGCCAAAGGCTAGGACATTCTCGGTGGGCGCATACCCCACCCCGCCCTTCCTCGTCCCGATGGGCGGCGCCCCGATGCGGCCGTCCTCCGCACCGGGGCATCGCGACTCCCGGCACACGTGCCCGGATGGTTTCCGTCGCGCTCTCTTGGACGTCCAGCCCTCCCCCGAGGTTCGCATTGGGCGAAAGGTTTTTCCTGGCGTGCCGGAGCGCAGACCCCGTCCACACGCGTAGGCCACGCCCCGACGGGTAGGCGTGTGTTCCAGACCACACCATGCCTCGACGAGGTGAGAGCGCACATGTCAACGTCGGACATCGACAGCACCGCCACCCACGCCCCGGAAGTCGACGAACGACGTGCCCGCGCCGTGGCGGAACAGGCACGCGAGAGCGGAGGGCACCGCCCCGGCTTCGCCAAGGAGCTGTATCTGGGACGCCTTCGCCTGGACCTGATCCACCCGCTCACCGGGCCCGACGAGGAGGCCCGACGTCGGGGCGAGGCCTTCCTGGAGTCGTTGCGCGGGTTCTGCGAGGAGATCGACGCCCAACGCATCGAACGGCAGGAGCGCATCCCCGACGAGGTCGTCAACGGCCTTCGCGCACTCGGCGCGTTCGGTATGAAGATCCCCGTCGAGTACGGCGGGCTCGGACTCGGCCAGGTCCACTACAACCGCGCCCTGATGCTCGTCGGCTCGGTCTCGCCCGCGGTCGGCGCCCTGCTCTCGGCCCACCAGTCCATCGGTGTCCCCCAACCCATCGCCATGTTCGGCACCGAGGAGCAAAAGCGCGCGTTCCTGCCCCGCTGCGCGCGTGAGGACATCAGCGCGTTCCTGCTCACCGAACCCGACGTGGGCAGTGACCCGGCGAGGCTGCGGACCACCGCCACGCCCACGGAGGACGGCGGGTACGTGCTGGACGGCGTGAAGCTGTGGACCACCAACGGTGTGGTCGCCGACCTGCTCGTGATCATGGCCAGGGTGCCCGAGGGCCCCGGCCATCGGGGCGGCATCACCGCCTTCGTGGTCGAGGGCACCTCTCCGGGCATCACCGTGGAGCGGCGCAACCGCTTCATGGGGCTGCGCGGCCTGGAGAACGGCCTCACGCGGCTGCACGGGGTACGGGTCCCGGCGGCCAACCGGATCGGTGAGGAGGGACAGGGATTGCGAATCGCGCTGTCCACCCTCAACACCGGACGGCTCTCGCTTCCCGCCATGTGCGTGGGCGCGGGCAAGTTGGCGACCAAGATGTCCCGCGAATGGGCACGTGAACGCGTCCAGTGGGGTCGTCCCGTGGGCAGGCACGAGGAGGTGGCCAAGAAGATCTCCTACATCGCGGCCACCACCTACGCCATGGAGGCCATGCTGGACCTGGCCGGTCAGATGGCCGACGACCGACGCAACGACATCCGCATCGAGGCGGCCATCGCCAAACTGTGGGCCTCCGAGCACGCGTACACGATCGCCGACGAACTCGTGCAGATCCGCGGAGGTCGCGGTTTCGAGACCGCCGACTCCCTGGCCGCACGCGGCGAACGCGGCGTCCCCGCCGAACAGATGCTGCGTGATCTGCGCATCAACCGGATCTTCGAAGGGTCCACGGAGATCATGCACCTGCTGATCGCCCGTGAGGCGGTGGACGCCCACCTGTCGGTGGCCGGGGACATCATCGATCCCGAGGCCGACCGGGCGACCAAGGCCAGGGCGGTGGTCAAGGCCGGCGGGTTCTACGCCCGGTGGCTGCCCACCCTGACCGTCGGCCGGGGATGGTCACCGTCGGCGTTCCATGAGTTCGGACCGCTCGCCGCCCACCTGAGGTACGTCGAGCGCACCTGTCGCAGGCTCGCCCGCTCCACCTTCTACGGCATGTCCCGCTGGCAGGGAGGGTTGGAGGTCAAACAGGGTTTCCTCTCCCGGATCGTGGACATCGGCGCGGAACTGTTCGCGATGAGCGCGGTGGTCGTGCGCGCCCACCATGACGCCGACGCCCACCCCGGACGGGGAAGGGGCCCGCTCGAACTGGCCGACGTGTTCTGTCGCCAGTCGCGGTTGCGGGTGGAAGGCCTGTTCGAGGGCCTGTGGACCAACACCGACACCGTGGACGGCAAGCTGTCCCGACGTCTGATGGACGACGCCTACACGTGGATGGAGGAGGGCGTCGTCGACCCCTCCCTGCCCGGCCCCCTCATCGCCCCGGTGGTCCCCGGACCGTCGAAGGAGGAGGACCTGCACCGACGCATGGGCTGACACCGTGAGGGCCCCCGAATGTCGCGGACGAGGACTACGGTGACGGGATGGCCGAACCGCAGCCCCGCCGCGACGCGGAAATCTCCCTCTCCCAGGCGCGCAGGATCGCACTCGCCGCCCAGGGTTTCGACGATCCCGCTCCGAAGGGCGGACCGACGCTCACCCATCTGGCACGAGTGGTGCGCCGGGTGGGCCTCCTACAGATCGACAGCGTGAACGTGCTGTCCCGTAGCCAGTACCTTCCGGTGTTCGCGCGCCTGGGTCCCTACGACACCGCTCTGCTGGACCGGGCCGCCACCACCGCGGCCGGTTCCGGCCCGGCCCGGCTGGTGGAGTGCTGGGCGCACGAGGCCAGCCTGGTGCCGCCCTCCACCCGCCAACTGTTGCGCTACAGGATGGACCGCAACCGTGCCGAGACCCGTGTGGGGTGGATGAACGGCATCAAGGAGGAGAAGCCGGAACTGGTCAAGGCCGTGTACGAGGAGGTGGCGCGGATCGGCCCGGCCGGCGCCCGCCGGGTGGAGGCGGAACTGGAGCACGACCTGCCACGGGCGAAGGAGCACTGGGGCTGGAACTGGTCGGAGGTCAAGAAGTGTCTGGAGTACCTGTTCTGGATCGGCGACCTGACCTCCAACGGACGTAACGCACAGTTCGAACGGCTCTACGACCTGCCTGAACGGGTGCTGCCTCCCCAGGTGCACGATGCGCCGCGGCTCTCCCCCGAGGAGGCGCACCGCGCCCTGGTGTCCATCGCGGCCCGCGCCCACGGGGTGGCCACGGAGGCGTGCCTGCGCGACTACTTCCGGTTGAGACCGGCCGAGTCCCGAGCGGCCGTCGCCGACCTGGTGGAGGCCGGTGAACTGGTGCCGGTGCGGGTGCGGGGCTGGGAACGTACCGCCTACCTGCACCGCGACGCCCGGATGCCCCGCAGGATGGACGCGCGGGCGCTGCTGAGCCCCTTCGACTCGCTCGTGTGGACGCGCGGGCGCGCCGAGGAACTGTTCGGGTTCCGCTACCGGCTGGAGATCTACGTGCCCGCCGCCAAGCGCGTCCACGGCTACTACGTGCTGCCGTTCCTGCTGGGTGAGGATCTGGTGGCCAGGGTGGACCTCAAGGCGGACCGCCGGTCCGGGACCCTGCTGGCCCAACGGATCACCCTGGAGGAGGACGCACCCGAGGAGACCCTGCCCGCGTTGGTCGAGCAGTTGGGCCGGATGGCCGCCTGGTTGGGGCTGCACGACGGTGTCGGAGGTCCCGCGCTGACCTCCCCCGTCCGCTGATCCCACACGGAGCGCTCGGGGGCCGCCGAGGTCGCCCGTCAAGAAGCGCGCGCGTCCACACCGGGAAACGGCAAAACGGTGACGTGCCCCCTTCCCCCGCCGGGTCGTGCGATCCTCGGGGGAGCCACAGGTCCGGCACCATTTCCGGCAACGATCGTCCCAAAGGCACAGACCGATGGTCCCCGTCGGATCTACGCTGCCCACAGGGGATGAGCGCGGCCCACCGTGCGTGCCCCGGCCACGACCGCGCCCGGGGGTGACCTGCCCTGACTCCCCGCGATGACGAGGGAGGTCCGAAGATGACCTGGTCAGGCGGACGAACAGTGTCCGAGAAGGCGTGGACGGACCTGGGGGCGAGGCTCTCGGGAGAGGTCCTCACGCCCGGTGACGAGGGCTACGAGGAGGCGCGCACCGTCTTCAACACCATGATCGACCTGAGGCCGCGCGCGATCGCCCAGTGCGCCACCGTCGAGGACGTCGTCCACGCCGTGACGCGTGCCCGCGAGGAAGGCGTGGAGGTCGCCGTACGAGGCGGCGGGCACAGTGTCGCGGGGATGTCGCTGACCGAAGGCGGCCTGGTCGTGGACCTACGCCGGATGAACGAGGTGACCGTCGACCGCGACGGGAGGGAGGTCCGTGTCCGGGGAGGCGCCCTCATGGGGGATCTGGACGCGGCGACCTCTCCTCACGGTCTGGTGACCACCGGCGGCAGGGTCTCCACCACCGGCGTCGGCGGGTTCACCCTGGGCGGCGGGTCGGGGTGGCTGGAGCGCAGGTTCGGCCTGGCCTGCGACAACCTTCTGAGCGTGGACCTGGTGACGGCGGCCGGAGACCGGGTACGCTCCTCCTCCTCGGAGGACCCCGAACTGTTCTGGGCCCTGCACGGAGGCGGCGGGAACTTCGGGGTGGCGACCGAACTGAGCCTGCGCCTGCACCCGCTGCCCGAGTTCACCCTCGGGGTGCTCATGTTCCGCCCCGATCGCGGCCCCGGGGTGGTCCGGACCTGGCGCGACCTGATGGCCACGGCCCCGGACGAGATCGGGGGCGCCGTGATCTACCTGGTCGCCGATCCCGAACCGTTCGTCCCCGAGGACATGGTCGGGACCCTGGTGTGCGGTGTGGTGCTGACCTGCGCGGGCGGGGAGGCGTTGCTGCGCGACGTGGCCGCACCCCTTCTGGGGATGCGCCCCGACGCGGAGATGATCGCCGAGATGCCCTACCAGGCGGCCCAGAAGGCGCTCGACGATCCGCCCGGTTACCGCAACTACTGGTCGGTGGAGCACCTGGCGACACTGCCCGACGAGGCCGTCGAGCTGTTCTGCGACCGTGCCGAGGACATGGTCGTCCCCTCTCCGACCGGACACATCCTCTTCCCGCTCAGCGGAGCGGTGTCGCGGGCACCGGGCGACCACCCCGTGCCGTGGCGCTCCGCGAGGTGGGCGGTCCACCCGCTGGCCATGTGGGAGGACCCCGACGACGACGCCCGTGCCCGGCGATGGGTGCGGGACGTCCGCTCGGACATGCTTCCGTGGTCGACCGGGGACGTCTACCTCAACTTCGTCGCCGACGAGGGGCGGGATCGCGTCGTCGCCGGGTTCGGAGAGGAGAACTACCGCAGGCTGAGCGCGGTCAAGACGAGGGTGGATCCGGAGAACCTCTTCCACCGCAACCACAACGTCCTGCCCGCCAGGGCGATGCCCGCGGCCACGGCCCCGCCGCCCCGCAGGGGCTGACGCGGGCCGGGCCACGTGCGTGCGACCGTCGCGGCGGTCAGACGCGTTCGATGATGGTGACGTTGGCCTGGCCACCGCCCTCGCACATGGTCTGTAGACCGTAGCGGCCACCGGTGCGGTGCAGTTCGTTGACCAGCTTGGTCATGAGCACCGTCCCGGTGGCTCCCAGCGGGTGACCCAGGGCGATCGCACCGCCGTTGGGGTTGACCTTGGCCGGGTCGGCCCCCAGTTCCTGGATCCAGGACATCGGCACCGGGGCGAAGGCCTCGTTGATCTCGGTGACGTCGATGTCGTCGATGCTCAGCCCGGCCTTCTCCAAGGCGATCCTCGTCGCGGGGATGGGCGCGGTGAGCATGTACACCGGGTCGTCGCCGACCAGCGACAGCTGGACGATCCGGGCCAGCGGGGTCAGTCCGTGCTGCTCGACGGCGCGCTCGGAGGCGATCAGGATCGCGCCCGCGCCGACGGAGATCTGGCTGGCCACGGCGGCGGTGAGCGCCCAGCCCTCACGCAGCGGCTTCAGGCCGGCCATCTTCTCCAGCGTGGTGTCGGGGCGCACGCCCTCGTCGCGGTCGACCCCGGCGAGGGGAGCGATCTGGTCGTCGAAGTAACCGGCCTCCAGTGCCTTGGCCGCGCGCCGGTGGCTCTCCAGGGAGAACTCCTCCAACTGTTCGCGGGTGAAGCCCCACTTCTCGCACATGAGCTGGGCGCCACGGAACTGGGAGATCTCCTGCGTGCCGTAGCGTTCGGTCCAGCCCTCGCCGTACAGGCTGAGACCGTTGTCCACGGCGTACTGGACGTTGGAGCCCATGGGGACCATGCCCATGTTCTCGACGCCGGAGGCCACGACCAGGTCCTGGGTGCCGGACATGACGCCCTGGGCGGCGAAGTGCACGGCCTGCTGGGAGGAACCGCACTGGCGGTCGATGGTGACGCCCGCGACGGACTCGGGCAGACCGGCGGAGAGCCAGGCGGTGCGGGCCAGGTCGAGCGCCTGCGGCCCCACCTGACTGACGCATCCCATGATGACGTCCTCGACCGCCGACGGGTCGACTCCGGTGCGGTCGACGAGTTCCTTGAGCACGTGCGCGCCCAGGTCCGCCGGGTGCACGGCGGCCAGGGCGCCCTTCTTGGTGCCGACGGGGGTGCGCACTGCGCCGACGATGTATGCCTCGGCCACGAGATCCTCCAAGAGCCTGGATGACGGTTCTGAACCGAACTGTATTCGGTTCGCCTGATCCGGCAAGGACCCGCCCCCATACCGGAAAGGCCGACCGAGGTCCACGACCGTGGGAACACCGGCCGACCCGGGTCGGACCCTTCAAAGCCGAACGCGATTCGGTTACTGTGGGCGCACCCAGGAATCCCCGAGCCCCGGAGCCGAACATGAAGCGGGAACTCTTCGACGCCGAGCACGACCTCTTCCGCGAAGCGGTGACGGAGTTCCTCAAGCGGGAGGTCGTTCCCTTCCACCAGCAGTGGGAGAAGGACGGGATCGTCCCCCGACAGGTGTGGACCAAGGCCGGTGAGGTGGGGCTGCTCGGCCACGGCGTGCCGGAGGAGTACGGCGGCACCGGGCTCGACGACTACCGGTACAACGCCATCGTCAACGAGGAGATCTGCCGGGCCCACGCCAGTGGACTCGGCATCACCCTCCAGAACGACATCATGACCCCGTACATGGTCGGCCTGACCGACGACGAGCAAAAAAGGCGCTGGCTGCCGGGCTTCGCCCGCGGCGAGCTGATCACCGCCATCGCCATGACCGAGCCCGGGGCGGGCAGCGACCTCCAGGGCATCACCACCTCGGCGGTACGCGACGGCGACGAGTACGTCATCAACGGCTCCAAGACCTTCATCACCAACGGCGTCAACGCCGACCTGGTGATCGTGGTCGCGCGGACCGATCCCGACGCGGGCGCCCAGGGCTTCTCGCTCATCGCGGTCGAGCGCGGCACCCCCGGGTTCGAGCGTGGACGCAACCTGGACAAGGTCGGCATGAGGGCACAAGACACGGCCGAGCTGTTCTTCGACGACGTACGCGTGCCGACGGCCAACCTCATCGGTCGGGAGGGCGGCGGCTTCGTCCACCTGATGGAGAACCTGCCCCAGGAGCGGCTCTCCATCGCCACCTGTGCCACGGCCTCCGCCGAGCGCGTGCTGGAGCACACCATCGAGTACTGCCGTGAGCGCACCGCCTTCGGCCGCCCGATCGGGCGCTTCCAGAACACCCGTTTCGTCCTGGCCGAGTTGGCCACCGAGGTGGACATCGCCCGCACCTACGTGGACCGCGGCATCGAGCTGCTCAACCGGGGTGAGCTCACCGCCGAGGACGCCGCCATGGCCAAGTGGTGGACCACCGAGCTGTGCAACAAGGTCATGGACCGTTGCCTCCAGCTTCACGGCGGGTACGGGTACATGATGGAATACCCCGTGGCACGGGCCTGGCAGGACTCCCGCATCCAGACGATCTACGGCGGCACCACCGAGATCATGAAGGAGATCGTGGGACGAGGGCTGGGACTGTGACCGTGTGAGCCCCCGTTCGGAAGGGTCGGAGCTGTCATGAGCGGTGCGTGGGACGGCCTCATCGTCATGGGCCTGCTGGCCGTACTGCTCGTGATCGGCGTGCGCAGACTCCGGCCCAGGATCCACATCCCGTGGAGCACCCCGGGGATCGTGGTCGTCTTCGTCTTCGTCTGCCTGCTCCTGTGGGCGTGGTCCTGGCGCTGAGCGTCGGACCCGGAGAACGTCGGGAGACTACTCCCCGTCGTCCTCCTTGTCCTCCTTCGCCTCCTCCTGCGCGTGCATGGGCATCTCGAACCAGACCGCCTTGCCGTCCGGCGTCGGACGCGAACCCCACCGGCTGGCCAGCTGCTCCACCAGGTACAGCCCCCGGCCGCCCTCGTCGTCCGCGGCGGCACTGCGGATACGCGGCAGCCGCAGGTCGTTGTCGAAGACCTCCACCCACACCGTGGACGCTCCGCGCCGCAGACGGAGCAGGAACTCCTTCTCCTCCGGGTCCTCGGCCTCCTCGTCGGCCCCCTCGCCGACCGCCTCCAACAGGTCCGACCAGTCCTCGTCGAACTCGTCCTCGGCGTCACCGGCCCCGAACGGGATCTCGGAGTCCAGCACACCGCCGCCGGTGAACTCGCGGTGCACCGGGTGCGGGGTGGCGTGGATGACGACGTTGGTGACGATCTCCGAGACCAACAGACAGGCCAGTTCGGCCTGGTCCCGGTCCATCCCCCACTCCTTGAAGGTCTTGGCCGCCAGGTGGCGGGCCTCGCCCACGGTGGAGGCCTCCGAGCGGAACCACCCCTCGCGCAGGGCGAGTTCGTCGGAGTGGGTGCGCACGACCAGCAGGGCGGTGTCGTCCTCCAGTTCTCCGGGGACGCTGTGCACGGCCGCCTCGGCCATCTGCTCCACGTCCTTGTCCGCGACCTCCGACACTCGTTCGGAGAGCTGGACGAGGGCCTGTTCGGGGTCGGGGTCGCCGCCCACCGGTCGCCGGTTCACGAGCCCGTCGGTGTACAACACCATGGTGGCGCCTATGGGAAGGCGGAGGTCGGCCTGGTGATAGACCACGTCCTCTCCCGCGCCGCCCTTGGCTCGTACGCCCAGCACCCGGTCGGTGACCTCCAGATCCAGTTTCTCCACCGATTCGGAGGTCACCAGCAGCGGCGGAGCGTGGCCGGCGTTGGCGTAGGACAGCTCACGGGACCAGGCGTCATAGACCATGTACAGGCAGCTGACACTGGGGATCCAGGTGTCGCCCTCGCCGTCCTCCTGCCCCAGCTGGCGGACCCATTCGTCGAGCTCTCGCAGGATGTCGGCGGGCTCACGGTCGGCCTGGGCGAAGGCGCGCAGAGCGGCGCGCAGCTGGCCCATGACGGCCGCGGCGTGCGGCCCCCGACCCTCCACGTCGCCGATGACCAGGCCCACGCGCCCCGCCGAGAGCGGAATGGCGTCGTAGAAGTCACCACCGACCTGGATCTGGGCCTCATGCCCGTGTGACCGTGACGACGCCGCGGGCAGGTAGCGGTGGGCGACCGTCAGTCCGTCCAGGGAGGGCAGTCTGCTGGGCAGCAGACTGCGCTGGAAGGCGATGACGGTACCCCGCTCCTCCTCGAACAGGCGGGCGTTGTCGATGGCCAGCGCCACTCTGGAGACGATGGCGCCGACGAGGTCGCGGTCGAAGCCGCCATAGACGCTCTTCTGCCGGGGGGTGAGTTTGGACAGGGCCAGGGTGAGCACTCCGAGCACTTCGCCGCGGGCCCGCAACGGGGCGGCGATCGCCGAGGTGATGCCGACCTGACGCGAGGTGTAGTCGGAACGGCTGTTGGGCGAGCTCTCGAACAGGTACTCGTTGCTGACCACCGTCTCCAGACGGCGCAGTGCCTGGGTGACGAAGTGACGTTCGGGGTAACGGACCTCGTCCCCGACGTCGTACCAGGTGCCGGGCGGGGGCGTCCATCCCTCGGCGTGCACCGAGACCTGCCTGATGAGGCGGTCGCGTTCGTACAGGTCGATGAAGCAGTGGTCGGCGAACTGCGGCACCAGGATGCCCGCCACGCCCTTGACCGTGGACTCGAACTCCAGCGAACTGGACAGCCGACTGCCGATGCGCTCCAGCAGCCCGTACTGCTCCTCCACCCGGCCGCTGCGCAGTGCCTCGCGGGCGATGAGGATGATGCCGTCGATCTCCCCCGTCTCGTCGCGCATGGGCACCGCCTGGGCGCGCACGTGGATCCACGTGGCGTCGCTCTTGAGCACGGCGAAGGTGCCCTCCCACGGTTCACCGCGCAGGACCCGCCGGGCGAGCTGGGCGGCGTGCTCGCGGTCCGACTCGTGGATGCCGATGTCGAGCAGGGAGCGACCGACGTAGTCGCGACCGTCCACGAATCCGAAGAGTTCACGTGCGAAGGGGTTCCAGTAGCGCAGCAGGCTGAAGCTGTCGATGACGACGATGGCGATCTGCGCCTGGTCCACCACGTCGGCCGTGGCGAGCGCGTCGCTCTCCCGGAAGGGCTCACCCCACCGTGTCATCTAGCCGCCACCTCGCCGTCATGAGCTGCACACATGCCTGCTCCGGGTACCCCGAACGACCGCACCTTGGGGCGAGCGTAGCAACACCGTCAACGTTCCCGCAGCGCAATGTGACAATCCCGATGAGCAACCAATCAACGTGTCCGTACGGTTCACGGCTTGGCGACGAAGATGTGCCCGGCGACGAGTGCCGAGAGGTCGGTGCCCCTGGACTCCCCGCCGATCACGCGAACCCCGTCGTCAGAGGCGCGCAAGACCACTTCCTGCCCAGGTTGTACCCCGCATTCGCGCAAGGTGAGCATGGCGTCGGCATCCGACTGGATCTGTTCGCTGATGCGGCGCACGGTGACGGTGATGTCGGTGTTACCCGCCACGTCGATCATCGGAACGATGGAGTCGTCCGCGAAGGGTTCGGGAGCGTAGTCCTCCAGACCCAGTTCGTCCAAGCCGGGGATCGGGTTGCCGTGCGGGCACACGGAAGGGGCGTTGAGCAGCGTGACCAGCCGCTCCTCCACCGCCTCGGAGATGACGTGTTCCCACCGGCAGGCCTCGATGTGCACGTCCTCCCACGGCAGGCCGATGACGTCGACGAGCAGACGCTCGGCGAGCCGGTGCTTGCGCATGACGTGCGTGGCGAGGCGTCGCCCCTTGGGGGTCATGACCAGGTGCCGGTCGTTCTCGACCCTCAGCAGACCGTCACGCTCCATACGGGCCACGGTCTGACTCACCGTGGGGCCGCTCTGGTGCAGGCGCTCGGCGATGCGAGCACGAAGCGGGACGATCCCCTCCTCCTCGAGCTCGAAGACCGTACGGAGATACATCTCCGTGGTGTCGATCAGCCCGTGTGCGGTCAAGTCTCCCCTCCCAAGGCTTTGCGCCCGGCGTGCGGTCACGGCGGGCACGGCGGCTCTCTCTCAACACAGGTCAGGGCGACGTCATTCCCAGGGGCCGGATGGGAACCAAGGGCGTCCGCAGGACCGCGGGAGCGACCACCGATACGACAAGCATATCGTGACGTGAAGATCCTTGAATTCTGCGCGGTCTCACGATGCGGACACGTTCTCTCCCCCAGCGTGAGGAGCCCCGTCCACCGCCCCCGCGAAGGTGCGGTCGCCCGGCCTTGAGGCCATCGCCGACGGACGATCCGCGGGTGGTGGGCTCAGGGCGCCAGCCGGTCGATCTCCCACGCGCCGTCGGGACCCCGCAGGTAACGGAACCGGTCGTGCATCCGATCGGCGCCGCCCTGCCAGAACTCCACCTCACCGGGCACGAGTCGGTACCCGCCCCAGTAGGCCGGTCTGGGGATCTCCTCCTCGGCCGACCACACCGTGTCGAACTCCCGGTAGAGCCGATCCAGCTCGGCCCGGCCCGTCACCGGCTCGGACTGGCGTTCACTGGCCCAGGCCCCCAACTGAGAACCGCGCGGTCGCGAGGCGAAGTAGTGGTCGTTCTCCTCGTCGCTGAGCCGTTCCACGCGCCCCGCCACCAGGACCTGACGTCGGATCGCGTGCCAGGGGAAGACCACACCGGCCCGTGGGTCTGCCTCCAGGGCCCGCCCCTTACGCGAGGTGTAGTTGGTGAAGAAGCGCAGGCCGGTGCTGTCGTAGCCCTTGAGGAGCACGGTGCGGGCGCGGGGCATGCCCGAAGGCTCCACCGAGGCGAGCACCATGGCGTTGGGCTCGGCCAGGCCGGCGTCGTAGGCCTCCACGAACCACAGGTGGAACTGCGTCATCGGGTGGTCGGCCAGGGAGGAACGCCTCAGGGGCTCCCCCCTGTACGGCTTGCGCAGCTCGGCAGGGTCTCGGTGGTCCACACGGGGCATCTTCTCGTGTCGGGCGCCCTCCGCGCCACCCGCCGCCCTCGGCGTCCCAAGAACCGGGAAGACCCCACTCCGGTACGGCCTCGGCCGTGCACGGGCCCGCCTCGCCCTCGTACCGTGAGGACGAACCCCGCCGAGAGGTCCGCGAGGACCACGCCGTCCCCGCTCCCCTCGCCGATCCCCGTTCCGCGCCGTCCCCCGGGTTCCTCTCCTGTGACGGAAGGATCAGGGCTTCACACGTTTTCACCTCGCGAAACGGCGCCCCTGACCGGTGCGCCGTCATCACGGCGACTACTCTGGGGACCGTGACCGACGAGATCCAGATTCCCGCGAACCTGCTGCCCTCCGACGGCCGTTTCGGCAGCGGTCCGTCCAAAGTCCGCCCCGCGCAACTCGACGCCCTGGCCTCCTCCGGGGTCCGCTACATGGGCACCTCCCACCGGCAGAAGCCGGTCAAGTCCCTGGTCTCCCGGGTACGCGCCGGCGTGAGCGAACTGTTCTCCCTGCCCGACGGGTACGAGGTCGTCCTCGGCAACGGCGGGACCACCGCCTTCTGGGACATCGCCGCACACGGTCTGGTGCGCGCCAAGTCCCAGCACCTGTCCTTCGGCGAGTTCTCCAGCAAGTTCGCGAAGGTCACCAAGGGCGCTCCGTGGTTGGAGGAGCCCACCGTCATCGGCAGCGACCCCGGTGACCACGGGGAGCCCGTCGCCGAGGCCGGTGTGGACGTGTACGCCCTCACCCACAACGAGACCTCCACCGGTGTGGCCGCTCCCATCAGGCGTGTGGAGGGCGCCGACGAGGACGCCCTCGTCCTGGTGGACGCCACCAGCGGTGCGGGCGGCCTTCCGGTCGACATCACGCAGACCGACGTCTACTACTTCGCCCCGCAGAAGAGCTTCGCCGCGGACGGCGGCATGTGGTTGGCCGTCATGTCGCCCCGTGCCCTGGCCCGGGTGGAGGAGATCGCCTCCGGGGGGCGCTACATCCCCGAGTTCTTCTCCCTGACCACCGCGGTGGACAACTCCCGTAAGGACCAGACCTACAACACCCCGGCCGTGGCCACGCTCCTGCTGCTCGCCGAGCAGCTGGAGTGGATGAACGGCCAGGGAGGTCTGGCGTGGGCGGTGGAGCGCACCGCCGAGTCCTCCTCGATCCTGTACGAGTGGGCGGAGAAGTCCCCGGTCGCGACCCCGTTCGTCACCGACCCCGCCAAGCGCTCCCAGGTGGTCGGCACCATCGACTTCAGCGACGAGGTGGACGCCTCCGCCATCGCCAGGGTGCTGCGCGCCAACGGCGTGGTCGACACCGAGCCCTACCGCAAGCTGGGCCGCAACCAGCTGCGCGTGGCCATGTTCCCGGCGATCGAGCCGAGCGACGTGCGGGCGCTCACCGAGTGCGTGGACCACGTGCTCGCCCGGTTGTCCTGAACCGTTCACACCACGTTGCACAATGGTGGCCGACCCGGACATCCGGGTCGGCCACTCCTTTTCCGGCTTCTCGCTCTCCCAGGACGGTTCGACTGTGCGCAGGAACAAGAAGGAACCCCCCATCAAGATCATTTCGCACCGCGGAGCCTCGGGACACCGCCCCGAGCACACCCTGGCCTCCTATGAACTGGGAGCCCGGCACGGCGGCGACTTCATCGAGATGGACCTGGTCGCGACCAAGGACGGGCACCTGATCTGCCGCCACGAGCAGGAGATCGGCGAGACCACGGACGTGGCCGACCACCCCGAGTTCGCCGACCGGCGTACCACCCGGACCGTCGACGGACGGGAGGTGACGGGCTTCTTCGCCCAGGACTTCACCCTGGAGGAGATCCGGACCCTGCGCGCGGTGGAGCGCCTGCGAGATGTGCGCGCGGCGAACACCGCGATGGACGGGGTCTACGGGATCCCGACCCTGGAGGAGGTCATCGACCTGGCTCTGGAGCTCACCGAGGAACTGGGGCGTCCGATCGGGATCTACCCCGAGACCAAACATCCCGCCTACCACGTCTCCCAGGACCTGGACCTGGAGCCGGTGCTGATCGCCACCCTGGGCAAGGCCGGACTGACCGGCACGGAACCACGGGTACCGGTGTTCCTCCAGTCCTTCGAGGCCGAGAGCCTGCGCAAGTTGGCGGAGACGGAGCTGCCGCTGGTGTACCTGATGGGCACCCAGGAGCACTGGGCGCATTACACCACCCCCGACGGCCTGGCGGAGGTGGCCTCCTTCGCGCAGGCGATCGGCCCGGCCAAGCCCCTGGTGATCCCGACCAACGAGGACGGCTCCCTGGGCGAACCCACGGACCTGGTGGCCAACGCGCACGAGGCCGGGCTGTTGGTGCACCCGTACACCTTCCGTAGCGAGAACCACTTCCTGCCCACGGACCTGCGCTCGGACGGCGAGCCGAGCGACTACGGTTCCTTCGCCGCCGAGTACGAGGCTTTCTTCGAGGCGGGCGTGGACGGCGTGTTCACCGACTTCTCACGACACGCCTTCCTGGCGCGCGAGCACTTCCTGGACCCCCAGCCCGTCGAGTGACGCGGTGCGGGGCGCCGGTGCGCTCCGGTGTTCGGGATCCCGGCCGCCGGAGCGAGGCTCAGTCCCCGCGCCCGGTCCCCCTCTCCGGCCTGCCCGAGTGAGGAGTGCGCGGAGAGGGGGGCGCTCCCGCCCCCGCCCCTCCGCGCACGGGCGGCCCGGCCTTCGGGGAGAGGAAATCAGCGGCGGGGGCGGGCGTTGCCTTCCCCTCCGCCGATGAGGGCTTTCCCGAAACCGCTGTACCCACCCCGGGGAGTCCCTTCGACACCGGCGGCAGCGAGGGACCCGAAGACACCGAAGGAGCGGGGCCGGCGCTGTGGGGATCCGCCCCGGGACCGCTGATCCCGGCCGCCGGCACGGCCATCTTCGCCCCCCGACCCGCCGCATCCAGGTCTGCGTAGGAGTCCGCGCTTCTGAGAAGGGAGATCGCCCGGTCACGTTCGTCGTGCAAAGCAGGAGGGAGGTCGATCTTGCCCAGTTTGTCGGCCAGAGCGTGTGGGGGCGGGGTGTCCGGGGCGAGCCCTTCGTCTTTGAGCATGTCGAGCGGAGGGCCCGATGGTGACACGTACGTCTCCATCAGGACCTGAGCACGCACCTCGTCGTGTTCCATGAACGCCTGCACGCTCGGTGGCAGGTGGGCGTGCTCCGGTAGCGGCAACACGAACCGAACCCGGTCCGTCCCGACGTCAGGGTTGTCCTTCAATTCGGGAAGCTCGTCGCGGCCGAGTACGGAATCCCGGGAGACATCGGGTGCGAAGGCGTAGGCCTCGCCCCGGGCCGCCTGGGTGTAGGAGCGCGACAGGTTCTTCCACGCCTCCTTACGGGCTCCTTTGATCTCCGACTCTTCCAGGTCATAGTGTCTTTTCAGTTCCCTGATAACACTGGGTTCGAAGAGCCGGTAGGAGTCCAGCTTCTGGCCTGTGG
Source organism: Nocardiopsis sp. ATB16-24 (assembly GCF_030271535.1). Taxonomy (GTDB): domain Bacteria; phylum Actinomycetota; class Actinomycetes; order Streptosporangiales; family Streptosporangiaceae; genus Nocardiopsis. The sequence continues at coordinate 173,959 of NZ_JASCXJ010000003.1, read as the reverse complement.
GAGTGGTCTCCAGGACCTGATAGCCGCGCGCCTCGGCACAGGCCTGGGCGAGGTGTCGGTGGCCGACGACATCGGTACCAGGGCTCTCCGCGGACTCGTACGACCAGAACGCGAAGGGTTTGCCGTCAGGGCTCGGCTCCACCGGACTGTTCCTGGCGAGGTCCCTTGTGTACCTGCCGACGTCGGGCCGGCCGTCCGGTGTCACGTAGTTCTGGGAGTAGCAGTCACCGGCGAGCCGATGGGCGATCTCCTCCGCTTCGGCCTCGGTGAGAGAGTCATACTCCGTCTGCAATCGGCGGGCTCTCGCCCATTCCCCCGGGGTGGGGGCGAGCCCGTGGAAGGACTTGGTCAACGCCCCTCCCTAGGATGGAGCAGATCAAGAGAGACGTTCGACCCGGCGCCCCACCGTTCCTGCCACGTGAGCAGACTCACTCCCTGTTCAAGAACGACGATGGGAGCCTGTTCACCTTCCGCAACCCAGTAGGCGACCCTGCGGGGGTTGTCCTGCGGAGAGGTCGGCACCTTCCACAGACCGTCCACCGGCGGAGACGGAAAACCCGGCTCCCCGGCCAGACCCGCACCCGCGAACCCGCCCAACACGGAGGACACCGCCTCCACGTACACCGGCCACCGCGAGTCGGAGGCCTCCACCACAGCCCCCTTCTCCTCCGCGATCCCCGTCCTCACACGGAACAGGCTCAGCCCGAGCGAGACGACAGGACGCCACCTGCCTCTGGACCTGAAATAGAGGTTGCTCCCATGCCGGGTACGCACCTCCAGATCCGCCTCGACCTCCAACGGCTCCCACCCGTAGACGGCACACCACTCATGAAAGGCCGGCGACCCTCCAGGAGGAGGCCCCTTCCACACCGCGGGCCAGTCCACTCCCCTCAGATCCCCCAACTCCGCCACCAACGTCTCCGGGGAAACATGGACCCTGGTCTCCATACCCGTCCTCCTTCTCTCTTTTTCATGGACATCCACCGCCACAGCCTTCCTCGCCCCGCCCACAGGGCCTCTCAACCTCCATGGGCGATGATCACGGACGACCCCCGGCACGCCCCCGAGTCTCTACTGCACGTCGAACTCATTGCCCTCGGGATCGCGCATGGTGACGTGTGAGGAGCCGTGTTCCTCCACCGTCCGGACCGTGGAGGCGCCCAGTTCCTCCAGGCGAGCGACGACCGTGTCACGACGCTCCGACCCCACTTTCAGGTCGATGTGCAGGCGGTTCTTGACACTCTTGGGTTCGGGGACCCTCATGAAGAGCACACGCCGTCCCAGACCCGCGCCGCTGAAGCCGTCCACGGGATCGTCGGGGTGGCGGATGGCCGCGGCCCCGACCCACGCCTTGCGTCCGTCGACCTCGGTGTAGTCGCCCTCTCCCGCCATTCCAGCGGCCACCGCATGCTCGATGAGCGCGCTGTTGTCCTCGGGTTCGTACTCCAGCGCAGCGGCCCAGAAACGGGCCAGGGAGGTCGGTTCGGCACAATCCACGACGAGCTGCCAGTCCACGGCCATCGTCGTTCTCCTCACTGTTAGTGGAAACGCATGTACACGGCCCCGGCCCTGATTTCGGTCACATGACACGAAGTACAAAGGCCCCGGCGTACTACTCCCCTGTCTCGGGGGCGAGCCCATGAAGAGGCTTGGTCAACGCTCCTCCTAGGTAGCAGCCCCAGGAGGCATTCGGTCCAGCGCCACCCTGATCTTTCCAGGTGCGCAGACTGACTCCCTGCCGAAGCGCCGTGAGAGGGCCGTTCACCTTTCGAAGCCCAGTAGTCGCACCTGTGGAGGTGTACCGCGAAGGGAACCTTAACCGCCAGGTGCCCCCACCGATGGGAATGGAGAACCGAGGCTCCCGAATGGACTCACGATCTTCGGGGAAACTCTTCGTCCTGGCGGCGAAGCTTTTCAGGCGCAACTGGCCAAGCAGGGGTACGCATAACCTCGCGCAGTTTCACCGTCTTCACCTCCCGTGGGGCGTCACAACGCAATCCCACATGCATCCACATTTGCTCCAGTTCTTGATAGGGAAGCTCCCTCTCTCCAGGACCTTCGGTTCTAGGGGCGTTCTCGGATTGGAGTGTTTCCCGCACCCACCCACCTGGTCAGATGTCAGTTCTCCTCCGGCAAGTACTACGAGCGCGGGTAGAAGCATGAGGAGGTTCCCTTCTCAGTCCCTTCGGTCTGGGAGCCGGGGCACGGACGCGACCACTGTCTGTGGTGGAACCGAGCTCTAGAGGACGGGAGCGGCGACCAGGGTTCAGTGAGTCTGCCTGCACCTACAAGGTCCGCTCTGAAAGAGGGAGAATCAGCATCTTCCCGCGGGCTCACCGACGGAAAGGTGGATGTGGTTGTAGTGGTTCTGGTTGAAGTCACCGCGATCTTCCATAGGGCTCGACACGGCCAACCAGTCGCCGATCTTCCCACTCGTACCCCACCAGATCCGCTGCTCGTAGATGATGCACATATTGGTGTATTTTGGACTTTCCCGAATAAGGGCGTTGATGACTTCCCTTGCTTTCAGGTGGGACTGGGGATATTTCAACGAGGCGTTGGCGTTGTGGTGACCCACGTAGAAGTCACAAGCATGACCACTCCCGTGCTTTCCACTGTCCCCCGGACGAATGCAGTGATGGTTCTGCTGATCCTCCCCCATGTTCCCGCCCGGAGTCATGGGACCCAACCAGAGTCCCTGGTCCGCGAAGGTCGTTCCCATGATGATGTAGAGCTCGCACAGTTCGGGATGCAGCGTCGCACTCGTGGACGTTCCGTTGGCGGCGGGAAGATCCGGCGTGCGATCAGGAGCACCTCCACACTGGGCGTTGGGGTCGACCGCGAGGTGAGGGATCGCGAGGGAGTCATAGTGCTTCTTGCGCTCCAGAACGTCCTCGTAGTACTCCAGCGAATTGTTGTAGCCCATGATCGCCCTCTTCAGGCCGGCTTCGGTCGTGAGGTCGTTCCCACCACTCCGGCACAGGTGGCCGACGGCCGCCGCGGTCGCGTCGAAGACGTTCTGCGGGTTCTTCTTCCCGTCGTCGTTGCCGTCCTGCCCGTAGCTCCTCCAGGATCCGGGAATGAACTGCATCGGCCCGACCGCCCGGTCCCACTCCTCGTCGCCGTCCAGCTCGCCTCCGTCCGTGTCGGGGATGGCCTGGGTCCTGTTCCGACCGTTCAAGGCGATACCGACGATCGGAGGGCTGACATCACCGTTCTCCGCGATCGTCCTGTCGACGTTCCCTCTGTCAGAGGAGCTGTACGTGGCGTGCTTGGTCTCGATGTAACCGACCGCGGCGACCAGGGTCCACGTCATTCCCTTGCATCCCGGAGAGATCTCCTCCGTCCTCTGCTCGGCCATGAAGTAGGCCCTGAGAAGGGTCTGGTCGATCCCTTCGACCTGTGTCGGATAACTTCCCGCATATGCCGTGTTCTGCATCTCTTCCAAGAAGAGCATCGCGAACATCATGACCAGCACGCCGAGCATGGCGAAAAAACCGAGGGGGACATAAATAGCAAGCTGCTTCACCTGAGCACAACAATCCGTCAGTAACGATCACCGAACTCCGCACCCCACCTGAGCAGTCTGCCACCCTGGTGCTCACGAAAACCTGGTGGTACCGCCCAGCTGCCCGCTGTGTAGTATTCCGTTGCCCCTGCTCTCTTTACAAGCGGTCCAGAAACATGGAGCCAAGGTGTCCCATTCTCACAATCCGTGGATTCCCCCAGGTCAGGACACGGATGAGGTCGAGGTAGAGGACTCTTCCCTTCACAACCAGGACCCTGATCTGGCGATTACCCCGACAGGCCCGATCCTTCCTCAGCCGGGGGCCGGACTGCCGAGGGGAAAAGGTTTGGAACTTCGTCGGATCACGCAAAACGCCAGGTTGTGGTGGGTGGGGACGCATGGCGGCTCGGGAGAGAGCACGCTCGCCGCGCTGACCGAAGGATCACGTGACGCACATCATGAGTGGCCGGTTCCGGCCAACTCCTCTGTCGGCGAAGTCCCGGTGATCCTCACGTGCCGAACCAACCTGCTCGGTCTCCGTTCAGCACAGGAGGCCCTTACCCAGTGGGCTTCAGGGGCGGTCCCGGATGTCCGACTGCTCGGCCTGGTCATGATCGCCGACGCCCCCGGGAAGAGCCCCAAGGCCTTGAAGGACTTCGCCCGACTCGTCGCGGGAGGGGCTCCTCGCGTGTGGGACCTTCCCTGGATCGAGGAGTGGCGGACGGACCCACCTGTCGCACCCTCGGACCACCATGGTGTGAACCGCCGGGTCCGGCGAGTCATCAAAAGCGCTGAACACCTCCTCAGTTGAAACATCGAAAGAGGCACTGACCCCTCATGATCGAAACATTCGAATTCGCTTCCAGCACACTCGCCATGGCCCCCGCCGGGTTCATCGACAACGTCGACACACAGGCTCCCCCCGGGTTGGACACAGGTTTTCTCACCGTTCTCGGCTGGGCCAAGTGGATCGCTCTGGCGGTCTGTGTTCTCGGTCTTATCATCGCCGGTGCGCTGATGGCCATCCAGTCCCGCCGCGGTGAAGGCGGGGAGCACATGAGCAAGATCGGTATGGTCCTCGCCGGTGTGATCATCATTTCGGCGGCCACCAGCCTCGTGTCATTCCTCATCAGTTGATTCATCCGCAAAAGAGGCTGGCATGAGCGAAAAAAATCCCCTGGGATCGGTCTCGTTCATCGTATCGGCGACCTTTCTCGGCCTGATCACACTCGGCGCCCTGTTCATCGCCTTGTGGCCGGAGGACGAAAAGGGATCCCCGCCTTCCGAGCAGAGTCCCCCTTCCGCCTCCCCTTCCGTCGACCCGACCATCGAAACCGGGAGCGACGACGTGGACGCCGAGGAAGCCTCCCTCACTCCTTCCGCCAGTGGCAGCCTCTGCGGCCTCGAACGACACGAGACCGAGTTCCATGTGCTCTTTCCCGAGGCGGAGACCACGTGGACGATGATCAACGGCATGCAGGCCCCCGGCTCTCCTGTGAACGGGCCCGGCGTGGTGGAGGAGAACGTTCGCTACTGCTACTCCCGGACCCCGGAGGGTGCCGTGCTGGCGACCGCGAACTTCCTCGTCCTCACGAATACCGGACGCGACAGGATGACGGGAGAGTGGGAGCGACTCGTGGCGCCCGGCCCCGGCCGTTCTCCCTTCATCGAGAGCATCGAGTCCCGGGAGGGCACTTCCGAGGTTCCCGGGCAGGTCTCCGCCGCCAAAGTCGTCTCCTACTCGGAGGACGACGCACGGATCAGTATCGGTCTTCTTGCGAGTGACGGTCTGCGGGCCAGCATGACCTTCGACCTCACCTGGGCCGAAGGCGACTGGAAGATCGTCGTCGACGAGAACGGAGAAGGCGACCCCAGTTTCACTCTTCTGGACGATTTCGCCGGATTCACACCCTGGGCGGCCATCTGATGCCGGATAAAAAAGACTGTGACTGGTGGGATGCCGGCTGCCATGTGGAGAACGCAGTCATGAGCGTTATCGACCGCTGGTTGGAAGACTTCCAGGAAGCCGTCGAATCCATCGTCACAGAGATGATGACTTTTTGGATCAAGTCCGAGACGCGAAGTATCGAGACATCCGGCGACGGAACCACCATCAGCACGAGTTCGACCCCCGTCGCCCCGCACGGTACGTCCTCTCAGGTCGGCGAGATACTCGGGTGGGTCACATGGGTCGGTTTCGGCGTGGCCGTGCTGTCCCTGATGATCCTCGGCGCCATGTTGGCGATCGCGAGATCGCGAGGCGAGGGCGGTCAGTACCTGGGGAGGATCGTCATCGTCATCGGGGCGGTCATCCTCATCTCGGGTGCGGCCTCCATGATCTCCTTCCTCCTCGGCACGATCGAGGGCCCGTCCGCCGGGGGCGCCGCCGGATTCCTCCAGAGCAGACTCTTCTTCTATGTCGGCGCCATGGCGATCGTGTCGGTGATCATCGCCGGAATCAAGATGGCCTGGGAACAACGCGCCGATCCGGGCAAGGAGCTTCTCAAATCGCTCCTCACCCTCCTCGTCGTGGCGACCGCCTCGGTGGCGTTCATCAACGCCGCGATCACCCTGGCCGACGAGTTCTCGCTCTGGATCATCGAGGAGGCCGTGGGTGAGAGCGATATCGGAGTGATCGTCACGTCATTCCTCGCCGTGACCGGAATGGCTGCCCTCAAGGGCGCCCCCGGCGGCTTCGTCGTGGTCATCCTGCTCGGCCTCATCATCGTGATCGCGGGTCTCCTACAGATGGTCGTGATGATGATCCGTGACGGGATGCTGATCCTCCTGGCAGGAGTGCTTCCTCTGACCGCGGCGTTCACCAACACGCAGATGGGAAAGCAGTGGTTCCAGAAGGCGATCGGCTGGCTCGTCGCGTTCCTGCTCTACAAACCCGTGGCGGCGATCATCTACGCCCTGGTCTTCGTCCTGCTCGGCTACGACCAAGATGCGCCCACCCAGGCGGAGCTGTACGACATCGTCCTGGGTCTGACCATGATGCTGCTCGCCATCTTCGCGCTCCCCGCCCTCATGAAGTTCGTGACACCCATGGTGGGCGCCACCGCGGGCGGGGCCATGGGTGCCGGCGTGGCGTCCTCACTGGCCGACAACATGCCCTCCGGTTCCAGCGGTGGCGGTTCCAGCGGCGGTGGTGGCGGTGGCGGTGGCGGTAGTGGCGGCGGCAGGCCGACCGGTAACAGCGGCGGAGGGTTCGGTTCCAGCGCGGCGGGCGGTATGAGTGGCGGTGCCGCTGCCGGGGGCGGCTCCGCTGCGGGTGGCGGCGCCGCTGCGGGTGGTGGCGCCATGGCCGGAGGCGGTGCGGCCGTGAGCGGTGCCGGTTCCGCCGCCATGAAGTCCAATCCGAAGACCGCGGCCATCTACGCGGCGGCCAAGGCCGTGAAGGCGGTGGCGCAGAAAACCCAACAGGGGATGAACGACGCCGTGGGCGGCGAAGGTGGTGACGGCCCCAGTGGCAGCAAACGCTGACCTGGCCCGTTCAGTACGGACCTACGGCAACTGGAGACGCCCCACCTCCGCCGGGATCATGGGGCTGGGAACCATCGGAACGGCCTTCCTTCTCGGTTCTCTCATCATCATCGTCTTCGTGGTGATGATCGGCGGAATGCTGAGGGGCGCCATAGCCGCCGCGATCCTCTCCGTCGTCCTGCTGGGAGTACTGACCAAGGACAAACACGGCAAGAGCACCATGTCGAAGATCGGAGTACGGATGCTCTGGTGGAAAGCCCGGATGTTGGGGGCGCACCTGTACCGATCCGGCCCCTTGGGCCGCTCCCCCTGGGGCCGCTACCAGCTTCCCGGGATCGCCGCACCGATCCGTCTCAGTGAGCAGCAGGACTCCTACGGCCGTCCGTTCGCGTTGCTCCACATGCCGGTGGGCACCCACCACTACACGGTCGTCATCGCCACCGAGCCCGACGGCGCCGCGCTGGTGGACATGGAACAGGTCGACTCCTGGGTCGCGGAATGGGGCCACTGGCTGGCCAACCTGGGTGACGAACCCGGCATGGTCGCCGCCTCCGTCACCCTCGAAACCGCGCCGGACACGGGCACCCGTCTGAAGCGGGAGGTCCTGGGACAGATCGACGAAGAAGCCCCCGAGTTCGCCCGACAGGTCCTCCTGGAGACGGTCGAGGCCTATCCACACGGCTCCTCGACCGTTCGCGCCTACATCGCCCTGACCTTCACAGCGGGCAGGGACAAGAAATCGAACCCCGAGGAGATGGGGCGGGAACTCGCCAGCCGACTGCCGGGACTCACGCAGAGCCTCTCCGCCACGGGTGCCGGCGCGGCCCGACCTCTGGACGCCCAGGAACTGTGCGAGGTCATCAGGATCGCCTACGACCCGGCTTCCGCCGTGCTCATCGAAGAGGCCCGTGCCGCCGGAGACCCCTTCGAGATCGCCTGGCCCGACGTCGGCCCGACCGCGCACCAGGCCGGTTGGGACAAACTACGCCATGACAGCGCCCTCTCCGTGTCATGGACGATGACGAGCGCGCCACGCGGCAACGTTCAGTCGAGCATCCTCACCCGGCTTCTGGCCCCGCACGGGGACATCGCCCGTAAGCGCGTCACTCTGCTCTACCGGCCGCTCGATCCCGCCAGGACGGCGGCGATCGTGGAGTCCGACCTGCGCTCCGCGCAGTTCCGTGCCACGTCCAACGCCAAACCCACCGCCAGGGACCTCATGGAAGCCCGCTCGGCACAGGCGACCGCCGCCGAGGAGGCCGCCGGAGCAGGGCTGGTCAACTTCGGCATGATCGTGACGGCGACCGTGGACGATCTGGACAAGGAGATCGACGCCCGGGCCGCGATCATGAACCTCGCCGCGGCGTCGCGTCTACGCCTTCGCCCGGCGTACGGATCCCAGGACTCGACCTTCGCCGCAAGCCTGCCGCTGGGCATCGTGCTGCCGATGCACCTGCGGATTCCCGTGGAGATCAGGGAGCAGATGTGAAACGCCGCAAGACCGGGAGGGGCGTCTCCGACAAGCCCCCGAAGGAGTCCGCCACGGAGATCAGGCCCAAGAGACCCGGCCCACGAGGCTGGTCCATCTTCGGCGGTGGGGAGTCCACGATCGTGGAGATGGCCGACGAGTGGCGCGGCACCACCGTCCAGGTCTGCGGTCTTTGGCCGTTCTCCGTGGGCACCGGTACACCGATGGTCGGGGTTCCCATCGGACGCAACATCATGTCCGGAGCCACCCTCTGCTGCGATCCGATCTCCTGGTTCCAGCGGGCGAACCTGATCTCGAACCCGTCGATGTTCGTACTCGGCAAGCCGGGTCTGGGCAAGTCGACGATCACCCGCAGGATGGCCACCGGACTGGCCGGATACGGGGTCCAGCCCTTCATCCTCGGCGACCTCAAACCCGACTACGTCGATCTCGTCGAAGCGCTCGGTGGCCAGGTCATCACCTTGGGACGCGGTCGCGGGCACATCAACGTCCTCGACCCTGGACAGGCCGGCGACACGCTCGGGCGCCTCCCCAAGCAAGCCCGCTCACAGGTCCTGGCGGACGTCCACGGCCGACGACTCACCATGGTCACCGCCCTTCTGAGCATCATGCGCTCCGCTCCGGTGACCGACCGCGAGGAGACCATCCTCGACCGTGCTCTGAAGGTTCTGGACGACCGGCACAAAGGGACCCCCGTGCTGAAGGACCTGCTCCAGTGCATCCAGGACGCTCCCGATCCGGTGCGCCAGGTGGCGCTGGACCGTGGCGACCTGAGCAGGTACCAGCAGATCACCGACCACCTCGAAGCCTCCCTGATCGGCCTGGTCGGCGGTGGTCGGCTCGGAGAGATCTTCTCCGAACCGACCACCACTCCGATGCTCCGCGACCGACCCGTGGTGTTCGACGTCTCCAACATCGACGACTCGGAGATGGATCTCCAGGCCGCCGTCCTACTCGCCTGCTGGTCCACCGGTTTCGCCACCATCAACCTGTCGCACGCCCTCGCGGACGCCGGTCTGGAGCCCCGCCGCCACTACTTCGTGATCCTGGACGAGCTGTGGCGCGCGCTCCGCGCCGGACACGGCATGGTGGACCGCGTGGACGCGCTGACCCGGCTCAACCGCCAGCGTGGTGTGGGCATGGCGATGATCTCCCACACGATGAGCGACCTCATGTCCCTGCCCAACGAAGAGGACCGCAACAAGGCGAAGGGGTTCGTCGAGCGTTCCGGCATGGTCGTGTGCGGAGGCCTTCCTCGGGCCGAGATGCCCATGCTCTCCTCCGTCATCCCCTTCTCCGAAGCGGAACAGGAGATGCTCGCCTCCTGGCAGGACCCGCCGGCCTGGGACTCCCACAGCGGTGCGGAGACCGCTCCCCCCGGACGCGGCAAGTTCCTGGTCAAGGTGGGCGGACGTCCCGGTATCCCGGTCCAGGTTCAGCTCACCGAGGCGGAGAAGGGCATCAACGACACCAACAAGCTCTGGCACACCACCTCCCGGACCGGTCGAGCCACCGATCATGGCTCCGAAACGACCGCCGACACGGACACCCCCGACCCCGTTCCCTCGCAGGAGTCGACCGAGGAGGCCACGACATGAGCCGCGCGAGTAAAACGCCCACGGGTATGAACACCGAGGCGATCGTCATCTGGGTGGCGATCGTGTCCGTGGTCGCCCTGGTCTCCACCCTGTGCGTCTCGGTCCAGGTCGGCGCCTGGTGGAACGGGACCTCGGCCCCCGTCCCGTACAACCCCTTCGACCAGGTCTTCGGCGTCCTCGGCGGTGACATCCCCTGGACCCCGGTACACACCCTCACCATGGTCTTGCAGTGGCTGCTCATCCTCGGCCTGCTCGTCCTCGCCCTCACCTACCGGCGAGGAGGAAAGAAGGTGGACAGGTCGGCTTCGCACATGGGCACCGGTGAGGATCTGGAGAAACTCACCGAGAAGGGCGCCCGGGAGAAGGCCGAACGCCTTGGTGTGACCGGATCGCCAGGAGTGCCGATCGGCAGGACGGTGCACAGCCGCAAGATGCTGTACGGGTCCTGGGAGGACATGCACGTCGACATTTGGGGGCCCCGTACCGGTAAGACGACGTCACGGGCGATTCCGGCGATCCTGGCGGCTCCGGGCTCCGTCCTCGTCACCAGCAACAAGCGGGACGTGGTCGACGCCACCCGCGGCGTACGCGAGACCTCCGGGGACGTGTGGGTCTTCGATCCGCAGGGCATCGCCCTCGAAGAGCCCACCTGGTGGTGGAACCCCCTTTCGTACGTCACCGACGAGGTCAAGGCGGCCAAGCTGGCGGGACACTTCGTCGCGGGTTCACGTGACGCGGACGCGCAGACAGACGCCTTCTTCGACGGTTCGGCGCAGGACCTTCTCGCCGGCCTGATCCTGGCCGCGGCATTGGACGAGCGCTCCATTCTCCAGGTCTACACCTGGCTCACCCGCCCCCACGACGACGAGGCCGTGGGGATCCTCTCCCGACACGGGTACGAACTCGTGGCCGACAACGTCTCCGGGGTGGTCAACTCTCCCGAGAAACAGCGTGGAGGTGTGTACGGCACCGCCATACAGATGGTCTCGTGCCTCATGAGCCGCCAGATCGCCCCCTGGATCACCCCTCGAAAAGGCGACGGCCCCGATCCGCGCAGGCACTTCGACCCACGCGAGTTCCTCGCGGGGAAGAGCACGCTCTACTCCCTGTCGAAAGAGGGCAAGGGCAGCGCGGGACCTCTCGTCACCGCTCTGACGGTCGCCGTGGTCGAGGCCGCGGAGGAACTCGCCACCACCCAGAAGGGAGGTCGCCTGGCCACACCGCTTCTCGGTGTCCTGGACGAGGCCGCGAACGTGTGCCGCTGGAACGACCTCCCCGCCCTCTACTCCCACTACGGATCCCGCGGCATCGTCCTGATGACGATCCTCCAGTCATGGTCACAGGGAGTGGACGTATGGGGGCAGAGCGGCATGCGCAAGCTCTGGTCCGCCTCCAACATCAAGATGTACGGGGGCGGCGTGTCCGAGGTGGAGTTCCTCAACGAACTCTCGCAGCTCATCGGTGACCACGAGGTGGAACGTGCCTCGATCTCGTCCGGTCGGCAGAGCGGACGCTCCGTCTCCTGGCAGGTCGACACCGAACGCACGATGGACGTGGCCGCTCTGGGAGCCATGCCGCCGGGACGCGCGGTCGTCATCGCCTCCGGAACCCCGCCGACCCTGGTGGAGACGGTCCCCTGGATGTCGGGTCCCATGAAAGAGGCCGTGATCGCCTCCCTCGAACGCTACGAACCCTGACCCTCTCTAAAGAAAGTGGACAGCATGCGTCGTTCTCCCAGAAAAGGTTCTCTGACATCGGGGGTCGCCCTGTCCCTGGTGCTCCTGGCCACGGCCTGCGGCGGGGAAGGCGGGGAAGGCGGGGAGTCGGACGGGGGAAGCGGTGCCGGGGAGCGGTCGGCGTCCGAGCCTCTGGAAGGTGACGGCTTCCTCGCCCTTTCCTGCGGCGAGGGGTCCATCACCGTGACCCGCTTCTCCGACGAGGACGGAAGCCTCCAGGCCCAGCACGTCTTCACCGCGGCCGACGCCACCGGTGGGGGAGAGCCCGTCCTCCCGAGCGGCCGGGCCGTGGACGCCCTCAAGAGCGTGGAGCTTCCCGACTGTGAGACCGGTGCCGTCGAGGAGGCGGGTACCAGCGATATTCCGCTGACCCGTAACCAGGCCCACGAACTGGCCGGACTCGTCATCCCCGACGAGTCCCTCCTCCTTGTGACACTCGTGGAGGAGATCGACGGCGCGGACGTGACGACCATCGGTGCGATGTCGTCGGAAGGACACGTGGAGGCGCTCCTGCCCGCGGAGGACGCGTCGGGTTTCAGTGGCGCCTCCAGCAAGGCCTCACCCCGCTACCACCACTCCGACGGAACCGTCTTCTACCTGGACTCGGGCCCTGACGGCTCCCGGACGGTGATGTCCGTGGACCCCACGAGCGGCGACGTCCAGGAGGTCGGTCCCTGTGACGAGAGCTGTGAGCGCATCATCGTGGACCCCTACTCGGGCGTCGTCTACGGAACGGCCGTCGACACCGAGCAGTCGATCATGTCGGCTTCCAATAGCAACAAGTACTTCCGGTACTTCTCCCATCACGACGCCAGTGTGGTGTCCTTCGCCAGTATCGGCGACTTCGGCTGGATCAACTTCCACATCCCCGAGGGTGGGGGGACGCCGATCGTCTCTCAGCCCCTCAACTCCATGGGCCTCGGCGGCGACGGTTGGGAGGGCGTCACTCACAACTCCGGAGTGAGCAAGGAGTACCAGGACATGCGCCCGGTCTTCATGGTCGGTGAGTACGAGGTGATGCTCGACGACGCCGCCTTCACCGTCCGTGCCTTCGACCCAGAGGAGGTCTTTCCTCCTGAGGGTGGACAGACCTCCGATCACGGGCCTCAGTCCGAGGACCGACAGATCCTGCCCGGCAACACACGCACCAACGAGCACCCCGTGCTCTCCGCGGACCGTAGCCGGATCCTCTTCCGCTCGACGGACGACTCCGGCAACACCTCATGGTTCTCCGTCCCCGTCGCGGGCGGTGCGGAGCCGACGGAGATCGGCCCGGTCGGGAACGAGCATGGCCCGATGGTGCCCATCCACTGGTTCTAGGATGCGGCCGCGAACACGGCCGGACCACAACGACGACGGACGGGAGCCGTACGACGTGACCACCTCTGCCGAAGAGACCAACGACGAGGCGTCGCAAGAAGCGGTCCACGCGGACGCGATCGACTTCTTCGAACGGTATTTCCGCCACGTGTACAAGCGCCGTGTGGGCGTCCGCAACCAGTACCGCTGGTCGGCACGCTGGTGGGAGATCCCCGAAGCGCTCATCCGCGTCGACGCCATCTGGCGGGCCTGGGAGAGCCTGAGCGCGGACCCGTCCACCGGCATGAGCTCCTGGTTGAGGGATCACGCCGACTACCACATGGCGATCCTGCTCTCACCTGACGGGCCCATGGCCAATGCCGAGGACAGCAACGAACACGGCGACCCCCTGCCCCACGAGGTTCCTTCCGGAAGCTGAGCGGGCGCCTGGGGTGGGGACGCGGTCCCCACCCCAGGCGCCAGAGGTCGCGTTTCACCTACCGCCGATGCCCTCGCTCTTTCCGGCGAGCCTCTCACGCCCTGTGTTCAGATGACTCGAACGCGGCGGGCTCCCGTTCGCGGCACCGCTTCCGCCACGTGTCGGATCCCCACCACGGGCTCCCATCGTGAGCAGAGTGCCAGCATCGTTCTTCCCCTCCGGGGGTCCGGGCCGTTCCGTGCTGGCACCTTCCTTTTCCTGTGTCGGTGTCGGCGTTCCGGCATCAGGAGAAGCCGCGGTCTCCCCTACCTGCTGTTCCCCTTGCTCCTGTTCGGGACCCTCGACCTCAGAACCCTCCGCCTCAGAACCGGCATCCTCGACCTCAGCACCCTCCGCCTCGGCTTCAGGCTCCCCCACCTCAGAGCCCTTCACCTCAGAGCCCTCGACCTCAGCACCCTCGACCTCGGCTTCAGGCTCCTCCACCTCAGCGTCCTCCGCCTCAGCCTCAGAACCCTCCACCTCAGCACCCTCCGCCTCGGCTTCAGGCTCCCCCACCTCAGAGCCCTTCACCTCAGAGCCCTCGACCTCAGCACCCTCGACCTCAGAACCCTCGACCTCGGCTTCAGGCTCCCCCACCTCAGCGTCCTCCGCCTCAGCCTCAGAACCCTCCACCTCAGAACCCTCCACCTCGGCTTCAGGCTCCCCCACCTCAGCGTCCTCCGCCTCAGCCTCAGAACCCTCCACCTCAGAACCCTCCACCTCGGCTTCAGGCTCCCCCACCTCAGCGTCCTCCACCCGCTGTTCCTCCTGAGACTGCTGAGGGATCCTGTCCCTGACCGAGTGCACCAGGGCAGGGTCCAGCCAGGGGTTGAACACCTGGACGGGAACCGGCACCAGCACGAACTGCTGGTTTCTGAAGTCCTGGTTCAGCGACATCTGCGCGCGTTGGTCCTGGAGCTGGGAGATCGCCTGAGCCTCCTGGGAGTTCTGTCCCCTGAGATTCTGGATCCCGTGGTCCAGACGCTGGATCGCCTGTTCCCTGTTCGGAGCCTGCGGGCCGAAGGTGTCGAAAGTGCGGTCCAGGTCGACGCCGAAGCGCTTGTCGCACTGGCGTTTCAGACGCCAGTAGAGGAAGCGGGCCAGAAGGCTCCTCCCTCGGTGCTCACGAAGGTTCGCGGCGGCGTGGGCGACCTTTGCCGGACTGGCGTCCTGCCACCATCCGTCCCGGCCGACACCTCTCATGTTCCTTCGAGCCTGCCGCAGATGCCGTCGTGCCTCTCTTCTTCCTCCGCGCGGCGAAGGCATCGGACCATTTCCGCCATGCTCAGGGGCGTAGATCTGGTTCATGAAGTTTCGGCCGGCCGCGGAACCCAGGTTCCGCCCAAGGCTCATTCCCGCGTGCAACGCCTGGAGAACGAACTGGTCGACACCGTCATTCTGCTGTTCGATATACATACGTCACCTGTCAGTTTGCCGGGGGGAGCCCTGAGGGGGCAGGACTCTGCGCGACCGGGACACGGATTCGAGCGTCAACCCAACCGGGCCAACCCTTCGACGCTGAGCAGTGCCAGCTTCCGGTAGGACGACCGGGTTCTTTCTCGGAGTTTTTCGAGACGCACGACCCCACCCTTCGCCAGATGCTCGTCAAAGGGAACGCGCACCACGCCTCCGGCACGATCGCCGAACTGGGCCTCCAGTTCGGCGATCTCCTTGTCGCCCGCGCTCTTACGGTCGACTCGGGAGACCACGACGATCGCCTTGTCCGCCAGATGCCGGTATCCGTTCTGTGACAGCCAGGACAGCGTCGAGTGAGCGGACCGGGCAGCGTCGAGAGCGGGTTCGAGCACGATGATCACCTGGTCTGTCAAAGACAGCACGCTTTCCATCCCAGGTAGGTTCAAGCCCGTCCCACAGTCGGTGAGAGCGATGTCGTAGTACTGCTCCAGCAGTCCCGCCACCGCTTTGTAGCCGTCGGCCTCCGCCCCGATGGGACTCGTCGGGGTATCGGAACCGGTCAGGACGTGCAAGCGGGATTCGTTCACGGAGACGTACTGGCGCAACTGTGTGTAACGATCGATGCTCGCGGCACTGTCGGCCAGGTCCCGCAACGTGAGATCGCTCTGGAGCACGAGTCGGTCCCGCAACGTTCCGCGGTCCGGGTTCGCGTCGACGGCGATCACCCGGCTCTCCCGCTCGGAGGCGAGCACCGAGCCGAGGAGCACGGCCGTGGTGGTCTTACCCACCCCGCCCTTGAGGCTGAGCACCGCTATTCGCCGATGTGTCGGAATCATCGCCTGGATCCTGGAGGAGAATTCCGCTTCCCCGACATCGTTCGAACCGGAGCCCCCCGGTACCAGGCGGCGGAACACACTGACCTTGGACTCCCCCCTCCGAGACGGTCCGGTGACCGATACCGGGGAGGCCACGAGTGTGATGGCCGCGTGGGCTCCTGTCGGGTCATGCCTTTGGTTGTTCTCCTGGATCGCGGCCTTCCAGGCGTCAGCGGCCTCGGTCGGCCTCAGCATGGGCTCCGGCTTTTCTTCGTTCGGGTGCCCGGTGGGGGTTCCGGCGGGCTCCTTGGCCGAGGGAGAGGGGATGTTCCCCGAAGAAGTGGAGGAGGGCCGGCCACCCGTCCCGGGCCCCCGCCCTTCAGGAACCGTCACATCGGCGGGGGACGGAGGAGTCGTTCCCTCTTGGACGGACACCCCATGCCCGCTTCCGGGTCCAAGCCGCCCCGGAGGCGGATTCTCCGGCACCGACTGCCGCCGTGCGAATCGGCTGACCGGCGGCCCCTCCACCTCTCCCCGACCCTCGGGAGGAACGTCCCCGGCGGTGCCGACTGGTCCGAGTCCCGACTTCGGGGGGAGCACGTCACCGTCCGACTCCCCGTTTCCCCGGCCGGGCCCTGGGGCCGCGACCGCCGACGGTGTCCGGATGACTCGATCCGCCTCACGGAGAGGCCTCTCCCCTTGCCGACCTGTCGTCGCGGGCGCCGCCCGGTCCTCCCCACGTGAAGAGGCATCCTCCGGGATCTTCGTCGGGGCAGGCCTTCCCTCCATGCGAGGGGCCGGCTCCGACGGCACGGGAACCGTCCGTGCCGAAGCCGGGGGCCGCGGCTGGGGCGTGCCCTCGTCCTCTCCGGTGGAGGACACGGACTTCGCGGCTCCCCCGAACCACCTGATGACCGACCTCTTCGGCTTGTTACTCCGTGACTTCGCCGGGGTCTTCTTGCTCTTCGCCTTGGGCGGCTCCACTGACGTGTCGCTCTCCACCAGGCCGTCCTGGTAGACGATCAGGTGCCACTCGCCCATGGCGTCCACTGTTCGGACCCGCACCGGCCGGCCCAGCCTCTCGGCCGTGCCGGCGATGAAGCCGATGACCGCTGACCGGGTGTCCGACGGACCGTCCCCGGTGATCGGGTGTTCGACACCGTTGATGGTCACCGTGGCCGTTCCGTCTTCCGCTACCTTGGCGAGGACCTTTGGAAAACCCGGCACTTGTTTGTGGTCTGTTCTCATGAGATCTTCCTTTGCGGGAACAAGGCTACACGCGGTACCTAAGGTTCAATACGGTGACGGGGACCTTCCAGAGAATGCCGAGTACCTGACGACCATCCCAGTTCGGATAGACGGCTTTATGCTCTATGAGACTGCTGTCATCGGGGTTTTGGTTCTCACCGGGACAGAACATTCTCTTCCCTGTTCAGGGGCGCATTCTTCCGCCGGTCCGGCGCCTGCCCGAACCCGACACGGTGTTCTGGAGCGCACGCGAAGCATGGTCTTCGAGCTCGTCCGAGCACAGCACACACACCGACCGCCACGTCGAACCGCCCGTAGAAGAGGTGGACGCCACACGCGGCCGATATCGCCTCCGACACCCTCTCCAGGTCCTCACAGCGGAAGCACCGGATCCCGTCGATCTCGTAGAAGCCGGCCTGGGATGTCATACCGATTCTCGATGAGTCGAGCCGTTCTCTCTGAGCCGTATCGAGCAACGTCTCACCGTTCATCGGATACCCGCGCGGCCGAAATCCCGCTACTTCACGCCAACGCTCTTCCGATCGGCTCCGAAAACCTCCTCATCCGAGCAGGTCGAGGCATATCCCATTCAGCCCCGGCGGGCCAGGAGGACGATCCCGGTGATGACGAGCGCGGCCACCAGGGCACCGCCCGCGATGAGGGGCAGCGCGTTCGCGGCTTCGGACTCGCCCGTGTCCGCCTCCTTCTCCTCGGACGGTTCCTCCTCGGAGACGAGCTCCACCTTCTTCCCCTCGTCCAGATACCGCTCCTCCAGGGGGACCCGCCAGACCGGCGCGTTCACTCCCTCGGTCCCGGCCATGAGCGCGGTGCCGTCGGGGGTGAAGGCGATCGATTCGCCCTGATCGGACTCGGGAAGGTCGAAGGAGCCGAGCGTGGGGCCGGGGACGCCGTCGGTGGAGTCATGGACGGTGACACCCCAGTAGGTGCGGATCGCGTAACGCGTGCCGTCCGGCGCGAAGGCGGCGTCGGTGGCGAAGAGCGGCGCCGAGTCGATGCGCTCCAACGTGTTCTCGGCCTCCGGATCCAAGGTCTGCGGCGCCGCGTACAGCCCGCCGGCGAACTCCTTGGAGACCACGTACAGCCGTCCGTCGCGGGGGTCGATCATCATCGACTCCGCGTCACGCCCGCCGTCCTCGTAGACGAGGGTGAACGTCACGGGTTCGACCACCGCGTCGACGAGCGTCGCGGGCTCCGCGAACCGGTACACCCGCACATGGGGCCAGCTCCCTCCGAAGTTGTCGCCGATGTCGCCCACGAAGACCGACGGAGTCCCGTCGGGCGCCTCGGCGACGGAGATCGCCTCCCAGTCGCGCCGCTCCAGGGGGAGGGAGAGGGTGGCGAGCGTTCGTCCCTCCTCGTCGACCGCGTACACCTCGCTGGGATGGTCACCACTGTCGTTGTGCGTCCACCACACGCCCTCGTGGCGGAGGGAGGGCGCGATTCCACTGGACTCTGAGATGCGTGGATCCTGGAACTCGAAGGCCACCTCCGAGCCCTCCGGCCCCTTTCCTCCTCGCGGGTGGTCGAGACCACCGGACTCGCCCGACTCCTCGGGAGAGGCCTGCGCGGGAGCCGCGGGGAGGAGCGCGCAGAGCACGGCGGCGGCAGCGGCGAGAGGAGTTCTCATGCCCACATCCTGCCAGGGAAGCGCTCGGATGGCTTGTATCCGGGTAGTAACGGGCACATGGGGCTTACGGAATACCGTAAGGAGGGCCTTCATGAGGATCGTCGCCTGTCTGAACGGAGACCGCCGTCCCGAGGCGCACCCCGCCCTGCCCGTGTCCGTGGACCAGCTGGTGACGGACGCCCACGCGGTGGTGGCCGCGGGAGCCACCGAGATCCACGTCCACCCGCGTGATTCCGACGGCGCCGAGTCCCTGGAACCGCAGGTGGTCGCCCCCCTCATGGAGAAGCTGCGCGCGGAGGGCCCGTCGGTGCCGGTGTCCCTGACCACGTCGTTGTCCGCGGAGTCCGACCCCTGGCGGCGCTATGACCTCGTGCAGAGGTGGGCGGCCTCGGCCCTCCCGGACTCGGTGACGGTGAACCTGCACGAGGCGGGTTCGGTGGATCTGGCGCACCTGTTGGAGGACCGTCGTATCGCCGTGGAGGCGGGGGTGTGGACCGTGGAGGCCGCACGGATCCTGGTGGCCACCAAGCTGAACGCGGCGGCGGTCCTGGTCGAGCCCACCCAGGTCGCGTTGGAGGACGCCGAGCGCAACGCCACGGCGATCCTGTCCCTGTTGGACAGGGCGAGGGTGCGGCAGCCCCGCCTGGTGCACGGGGCGGACGCGACGGCCTGGCCGATCCTGGAGTCCGCGGTGTCGTCGGGACATGACATCCGCATGGGGCTGGAGGACACCATGCGTCTGCCCGACGGCGAGAACGCGCGGGACAACGCGGCGCTGGTCGCGCACGCGGTGAGTCTGGCCTCCACCGCGGCCTGAGTCGCGCCCGATCCTCCCTGCCGTGCCTCGTCCCCGTCCCACCGGGGGCCGGGGCTCAGCCCAGGAGCGCGCCCAGGACCACGATGAGCATGATGGAGCCCAGCACCACGGGCAGCAGCCAGCGCTGCTTGCGGTTGTTGGTGAGCATGCTCATGGCGTGTTCCACTCCGAAGACGAGATGATGTCCGATTCCCAGCCTAATGCCCATGTCCGTACGGTTCGGTAGCGGTCCGGGCTCCCCGGACGGCTCTCCACCAGGTGTACCCGGTCCACGTGCCACCCGTGCTCGGGCGGTGTTCCCAGAGCGCGCACGGTGTCGGCGAGGTCGCGTGCGGGGCGACTGCGTGCGACCGTGATGTGCGGTACGTAGGCGCGGTCCTCCACCGGCACGCCGACCCGTGCCGAGGCCGCGCGCATCCCGTGGGCGAGGGCGCCGAGGGTCTCGGTGTCCCCGGCGAGTCCCGCCCAGAGCACGGAGGAGCGGGGACCGCCGCGTGGAAAGGTGCCCCAGCCGTCGACGGTGAGGTGGAAGGGCCCATGCTCGCGGGCCTCACGGCCCAGGGCCTCGGTGATCCTCGGGAGCAGGTCCTCGCCCACCTGGCCGAGGAAGACCAGGGTGAGGTGCCACTCGTCGGGTCCCGCCCAGCGCAGGTCCGGATCGTTCCTCCGTCCCCGGGTGACGGCCGCACGCAGCGACTCCCTCACGTGGGGAGGTGGTTCCAGCGCGACGAAGAGCCTCATGTCTCCATCCTGCCCCTCCCCGGCCTCCCAGGGGGAAGGACGGTGGGGGCGTCGCCCCCACCGTCGCTCATCGGGGGCTCAGGCGTGAGGTGGCGGCTCTCTCCGAGGGGCGGGGGTCCTCTTCCTCGGCCACGATCCTGACCTGGACGGAGCCGTTCGGATGACGTCGGACCCGGGCCCGCTCGCACTCGTTCTCCGTCTCCGGGGGTCGGGGGTCCTTCGAGGCGACCGTGGCCGGGGACTCGTCGGAACGCACCGCTTCGCCCTCGTCGACCGTCTCTTCGGTCGTGCTCCTTCGCTCGGCCCTTCCTCTCGCGGGGAGAAGGTCGCGCACTCGCACGCCCTTCTCCCGGAAGAGCAGGGTGGACAGGACGGCGACCACCAGGATGGTCACCGTTCCGCCGATCACGAAGCTGACCCGTGGGCCGAACGTGTCGGCGAGCATGCCCACCACCGGTGCGCCGATGGGTGCCACGCCCATGAACACCAGCAGGAACATGCTCATGGCCCGACCACGCATCTGCGGGTCCACACTGAGCTGGAAGGTGGCGTTGAGCGTGGTCACGTAGGTCATGAAGGCCATGCCCATGGGCACCAGGACCAGGATGAACGGCACGTAGCCGGGCATGAGACCCGCGACCACCTGGCTGGCGCCGAAGACCATCGACCCGATGAGCACGAGCCTGAGTCGGGGGCGCTCGCGGCGGGCCGCCAACAGGGCGCCCGCCAACGCGCCGATGGCCAGGAAGGCCGCGGCCACGCCGAAGGCGTCGGCCCCGGTCTCGAACACGTTGTTGACCACCAGCGCGATCTGGTTCTGGCTGTTGGCTCCGAAGAACTGGGTGGAGGCGGCCAGGATCAGCAGGAGGACGAGGTCCCGTCTGCCGCCGATGTAGCGCAGGCCCTCACGGATCTGTCCCTTGCCCCGCGGTGCCCGCTCGGGGGTGTTGAGCTCCGCGACGCGGATCATCGTCAGGGCGAGGATGGTGAACCCGAACGAGGCTCCGTTGATGAGGAAGACCGGACCGCTGCCGAAGGCCGCGATGAGCAGCCCCGCGATGGCGGGTCCGGTGACCCGGCCCAGCTGGAAGCTCGCGCTGTTGAGCGCGATGGCGTTGGACAGGTCGTCGCGTCCGACCATCTCCGGAACGAAGGCCTGGCGCGCGGGGTTGTCGAGCACGGTGATCATGCCGAGCCCGAAGGCGAACAGGTACACGTGCCACACCTGCGCCGCCCCGGCCGTGGCCAGGATCCCCAGTCCCACGGCCAACACGCCCATGGCGCTCTGGGTGAAGGTCAGCAGCCTGCGCTTGTCCAGGCGGTCGACCAGCGCACCGCCCCACAGCCCGAAGAAGAGCATGGGCAGGAACTGGAGGGCGGTGGTCATGCCCAACGCGATGCCACTGCCGCCACTGAGCTGGAGGACCAGCCAGTCCTGGGCGATGCGCTGCATCCACGTGCCCGGGTTGGACAGCAGTTGCCCGAGGGCGTACAGCCGGTAGTTACGGTTCGACAACGAGCGGAACATGGTGGGAAGCCGCATCAGTCCCCTTCCTCGGGTCCATGGGAAGGGACCGGCTCGGTCCCTGACCGACCACTGCGGGGGTGACGGATCGGACGAAAAAGTAAACGGCGTTGACTCATCATGAGGGTCAACGCCGTTCACCACCCCGGGAATTCCCGGGGAGCGGGAAGGTGACGCATCACCCGTTCGGAGCCCCGCTCCCCGTCCCCCCGGGTCAGGGCCTCAGCCGATCAGGGCGTAGATCGGCGCCTCGGCGAAGTGGATCAGGAACACCACCGAGATCAGCCACAGCAGGGGGTGGACCTGACGTCCCTTGCCCAACACCAGACTGACGAAGGCGTAGGTCAGCAGGCCGAAGCCGATGCCGTTGGCGATCGAGTAGGTGAAGGGCATCATGATGATGGCCATGAAGGAGGCCAGACCCAGGGCCGGGTCCTTGAAGTCGATGCCCGTGACCTGGGTCATCATCATGAATCCCACGATCACCAGCACCGGCGTGGCCGCTTCGAAGGGCACCAGGGTCACCAGCGGGGTGAACAGGGTGGCCAGCATCATCATGGCGCCGGTGACGATCGGCGCGATACCGGTGCGGGCGCCCTCACCGACGCCCGCGGCGGACTCGGCGTAGAGGGTGGCCACCGAGGACGAGGCCACACCGCCGAGGACGGTGCCGAGGGAGTCGGCGGCCAGTACCTCGCGCGTGCCCTCGATGTTGCCGTCCTCGTCGGCCAGACCGCCCTGGTGGGCGACACCGACCATGGTGCCCATGGTGTCGAAGAAGTCGGCCAGCAGCAGCGTGAAGATCAGCATGATCACGGTGGCCAGGCCGACGTCGGACCAGCGGTCGAACAGGTTGAAGCCGCCGTCGGCGAACAGACCGATGAGTGAGAAGTCGGGGGCCGCGATCAGATCGGTGGCACCGGTCGGCAGGGTCGGAACGGTCAGGCTCCAGCCCAGGCGGTTGTCACCGCCGCCGAGCGCCACCTCCACCGCGATGGCCGCGATGGTCGAGACGAGGATGCCCAGCAGCATGGCGCCCCGCACCTTGCGCACGTACAAGGCGATGGTGACCAGCAGACCGATGACGAAGATCAGGATGGGCCAGCCCTGGAGCCCGCCGTTGCCGAGCTGGACCGGGGTGCCCTCGCCCGCCTGGACGAAGCCGGCGTTGACGAGGCCGATCAGGGCCAGGAACAGACCCACGCCGACCGCGATGGCGATCTTCAGGCCGGGCGGGATCGCGATGAAGACCGCGGTGCGGAACCCGGTGAGCACCAGGATCAGCAGGACCACGCCCTCGATGATGATCAGCAGGAAGACGTCGGCCCAGGGCATGAGGGGCGCGATGCCGTAGGCGACCACCGCGTTGAGGCCCATGCCCGCGGCGATGGCGAAGGGGTAGCGGCTGACCACGCCCATGAGCAGACATGAGATCGCCGCGACCAAGGCGGTGACCGCGGCGACCTCGGGGATACCCAGGGTCTCGCCGTTGACGTCCTCGGCCGTACCGATGATCAACGGGTTGAGGACGACGATGTAGGCCATGGCGAAGAAGGTCGCCATGCCGCCGCGGATCTCGGTGCCGAGGGTGGAGCCGCGCTCGGAGATACGGAAGTAGCGATCGAGGGGCCCGGTCGGGCGTTCGCTCGTGCTACTGGGGGATGAACTTGGAGAATTCACTTCGACAGCCTGACCTGGTCGTGTTATTGGGCAACAAGGACTTTGCGCCAGATTAGTTGCATCTTCGCACAACATCCGCCCTGTGGCTCACACCGCATTTCAGAGAAAACACCATAGGATCGGATGGTCCGACCAGGGGATGTGACGAACCTGTCTTCGGCGGACCCGGTGATTCCGAGCACACAGTCCTTCCTGGTCGGCGAGCGGATAGCCTGGGGGCGTGCGCAAACCTCGTCAGCCCGACCCGGACGTCCACGAGAGCGACTACCGCGTGCCCGCCTCGATCGGCACCCTGGCGTGGACGGTGGCACTCGTCGTCCTCCTCGCCATGGGAGACGACCTGCCCTCGTCCGAACGTTGGTGGATCGGGGTGTGCGTGACCGGGATCGCGCTGGGCGTGTTCGGCTTCCTCTACATCCCGCGTCTGCTGCGCAAGCGTCCCGCGTCCGCCGCGCCTCCCTCCGATACCCACTGAGCCCGACGAGGACCGACCGGCACGGCACATCCCTCCTGCCCGATAATGGGCGGGTGTCTGAGACGAAATTCCCTCGCGGCCTGGCCGAGCGACTCCGTGGCATCCTCGTCGACGCCGACTACACGGTGTCCGGCGTCCGTGACCGACTCGGCGACGCCGCCGCACGGGCGTTGGCCCGCGAGGAGCTCGTGCCCGCGCTGCGCGCCACCGGCGGTGAGGAAAGGCTCGGGCTCCTGCTCCGCCTATGGTGGCTCCGCTCGCCCATTCCCGTCAAGGCCGCGCGCTCCATCCTGCCCGTGGACGAACTGGCCGAGGCCGGGCTGGTCACCGTGGAGGATGGAGCGCGCGGTCCCGTCGTACGGTCCCTGGTGCACCTCGGGCCCTGGGAGATGGAGGACGGCGGCGCCGGCTTCGTGGTCTCCGACCCCAAGGTGCGTCCCGGTAGCGGTGAGGTCCCTCGACACGATCACGTGGTCGGCGCGGGCGGGGCCTCCTCCACCCTCTCCCAGTTGATCGTGGACGGACCCGTCGGACGCGCACTGGACGTGGGCACCGGGTGCGGCGTGCAGGCCCTGCACCTGGCCTCACGGGCGCGCGAGGTGGTGGCCACGGATCTCAACCCGCGTGCGGTGCGCCTGGCCGGGATCAGTCTGGCGTTGTCCGGGGTGCCCGACGTCCGTCTGGAACAGGGGTCGCTGTACGAACCGGTCCGGGGAGAGCGGTTCGACCTCATCGTCTCCAACCCGCCGTTCGTGATCACCCCCGACTCCTCCCGGTACACCTACCGGGAGTCGGACCTGCCCGGCGACACCGTGTGCGCCGAACTGGTGCGACAGGCACCGGCGTACCTGACGGAGGGCGGCTGGTGCCAGATCCTGGCCAACTGGGTCCACTCCGACGGCGACGACTGGGAGGACCGGGTCGGCGGCTGGGTGACCGGGACGGGGTGCTCGGGCTGGGTGGTCCAACGCGACGTCCAGGACCCCGCGGAGTACGTGGAGCTGTGGCTGCGCGACTCCTGTGAGCACGGCACCCCCGAGTACACGCGCCGGTACGACGCCTGGCTGGACTATTTCGAGCGCGAGGGCATCAAGGGCATCGGCTTCGGGTGGATCAGCCTGCGCAACGACGTCGCCCAGGACGCGACCGTACGCGTGGAGGAACTGCGGCACGAGATCGAACAGCCCGTGGGCCCCTATCTGCCCGACGTGGTGGACGGGGCGATGACGGCGCTGCGGCTGACCGACGCGGCCCTGCTGTCCGCGCACGTGGCGCTCGCTCCGGGCGTGGTGGAGGAGCGCGTGGGACGTCCGGGCGCCCCCGACCCGGAGAAGATCGTGCTGCGCCAGCGCGGCGGCCTGCGGAGGGTCGCACGTGTGGGAACGGTCGAGGCAGCCCTGGCCGGGGTGTGCGACGGCACGATGCCGGTGGGTCCGCTGCTGGACGTGATCGCCGAACTGATCGGCGAGGACCCCGGGCAGGTACGGGAACGCGCTCCCGACGCGCTGCGCACGCTCATCTCGGAGGGGTTCTTCACGGTCGCCCGTTGACACCGGGGCCGCCGCGTGTCGGGCGGCCCCGGACGGGCCGGGGCCCCTCAGGTCCCCGAGGCGGACCCCTCCTCCGGAGTCGCGGTGTAGGCGGCTATGGTGCGTTCGGCCGCCGCGGCGGCCTCCTCCGGGTCGGCCCCCGCGGCGGCGTGCGCCCTGCCCCACAGGCGCCCGCTCAGCTCCATGAACCTGCGGGCCTCCTCCGAGGCGGCCCACTCCTGGGCCTCCGGCGGGACGTCGACCCCCGAGGACAGGTGCTGCCGCAGGCCGAGGAGCCCCATCTCCCAGCCGATCCCGGTGGCTCCGGGGCCGAACCGCGCCCAGAAGTCGTTCAAGGGCGCGAAGTGGGTCAGCGCGAAGCGGCTGCGGGTGTCCGACAACGCGGTCAGACGCACCTCCACCTCACTGACCTCGCCCCCGTACTCCCAGGTCACCCGGAAGGAACGCGGTGGGTCGCACCTGAGCACCCTGCCTCCGGCGTTGCCCTCCAGCTGGTAGGTCCCGCCCTCACGCAGCTCCCCCGTGATCGGAAGGAACCAGCGGGGGATGCGGTCGGCGTCGGTGCACGCGTCCCACAGGTCCTCCACGGGCACGTCGTACTCCTGGGTCACCGTGAGGGCGGCCTCGTCCTCGGATCCACGGAGCTCGACCGATCGGCCGACCCCCTCGATCTGCCGCTGGACGTCCATCGTGTGCTCCCCTGGTCATCGCTTCCGCTCCTCTTCGACGGAAGCCCGGCGTTGACGCCTTCCCCGGGCGAGCTCGGTCTCCAGCGCCATCAGGTGCGGCTCCCAACGCGCGGCGAAGCGCCGCAGCCAGGTGTCGACCTCCCGCAGCGGGGAGGGGTCGACCGCGTAGAGCCTACGGGTGCCCTCCTTGCGCACGGTGGCGAAGCCGTTCTCCCTGAGTACGCGCAGGTGCTGGGAGACGGCGGGCTGGGAGATGCCGAACTCGGCCCGTACGACCTCGGTCAGCTCACCGGAGGAGCGCTCACCATCGTTGAGCAGTTCCAGCAGGCGGCGTCGGACGGGGTCCCCGAGGACGTCGAAGGCGTGCATGACTCCACCATATAAGTTATCGGTTATATAAGCCAGGGGTGATACAAGGGATCAGTGGCCTTCCTCGGTGAAGACCACCTCCCCGGCTCCATGGGGCGCCTTGGTCTCCATGAGCGTGAAACCGGGCGTGTCCACGTGCACGGTGATCTCCGTGTCGCACTCCAGGCCCACGACGTGGCTCTCTCCCGGGGCGAACTCGCTCAGCCCCTCGGGCAACTGGACGCTGCACGAGGCCGACTGCTCCTGGTGGTCGAACTCGATGACGGGCCGGTAGCCGGAGAAGAACGGGGTCAGGCGTCCTCCCTCACTGTTGGGGTACATGGTGAGGTCCACGGTGATCTGCTCGTTCACCGCGTAGACGTACTCGGTGACCTCCTCCCGTCCCTCCTCCTCGGCCACGGAACCTCCGGACCCCTCCTCCACGGAACCGCCCGACTCGGGCGGAGGAGCGGAGCCCGGACCGTCGGGGGAGTCGGTCGAACAGCCCGTGGCCGCGAGCACCACGAGGAACAGGGCGACGGGAACGTTGCGCATGTGGGGGATCCTGCCTGTTGCGTTGTGACGGAAGGGGACACAGATACTGATGCCCCTGGAACCGACGAGGTTCCCTCGGGGAAGAGCCCCCTCCTGACGGGCCCCGCCCGGGGATAGTGTTCGGCTCATGGCCCGAATCGCCGAACTCGTCCACTACCCGGTCAAGGGCTGCGCGGGCACGCCCCTGCGCACCGCCGAGACCACGCCCGCCGGCATCACGCACGACCGCACGTTCATGGTGGTCGACGGTGACGGAGTCTTCCGTAGCCAGCGCGGCGACCCCCGCATGGCGCTCGTTCGCGCCGGCGTCGAGCCCGACGGCACCCGCCTACGCCTGGAGACCGACGGAATCGAGCCCATCGAGATCGAGGTGGACCCCGAGGGACCCCGTCTGGACGTGACGATGCACAGGAGACCCTTCACGGGGGTGGAACAGGGGAAGGAGGTCGCCGCGTGGCTGACCGAGGCGCTGGGCACGCCGAGCCGTCTGGTGCGGGTGCCCGACGACCATGACCGCCGTGTGGGCGGGATGACCCCGGGGACCAGCGCGTTCGCCGACGGCGCGGCCGTGCTGATGGCGTCCTCGTCCTCACTGGACCTGCTCAACGAGCGCATCCTCGCGCGCGGAGCCGCCCCCGTGCCGATCGACAGGTTCCGACCCAACATCGTGGTGTCGGGCTGGACCGAACCGCACACCGAGGACCGGGTCCGCCGGGTACGTGTGGGCGACACCGAACTGGGCTACGCCAAGGTGTGCATTCGGTGCGCGGTCACCACGGTGGACCAGCGACGCGGGATCAGGAGCGGACCCGAGCCACTGCGCACCCTCGCGGACTACCGTCGCGCCGACACCGGCGGCGTGTCCTTCGGAGCCAAGTTCGCCGTCACCCGGCCCGGGACCCTGGCGGTCGGCGACGCACTGGAGGTCACCGACTGGGGAGATCCGGAGGAGGGGCTGGGCGCCCGCCTGGCCGCCGCCCTGCTTGGATGAGGCGGTCCCGGTCAGTCGTCCAGGTCCGCCTCGGCCAGGAGACCGGCGGCGGAGGAGGGGTCGCGCAGGGCCGCGGCGAGCAGGTGCCGGCGGGACCATTGGCCGGCACGCCAGCACAGCGCGCGAGCCAACCCCTCGGGACCGGAGGCGTGCACCGAACCGTCGCCGACGTACCACTCCAGTTCCCTCCCGTCCACGGTGAGCGTCTGATGGTGCAGGTAGGTGCGATCGGGCTCGCCGGCGGGGTCGAGGAAGAGATCGGCCTCGTCGGGAACCGGGAGGATCCGCCCGGCCGAGCCGATCTGGCCGTCGACGGTCTCGCTCGCCATGTCGAGATCGAGCACGTCGGCCAGATCCTCGACGACACCGGCGGGGGCCAGTACCAGCGCCCGGTCCTCCACCAGGGGCAGCAGGTCCGGTGAGTCCACCACCACGGTGTCCTCGGCGTCGGCCACCACGATCGCGCCGCCCCGCACCGCGCGCACCCGGGTCGGCGGGGTGACCAGGTCGGCGTCCACCGCGGCGAGGGCGGTCCAGATCCTGCGCAGCGCCGTGCGGTCCACGTGGCGGGCCGGATCAGCGAGCCGGCCGAGCAGGTCGTCGGGCCCGTCGGGATCGGCCATCAGATCGTCCAGGGTGGTGCGCACGCCCAGCGCACGGGCGAATTCGAGGTCGACGTCGACGGACACCTGGTCGTACAGACCGGTCAACGCGGGATCGGCGTCGGCGGTGCGCAGTCCGACGGGTGCGCTGTCACCGAGCAGGGCGTGCGCGCGCAACCACCAGGCGGTGTAGGAGGGCACGTCCACCACCCGACCGTCGGGAGTCAGCACCCGGGCCGGGGAGGTGACCGTCTCACGGAGCGGTCCCCTCGCGAGCATGGCCAGGGCCCGGGACCACTGATCGTCGGCCACGTACTCCAGGTCGACCACGCACACCAACTCGGGTACGACCGGCGGCAACTCGGGGTCCCCGACCCGTTCGAGCACCTCCTCGACCCATTCCTCCAGGCCGTCCGGACCGCCCTCCCCCGGGGTCCCGTCGAAGACCGCGACCAGATCGTCGCCGAGCGCGGCGTCCTCGGCCCGAACCGCCGTCAACTCCCACAGGGCGCCGACCGCGCGCAGCGCCTCGGCTCCGTACCTGTCGACGAGGTCGGCGTGCACGGTGCCGAAGGGGGCGTCGTCCACCAGCAGATCGGCCAGAGGCGCGCCGGGCACGAGGAGTTCGGCGGCGATCGAGTAACCGTCCTCGTCGTCGCGCAGGGCCAGTTCGGACAGCCAGGGGGCATCGGCGACGGTCGTTCCCGACGCCGAGACCAGGTCCAGGACCGCCTCCGCCACGATCTCGGGATCGTCGGCGTCCAGCGAGCCGCGCACCGCGGCCTCGGTGCGCGGGTCGGACAGAATGGTGGCGGCTCCGGCCTCCACCGCGCCGAGCCGGTTCAGGAGCGGGTGGACGGCGTCGGGGTGGACGACGCGCACACCGAGAGCGGACAGGCTCTCGGGAGAGAGCCGCTCGCCCCGGGCGTCCCCGATCTCGGCCCAGTCCTCACCGGGAACGAGCAGGGAGCGGGGCCCTCGCACGAGGCGTCCGTCGGCGAGCGGAACCGGAAGTGCCCCGAGCTCGTCGAGACCGGCGCCCCCGCCCGCCGCCTCTTCGAGCGCCGCGTAGAGGGCCGCCCACCAGTGCGGCGGCCTGTCGATGTCGGCCAGCAGGTCGGCGACGTCGGCCAGGCCGATGCGGTGGACCCGCAGCGCGGCCAGAGCGGGATGGCGGGGACCCCAGGCTCCGGGGAGCAGGTGCGGCACGAGTTCGGACAGGACCGCGGTCAGGTTCTCCGTCCCGCCGGACCCTCCCGTGTCGAGCAGCACGGCCTCACGCGGGGCCACGGGCGCTCCGGTGACGGTGGTCAGGAAGGGGGTCTCCTGGAGGGGCTCGGCGACGCGGGTACGGAAGACGGCGTCGACGGCGCCGCCTCCCACACGGGTGGCGGGCACCAGGTCCAGGGCGGCGCGGGCGTCGAAACGGCGCAGCAACGCGCAGTAGGCGTCGGCGGCCTCCATGAGCAGCAGGTCCGTGGCCGCCCCCGGCTGAACGGTGCGGCGGTCACTGGCGAGCGGAAAGGTGCCGATGAGGACGGCGGGCAGGTCGAGCCCGGTGTCGCTGGGCGTGGGCGCGTGGACCACGGCCTCCACGTCGGCGGGGAGCTCGGCGACCGTGCCGTCCTCGCCCACGGGGACGGCCCAGGTCAGCGACCACGAGACACGCTCCCGTTCTTCGAGGGGGCGGTCGGCGAGCAGCTCGGGCTCGAAGTCGCCCGATCGGCTGAGGACGCGCCAGGAGGTGACCCGGGAGCCCCGCGGACCCTGCTGGCCGGTGATCAGGTCGGCCGCTCCGGTGGTCTCCTCCCGGGTGAGGACGCGTTCGGTGCCCTCCACGTCCACACGGACCTCGGCGAGGCCGGGCAGGGCCAGGAGGAGCGCTTCCCCGGTACGTTCCAGGAGCCGCCGCGCCCGGTCGCGGGCGGAGTCGTCGCGCAGTACCAGGGTGACGACGGTGTCGTAGTCGGCGTCTCCCTCGCTGTGCGCGGGGAAGGGCAGGCGCAACATGGGCACGTGCCCCGAGCGGCGCGCGACCTCCTCGGCGAGGTCGCCGTGGGTGCCCTCCTGGTCGAGCAGTCCCTCGACGGCGGCACGCGCGGCCTCGGCGCTGAAGCGGACGGCGGAGCCACCGGAGTCGATGGTGACGTCGTCGCTGAGCGCCGCCACGGCGGAGAAGCCGACACCGAAGCGCCCGGCGGTGCCGTGTTCGTCTCGTTTGGTGGAGGCTCGCAGCGTGGACAGCGACTCCACGCCCTCGGACGTCAACGGGGCGCCGGTGTTGGCGGCGGTCAGCCGATGGCCGGCCAGGGCCAGGCGCAGTCGTCCCCGAACGCCCGCGCGAAGGGCCGCGTCGGCGGCGTTCTGCGCGAGTTCGACCACGACCCGGTCACGGTAACCGCCGAGCGCGAGGTCCTCCTCCGCGTTGGCGTCCTCCCGGAACCGGGCGGGCGCATCGGCCCACGCGGCGAGTACGCGCCGACGTAGTTCGGCGGTGTTGTGGGGATCGGCCACCGGAACGGTCAGCGGTTCGGCCATGGCGTTCTCCTCCTGCGCTGCGGGCGAGGCCCGGCACGGTGCACCCGGGGGGATGTCACCGACACTAGTCCCCCAGGGGACCGAAGGCCGACCGTACGGCGCGACGACGTGCTCAGGAGTCGGAGGAGATCAGTTCGAGTTCGGCCGTGTCGTCGAAGACGATGTGGTCGTAACCCATCTCGTCGATGACCGGACCGACCGGTTCACTACGCGCCTCGGGTCGACGCACCTCGGAGTGGGCTCCGCATCCGTGGTCGAGGGAGACCACCTTACCGTCGTCGGGCGCGTACTCGTTGGCGCACACACCGAACATCTGACGTAGCCCACCGGCCAGGGGGGTCATGAATCCACAGGTCGCGCAGCGCGCGGGCGCGGCGGCGGCGATCGGGCTGTAGGGTCCGGCGTCGCCG
Source organism: Nocardiopsis sp. ATB16-24 (assembly GCF_030271535.1). Classification (GTDB taxonomy): domain Bacteria; phylum Actinomycetota; class Actinomycetes; order Streptosporangiales; family Streptosporangiaceae; genus Nocardiopsis. The sequence goes on along the minus strand of NZ_JASCXJ010000003.1, from coordinate 142,317 downwards.
TTGTACCAACGTTCGGCCGCTCGCTCCCGCCCCGTCTCGGAGAGGACCTGGCGTCGTCCCAGGCCCGGCTCCCACAGCATCTGGCGGTCGGTGCCCTCGTCCTCCAGTTCGTTTCCGGGGACCTGGGCGTGACCGGGGACGAGCCGCTCGTCGTCCTCCTCGGTGGGGAGCAGGTCGCCCACGCCGAGGTCACCCGGACGCAGCCGATCCTTCCAGGGGAGCCACTCGGGCGCGACGAGGGCGCCCTCCCCGGGCAACAGGACGGCCTCGTTGACCGTGACCCTCTTGGCGCGTGCGGCGCGGACCACGGTGACGGCGTAGTTCCATCCCGGATACGAGGGGTCCAGGCAGGTGAAGTAGTGGGTTACCAGGCGTGTGTCCTCGACGTGGGGGGTGAGGTGTTCGCCCACCCACTCGGGTCGCCCGATCTCGGCAGCCGACGACCGGGCCAGTTCCACCGCCTCGATACACGCCTTGTCCGGTACAGGAGAACGTCGAGAAGGTCTCACGTCTCCCATTCTCACTGATCTCAAGCACCGATTTGACCACAACGAGGGTCAAGGTTCGCCCGATACCCCCGCCTTCGGCCACGTCCTCCGAGGGCTCCGCTCCACTTCGCCCTGTTCGGACGCCCCCGGAAGGGGGGCTCCGGCACCTACGAGGCGTCGGTTCGTGCCCGCGAACCGGCTTCCCCTGTCCTCGGGCGGCCGGGAGCGTCCGAACGGCGTCCTCCTCGGGCACCGCTCCGTCCTCGGTGCGTGTTCGTACGCCCGAGGACGGAGGGACCCCGACGCCGGGACGATCCCGGGCGGTTCCGGAGAACGGCCCTGTCGGACCGTGCGGGATCAGGTCTTCGAGGTCGAGGGCGCAGGCGCCGTTCAGGCCTCCAGATCGTCGGCGACCGCCCTCAACACCGCGGCCGTCTTGGCGGCCTCCCGACGTTCGGGGTGCCGTCCTCGGCGATAACCGTTGGACAGGCCTTCCAGGAGTTTGATGAGGTCCTCGGTGATGATCACCATCTCGTCGGGCTTCTTCCGCCTCGCCTTGACCACCGAGTGCTGGGTGTCCAGGAGTTTGACCTGGAGTGCCTGCGCACCCCTGCGTCCCTCGGCCACGCCGAACTCGACCCGCTGGCCGGGGCGTAGCGACGTGGTGCCTGCGGGAAGCGAGGAGGAGTGCACGAACACCTCACCGCCGTCATCACGAGTGAGGAAGCCGAAACCCTTTTCGCCGTCGTACCACTTGACCTTGCCGGTGGGCACCTGGTGACCTCATGCTTTCAGTGACGTGCGCCCGGAACGGCGACCGGGAGGGCGCGGTGGGTGCGCGCTTCCCGCCCGTTCCCCGAGCGCCCCTGGTTTCCATGGGTACCTCCAAGGTAGTACCAGGGACCTGGGCGCGCGAAGGTGTGACCGTCTCCTCGCGTCGTGCGCGGTGTGCGCACACGTGGGCATGAAACGAGGCCCGGATACGGATCACCCGGGCCTCGCGTCGGAGGCGGCCCCTCACCGCTGGGTGCGGAGTGTGGGACGGGAACTCGGCGGAGATCAGGGGCCGTCCCGACGGTGTGCGGTGCCCGGACTGGACGCCGGGTCGCCTGTACCTGTGCGGCCTCCTCCACGGGGAGGAGACGGTGTACCGCCATGACTACCCGCATCCGTGTGTGCGGACCCGCCGGAACGGGCCGATCGGAAAAGGTTATTCCCCAGCGTTTGCCAAGCAATGACCGAAGGGGACGTGTGCGGGGCGGAAACGGCCTCCCGGGGACGTGCGCAGGTCCGCGGGGTCAGACACGGTCGCCTCGTGCCGGGGCGCCCTCAGAACCCCCTCGGGGTCTCGGCGTCCTCCATGGCCCGCGCCGAGCGCAGGGCCCTGGCGTAGAGGTGGACCGCGCACCCCAGGGAGGCCGCACCGAGGCCGATGACGCCGGTGGCGCTCAGGGACTCCTGGATGTACTGGTCGATGAATCTGGCCTCGCCCGTCCACAGGGTCATGCCGAGCACACAGGCCGCCAGGGGCAGGCCCACGCCGATCCACTTGTCCCGCGTCCTCCACACCGAACTGAGCAGGATCAGTGCGGCGCCGAGCACCCAGAGGAACGACAGGCCCCACCACCAGGGGACCGCCGCCAGGAGCAGCAGGAGGGCCACTGCCTCGGCCGGGGCGCGGCGAACCAGGATGACCGGGCCGTGCAAAAGACCCGGACCGCGCTCGTCCCCTCGATCCTCCGTCCCTCGTCCTCGGACGCGCAGCTCCGTCCGGCCGGGGCCCTCCACCAGGGACAGCAGGCCACGACTGGGTCCGCCCCGCCAGGGCGGTGGCGGCCGGTCGGCGTGGTGGGGCCTGGGCGGAAGCAACTCGGCGTCCTCGATGTCGAGGTCGCGGCCGTCGAGCTCCCGTTCCACAAGGTCGCCGGGGGTCCCCAGTCCCCGGAGGATGCCCCGGACGGTCTCCACGTCGTCCCTGCCCGCGGCGGCTCGTCGCGCCTCGATGCGCGCACGCACATCCGTGAGGTAGGCGGTACGTTCCCTCGCGGTCATACGACCGTGCAGCACCAGACCGACCTCGGACAGATAATCGAGTACCAATTGTTCCGAGCGCTGGGTCATGCCCCCATAGTGGCCCATCGGGATCCGGCTTTTCAGCCCTCTTTCCGATTTCGGTCATCGAATCGGCTTCGAATACGGTCTGCGATCGCGTGGCCGAGGAGAGTGGTGGGAACGGGTCCGGCCCGGGCGAACATCGGGCCGAGAATCGCTTAGCGTTGACCTCGATGACCGACAACGCACAGTCCGACGAACACGAACCGGGCGCGGAAACCGCCTCCGGCCGTCCTCCCACGTTCACCTCCTGGCTGCGCGGTCGGTCGGACACCGAACTCACCACGCTGCTGCGTGCCCGTCCCGACCTGGCGCGGCCGGTACCGGCCGACATCGGCGCGCTCGCCTCCCGGGCCACCAGCCGCAACGCGGTGTTGCGGACTCTGGAGCGTCTGGACCGGTTCACCCTCCAGGTTCTGGAGGCGGTGGTGGCGCTCGGCGACGACCGCCTGTCCGAGCCCGTGGGGGTGGTGGCCTCCGACCTGTCCCAGGCGCTCGGTCTGACACCGGTACCCGCCGAGGACCCCCTCGACCGCGCCGTGGAGCGCCTGCTGGAGCTGGCCTTGATCTGGCCCGATCGAGGACGCCTGCGTCCCGTGCAGGTGCTGCGGGACCTGCTCCCCGCTCCCGCACGGCTGGGCCCTCCTGCCCGCGTGCTCTTGGCCGCGCTCCCGTACGAGGCCGTCAGGAGGCTCGCCGACGACCTCTCCCCCGGGAGCACGGCGGACACCCCGGTCGAGACCGTCGCCTCGCTCCTGGCCGTCCCCGCACGGGTGGCGGAACTGGTCGAGGAGGCCGGCGCCGACCCGCGAGCCCGCAGGCTGTTGGACGGCATGACGTGGGGGCCGCCCCATGGGACCGTCGCCGACGCCCGTCGTGGGGTCACCCTGGCCGACGCGGTCTCGCCGGTCGACGCGCTCATCGCCCGGGCCCTGCTCCTGCCCAGTGGAGACGACACCCTGACGCTGCCGCGCGAAGTGGGCCTGTTCCTTCGCTCGGGCCTGCTGTTCCGCGAGGTCACCACCGACCCACCACCCCTCTCCGGTACGGGCAACCCTTCGGAGGCCGTCACCCGCGCGGCCGCGGGGCAGGCGTTCACCGTGCTGCGGTCCGTGGAGGAGCTGCTGGAGGAGTGGTCTCGTGAACCGGCCGCCGTGCTGCGCAACGGCGGACTGGGCGTGCGCGACCTGCGCCGCGCGGCGCGGACGATGGACACCGACGAGTCCACCGCGGCGTTGTTCGTCGAGGTCGCGTACGCCGCCGGGTTGTTGGGCACCGATGACCGGCTCGGGGGAGAGTGGCTGCCCACCCGCCGGTACGACCTGTGGAGGGAGAGTCCTGCCGAGCGTCGCTGGCTACGCCTGGCGTCGGCGTGGCTCGGGTCGGACAGGGTGGCGTCGCTGACGGGCTCACGGGACGCGGGCGGTCGGACGCGCAACGCGCTCGGCCCCGGCCTGGTACGGCCGTCCGCTCCCCAGGCCCGCCGTGACCTGTTGGAGGAGCTGGGCACCGCGGAGCCGGGCCTGGCACCGCGGCCCGACTCGCTGTTCGCTCGCCTGACCTGGCGCCGGCCGCGTCGTTGGTCACCGGTCTACGCGGAGCTGTTGAAGGCCGCCTCCGAGGAGGCACGGGAGCTCGGTCTGACCGGGCGCGGGGCGCTGGCCGACCACGTCAGGCCGCTGTTGGAGGACGACGAGGACGCCGCGGCGCGCGTCCTGGCCCGTGAACTGCCCAGGCCGCTCGACTACGTGCTGGTGCAGGGCGACCTGACGGCGGTGGCGCCCGGGCCCCTGGTGACCGGGTTGGCTCGGGAACTGGCCCTGGTCGCCGACGTGGAGTCCACCGGCGGGGCCACCGTGTACCGGTTCACCGAGGGGTCGGTGCGCCGGGCCCTGGACGCCGGCCGTGGCGTCGACGACGTCACCACCCTGCTCGAACGGCATTCGCGCACCCCGCTCCCCCAGGCACTGCGCTACCTGATCTCGGACGTGGGGCGACGGCACGGGCGACTGCGCGCGGGCTCGGCGTCGAGTTACCTGCGATGTGACGAACCGGCGCTGCTGGAGGAGTTGGTCGGCGACCGGCGGACCGAGGATCTGGGGTTGTTGCGGCTGGCCCCCACCGTGGTGGCGAGTCGGTCGACCCGGTCGGTGCTGGTGGAGCGGCTGAGGCGGTTGGGTTACCACCCGGTGCCCGAGGGCGGCGACGGCCTGATGCGGTTGAGCCGCCCGGAGGTGCGGCGCGCCGACCCCGTCGACGCGCCTTCGACGGCGGAGGGGGACGCCCCCTCCCGTGACATGGCGGAGGCCGCGGTGCGCGCCCTGCGGGCCGGTGACGAGGCCTCCACCGTGGCGCGCAGACCGATCCCCCTGCCCGGAGACGGCCCGGGCTCGCGTTCGGCCGCGGTGCTGGAGGTCCTCACGGACGCGGCCCGCGAGGGGCGCAGGGTGTGGATCGGCTACACCGACACCGACGGCCGTCAGGTGAGCCGGATCGTGGAGCCCTCGGCCGTGGACGGAGGCTTCCTGACCGCCTATGACGCCACACGGGCGGCCGTTCACAGGTTCGCCGTGCACCGGGTGACCGCCGTGGCCGAACTGGCCTCGGAGCCGCCAGAGGGATGAGGGATCGGCCGCGCCGTGGACGCCTCCCGTCGTCCACGGTCCGTTTCGGGGACCGGCCGGTTAGGGTGGGGGCGAGTTGGTCGCCCACCGACAGCGAGAGAATCCCCATGAGCAACGCATCGCTGCCCCCCGGAGCCTCCTCCCCCCGTGAGCGCGGGCATGAGGGCTCCACGGACTCCGAACGCGATCGCGACGAAAGGCGTGGGGGCGAGCGCGGGGAACTCCGGGCCTCGGGTGGCTCCAGCAGCTCCACGATGGCCCTGGTCCTGCACGCACTGACGTTCCTGTGCTGCGCCAACTGGCTCTTCGGCATCGCCGGGATCGTGTTCGCGGTGCGCGCCGCGCACGCCCGCGACCGTGGACGTCCGGACCAGGCCGAGACCCTCACCCGCTATTCCTGGTACTGCCTGGGCGCGGCGGGGGTGATGGTCTTCGTGATGCTGGTATTGACCTTCGTGATGTTCACGCAAGCGGGTTCGTGGATCCAGGGGATCGTGCCGGTCACCAACTACTGAGCGGTGTTTGGCGGGTCGGCCCGCCGGGCACCGCGTCTGGACGGGGCGGGAACGGGTGCGTCGGTGGACGACGGAAAGGCGGCACGAGCGGTGATGAACGGGGGGAACGGGCCGAGGGCCTTCTGGGAGAGGGAGCCCGGCTCCACTCGCCGCTCCATGCCGTCGGGGCCACCCGCCACCCCGACCAGGCGTCCGGAGCCGGCGGAACCATGGAGGGCGTCCGTGCCCCCGCCCCTCGACCCGCTCGGTCCCTCGCAGGCGCCTCCGCCCGCCGAACCCCCGGCGAGGGTGGGCGGCGCCGTGGCCGCACTGGTGGTGGCGGTCCTGACGGTGGTCGGCCCCGGTCTGATGATCTACCTGGGTTTCTGGTTCTTCTTGCTGGCGGTGAACCTGCCCGGCATCGGCTTCGGCATCGCGACGCTGACGAAGCTCCCCGATCGGGCGGAGGTGGAGCGGTACATCCGCTACACCTGGGCCTGTACCTTCATCTACGTCGCCCTGTTCGTGGTGTTCGTCATCCCTGTGGCGGTTCTGTTCATGATGGTGCTCTTCCTCTCCCATTGAACGGATTCCTCCCAATGCTCTCGGCGCCGGCGCTCGGAAAAGACCGACCCCGAGAAGCACCGTCACGCGCACTCCCGCCCTGGTGAACTCCTGGCGCCCCTCGGCGCCCCGGGCGGAGGAAACCGGGCTCCGGACCCAGGGCCCTCCGCTCGGGCATGATCGGGGCTCCGAACGCGTTGCACCTGTGGCCGTCCCCTCCTCGCGAGATTGAAGGTCCTGTGTCCTGCCTGATCGTCCAGTCCGACAAGACGCTGCTGCTCGAAGTCGACCACGAGCTCGCCGACGAGTGCCGCCAGGCCATCGCTCCCTTCGCCGAACTGGAGCGCGCCCCCGAACACGTGCACACCTACCGGATCACCCCGCTGGCGCTGTGGAACTCCCGCGCCGCCGGACACGACGCCGAGCAGGTGGTGGACGCGCTGATCCGGTTCTCCAAGTTCCCCGTGCCGCACTCGCTGCTGGTGGACGTCGCCGAGACGATGGACCGCTACGGACGGCTGCGGATCGTCGGCGATCCCCTGCACGGGCTGGTCCTGCGCTCCTCCGACCGCGCCGTGCTGGAGGAGGTCGTCCGCGCCAAGAAGCTCAAGGGCATGCTGGGCGAACGGTTGGACGAGGACTCCGTCGCCGTACACCCCAGCGAGCGCGGAAACCTCAAGCAGGCGCTGTTGAAGATCGGCTGGCCCGCCGAGGACCTGGCCGGATACGTGGACGGCGAGGCACACCGCATCGACCTGGTCCAGGAGGGCTGGGAGCTGCGCCGCTACCAGCGGGAGGCGGCCGAGAGCTTCCACGCGGGCGGATCGGGCGTGGTGGTGCTCCCCTGTGGTGCGGGAAAGACCGTGGTCGGCGCCGCCGCGATGGCCATGACCGGCGCGACCACCCTCATCCTGGTGACCAACACCGTGTCCGTGCACCAGTGGAAGGCCGAGCTGCTGCGGCGCACCTCCCTGACCGAGGACGAGATCGGCGAGTACTCGGGGACCCGTAAGGAGATCCGGCCGGTCACGATCGCGACCTACCAGGTGATGGCGGCCCGACGCAAGGGCGTGTACACGCACCTGGAGCTGTTCGACGCCCGTGACTGGGGCCTGGTGGTCTACGACGAGGTGCACCTGCTGCCCGCGCCGATCTTCCGCATGACGGCCGGTCTCCAGGCACGACGCCGCCTGGGTCTGACCGCGACCCTGGTGCGCGAGGACGGCCGCGAGGGCGACGTGTTCTCGCTGATCGGCCCCAAGCGCTACGACGCCCCGTGGAAGGACATGGAGAACCAGGGCTGGATCGCCCCGGCCGACTGCGTGGAGGTCCGGGTGGACCTGTCGGAGTCCGAACGGCTGGCGTACGCGACCGCCGAACCGGAGGACCGCTACCGCTTCTGTGCCTCCTCCGAGACCAAGACGTCCGTGGTACGGGAGATCGTGGAGCGTCACTCCGAGGACCAGGTACTGGTGATCGGCTCCTACATCGACCAGCTGGACGAGCTGGGCGAGTCGTTGGACGCCCCGGTGATCAAGGGCGAGACACGCAACAAGGAGCGCGAGCGCCTGTTCGACGCCTTCCGCGCCGGCGACCTGCGCACCCTGGTGGTCTCCAAGGTCGCCAACTTCTCCATCGACCTGCCCGAGGCCGGTGTCGCGGTACAGGTGTCGGGTTCCTTCGGCTCACGGCAGGAGGAGGCCCAGCGACTGGGCCGGGTGCTGCGTCCCAAGTCCGACGGCCGCGCCGCCCGCTTCTACGCCGTGGTGGCCCGGGACACCCTCGACCAGGAGTACGCCGCGCACCGCCAGCGGTTCCTGGCCGAACAGGGGTACGCCTACCGGATCGCCGACGCCGCCGACCTGTTGTCGGGCGAGGAGCTCTGACTCCCGTGGCGGGAGGTGGGGACGGCCGACACCGGTCGTCAGGAGGGCCTCTCCGCCGAAGGTGAGCCGGACGGCGTCCGCGATCCGGCTCACCTCCCTCATACGGAGGGCAGACTGCCCATGACGTAGGTACCGGCCGCGATCCCCCAGGCCACGAGCGAGTAGGTGAGGGTGCGCATGCGCAACATCCGGTCGCCGCGCACCGACGGCGCGGCGAAGGCGGCCACCAGCAGTGCCATGCCGAGCAGGGCGGGGATGGCGGAGGCGAGGGCGAAGAGCTGGGTCTGAGCGGCGCACGCGCTGTAGCCAGGAGTGCCGGGATCCCCACAGAACACGTCATCCCCCGATCGTTCGGTGCCGGCTGGTTCCCCCCGACCGTACCGTTTCGTCAGGGGAGGGGCGTCCAGGAGCCCGATCCGGTCGCATGCGCGCCCTTCCCGGATTCATCGCGACGTCGTCCGCAGGCGTCCCGGCCAAGGCTCCCCCGCACAGGCCGGCGAGCGGAACAGAATCCTCTTTTCGGGCGGCCGATGCCAGGACCCTCCTTTACACGGATCCCCTGCGCGTCCAATCATGAGGGCACGGCAGCTTCCCAGGAGGTCCCCTCATGCCCCACACTCCCGCGTCCGAGAACCCCCTCTCCACCGACGCCCCCGCCACCCCTTCCTCCCCCACCGGGCGACGCACGGGTTTCCACTCCCTCCGACGAGGCGGTCTGAACTGGGAGTCGCTTCCGCTCAGGCTCTTCACCAAGGGCAACGCCAGGTTCTGGGATCCGGCGGACATCGACCTGAGCCGGGACGCCGAGGACTGGAAGGAACTGGAGGAGGAGGCCCGCACACGCGTCCTGCGGCTGTGCGCCTTCTTCGTGGCGGGTGAGGAGGCGGTCACCGAGGACATCCAGCCCTTCGTCCGGGCGATGGCCGCGGAAGGACGACTGGGGGACGAGATGTACCTGACCCAGTTCGCGTTCGAGGAGGCCAGACACGTCCAGGCGTTCCGGTTGTGGCTGGACGCGCTCGGAGTCCACGAGGACCTGCACGAGTACGTCGACACCAACCCCGGCTACCGGAGGCTGTTCTACGAGGAACTGCCGGAGTCGTTGGAGAGACTGTCGCAGGACCCCGGCCCCCGCAACCAGGTGCGCGCCTCGGTGACCTACAACCACATCATCGAGGGCTCGCTGGCCCTGACCGGATACCACGCCTGGAACCACCTGTGCACCGCACGCGACATCTTCCCGGGCATGCGGGAGATCGTCCGGCGCATCGGCGACGACGAGCGCCGCCACATGGCGTGGGGCACCTTCACCTGCCGACGCCACGTCGCCGCCGACGACGCCAACTGGGACGTGGTGCGGCAACGGCTGGACGAACTGCTGCCACACGTGACGACCATGGTCGAGCACGGCGAGCAACCCTCGGACGACCCCCGCACCCGACGCTACGAACTGCCGCCGGGGGAGCTGGTCCGGTACGCGGGGGACCGTGCGCTGCGCCGTCTGGGCGCGATCGAGTCCGCGCGCGGGGTTCCGGTGTCCCGGATCGACCTGGACACCGCCCCGGAGGAACTGGAGGAGCAGTTCGGGGAGGAGGACCGGAGGGCCATGAGCGGGGTGAACGTCGAGGAGTGAGGATTCCGTGCCCTCCGGCCGCCCGCCCCGGGAGGCGGCCGGAGGGCGTGGGACCGCGAGGGAGGCGGTCCCGGTCAGAGCGCGGCCTCCGCCTCCAGGCGATCGTTTCGCCATGCCTCGGGACGTCCGCGCTCGGCCTCCAGGGCGATCCGACCGAAGGGCTCGGTCCCCCGCCCGTCTTCCCGGCGATGGTCGGCGTAGAGGATCTCGCCGTCGCGGGAGAGCACGTAGACCGAGTCCGCCAACCGGTGGGTCTCCAGGAACTCCACCGTGTTGGGCACCCCCAGGTAGAGACGGTCGTGACGGGCCTCGGAGACCCACCTGCCGAAGCCCTGGTGGGCGCGCTCCCGCGCGTGGCGGTCGACGATCGCGAAACGGCTGTTGGAGGCGTGGGTGGCCACGAAGGCGACCTCGACCCTGTAGCCGGCGTCGCGGAACCCCTCCACCCAGGAGGCCGCCTGATCGGCGCGGCCGAGGGAAGGGCAGCACACCACGTCGACCCGGCCCGCGCGCAGGTGTTCCATGGCCAGGTCGTGCAGTCCGCCGACCTGCCCGAGCAGGGAACGGGAGGCGGCCCGGTCGTCGGCGGCCATCGCCCACTCGTAGTCGGGGGCCAAGCGCAACAGGTCGTCATCGTCGTAGCCGACCGTGCCTTCGGGCAGCAGGGGCAGGAGAAGCCTCTGCAACGTGGACTTGCCCGCTCCCGGCTGGCCGCCCAGGAGCAGCACGCGGGGATGTTCGCGGGCCGGTCCGGTGAGCCGGTCGCGCAGCGCCAGGTCGAACAGGGCGATCGACTCCGCCTTCGTCACGCTCCTGCCCGGATCCTCGGGGGTGGCGCCGTCGCGGACGCGTAGCGGCTCGGAGCGCAGGGCGGTGATGACCTCGGGCAGCGTGCGGCCGACCTCCTCGACCTCGTCGAGGGGCAGGAAGGGCAGACGCGCCTCCTCCGCCAGGAGCGCGGCGGCCTTCCCGCGAAGCCCGGGGCGGGTCTCGGCACGGCTCAGGCAGGCGCCGATGGCCGCGCTGTACAGGGTGTGGGCCCGCTCACGGGCCTCTCTGTCGGAGGGGGTCCGTGGGGGGATCCCGCCACGGACCCCCTCCTCCAGGAGCGGTCCGGGAGCCCTCCCCGCCGCGCGTGAAACCGCCATACCGTCCACCCCTCCGGAACCGGTCCGTCGTCGCCGACATCAGGAGGCTAGTACGCCGGCCCCGGCGGGGTGGGGGGTTTCACCGCGTTGGCCGAAGACGGTCAGGCGTGGAGCGGGGAGGGCACCGGGCGGCGGAGGTCGGGACCCGTCCGCCCGCCCGGTGGCCGGGGCCGGTCAGGCCGCGGAGCAGGACACCTCGGGTGTGCCGTTGGCGCCGCCGCTCGTTCCCATGAAGCCGAACTCGGTACTGGCACCGGCGTCGAGGACGCCGTTCCAGCCCACGTCGGTCGCGGTGACCCGGGACCCGCTGGTGGAGATGTCGGCGTTCCACCCCTGGGTGATGCTCTGTCCGTCGTTGTAGGTCCACGTGACGGTCCAGCCGGTGAGGGCGGAGTCCGCGGTGACCGTCACCGTCGCCTGGAAGCCGCCGTTCCACTCGTTGACGATCCTGTACTCGGCCGTGCAGCCCTCGTCTCCCACCGGAGGCTCACCGGGCTCGTCGGGTTCGGTGGGCTCGCCCCCCGGGTCGGGGTGTTCGGGGGCGTTGACCGCCATGTCGTAGGCGGCCTGCGGCACGAACTGGCCGGCGGGGGCGATGCAACCGTCGGCCTCGCCCGGCAGCTTGGTCCAGATGAAGGCGTCGATCAACGGGTTGCCTGTGGCGGTGGTGCTGGCACGGCCGATCATCCGTCCCGGCGGGTCGCACCACTCGCCGTCGGGGGCGGGGCCGTTGCCGTTGCGGCTGGTGTCGATCACCGCTTTGAGTCCGGGCACACCGGTGGCGGCGATGACGGCCTCGGCGAAGGCGACCTCGTCGGCGGTCCAGTTGTAGTTGGAGGTGTTGGTGGCGATGCCGTGGGCGCTGCCCGCGATGTCGGCGCCGTTGAGCAGGGCGGCGGCGGCCTGCGGGGTCAGCCAGGCCGAGTGGCCGATGTCGAAGTAGACCCTGGCCTGGGAGGAACCGGCCTTGAGCGCCTTGCCCGCGTGGGCCATGGAGTCCAGGAGAGCGGACGGGTCACTGCACCCGCTCACCAGGGGGAGGGCGTCGGGCTCCAGGACGATGGTGGCCGCCCGGCCGTTCAGCCCTGCGGCGACCTCCTCGACCCAGGCGCGGTAGGCGTCGTGGCTGGGCGCCCCACCACCGCTGTGGTTTCCGCAGTCACGACCGGGGATGTTGTAGACCACGAGGATGGGGGTCTTGCCCTGGGCGTCGGCGGCGCTGACCACCGCGTCGACCTCGGCGCGGACGGTGCCGGGATTGTGTCGGGTGAACCAGGTGGCCTGGGCGACCGAGGCGATGCGGTCACGGATGACGTCGGCCCTGGGGTCGTTGGGGTTCTCCCGAACCCAGTTGGCCGCGGACGTGTCGGGACTGACGTAGAACTCGGACCCGTCGGCCGCGGCGGGCGACGCGCCGAGCAGCGCCGCTCCCGTGGCCAGGGCCACTAGGGAGCCCAGAACGGCTCCGATGGCTGTGCGTGTGCGGGACATGAGTCTTCCTCCGTTGGGTGGTTCCCCCCTGTCGTGCTTCCGGGGTCCCTGGGCGGGGGGTGGGGACCCCGGGCCTGGGAGCGCTCCCAAGCGCCGCCAGGTTACCCTGTGGAGTTCTCCGCACCCAGAGGGGTAACGACTCTTTTTTCCAAAGGTGACCTCCGCATCCCGACATAGGGTGGTCGCATGTCCGCCGTCTCTTCCTCCTCCGCCCCCGTCATCGACGCCCTGGCCTGGGTCCACGTGCGCCAGGGGCGCCTGTTGTGCGTCCGCACCACCGGAGTCGACCTGTACTACCTGCCCGGCGGCAAACGCGAACCCGGGGAGAGCGACGAGGCCGCCGTGGCGAGGGAGGCCCGGGAGGAGGTCAGCGTCCACCTGAGACCGGACACGATCCGACGTGTCGCGGTGATCGAGGAGGAGGCGCACGCGCAGGCACCGGGCACCCGGGTGCGCCTGTCGTGCCACACCGCCGAGTACGACGGCGAGATCGCGGTCGACAACGAGATCGCCGACCTGGCGTGGATCGGTTTCGCCGAACGGGAACGCTGCGCGCCGGCCGTACGACGTCTCATCGAGCTGCTGCACGCCGAGGGCACCGTCCTTTGAACCCGTTCCGGGGCGTCCACCGTTCTTCCCGAGAGCCCCTCGGCAACGGAGACCGCCCCACCCGGGGCTCCGGGATGGCGAGAGAGCGGCGCTTCGCAGAAGCGTGGCCGTGCGCGCCCTGGGGTGGTGACGGTCTATGCCCGTATGACCGGACGGGTCAAGGACACCGTCCGGTCGTAGGGGCTACTGGTCCTTCTCGTCCCGCCGAGGCGAGCCGCCGCACACGCCACCGGTGAACAGTCCCGGCCCGGCCTCGGGGTGGGTGGTGCGGACCCAGGCCAGGTAGGCGCCCTGGCGTTCCACCGCTTCCTGTTCGGCGGGGGTGAGCGGCCGGTCGGCCGACGTGGCACCCGGCCGTAGCCTGCGTCGTGGGGTCACCGTGGGGTCCCCTTCCTGGGGAGCGGGACCGGTGGATGGCCGGTGTGGCGGTGAAGATCGGCCTCCAGTTGGGCGGGGTGGGTTCCACGTGGGAGCGCCAACGAGCACGCCGGTCGTGGGCGGTGGCCACCCAGTAGGTACCGGTCCAGGCGATGCGGTGGGTGCTTCCCCAGGCCTGGTGGAGCCGGGCCAGCACGGCTTGGGGTGCCTCCCACCGGTAACCGGTCACGTCCACGTGCACACCGTCGTGCCCGGCCTCCTCCACACACACCCGGCGTCGGGCGCATGTGTTGAGGGCGCTTTCCCCGCACGGGGGCGGGATCACCGGTCGCGGGTCGGGGATCATCACGCCGCCTCCAGACGGTGGAGGCCGGCCAGTACGGCGTGCAGTACATCCAGGCCAGGGCCGGCGGGGCGGGGGGTCGCGTAGCTGCGGACGCGGGACGCGCGGCGGGGGCGGGGCCAGCGCGTGGGGGATCCGGCACGCCAGCGCACATACGCCAGCTCAGTCGTGTTCAGGTATCGGGGCGCCATGGGCGCACACCTCCTACAAGGGCGCCGGGTGGGAAGCCCGGCTGTGCTTCTGGTCACTCCATCGTCGCGCTGTGTCCGTAAATTTGCAAGCCCCAAATTTCGACGGGAGCGTCTAGTGCGTGAGGGGGCAGCGAGGATTTGTGGAAGGTGCGTGAAATGTCGGGTTCCCAGAGGTCCGCCGTAAGATCAGCCCACCGGAAGACAGCGCAAAGGAGGGGCCGCGACGTGGCCAGCCCGACCCTTCGTCGGCGACGCCTGTCCCGACTGCTCTACGAGCAAAGAGAGCGCTGCGGCATGACGGCGAAAGCCGTGGCCGCTGAGGCAAAGCAGCGCAGCGGCAAGGCCCGCGGCTGGTCGGAGTCGAAGATCAACCGGATGGAAACGGGGGAATGGAAGCGTCTGGCGGTAGACGACGTGCTCCTACTCCTGGACATCTACCAGGTCACCGACCCAGCAGCCCGTGCCGCCTATGTCGCCCTGGTGCGTGAAGCCAGCCAGAAGGGGTGGTGGGCCACCTACGGCGACGTCTTGGGCAACGGCCAGTTGATCGGCCTGGAGGCTGAGGCGACCAGCATCCGCTCCTACCAGTCGATGACCGTACCCGGCCTGCTCCAGACCGAGGAGTACGCCCGCGCCATGGCGGTGGCCAGTTCGATGGGTGAGCCCTCCGACATCGACCGCCGCGTCGAAGCGCGCATGCTCCGCAAGAACGTGTTCAACCGAAGCGATCCGCCGGCGTTCTGGGCCGTGATCGACGAGGCCGCACTTCTGCACATCCCACCTTCGCTCAAGGGGCAGCTGGAGTACCTTGTTGAGGTCAGCCACCGGCCGACCATCGGAATCCAGGTGCTTCCTGTGAGCGGTGGTCTTCACGCTGCTATGACCGGCCACTTCGTGCTGCTGGAGTTCCCGGACGCCGACCCGCCTGTCGTGTACCTGGAGGCCGTCTCAGAGGAGATCTACCTGGAGTCCCCGGAGCAGGTCCGACGGTACACGCGCGTCTTCGACTTCGTACAGGCGTCTGCCCTGTCGGTGGAGGAGTCGCGTGAGCTGATCCGGAATCGCCTGTCGTCCCTGTGAGAGAGCAGCTATGCCAGACACATCCCACACCACTCACCCTCTGAACTTCCGTAAGAGCAGCTACAGCGGAGGCCAGACGCAGGACTGCGTCGAGGTCGCCGACGCCCCGGGTATGTCCGCGGTGCGTGACACCAAGCACCCCGAGGAGGGGCACTTGGCGTTCCCCTCCGGTGAGTGGGCAGCCCTGCTGTCCACCGCGTCGCGCCTGTAGAAGCAACGACAAAGGCCCCGGCTCGTGGAGCCGGGGCCTTGTCGTGCTTACCAGAAGCATCCCGCGAACACTCTACCTCGCCGAGGTGACAGCGGAAAGAGTCCCTATGCGCCGCGCATCTCGCGCAGGTGCCGTCGCACGGTGGAGGGATGCGCGCCGATCGCTGCCGCGATCTGCTCGGCGTCGTGCTCGGTGTGCGCGACGATGCGCGCGGTGGGGATGGTCAGTTGCCCGTGCTCCTGACCCTCGTCATCCTCGACTTTCCCGAACCCGATCCCGGGGTGGTCTATGTGGACACGGGGCCTGATGAGCTGTGCTTGGAGAAGCCACCACACCTGGCACGACACGAAAGCCTCTGGAGGCACGTCCAGGCCACCGCCCTATCGGTGGAAGACTCACGCGCCCTCATCCGGTCTCTGATCGACCCGACGTAGAAGGCAACAAGCCCATGAGCTTTTCCCCCACCATCCCGACCATCTGGCGCAAGTCCAGCTACAGCAGCTCTCACGGCCAGAACTGCGTCGAGGTCGCCGACCTCCCCAACGGCGCGGCTGTTCGTGACACCCAGCACCGCGAGTCGGGTCACCTGACGTTCCCCGGTGCCGAGTGGTCCGCACTCCTTGGCACCATCCGCAGGTAGCCCTGGAAAGCGAGAAGGCCCCGACCGTGGTCGGGGCCTTCCGCATGCATTACCCAATGCATTTCCCGTTGGGAAGTCCACCGGGACCCACGAACCTCCGGCCGGACCGAGACGTTCCTGGTCCGAGCAGCACCTTGAACGATGCGAACGTCCACGGCCCTTCCGCACGGTGTTCAGCGCGTATTCCCCCGTCGTCCTTCCCGCACCGCCGGAAAACCAGTGGCCCGCGCCTCCTCCCCCGGTTACAGTCCGGATACTGTGCGGACACTTCCTCAGCCACCCGGCGTTCCCGAGCACCGTTCGGCGGATCGTTTCCTGTGGTGGCTCGCCCGAAAGGAGTGGCGCTCGCTGCTGTGGGCAGGCACGGCCACGGGGACCTTCCGGATCTCCAGCGTGCTCTTCTCCGCCGCGATCGGCGCCGCGATCGACTCCGACGTCGTCCACGGGGACCTCGAAGCACTCCTGACCTGGTTCGGCGTGCTCGCCGCGCTCACCGTGGTCTCCGCCGTCCTGGTCCCCGTCGCCCACCGCGCCGAGTGCTTCAACTGGTACGCCTCCGCCTACCGCACCGTCCAGGTGGTCACCGCCCACTCGGTGCGTATGGGGCCCACCCTCACCCGCCGTCTGCCCTCGGGCGAGGTGGTGGCCGTGGGGACCGAGGACATCGACCGGATCGGCGACTTCTACGAGTCGGCCGGGGAGATCCTGTCCTCCCTGGTGGCCGTGCTGGTGATCAGCGTGCTCATGCTCAGGAGCCACGTGACCTTCGGTCTGGTCGTGCTGGTGGCGGTCCCGCTCATCATGGGCGCCATGACGCCCCTGCTGCGCCTGTTCTCCCGCCGCAGGGAACACCAGCGTGACCGGCAGGCCGATCTCACCACCCTGGCCACCGACCTGGTGGCGGGACTGCGAGTGCTCCGGGGCGTGGGCGGCGAACGCACCGCCGAGCACGGATACCGGTCCTCCTCCCAGCGGGTGCGCGCCGCCTCGGTGCGCGTGGGCCGGGTGGACGCCGCCCTGCACGCCGTGCGCGAGTTCTACCCGGGCCTGTTGCTGGTCGGCATCGTCTGGTACGGCGCCCGCCTGGCCCTGACCGGGGAGATCACCGTCGGCCAGCTCGTCGCGTTCTACGGCTACACCGGCACGCTCGCGGGAACGGTCCGCCAGATGATGCGTGTCACCTCCGCGTTCGTCTCGGCCCGGGTGGCCGCCGGGCGCGTGGTGCGCGTGCTGCGCCTGGAGCACGACCACCCCGACCCCGAGCGTCCCGCGCCGGAACCGGTCGGCCCCTGTGCCCTGCACGACCCGCGCAGCGGCGTGACCATCGCCGCACGGGGTACCACCGGCGTGGTCTGCGCCGACCCCACCGACGCGACCGCGATCACCGAGCGTCTGGGCCGCTACCGCGACGAGGAGGGCGCGGACGCGGTGCTCGTCGAGGAGTCCACGGGAAGGTCCGTGCGCCTGCGCGACCTGCCCCTCGCCCTGGTACGCCGCCGTGTCCTCGTGGCCGCCAACGACGCGCACCTGTTCTCCGGGACGCTGCGCGAGGAGCTGTCACCGGACGGGGGGATCTCCGACGCACGTCTCGCCGAGGTGGTGCGCACCGCCCACGCCGACGACGTGGTGCGCCAGTCCGCCGCGGGACTGGACGCGCTGCTCACCGAGCGCGGACGCGAGTACTCCGGCGGTCAGCAACAGCGTCTGCGTCTGGCCCGCGCCCTCGCCGCGGATCCGGAGATCCTGCTGCTGGTGGAACCCGCCTCGGCCGTGGACGCGCACTCGGAGTCGGCGATCGCGGAGCGCCTGCCCTCCGAACGCGCCGGACGCACCACCGCGCTGGTCACCACCAGCCCCCTGCTTCTGGACCACACCGACCGCGTGCAGTACGTGGAGGAGGGCCGTCTGGTGGCCGAGGGCACCCACCGTGAACTCCTGGCCACATCGCCCCGCTACGCCGCCACCGTCCTGCGCACCGTCTCCGTGGAGGACGGCCCGTGACCCAGACCACCGATCGATCCGAGCCTCTCGGCCTGCCCGGATCCCCCGAGCCGACCAGCCCCGCCGGTCTGCCGATCGCCCCGACCGGGGCGGTGTGGCGACGGTTGCGCCGCGCCGGAAGGGAGCACGGACGTCTGCTCTACGGCGTCGTGGCCCTGTACGGCCTGGCGGCGCTCAGCGCGCTGGCCGCCCCCTGGATCCTGGGGATGATCATCGACACGGTGCGCGCGCAGGGCGCCTCTTCCCGCGTCGACCTGATGGCCGTGCTCATCGTGGTGTCGCTGGTGGTCCAGGCCGGATTCACCCTGGCGTCAGTGGCGTCCTCGGCCCGTTTCGGTGAGACCGTGCTCGCGGAGCTGCGTGAGGAGTTCGTGCGCGCGGTGCTCCGCCTCCCCCTCGGCGTGGTCGAACGGGCCGGAACGGGCGACCTGCTGGCGCGCACCAGCCGCGACATCGGACACCTGAGCCACACCGTGCGCGTCGCCGTGCCCACGATGGCCGTCAGCGTGGTGACCGTGGTGGTCATCATCGGCGCGCTGACCGTCCTGCACCCCGCCCTGCTCCTGGCCTGGCCTCCCTCGGTGCTCCTGCTGTGGGTGTCCACGCGCTGGTACGCCAGGAGGGCGCCGGAGGGGTACGTGCGCGAACTGGGCACCTACTCGGACATGACCCAGAGCGTGACCGACACCGTGGAGGGCGCGCACACGATCGAGGCCCTGGGGCGGCAGGTCCGCCGGATCGTGCTCAACGACCGGCGGGTGGGGCGTGCCTACGCGGCGGAGCGGTACACCCTGTGGCTACGGTGCCGGTGGTACGCACCGCTACAGTTCGGCTACCTCTTCCCGGTCTCCCTGACCTTCCTCGTCGCGGGCCTGCTGTACGTGAACGGTTCCCTGAGCGTGGGCCAGATTGCCACCGCGGTCTTCCTCAGTCGGCAGATGGTCCGGCCGGTCGACCAGCTGTTGGAGCAGGTGGACAGTCTGATGATGGGGTTCACGAGCATGCGTCGGCTGCTGGGCGTGGAGCTGGCCGAGGAGGACGTCTCCGCCACCGACGCGCCCACGCCGGGACGTCCGGGCGAGATCAGGCTGGACGGTGTGCGGTTCGGCTACACCGACCAGGAGGTGCTGCACGGCGTCGACCTCGTGGTGGAACCCGGCGAGCGGCTGGCCGTGGTGGGCCCCAGCGGCGCCGGCAAGTCCACCCTGGGCAAGCTCGTCGCGGGGGTGCATCCGCCCACGTCGGGGAGCGTCCGCGTGGGCGGGGTGTCCATGGCGGGTCTGACCCCCGAGGAACGTCGCGGGAAGGTGGTCATGCTGAGCCAGGAGAGCCACATGTTCCGGGGGACGATCACCGAGAACCTGGCTCTGGCCCTGGACCTGCCCGACGGCGCGACGAAGATCGACCGCGACCGTCTGTGGGAGGCGTTGGCCGCCGTGGGCGCCGACGCGTGGGTGCGCTCACTGCCGGACGGGTTGGACACCCTGGTCGGTTCGGGCAACACCGCCCTGGACCCCGCCCACGTGCAGCAGCTCGCCCTGGCCCGGGTCGTGCTGGCCGACCCCGACGTGCTGGTCCTGGACGAGGCCACCTCCCTGATGGACCCGCGTTCGGCCCGGCACCTGGAGCGTTCCCTGTCGGGGGTGCTGGAGGGCCGCACGGTGGTGGCCATCGCGCACCGGCTGCACACCGCTCACGACGCCGACAGGATCGCCGTGGTGGAGGACGGCCGGATCAGCGAACTGGGCTCCCACGAGGAACTGCTGGCCCGGGGCGGTTCCTACGCCGACCTGTGGCACGCCTGGCACGGACGGAGCTGAGAGGGACGGAGCCCGCCCGTGGACCGACGCACGGGTGTGTGGCTCTTGCGCGTCCTCAGGAGGGCCACTGGTCGGGAGGAGGGAACCTGGAGGTGTCGATCTCGATGTCGAAGGGCGCTGGGAGTCGGACCTTGGCGCCGAAGTCCACGGTCGTGGCGTGGTTGTACCGGCCGTTGCCGGGCTGCTCGTAGAGGGTGACCGACGGTCCCGCCTCGTCCCGGGCGTCGATCAGCAGGTAGAGCGGAACCGGTACGTGCGCGTAACCCCACAGCTTCTTCTTCCGATCGGTGTCCCTGCTGCTCCGCGACACGATCTCGACCACGAGTGCGGCCTCGTCCGCCGGGCGGGGGGGTTCGAAGGGTCGAGGGCGATGTCCTCCGGCATGACGACCAAGTCGGGAACATACAGTCGTTCGACCGCCACGAGTTGGATTCCCAGAGTCCGACAGACGTCCCACTCGTCGGGAAGAACCCGCCCGAGCATGCGACTCACCCGGGCCGCGATGTAGTGATGGGGATCGGATGGGGGCGCCACGAGCACGACTCCGCTGTCATCGATGATCTCGGCCCGCCAACCGTCGGGCACGTCCAACTCTCGCCAGGTGCTCAGCAGGTGATTCCATCGCGACAGCCCCGCCGCCGGGGCGGCTTCTCGCACAGCCGGACCCCTTTCGCCTCGCACCTTTCGAACAAGAACGGAACGCTCCGTGCCCTCGTCCACTCGACACTTCGCAGACCAACCCCGTCTCCTCGGCGGGAACAGTGTCGACTCGGCGGCCCCGGCCTCGGGAAAAGCGAAACCGGGCGGCCTGGCAAGGCCGCCCGGTCGTCGCGGGCGAGGTCGCGTATCCGGACCTCATTCCACGGGCCCCAGAGCCCGTGGTCTCACGGACCTAGAAGTCCATGCCGCCCATGCCACCGGTCGGGTCGCCGGCGGGAGCGGCGGCCTTCTCCGGCTTCTCGGCGATGACGGCCTCGGTGGTCAGGAACAGACCGGCGATGGAAGCCGCGTTCTGCAAAGCGGAGCGCGTGACCTTGGTCGGGTCGATGACGCCGTCCTTGAACAGGTCGGTGTACTCGCCGGTGGCGGCGTTCAGGCCGTGGCCGGGCTCCAGACCCTTGACCTTGTCCGCCACGACGCCGCCCTCGAGGCCGGCGTTGATGGCGATCTGCTTGAGCGGCTCGGCGATGGCGCGACGGACGATGTCGGCGCCGATGGCCTCGTCACCCTCCAGCTCCAGCTTCTCGAACGCCGGGACGCTGGCCTGAAGCAGCGCGACGCCACCACCGGGCAGGATGCCCTCCTCGACCGCGGCCTTGGCGTTGCGGACGGCGTCCTCGATGCGGTGCTTGCGCTCCTTGAGCTCCACCTCGGTGGCGGCACCGGCCTTGATGACGGCGACGCCGCCGGCCAGGCGGGCCAGGCGCTCCTGGAGCTTCTCGCGGTCGTAGTCGGAGTCGGTGCGCTCGATCTCGTTGCGGATCTCGTTCACGCGACCGGCGATGGCGGTGGCGTCACCGGCACCGTCCACGATGGTGGTCTCGTCCTTGGTGACGACGACCTTGCGGGCACGGCCGAGCATGTCCAGCTCGGTGTTCTCCAGCTTGAGGCCGACCTCCTCGGTGATGACCTGGCCGCCGGTCAGCACGGCGATGTCGCCGAGCTGGGCCTTGCGGCGGTCACCGAAGCCCGGGGCCTTGACGGCGACGGACTTGAAGGTGCCGCGGATCTTGTTGACGACCAGCGTCTGGAGGGCGCCGCCCTCCAGGTCCTCGGCGATGACGACCAGCGGACGACCGGCCTGGAGGACCTTCTCCACGACCGGCAGGAACTCGTTGTTGTTGGAGATCTTGGAGTTGACGATGAGGATGTAGGGGTCCTCCAGGACCGTCTCCATCCGCTCCAGGTCGGTGGCGAAGTAGGGCGAGATGTAGCCCTTGTCGAAGCGCATACCCTCGGCGAGCTCCAGCTCCAGCCCGAAGGTCTGACCCTCCTCGACGGTGATGACGCCTTCCTTGCCGACCTTGTCCATGGCCTCGGCGATGGTCTCGCCGATCTGGGGGTCGCCGGCGGAGATCGAGGCGGTGGAGGCGATCTGCTCCTTCGTCTCGACGTCCTTGGAGATGTTGCCGAGCTCCTCGTTGATGCGAGCCACGGCGGCGTCGATGCCGCGCTTGAGGCCGACCGGGTTGGCGCCGGCGGCGACGTTGCGCAGACCCTCGCGTACGAGCGCCTGGGCGAGCACGGTGGCGGTGGTGGTTCCGTCACCCGCGACGTCGTCGGTCTTCTTGGCGACCTCCTTGACCAGCTCGGCCCCGATCTTCTCCCAGGGGTCCTCGAGCTCGATCTCCTTGGCGATGGAGACACCGTCGTTGGTGATCGTGGGGGCGCCCCACTTCTTCTCCAGAACGACGTTGCGACCCTTGGGGCCGAGCGTGACCTTGACGGCTTCAGCGAGCTGGTTCATGCCGCGCTCGAGGCCGCGACGGGCCTCTTCGTCGAACGCGATCAGTTTGGCTGCCATTGAGTTCTTGTCCTCCCGTGACCGGGCTGATACGCGATGGACGAGGCGTGCGCCCGCGACGGACGGCCGTGTGCGATCCGGCAACCCTGCTGCCGGACGCCGCGACCTCGCAGCCCCGTTCCGGTTAGCACTCAGCCAAGTCGAGTGCTAACCACCTCTCTTTTTAGCACTCGCACCCTGAGAGTGCAAACGACCTGATCACGATTCCCCTTCCTCCCATTTCAGCATCTACCTGCATGAACACCGCATAAAGCGAGGGTTTTCGCGGTGGGCGGACAGCGCCGCGAACTCCCGGCGAACGTTCGGGGAGGCCGCGTCCACGTGGTGGGCGACCCCGATCCGGTGCGTGTCTCAGAGCCTGCGGAAGTACCGGGCGACGGGCAGCCGGGTGTACCCCGCACGCTCGTAGGCGGCACGGGCCGGGGCGTGTCCGTCGTCCCCTCCGGTCTCGACCATGGCGACCGCCATGCCCTGGTCGCGGATCCAGTCGGTGGCGACCTCGGTCAGCGCGGTCCCCGTCCCCCGCCCCTGGTGGGCGGGATCGACCGCGAGAAGACGGATCTCCCCCATGTCGTCCTCGGGAAGCAGCCTGGCCGCGGTGAACCCGACGACCACGCCGTCGACCTCGGCCACCCACACGCGCTCCTCCTCGGCCTCCAGGCTCCCGGTCACCTCGTCGCGTTGGGCACGTCGCCAGTCCGGGACGAGGGTCCGATAGAGCTCCTCGCCCAGGACCTCCCGCAGTGAGGCGTGCACGGGTTCCCATGCCCGCAGCGCCAGGGCCGTCACCGCCTCCCTGTCGCGGTCCTCGAAGGGTCGGATGTCCATGGTGGTCATGTGCTCCAGGGTAGGAACGCCGCGTCCTTCGGGCACGGGAGTCCCCGGACCCATGAGGAAGGGGCGGTCCCGGCCCCTCCCGGGACCGGGACCGCCCCGAGTGCGGGCCGACGCGGCTCAGCAGCCCCCGGCGACCGCCGGGATGATGGAGACCTGGGCGCCCTCGGCGACCTCGGTCTGTAGGCCCTTGTCGAAACGCACGTCCTCGTCGCCGACGTAGACGTTGACGAAACGGCGCACCTTGCCGTCGTCATCGAGGATGCGGGCACGGATGCCCGGGTAGTTGGCCTCCAGGTCGTCGATGACCTCGGCCAGGGTGGCGCCCTTGGCGGTGACCTCGGCGGCGTCGTCGGTGTAGGTGCGCAGGATGGTGGGCACGCGGACGCTGGCGCTCATACGGATTTCCTTCCGGTGGAGAGTGAACGGGGCCGGTTTCCCGGCCGACACGGGTTCGGCGGCGGGGTCGTGGGCGCGGTCAGGCCAGGCCGGCGCCGGTGAAGGCGCTCAGGGAGGGCTTGATCGTGGCGCTCACGTCGGCGTCGACGGCGTTCAGGGTCTTGAGCCCGTCACCGGTGTTGAGCACGACGGTCTCGGCCTCGGGGTCGAGTCGGCCCTCGCGGACGAGTTTGCGCAGCACACCGGTGGTGACCCCGCCGGCGGTCTCGGCGAAGACGCCCTCGGTGCGGGCCAGGAGCTTGATGGAGTCGACGATCTCGTCGTCGTCCACGTGCTCCACCGATCCGCCCGTGCGCCTGGCGATGTCCAGGACGTAGGGGCCGTCGGCCGGATTGCCGATGGCCAGCGACTTGGCGATGGTGTCGGGCTTGACCGGCTGAATGACGTCGATGCCCTCGTCCCAGGCCCGCGCGACCGGAGAGCAGCCGGTGGCCTGGGCTCCGAAGATCCGGTACGGGCGGTCCTCCACCAGGCCGAGCCCGACGAGCTCCTGGAAGCCCTTGTCGATCTTGGTGAGTTGGGACCCCGAGGCGATCGGGACGACGATCTGCTCGGGCAGGCGCCAGCCCAGCTGCTCGGCGATCTCGTAGGCCAGCGTCTTGGAGCCCTCCCCGTAGTAGGGGCGCAGGTTGACGTTGACGAAACCCCAGCCCTCTCCGACGGGGTCGCCGATGAGTTCGGAGCAGAAGCGGTTGACGTCGTCGTAGTTGCCGTCGATCGCCACGACCTTGCCACCGTAGACGGCGGCCATGACGACCTTGGCCTCCTCCAGGCCCGCGGGGATGAACACGCAGGACTCGAAACCGGCCCGCGCGGCGGCGGCGCCGACCGCGCCGGCCAGGTTGCCGGTGGAGGAGCAGGACAGGGTGGTGAACCCGAAGGTGCGGGCGGCCTCGACGGCGATGGCGACCACGCGGTCCTTGAAGGAGTGCGTGGGGTTGCCGGAGTCGTCCTTGACGTACAGAGAGGTCAGACCCAGTTCGGCGGCCAGACGGTCGGCCCTCACCAGCGGGGTCAGTCCGGGGGCCATGTTGGGCAGCTCGGCGACGTGGGCCGGAACGGGCAGGAGGGAACGGTAACGCCAGATGTTCTTGGGGCCGCTCTTGATGTCCGCGCGGGTGACGGTTCCGAAGTCGTAGGCCACTTCCAGGGGGCCGAAGCAGAATTCGCAGGCGAAGCGGGGCGTGAGTTCGTAGCGCCGGCCGCATTCGCGACAGGAGAGCGCGGTACCGGGGCCGAAGGCGCGTACGGAGGTGGGTTCGGTGGCGGCAATCGCCATGGCGAGGCGTCTCCCCTCATCTTTCCTGGTGGACACCTTGTCCCCAGGCCGGAGTTGGCACCTGTCCCAGCCGCCTCGCGGGTTCGCGAGCATCGCGTGCCGGGATGGTTGCCGGGGCTTCGCAGGGCCGGTCCCTCCACCCCTCTGGATGAGCAATGTGAAGTTGTGGGCGGGTCCTCGGGGGATCCGCACGGTCACTGTAACGGACGGGTCGGCCGCTTTTCCACGGCCCGTGACCGGGGTAACACGAAGTGGCTCACATGCTGAGACGGCCCCATCGGACCCGAGGCCGTGCGGCCACTGGTGTGACAAGTGCCCCCGTTGACCCGAAGAGGGTTTGGGACCGTTGCCGGCAGGCGAGACATTAGGGTGCGCTCCCGCGTTCGCCCCCGTTCTTCAGCAGCATCTTCGAGAGGACCATCACGTGGACAAGGCACAGATCCTCATCGCCGCCAACAGAGGACCCGTGTCCTTCTCGATCGCCGACGACGGTTCCCTGGAGCATCGGCGCGGCGGAGGTGGTCTGGTGTCGGGGATGATCTCGGTGGCCACCGAGATCGACAGCATCTGGGTGTGCGCCGCGCTGTCGGACGCCGACCGGCGGGCGGCGGCCGAGGCCCCGGGGGCCCGCCTGGACCGCACCCACGACCTGGGCGGCATGCGGGTCCACATGCTGGACATCCCCCGAGAGACCTTCGAGGGCGCCTACACCGGGGTGGCCAACTCGGCCCTGTGGTTCGTGCAGCACATGCTGTACGACACCCCGAACAAGCCGTCCTTCGGATCCCACTTCCGCAAGCTGTGGGAGGACTACACCGCCTACAACAACGCGTTCGCCGAGGCCCTGGTGGCGGGTGCCGCCGAGGGCGCGCGCGTGGCCGTGCAGGACTACCACCTGGCCCTGGTCCCGCGCATCCTCCGTACCCGACGCCCCGATCTGCGCATCGCGCACTTCTCGCACACCCCGTGGGCGCCCCCGGAGTACTTCGGGATGCTGCCCGGCCAGGTCGCGCGCGAGCTTCTGGAGGGGATGCTGGGCGCCGACCGGCTGGGTTTCCACAGCCCGCGGTGGGTGGAGGCGTTCCTGCGTTGCTGCGCGAGGATCCTGCGGGCGGACGTGGACTTCGGTCGCCGCACCGTGGAGTACGGCGGTCGGGTGATCGAGCTGGGCGTGCACGCCCTGGGCGCGGACGAGGAGGAGTTGCGGGAGAACGCCTCCGGTCCGACCGTGGCCGCACGCCGCGCCACCCTGGAGGAGGCCGTCGGCGACACCAGGCTCATCGTGCGGGTGGACCGCACCGAGCTGTCCAAGAACATCGTGCGCGGCCTGGAGGCCTATCGGGAGCTTCTGGTCACCCGCCCGGAGTGGCGGGGTCGGGTGACGCACCTGGCGTTCGCCTACCCGAGTCGGGGGGACGTGCCGGAGTACCGCGCGTACACCGAGACGGTCACGCGCAAGGCCAAGGAGATCAACGCCGAGTTCGCGACCGCCGAATGGACCCCCGTGGTGTTGGAGGTCAACGACGACTACCCGCGCTCGCTCGCGTCGTACCAGCTGGCCGACGTCCTGCTGGTGAATCCGATCCGGGACGGCATGAACCTGGTGGCCAAGGAGGGCCCGGTGCTGTCGGAGCGCGACTCCGTGCTGGTGCTCTCACACGAGGCGGGTGCCGCCGACGAGCTGGGCGAGCACGCTCTGCTGGTCAACCCCTACGACACCGTGGAGACGGCGGAGGCCCTGCACCGGGCGCTGTCGATGCCCGAGGCGGAGCGGCGCAGGCGCAGGGAGCGTCTGGTCGAGGCCGCGGTGGCGCTGCCGCCGCGACGGTGGTTCCAGGAACAGCTGCGTTCGCTGGACTGAGGACACCGGTCGGGGCGCGCACGGTGTGCGCGCCCCGCTTCGTTGCCGTCCGGAAACGCCCGCGCCCGGCCTGGGCGCGTACGGTCCCCGGGGTCAGTCCCCGGAAGCCGCATCGGCCTCGGCCAGGAGCCGCTCCACGATGTCGGACTTGGCCTCGGAGTAGTCCTGGATGCGGTCCCAGGTGCGTTCGGCCAGCTCGCGTTTGACCGCGAGGTAGCGTTCGCGCGCGTCGGCGTCGGCGACGAGGAGGTCGCGGAACCGACGCATCCGCTCCGCCTCCTCACAGCCCCGGCTGAACACGTGCAGGTTGAGGTTGACCTCGGCGCCCTTGAGCACCCGGTGTTCGTACCAGTCGGGTTCCCGGATGACCAGGGAGTACCCGGCGGCTTCGAGGTCGGGCAGATAGGCGGGTTCGTCGGAGGAGTCGGCGACGACCAGCAACAGGTCGACGCAGGGTTTGGCCGCGAGGCCGGGCACCGCGGTGGAACCCACGTGCTCGAAGAGCAGGACGCGGTCGCCGAGGGCCGCACGCACTCTGGTGGCCTCTCGCTCGAAGAGGTAGGGCCACTTGGGGTCGTACTCGGAGAGGCGGACACGTCCGTTGACGAGGTTGCGGAACTCGGGTGCGGGCTCGGTCCTCGACTCGCCTCGTGAGGGCAGAGGAGACGCTTCGACGGGTGACATTCTCCAAAGCCTTGTCTCCCGAAGTGCCCACGTCAAGACCGGTCACCGTTCCTTACATATGCACGCGCACATACGGCGACACGGTCCGTGAGAGGCCCATGACGTGCAGCGACGCCGTGGAGCCTCCACCCCTTGCCCTGTCGGGTCGGGGTCGCCGAGGCCATGGCCCCTCGGGCTCGGGGAGCCCGCGCGGCGGGCCGAGGCGACGCCCCCGGTTCGGAGGGTCCGGGCGGGGAGGGAGATCGGGCTCCGAGGTCCTCCGCTTCGCGCCAGGGCTCCCTCCGGTCCTATCCGCCGCGGGGCTTGCGTCGCCGGCCGCCCTTCTTACGGCGGCCGGAGGACGCTTCCTCCGCGGCGCGTTCGGCGGCGATCCTCTGCTCCTCCTCCTTGCGCACGGCCTGCACGCCGTAGGGGTCGGCGGTGGAGCGACGCACCCACATGATCAGCAGCAACAGGCCCAGGACCAGGACCGCGCCGATCGCGACGAACCACGCCCATACCGGTACGTTCCCGGACTGCTCACGCTGGTCGATGAGGTCCTCGTCGATCACGGGGATGTCCTGGGCCGCACCACTGGCCCGCTGCTGCGCGGAGGGCACGTGCAGGGCGGGCAGACCGTCGGGGCCGGGCAGTGCCCCCTCCACGAGGGCTTCGCGTACCTGTTCGGGGCGCAGCTGGGGGTGCTCCGCGCGCAGGAGGGCGGCGGCACCGGCCGCCAACGCCGCCGCGTACGGGGCGCCGGTCACCTCGGTCTGCCCCAGGTCCTCGTTCGCGGTCACCAGGTCGGCCCCGGGAGCGGTCAGCTCGATCTCCTCGGAGTCGGGCGAACCGGAGACGAGTTCCCCGTCCTCGTCGGTCCCGGCCACGGTGAGCACGTTGGGGTCCTCCCGTCCACCGGCCGGGCCGACGACCAACGCGCCTCTGCCGACCGCGTCCTGTGTGGCTCCGGTCAGATCGACCTCATCGTCGGTCTCGGGCAGCAGGATGACCTGGGCGCCCTCCTGCGCGGCGAAGCGCACGGCGGAGGCCAACCGCCCTCCGGTCGGCAGGACCAGCAGGGTGGCCCCGGGCACCACTCCGAGCACACCGCCCTCGGCGTCCCTCCCGTGCCCGTGTGCCGCGACCAGGGCGGCGGCGGCGTTCCCCTTCTCGATGTCGCCGTCGTTGTCGCCGAACTCGGTGTCCAGCAGGATGTTGTCGACCAGGTCGGGGTGCTCCTCGTTGACCGAGGCGCCCGGGAGGGCGACGGTGATCCCCTGGCCGAGGTTGTCGTCCCACAACTCCTGTGCGGCGATGGCCTGCAAGCCCCACTGCTCGGGTCGGAAGTCGGGGATGGCGTCGGCCGCGACCGGAGCCTGCGTCGGACCGAGAAGTACGGTGGCGGCGATGGCGACGACCACCCAGGGTGGAGCGGTTCCGCCACCCGCGTGGCGTGTATGTGTCCTGTTACGGCTGTTGCCCCCGAGCACGTCAGGCTCCCTCGAACGATGCGGTCGACGTTCCACCCGGCCCTCCCCGGACCTTCGTAATTCTGTCATGAGCACAGGATTCCGGCGTGGACAAGTGGCCCGGGAGTAGGAAACGCAACTGTATCTTCGGTGTTAGTCCTGCGGTTTCGACCCCGCATCCGGCATGTCGACTCGCTAGCATGAGTCAGGCCGATCCGGACAAACCAATTTCCCGTTCAGGGGGTGTCCCATGCCGAATATCGGTCCGACCGAGGACGGTCAGTCGGCCCTCGCCGAGCGCGAACAGCGCATCCTCGCCTTCGAACGCCAGTGGTGGAAGTTCGAGGGGTCCAAGGAGCAGGCGATCCGTGACGAGTTCGGGTTCTCCGCGACCCGCTACTACCAACTGTTGAACGGTCTGGTCGACCGGCCCGAGGCCCTGGCCTTCGATCCCTTGACCGTCAAACGGCTGCGCCGCCTGCGCGCCGACCGCCGTCGCCAACGCAACGCCCGCCGACTGGGCATCCGGCTCTGACCCGCCGCCCACCTTCTCCCCTCGCGCCCCGAGGGAACGATCGCAAGGAACCCGACCACACGCGCGTGCGGCGTCCCCTCCGGGCGGGAAGGCCTCGGTAGTCTGGCGGCCCCGCCCGGTCCGCACCCGCGGCCCCACCGGAAAGGTCCTCCATGTTCCTGCCCCAGCCCGAGACGAACGCCGGACGCGCCGCGCTCGACGCCCTCCTGAAAGCGCCCCGGCAGGCGATGGCCGCCTTCGACTTCGACGGCACGCTCGCGCCCATCGTCGCCGACCCCCGCGCGTCCGCCCCCTATCCGGGCATCGTGGAGAAGGTCGTCGACCTGGCCGGCCTGCTCGGTTCGATCGCGGTGGTCACCGGACGCCCGGCGGAGACGGCGGTACACCTGGGCGGGCTGGACCGCGTTCCCGGCATCACCGTGCTGGGGCACTACGGAGCCGAGCGTTGGGCGGACGGTCGTGTGGTCGCCGCACCCGCCCCGCCGGGGGTGGACGTGGTGCGCGAGGAGCTGCCGGGTCTGCTCGACCGGTTGGAGGCACCGGAGGGCACCTGGATCGAGGACAAGGGCCGCTCCTTGGCCGTGCACACCCGACGTACCGCCGATCCCGACGGCGCCCTGGCCCTGCTCGCCCCCGCCCTGGGCGCGCTGGCCGAGCGGGCCGACCTGCGGGTGGAGCCCGGACGGATGGTCATCGAACTCCGTCCACAGGATGTGGACAAGGGGTCCGCGCTCACCGCGCTCGTCGCCGAGACGGGTCCTCGCACCCTGCTCTACGCCGGAGACGACCTGGGAGACCTGCCCGCGTTCGAGGCCGTGGTGGCCCTGCGTTCCCAGGGCATCGAGGGGATCAACGTGTGCTCCTCCTCCGAGGAGGCCACGGCCGTGGCCAAGGCGGCCGATCTGGTGGTCCCCGGTCCCGCCGGACTCGCCGAACTCCTGGACCTGCTCATCGACGCGCTCCACGGCTCCCCCCGGGGCTGAACTCCGCCAAGGTCGCCGGTGTGTCCGCGCGTGTCGGCGAACCGTCTCTCAGGACGGGGATTCGTGTGCCTGGTGAGGAGTGAGAGCGGATCTGGCCGCCGACCTCAGATCCACTAAACCGGTCCGGTCCCGCCCGTAGTGCACGGCGTTGGTCAGCACTCCCACGTACCGGCCGCTCCCCGGGTGCATGAACAGGCTCGTCCCGGTGAAGCCGTTGTGGTAGACGACCCCCTCGGGGGTGACCAGCCAACCCAGGCCCCGCCACAGCCGCGCGCCCGCGTCCACGTGCGGACGCCAGCTCATGCGCACGTAGGAGGACGGGATCGGCCCCACGCCGCCCTCGTACAGACGCAGCAGTTCCCGGGAGAAGGCGCCGAGGTCGATGGCCGTGGTGAACGCCCCCGCGTGGCCGGCCACACCGCCCATCAGCGCCGCCGCCTCGTCGTGCACCACCCCCCAGGTCGGGGCCGCACCGGGGATACGGCACTCGGTGGGGGCGACGCCGGGTGAGCGCGCCAACGGACCGAAGGCCGTGGAGCGCATGCCCAACTCCCGCCACAGGTCGCCCGCCAACCGGTCCAGGCCCGTGCCGTAGAGGCGTTCCAGGAGCAACCCCAGGAGGATGAAGCCCCGGTCGATGTAGTGGTACCCCGGCTCCTCCAGCGGATCGGCCAGGATCGCCTCGGCCAGGTCCTGTTCGGTTCCCACGTACCGCTCCAGCCACGCCACCGGGTTGAGCCTGCTGGTGTGGGTGAGGATCTGGCGGGTGGTCACGTCGGCCCCGGGAAGGCGGTCCACGTCCAGGTATTCGGACATCGGCGCGTCCAGGTCCATGATCCCCTCGGCCACCGCCCGACCCACGAGCGGCCACGTGGCCATCACCTTGGTCAGACTCGCCACGTCGTAGGCCACGTCCGGGGCGGTGTCGTTCTCGGCGTCGACCCGACCGACCGCGACGAACTCCCACATACCACCGGTGCCGATGACGGCCGTGCCGCCCGGAAGCCAACCGGCGTCCACCATCACCGTCAGGACGCCGCGGATCCGCGTCCCCGTCTCCGTGAGCCAGTCACCATCACGCACAACACGCCTCCCCCCACCTGGTCCGTACCTCGGCGGATACCCCGTTACCAGGTCGTTGTCACACCGTCCGCCTATGTGAATAGGACGAAACCCTCGCAGGTCACAGCCGGAAAGAGCGATCAGAGCCCGGCGGAGTAGTCTGACGCCGGGAAGACCCGAGGAGGACGATGAGCAGCCAGACCCCCGTTCCCGCCGGTTTCCGCGGCGTGGCCGGAAACATCGGGATCAAGGATCCGAAGGACGATTTCTTCGCGGTGGTGTCCGAGGTCCCGGCGCACGTGTCCGCGGTGTTCACGCGATCCCGGTTCGCCGGCCCCAGCGTGACCCTCAGCCGCCGTTGCGCGGCGGACGGACGCGCGCGCGGCGTCGCGGTGATCGCCCGCAACGCCAACGTGGCCACCGGCAGGATCGGCGACGACCACGCCCGCGAGGTGCAGGAACGGGTGGCCCGGGCCGCGGGGGTGGCGCCCGAGGAGATCCTGGTCGCCTCCACGGGTGTGATCGGCCGCCCCTACCCCATCGAGAAGGTCCGCTCCTACCTGGACGCGCTGCCCACCGACTTCCCCCCGGCCGACCTGGACCGCGCCGCGGCGGCGATGATGACGACCGACACCCGGCCCAAGGCCGCGTCCGCGCGGATCGGGAAGGCGACGTTGACGGGCATCGCCAAGGGTGTCGGCATGATCGAGCCGGACATGGCGACGATGCTGGCCTGGTTCTTCACCGACGCCGAGCTGGAACAGCCGGTCCTGGACGAGGTGTTCCGCCGGGTGGTGGACCGCACGTTCAACGCGCTGAGCATCGACACCGACACCTCCACCAGTGACTCCGCGGCGATCTTCGCCAACGGTCTGGCCGGGTCGGTGGACGTGGCCGGGTTCGAGGAGGCGCTGTACGAGGTGGCGCTGAAGCTGGTGCGGATGATCGCCTCCGACGGCGAGGGCGCGAGCAAGCTGATCGAGGTACGGGTGAGCGGTGCGCGCGACGACGCCCAGGCCAAGCGGGTGGCCAAGGCCGTGGTGAACTCCCCCCTGGTCAAGACCGCCGTGCACGGCGCGGACCCGAACTGGGGACGGGTGGTGATGGCGGTCGGCAAGTGCTCCGACGAGACCGACATCCTCCCCTCGCGCGTACGCGTCCACTTCGGTGACGTGGAGACCTATCCCGCCGAGGCCACCGAGGAGGTGTTGGAGCGCGCCGCCCGGTATCTGCGGGGCGGGGAGGTGGTGATCGGCGTCGACCTGGGCATCGC
Organism: Nocardiopsis sp. ATB16-24; assembly: GCF_030271535.1. Lineage (GTDB taxonomy): Bacteria > Actinomycetota > Actinomycetes > Streptosporangiales > Streptosporangiaceae > Nocardiopsis. The sequence continues at coordinate 109,662 of NZ_JASCXJ010000003.1, read as the reverse complement.
CGGGGGAGGTTTCACCGCCTACGGCTGTGACCTGACCGAGGGCTACATCCGCATCAACGCCGACTACACGACCTGAGCCGTGCCCTCGACCCCATCGGGTCGGGGGCACCGCACGACCGCCTCCCGCACCCGGGGAAAGCCGTGTGTCGCCGACGTCTCCGGTGTCATGCGAAAGCGCTACTTTGGACTTCCTTGTCCACACATGAAGCAGAGTGAGCGCTCTATGGCAGACCTTCCCATCGATACCAGCGTGGCCCACTCCGCGCGGGTATGGAACTACTGGTTGGGCGGCAAGGACAACTACCCTCCGGACCGCGAGGTCGGCGACCACATCCAGGAGACCTTCCCGGGAATCGTCGCGGCGGCCCGCGCCGACCGGGCCTTTTTGAACCGCGCGGTCACCTACCTCGCCAAGGAGGAGGGGATCCGCCAGTTCCTCGACATCGGCACCGGACTGCCCACGGCCAACAACACCCACGAGGTGGCCCAGAGCGTCGCCCCCGAGTCCAGGATCGTCTACGTCGACAACGACCCGCTCGTGCTCGCGCACGCCAGGGCCCTGCTCACCAGTGATCCGCGTGGCGCCACGAACTACATCGACGCCGACCTGACCGAGCCGGAGAAGCTCCTGGGCCAGGCCCGCGAGTACCTGGACTTCGACCAGCCGATCGGCCTGTTGATCATGGGCACCCTCGCCCACATCGCCGACGAGGACACGGCGCTGTCCCTGGTCCGCGCCTACGTGGGCGCGCTCAGCCCTGGCAGTTTCTTCGTCACCAACGACAGCACGAACACCAGCCCGGAGATCATCGAGGCGGCCGCCCACTGGAACGCCAACGCCTCCTCCCACATCCACCTGCGCTCCCCCGAACAGATCGAGCGCTTCTTCGACGGGCTGGAGATCCTGGAACCCGGTGTGGTGTCGGTGCCCTTCTGGCGCCCCGCCCCGGCCGAGGTCGGACACGCCGTGCACGTGGACCAGTACGGCGGAATGGCCCGTAAGCCCTGACCCGTCCACGGTCGGATCTTCCCAGAGGAAGGAGGCCGGGCACCGGCGTCGGGCGTCACCGCCCGGCCTCGCGAGGGACGCCCCTCCTCCGCACGCGTGCCGTCCCCGCCGACCGGCCTCGTCATCCGAGGACTCCGGGCTCAGCGGCGGCCCTGGCCGCCTCCCTGGCCTGTGCGGCGTCGGGGGCGGCCAGCGCCGCCTCGGCCAGCTCCCGGCACCGCTTCCGGGTGTGCAACCCCAACGCGTGGCGCACGGCGGCCGACGCCGACGCCGACATCGACAGGCTGGTGGCGCCCAGGCCCACCAGGACCAGGGCCAACAGCGGGTCGGAGGCGGCCTCACCGCACACGCCCACCGGACGCCCCGCACGCTCCCCCGCCTCGCCCACCGTCCCCACCAGTCGGAGCAGGGCCGGCTGCCAAGGGTCGAGCAGGTCGGGCAGTGCGCCCAGCGTCCGGTCCACGCCCATCGTGTACTGCGCCAGGTCGTTGGTGCCGATGGACACGAAGTCCACCAGGGGCAGAAGCCTGTCGGCGAGCAGCGCCGCCCCGGGCACCTCGATCATCACACCGGCGTCGGAGAGCCCGGCCTCACGCGCCAAGGCGACGAACGCGGCGGCCTCGTCCGGTGTGGACACCATCGGCGCCATGACCCTGACCCGTGCCGAGCTTCGCCCCGAGGCCGCGGCGATGGCGGCGAGCTGCGCGGTGAGCAGTTCCGGATGCAGGCGTGACGTGCGAAAACCCCGGACACCGAGCGCCGGGTTGGCCTCCTGTCCGGTGGGGGCGAAGGCCAGCGGTGTGTCGGAGCCCGCGTCCAGGGTTCGGACCGTGACGACACGTCCGGCGAATTCCTCGAACAGAGCCGTGTAGACGTCGGTCTGCTCCCCGATCGAGGGCGGCTCGGTCCGATCCAGGAACAGGAACTCGGTGCGCAGCAGTCCCACGCCCTCGCTGTCGTGCGCCCCCGCCTCGCGCGGATCCCCCTCCCCGACGTTGAGCAGGAGCGGGATCGCCACCTCGTCCGCGGTCCGCCCGGGGCCGGTGGAGCCCGCGAGCAGCGCGCGAGTGTCTTCGGCCCTTCGGCGCACGCGGTCGACGAACTCCTCGTCGGGCTCGACCAGGACCGTCCCCTCGTCGCCGTCGACCGCCACCCGCGTTCCGTCGACCAACCCTTCGGCTCCCTCGCACCCCACCACCGCCGGAATACCGAGCGCCCGGGCCAGGATGACCGTGTGACCGGTGGGGCCGCCATGGCGGGTGACCACGCCCAGCACGCGGCGGGGGTCGAGCCGGACCATGTCGGCGGGTGCGAGGTCGTCGGCGACCAGCACGTGAGGGACCCCGGGGTCGGGAGGCTCGGGCATCGGCCGGTCCAGGAGCAGCGCCACGGCCCGGTCCCGGACGTGGGCGAGGTCTTCCGCACGGTCGGCCGGGCGACCCCCCGCCGCCAGCAGCGACTCCTGGTAGGTCCCGCACGCGGCGTGGACCGCCCACGCGGCGGAGTCCCCCTTCCCCGTGCGCTCACCGACGCGCCGCGCGAGCTCGGGATCACGGGCCATGAGCGCCTGGGCGTCGAGTACCGCCGCCGCCTCGCCTTCGAGCCCCCCGGCCTGTCGGTCCAACAGGTCGCCCACCTCCTCCAGGGCCCGCCGTGCCCGTGCGGCCTCGTGGCCGGGGTCGTCCACGGCCGGACGTTCCACGGGCAGGGACGGCGGTGCCGCCATGCGTGCCACCGGTCCGACACCGATCCCGGGACCGGCCGGGATACCCGAGAACCGGGCGGTGCCGGCTGTCGCGTGGAGGGGATCGATCCGTGCCATGATCGCTCCGTACGTCGGCGAACGGTGTGCTGCCGGGCGACCGCCTCTCGGGTCCCCCCGTGCCGGGGACGTCGGTCCGGGACCGTGGACGGTGACGAGTGCGGTGGGCCTCGTCTCCAGCAAACCCCACGACGGCGAGCGGCGGTAGCCCCTGTGGACGAAGGTCCGACGAGTCCGACCCCGACCGCAACACCGCGCCTCTCCAGAACCACCGTCCCGACGTCCTCGCACGAGGGGGCGTCGGCGCGGACCCGGATCCGACCACGGGGGAGGCGCGCTCGTCACCCCGTCTCCCGAGTTCCGGGTTCCGGGAAGGGGCGACGGTTCGGCTCCGATGACACCCGGCGTCCACGGTGCGATACTCGTGGGCCCCGGGCGCACCCGCCGGGCACGCGGACCGAGGGGCCGCGCGCGACACGGTCGACGAGCTCCGACACGGGTCGGCCGCGCCGGCCCGTCCGACGACCCTGAAGGACCGACATGCCCCAGCGCACCGTGGCCATCGCCTCCCGACTCGGCCTGCACGCCCGCCCGGCCGCCCTCTTCGTCCGGGCCGTCAACGCGTCCGGACTGCCCGTCACGATCTCCAAGGAGGGCCACGAACCGGTGGACGCCCGCAGCGTGCTCGCGGTGATGGCGCTGGGCGCCGGGCACGGCGAGACGGTGACCTTGACGTGTGAGGAGTCCGAGGACGCCGACACGGTCCTGGACGGACTGGCGGAGATGCTCGCCAAGGATCTGGACGCCTGAGGCTCCGGCCGTGGCGCGAGCGCTGGCGATCCCCCCGCGCCACGGCTACCGTGCTGTCATGGACACCGAAGACACCGCCATCAGCCCTTCGGGTATCTGTAGGCGAGGCCGGCACGACTGGAAGCACGACCCCCCCGGAACGAAGCGGCAGATCTGCACGCGATGCCGGTCCATGTCCACCACGAACCACTGCGCCTGCGCCGAGTGCGTCCCGGACCGCTCCGAGGACTGAACCCCGCGCCGTGGCGGCCTACCCCTCGTCCGGCGCGATCCGGTGGACCTTGTGCTGGGCCGCCTGCGCGCGCGGGCGCACCACCATCAGGTCGATGTTCACGTGCGAGGGCCGGGTGACCGCCCACACGACGGTGTCCGCCACGTCCTCGGCGCTCAGCGGATCGGGGACACCCGCGTAGACGGCCTCGGCCGCCTCGGCGTCGCCGTGCAGACGGTTGAGCGAGAACTCCTCGGTCTTGACCATCCCGGGCGCGATCTCCACCACCCGCACGGGCTCCCCGCACAGCTCCAGGCGCAACGTCGCGGCGAGGGTGTGCGCGCCGTGTTTGGCGGCCACGTAACCGCCCCCGCCCTCGTAGACCACATGGCCGGCCGTGGAGGAGACGATGAGCACGGTGCCGTCGCCACCGGCGATCAGCTTGGGCAGCAGGGCCTGGGTCATGTTGAGCACACCGATGACGTTGAGCTCGTACATGGCACGCCAGTCGGCGGGGTCCGCGGTGGCGACGGTGTCGACGCCGATGGCCCCTCCCGCGTTGTTCACCAACACGTCACAGGCGGGCAGTGACTCGGCGAAGGCGTCGACGGCCGCCCTGTCGGTGACGTCGAGGGCGTACGGGCGGGCGTCGTGGCCCTCCTCGACCAGCTCTTCGGCCAGAGCCCGGATCCGGTCGACACGACGGGCGACCAGGACCACCGTGTAGCCCCGCTCCGCGAGCCCGCGTGCGGTGGCGGCCCCGATTCCGCTGCTCGCTCCGGTGACGACCGCGGTCGCTGTCATGGTGGCTCCTCCCGGGAATCGCTGTCGCGCAGAGCGTATCCGGTGATCACCGTCGGGCCCGCGTGAGGGCGTGGGCCCGTGGCCGCGCGTCGTCAGCCGTGTTCGGGTGTGCCCGCGGGCTCGGTCAGGGCGCGGTGTTCGGGACCCTGTTGAAGGCGCAGGTCCAGGCGCAGGTAGGGACGGCCTCGGTATCTCAGGTCGGACCCCCACGCGACGGTGAGCTGGTCGATCACCGCGCGGGTGAGCACGTGCACGTCGACGTGGTCGGCGCTGGGGGCCACGGCCAGAGCGCGCACGGGGGTGTCGTCCGGCAGTGCCTCCAGGGCACGACGCAGGTCTCCGGCGGTCAACGGCTGGTCGGTCACAAAGCCACTCTCCCTTTCCTCTTGCGGCTCCTCGTCCTCTCCCGAGTCGTGGGGAGGTCCACGACGCTCCTTCGCAGGCGGCGACGGGTAGCCCACTCTTTCCCGCACACGGACACCGGAACCTCCTCCCTCCCCCCTTCGCCGGGGCGGAAGGGGAGGCTGGGGAGAACGCCCCGCCGCCCACGTGCTTCCATGAGGGATGTTCCGTCGGCCCTCTCGTGTACGGGGGTCGCACGTCAGCGGACACGATCAAGGGGCGGGTTGGTTGCACGGAATCGAGATCCGGGAGCTGGAGTGCTTCCTGGCGTTGGCGGAGGAGTCACGTCCCGAACGGGCGGGTGAACGGCTCGGCGTACCACCGGAAGAGGTGCTCCGGCTGACCCGCTCCCTGGAGGAACGTGTCGGCGCCCCGTTGACGGACCCCTCCTCCCCCACGGGCGCCCTCACCCCCTTGGGCGAGGAGTTCCTCGACGCCCTGCGCCCCGCCTTCCAGAATCTGGCCGCGGTGGTGGACCGTGTCCGTGAGCGGACCACGCGCGAACGGCCGCACGTGCGTCTGGGGCTGGGCGGCCGGATGCGCGGACCCGTCACCGAGGCGGTCCGCGCGTTCGAGGAGCACGAGCCCGGAGCCCGGGTGGAGATCGTGGAGGTCGCGGACCCGTTCGGCCCACTGCGCGAGGGCGAGGTGGACGCGGCCGTCGTCCTGCTGCCGGTCCGCGAACAGGACCTGGTGGTGGGGCCGGTCTTCTCGCGGAGGCCACAGCACCTCGTGCTGCCCGCCGACCACTCCCTCGCCTCACGTTCCCTCATCGGGGTGGAGGACATGGCGAGGGTTCCGCTCATTCCGGTCCGGCAGCCCCCCGACTACTGGCTTCGCGTACACGCCCCCACCGTCACACCGCTCGGCAGGACCATCCACCACGAGCCGGGCGTGGCCACCCTGGGCGAGGGCGTGTCCCAGGTCGCGGCGGGGCGGGGCGCCATGCTCCTGTGCGGCGAGACGGACTCCCACGTCGACCGGGACGACCTCGTCCTGGTCCCGGTGAGCGGCCTTCCCGAGTCCGCGCTCGGACTGGTGTGGCCACGGGGGAACCAGAACCCGGGGGTGCCGGTCCTGGCCGCCGCGCTCGCCGAGGCCCTCGCCTAGCGGACCGATCGAAGAGGTCCCCCTCCCCGTTCCCGTCCACCGTAGGCCCCGGCCCCGGCACACCTCCACGAGCACGAAGGTGCGCCAGGGCAAGGCCCGTCAGAGAGAAGGAGCCGCCGTTCACACCGGCGACGTTTCCGGGCGACCCCCCGGTACGCCGACACGGCGTCACTTCTGCCGGTGGTGCGCCCGGTGTTTCTTCTTGGGACGGTCACGCATCTCGACATAGGGTTCCTCGGTCTCCGGCGTCCCCTCGGAGATGGCACGTCCTCGCTCGATCTCGGCGTTGAACTCCTCACCGAGCAGGATCGCGATGTTGGTGATCCACAACCACACGAGGAAGATGACCACGGTCGCCATGCTGCCGTAGGTCCTGCCGTAGGACGCGAAGTTGGCGACGTAGAAGGCGAAGGCGGCCGAGGCGACCAGCCAGAGCACCACCGCGATCACGCTTCCGGGGCTGACCCAGCGGAACCCGCGTTTGGCGTTGGGCGAGGCCCAGTACAGGAGCGCGATCATGAACACGACCATGAGCAGCAGCACCGGCCACTTGGCGATGTCCCACACCGTCACCACGGTCGACCCCAACCCCAGCAGCTCTCCGACCCGCTGCGCGACCCCTCCGCTGAGGGTGACGCCGATCACGGTCAGGGACAGAAGGACGACCATCAGCAGGGTGACGCCGACACGGATCGGCAGGGTCTTCCAGATGGGTCTGCCCTCGGGCACGTCGTAGACGACGTTGGAGGCGCGCATGAAGGCGGCGATGTAACCGGAGGCAGACCACAGGGCGACGGCGAGGCTGATCAGACCGAACACACCTGCGGCCGTCTGGTTGCTCTGGAGGTTCTCGATGGCGGTCGTCACCAGTTGTCCGGTGTCCGCCGGCATGGCCCTGGACACGTTCTCGCTCAGGGTCTGTGTGGCCTCGGGCCCGGCCAGACCGACCAGGGAGACCAGCACGAGGAGTGCCGGGAAGATCGCCAGGATCGCGTAGTAGGTGAGGCCGGCCGCGAGGTCGGCCAGGGCGTCCTTCTTGAACTCGCCGACGGTCCGTCGCAGCGACGCCCACCAGGAGGTCGGCGGCATGTCGGTCGGCCCCTCGCTCCCGCCTCGGGAAGGGTGCCCACCCTCCGCCGCAGAGGAGTTGCGCTCCACCATCTTCTGCTCCTTCCCTCACTTCCCCGCCGGCCCCGACGGACGGGACCAGGAAAGGGCGCGGGCGAAAGGGCCGACGGCCCTTTCGCCCGCCGCGCGTTCACCGCACGAGAGGATCGACCGGCGGCACCTGTCCCGGACGGCCTTCACGGCCCGCCGGGCTCAGGAACCGCGCATCTCGTCCGCCGCGGACCTCGCCTCGTGGCGGGCGTGCTCACCCGTCGTTCGGGCCGCGTCCGAGGCGCTGTCCTTGAGGTGTTCGCCCGCGGCCTGCGCGGACTCCCTCGCCTGTTCCTTGACGTGGGAGGCCGACTCCGCCACCGACCGGCGGACCGACTCGACCGCCGGTCCTCCGCGCTCGGCCACCCGTTGCGCCGCCCGCTGCTCGGCCCGGCTCTCGGAGATGACCGAGGCGGCCAGAAGACCGGCCCCGAAGGCGATCAACCCCGCGGCGATGGGATTGCCCTGCGTCTGTCGCACGGCCTGTTCGGGCACCGACTTCGCCATGTCGGTCGCCTGGTCGGCGGTGTTCCGGACGCCCTCGGCCGCCTCACCGGAGGAGGGGACCGATCCCATGACGCGGTCCTTCATCCGCCTCGTCTTGTCCCGCATCCGGCGAGTGCTCCGGTCCACGACGTTACGCGGGTTGGCCCGGTCCAGCAGGCGGTCGGTGTCATGGGTCAGTTCGGACCGGGTCCGTTCGATGTCCTGTCTTATCTGGTCGGGTGTTTCGCCCATTGCGCGTCCTCCTTGAGGGTTTCGATGGTGCGCTCCGGCTTCGGCGAGACCTCGCGCATCCGGTTGCGTCCCACGACGGCCAGCACCGCGGCGACGATCGCCCACACCACGGCGACGACCAGCGCGGCCCAACCCAGGCCGATGAGCTCGGCCAGACCGAACATGACCGCGAGGCTGAGCAGGAGCACGGCCAGATACCCGGCCACGGTGGCCCCGCTCAGGAGCCCGGCGGCCTTGCCCGCCTTGACCGCCTCCTCGCGGAGCTCGGCCTTGGCCAGCGCCACCTCCTGACGGAACAGCGTCTGTAGGTCGCCGGTCACCTCTCCGAGGAGTTCGGAGATGGACTGGTCCTCACCGACCGTCTCCGGCGGTGAGGTGCGGTCCTCCCCGCCCTTCTGCGGCGGTATCCCAGGAGTTGCCATGTCAGCCCCCTCAGTACTCGTGCCCCGGCGTTCCGCGGTCCGAGGGAGACGGACCGGGTTCCTCCGGCCGGGACGTGGCGTGTGTGGAGAACGAGGTCTCCCCACGCGGGCCGGCGTCGCTCATACGCGGTGCGGGCGGCTGGACCTGCTCACCGGCGGGGAGCACCTCAGGACGCCCCTCGTGGTCGTCCGTCCCGGAGGAGGAGACGTCGGAGGCGGCCTTGATGATCCGACCGACCGCGAACCCGGCCACGGCGGCTCCGGCCAGGAAGGCGACCGGCCTACGACGCGCGAACCTCTTGGTCTCCTCCACCAGGCCCTCCACCCCCCGGCGGTCCAGGAAGTCGGCGGCTCCACGGCCGCTCTGGGCGACCTGGCGTACGACGCCGCTCACCGGGGATCCGGGGTCACCGTTCTCCGCCATGGACGACAGTTCCTCGGACCACCGGCGCAGGTTCTCCGACGTCCGCCGGGCCTGTTCGTCGGCCTCCTCGCGGAGCCGCTCCTGCACGTCCTCCGTGACGTGTCGGGCCTCGGATCGGGCCTCATGGGCGAGGGAACTCGCCTGTTCCCCCGCCGTGGACGCCACCTCGCCCGCCGCCCCCTGGGCGGTCGACGTCAGACGCTCACCCGTTTCTCCGAGTCCGCCTCTTCCCTCTTGTGAGTGCATTACCGAGCCTCCTTGGAATCGGCCTGTTACCCGGTTGAGACCCGGCTACCCCGCAGCCGCCCGGCTATGCACGTCCGCACCGCACACCTCGGGACGAAGGAGGTCCTTCCTGGTGGAAGGCCCCACGAGTGTGCTCCCCGGAACCCTCGCCCTTCCCTCCCATTCGCGTGAGAGGCGGACCGGACACATCTCTCACACGCCGAAAAGAAAGCGTGCTAACGTGGGCGGAATTTCCGTCCGTGACAGCGCACCACCTTCCCAGGAAAAGAAAATCCATGGCGTCGAAGAAGGCCCGGGAATCGTCCTTACTGGCCCCCTACGTCTCTTTCACGGTTCTGTCCGCGACGGCTGATTTCCTTTTCGGCGCGATCTTCGTCACGATCCTGCTGGGGCGAGGGGTCGACCCGTGGCTGCTCGGTCTGGCGCTGGGCGCGGGAAACCTGGTGTCGCTTCTGATCGAGGCCCCGAGCGGAGCGCTGGGCGACCGGTTCGGGCACCGCAGACTCATGGTGGTGGGGTTGGCCCTGTGGGGCGCGGGCTTCGCGCTGTTCGGCCTCGCCAACGGGCTCGTGGCGACGTTCTGCGGCATGTGCCTGTGGGCGATCGGCTTCCCCCTTCAGTCGGGAACGCTCACCGCCCTGGTCGTCAATCGGATCGGAAGCCACGCCCGGACCGAACGGATCTCACGGACGGTGCGCTTCGGCCAGGTCGCGGGGAACAGCGGTGCGGTGTTGGGCGCGGCCTCGGTGATGGTCGCCGGAACCTGGTGGCCCGCCGACACCCTGGTCATGGCGGGCGGACTGCTGTTGGTGACGCTGGCGCTCCTGGCCCCGGTGTGCTTCCCCCCTTCTCCGGGACAGCCCGGGAGGCGGCTCACCACGATCATCCGGGACTCGGCCAGGTTGGTGGCCGGCCGTCGTTTCCTGCCCCTGGTGGCGCTGACCGCCTCCCTGACCGCCGGCACGTCCCTGCTGGTGGTGTCCTGGCAGCCGTTGCTGCTGACGACCCACGGTGAGGACGTGCGGCTCAACGGGGTGACCCTGCTGGCCATGACGTCGTCCCTGGCGCTGGGCGCCGTGTGCGCGAGGTTCGTCGACCGAGGGCGGCGCCCCCGTACATGGGCGCCGATGCTCGCGGCGCTGGTGGGCCTTCCCCTGGTCCTGACCGCGCACGGTCTCCTGCCGCTGGCCCTGGGGCTGGTGGCGGCGGAGTTCCTGATCGGCCTGACCGGGGTGCTGTCGGGCGTGTGGCAGCAGCTGATGTTCACCGACGCCGACCGCAACACGATGTTCTCGATGCTGGGCATGGTCGCGGGCCTGGTCAGGGCACTGGTCCTGGTGTCCTTCGGGGGGTTGTGGGAATCACTCGGGCTGACGTGGGCGGTGACCGTCATGAGCGCGGTCGGCGTGGTCACGGCGGTGGCCGCCGAGGTACTGGCCAGGGCACTGCCGGAGTCGACGCGGTTCACCGAGGCCACGGAGACCGGCCCCCGGGCCTGAGGAGGGCGCGTCCTTCGTCCGTGGAGCGGGAGAAGAGCGCGCCCTGGGCCGGTCACCGGCACACGTGCGGCGTGGACCTCAGGCGGGAGCGTAGGTGAGGCAGTCCGCCTGGGTCTGCTGGAGACCGACGGCGATGGCCGGCGCCTGGCACTCCAACTGGACGTTGTGCTGACAGTCGCCCATCTTGCAGGCGCCGACGTGACCGACGTGACCGGGGTCGCCCCCCTGGACGTCGGCGTCGAAGAAGGTGTCGCACTGGGCGTGGCTGCTGCTGTTCCCCACGGTGATGGCCAGTGCGTGGCAGGTGTGCTGGTCGTTGTAGGCGCAGGCGTCCACCTGGCACGAGTTCACCACGGGCATGTCCATAGCGGTCCTCCGAAGACATCGACGATGCATCAGAGGCTGCTGGACGAAGCGCCGGACTTCCGGTAGACCACTCCGTGCCGCCCGGAAGCCGACCAAGTCTTGGGGATGGCTTGGTGTGGGCGTCACCGGAACGGCGCTCGGATGACGACCGAGGTGGAAAGGGCCGCACCGCCGTTCGACCACGGCGTGTCAACTCCGCTCTCGAAGAGCGGACCGCACCGCATCGATCACTCTGCGCGCGCCTTCCCGAGGGTCCTCGTGCTCCCAGATCCGGACCACCGTCCAACCCGACGCGGTGAGTCTGCGGTCCGTCTCCTGGTCCCGCTCCCGGTTCCTTCGTACCTTTTCGGACCAGTACTCGGCGTTGGTCTTCGACACGGTGTGGTGTTCCCGACAGCCATGCCAGAAGCAGCCGTCCACGAAGACCGCGACTTTCGCGCGGGAGAACACCAGGTCGGCGGTTCTGCGAAAATCGGGAAGGGGTCGGGCGGAGACGCGGTACCTGAGACCCGCGGCATGGACACGGCGTCTTATCTCCCACTCGGGACGGGTGTCCCGGCCCTTGTTGGCCCGCATGCTCCGGCGGACGCCCGCGTTCGCCGCCCCGGTGGGTCTTCGTGCGACCACGGGACCATCCTAGGGAGAAGAACGGGTCCTCGTGAACGGGGACACCTGGGCGAGACGCCCGTGGGTCTTGGGGCGACAGGTCGTCCACAGGCCACCCGGATCGCGGACACGGGCCGTCCCCTTCTCGCACCCTGGGACCATGGCCTCTCTCTCCTTCCTCCCGGCGCCGCCGCCTTCGCGACGGCCGCCCGACGGTACGGCGTTCTCACCTGGTACCAGGCCCACGAAGCCGGGCTCACCAAGACCGACATCCGTCGGTTCATGCGGGCCGGTGACCGGCGGCGCCCCTATCCGCGCGTCTACGCCGTGCGGTCCCTGGTCGACCTCGCGGACCCGACCCTGCGCCTGCGCACCACGGTCATGGCCGCGCAACTCGCGCTCGGCGGGGATGCGTTCGCGGGAGGCGAGACGGCCGCCCGACTGTGGGGCGTCGAGGGCCTGCCCGCGTGGGACCACCGCACGGTGCACATGGTCCTACCGGGGCGCGGCTCCCATCGGCACGTCCCGGGGATCACCCTGCATTCCTGGAAGACGCTCCCCACGGAGGTCACCCGCCTCGACGGCGGCGCGCTCCGCGTGACCACCCCTGTGCGGACCTTGGCGGACACCCTCCTGGGGGTGGACAGGGAGACCGCCGTGTGCCTCATGGACTCGGCGTTCCACCAGGGCCTGGTCACTCCGGACCACATCCCGGAGATGGAACGGGCGAACCGGGGTCGTCGGTGAGCGCTCCCGCCCCGGACCGGTCCTGGCACAGGCTTCGGCTAGTCCGAGCCTGCGCCAGAACCGGTCCGGAAGCCCGAGAACCCAGGTCCCTCATTCACCGTGGTCAGAGCCGAAACCCCCGCGCTCTACCAGTTGGTAACAATTGGGACCAGGCCTCTTCCGATCCCTGGCGGCTGTGAGTGGGGACACTCTAGGGTTCCGCCATGGGTGTAATGCGTAAACGTGTCCTACTTCGTGTGCTTTTGGGCTTTCTTGCCGCCGTCGTGGTACTGGCCCTCGTGGCCGCGTTGCTGGGAGTCTGGACGGTCCGCAGGTCGTTCCCGCAGACCTCCGGCGAACTCACCGTCGCGGGCCTGGAATCCTCCGTCACCGTGCTGCGCGACGAGCACGGCGTCGCCCACGTCTACGCCGACAACGCCCACGACCTCTTCCTGGCCCAGGGGTTCACCCACGCCCAGGACCGCTTCTGGGAGATGGACTTCCGTCGCCACGTCACCGCCGGCCGCACCGCCGAGCTGTTCGGCCCCGACCAGGTGGACACCGACGTCTACCTGCGCACCATGGGGTGGCGGCGCGTCGCCGAGCAGGAGTACGAACTCCTCGAACCCGAGACCCGGCAGTACCTCGACTCCTACGCCGCCGGGGTCAACGCCTGGTTGGACGAGCACGACGGCGCCGAGGCGAGTCTGGAGTACGCCCTGCTCTCCGTGCTCAACGGCGGCCACGAGATCGAGGAGTGGACCCCGGTCGACAGCCTGGCCTGGCTCAAGGCCATGGCGTGGGACCTGGGCGGCAACATGCGCGAGGAGAGCGAGCGCGCCCGACTGCTCGACGCCGGGCTGACGGAGGAGCAGGTCGAGGAGCTCTACCCGACCTACCCCTTCGAGGAGCACCTGCCCATCACCGCCACCGAGGACCACCTGGAGGCCGGAACCGAGGCGGACCTGCGCGAGGCCGACGAGCACCGCTCCCCCGAGCTTCCCGACGGGGTCGCCGCGGCCCTGGGCGAGGTGGCCGAGGCCGCCGAGGACCTGCCGCGGATGCTCGGCCCCAGCACCAGCCCCGACCTCGGTTCCAACTCCTGGGTGGTGGGCGGCGAGCACACCGAGAGCGGCATGCCCCTGCTGGCCAACGACCCCCACCTGGGCGCGTCCATGCCCTCCACCTGGTACCAGATCGGCCTGCACTGCACCGAGCTGACCGAGGAGTGCCCCTTCGACGTCAGCGGGTTCAGCTTCTCCGGTCTGCCCGGTGTCGTCATCGGCCAGAACGAGTCGATCGCGTGGGGCTTCACCAACGTCAACCCCGACGTCATGGACCTGTACGTGGAACAGCTCGACGGCGACGGCTACGTGGTCGACGGCCAGACCCGTCCGCTGGAGACCCGTGAGGAGACCATCCGGGTGGCGGGCGGCGAGGACGTCGACATCGTCGTACGCTCCACCCACCACGGACCGTTGCTGTCCGACACCGCCGCGGGCGCCGACCTGGCACGGATCGCCGAGGACCCCGACCTGGAGGGCGCGGACGGCGACGAGTACGCCGTCTCCCTACAGTGGACCGCCCTGAAGCCGGGTGCCACGGCGGATGCCGTCTTCACCCTGAACCGGGCCCGTGACTGGGACGACTTCCGCGAGGCCGCCGGTCGGTTCGAGGTCCCCGCGCAGAACCTGATCTACGCGGACAACGACGGCAACATCGGCTACCAGACGCCCGGCGTGGTACCGGTCCGGGGCAAGGGCGACGGCCGCTACCCGGCTCCGGGGTGGGACTCCGACTACGACTGGAAGGAGTACATCCCCTTCGAGGAGCTGCCGAGCGTGTACAACCCCGACTCCGGCGTGATCGTCACCGCCAACCAGTCGGTGGTGGACGCCGACTACGAGCACCTGCTCACCGACGACTGGGACTACGGATACAGGTCGCAGCGCATCAACGTCCTTCTCGCCGACGCGATCGAGGAGGGCCCGCTCACCGTCGAGGACATGGAGCGACTCCACATGGACTCGTTCCACGCGGCGGCGGCCGACCTCGTCCCCCACCTGCTGGAGGCGGACGTGGACGGGACCACCGCCCTGGCCCAGGACCAGTTGCGCGAGTGGGACCTGTACGCCGAGACCGACTCCGCCGGCGCGGCGTTCTACCAGGCCACCTGGCGTCAGCTCCTGCCGCTGTTGTTCGACGAGCTGGAGCCGCTGTCCATGAGCGGAAGCTCACGCGGGATGTACGTGGTGGGACGACTGGTGGAGGACCCCGACTCCGCCTGGTGGCAGGGCGAGGAGGTCAGCGGACGCGAGGAGGTGCTGGCCGCGGCGATGGACGCCGCCGCCGAGGAGCTGACCGAACTGCTGGGCGAGGACCCCGCCGAGTGGCGGTGGGGCGACCTGCACACCCTGACCGCGACCCACGAATCCTTCGGGACCTCCGGCATCGGCGTGGTCGAGTGGCTGTTCAACCGGGGGCCGGTGGAGAGCTCCGGCGGAGCGAGCATCGTCAACGCCACCGGGTGGGACCCCGCCTCGGGATACGGGATCACCTCGGTCCCGTCGATGCGGATGGTGGTGGACATGTCCGACCGGGACGCCTCCACCTGGATCCACCTGACCGGCAACTCCGGACACGCCTTCCATCCCCACTACGACGACCAGTTGGAGCCGTGGAGCAGGGGCGAGACCCTGCCGTTCGCGGTCAGTGAGGAGGCGGTCCGCGAGGCCACGAGTGAGGAACTGGTCCTGAACCCGTGACGGTGACCGCCGAGGGCCCCGCCGACGGTTCGTCGGTCGGGGCCCTCCCCCCTTTCCGGGGAGGGTCAGGCTCGGTCGGCGGGCGGGAAGGGGAAGGAGACCCCCGTGAGTTCCTCCGAGAGCACCCACAGGCGCTTGGCGGCACGGCCGTCCCAGGCCTCTTCGCTCCGGCTGGACAGGGCCGGGGCGCCACGCGTGCCGCCCATGGACTTGGGCCCGGCGAAGGCCGCTCCGGGGACGTCCTGGGTGGCGGCGAAGATCGTGGGGAGGGCGCCGTTGGCCGCGCTCTGGCCGAACACCCGGCTGCTCAGCCGTGTGATCCCGCGGAGGAGGGGATGGGATCCATAGCCGTGGAGGTCGGTCGTCGCGTAGCCGGGGTGCGCGGCCGTGGCGAGCACCGTGGAACCCGCGTCCTCCAGGCGGCGCTGTAGCTCCAGGGTGAACAGCAGATTGGCGAGCTTGGAGCGGGCATAGGCCTTGTAGGGGCTGTAGCCGCGATCCATGGCGACGTCGTCGAAGTCGATGCCCTTGGCCATGCGGTGCAGGCTGGAGGAGACGGTGACCACCCGTCCGGTGACCTGTTCCAGGAGGAGGTTGGTCAGGGCGAAGTGGCCGAGATGGTTGACGCCGAACTGCGACTCGAAGCCGTCCTTCGTCTTGCCCTTGGGCACCGCCATGATGCCCGCGTTGTTGATCAGAAGGTGGATGTCGCCCTGCCACCGGTCGGCGAAGGCGCGCACGGAGGACAGGTCCGCCAGGTCCAGGTGACGTACCTCGGTCTTGCCCCTGACGCTTTCGGCCGCGACACGGCCCTTGTCCTCGTCGCGCACCGCGAGCACGACATGGGCACCCGCTCCGGCCAGTACTCGCGTGGTCTCCAGGCCCAGACCGCTGTTGGCGCCGGTGACGATCGCCGTTCGTCCGGTGAGATCGGGGATTCTGACCGCTGTGGTGTCCATTGCGACACGGTAAGGGAGTCGTTCGGGGGTTGTCCATGCCGGTGGTGACGACGCCGCGAACCCCGGTCCGCCGGGGCGGGCCTCCCCCTCCCGCAACCGAAACGCACGCCGCCACGTCCTATGGCCACTCCCCCCCGGGGGGTCGAGCCTGGACGGGTCCCGTTTCACCGGACCCGCCTCCCGGGTAGACCCCCGTTCGCGACCGATGCGACCAGCGAGGAACGGGGGAGCCATGCGGGCGTCCATCGGCGACTACGTGCACACGCACGGGGTCACCAGCACCGACGGGAAGCACACCGGGGAGATCGTGGAGGTACGCGGAGCCGACAACGGACCGCCGTACGTGGTGCGGTTCCCCGACGGGGAGGAAAAGCTCATCTACCCGGGACCCAACACGGTGGTGGAACCCCGGCACCCGGTGGACTGAGCATCCTCAGACCTTCCATCCGAAGCGCGATCCGGCCGAAGCCGGGGTCGACACTGCGGCGGGCACGACGCCCGCCGCCCCACGAGACGTCACTGCCCGCCGGACGGGGCACCTCGCGGCTACCGAGGTACCCCGGCGGCGCCGAGGAGGGGCCCATGAGGTGGAGGAAGTCCAGCTACAGCAGCAACCCGCAGGGGTGCGTCCAGGTCCGCGTCCCACGCAAGGGCATGGTGGAGATCGGTGACACCAGGGAGTCCCAGGGCCCCACGATCACCGTTCCCCATGCCGAATGGGAGAGCTTCCTGAACCAGGTCGTCAACGGCGAGAAGGCCCCTGGACGCCTTCCCAGCGTGCCTCTCCCCGCCGACTGAGGAACTGCGACACCCGGGCCGGTGACCCCACGGGGCCGACGTGGCTCACCGCACCGCGCACCACCCGCTTGGTCACTGGCCCGGTGGGTCCACGGTGGTCGGGTGACCGAAACCGTGGGGTCCTCTACCCGGAGAGGAGAAAGGACCCCGCCCCTTCCCACGAGAGGGGCGGCGAACCGGCGTCGAAGTGGGTCGGGGTTCGGTGACCGCTTGAGAACGGTTCCGCTGTTCGCCTGTGTGTGAGTTGGGCGAAGGTTAGAGTTTCACTCTCGACAGCGGGTACATAATGAGGGAACCTTGGGCGGCGCGGTTGGGGTACTGGAAGAGGCACCAGAAGCCGGACGGGCAGAAGGCCCTGGAGGAATTCGACGCCATGGGATGGAAGATCGAGGATCCTCCCAAGTACTACAGGGTCAAGTGCCCCTGTGGCAGCCACGCCAGGTCGATCCACCTCACTCCGGGAAACCCCAGGTACTTCCAGGAGAGCATCCGGTGGGCCAAGCGGCAGAGGTGCATGAAGGAGGAGGACCGGTGACGAGTCGACTCGCGATGATGGTGGGGACCGACCTTCACGTCAGCTTCTCCCATCCGGTCGGCCAGGACGAGTTCCACGACTACGCCGCTCGGCTGTTGGACGAGCTGATGACGCTGGAGGAGTGCGACAGCACCATCACCGACTCCACGGTGAGCAGCGATGCCGACAGACTCCTGTTCACCGTGGAGATCATCGTCAGGACCGACGACCCGGTCGAGGCCTCGGCGAAGGCCTCCGCGGTGCTGCGCACGGCGTTGCATGCGGCCGGCGCCGGGACACCACGATGGCCCACCGTGGATCGGATGGAGGGCCAGACGGGTTCCCTGTCGGACCTGACGTCCGCCTGACTCCGAATCCAACGAAAGCGCCCCGCTGCTCGCCACCCTCGCGTAACCCTCGACAAGCGGCCCGACCCTCGACAAGGCAGCCCCCACGACCGAACCGTGGGGGCTCCGGTGGGGGCGAGTCGTCCTCGGTCAACTGGACCGGGCGCTCACCCGTCAGCCGGTAGGTTCAGGAGTCCCCGACGTTGAACCACCACGCCCAACCGTCGGCCAGAAGGTGTTCGGCGACGAAGCGGTGTCCGCGACCTTCTCGGAACACGGTCGGACGGGCTGAGGAAGGTGGGCGTGCTCGGCCCTGGGAAAGGGATCATCGGCGTCGAAAGGCGATAGGTCTGAAGCCTGAACGAGTGCGCGACGGCCACCCGGGAGTTTCCTTGGTGGCCGTTCGTTCGGCGCGGTGACCTGCGCCTTCACCGCTTCTCGGAGCCAGCGAGGGGACTTGAACCCCTAACCTATCGCTTACAAGGCGATTGCTCTGCCAATTGAGCTACGCTGGCGGGCCTTCGTGGCCATGGTCATGGCCACGTCCCACCGAGATGGTACCGGGTCCGGAGCCGTCAGGCCTACTCGGATCCCCGTCGCACTCACCACGCCACCCGGGCAAAGATCGTGACAGAAGGTACATTTCGTCCGATTAGCCACCGCTCCACCCGGATAGGGGGAGGCAAACGCCCCCACCCGGGGGCGGAGAGGTGGGAAGGACATGGCCGGCAACAGAGGCGTCGTGTACCGCGGAACGGGCAGGGTCGAGGTCGAGGACCTCAACTACCCGGACTTCGAGATCAAGGACGGTCCCGGGGTCAACCCCGCCAACGTAGGCCGCAAAGTAGGACACGGAGTGGTCCTGAAGGTGGTCGCCACCAACATCTGCGGTAGCGACCAGCACATGGTGCGAGGGCGCACCACCGCACCCGAGGGCCTGGTCCTGGGGCACGAGATGACCGGCGAGGTGGTCGAGACCGGACCCGACGTCGAGTACATCAAGGTCGGTGACCTCGTATCGGTGCCGTTCAACATCTCCTGCGGACGCTGTCGTAACTGCAAGGAGCGGCGGACGGAGATCTGCCTCAACGTCAACCCCGACCGCCCGGGTTCGGCGTACGGCTACGTGGACATGGGTGGCTGGGTCGGTGGTCAGGCCCAGTACGCGCTGGTGCCCTACGCGGACTGGAACCTGCTGAAGTTCGAGGACCGCGACAAGGCGATGGAGAAGATCCTCGACCTGGCGATGCTCTCCGACATCTTCCCGACCGGCTACCACGGCTGTGTCACCGCGGGTGTCGGCACGGGGTCGACCGTCTACATCGCCGGCGCCGGGCCCGTGGGACTGGCCGCCGCCGTGTCGGCCCAGCTTCTGGGCGCGGCGGTGGTGATCGTCGGCGACATGAAGGAGGAGCGCCTGGCCCAGGCACGCAGCTTCGGCTGCGAGACCATCAACATTTCCGAAGGCGAGCCCGCGGAGCAGATCGACCAGCTCCTGGGCGAGCCCGTGGTGGACTGCTCGGTGGACGCCGTGGGGTTCGAGGCCCACGGAACCGGTGAGGACGCCCACAAGGAGGCGCCCGCCAGCGTGCTGAACACCGCCATGAACGTGACCAGGGCCGGTGGCTCCATCGGTATCCCCGGCCTGTACGTGACCGGTGACCCCGGTGCCGCGGACGAGGCCGCCAAGGAGGGCTCGCTGTCGCTCCGGTTCGGGCTGGGCTGGTCCAAGTCGCACGCCTTCTTCACCGGACAGTGCCCGGTCATGAAGTACCACCGGCAGTTGATGGGGGCGATCATGAACGACCGCGTGCAGATCGCCAAGGCCGTCAACGCCGTGACGATCCCGCTGGAGGAGGCCCCCGAGGGCTACCAGGCCTTCGACAAGGGCGCGGCCAGCAAGTACGTGCTCGACCCGAACGGTTACCTCGGCACGGGAGGCTGACGGTCAGCCGTGCTCGCGCAACATGCGCAGCACCGCCTCCTCCACACCGCCCTGGGTGGCGAGCTCTCCGGTGAGCGCCTCGTCGCCCAGGGCGGGCAGTGAGGCGGCGATCGTCACGCCACGCTCGTGGAGGTGGAAGACCCGCGGGTCGATGTAGGAGCCGCGGGCCACCGCCTCGGTGTTGCCCAGGTAGTCGGCCACCTCACGGACCACGTGCGCCCTCAGCTTCGCCAGGGCCCCGTCGTCCTCCGGCGGCACCGCCACCGCCAGCCCCACCGCCGCCAGGACCGTGGCGTGCCAGGTGCGGAACTCCTTGACCGTGTGGTCCTCCCCCGTGACCTCGCGCAGGTAGGCGTTGAGGTCGTCGCCGTCCACGTCGTGCCAACCGTCTTCGACCCGATAGGCGAAGATGTCCTGTCCCGGCGAACGCACGCGCTGGAGGCCGGTGATCACGCGGAGGATCTCGGGCTCGGCGCACTCCACCCGATGCTCCCTGCCGGATTTGCCGGGGAACTCGAACACGACCTTGCCCCCGCTGCGGTGGACGTGCTCGCGCAACAGGGTCGCCACACCGTAGGAGTCGTTCCGGGCGGCGTAGGCGTCCCCTCCCGACCTCAGGAAACCGAGGTCGACCAGCCGGACGGCCGCCGCCAGGACGCGTTCGCGCACCAGCCCACGCAGGCGCAGGTGCTCGGCCACCGTCCGCCTGAGTCCGGGGAGCAGCTCCGCGAAGTCGAGCATGCTGTCGTACTTGGCCTCGTCGCTCCTGCGTCGCCACTCGGGGTGGTAGATGTACTGGCGTCGGCCCGCGTCATCGGTGCCACAGGCCTGGATGTGGCCCTCGGGGAAGGCACAGATCCACACGTCGCGCCAGGCGGGCGGCACGACGAGCGCCTTGATCCTTCGCACGTGCTCGGGATCGGTGACCGGCCTTCCCTCGGGGTCGAGATAGCGAAAGCCCCGCCCGTGCCGCACGCGGGTGATGCCCGGAGAGGCGGGATCGCTGCGCCGCAGTCTCATGCCGTGCCCCCGTCACGCGTGACCGTGGTCGTCCCGGGACGAGTGAGCCTTCAGGGAGGGGCGGACCCGTCTCCGGAATCGGTGTCCCGTGCCCGCGTCAACCGGTCCTGGAGGAGCTCCAGGACCTCCATGCGGTCGGCGTGGCTCTGCTCGTAGGCGATCAGCTCGCGCAGCCGTTCCGAGGAAAGGGAACGCACGCGCTCCTCCAGGTCCCGGTACGACAGGTCCTCGTAGTCGGGCAGGGGAGGCGTCATCCTTTCCGCCGACATGTGACTCACCTGCACTTCCTCTGCGGAGAACGTAGCCGCACAGCTACCCCGGACGCCGAGGGGAAAACAGGTGGTCAGGCCCCCTGTCCCGTGTCCGCGGCCCGGCGTCGCGCCACCTCGTAGAGGGACACGCCCGCGGCCACGGAGGCGTTCAGGGACTCGGTGTCACCGATGGGGATGCTCGCGACCACGTCACAGGTCTCCCGCACCAGTCGGGACAGGCCCCGCCCCTCGGAGCCCACCACGAGCGCCAGCGGACCGGTGGCCAGTTCCAGGTCGGGGACGGGGGTCTCGCCTCCGGCGTCGAGGCCGACGACGAACACGCCCGCCTTCTTGAAACCCTCCAGGGTCCGGGTCAAGTTGGTGGCCTGGGCCACGGGCAGGCGGGCCAGGGTGCCCGCAGAGGTCTTCCAGGCGGTCATGTTGACCCCGGCCGAACGTCGTTCGGGGATGACCAGGCCGTGGGCGCCGAACGCCGCGGCCGAGCGCACGATGGCGCCCAGGTTGTGCGGGTCGGTGACCCCGTCCAGCGCCACGAGCAGCGGCGGGGCGTCCGACCTCAGCGCGGTGTCGAGCAGGTCCTCCGGCGTCCGGTACCGATAGGGGCGTACCTGGAGCGCGATCCCCTGGTGGGCCGCACCGGGCTGGCCGTTGCTGTCACAGCGGCGGTCGAGTTCGGCGCGGGTGACCTCCAGCACCTCCACCCCGCGCTCACCCGCGATCCGGGCGGCCTCGTTGACCCGGTCGTCGGGGTCGAGGCTGTTGACCAGGAACAGGCGGGCGGCGGGCACGCCCGCGCGCAGCGCCTCCACCACCGGATTGCGTCCGACCAGGAGGTCGGAGTCCGTTCGGCGGCGTTCACCGCCCTGCCCGGCCGCCGCCGGCGCGCCGGCGGGGCCGGGCCGGCGGGCCGCCTTGGCCCGTTGTTTGTCCTTGTACCAGTGCCTCTGCTCGGCGGGCAGAGTGCCGCTCTTTCCCTCCAGGGCACGACGGCCCTTGCCGCCGCTGCCCTTGGTCGGGCCCTTCTTACTCTTCTTCGCCGGCATGGTCGCCGCCTCCCCGTACGTGTCGCGGGCATGCCGGAAGCGGAGGCGTCCGGCTGGTGGAATGTCGCCGACCGACGTGAGCGCGGCGGCGAACTCCCACAATAGGGCCGTCCGGCCACCGCGCACGTCGGGTCAGCCGCGACGCAGCTCCCAACGAGGTCCCTCCGGGGTGTCCTCGACCACGATGCCCGCCTGGACGAGCTGGTCGCGGATCGCGTCGGCCGCCGCGTAGTCCTTGCGGACACGGGCCGCCTGTCGCTGCTCCAGGGCGACCGCGACAAGGGCGTCCACGACCTCTCTCAGCCCCTGCTCTCCGCCGGTCCACTGCTCGCTGAGCGGGTCCAGACCCAGGACACCGAGCATGGTGCGCAGCTCGGCGGCGATCTCCGCGGCCTTCTCCTTGCCTCCCGCGGCCAGGGCCGTGTTCCCCTCGCGGACGTGACCGTGCACGACGGCCAGGGCCTGGGAGACCCCGATGTCGTCGTTGAGCGCGGAGGCGAACTCGGCGGGCACGTCGGCGGCGGGCGCGACCCCGCCCAGCACCTCGCTCGCCCTGGTGAGAAAGCCCTCGACGCGCTGGTAGGCGGTGGCCGCCTCCTGGAGGGCCTCGTCGGAGTAGTCGATGATCGAGCGGTAGTGGACCTGGGCCAGGTAGTACCGAAGCTCCACCGGACGGACCTTCTGCACCATCTGGGGGATGAGCAGGGAGTTGCCCAGCGACTTGCTCATCTTCTCGCCCCCGACGGCGAGCATCCCGTTGTGCAGCCAGTACTGGGCGAAACCGTCACCGGCGGCACGGGACTGGGCGAGTTCGTTCTCGTGGTGGGGGAAGACCAGGTCCAGGCCTCCACCGTGGATGTCGAAGCCCGGCCCCAGGTACTTGGTGGCCATCGCCGAGCACTCCAGGTGCCAGCCGGGGCGCCCGCGTCCCCACGGTGTGTCCCAACTGGGCTCGCCCGGCTTGGCGCCCTTCCACAGGGCGAAGTCCCGGGGGTCGCGCTTGCTCCGGCCCGGGTCGGAGTCGGCCGACTCCACGACCTGGTCCAGGCGCTGGTTGGACAGTTCGCCGTAGGGCGGGTAGGAGCGTACGTCGAAGTAGACGTCACCGGAACCGTCGTCGGCGGCGTAGGCGTGGCCCGCGTCGATGAGGCGGTGCATGAGCTCGATCATCTCGGGCACGTGCCCGGTGGCCCGCGGCTCGACGGTGGGCGGCAGGCAGCCCAGTGTCTCGTAGGCGTGGGTGAACGCCCGCTGGTTGCGTTCGCTGACCCGCCACCACGGCACGCCCTCGGCCGCCGCCACGTTGATGATCTTGTCGTCGATGTCGGTGACGTTGCGGCAGAAGACGACGTCGTACCCCAGATGCGTCATCCAGCGTCGCAGGATGTCGAAGTTCACTCCGGACCGGATGTGCCCGATGTGCGGCGGTGCCTGCACCGTGGCACCACACAGGTACAGGGACGCGGTCCCCTCACGCAGGGGGACGAACTCGCGGACCTGTCGGGCACTGGTGTCATAGAAGCGCAGACTCACGTTGTCAAGCCTATCCCCTGTCCTCTCACGCACATGTCACAAACCAGCGGCCTTGGGCGGGCATCCCCTTCTCGGACAACCTCAAGCCGTATATGTGATGAGCCATATTCGGGAAGGTGGGATGTGAGATCATCCGACCTCCGTGGATCTCACTGACGAAGCCCACGTCGCCTCACCCCTGCGTATTCCGACAGGACGCACAGAAGGCCCTTGAGCCGGCTCGTCTGGAAGCGGCCATAATCATCCGGAATCTCGTGTTCACGACGTCGTCTGGGCTACGCTGCGAAGGCGATGGCCCCTTACAACAACGCCCCCGAGTCAGGAACACGGAACGGTGGGCCCGCGACAGGTCGCGGTGCGGGAGCCGGCGCTCTCGCCGGCGGTGCCCTGTTCGTCGGCCTCATCGCTCTGTGCGCCCTCGTCATCTCCTACAACGGCATCTTCCGCTTCGCCGAGTACGGCGGACACGAGGGCAGTGCCCTCGCGCACGTGTTCCCCCTCGCCTACACCCTGCTGCTGATCATGGCGTTCTGGGTGAGTTACGTGCTGCGCGGTGCGCACCCGCGCGACCGGTTCTGGGTCGACCTGGTGCTGATCCCGCTCCTGGTCCTCCTCGCCGCCGTGGCGATGGTGATGAGCAATCTGCAACTCATCGAGCGGGTGCACCAGGGCGTCGCGAACGTGATCGTGGCGGTGGCACCGCTCGTCGCGCTGCTCGTGGCGTTCCTGCTGTGGATCACCCTGCGCGCCCACATGCGCTCGCAACGCCGTGCGTCGGGCGTCCGCCCGCGCCCGGTGACCGATCCCACCACCGTGCTGCGCGCCCGCGCCGCGCCCGCCCCCACGAGGCGACCCGAGGATCTTCGCCGGGACGGTGAGGACGAGGCCGGCCGCGAGGAGCTCACCACGCGTCTGCTGCGTCTGGGCACCGACGACCCCGCCCTCGACCGGGACGATGACCGTGACCCCGAGCGCGAACCGACCGACGACCGGGACCAGGGCCCCGAGAGCGCCCTGACCCGTTCCGAGGAGACCGTCGGTGCGCTCGATCCGGACACGGCCCCGCCACCGCGGGAGGGCGGGGAGCCCGTCACCGACCAGGCCCTGCCTCGACGTGCCCGTGCCGAACGCAACCCGATCAGGCGCGCGGCCGACCGGATCCCGGTGGTGCCCACGGCGAAGACGCCGACCGACTCCGTCCCGGAGACGTCCTCACCGCCGGCCACGACCCCGTCGGGCCCTCCGGTCGGGGAAGCAGTGGACGGGGATGAGGAGACCGAAGAGGGCTTCGACCACGAACCGCCGCCCGGAGACCCGACCTCGGACGAGGCCGAGGCCCCGCGGGTCGCTCCGTCACCGGAGCCCGAGGAGGTCCCGTCGTCGGAGAGCGGACGAATCACGGCCGACCGACCGCTGGAACCGGCCCCCTCGTCGGCCGTGGAGACCGCGACCGAGCACGGTCCACCGGCGGGACGGGAACGTGGCACCGAGCCCGAGGACCCGGACGGGCCCACGGAGGAGGAGATCCCGGCCACCGCGTTCTGGGAGCCTCCCGAGGACGATCCCGACACGCTCTCCCGTGCCCTGGACGACTACGTCCCCCCGGTGTGGACACCGCCGGAGGACTCCTCCCCGTTCGAACGGGAGGACCCCGAGCCGGAGCCGGCGCCCACCTGGGTCCCTGAGACGGACTCCGAGGCGCGTAGCGCCTTCCCGGGCCACGACGTCCCCCCGGGCGCCGCGCGTCCCTCCGAGGAGCCCATCGCGCCCGTGTCGGAGCAGGGGTCCCAGGCCGACCGGACCGTGTCCTCCGACGACGGCGAGGACGAGGACGACCGGGCCCGGACCCCGACACGGCTGGACAAGCGCCCCATGGTGCTCAAGCCGCCCAGGCCCCCGATGCCGGACTTCACGGCGGGGCCGCCCTCACGTCGCGTGCGCAGCGAGCCGCTCCGCCCCGACGAGTGAGCCGGCGGGCATCGTCCGCGGGCGTGCGCGATCCGACGGCCCTGAGGAACGCGAGGAGGGCCCCCGAGGGGGCCCTCCGGTCGTGAAGGTCCCGCGCCCGGAACATCCGGTCGCGGGCCCCACCATCGCTCGCGCTTCGGAATCCGGGTGCTCACGGCGGGCGCGGCGGTCGACCCGCCCACCATCGCGTCCGTTCCTCGCTTACTCCACCGGGGCGCACAGGGCCGTCGCGACGGCCGCGATGCCCTCTCCACGGCCGGTGAGGCCCAGACCGTCGGTCGTGGTCGCCGACACGCTCACGGGCGCTCCCACGACCTCTGAGAGCGTCTTCTCCGCCTCCGCTCGCCTGGGGGCGAACTTGGGGCGGTTGCTGATGATCTGAATGGACACGTTGCCGATCTCGAATCCGGCCGCACGCACGCGCGCGACGGTCTCGGCCAACAGGTCGGCGCCGGAGGCGCCCTTCCAACGCGGCTGCGAGGTGCCGAAGTTGGATCCCAGATCACCCAGTCCGCACGCGGACAGTAACGCGTCGCAGGCCGCGTGGGCCGCCACATCACCGTCGGAATGGCCGCTTACGCCTTCTTCTCCCGGCCATTCCAGGCCGGCGAGGAAAAGTGTGCGTCCAGGAGAAAACGGGTGGACGTCTGTTCCGACGCCCACCCGAGGCATTTTCGTCATGAATTCACGTGATTCCCGAACCGGGCCTCAGCTCGTGAGAACTTCGTCGAGGAGGGCTTCGGCCTTGTCCTCGTTGGTCTTTTCCGCGAGAGCGAGTTCGCTCACCAGGATCTGTCGTGCCTTGGCGAGCATCCGCTTCTCCCCGGCGGACAGACCGCGCTCCTTGTCCCGGCGCCACAGGTCCCGGACCACCTCGGCGACCTTGTTGACGTCGCCCGACGCCAGCTTCTCCAGGTTCGCCTTGTAGCGCCTGGACCAGTTGGTGGGTTCTTCGGTGTGCGGTGCGCGCAGCACCTCGAAGACCTTGTCCAGGCCCTCTCTCCCCACCACGTCGCGAACGCCGACGTCCTCGGCGTTCGCGGCGGGCACGCGCACCGTCAGATCGCCCTTGTCGACCCTCAACACGAGGTAGGTTCTTTCCTCGCCCTTAATAGTGCGAGTCTCGATCGCTTCAATACGAGCAGCCCCATGATGGGGGTAGACAACAGTGTCGCCGACCTTGAAAGTCATGTGACAGGTACCCCTTCCGCTACCACAAGGATACCATGAATCCGTGACTTAACGTACCTATTAGCTTTGCGAACACGCAGGTCAGGCCGCTCTTTTTAGGGCTTGACAAAGGGTGCCCGGTACCCGTCACGCGCTTGTCAGGCCATACGGGATAGGGCTTCCGACCCTTCCGGCAACACCGTCACGACGTCCTTCACGGGCGGTTCAAGCGAGGTTCTGGAACGGCCGGCGGAACCCTCGGGCGACCCCGTCTCGGACGGCTCGCGGACCGGCGCCTCCCCCACCTCGGCGGTACCGCGCGCCTGATGGACCACGCCCGCGCGGAAGGGGTTCCGCTGGACAGGCCCGGCCCGTCCAGCCCGGACCAGGTCGTTCCCCGGCTCATCCCTCCGGCTCGTAGGCCTCTCGCTTCTCTCCCGTCACCATGTAGACGAGGTTGTCGGCGACGTGCACCGCGTGGTCGCCGAAGCGTTCGTAGAACCGGCCCACGAGGGTCACGTCCATCGTGGTCTCCACCCCGTAGCCCCACTCGGGCGCGAGAATGCGCTGTAGCAGTTTACGGCGCAGCCGGTCCATCGTGTCGTCGTCCTTGTCCAGCTCCAACGCCGTGTCGGGGTCGCGTTCGGCGATGACCTCGCCCGCCTTGGTCACCAGCAGTTCCGCCTGGTGACCCATCTCCAGGACGATCGACCGGACCGGTTTGGGGATCGCCGAGTCGGGGTGACGCCTCCTGGCGATCTTGGCCAGGTGGACGGCGTGGTCGCCCATCCTCTCCAGGTCGCCCCGCATGTACAGCGAGCTGATGATGGTCCGCAGGTCCAGGGCGACGGGCTGCTGACGCGCCATCAGGTTGAAGGCCGTGTCCTCGATCTCCTGGTCCAGACGGTTGATCACCTCGTCACCCGAGATGACCTCCTGGGCCGCGGTCAGGTCGCTGTCCAGCAACGCCGTGGTCGCGCGGGCGACCGCGTGTCGTGCGAGCCTCGTCATCTCGACGAGGCGTTCGCTCAGACTGTCGAGGTCCTCGTGGTAGGTATCGCGCATGGCCTCAATGCTCCCAGTGGTTGTTTGAAGGACTGGTCAAAAATCGGTGAACTGTGGAAGAACCTCGGCTGTGTCACATGCTCTTCCCGGATAAAGCCGCGGTAAGGGCGTTTACGATCGAAGTGTGCAAGGGGAACTTCTCGCCGCGGTAACGGGCATCGTCGGGCTCATTGTGGGCGTCGTCATCGGCGTCCTCGTCAGCTCTCTTTTCCGCATGGGCTCCGCCTCCAGGCAGACACCGACGCCTCCGGTCTTCGACGGCAGCACACTGCCACCGGGTATCGCCGAGGTACTTTCCGCGCTTCCCTCCTCCGCCGTGGTCCTGGACTCCGCCGACAGGGTGCTGCGCGCCTCCTCGGCCGCGCGCGCCTTCGGCCTGGTCCGGGGCGAGGAGTTGGTGATAGGCGAGCTGCTCGACCTGGCCCGGCAGGTACGGCGGGACGGCGTCATCCGGGAGACCGACATCGAGGTGGCCGTACGCAAGTTCGGCCCCGACGCCACGTCCTTCGCGGTGCGTGTGGCTCCTCTGGGAGGGACCGGCCTGGTGCTGGTCCTGGCGGAGGACCAGACGGAGCACCGCCGCCTGGAAGCGGTGCGCCGTGACTTCGTCGCGAACATCTCGCACGAACTCAAGACTCCGGTGGGCGCTCTGTCCTTGTTGGCGGAAACCGTACAGGACGCCAGTGACGACCCCGAGGCGGTACGTCGCTTCACGGAACGTATGCGGACGGAGGCCTCCCGGCTGAACGCCGTCATCCAGGACCTCATCACGCTCTCGCGTATCCAGGGCGCGGAACCGATCTCCCAGCCCTCCCTGGTCGATCTCGGCCCCGTCGTGGAGGAGGCACTGGACTCGGTCCGGATGCCCGCGGACTCCAAGGGGATCGAACTGGTCGCCGGTGGCGCGGAGGGCGTCACCGTCCTGGGTGACGAGGGGCTGCTCGGCACGGCTCTGCGCAACCTGGTCGCCAACGCCGTGGCCTACAGTCCCAAGAACACCCGGGTCGCCGTGTCGGTCGGCCTGTCCGGGTCCAGTGTGGACGTCAGCGTCGCCGACCAGGGGATCGGGATCCCCCAGCAGGACCTCGAAAGGATCTTCGAGCGGTTCTACCGAGTGGACGCCGCTCGGAGCCGGGCCACCGGGGGTACCGGCCTGGGCCTGGCCATCGTCAAGCACATCATGACCCACCACCGTGGAGAAGTGACCGTGTGGAGCAAGGAGGGGTCGGGGTCGACGTTCACTCTGCGTCTGCCCAGGCCCGAGAGCCCGGGCTCCGAAGGCACCCGGAACACCGACCGTCAGGAGGCGGCACAGTGACTCGTGTACTCGTTGTCGAGGATGAGGAGTCCTACAGCGATGCCCTCTCGTACATGCTGCGCAAGGAGGGATTCGAGGTCGCGGTGGCGCCCACCGGAACCGTGGCGCTGGAGACCTTCGACCGTACCGGGGCCGACCTGGTACTGCTGGACCTGATGCTCCCGGGGTTGTCGGGCACCGAGGTGTGCCGGGCCCTGCGTCAGAAGTCCAACGTTCCCGTGATCATGCTGACCGCCAAGGACTCCGAGATCGACAAGGTCGTCGGTCTGGAACTGGGCGCCGACGACTACGTGACCAAGCCCTTCTCCTCCCGGGAACTGGTGGCGCGTATCCGCGCGGTGCTGCGCCGCCGAGGCGAGGACGAGGCCGTGCTCCCCTCCGCCCTGGAGGCCGGTCCCGTCCGCATGGACGTGGAACGGCACGTGGTGACGGTCCGCGGCCAGAACGTGCAGCTTCCGCTGAAGGAGTTCGAGCTGCTGGAGGTCCTGCTGCGCAACGCCGGACGGGTGTTGACCCGGATGCAGCTCATCGATCGTGTGTGGGGCGCCGACTACGTCGGCGACACCAAGACCCTCGACGTGCACGTCAAGCGGCTGCGGGCCAAGATCGAGGAGGACCCCGGCAGTCCGAAGTACATCGTGACCGTGCGCGGCCTGGGGTACAAGTTCGAGCCGGGGACCGCCGACGGCTGAGAACGACCGGCCCCCGCGAAAACCCCCTCACGCACCGACCGCCCCCGTCCGGGCCGTGGCCACCGCCACGGCCCGGATCCGTGTCCGGGGTCGGATCAGACCTCCAGCAGGACGGTGAAGGGTCCCTCGTTGGTCAGCGCGACCGACATCTGCGCACCGAACACCCCGGTGGCCACCTCGGCCCCGAGCGCGCGCAACTCCTTGACGACCTCGTCCACGAGGGGCTCGGCGACGGGCCCGGGGGCCGCGGCCTGCCAGGTGGGGCGACGCCCCTTGCGCGCGTCGCCGTAGAGCGTGAACTGACTGACCACGAGCAGTGGCGCGCCGATGTCCGAGCACGACCGCTCGTCCTCCAGGATCCGCAGCGTCCACAGCTTCTTGGCGAGCCTGGCCGCCTCCGCGGCGGTGTCGGTGTGGGTCACCCCCACCAGGGCCATCAGGCCCGGACCGGTGATCCGACCGACCACCTCCCCCTCCACCGTCACCGACGCGTGCGACACACGCTGCACGACCGCGCGCATGAACCCCTCCCTCTCGCTAGCCCCGCTGGAACTGGTTGACCATCCGTGATCGCCGGGCGTTGGTGATGATCCCGCTCAACGTCACCACGAACGTGCTGATGGAGTCGGCGAAGTCCTCGATCCGCCATTCCCGGGGGCCCGTGTACCAGGCCAGACCGTCCCCGGTCAGTTCGTCGGGGGTCAGGTCGGTGAGCGCCGCCGAGGCCAGGATGTTCGCCCAGCGGTCCACGTCGTCGAAGATCACCGCGTACGGCAGGTAGCGGGAGTACAGCTCCACGCGCTGCCCCGGTGGAGCGGTCGCGGCGCGCCGGCTCAGCAGGTAGTCGCGAAAGCCCATCGTGTGCGCGTACACCGAGCTTCCCAGGGCGGTCTTGGCGGGCATGTACTGGGCGCCCACGGTGACGGCGGCGCCCGCGATGACGACGGCCAGACCCGTGAAGGCCGCGGTGGTGAACGCCGCGAGCACACCGGTCAGGACCACGCCCGTGGCCGTGGTCACCATGCCGGCGACGCTCCAACGCGTACGCACCTGGCTGGGGGAGCGCGCGAACCACTTCAGGCGCACCATGTCCCGGTACAACTCCTCCCGCACCCGGTCGATGCGCGCGGGGAAGTCCGCCGACACGCGGGGCGACCCGAGCCGGGACAGGCGTACCGTGCGCTGCTCTCCGAACAGGGCGTCCAACAGCGTCCACTCCGAGGCCAGCAGGGTCTCCCCCGGGGGCCCGTCCAGCCGCACCAATCGCCAGTCCACGGACGTGAAGTGCTCGTGGGGCAGTTCCTCCAGCCGGATGTAACCGCGCACGGCCAGGTCGAGGACCGCTCCGGTGAGGTCCGCGATGTCGACCCGCTCGTCGATGAGCGTGCCGATCTGCCCCGGGTGCACTCCGTCGGGAGGGGTGAACCGCAGCCGGCCGTGTTCGCCCTCCGTCACCGGCGCGTGGTTGCCCGCCTCGGCCTCTTTGCGCAGTGCGCGCTCGTCGCGGCCTCGGACGCGGATCAGTACGACCAGACCGCCCACCAGCACCACGATGAGGAGACCGAACACGCCGGCGGTGACCGGGGTGATCGCGAAAGCCGAGGTGAACGACCAACGGCGGGTGAGGATCGGTTCGCCCTCGGCGGTTCCGGGCGGGTAGTTCACGACGATGTCGAGTCGGTCGTCGGGGTCCATGTCGGCCTGGAGGAAGTGCGCGACCCTGGCGTCGGGGCCCATGTCCGAGGCCGTGCAGTACATGGCGCTGCGGGGCTCCCCCGCCAGGCAGGACAGCGCCTCCGGCGGCAGCGGGGCCGTGACGGTGACGTCGGTGGACTCCACCGTGTGACTGTAGGCGCCGACCGCCCGCCATTCCATCTGGACGCCCTGGGAGATCTCCCCGACGGTTCCGCTCACCCGGTAGGTGAGCACCACCCCGCTCGTGGCGGCCGTGGGGATGTCCGCGAAGAGGGTCCCGTTCTCCCTGCGCACGTCGACGTCGAGGACGTTCCCCTCCAGGTCGGTGGCCCCGATTCCGGTGACACGGAACTCACGGTCGTGGTCGGTGTCGTACAGCATCTTCTCGGTCAGGGCCCGGGTGAAGAGGGAGGGTGCGCCTCCGGAGAAGGTGATGGTCTCCTCGGCGTGGAGGATTCCCGCGCCGTCGAGTTCGAGGTGGATGTCGTTGGTGACGACCGGATCCGACCCCGCACCGGAGGCGGTCGGAGTACCGCCCGTTCCTGCGGGTACTGTGGGGGCCGGTGCCGCCGCCGTCGCGGCGAGGGCCTCCCCCGGCCAGGCGACGAGCCCGGTGACCAGTGAGGAGAACACGAAGAAGGCCGCTGCCAACGCAACGGCCGGGCGCCAGGAGCCTACCCACCACATGACGCGAGAGCCTATCCGGTCCCCCGGTGCGTCTCCCCGCTCGGGCAGCGCGCCCGACGTCATGCCCGGACAGCAGGGGGGACCGCCGTGGTGAGGCGTACGACCGTGCCGGACACCGACTTCTGGTCCGAACGTCCCGGCTTCTTCCAGCGCATGGGCCTGGGAGTGTCGTTGACCCTGTGCGTGGGCCTGGCCGCCGTGGGATTCACCGGTTTCCTCCTGATCTCGGCGATGCTGCCGTCGTCGGAGGCCTGGTCGTACCCGGTCTCGTCCGCGGGCACGGAGACGTTCCGACCGGGGGAGGGGGCGTTCGCCGAGGGTGGTCGGGACGATCCGCTCGGCGACAGTCCGCTGTACCGGATCGGCGAACTCGGCGAGGTGACGTGCGAGGCGCCCGAACTGGACCAGAGGGACCCGGCGTCGGTGGAGACCTTCATCGACCGGATCGCCGACTGCCTGGACCGGGCCTGGGGCTCCTACTTCTCCGCCGCGGGGATGGAGTTCGACTCCCCCAACCGCGTGTACTGGCACTCCTCCGGGCACAGCCCCTGCGGGGCGTTCCCCACCGAGGGCACCGCGGCCTTCTACTGCCAGGCCAACCGGGGCCTGTACCTGGGGGTGGAGGAGATCGTGGCGGCCTCCGCCGGCAGCGACAGGCCCGAGGCCTACACGTTCCTGCTCAGTCACGAGTACGGGCACCACGTGCAGGGACAGTCACGCATCCTCGCCGAGTTCCACAGTGCGCGCGCGGACGTGGACGGGGACGAGGCGGACGAACTGACCAGGCGCAACGAACTTCAGGCCAACTGTCTGGGGGGCGTCTTCCTGGGCGCTTCGGGCACCTCCCTGGAACTGGGTGAGAGGGAGCGTGAGAATATCCTCGACGATGTCAGGCTCCGCTCCGACCGGGGAGGCGAACACACGCACGGTTCGGCGGAGAACGGCCGCATGTGGACGGCCCACGGCATGGACCGTGTGGATCCGGCCGCGTGCAACACGTGGAACGCTCCCGAGGAGCTGGTGCGGTGAGGCGCGGACGGGAGCGTGGGCGAGAGCCGGTCCGTACGGCCCGGTCAACGGCGACGACAGGGCGGGCGGACAGGAGTGTACGCGAGATCGGATGAGACATCGGCGTCCGCGGAGCGCCGTGCCACCCGGCGGACGTTCGCCCTGGTGACCGCCCTCGTGATGGTACTGCTGGCCCTGGCGACGCTGTCATGGACCACCACCGACGAACAGGCGCCCCCCGCGGGTCCGGTGGGGGCCGGGGCCGCTCCCGAGGGAGGGCCGGAGTCCGACGACGAACCCGTCCAGGGCCCGTCGGACAGGAGCGGCGAACAGGGCCCCCTCGGGCTGTCGGGACGTTTCGGCGAGCCTCAGCGTCCCTCCGGGCACACGGCACTGGTCGCCAACCCGTTGTACGAGACCGGGCGACTGAGCCCGCGCCCGTGTCCGGTGCCCGAGTTGGACGTCGACGCCCCCGAGACGATGGAGGCGTTCCTGCACACGGTCGCGGACTGCCTCGACGACGCCTGGCAGACCCAGTTCGACCGTGCCGGAGTCCCCTTCACACCACCGGAGCGGGTCTTTTGGGACGAACCCGGGGTGAGCCCATGCCGCGAGTACCCGTCGCGGGCCGGGGCGTTCTACTGCCGTGCGAGTTCGAGCATCTACATCGGTACCTCCGACGTGGTGGAGAAGTGGAACGGCGCCACCGACAGTGTGGTGTACGCGTCCCTGCTGGCCCACGAGTACGGCCACCACGTCCAGGGCGAGTCGGGGTTGCTGGAGTACTACCACGAGCAGCGCGGGCTGGAGGAGGACGAGCCGGCACGCAACGCGTGGACGCGTCGCAGCGAACTCCAGGCCAACTGTCTGGCCGGCGCCTTCCTGGGATCGGTCCGGGTGACCTACCCGTTGGAGGAGGGCGACCTGGACGTCCTGTTGGAGGACGCCGCGGCCACCGCGGACCGCGTCGACGGTCCCGAGGAGGAGCGCACGCACGGTTCGAAGGACAACAGCGTCATGTGGACCCGCCAGGGGTGGCAGGAGCAGACCCCCGCGGCGTGCAACACCTGGGACCTGGCCGACGAGTCCCTGGTGCACTGAGCGGTGTCCTGGCGGGCGCCTCGTCCTCGGACACCGCCACGGACGGTCCCCGCCGGCCCCGCCGTCCACCGGTTCGATGGAACGCTACCGTCCGGACACGCTGCGTGGCAGGATGCTTGGTATGTCGGAACTCGCCGAGCCCCTCGACCCCCATGAGCCTGACCTGGACCTTCCCTCCCCCCGCGTCTGCGGTGCCTCGGCCGCCCGGACCGTGCGGAGCGGGTCGGGCGGTCCGGTCCCCGACTGCGTGGAACTGCGTGTGCACGGCGTCAGCGGAGGACAGGCCGAGGAACTGCTGGACGTGGAACCGGCGATGCGGGTGGGCGGCGACCGACTCGCGGGGTTCTTCCGTTGGCGACGCGAACCCGACACCGAGACCGTTCCGGGGGTCCGCCGGGAGATCTTCGCCTGGGGCAACCTCACCTCGGGGAGTTCGTCACGGGCGCTGTGGCTCCTGTTACTGCCGTTCATGCTGGTCAACGTGGCCTACTGGATGCGGCCCGGACGGATGGGCCACGAACCGACCGGGGTGCGACGACTGGCGAACAACCTCTACGGGGCCGGCGTTCGACTGTTGGCGTTGTCCCTGACCATGCTCATCACCCTGGCCGCGGCCGGGATCGGCATGGACCTGGTGGCCTGGCAGTGCGCCGCCGGTCAGGGACAGGAGTGCGTGCGGGCACGCCCCTGGCTGGCGTTCCTGGGTTCTCCCTCCTCACCGCTGTCCGCGCCGGGGCCCGCCCTGGTGGTGGGCGCGCTCCTTCCCGTGGCCGTGATCCTGGTGCTGTGGCGGCTGTCCCGGCGCACGGCCTCCGACTACGAGGTCGTGTCCAGCCCGGTGCCGCCCAGGCACAGCGCGGCGGCGCCCCTGAGCCATCCGGACTTTTGGCGCAACAGCGAGACCATGGCCCGGTTGCGTTCGGCCCACATCTCGGTGGCGCTGGGCACGGTCGCCGCGCTGCTGCTCCTTCCGGCCCTGCGGTACGACCTGGTCCCGGCGGTCGGAGGCCTTCCGGGGGAACCGGGACCGTGGACCGTCGGGGCCGTACTGTCGGGACTGCTGGCGGTGGTGGTCCTGGCCAGCGCACTGAGCGTGCTGGTGCCGGGTGTGGACCCGCGTTGGAACGCCCGGACCGACCGTGTCTGCCGTCTGCTGCGCGACACCACCGTGCTCCTCGGGCTCGCGGTGATCGCGTACGCGTTGTGGCCGCGCCCGGAGTGGGCGGCGACGGGACGTCTGCCCGGCAACGGCGCGGTCCTCGACGCGCTGTTCGTGGTCCAGGTGGTCCTGGTGTCGATGATGCTGGTCGCGGCACTGGTGTTGTTCGCCTCCGACCGGGCCCACGACGGCATCGCGATGGGCGGTGTGGCGGGGCCGGCCACCGCCGCCCTGGGCGCTCTGCTCGGAGGCGGGTTCTCGGCCGCGCTCGTCTACCAGGGCTCGGTGCTGCTGAGCGGCTGCGGCTTCCTGACCACGCCCGGTGTGGACTGTCTGCCTCTGTCGGTGCCGACCGCCTACTCCTGGCTGCAACTGACCTTCGCCCTGGAGGCCGCCGTCGTACTGGTCGTGACGGTGGTGCTCGCCCTGCGGTTACGCCGCGGCACCCGTGCGTATCTGGTCACGGTCACCGAGGACTACGCGCGCAGCGTGCGTGACCGGCGGACCTGGGACATCGCCCACGCACGCGCGGCGGGAAGGATGACCGAGGTGCTGCCCTCCGTACTGGCGGCCTTCCTGCTGCCGGTGGCGGCGCTGGGTTCGCTCGCGCTGTACGCGGCCCTCTCGGGGGACCTGTCGACCGGTCCGGCGGACGCGGCGACGTCCGTGTCCGAACGGATACGGGAGATGGCGCAGGGCACGGTCTCGGTCCTGATGAGCACCGGTTCGCTGTTGGGCGGTGCGGCCCTGGTGGCACTGGCGTGGATCGGGCGCAGCGCCTACCGCGACCGTCCCACGCGGCAGGCCGTGGGCGCCCTGTGGGACGTGGGGACCTTCTGGCCCCGCGTCGCACACCCCCTGGCACCGCCCTCCTACGCGGAACGGGCCGTTCCGCAGCTGTCGGCGAGGGTGGCGCTGTTGTGCCGGGGGAACACGGACGTGGTCCTGTCGGGTCATTCCCAGGGCTCCGTGCTCGCGGCGGCCACGGTGTGGCAGTTGCCCACCGACTGTCTGGGGCGCATCGCGCTGATCACGCACGGCTCCCCTCTGGGCCGACTGTACGCGCGCTACTTCCCCGCCTACTTCGGTCCAGTGCCGTTCGCCGATCTCAGGGGGCGCGTCTCACAGTGGCGCAACCTGTGGCGGCTCACCGACGCGATCGCCGGACCGGTGCGTATGCGGAACGGGTCCGGTCCCCCGAGCACCGTGGAGCCGGCCGGGCCCCTGCCCGATCCGCGCTCGTACGACGCCCCTCCGGGCGAGGCCAGGCGGCCGGAGATCCTGGGTCACTCGTCCTACACCGCCGATCCGGCCTATTCCGGCGCGCTCTGGCAGGTGCTCCGGGCGATGCGGCCGACGGACGCCCCCCACGACGACACGGCCGGGGGGTGAGGGGCCCGGCCTACCAGGAACCGTAGGGGCCGTTGTTGTTGCCGCCCACGCCCTTGACCGCCGGACGCACGTCGAGCAGGAAGACGAGGGTGGCGACCAGCCCGAGGATGACGAACATCCCCCGACCGGAGAACACCGCCAACAGGGAGAGTCCGGTGGCGACACCGGTGAGGATGACCCACAGTTTCTTGTTCTGCTTGTCCATCAGCTCGAACGCCGCGGCCGGTGTGCGGACCGCTTCGATCAGCGCGTACAGGCTGGCCACGAAGGTGACCAGGTAGATGGCCTGCCAGATCAGTCCGAAGAACAAAACGCACGCTCCCGACGCCGGTTCGAGCGGGGGTCCGCCCGCTCTCCACCGTAAACGGACCAGAGCCCGCGATCGTGCCCGTGAGCCGCCTGAATCACACCCGTGTCAGTCCCACGGGACGTGCGGCCGGATCGGATCGCGGGGAGGCGGTGTGCTCCGCCGGAGAACGACGGGGACGCGCGTGGATCACACCGGAATGTGCCAGAGGCAGGTGACCGTGGTCAGGAGGAAGGCGGAGGAGCCCATGATGAAGGCCCCCGCGTGGTAGGGGAGTTCGTCATAGGGCTGGAGAAGACGGTTGACACGCTTCAGCACCCCCGGTTCGGCCTCGGAGGCGACGGCCATCGCCCCGGCCGGCACCAGGGACGGACCCGCCGCGCCGAAACGCAGCAGTGCCATGGCCAGCTCACGTGAGGAGCTCTTGCGACGCGCCTGGTCGTCCGCGCACATCTCGATGAGCAGGGCGACGCTCTCGTAGTAGGTGCGCACCAGTCGGACCCGTGGAAAGGCCCGTTTGAGGGAGGAGAACGGCAGGAGCACGAGGTCGTGGCGCTGCCGCAGGTGGGCGTGCTCGTGGGCCAGGACCGCGGCCAGTTCGCGGTTGTCCAGGACCGCGAGGGCACCGGCGCTGATCACCACCTGAGAGCGGAGCACGCCCGGAAGACAGTAGGCGGCGGCGGCCGGATGGTCGACCACACGGGCGCCGGGGATGTCGGGGTGATCGCTCCCGATGAGTTCGAGGAGGTCGTGGTGGCGTCGACGGACACGGACCACGTGGACGAAGGAGGAGACCAGTCCGACGAAGAGCACGAGGGTCAGCACGACCGCCAGGACCACGGCGACGATGTGGCTGATGCCCACCAGACCCTGGGAGAGTTCGGCGAGGAACAGGTCGCCCGTGAGGATGTCGGAGACCAGGGCCATGACGCCCCCGGCCGCGCCGAGCTGGTACGAGGAGAGCCCGAAGGCCAGCAGAGCACCGATGGTGGAGACGCCCCAGGCCAATCCGAGCGCCTGCCAGGTGACCACGGCGGTGTAGGGCCCTCGGGAGGGCCATTCGGCCCTGTGCAGGGCTTCCATGGCGATGAGACAGCAGACCGCGACGAGGAGGAGAAGTGCGGCACTGACCATACGGGCTAGTTCCTTGGCTGCTCGATTTCCGCGAGTGCGCGCCGAAGCGCTTCAGCCTGCTCCTCGTCCATGGACTGAACGAAGGCGGCCAGGGCGGCGTCGCGGTCCCCCGTCTGTCCGAGTGCGTCGAACATCAATTCGGAGACGTATGCCTCGCGGCTGGCTGCCGGACGATAACGCCACGCACGACCCTCACGTGCCCGGGTGACGACCTTCTTCTTGGCGAGCCTGTCGAGCACGGTCATAACAGTCGTGTGCGCCAGGTCTCGTTCGGCGAGGGCCTTGCCCACCTCACGGACCGTCATTGGTTCTTTTCTTGCCCACAGTACATCCATCACCGCACGTTCGAGTTCGCCAAGCCGATTCATGACTGCGATTCTACTTGGGGTCGTACTACGGGCCGTCGTACCCCCAGGTTAATTCCCTGTCACCTACGGGGCAAGGGTTGAGGACCCTCCGGTCAGGTGCAGCCCACTCCTTTACCGGAACGCTCCCACCCCTCGACCTTCGGGTGCGATACTGCCCACCCGACCACCGGAAGGAAGCGGTCATGGTCTCCCC
Source organism: Nocardiopsis sp. ATB16-24 (assembly GCF_030271535.1). Taxonomy (GTDB): domain Bacteria; phylum Actinomycetota; class Actinomycetes; order Streptosporangiales; family Streptosporangiaceae; genus Nocardiopsis. The sequence goes on along the minus strand of NZ_JASCXJ010000003.1, from coordinate 70,916 downwards.
GCACCGACCCCGGGTCCACGTCGTCCGGGGCGACATCACCGAACAGCGTGTCGACGCGATCGTCAACGCCGCGAACAGCTCCCTCATGGGCGGCGGCGGAGTGGACGGCGCCATCCACCGCAAGGGCGGCGATTCCATCCTGGAGGAGTGCCGCCGACTCCGCGCGCAACGCTACGTCGACGGGCTGCCCGTCGGTGAGGCGGTGGCGACCACCGCGGGAAGGCTGCCCGCCCGATGGGTGATCCACACGGTGGGCCCTGTCCACAGCACCACGGAGGACCGTGGCGAGTCGCTGGCCTCCTGTTACCGTGAGTTCCTGCGCGTGGCCCACGAACTGGGGGCGGAGTCCATCGCCTTCCCCGCGATCTCCGCGGGCGCCTACGGATGGCCGATCGAGGACGCGGCGCGCACGGCCGCCCGGGCGATCCACGCGGCGACGCCACGTGTACCGGAGAACCGCATGGTCCTGTTCCACGACACCGCCCTTCAGGCCTTCCGGGCGGCTTTCGGCGCCTGCTGACCCGACGCCTCCCCGTACGGGCCATCGCCGGAGAAACTCCCCACCAGTTCTACGCAAACCCGGTGCCGGCACCGGGAGTCGGGTAGGGGAGGACCATGACGACAAGCCTCCCACCTGCGCAGACCACAGAGGCCCGTCTGCGGATCGGGGTGTCCAGTTGTCTGCTCGGTGCCTCCGTCCGTTACAACGGCGGGCACTCGCGTTCACGCTTCCTCACCGACGAACTCGGTCCCCACGTGGACTGGCTTCCGATCTGTCCGGAGGCGGAGATCGGTCTGGGCGTCCCCCGTCCCACCCTGCACCTGCGGCGCGGGGCGCAGGAGGATCGGATCGTCTCCGGCCGGGACGGAGTCGACCACTCGGAGGAGATCTCCGGGACCGCCGACCGTCACCTGTCCCGACTGCGGGCTCTGGACGGGTACGTGTTCAAGAACAAGTCGCCCAGCTGTGGCCTGTTCGCCCTGCCGGTGTTCGACGAGGACGGTGGACGGGTGGACGGTAGGGGACGGGGCGTCTTCGCCCGGCGTCTCACCGAACTGCTGCCCACGCTGCCGGTGGAGGAGCAGGGTCGTCTGACGGACCCGGTACTGCGCGAGCTGTTCGTACAGCGGGTGTTCGCGCACGCCAGGCTGCGGCGGCTCCTGGAGTCGCCGTGGCGTCCCCGCGACCTGGTGGCCCTGCACAGCAGGCACAAACTCCAGTTGATGTGCCACTCCCCCGACGGCTATCGGGAGGCGGGCCGGGTCGTGGCGGCGGCGGGCACCACCGACCCCGAGGAGACCGAGACCGCGTACACGGAGGTCTTCCAGCGGACGATGGCGGTGCGACCCAGCCGGGGCAAGCACGTCAACGCCCTCCAGCACGCCTTCGGGATGCTGAGCTCCCTGCTCGACGACGCCCGCAGGCACGACCTGTTGTCGGCCATCGAGGACTACCGGCGTGAGCACGTGCCGCTGAGCGTTCCGGTGGCGCTGCTGCGTCACCACTGCGCGGCCGAGGACGTCAGGTGGGTTCGTGAGCAGACCTACCTGCGTCCCTATCCGGACGAACTCCGGCTACGCCACTCCGTGGCGGTCTGAGAACGGTCCGACGACCACACCGCGGACACTCATCTCACCGCATCGACTACAGTGAGTGACGATCCCTGTTCTTCGGCCGGACGGTGCCCCGACTCTGAGGTTTCGGTGTGTTCGCGACTTTCTCCCGACGCGTCGGCGTGCTCGCCGCCTCCTGTGTGGTCGCCACGGTCGCCGCCGCGTTGGCCACCGTCCCCCATGAGACGTTGACCGAACGGCTCGACCGTCATCTGGGGCCCGAGCCTCGGCTGGCCCACAACGAACTACGGCTTCCTCCCCCGTGGGGAGGGTCCGACCCCGCCCCCATCCCCACCCCCGGGCAGGTGGCGGTCTGCGACGGACCCGGCACCGAAGAGGTCCTCACCCTGCCCGACAGCGGTGCGCCGGAGGGCGGCCGACCCCTGTGGGTCCGCCGTCCGCCCGGCCCCGACAGCGCCGACCTGCCCGTGCTCTACCTGCTGCACGGATCCGCCTCCACCCACCGGACCCTCATGAGCGAGGGCATCGGCGAACTCCTGGACCACCAGATGTGCCGGTCGGGGATCGAGTTCGTCATCGCCGCCCCGTACGGCCAGGAGCCCTGGGGCAGTGACACCGAGTGGGGTGACGCCGCGCACGGCCGGTTCGCACTGGAGAGCTTCGTCACCGGACCGGTCGTGGAGGCGGTGGAGGGAGAGCATCCGCGGCCTCGCGCGCTGCGCGCCGTCGGCGGGTTCTCCATGGGCGGGTACGGCGCTGCGGCGCTGGCCCTGCGCAACCCCGCTCTCTACTCCCAGGTCGTCTCCTGGGCCGGGTACTTCCGTGTGGACGATCCGCACGGCACCTTCGGCGACGACCCCACGCCCCACTCCCCCGATCTGCTGCTGGGCTCGGAGGAGGTACGCGACATCAGGTTCATGCTGGTGGAGGGCACCGACGACCACACACCGCTCCAGAGGGGCAGCATCCACGGGGAGGCCGAACGCTTCGCCGACCTCCTCACCGAACACGGTATGACCGTGGCCACGCTCCACCCGCGCGGAGCCCACGACTTCGCGACCTGGAAGCGCTCCTTCCCCGACACCGTCGACTTCCTGGCCTCTGGCTGGGCCTCCACCCCCTGAGGTCCGCCAAGTCAATGGCCGCCCCCTCGAACGAACCGGTGGGGAACAGTGTGTACCTTCGTCGCTGTTGACGACAGCGGCTGTACACACGATCTGAAGGGACCCTCCGGTGTCTGGAATCGTTCCCGTGGGAGAACAGGCGACGGTCCCCTCCCGGGTGGCGACCGTCAGTCTGCACACCTCCCCGCTCGACCAGCCCGGTACCGGAGACGCCGGGGGCATGAACGTGTACGTGGTCGAGGTGGCCCGGCGCATGGCCGAGCGCGGGGTGGCCGTGGACATCTTCACGCGGGCGACCGGTCCGGACCTGCCCCCGGTGGTGGAACTCGTCCCCGGCGTGAACGTGCGACACGTGCCCGCCGGGCCCTACGGCCACCTGGACAAGAACTCCCTCGCCGAGCACCTGTGCCCGTTCATCTTCGGGATGTTGCGGGTCGAGGCCCAGGGGGAACCCGGCCACTACGACCTCGTGCACGGCCACTACTGGCTCTCGGGCCAGGCCGGCGTGGTGGCCGCACGCCGCTGGGGGGTGCCCCTGGTGCATTCCATGCACACCATGGCCAGGGTGAAGAACGCCGCCCTGGCCCAGGGTGACGAACCCGAACCCGATGCCCGTGTCCGTGGGGAGGACCAGTTGGTCCGTCAGGCCGACCGCCTGGTCGCCAACACCGAGGACGAGGCCCGCCAACTACGGGAGCACTACGGTGCGTGCGGTGACCGGATCAGCGTGATACCGCCGGGTGTGGACCTGGACGTGTTCACCCCCGGTTCCCGCCGGGAGGCGCTGGCGCGGATCGGGTTGCCCGCCGACACCGAACTGCTGTTGTTCGTGGGGCGCGTACAACGGTTGAAGGCCCCCGACGTGCTCATCCGCGCCGCGGCCCGCCTCCTGGAGTACGACTCCTCGCTGCGCTCGCGCCTGGTGGTGGGCGTGGTCGGCGGGCTGTCCGGCGGAGGACGGCGCGAGCCCGGGATGCTCACCGACCTGGCCCACTCCCTGGGGGTGGCGGACGTGGTGCGCATCGAGCCCCCGCAGAGCCGTGAGCGGCTGGCCGACTACTATCGTGCGGCCACGGTGACCGTGGTGCCGTCCTACTCGGAGTCGTTCGGCCTCGTGGCGGTGGAGTCGCAGGCCTGCGGCACCCCCGTGCTGGCCGCACGGGTGGGAGGACTGTCCACCGCGGTGTCGGACGGTGTGTCGGGGATCCTCGTGCGAGGACACGACCCGGCCGACTACGCGGCCGAACTGTACAGGATGATCACCGAACCGGCGTGGCGCGCCAAGCTGGCGATGGCGGCCCCCGACCACGCCGCCACCCTGAGCTGGTCGCGGACCGTCGACGAACTGCTGAACGTGTACCGCATGAGCACCGCTCCGCGTACGCTGCCGCTGGCCGCGTGCCGATGACCGAGGAGGGATGTACTAGTGGGCAGAGGAACAGCCCGTGAGGCCGCGGCCGAGGCGATCGTCGCCGCCGTCGCCGAGTCCGGACTGGAGGTGGAGCGCCCTCGGGAGAACTCCTTTCTGGTCACCCTGCCCGGCAGGGCCAAGCTCAAGACCCTCGTGTGGTTCGAGGTGGGACCGCACAGCCTCACCCTGACGTCGTTCTTCTGTCGGCAACCGGACGAGAACCGCGCCGACTTCTACCTGTGGTTGATGCGCCAGAACGCGGACATGTACGGAATGGCGTTCGTCGCGGACGAGGTGGGGGACGTGTACCTTCGCGGTCGCCTGCCGCTGGAGGGGATCACCCCCGAGGAGGTCGACCGTTTGTTGGGGTGCGTGGTCACGTACTCGGACGAGAACTTCAACGGTGCGTTGGAGCGGGGTTTCGCGTCGGCGATCCGCAAGGAGTGGCACTGGCGCGCCGAACGAGGACACGACATGCGCAACCTGAAGGCCTTCTCCCATCTGATCGACTCCGGCGATGGCCGCTGAGCGCTCGGGAGGGTTCCGTCCGCCCCGCGCACCGGTCGGATCCGACGTGCGGGGTTCGAGTCCACCGGACGCCCGAGGGCCGCGGCCCAATGGCTAGGCTTGCTCGTATGGGAACTCTGGTACTGCTGCGACACGGTGAGAGCGTCTGGAACGCGAAGGGCCTGTTCACCGGCTGGGTGGACGTGGACCTCTCCACGACGGGCGAGGAGGAGGCCCGCCGGGGCGGTGAGCTGCTCAAGGAGGCCGGCCTCCGTCCGGACGTGGTGCACACCTCCCTCCTCAAGCGCGCCATCCGCACCGCGAACCTGGCGTTGGACGCCGCCGACCTGCACTGGCTTCCGGTCGAGCGCACCTGGCGTCTGAACGAGCGCCACTACGGCGCCCTCCAGGGCAAGGACAAGGCGCAGACGCGCGAGGAGTACGGCGAGGAACAGTTCATGATCTGGCGCCGCTCCTACGACACCCCGCCTCCGCCCATCGCCGATGACGACACCTATTCGCAGGCCGGGGACGCCCGCTACGGCGAACTGCCGCCGGAGCTGTTGCCGCGCACCGAGTGCCTCAAGGACGTGCTGGAGCGTTCCCTGCCGTACTGGTACGACGCGATCGTCCCGGACCTGTCGGCGGGCAAGACCGTTCTGGTCGTGGCCCACGGCAACTCGCTGCGCGCCCTGGTCAAGCACCTGGACGACGTCAGCGACGCCGACATCGCCGGGTTGAACATCCCGACGGGCATTCCGCTGCGCTACGACCTGGACGAGCGCTTCAAGCCGACCAACCCCGGCGGCACCTACCTCGACCCGGAGACCGCCGAAGCCGCCATCGCGGCCGTCGCCGACCAGGGCAAGAAGTAGTCGCGAAGTCCTGTCCACGTCCCGTGCCCGCGCCGCCGTCGGCGGTGCGGGCCTCCTCGTCCCCCGGACGGCTCGGTGGCCGAGGCGCAGGGGTGCACACCGTCGCCGCCCCCGTGGCGAGCACCCTGTGGTGCGGGTCCTCAAGGGGAAGGCGCCCGGTGGGGAGGAACGCCCGGCACGGCCGGGATCGCGGACCACGCCGGCCCCGGGGAGACACCGTCGGCACCGCGGCGGCGGTGAACGTCTGGTCGCGCCATGCGGCCTCGCCCGGCGTGACCTTGCTCACTCTGGAACGGGACACGGCCGCCGAACCGCTCAGAGGGCGGCGACGGTCAAGGCGGCGCCCGTCACCGCGCACACCACGAAGGCGGTGGCGACCATCAGGGCCTCCCGTCGACGAGGCGGAACACGCGTCGGCCGGTCGCCGACGCCATGTTCGATGCCGAGGGTCCCTCCCTCGGGCGCGGTCAGGACGACCTGACCGTCACGCACCCGGACCTGGCCGGTGACGCGTACCCGCGAACCGGGGCGAAGGACCCATTCGCGGTATTCGAACTCGATGGTCTCCCCCCGGAAGACACCCGAGATCCGCCCTTTCACGCGCGGCAGCAGATCGTCGGCGGGGGAGGCCACGCCCGGTTGCGGTCGTCCCACCAAGCGCTTCAGGCACAGTTCGGCGCCCCGAGGTCGGGTGCCGCGCGGATCCACCAGGATCGGTTCGGTGTCGGGGTCCCCTTCCGTCACGAGCTCGAAGAGGTCCTCGGAGCCGTAGTCGGCGATGGAGTCACAGACCCGTTCTCGGGGCCTGCCCTCCCTCGGCTCACGGTTGAGCGACCAGTAGTGACGCAGCACCTCGTGACCGTGCCAGACGCATTCCACTCCGGCCAGACCTGAGACGAGGGGGCCGCCGGGACCGGGGGCCGCCTCACCGGTGAGCGTGACGCGCCGTCCCTCCATGGTGGTCAACGCCCCTGGGCGCGGCCTGGTCAGATCACGCCGATGCAGCCGTAGCCAGCGTCGGAGGGCGAGCACGGTCAGAGGAAGCAGGACCGCGGCGACCACGAGCAGCACCGAACCGATCACCAGTAACACAGGCCGCCCCTTGGGAAAAGTGTGTGAGGTTTTGCCGCGACGGTCGGCTCGACGCCCCGTGGCCATACCGCGCTGTTGACCATCTTTACCAGTTCTCCGGGAAAGCGGGGCCAATTGGGCATGTCCAGACGGAGGAGCGCGGGTGGCGGTCGCCACGTGTGTCCCGCTAACGGTCACCGGCACCCTCCGTCGCCGCTACTCTCGGGGGCATGGACGCTGAGATACACCCCGATCTGGCGAAACTGTCCTTCCTTCTGGGCCGTTGGGAGGGCGTGGGAGTCGCCGGTTACGCCGACGTGGAGGAGTTCCAGTTCGGCCAGGAGCTCGAATTCGCCCAGCGGGCGGGGCTGCCCTACCTGTCCTTCACGAGCCGGGCCTGGCGGATGACCCCGGACGGAGAACCGGGGGAGCTGGTCACCGAGGAGTCGGGGTACTGGCGCCTACGCCCGGAGCCCACCCCCGAGGAAAGGGAGCGGGACGACACGGTCGTCCACCTGGAGGCGCTGATCGCGCATCCCGAGGGCTTCACCGAGGTGTATCTGGGCAATGTGTTCGCCCACCGGGTGGAGATGTCCACCGACGCGGTGCTGCACACCGAGACCGGGATCGAAGCGAGCGCCTCGCACCGACTGTACGGCCTGTTCGGCGACAACCGGGAGACCCTGGGGTACGCCTGGGACCTGGCCGCTCGCGGTCACAAGCTGCGCCCGTACATGTCCGCACAGCTCAAGCGGGTCGGCCCGAAGTAGAAGAGCCCACAGTGGGCATGGCAGACCCCGGGCTCTCTCCCACCGTGGTGGCGGGGCTGGTCGGACGAAGCCAGCAGCCCGGGGTCCGGGTGTCCGTCTGGGATTCGCTGCGAACGACGTCGCGCGAACGCGAGCGTCGTCCTAGCGGACGGCCACCTCGCCAGTCCTGAGATCGAACATCTTCCGGACCACCTCCTTTCCTGCGTGCCACCGACAGTACGTCCCGTCTCCCGGCCGGGGCAAATGTTTTTTCTGTAGGAGAAACCACAGGTGGAAGCCGGATTTTCGACCTCCGAGGAGTGGCGACTACTCTCGGCGGTATGACTTCGCCGCTGCTGAGCACACCGGGCGCCGTGAGCGCCGAGTCCCCGGACTCCGCGGTCGCCGCGCACTACGGGGATCCCTCCCACGAGGGCCGTGCCATCGAACGTTCGAGCGCCTGGGTCGACCGGAGCAACCGGGACGTGGTGCGGGTCCTGGGACCCGACCGCCTGAGCTGGCTGAACGACCTCACCAGCCAACTGACGTTGGGGATGGCACCGAGGACGGCCACCGAGTCGCTGATCCTGGACAACCGGGGACACCTGCGGCACCACCTGTCCCTGATGGACGACGGCGAGGCCACCTGGATGCACACCGAGCCCGGAGGGGGGCCGGAACTCGCGAGGTTCCTCGACTCGATGCGGTTCATGTTGCGCGTGGAGGTCGAGGATCTGAGCGAGGACCGCGCCGTGCTGACCGTGCTCGGCCCCGACCGCGCCAAGGTGATCACCGCCGCCTCGCTCGATGACGTGCCGATCCGCGCCGCGGAAGGGGAGAGCGACCTGTTCCTGCCCTCCGACCGGCTCACGGAGGCCGCCAGGGCGCTCACGGACGCCGGGGCGCGTCCGGCCGGTATGTGGGCCTATGAGGCGAACCGGATCGCGGAGCACCGGGTACGGGCCGGGCTGGACACCGACGAGCGCACGATTCCACACGAGGTGGACTGGGTGGGTCGGGCGGTGCACCTGGAGAAGGGCTGCTATCCGGGGCAGGAGACGGTGGCCCGGGTGCACAACCTCGGTCGCCCGCCGCGCCGTCTGGTGATGCTGCACCTGGACGGCACCGTCGAGCGGCTGCCCAAGGTGGGAGCGGCGATCGAGCTGGAGGGGCGCAACGTGGGCCGGGTGGGGACGTCGGCCCGCCACCACGAACTGGGACCGATCGCGCTGGGCGTGGTCAGGCGCACGTCGCCGACCGACGCCGACCTGGTGGTGGACGGCATCCCCGCCGGTCAGGAGGTCGTCGTGGACCCCGACACGGGCGCCAACGCCGATATCACCCTGCGGCGTCGTCCCCGCTGACGCGGTCCGGCCCTCCCGGGCGACCGCGCGGAACCACACGGAGGGGTCCGTCCGGTGTGTTCGGACGGACCCCGCGCGCGAAGACGCTCAGAGCGTGAGGACGATCTTGCCCCGGGTACGACCGCCCTGGCTCAGACGCCAGGCCTCGGCCGCCTCGGCCAGCGGGAACTCGCGCTCCAGGTGGACGGTGAGCCGACCGGCGTCGGCCATGCGGGCCAGTTCGGCGAGGTCGGCGCTGTCCGGACGTACCCACAGCCAGTGGCCGCCCGCCTCCTGGATGTCGGGGTCGGCGACGGACACGATCCTGTCGGTGTCGCCGACCAGTTCCCGCGACGCCTCGGCCACTCCCCCGCCGACGAAGTCGAGCACCACGTCGACGCCGTCCGGGGCCAGGTCCCGGACGCGCTCGTCGAGCCCGTCCCCGTAGACCACGGGCTCGGCCCCCAGGGAGCGCAGGAAGTCGTGGTTGCGTTCACTGGCGGTGCCGATGACGCGTGCTCCCCGGGAGGCGGCGATCTGGACACCGAACGATCCGACCCCGCCCGCCGCGGCGTGGATCAGCACCGTGTCACCGGAGCCGACGCGCGCCCTCTTGACGGACTGGTAGGCGGTGAGTCCGGCCAGAGGCACCCCCGCGGCCTCCCGCCAGTCCAGCGACTCCGGCTTGGGGGCGATCATGCGCACGTTGGCCGAGACCAGCTCGGCGTAGGTTCCGTTCTTGGCCCAGTCCTTGCGCAGGTAGCCGTAGACCTCGTCGCCGACCCGGTACTCGTGCGCGTCCGGACCGACGGCCTCCACCACACCGGCGACGTCCCAGCCGGGGATGAGCGGGAAGTCCGCCTCCATGATCGCGTCGAGCCCCCCGGAGGCGAGTTTCCAGTCCACGGGGTTGACCCCCGCGGCCTTCACCCTGATGAGGACCTCGCTGGGGGCGACCTTGGGTTCGGGAAGCTCCACCAGGGCCAGGTCGTCGGCGGTTCCGTACTGTTGTAGTGCCATTGCCTTCATGTACAGGGCAGCGACGAGAGCGGGACGTCCATTCCGTGACACGCCGGACCGCGACGAAAAGGCGGGGCCGGCGGGACGTGCCCGCCGGCCCCTCGGGGTGACCGTCGTGCCGCTCAGCGCAGGGCGGCGGCGAGGCGCTCCTCGTGCAGGCGTTCGCCCCAGGCCGGGGGAAGCGGTGCGAGCCCGCCCACGCGCCAACGCAACAGCAGGTCCGCCAGCTGCGGGTTGCGGGGCAGGGCCGGCCCGTGCAGGTAGGTGCCCAGCACCTGCCCCTGGTAGGCGCCCTCGGTGCGCTCGTCGTTGCCGATGCCGTGCACGACGGTGGAGAACGGCTTGGCCGAGGGACCGATCTGTGTACGGCCCTGGTGGTTCTCGAAACCGGTGATCCTTCCCACGCCCAGGGAGGGGTCCACGTCCGCGACGACCTCGCCGACCGCACGGGACTGTCCCCGGCCGCTGCGAATGTCGAGGATGCCCACACCGGGGAGCGGGTTGGCCTCGTCGTCGCCGTAGGACTCGCCGATGATCTGGTACCCGGCGCACACAGCGAAGACGCAGACCCCTCGGGCCGCGGCCCGGGCCAGGCCGCCGTCGGCGCGCAGACGTTCGGCGGCCAGGATCTGCGGGCGGTCCTCACCGCCGCCGAGCAGGTAGATGTCGCCCTGTTCGGGCACGGGGTCGCTGGAGTGGACGTGCACGATCTCGGTGGGGATACCGCGTAGCTCGGCCCGGCGCTTGAGGATCAGGACGTTGCCCCGGTCCCCGTAGGTGCTCAACAGGTCGGGGTAGATCCACACGATTCGCAGGGTGCTGGTGTTCGTCATGGTTCTCCCTACTGAACGCGGCCGTAGGCCGTGCGGATCTGCTGGAAGGCGGTGTAGTTGGCGATGAGGTCCACCTTGGTGATGTCCGGCTGCTCCGCCTTGATGCGGTTCAGGGCCTCGTCCACCCTGTCGGCGACCTCGAACTCGACGTCGTCGGTCTCCAGGCGCAGTGCGAGGTCGGTGCGACGCTCGCCCATGACGAAGACGCGACGGCCGCGCAGCACGGTGTAGTCCACGTCCCACAGCCAGGAGGTGTCCTTGCCGTCGGGGACCTGCGCGTTGACCGCCAGGATCACCGGTGTGCGAGGCGGGTCCAGGACCGCGAAGGACTCCAGCCACCCGGCCGGGTTCTTGGCCAGGAGCAGACGCACCTCGACCCCCATGGTCACCACGGAGGTGTAGCGGCCGGCGACCGAGGTGATCTCCCGGAGCCGTTCGACGGTGCGCTCGGGGTGCATGCCGTATCCCGCGGCGGTCGCGGCGGCGATCGCGGCGTTGGACCTGTTGGCGTCACCGGGCAGGTTCAGTCGCAGCTTGACCCGCTGACCCTCGGGGGTGACCAGGACGTCGGAGTCGTTGTCCACCGCCCAGGTGGTCTTGGGTCGCGCCAGGCCGCACTCGGGGCACTCCCAGTGCGGGTCCACGTCGCGCTTGAGGTGGCCTCCGCACTCGGGGCAGCACCAGGAGTCCTCCTTCCAGCGCTGACCCGCGGAGACCCACGTGGCGCTGGGCGCGCCCAGGCCCGCCCAGGCCACGAGCGGGTCGTCGGCGTTGGCGATGACGTGCGTGCTGCTCTTCCCCAGGGCCATGCGCCACTTCTTGGCGAGCAGGTTGATCTCCGAGGCGCGGTCCATCTGGTCGCGGCTCAGGTTCATCAGCACCACGAACGCGGGCTGGGTGGCCAGCAGCACCTGGGGGAGGTACTTCTCGTCGACCTCCAGCACCCCGTTGACGGCCGACCGGTTGTCGGACAGCGCCGTGATGTGGCCGGTGGGCATGTTCGCGCCGTGCTCGTTGGTGGCCACGTCGCCGAACTCGCGCAGGGCCTGCGCGATGAGCCTGGTGGTGGTGGTCTTGCCGTTGGTCGCGCTGACCAGGGCGAGCCTGCGCCCTCGGGCGAGCTTGGCGAGCAGGTCGGGTTCGACCTTGAGCGCCACCCGGCCTCCGATCACGGAACCGTCTCCCCGTCCGGTGGCACGGGACAGGCTGGCTGCGCTCCTTCCCAGAACTGAGGCCAGTTGGGCGCGCAAGGGAAGCTCGCTCATCTACTCTTACTCTCCAGAGTTACCGGATCACCCGTGTCGTCCGACGGTGGAAGGCCGCGGGTGATGTGTCGGGTCAAACCTATTGTCCACCTCGGGTCAGACCCGCCAGTCCAACCTCTCGGGGGGCGGCCCCAGATTGGGGGGAACCCGGCCCTCGATCCCCACCGGGGAAGGAGTTCTCCCGCCCGGGGCGGAGTCGCCGGGCGTGTCGGGGTCGACCGTCGGCGGTGGGGCCACGGTGCGGGGGCGACCGCTCGCGGCCCGTCCGCTCCGCGTTCCGGCTCCGCTCCCACCGCCGCCGCTCTCGACGCCCGATCCGACACCGGTGTCGGAGGAGTCGTCCACCGTGGCGAGAGTGGCCGTGGACAGGGTGAGGATACCCGGGTTGACGTCGGCCAGGACCGGCCCCTTGTCGGTCAGGACCAGCGCCGCCGTGGAGGGCAGCTCGCACAGCGACTCCGCGTCCGGTCCACGGACGCGCGACGGCTGGTCCTCCTCGTCAGGGGTCCCGGCCGGAGCGGCGGCACCGGCGGCCTGGGCCGTGGCCCTTCCCCAGACGGTGGTGGACCTCACATGCCGCACGAGGTCGAGAGGGGGGATCGCCGCCGCGGCGTTGCGGATGACCGCTCCGGACTCGGTGTGGGGGGAGGGGAAGAAGCGGTCGTCGACCTCCTCCTCGTCGGGGTCCCGTTGCGCCCCGCCGAGCGTGTCGCCCACCGTCTCACCGACCACCTCGGTGAGACGGTGCATCCGCAGATCTCCCGTGCCACCGGGCGCGGACGCCACGGCCCGCGCCACGGCCCGCGCCGCGGTCCGACCCTGACGCATCACGATGGGCAGACAGGAGGGGTCGGAGAATCGGGAGAGGGCTTCGGGCGGGGCGTTGCGGAACATCAGGACGACCTCCACCCCGCTGTCGGCGGCGGCCGACAGGACCTGGTCGATCTCGCCGGGGGGCAGAATCTCGGCGCCGCAGACCACGACGGTGCGGGTCCGGTCCGGTCTCACCCGAGGACGTCTGTCACCCGCGGTTCCCGGGGGCTCCGGCGCCTCCAGCAGTTCGCTGAGCGCGGACACGGCGTAGGTGCCGTAGAAACGGGCCGCGGTCCTTCCGGAGGCCCTGTCGGTGGAGATGATCTTGATCTGGGCGTACTCGGCGGTGTCCGCCCGGGTACCGACGGCCTCGAAGGGGCTGAGACGGCGCTCCAGCTCCCATGCCCGGCTGCGGACGTCCGGGTCGCCGGTACAGCGCTCACGCACGAGAACACGTTGGCGAGGAGTGAGCAGGGCGAGCGCCGGATCGTCCTCGGCCGCGTCGTCCACGGGCGTGAGCAGGGCGCGCAGGCCGCCGATGATCTCGGCGATCCCCGCGTGAGGTCCCAACACCTCCAACAGGCGCAACAGGAGGGTCTCGTCGGCGTCGGCGTCGGCGGCGTTCCCCGCGGCCGACGCGACGGCGGAGAGGACGCGGGCGCGCTGACCCGCGTCCAGGTCGGTGCCCAGGGTCATCCGGGGCAGGTCGGCGGGAAGCACCCAGCATCGCGGTGCCACGGCGCAGCGACGGGCCAGCCGGACGAGCTCACGCGTCACGGAGCGACCGGTCAGGTCGATGACGGTCAGGTCTCCGCCCTCCCTGAGACGGGAGACCCCGACGGTGGTGAGCAGGGCGGACCAGCCGGCCTCGTCCCCGCCGACCACGACGACGGTCCCGACCCCGGAGGGAACGGTCACCCCGTACCAGAGCGGCTGTGCCTCGTAGGCACGGACCGCCGCCTGCCACTCGGTGTACCGGCGGGCGTGTTCGTGCTGCCGTTCGCGCAGGAGACGATCACGCTCCTCGCGTTCGGCCTCCAGACGCTCACGTGCCCTGGCCAGACGTTCGGCGATGACCTGACGGCTCTGGACGAGGGCGAAGGCGAGGGGGGCGGCGATGGCGGCGCAGGCGAGCACACCACCGAGGGCGAGGCTGCCGGGGAGGACCCGCAGCGTCCACAGCAGGGGGAACAGCAGGGCGAAGAGGACGAGCCCGGCCAGGGCGAAGTGGAGGGGGCGGTTGGTCCGGGCCTCGTTGTCGCGTTGGGAGGCGATCCACTCCTCGCTGAGGGTCGCGGTGTCGGCCGGGGTCGGCCGACGCGGCGCCGGTCCCGGTGGCGGCAGGAGCACGGTGTACCGCCAGCCGACGTAGGTACGTCCGCCCTCTCCTGGTGACGCGCCGCCTGCTCGGGGGGTGGGCACCGTCCGAACACCTCCTGTCCGACCGCGGTGGAACGGCCGGAGAATCGTCCACGCCGGACTCCGGCGGGGACCGGAGCGTGGGCAGAATGGTGTCACCGCCCCGTGTGCTTGTCACGGTCCCGCCGGAGAGTCGGGGAGATCGGGTGTGTCCACGGACACGGCGACCCGGGTTCAGTGAAGCAGGGCGGCGGAACGCTTTCCAGCCCCGCCGCGCCCGGGGACCTCGTTCCGCACGGTCGCGGACACGGTCTCCACCCGGGTCGGTCCCGTCCACGACGTGGGCGGGTGGCCGCAGCGCGAGGCGCCGGCGCCGGACGGTTCCCCGTCGGCACCGGCGCCTCGCGCTGTTCCTCGTCTCGGGAGTGAGGAGGCGGACCAGGGCTCTAGGCCTGGACCCGCAGGTCGATGACCTTGCCCACCTCGGCCTTGACGTCGTATTCGCCGGTGAAGCCTCGGGAGGCCAGCACCCGCACCTTCCAGTCGCCGTCGGCGGCGAAGAAGCGGAACGTGCCCTCCTCGCCGGTGGCCACCTCTCCGACGAAGTCGTCGGAGGAGTTGAGCAGTCGGGCGTAGGCCCCGCTCAACGGCTCACCGTCACGCGTCACCGTGCCCTGGATGACCGCCTGGCCACCCGCGTCGACATCGGCGAGTGCCACCCCGCCGACCGGCGCACCACATCCGTTACTCACTTGGGCTCGGCCTCCCCCACCTCGACCGGCACGCCCACCAGCGAGCCGTACTCGCTCCACGAACCGTCGTAGTTCTTGACGTTCGGAATTCCGAGGAGCTCCTTGAGCGCGAACCAGCTGTGGGAGGAGCGCTCTCCGATCCGGCAGTAGGCGATGATGTCCTTGTTCAGGTCCACCCCCGCCTCGGTGTAGAGCTCGCGCAGTTCCTCGTCGCTCTTGAAGGTGCCGTCCTCGTTGGCGGTCTTGGCCCACGGGATGTTGCGCGCCGTGGGGATGTGCCCGCCCACCTGTGCCGCCTCCTGGGGCAGGTGCGCCGGGGCGAGCAGCTTGCCGGTGAACTCGTCGGGAGAGCGGACGTCCACCAGTTCCTTCGTGCCGATGGCCTGGACCACCTCGTCACGGAAGGCGCGGATGGAGGTGTCCTGCTCCTTGGCCTCGTACCGGGTCGGGGTCCGCTCGGGGACCTCCGTGACCAGCTCGCGGGAGTCGAGCTCCCACTTCTTGCGACCGCCGTCCATCAGGCGGACGCTCTGGTGGCCGTAGAGCTTGAAGTACCAGTACGCGTAGGCCGCGAACCAGTTGTTGTTGCCACCGTAGAGAACGACCTGGTGGTCGTTGCCGATGCCCTTGGCCGACATCAGCTTCTCGAATCCGGTGCGGTCCACGAAGTCGTGGCGGACCGGGTCCTGGAGGTCCTGCCTCCAGTCGAGTTTGACGGCTCCGCGGATATGCCCCTTGTCGTAGGCGGACGTGTCCTCGTCGACCTCGACGATGACCACGTTCTCGTCATCCAGGTGAGCCTCCACCCAGTCGGCGTCCACAAGGACGTCGGAGCGGCTCATAGGGAACCTCCTGCTTGTTTCTCGTGCGGTGTCGCGTGTACGTGTCGGTGTCCCCGGACCTCGGGTCCGGGGGTGAGGGTCTTGGTGGGTCTCAGACCGCCCTTCCGCCCGCCGACGGGCGGACGAGAAGGCGGGTGCCGCCGTCGGCGTGGCGACCGGGCATGGCGGGGAACGCGGGGGCGGACGCCGTGCCCCGTGCGAACGGAAGCGTCCGTGCCCTCTTCCAGGAGGGCGCGGAGCCGGCTGCGGGGTGTACGACGTGGGAGGTCGACGGGCCGTGGGCCGATCGGCGCTTCCCCAGGAACGTCGCGGCGATCCACGGCGGAGCCTGGGACCGGAGGGTCCGGGGGCTGCCGGCCGTCGGGGCCGTGACCGATACGGGGGTTGTCAGACCGGCGGCGAGAAGCCGCCCGCGAAGATCGACCTGCATTGCTTGATGTCCCCACATGCGTACACGGAGCGGATACCAGTCGCACGGAGAAGGCGCGGGGCCGAGCCCCGTCCGCCTAGGGACACAGACAGAGCGCGGTGGCGACGCGGCAGAAGTCCACTGCCCGTCGCTTCGTCAGATACGCGCTCGTCAAGGAAGTCACACCTCAGAAGCTACAGTGCCCGTCACACCTTTGTCACGGGTGGGTTTGGTCACAGGGGGGATATCCGCCCCGGTGAGGTGTTCGTCGGGGGTCGGCTCAGGGTATGGCCGCGCCGAGCGCGGCGATGACGTCCGCCTTACGCGGCTGTCCGGCGGCCCGGCACACCGTGCGACCCGCGTCGTCCAGGACCAGCACGGTGGGCGTGCGCAGGATGTCCAGGCGGCGGACGAGGTCGAGCCGGGCCTCGGCGTCCACCTCCACATGGGCCACGCCCTCGACCATGCCGGCGACCTCGTCCAGGATCCGTCTCGTGGCCCGACAGGGCTGACAGAAGGCCGTGGAGAACTGCACGAGCGTGGCCCGGGTCCCGAGTTCGGCGCCGATGTCCTCGGCGGTGAGCGTCCGTTCCTGCGGGCGTGCCTCGCGTCCCGTTCGGTCCATGTCGGCTCCCTTCCTCGACCCGCTTTCGCCTCCGTCGTACCGCGCCTCCGCCGGGCTCCGGTGCTCCGGACGCCGCCGTCCCGGCACGGCGGCGTCCGGAGCGCTCCTCAGGCGGACTCCGCGCCCATGAGCGCGACGTTCTCGGCGTTGCCGCTGACCCGCAACCCGCTGGAGGTGGCCTCCATGTCGGTGACGGTCAGACCGAAGGGCAGCCGGGGCGCCTGGGCGCTGAAGGTGAGCATGCTCGTGGCCATACCGCTGAGATCGGCCGGGGCGTCACCGACCTGGATGTCGACGGGGGTGAGGGTGACGGTGTCGCCCTCCACCGCGAACTCCCCGCCCGCGCTGACCGAGGTGCTCAGGCCGAACTCCGGAAAGGCCAGCTCACCGGTGATACGGGGTTCGCCGCCCTCGGTGGTGACGGTCATCCCCTCGGGCAGGTAGGCGTTGAAGTAGGTGTAGGGGACGGTCAGCGACCCGTCCAACCGTCCGGCCACCACGCTGGGCTGGTCGAGCAGGTCGGCGAGCGGCGCCTCGACGTCGCCGGCGGTGACGTCGATCTGCTCGACGGTGACGTCGTCCATGGTGGCGGAGGCCGCGGTGATGTTGATCTCGGAGTAGGTCCCGCTGATCGCCTGGGGCAGGAAGGCCCAGCCCTCGAAGGCCACCTCCGGCTCCTCGTTCATCTGGAACTGTTCCGCGACACGGCTCGCGAGCATGTTCTGGGCGAAGCTGCGGGCCCCGATGTCGGCCGCCACCGCGAGCGCCGCCAGGAGGATGAGGGAAACGACGAGGAACTTACGCATCGGAGATCCCAGCACACTTTCTTTCGTTCCGGCGCGCTCTCGGCTGGGGGGGCGTCCCGCCGGTCGTGGTCACACGCCATCGATGCCCGACGGGCACCGGTCATGAAAAACCTGTAGGGAAGGGTACTTCACCCTGGTTGGGACGCCGGTGGACTTCTCGCGGTTCATCTCCCCTGGACAAGTACACCGGTTCGAGACATTCCCCGTCGCGGATCCTGGCGACGGCAGGGCCTTCGGAGAAGCGGGAACGGTCCTCAGCGGGGCATCAGCATGGCGGCGAGGCCGTCGCTGGCCGCCGCACCCGAGAGGGAGAGTTCGATCACGTTCGTGGCGACGACGTGCTGGGTGCTGAGACGGGCGAACTCCAGGACGTGCGGCTGCTGCTCGTGCTCCTCCTGCGCCAGCTCGTCGCGGTAGATCGCGTAGACGATGCGCTGTAGCGGGGCGCTGGGCACCGTGTGACAGGCGAACAGCAGCGTGTCGGGCTCGTGCTCGCAGACCTGGGCCACGACGGCGTCGGCGAGGCGGTCGAAGCCCGCGCCCTGCCCCTCGGCGAGGGTGTAGATGGTGATGACGCCCCGCAGTTCGGCGGGGGGAGCCTGACGGACCGGCGGACCGTCGTAGTAGTCGTCGTAGGGGTCGGCTGCACGGCGCTTACGGCGCACGGGCTCCTCCATGAGGTCGTCGTCGAGGTCCTCGTCCGCGTCGTCGTAGTAGTCGTCCTCGTCGTCGTAGCGGTCGCGGCGGGGACGCGCGGCCAGGGCCGCGGCGCCCCACAGGGCGGAGATCGCGCCGAACATCAGCAGCGGCCCCAGTGCTCCCAGGCCCAGACGGCCCACGAGGACGGAGAGCAGCACCGACAAGGCGACCAGTCCCAGCACCGACAGGTCGGTGGTGCGGCTGTCGGAGGCGCGTCTGGCGACCGTGACGGCCGCGGTGACGAGGAGGACGACGACGAACGCCTGTGTGACGTTGACGAGCGTGCGCGGAATGAGGTCGTAGTGCTCGCCCAGGGCGGGGTAGGAGTCGCCGAAACGGGTGCTCAGCCGGTCGACGGACATCACCACCAGGGGAACGATGGTGAGCGCGCTGAGGAACAGGCGCGAGGTGAACCGGCCACGGGGCGAGCGAACGCCGTACTCGAAGGCGCCCCAGGACATGTAGAGCGGTCCGATGAGGCTGATGCCGATCTGTAGCAACCGGAAGGTGAGCTCGCCGAAGTCGAACAGCGCACCGATCACGCCGGCGCTGAGCCCCACCGTGGTCCCCAACGCCGCGATGAGCCACCCGACGGCCGCCACACTGGGGCGGCGCTGGGCATACGCGGCCAACGCGGCGGTGGCGCTCCAGCCCACCAACGCGCTTATGAATGCCAGTCCTACCGTCACCATCCCGACAATGATGCTCCACGTTGGCGGGTGGATGTGTACTCGGTGCAGGTATGGGGGATTCGTTTCGGATGCGATCTTGCAGCAGGGAGGCCACAACGGGGGTCCACACTGTGATCTTCACCACCCGACCTACCGACGCATCCCGGCGGTCGCACCGGAACTCACGGGTGGCCATAGGCTCGCATGCGCGGGGAGCGCCGCCCCGGCGCCGGCAGACCCGTCCACACCGGCGGAACGCCTCCTCCGCCCAAGCCAGGAGATAACCGTGTCACACGACGCCGCGCCCCCACCTCCCCATGGCCGCGGGGCCGCCTTCTTCGACGTGGACAACACCCTGATGCGGGGTGCGTCGATCTACCACTTCGCCCGCGGGCTGGCCTCCCGTGACCTGTTCACCACCCGTGACCTCCTGCGGTTCGCCTGGGGGCAGACGGTGTTCCGGGTGACGGGAAGCGAACAGCCCGAGCACATCAACGCCGCACGCGAGGCCGCGCTGGCCTTCGTGGCGGGACACGACGTGAACGACCTGGTCGCCCTGTGCGAGGAGATCTACGACGAGACCATGGCCGACCGCATCTGGGAGGGCGCCCGGGCCCTGGTCCAGGGTCACCTGGACGCGGGACGCCCGGTGTGGCTGGTGACGGCGACACCCGTGGAACTGGCGCAGATCATCCGGCGGAGGCTGGGGCTGACCGGTGCGCTGGGCACCGAGGCCGAGAACATCGACGGGGTGTACACGGGGCGGTTGAACGGGGACCTGCTGCACGGTCCGGCCAAGGCCGTGGCCGTACGCGCACTGGCGCGGAGGGAGGGGTGGGACCTGGACTCGTGCTCGGCCTACAGCGACTCCTCCAACGACCTGCCGCTACTGTCCCTGGTGGGCCGTCCGCACGCGGTCAACCCCGACCCCGACCTCCTCCGACACGCGCGCACGCACGGATGGCCCGTACACGACTTTCGACGACACCGGACCACGCTGCGGGTGGCCGTGCCGGCCGCCGTGGCGGGGGCCGTCGCCGGCGCGATGGCGCTGCGCGCGGTCAGACATCGCAGAGCGGTCTGAGGAGGAATCCCTCGGACGACCCGAAAGCTCTCAGATGCCCCTGACGGGCGTTCGACCATGTTCTCCGCCCCAAGGGACCTGAAGAGGGTCGCTCAGCGCCCCAGCGTCATCCTGGCGAGCGCGAGGACGTGGACGGCCCGCAATCCTCCGCGCGCGGACGAACGGTCGACGCGGCAGCTGTGGGCGAAGGTCTCGAACGCCTCCGCCGAACTGTAGGCCGGTGACCAGCCCAGGACCTGTTCCAGGGAGTCGGAGTCCATGCCGACGGCGTTCAGACCGGCGTGTACGGCGCGGGAGGCACTGGAGCTGGCGTACTCGATCCGTCCGTGCCTGGCCAGTCCGCGCAGTACCCGAAGGCCTCGGGCCGGGACGGGAAGTCGCTGGCCGCCGACACGACGCAGGCAGTGGGAGAGCGGGACCGAGTCCGCGCCCGCCACGTCGAAGAATCCCGTACCGTCGCTGAGCGCCATGCGCACGAGCGCCTCGGCCCCGTCGTCCTCGTGCAGGAACTGTACGTGCGGGTCCCTGCCGAGCACCGTCGGCACGAACCGCGAGTCCAGGTAACGGGTGAGGGGAGTGCGCACCGAGGGACCGATGAGATTGGCGAAGCGCAGCACCGCCACGGACAGATCCGGACGGCGGCGTTGGAGGCCGCGGGTGTGCCGCTCGACCTCGGCCGCGTCGTCGGCGTCCAAGGTGGCGCTGGAGCGCACCACCAGGCGCCTGATCGTGGAGGAGCGTTGGGCCGCGCCGAGCACCCGCATGGTGCCCAGGAGGTTCTCCTCCCGGTTCGGGCTCCTGTGGGTGTCCAGACCCAGGTGCAGGACCAGGTCGGCCCCCGAGTCGGCGACGATCCCGTCCAGGCTTCCGTCGTGCAGGTCCACGTGGGCGTACTCGATCCCGCGCGCGTCGGCGGGCGGCGGCGAGGAGTCGGCACCGACCACCCGGCGCACACCGGGTTCTTCGCTCAGGGCCTGCGCGACTCTGGCGGCCAAGGGGCTGGAGACCCCGGTGACGAGTACGACACGAGTCATGGCGACACGTTCCTTGGGAGGGGACAGGAGCTGTTCCGGTGGGTCCGCGCACCGCTCGTCCCGAGGGCGGCTCGGCGGTCTCGGCCCGTGAGGCACAACAGCGCCTCGACCAGAAAATTCCCTTGTCCCGGCAAAGGCCGGGCAAGGACGAAGGTGTCTCCGCGTCCGGGGACGTGCCACGGGCACGTCCACGCCCGCGGAGAGACGTTCGCCGCGATGCAGCTCTACTTCTTGTTGCGACGCGCCACACGCGTGCGCTTGAGCAGCTTACGGTGCTTCTTCTTCGCCATCCGCTTGCGTCGCTTCTTGATGACGGAACCCATGGGATCACCTTCTCGCTGAGGAGGGCTACGGACATGCCGGACCGCTGAGCGGTGAGAACCGGCAAGGGGTCCGGATGCGGCTGTCAGGCACCGACGCGCCCAAGGCACGGGGGTGGCCGGTGCGACCGGGATGCACCCTGAGGGGTGCCGCTGGAAGCACACGTCCACCGCACCCGAAGCCCCCAGCTTACCGTTATGAGTGCGCGCTCGGGCTCATGCCCCCGGCAACGGCGGCTCGTCCTTGTACAGAACGGCGGCCGGTTCCGCGTAGCTGACGCTGGTCAACCGTTGTTCGGTGAAGGTCAGCGACGTCACGCTCGCCAGATTGCACTCGCGCAGGTCGGGCCGGTGCCACAGACGCCTGCCCTCGGCCGCGCGCCGGGCCATCCAGATCGGCAGCTGATGGCTGACGCACACCGCCTCCCGCCCCCAGGCGGCGCGACGGGCGACCTTGATGACCTCCACCATGCGGGCCACGATCTCGGTGTAGGGCTCTCCCCACGAAGGCAGGAACGGGTTGTAGACCCGACTGAAGACGCGGGGGTCGCGTACGGAGCGTCGCGACAGCGTCATGCCCTCGAACTTGTTGGCCGCCTCGATGAGGCGGTCGTCCAGGGTGACGGGCAGGCCGGTCGCCTTCTGGAGGGGGACGGCCGTCTCCTGGGTGCGGTCCAGCGGCGAGGAGAACAGGGCGGCGATGTCGTGTCCCTCGAACCACTCCGTCGCCATCTCGGCCATCTGCCGGCCTCGGTCGCTGAGGTGGAAGTGGGGAAGCCTTCCGTAGAGCACCTTGTCCGGGTTGTGCACCTCTCCGTGCCGCAACAGGTGTACGACGGTGGTCGTCGTCATGTTCTCGTCTTTCCTTCGGGGTCGGGGACGGGGTGGGTCAGCCCTGGGCCTCGGCCGCGGCACGGGCCGCCTTGGGCAACGCCGAGACGACCCTGTCGACGGCGGCGTCGTCGTGCGCCGCGGAGAGGAACCACGCCTCGAAGGCGGCGGGGGGCAGGTACACGCCCTGGTCGAGCATGGCGTGGAAGAACGCCGAGAAGACCGCGGTGTCCGTGGTGCGCGCGGTGTCGAAGTCGACGACGTCCCGGTCGGTGAAGAACACCGTGAAGAGGTTGCCGCCGCTGTGGAGGCGGTGGACGACCCCGGCCGCGTCGAGTGCTCGGGACACCTCGTCCCTGACCTGTTCGGAGACCTTGTCGATGTGGGCGTAGACCTCGGGCGTGGCGCCGCGCAACGTGGCGAGTCCCGCGGCGGTGGCCAGCGGGTTCCCCGACAGGGTGCCCGCCTGGTAGACCGGGCCGTTGGGGGCCAGACGGTCCATGATCTCGGCACGGCCTCCGAACGCGGCCGCGGGCAGGCCGCCGCCCATGACCTTGCCGAAGGTCATGAGGTCGGGGGCGACCCCCTCCAGGCCGTACCAGCCCGAGCCGCTCACACGGAACCCGGTGAGGACCTCGTCCAGGACGAGCAGGGCGCCGTGGGCGTGGGCGATCTCCTTGAGGCGGGCGTTGAACCCGGGCTTGGGCGGGACCACGCCCATGTTGGCCGGGCAGGCCTCGGCGATGACGCAGGCGATCTCGTCGCCGTGCTCGGCGAAGGCGTTCTCGACGGCTTCGACGTCGTTGTAGGGCAGCACGAGGGTGTCGGCCGCGCTGGCGCCCGTCACCCCCGGGGAGTCGGGCAGGGCGAAGGTGGCCAGACCCGATCCCGCGGCGGCCAGGAGCGCGTCGACGTGGCCGTGGTAGTTGCCCGCGAACTTGACGACCTTGCTACGTCCCGTGAAACCCCGTGCGAGACGGATCGCGGACATGGTGGCCTCGGTCCCGGAGTTGACGAGACGGACCTTCTCCACGGGGGCGCGTGCGACGATCAGCTCCGCGAGCTCCACCTCACCGGGCGTCGGCGCTCCGTAGGAGGTTCCCGCCGCGACCGCACCGTGGAGGGCCTCCACGACGGCGGGAGCGGCGTGGCCCAGGATGAGCGGCCCCCAGGAGCACACGAGGTCGACGTACCGGCGGCCGTCGGCGTCGGTGAGGTAGGGACCCTCCCCCTTGACGAAGAAGGGCGGTGTGCCCCCGACCGCGCCGAAGGCGCGTACCGGCGAGTTGACCCCCCCGGGAACGACGGCGGAGGCACGCTGGAAAAGCTCTGCTGAAGTCTGTTGAGTACCCACCTCACCAGTGTCTCAGCTGTGTCCCTCGACGGTGCCGTGACCCGCCCCGGGGGCCGGAGTGGGCCGGAGTCCCGTGTCAGTCGCGTATGAGGGCACGGACCAACCGGTGGATCCCGGTGCTGGGATCACCCGTGGACGGCAGGAGTGCCGCGCGCTCGCAGGCGTCCTTCAGCCCGTGGGCGCGATGTCCACGGAGAAGGGGCGGTACCGGCGAAGAGGCCCACGGTACCGACGAGTAATTTGGGGCGCACACCCGTTTTCCGAGACCGGAGCCATCATGACCCCGAACCTCTCCACCGCGGACCTCATCGACGACCACGGCGACACCCTGCGCAGCTGTTCCACACAGTTCCGGCGGTTCGGCGGGCGCACGACGTTCTTCGGCCGCATCCGCACCGTCAAGTGCCACGAGGACAACGGCCTGGTCAAGCAGGTCCTCAACACCCCCGGTGAGGGCGCGGTCCTGGTGGTGGACGGTGGTGGTTCGCTGCGCTCCGCCCTACTGGGCGACATGATCGGCGAGTCCGCCGTGGCCAACGGGTGGGCCGGAGTGGTGATCTTCGGCGCGGTACGCGACACCCGCGCCCTGGGGGAACTCGACCTGGGGGTCAAGGCGCTGGGTTCCAACCCGCGCAAGTCCGTCAAGGACGGCGCCGGACGTCTGGATGTGCCGGTCACCTTCGGCGACGTCACCTTCGTCCCGGGCGAGTGGCTCTACAGCGACGAGGACGGCGTGGTCGTGAGCGCCGAGGAGATCGGGCTCTGAACCCGCCGACCGTGATCGGCTCGGGGGCCGTCATGGGGGTTCGCGCCCGACACCGGCAACTCCACCGGTCCCCGGGCCGGTGGTCGTAGGAACCCCTAGCCGGGGAACTCCTCACTGGCGTCGACGAGGATCGAGAGCACCGCGATGGGGTCGGGAAGGTGCACCGTGCCGCCGCCCGTGTCACGCGGAGGACGGATCCACGTGCCCCGCCGGCCGGAGGGGAGCAGGGACGGGGCACCGAGGACGAAACTGTCGCGACAGTGCCAGCGCAGGCCGGGCATCTCCTCCACGGACTCGGGCACGCAGTCCAGATGGCAGGACCACCACTCGTCCTCGTCCACGGGGGAACGGGTGGCCACGAAGAACAGGTAGCGGGAGGCCTCGATCGCCGCGACAGGGCCCGCGGGGACGCCCGAGCGGTCCATGCGGGCCAACGCCATCACCCCCGCCTCCCTCGGTACGTCGAACACGTCGAACACCCGACCGGTGGGCAGGATGATGTTCGCGTCGGGGGCGGCCGTCCACCATCGGCGGATGGTGTCGGCGTCGGTGCTGGCCTCCATCCCCCAGGCCATCGTCACCGGGTGGGCCGCCGGATCCGGACATCCCATGCGGTCACAGCTGCACGCGCGGTCCTGCCCCGGCGAGGTGCCTCGCGCCACCGGCCAACCGAGCTCGGCATAGCTTAGAGCGGCTTCGAGCATGCCGCCCGCCGCATGACGTCGCCTCCGTCGGTACAGAACCTCGGCCATGAAGCCTCCCCGGTGGTGCTCGTGATCCTGGCGCGGCCTCGTGGTCGTGGGGCCCCGAGCCCGGCGGACCGCGACCGGGACGTGGGCCTGTTCGCGTTACCGCAGCAGGCGGGCGGCCTCGGTCGCCCAGTAGGTGAGGATCTGCTCCGCACCGGCCCTCCGGTAGGAGGTCAGGGTCTCCATGATGACCCGCTCCCGGTCCAGCCACCCTCGCTCCGCCGCCGCCTCGATCATCGCGTACTCACCGCTGACCTGGTAGGCCGACACGGGTACCGGCGAGGCCTCCGCCACCTTGGCCACGATGTCCAGGTAGGCCAGGCCAGGTTTGACCATCACCATGTCGGCCCCCTCGGCCACGTCCAGCGCGACCTCACGCAGCGCTTCGCGCGCGTTGGCGGGATCCTGTTGGTAGCCGGAACGGTCGCCGAACATCGGCGCGCCCTCGGCCGCCTCGCGGAAGGGTCCGTAGAAGGCGGACGCGTACTTGGCCGCGTACGCCAGGATCGGCACCTGGTCGTGTCCCGCACGGTCCAGTCCGGCGCGGATCGCCGCGACCTGTCCGTCCATCATGCCGCTGGGCGCCACCACGGCGGCCCCCGCCTCGGCCTGGGCCACGGCGATGGACGCGTACCGTTCCAGGGTCAGATCGTTGTCGACGTGCCCGTCGGGGCGCAGCGGACCGCAGTGACCGTGGTCGGTGTACTCGCACAGACACAGATCGGCCATGATCACGATGTCCCCGCCGACCTCGGCGTCCAGGTCGCGCAGGGCCACCTGGACGATCCCCTCGGGGTCGTCGGCGGCCGTGCCGCGCTCGTCCTTGTGCCCGGGGACACCGAACAGCATCAGTCCGCCGACCCCGGCCGTCACCGCCTCGTGGGCGGCCTTGCGCAGGCTGTCCCTGGTGTGTTGGACCTGGCCCGGCATCGAGGAGATCGCCACCGGCTCGGAGAGCCCCTCCTTGACGAACATCGGCAGGATGAGGTTCTCCGGGAGCACCCGGCTCTCGGCGACCAGGCGGCGCAGCGCCCGTCCACGGCGCAGGCGGCGCGGCCGGACGACGGGGAAGGCGGCGTCGTTGTGGGAAGCGTTCATCGCGGGGCTCCCGGGTGGGTTCTCACTGTGCTGGTACGGGCGGCTGGGCGGGCTCAGAGCTTGCGACGGCGCCCCCGCCTCTTCTGGCTGGGTTTGAGGACGGGCTTGCCCGCCTCGATGGCCTCGATCCTCTTGGCCGCACCATACTCCGCCAGGGCCTGTGCGAGGGCCGCCACCGAGGCCTTCGGCGCCACCACGTCGACCCGCAGACCGAATTCGATCGCGGTCTGCTCCGTCTCTCGGCCGATGGCGGCGATGACCGTGGTGTTGTGCGGCTTGCCCGCGATCCCCACCAGGTTGCGCACCGTGGAGGAGGACGTGAACAGCACCGCGTCGAAACCGCCTCCCTTGATGGCCTCGCGGATGGGCGCGGGCGGAGGCGAGGCGCGCACCGTCCGGTAGGCGGTGACGTCGTCGACCTCCCAGCCGAGCTTGTCCAGACCCGCGGACAGGACCTCGGTGGCGATGTCGGCGCGGGGCAGCAGCACGCGTTCGATGGGGTCGATCTCGGCGTCGTAGGGCGGCCACACCGACACCAGACCCGCCCCGGACTGCTGTTCCTCCGGCGGGGCCAGGTCGGGCTGGATCCCGAAGTCGCGCACCGCCTGGGCGGTGGCGTCGCCGACGACGGCGACCTTGACCCCGGCGAAGGCCCGTGCGTCCAGGCCGTAGGACTCCAGGCGCTCACGGATCGCCTTGACCGCGTTGACGGAGGTGAAGGCCACCCACTGGTAGCGCCCGGTGACCAGGCCGCGGACCGCGCGTTCCATCTGCTGCGGGGTACGGGGCGGCTCCACCGAGATGGTGGGGACCTCCTCGGGCACCGCGCCGTAGTTGCGCAGCTGGACGGACAGGGCCGGAGCCTGCTCCTTGGTCCTGGGCACCAGGACGCGCCAACCGAACAACGGCCGGTTCTCGTACCAGGACAGTTCGGGCCGGTGGGTCGCGGCGGACCCCACGATCATCAGCGCCGGGGCCGTGGCGTGATGTCCCTTGGCGTCCTTCGCCTTCAGTTCGGCGACCAGACGGGTCAGTGTGGAGGTGACCGTGGTCTGGCGGGTGGTGCCCCCGGCGCGCACGACCGCGACGGGGGTGGTGCCGGGGCGACCGCCCGCGATGAGGGTCTTGCACAGCACGTCGAAGCCGGGGCCCTGGTGCGCGGGGTCCTCGCCGGCGGGTGCGTCGGCGCCCAGGATGATCAGGGTGGCGTCGGCGGCGGCGACCTCGTGCCAGTCGACCTCCTTGCCTCCGTGCGCCCGGGCGTTGAGCACACGCACCTCGGGGTTCTCCGAGCCCAGCAGGGGCAGACCCGCGAAGGTCGGCACGGAGGTGACCGAGGAGACGCCGGGAACGACCTCGACCTCCACGTCCGCCTCGTGGCAGGCGGCGACCAGCTCGGCGCCGCGGCAACCGAAGAACGGGTCGCCCGAGTAGAGACGGACCACCCTCTGACCCTCCCGGGCGTGGGCGATCGCGAGCGTGTCGGCGTCGCCCCCGCACTCCTCCGCCTCCAGCACGGTGACGTCCTTGGAGCAGTGGGAGAGGAGCTCGGCGCGGAAGTCCGCGAGTTCCTCGGCCGCCGGTTCGCTCATCGTGATGACCACGTCGGCACGGCGCAGCATCTCGGCGCCCCGAAGGGTCAGTAGGTCGGCGCCGCCCGGCCCGGCACCGACCAGGGCGACATGCCCGGATCCACGCGGGCGGCGCGGCTCCTCCGGTTGGGGGTTGGCGTTGGCGTTCACGTACTGGCTCCTCATGTGTGCGTCGCCCGCGCCCCGGCGCACGGTATCCGGGGCGGTTGCGGTACGGCGGGCTCCGGCCGCCGGCTCATGGTCAGAGTGCGTCCCTCTCGGCGAAGGCCTCCGCAACGATGCGGTCGGCTCCCTCGTCGATCATGCGGCGGGCCAGGTCCCGGCCGAGCGCGATGGCGCCGTCCAGGCCCTCGGCAGAGGCGAGTTCGACGGTGTGCTCGCGTCGCACGGCCTCGGATCCGTTGGTGGCGACCACCGCGGCGCGCAGGCGCAGACGTCCGGAGTCGGCGTCGTACTGGGCGTAGGCACCGACCGGGGCGGCGCATCCGGCCTCGAGTTCGGCGAGTACGGTGCGCTCGGCGGTGACCTCGACGCGGGTGGCCGGGTGGTCGACCGAGGCCAGGTAGGCGAGGTCGCCGTCACGGCGCTCGACGGAGCACTCCACGGCGAGGGCCCCCTGGCCGGGCGCGGGCAGCATCTGTTCGGGGTCGAAGACGTCCGTGACGTCCTCGACGCGTCCCACCCGTCCGAGGCCGGCGTAGGCGAGGATGACGGCGTCGAGTTCGCCGGAGGTCACCTTGCCCAGGCGGGTCTCGGCGTTGCCTCGGATCGGCACGTAGGTCAGGTCGGGGCGCAGGGCCGCGAGCTGGGCGACGCGGCGCGGGGAACCCGTACCGACCTTGGATCCCGAGGGCAGGTCGGCGAACTTGAGTCCGTCGCGGGCGCACAGGGCGTCACGCGGGTCGTCGCGCTCGGGGATGGCCGCCAGCACGAGCCCCTCCGCCGGGGTGGTCGGCAGGTCCTTGAGCGA
The DNA here is from genome assembly GCF_030271535.1 of Nocardiopsis sp. ATB16-24. GTDB lineage: Bacteria > Actinomycetota > Actinomycetes > Streptosporangiales > Streptosporangiaceae > Nocardiopsis. The sequence continues at coordinate 42,369 of NZ_JASCXJ010000003.1, read as the reverse complement.
GTGGACGGCGAAGTCGATGGCGCCCTCGTTGAGGGCGTCGCGCAGGGCGTTGACGAAGACGCCGGTGCCTCCGAGCTGGGTCAGATGGGCCTTGGTGACGTCACCGAAGCTGGTGATCAGCTCCAGTTCGATCGCCTGGCCGGTGCGCTCGGTGATGGCGTCGGCGACCATCCGGGACTGGCTGGTGGCCATGGTGCTGCGACGGGTGCCGAGTTTGGCGGGTGTGCCGGTCATTGCCTTACTCCTGTGCGGTCGTGGCCGCGGTGGCGGGGCCCGTGGTCGCGGTCAGCGTCTCCTGGGTCCCGGGGTCGAGTGCGAAGAGTTCACGCAGGGCGGTCTCGTAGGACTCCCCGTCCGGTCTGGCGGCCAGCTCCTTGACCCGAACGGTCGGCTTGTGCAGGAGCTTGTCCGCGACACGGCGCATGGCCCGGGCGATCTCCTCACGGCTGCGGTCGTCGAGGTCCTCGGGCAGTCGCCCGTACAGACGCGACAACTCGGACTCCACCACGTCCTTGGCCTGGGAACGCAGGGCGACGACGGTGGGGGCCACCTGGTCGGCGCGGCGGACCGCGCGGAACTCGGCGACCTCCTCGTCGACGATGTCGCGCACGAGGGTGAGGGCGCCGGCCCGCTCGGAGCCGGTCTCGGTGGTGGCGGCGGCCTGACGCAGGTCCTCGATGTCGACCAGGTGCACGCCGGGCAGGTCGCGCACGGCGGGTTCGATGTCGCGGGGAAGGGCGAGGTCGAGGAAGACCAGGGGGCGGGTGCGTCCCGCGGTGGCGGTGGCCACCTCGTCGGTGGTCAGCACGAGGTCCTGGGCGCCGGTGCAGGAGATGACGAGGTCGACCTCGGGGAGGACTCCGGCGGCGTCGGCGAAGGGGACGGCCCGAGCTTCGACGGTCTCGTAGGCCTCGGTGAGGCACTCGGCCAGGCGCGCGGCCCGGTCGAAGGTGCGGTTGGCGACGAAGACCGCCGTCGCGCCCTGCCGGGAGACGGTGTTGGCGGAGAGGGCGCTCATGGACCCGGCGCCCAGGACGAGCACGCGCACGCCGGACAGGGGGCCCTTGGCCGGTCGGGCGAGTCCGGGCTCGTCCCCGGTGTCGCCCGATGCCGTGGACATGGGACAGCCCACGGGCGGCACCGCGCCGACGACCTGGATGGTCTGGTCGGCGGTGGTCTGCGGAGCGCCGGTCGGCCCGAGGCCGAGCCCGGCGCCGGCCACGTCGAGGCCGAAGCTGACCATGTCGGCGCCCGCGTGGTCCAGGTGAGTCTCGGTGTGGGCGCGCTTGCCCACACGCAGGGCGCGCTGGCCGAGGTCGTTGAGGACGCGACCGACGGAACCCGTCTCCTGCCCCTCCTTGAGCGCGTCGCGCACCTGACCGAGGATCTGCCCCTCCCCGACGACCATGGAGTCCAGACCGCAGGTGACCGAGAACAGGTGTTGGACGGCGCGTTCCTCGTAGTGCACGTACATGTGCTCGGAGAGCTCGCTCAGGGGGACGCCGGTGTGCCAGGAGAGGAGTTCGGTGATGGTCTCGACGCCACGGTGGAACGCCGAGACGTCGGCGTAGACCTCGGTACGGTTGCAGGTGGAGACCACCATGACCTCGTTGACGCAGTCGGACCCCACCATCTCCCCGACCGCGTTGGCGCGCGTTTCACCGTTCAGCGCGACGCGTTCGAGCAGTGCCACCGGCGAACTCCGGTGGCTCAACCCCACGGCCAGGACACTCATTCCGCATTCTCCTATGCAGGCACCACACAGCGTCTTCGTACGCCCCGGGGAAACGTCCGCATCCCCTGGGGCCGCGGCGCACGCTCGCTCATCGCCACCGCTCACGCGGGCCGAAAGGCCCTGAGTCATCGAAGTCTCACGTCAGTTCCAGCCCCGCGCGTTCCGCGCCACGGCCGTCGCCGTCTGCCCTGCGCTGCGCGTGGAAGGCGAGGATCTGGAGTTCGATGGACAAGTCGACCTTACGCACATCGACCCCCTCCGGCACGTTGAGAACGACCGGAGCGAAGTTGAGGATGCTGGTCACCCCCGCCTCGACGAGGCGTGTCGCCACGCCCTGGGCGGCGGTCGCCGGTGTCGTGATGACACCGATGGAGACCCCTTTCGAACGTACAACCTCCTCCAAACTGTCAATATGCCTCACGTCCAGGGATGCCACGCTCTGTCCCACCATCCCCGGGTCGGCGTCGAGCAGTGCCGCGATACGGAAGCCACGGGTGCCGAACCCCCCGTAGTCGGCCAGTGCGCGACCCAGGTTGCCGATGCCGATGATGGCCACGGCCCAGTCCTGGGTGAGACCAAGTTCACGTGAGATCTGGTAGACGAGATACTCGACCTCGTACCCCACACCGCGTGTTCCATAGGAGCCGAGGTGAGAGAGGTCCTTGCGCAGTTTGGCCGAGTTGACGCCGGCCGCGGTGGCGAGGGCCTCGGAGGAGACGGTGAGGGTCCCCCGGTCCTGGAGCGCCTGGAGAGCGCGCAGGTAGACGGGGAGCCGGGCCACAGTGGCCTCCGGGATGCCCCTCTCCCGGGGCCGTGGTGGACGACTGGTCACAGGCGGGCGCTCCTGAGCGGCGATCGGTACGGGCTGGCGCGGGACGGGCCGCGGATCCGGCGCCGGGAGCGGGCGGGTCCGGTGCCGTACTCCCCCGGCAGATCTGGAATCCCTAGATTACGCGCTTGTGAAAGCACGCACAAAGTGGGGTCCCTTGTGAGGCCCGGCTCATAAGTTCCCACCGGGAGGAGCCGGCCCACGGAAATCGGAGGATGGCATTCACGGCAATTCAGGACAACCAGAAATTGCACGTAGGTGAGTCCACGAGCGGGTCGGCCTTTCCACTCCGGCGCACGCTCTCTTCCTCACCCTCCGAGCGCCGCCCGCAGCCGATGTTCGTCGACCCTCCAGAAATCGTGCCGACGGCCGTCCACGAACGTCACCGGGATCTTGTCCCAGTACTCCTCACGGTCGGCCTCGCTCACATCGTCGAGTTCTTTGCGGGCCCGACCGACGCCCGACTCCCGGGTGACCCGCTCGATGACCTCCCAGGCCTCCTCGCACAGGTGGCACTCCGGCTTGCCGAGCATCACCACGCGCGCCCGACCCGCCCATGCGGGGGTGTCGACCATGTTCCCTCCCCGGTCTCCGATGTTCCTCATCCACCCGCGAAAGGCGGCAGGACCTCGATCACCGTCCCGTCCGTGACGGTGATCCCCTCATGCGCCCTGCGTCCGACAGGACGCTCGTCGACCAGGAGCGAGGAGGAGGCGAGCACCCGCCGGAAGCGGTCGTCCGGACGCAGCCGACACGCCGCGGTCAGCGCCTCGGCGAGCGTATCCGCATCGACCGTTTCCTCTGCGGTTCCCGCCGCTTCCTTGGCCGATGCCCAGTACCTGATAATGCACTTCGCCATCTGTTGATTATCCTTGTGTGTCTCGGAGGCGACGTAACAGACATCTTCACCGGGGGCAATGGCGCCTTCGATCGCCCGCGTCGCGCGGGATGACGAGAAGAGACGCATGAGCCATCTGCTGCTGTTGACGAACTCGAACGAACCGTCCGACCACGTACTGCCCGCTCTCGGACTCCTCCTGCACTCCGTACGGGTGGCGCCGGCCGAGGCCGGCGCGCTGTTGGCCTCGGGCGCGGGTGTCGGTGTCGGCTCGCCCGTCGATGCCATTCTGGTCGATGCCCGCACCGATCTGGCCGCGGCCCGCGGTTTCTGTCGCCTACTCGACACCACCGGCCTGGGCTGTCCTTTGATCGCGATCCTCACCGAGGGCGGTGTGGCGGCACTGACCCCCGACTGGCGGGTCGACGACTTCGTCCTGTCCACCGCCGGTCCCGCCGAGGTGGAGGCACGTCTGCGGCTGGCCGTCGGTTCGGTCGACTCCGGCCCCGACGACCCCGACGAGATCCGCAGGGGCGATCTCGTCATCGACGAGGCCACCTACATCGCCCGTCTGCGCGGTCGGATCCTGGATCTGACCTTCAAGGAGTTCGAACTGCTCAAGTTCCTGGCACAGCATCCGGGTCGGGTGTTCACCCGGGCACAGCTCCTCCAGGAGGTGTGGGGGTACGACTACTTCGGCGGCACCCGCACCATCGACGTCCATGTGCGACGACTGCGCGCGAAACTGGGTTCGGAGTACGAGTCGTTGATCGGCACCGTGCGCAACGTGGGCTACCGCTTCGTGCCCGGTCCCACGAGCAGGACGAGCAAGACCTCCACGGCTGCGGGAGAGGGCTCCGAGGCGTTGTCCGTCGAGCCCGGCACCACGTAGACGTCCCCGAGCGCGAACCGCCGGACACCACCCGCCCCACCGCCGTCCCGCTCTCGGCCCCGCGAAGAGAGCCCCGCCGAGCGGGGCGGGGGTCACTCATGGTCAGATCTCGTAAGCGGAGAGAGCAGAAAGAGACGTTTCACCACTCGTGTTCGAAGGTTCCAGGTCCTAAGATCGGGGAGGCACCCGCGCCGGGACGTCAGGCGCGGCGAGACCCCCACGGCCGGGTGCGAACGAACGCCTTGGCGCACCGTCCGCAAGGAGGAGAACGCCCTGATGCCCACGACCACCGCGGGTTCCCCGCTCACCCCCGGGCGCCGACGCAGGGGTGTCGCCCTCGGTGCCGCCTTCGTCGGCTCCAGCCTGATCGCCGTGATGTCCCCGGCCGTGGTCTCCCCCGCCCACGCCGAACCCTCGGCCCCTGAGGAGCCCTCTCCGAAGGCGGCGGCCGTCATCGTCTTCGGAACGGACTCCACCGAGGTGAGGCTGGGCGGTACCACACCACCCAATCCCCTCACCGTGACCAACACCGGCGACGCCGGTATCTGCCTGCTCGGGCTGGAGGTGTCCCCCGTCGGGTTCGACGCGCGGGGGTTCGAGCCCCGCCTGGTCGAACCCGGAGAGGACGCGTCCGCCGGCGAGGTGAGCGGCCTGCCGCGCACGACGACCGACGTCGTGGCGACCCTCACCTACGCGCTCGCGGAGGAGGGGACCGCCTGCGCGGAACTCGAACCGGTGACGAGGCACACGGTCTCCAGCGGTACGTGGACCGTGTCCGTGACCACACCGACGCCCACACCTTCGCCGACGCCCTCGCCCACCCCGACTCCCTCACCGACGCCCACCCCCTCACCGACCCCGCCGCCCACGGAGGAACCGAGCCCGAGCCCCACTCCGACGGACCGTCCCGACCCCACCCCCTCGCCGACGACCCCACCCGAGAACGACCGGGACCGCGGCTCGGAGGGCTCCGGCGGCACGGGCGGATCCGGCAGACCCCCGATCGGCCCGTCGACACTCCCGGAGTCCTCGACCGGGGGCGGGGTGGGCGAGGTGCCCATCAGCGAGGTGCCCACCAGCGACACGAGCTTCCCCGAGTTGCCCAGTGGAGAGGCCGACCTGCCGGGAGTCCTCCCCGGGGCCGAGGACCTGGCCGACCTGCCGCTGGTGACCCCCGGGTCCGACGACGACCTCGACGGCACCGAGGTGGCCGCCGACCACGACGACCTGGGGCCGAACATGGCCCCGGCCGTGCTGCTCGCCGCCTTCCTTCTGGCGCTGCTGCTCGCGGCCCCGCTCGCACCGGTGCGGCGTGTCCGCATCGGCGGCTACCAGGGCAAGCGTCGTAGGCAGTAGCGGAAAGCCCGGTGGTCCGCCCGACTCGCGAGGGCCCGGCGGATCACCAGGGCGAACCCTCCTGGGGCCGTGCCTGACGGAAACTTCCCGGCCGCTCCGTCGTAGGCTTTCCATCCATGAGAACCCCGCTAGTCACCGACGACCTGGCCCCGGCCCTGGCCGATCAGGTCCTGGCACTCGCCGAGTCCGCCCGCGCGATCGACGGCGTCGCCCCCTTGTCGGAACACACCCTGCTCCGCATCAGACACGGCGCTCCCTCCGGAAGCAGCCGTTTCCATGTGATCGTCGAGGACGGGCACGCGGTGGGCTTCGCCTTCGTGGAGCGCGCCCAGGGTGAACCCGACTCCGGTGAGGTCGTCGTCGATCCCGCCCACCGCGAGCGCGGTCACGGCACCGCCCTGCTGCGTTCGGTCCGCGAGGACGCCGGAGCCCGGGGCGTACGCGTGTGGGCGCACGGACGCACCCCGCAGGCGGTCTCGGTCGCGCGGAACAACGGATGGAACGCCGTCCGCGAACTCCACAAGATGCGGATGCCGCTGCGCGACATCGCCGCCGACGAGGCGGGCGGCCCCTGGGAGGCACCCGAACTCCCCGAACCACGACTACGGCCCGAGGTGGCCGACCGGGTGCGGTTGCGGACGTTCGTCGTGGGACAGGACGAACAGGCGTGGTTGGAGACCAACGCGCGCGCGTTCGCCGACCATCCGGAGCAGGGCCGGCTCACCTTGGACGATCTGCTCCAGCGCGAGGTGGAGGACTGGTTCGACCCGAACGGGTTCTTCCTGGCCGCCACCAAGGACGGCGGGGTCGCCGGGTTCCACTGGACCAAGGTCCACGCCGACGGAGCCGGACTCACCGACGGCGAGCCCGTCGGCGAGGTCTACGTGGTGGGTGTGGCCCCGGACTGGCAGGGCACCGGCCTCGGCCGCGTCCTGACCCTGAGGGGACTACGTCATCTGCGTGACTCGGGCCTGCCCTGGGTGCACCTGTACGTGGACGGTTCGAACGAGGCCGCCGTGCGGTTGTACGAGTCACTCGGATTCGGCATATGGGACACCGACGTGATGTACGCGCCGCCCGCCGACGAGGCGCCACCGTCTCCCGCCTGACGTGCGAAGTGTCACATTCACCGGCCACTTCCCCTGCCGCCACGAGAGTGCGACATCCCGTTCATTCTCCGTTCACCTTTCCAGGCACAACTCGTCACCTGACACGCCTACCTTCACATTCGGCGTGATACGGCCATCGCGCACCAGGTCCGTGACGGGATGGCGGGCCGAGGTCGCGGATCCGCCTCGGGCGGGTGCCGCGAGCCCTCGGCCGCCACGAGACCGCGCACGTACGAAGGTGCACGGAACGCAACGTATGTTGTCCCGGGCGACCCGCCCTGAGACCTTCCGAACCGGAGTCAACCCATGACGACCACGGACGCGCCCGAGGCGGCACCACCGCCCCGGGGCAAACGCCGGATCGGCGACGTCGCCTTCGCCGGGCTAGCCCAAGGCTCGGGCCTCCTGATCCTGCTGATCCTCGCGGGGGTCGCCGCCTTCCTGATCATCCAGGCCTGGCCGTCCCTGAGCGCCAACACCGCGAACTTCCTGACCACCCGGGAGTGGGCCCCCAACGTCCGCGAGGATCCGGCGTTCGGTGTGGCCGCCCTGGCGTTCGGCACCGTGCTCGCCGCGGCCATCGCCCTGCTGATGGCCCTGCCGGTGGCGATCGGCATCGCGTTGTTCATCGTCTTCTACGCGCCGCGCAGACTGGCGTCGCTGCTCGGCTACCTGGTGGACCTGCTGGCCGCCATCCCCAGTGTGGTCTACGGCCTGTGGGGCATCGGCTTCCTCGCGCCCCAACTGGTCCCCGTCTTCGACGCCATGACCCGCTACCTGGGCTGGATCCCGCTCTTCGCGGGGCCCGCGTCCACCTCCGGTCGCACCATCCTGACCGCGAGCGTGGCCCTGGCCGTCATGGTCCTGCCGATCATCACCGCGATGTCGCGCGACGTGTTCCAACAGACCCCCCAGGGGCACCGCGAGGCCGCACTGGCCATGGGCGCCACCCGGTGGGAGATGATCCGACTGGCCGTGCTCCCCTTCGGCAAGTCCGGCGTGATCGGTGGAGCCATGCTCGGCCTCGGGCGTGCCCTGGGCGAGACCATGGCCGTCGCCATGATCCTGTCCCCCTCCCTGGTCATCTCCTGGAACCTGTTGCAGAGCGGCAACCAGACCATCGCCGCGCACATCGCGCTCCAGTACCCCGAGGCGACCGGGTACGGCGTGTCCGCGCTGATCGCCGCCGGTCTGGTCCTGTTCGCGATCACCCTCGTGGTCAACATGGGCGCGCGCTACGTGGTGGCGCGAGGGAACAAGGAGTCCTGATGAACACGACGACCACCCAGCCCCCCACCCCCGGCCCCGAGACGGGCACGGAACGCGTCGACCTGCGCCGCGGTTCGCTGCCGCGTCACTTCCCCGGGGTGCTGCTCGCCTCGTGCGCGGCCGTGGTCGCCGGGATCCTGCTGCTCTTCGGCACCTTCGGCTTCCTGCTGTGGGGTCTGCTCACCGCCGCCGCCTACGTGGTGATCTCGGTGACCGCGTCGGCGCGTGTGGAGGGCTCACGCAAGGCCAAGGACCGGCTCGTCACCTCGCTGGTCTACGGGTGCTTCCTGCTGGCGATGCTGCCCCTGGTGTCGGTGCTGTGGACCGTGCTCGTCAACGGTCTCGCCCGGTTCGACGGCTACTTCCTGACCGTGTCGATGAACGGCGTGTTGCCGAGCATGGACGCGGGCGGCGCCTACCACGCGATCGTCGGCACCCTGATGATCACCGGGATGGCCACACTGATCTCCGTGCCGATCGGTGTGATGGCCGCCGTCTACCTGGTGGAGTACGCCCAGGGCCGCATGAAGCGGATCATCATGTTCTTCGTCGACGTCATGACGGGCATCCCGTCCATCGTCGCGGGTCTGTTCGTGGTGGCGTTGTGGATGATGCTCTTCGGTCCGGGAAGGACCAACGGCGCGGCGGGCGCGATCTCGCTGACCGTGCTGATGATCCCCGTGGTGGTGCGTTCCAGCGAGGAGATGCTGCGTCTGGTGCCGCAGGACCTGCGGGAGGCGTCGTACGCCTTGGGCGTGCCCAAGTGGCGGACGATCACCAAGGTGGTGCTGCCCACCTCCGCCGCCGGTCTGACCACAGGAATCATGCTCGCCATCGCGCGCGTTATCGGAGAGACCGCTCCGTTGATCCTCACCGCGGGAACCTCGGCCATCTCGATCAACTGGAACCTGTTCGACGGACAGATGATGAACCTTCCGGTGTTCATCTACTCCCAGGTCCGCATGGGCGGCGCCATCAACTACGAGAGGGCCTGGGCCGCGGCGCTGACCCTGATCCTGGTGGTGATGCTGCTGTTCTTCCTGGCCCGCATGCTCGGTCGCCTGTTCGCGCCGAAGGTCCGCTGACCCCATATCCACCGTCCACGCCCCGCGCGCGGAGCAGATTCACGAGGAACTTCCAGTGGCGAAACGTATCGACGTCTCCGGACTCCACGTCTACTACGGCGACTTCCTGGCCGTGGCCGACGTGTCCATGACCATCGAGCCACGGTCGGTGACGGCGTTCATCGGAGCGTCCGGCTGTGGCAAGTCCACCTTCCTGCGGACCCTCAACCGGATGCACGAGGTCACCCCCAGCGCCCGGGTGGAGGGCAAGGTGCTCCTGGACGACCTGGACATCTACGGCCCCGACGTGGACCCGGTGATGGTGCGCAGCGAGGTCGGCATGGTCTTCCAGAAGGCCAACCCGTTCCCGACGATGTCCATCTACGACAACGTCATCGCCGGCGCGCGGCTCAACAACAGGCGGATGAGCAAGTCCGAGGCGGACGACCTGGTGGAACAGTCGCTGCGTGGAGCGAACCTGTGGGAGGAGGTCAAGGACCGGTTGAACAGACCGGGTTCGGGCCTCTCCGGTGGCCAGCAGCAACGGCTGTGCATCGCCCGCGCCACGGCGGTCAGGCCCTCGGTGCTGCTGATGGACGAGCCCTGCTCGGCGCTGGACCCCATCTCGACCCTGGCGATCGAGGACCTCATCCACCAGTTGAAGGAGGACTACACGATCGTCATCGTCACGCACAACATGCATCAGGCGGCACGTGTGTCCGACCGGACGGCCTTCTTCAACCTGGAGGCCCCCGGTAAGCCCGGCAAGCTCATCGAGATGGGCGAGACGAACCAGATATTCACACGGCCGGAGAAGAAGGAGACCGAGAACTATATCACCGGCCGGTTCGGCTGACCCTCCGGCCTGCTCTCATCCCCCGAGAGACGGCCGGCGATCGAGCACCCGCCTCGGCCGACCCTCCGGCCTGCTCTCATCCCCCGAGAGACGGCCGGCGATCGAGCACCCGCCTCGGCCGACCCTCCGCTCCTCGGCCGACCCTCCGCGCACACCTTTCGGCGGGAAGAGGCATGCCTCTTCCCGCCGTCCGGTTCAGGGTCGGGGGAGGGTCTGTCGGGGGAGGGGGCTCAGCTGTTCTTGACCACGATGGTCTCCACCGTGTTCGCGACGTGCTCGAACGCGTCCGCGGCGGCCTCCAACTCCTCGATGACGTCCTTGAGCTTGAGCACGGTCAGGGCGTCGTACTCCCCACTGAACAGGCGGGCGAGGAGCTTGCGGTAGATGCGGTCGGCCTGGTTCTCCAGCTGGTTGATCTCGATCCAGTACCGCGTCAGGTCCTTCAGCGTGCGCAGACGGGGCATCGCCTCGGCCGTCAGTTCGGCGGCGCGCTCCAAGACCTCGATCTGGTCGATGATCCCCTTGGGAAGGCGCTCCAGTCCATAGAGGCCGATCAGATCGACGGCGGCCTCCATGGAGTCCATGACGTCGTCCAGGTTCGAGGCCAGTCGATAGATGTCCTCACGGTGGATCGGTGTCGCCGAACTCTTGTTGAGCCGACGCATGATGGCGTGCGTGGCGTCATCACCGGCGTGCTCACAGGCACGCATCTTCTCGGTGATGGCTTCGCGATCGGCCCCGTCACTTATCAGCTCCACCAGCAGGCGAGCCGCGATGACCAGGTTGTTCGCCGAGTCGGTGAACATCTCGTAGTAACTGTCATCACGCGGGCGCAGGCGCAGGCGCACGTCGTTCTCCCGATGGTGCGGTGGTCTTCCTTGGTGGATGGTAGGCGCGCGGACGAGTCGGTCCGACGCGGTCGGGCAGGGGAGGTCGGTCCGGCGCCGGGATGGATGCACGGGCACGGACTTGTTCACCCTTTGTTCACTTATGAGTTTTGTCGGATGGAACGCCGTGGGGGCACGGGATCCACCGCATTCCTCCCGATCTCGGCACCACCGGGACGGTGGGGGACGCCATCGCGTCCCGCCCCCGCCGACCAGAGGTGCGTTGAGACGGAAATCACTCGAAGGAGCGGAGAACGGTGGAGGGGGTCACCGGCTTTTCCCGATGTCCACCTTCAGGCCATTCGGTGTCAATGGCAAGTATGACCGTTGGTCGGCGGACCGGGGGACCACGGCCCCCTAAGCTTCCGTCCATGTCTTCCGCTCTGGGCGCGGGCGCCATGCGACGCCTGCGCGAGTCCCTGGACGAACAACTCTCCGCGTTGGGGGAGCCCCCCTTCGAGGGGGATGACGAGAGTGCTGTCGCCGCCTGCGTGGAGGCGGTCCTGCGCGCCGAGGAACCACTGCGCGCGGCCGTCAAGGCCGCCGTACGGGGCAGCCTGGCCGTGCTCGCGGCCCGAGCCCCGGGACACAGTCTGGAGGTGCGTGTACCGCCCCATGGCGCCGTCCAGGCCGTGGAGGGACCGCGTCATACCCGGGGCACCCCTCCGGGTGTGGTGGAGACCGATCCCCTCACCTGGTTGCGTCTGGCCGTCGGTCGACTCTCCTGGGAGGAGGCCGTCTCGAAGCACGAGGTGCGGGCCGGCGGCGCACGCTCCGACCTGTCCGTACACCTTCCCCTGTGGCGGGCCGCTCCCCCGGATGGCGCCGACGGCACGGCCAGGCACTAAGCTGTGAGCGTGTCGTATTCCGACGGTCGGCTCTCCATGGACCTCGATCCGCTCGAACGCGGTCCGCAGGACGCCTGCGGCGTCTTCGGGGTCTGGGCACCCGGCGAAGAAGTCAGCAAGCTCACCTACTTCGGTCTCTACGCCCTCCAGCACCGTGGACAGGAGTCCGCGGGCATCGCTCTGAGCGACGGAGATCGGATCCTCGTCTACAAGGACATGGGACTCGTCTCCCAGGTCTTCAACGAAGCGATCCTGGACTCCCTGCGAGGCCACATCGCCATCGGCCACTGCCGCTACTCCACCACCGGAGCGCCGGTGTGGGAGAACGCACAGCCGACCTTCCACACCGCACGTGAGGGAGGTCTGGCGCTCGGCCACAACGGCAACCTCATCAACACGCCGGAACTGGCCGCGATGCTGCCGGACGCCCGCCGGGGCGCCACCACGGACACCGAGGTCCTCACCAACCTCCTGGCCGAGCAGGCCAGGAACGGCAGTTCCGTGGAGGACGCGGCCCTCGACCTGCTTCCCCACGTGAAGGGCGCCTTCTCCCTGGTGTTCATGGACGAGAACACCCTGTACGCCGCGCGCGACCCCCAGGGCATCCGCCCGTTCGTGCTGGGCCGCCTGGGGGAGTCCTCGGGAGCCGGTGGATGGGTGGTGGCGAGCGAGACCGCCGCCCTGGACATCGTGGGCGCCACCGTGGTCCGCGAGATCGAGCCCGGTGAGCTGCTCACCATCGACGAGCGCGGGGTGCGCTCACGTCGCTTCGCCCCCGTCCGCCGTAAGGGCTGTCTGTTCGAGTACGTCTATCTCGCCCGCCCCGACACCACCATCGCGGGCCGCAACGTCAACTCCACCCGTGTGGAGGTGGGCCGCCGCCTGGCCAGGGAACACCCGGTGGAGGCCGACCTGGTCATCCCGGTACCGGAGTCCGGCACGCCCGCCGCGGTGGGGTACGCCGAGGCCAGCGGTATCCCCTTCGCCCAGGGTCTGGTGAAGAACTCCTACGTGGGCCGTACCTTCATCCAGCCCAGTCAGACCTTGCGTCAACTGGGTATTCGGCTCAAGCTCAACCCTCTGCGCGAGGTCATCGAAGGCCGTCGTCTGGTGGTCGTGGACGACTCGATCGTGCGCGGCAACACCCAACGGGCCCTGGTCCGGATGCTGCGCGACGCGGGCGCCGCCGAGGTGCACGTGCGCATCTCCAGTCCCCCGGTGCTGTGGCCCTGCTACTACGGCATCGACTTCGCCACCCGCGCCGAACTCATCGCCGCGAACCTGAGCGTGGAGGAGATCGCCGCCTCGGTCGACGCCGACTCTCTGGCCTATGTGGACCTGGAAGAGCTCGTCGCCGCGACCGAAGTGCCCCGGAACGACCTGTGCCGGGCCTGCTTCGACGGTGAGTATCCGATCGAGGTGGAGGACGACGCCCGCGGCAAGTACCTGCTGGAGAAGGCCTGTGGCACTCCAGAGGGCTCCACGCTGGCGACCAGCGACAAGTAGCCGTCGCGCCGGATCCGGTCGGATCCGGCGTGACGTTCGAGCCGTGCCCGGACGGGGCCGGCCCACACCACCGCAACACAGCACGAGGAGAACTCGCGTGTCAGCCGACAGCACAGCGACGGGCGCCTACGCGGCGGCCGGCGTCGACATCGCCGCCGGCGAGCGCGCCGTCGATCTGATGAAGCGTCACGTGGCGCGCACCCGCCGTCCCGAGCAGGTCACCGACGCCAGCGGCTTCGCCGGCCTGTTCCGTCTCGACACCGGCAGGTACAAGGACCCCGTCCTGGCGACCTCCACCGACGGCGTGGGCACCAAGGTGCTGCTCGCCCAACAGTTGGACAAGCACGACACGATCGGCGTCGACCTGGTGGCCATGGTCGTGGACGACCTCGTGGTCAGCGGCGCCGAACCCCTGTTCATGACCGACTACATCGCCTGCGGCAAGGTGGTGCCCGAGCGCATCGCCGAGATCGTCGGTGGTATCGCGGAGGGCTGCCGCCAGGCGGGGTGTGCGCTGATCGGCGGGGAGACCGCCGAGCATCCCGGCGCCATGGGGCCCGACGAGTACGACCTGGCCGGCGCGGGCACCGGCGTGGTGGAGGGCGACGCCATCCTGGGTCCGGACCGCGTCCGGGAGGGTGACGCCGTGATCGCCCTGGGCTCCTCGGGTCCGCACTCCAACGGTTACTCGCTCATCCGACGCATCGTGGACGAGGCCGGCCTGGACCTGTCCGCCGACGTCCCGGAGGTGGGCGCGACCCTGGGTGAGACCCTTCTCACCCCCACCCGCGTGTACGCCAAGGACTGCATGGCCCTGACCGGGGCGGTGGAGGTGCACGCCTACTCCCACATCACCGGAGGCGGCCTGGCCGCCAACCTGTCCCGTTCCCTGCCCGGCCACCTGGACGCACGGGTGGACCGCGCCACCTGGGCGCCGGCCCCCGTGTTCGGTTACCTCGCCGACAAGGGCGGCGTGAGCCGGGAGGACATGGAGGCCACGTTCAACATGGGCGTCGGCATGGTGGCGGTCGTCGCCGAGGGCGACGCCGAACGCGCGTTGGAGGTCCTGGCCGACCGCGGCGTTCCGGCCTGGCGGCTGGGCACGGTGACGGCCGGGTCCGGGCGAACGGTGCTGACCGGTGAGTACCGGAGTGCGTGAAAAGGGCGCGAATATAGCCGGTGCGAACCACCAGGGGTGGTTCGCACCGGCTATATACACCTGCACGCTACGGCCTCCACGAGGGAGGACCGTGACCGTCACAGGTCAACGGTTGTTGTCCGAGCGACCTGAAAACTTCGTCCGAACAGGCATCACCTGTCGGAGTCCGAGTACTTGTCGGCAAGATCCGCGTAACGGTCGACCAGGTCGTCGTGAGGCTCCTCATAGAGGTCGTTGGAACCCGAAGATCCCGAACGCGCATCCCCAGCGACACCCAGCTCCGACCGCAGCCGATCAAGGTCAGTCCCGCCGGAGCTGTACTTGAGCTTCCTGGCGACCTTCTGCTGCTTGGCCTTGGCTCGGCCGCGCCCCATTGGCTCGACCCCCTCAACGATTGGGTTCCGACGAACCCCAGATCACTTACTAACCCGCATGAACGGGCTGACGGCCGTCAAACGCGACTGACGACAGGCGTCAGCTTACGTACACGTACAACCGTACCTGGTCGGCCCCCGTCGTGCCTACGCCACCCGGGTGTGACGGGTGTACTACGCACGGAACGGCCGCCCACCAAGGGTTCGGCGTGGTGAGTACCGCACACAACGATATGTGCCACGATGCGTTCGTGCTGCCCTACACCACCTACCTCCGTGTCTACCAGCCGATCGACGCGTTCTCTCCCGCCGATCGGGACCATTGGGAACAGTACGCGCTTTCGCCCGATCGCCCAAGGCGCGTCAACGCGCTGGCGGCGGAGCAGGCCGAGAGCCTGGGCCGCCTGCTCACGACACCACCGATGGTGGCACCGGAGCAGGAGAGCCGCAACGCCTACCTGCGCCGGGTGAACGGGCGTCTGTACGTCTGCCCGTGGCAGACACGGCTGCGCTCGTGGCGGGCCTTCAGCGAGTTCACCGAGGCGACGCCAGTGGCGCTGAGTGAGGCGTTCGTCCCGGTTTCGGAGGCCGAGCGGGCGGAGGATCACTACAGAGCGTGGCTGGACTCGGGGGCCCAGGCG
This sequence comes from Nocardiopsis sp. ATB16-24, assembly GCF_030271535.1. Taxonomy (GTDB): domain Bacteria; phylum Actinomycetota; class Actinomycetes; order Streptosporangiales; family Streptosporangiaceae; genus Nocardiopsis. The sequence continues at coordinate 27,006 of NZ_JASCXJ010000003.1, read as the reverse complement.
CGCCCGGGGATACTGTCGAGCAACTGGGGCGTCCCGATCCCCTGGTTCGTGCCGTTCGGCGCTCAGGAACGGTGCCTCGTGATGTCGGAGGGCTCCACCAGGACGCTGCTGTACCTGACACGGACCTCGTTGGGCATGCGGCGGCTGGAGCACACCCTGGCGGTCCTGCGCGAGCACATCGGCCAGAGCGGCGTGCCGGCCTCGATCGGCAACCTCCAGGACTGGCTGTCCCTGACGGCCCACCCGGACTCGCTGTTGGAACTGGACTACGGAGGTCTGCCGTACCTGCTCAGCAACGACCACCTCGACGAGGACCACTCGGTGGCCGAGGTGGCGGAGGCGGTGGAGTGCCTGGCGTCGGGAGACGCGGACCGGGTGGTGGAGTTGCGGGAGAGGCTCAGTCGACGATGGAGGTCGGTACGTGCTCTGGAGCACGCCAACTGATGGTCACGCTATCGCCAGGTTTTCGTGGACGCCCACGTGCCTTCCGTCGTGTCCCGATGACCCGTTCTCCCCCGCGCCACGCCGGTGGTCAACCTGGTACACCAGGTTTCTCGGCCCTCTTCGAAGAACTTTCCGCATGTGACAACGGTGCGAGCCCGGACGTCGCCCACGCACGACATCAAGAGGCGTGAAACTGGGCATAACGCCCGATAGGGATCGGCGTAGACTGTAGTAAGTCGATCACTCCACGAATGCAGAGCGAGCAGGAAACCCTTACCGCGTGGGCTTTCCGCGCGACCGAGCCCCAGCGGTCGAGCCGGAGGAGTCCGTCTCCCCCAGTCCGGCCGCATCCTCGCGCACGGCGGCCGACCGGGACTCGCGAGCCCCCCACCAGAGCGTGGGCGTCGGTTTTCGGTCAGCCCCCCCGTAGCACTTCGGGCACTCCGGATCGAGAAAAACGAGGCCGGAGAACGAAGTTTTGACCGAATACGCCACATGACACTAAACGTGTCGCTAGAATCACTTAGCGTGACGCGGCCACGGGCGGCTTTCTGGCCTCCCGCATGCAAAGTTGCTTGGTGTGGCCGTACAATCACCTCGGGTGATGCCAATATAGGCCTAGAGGGAATATTGGACATCCGGGCCAAGCGCCAGGATTAAGGATCAGCACACAGATCCAGGAGGAGAGGCCGTACACATGTCAACTCGCACGCCCGAGGCGGAGCCCCTGTTGACCCCCGCCGAGGTTGCCACCATGTTCCGCGTGGACCCCAAGACCGTGACGCGCTGGGCGAAGGCGGGCAAGCTGACCTCGATCCGCACCTTGGGCGGCCACCGCCGCTACCGCGAGACCGAGGTCCGTGCCCTGCTGGCCGGCATCCCCAGCCAGCGTACGGAGTGAACTCCCCGTTCTGCGCCGGCTCCGGGGGGGACGGCCGGACGGGCTCCGGCCGCTGACAAGGCAAGGCCGACAAAGGCCGAAGGCGGATCCTTGCAGAAAGGATCCGCCTTCAGCGTGTCAGGGCGGGGACATCGTCCCCTCCGACGAGGACTAGTCCCCGATCCGGTCGTCCATGGCGGTGGTCCTTCCCCGGGCCAGGAAGGTCGCGGCCGAACCGCTGACGACCGCCACCACCGCGGCGGTGACCAGTGCGGCCAGTGAACTGCCGGTGGTCGCCAGTCTGCCGTCCCGCCCGGCGACCTCCTCCTCGGCTCCGCGGTCCTCGCCACCCCTGTCCCCCGGCACCGGTGACGTGCTCGCGGCGTGGACGGAACCGACCGCCCACGCGTCGGCGAACTCCACCGCGAAACCCTGCTCCTCCTCGTCCTCGCCCACCTGGACCCACACGGTCATCCGACTACGGACCCCCCGACCCTCCCAATCGGGGTCATCGTCGGCGAAGGCGGTCTCGTGAGCCGCGAAGGTGACGCTGACGGGTACCTCCAGCACCACGTCACCGTCCTGGTCGAACACCTCCAGGAGGTCTTCCACGACGACACCGTCACCGCCCGCCTCCAGCGACCCCAGCGCGACCCCGAACGCCGTCAGGTCACCGTGCGAGAACGACGTCTCGGTCACGCCCCCGTAGCCCGCGGTGGCCGTGCTGGTCACGTTCGCGAGGGTGAACTCCACGGCGTTGTCGTCGGCCGAGACCAGGTCCGCGACGGAGCCGTCGAGAACGAACGCGTCCGTGTCCCCACCGGGAAGAATGGCGTCCGTGTCCCCATCAGGAAGGACGGCGTCCGTGTCCGCGCTCGGAAGAGCGGAGGGAGGGTCGGTCTCCGCGGGATCCTCGAAAGGAGCGTCGGTGGGGGCGCTGCTCTCCCTGAGCTCCCGCTCGCCCTCGGCGTCACTCTCAGGAGCCCCCTCGCCGGCATCGTCGCCCGCGGACCCTCCGTCTCCGCGCAGGGGCTCCCTGTCCCCCGGCACGGGCTCCCCTCCCGAAGGCTCGGCGCCCTCCCTCTCCGTCTCCGTGGGCTCCGCCTCCGGTGAGGGGGTGGGAGGCAGGGAGGGAGCGGTGAGGTCGGCCTCCGGCGGTACGTCGATCATCCCGTGCTCGGCGAGGGCGGCGACGTCCATCCGAAAGGACGCCCACCTCACGGTGGAGACCGCTCGCGCGCCCGTGCCGTCGACCACGCTGCGGCTCTCCCCGTCGATCCGCAGATGCTCCCTCATCGGACCGTGGACGTCCTCGGCCGTGGCGCTGCTCTCGGTCTGTCCACCGAAGCTGACGGCGGTCGAGTACCCGGTGACGACGTCTCCGCTGGTCACCCAGGACTGAGCGTTGCCCCAGACGACCTGGTCGGCGGTGGCCGGGAGCGCGGGCGTCGCACCCATCACGCCGAGCGCGACGAACAGGGCACCGCCGGTGAGGAGGCGGCGGGCGGTCAGCTTGGCGGGAGACACCACAACACTCCTGTTGTATCTGGGGGATACCCGACCCGGAGGAGGATCGGCCCGTGCCCACCGCGGAGGGCGGACAGGGTGTGCGGGCCGGCCGGGGGCGGCCGGTCGCGGCGTGTGGGACGGAGTGTGGTGGGACCCTTCCCGCCCCGGAAGGGAGCCGGCGCACGGCGCGTGGAGGAGCCGTTACACGAGCCTAGTCCCTGTATCACAAATCGGAAACCGTCTGTGGCCCGGTGGCCCGGCGCGTCCGGGCACCGACGATCGGTCTAACGAAGGGTGGACGGCGGGAAGTTCCGCGGTGGTAGGAAAAACGGAAAGGCCCCGGGAACGTGGTTCCCGGGGCCGGATCGACTCAGAGTCGACCGTCGAGCGTGGCTCAGCTCTCGCTGTTCTCCGTGGTGGACTCGACGGCGCTCTTCTTGCGGCGCGCGAAGTAGGCGGCGACGCCACCACCGGTGGCGATCGCGGCACCGGCGGCGATCAGACCGGCGAGCGGGCTACCGGTCCGGGCCAGGGACTCGGTCTCCTTGGGCTCGGGCTGGGGCAGCTTCTCGGTGTCGCGCTTGGGCGGGTTCTTGTCCTCGCCCTCGTCACCACCCTTGTCGTCCTTGTCGTCGCCCTTGTCGTCGTCGCCCTTGCCACCGTCGTCGCCACCGTCGTCGGTGGACTCGACGCCGATGCCCGCGTAGGACACGCCCAGCACATAGCCGCCGCTGAACTGCTCGGGAACGGTGATGTCCATCAGCAGGGCGGTGTAGGCGTCCTCCCAGAGGTAGCCCGCGTCCTCGAAGTCGTAGCCGTCATCTTCATAGTCCAGGTCCACCTTGGCGCCGAGGTCGTTCACGGCGTAGTGGATGTCACCGGCCTTGTAGGTGTTGGAGGGCTCACCACTCCAGCTCTGGGTGGTGGTGACGCTCGCACCGCTGATCGTGACGTCGAGGACGATCTTGTCGCTGCCGGAGACCGTCTCGCTGTTCTCCTCGTCCAGCGTGACCGAGACACTGTCCTCGGCCGGAGCCGGGGAGGTCTCCTCCTCGACGGCGCCACCCTCGCCACCGTCGGCGTCGCCCGTGTCGGCGTCGCCCTCGCCGGTGTCGCCGCCGTTCTCACCCTCGGCGGGAGCGGGATCCTCGGCGGGCTGGTCGGCCTCGTCGGTCTCCCCGGCCTCGTCACCCTCCTCGCCCTGGGCCTCGTCGGTCTCCTCGGTCTCGTCGGACTCGTCGGCCTCCGTCTCGGCCTCGTCACCCTCCTCGCTCTGGAGCTCGACCTCCTCGATGATCTCCTCGACGTCGGCCTCGGTGAGCACCAAGCGGGCGCTGTTCACCGTGGTCGTGGCGGTGGAACCACCGGCGCCCACGGAGGCCGTGGTGGAGACGTCGACGCTGAGGTACTTGTCGATCGAGAAGGATCCGCCGTTGGAGTCGCTGGAGGACTCGCCCTGCGGAGTGATGTAGGTCTCCGCCACGGCGAACCCGCCCGGCACCTCGGCGTAGGCCCAACCGACGACCTGGGCGTCGGCCGCGGCGGGAAGGGCCGTGGCGATGCTCAGGGCGCCCAGAGCGGCGAAAGCGGCACCGCCCTGGAGAACGCGGCGTGCGGCAATACGGGTGTTCTTCAAGTCAATCCTCATTCGGATCACCACAGCCCGATCATCGGGCTGCCTGGATACGCGCACCACCGCAGACTCAAAGGGGTCCGGGGACGCGGAACACGAACCAGGGTCGGATGGGGGAAGGCAGGGTCGCGCAGAGGGTCCACTGCCCGCGAAAACAGGGAGGACACGGCTGAGGCCACAGAACAGGAGCCTCATGAGGCCGCGTTCGAATCACTTCCCATTTCCTGACCAAAACCTTACACACCTCGAAAGGGGGAAAACCCCCAAAGGCCATCACAAAAAGGTCACAGAAGATTTCCTGCTACCCTGAGCAGGACGAATTCGGCATTTTTCAAAAAACTTCATAAACGCTGTAAACCGAATGGCCTCTGGCGCGTCTTACATAGAAGACCATCCCGAGAGAAGGGCGTGGAGACGCCCTTGCGCGCCCTCCCCTCACGAGCCCGACCCGGACGCGATCGGACAGGTCCCGCCACACCTTCCCACGACACCCTCGGGGGTACGTCGCGGGCCCCTTGAGCCACTAGGTTGTGGACATGCCCGTCTCCGCACCGCCAGGGCCTCGGAGCCGCGCCACCCGCGCCCTGCCCCTCATCTCTCTCGCGTTCCTCCTCACCGCCGCCTGTTCGACGGTTCCAGGAGGCTCGCCGAGCACCGACCCCACCGCGGCGCCGCCCCTCCCCGGACCGGAGGACCGCACCGACTCCGCCGACGGCCACGACTCCCCCGAGAGCGCGGAGGGCACCAGTGGCGGGCCCGTCGGCGAGGGCCCCCTCGGCACCCGCGTCGTCGTCATCGACCCCGGCCACAACGGTGGCAACGCCGCCGCACCGGACCGGATCAACGCGATGGTCCCCGCGGGCCCCACGAAGAAGGCCTGTGACACCGTCGGCGCCCAGACCGCCGGCGGGTACGCCGAACACGAGTTCAACTGGGAACTGTCCCTGCTCGTGAAGGAGAGGCTGGAGGCCGACGGGGCCACCGTCGTGCTGACACGCGAGGACGACGAGGGCGTCGGCCCGTGCATCGACGAGCGCGCGCAGATCGGTAACGAGGTCGACGCGGACGCCGCGGTGTCCATCCACGCCGACGGCGGCCCCGAGACCGGGCGCGGCTTCCACGTGATCACCCCCGGCGAGGTCAGCGGCTTCACCGAGGAGATCGTGGAGCCCTCCCGTCTCCTGGCCGAGGACATCCGCCGTGCTTACCTGGAGGACAGCGACGTCCCCTACGCCGACTACCTCGCCGACGAGGGGCTCGACGAGCGCACCGACCTGGGCGGACTCAACATGTCCACCGTGCCCAAGGTCTTCCTGGAGACGGGCAACATGCGCAACCCCCAGGACGCCGCTCTCATGGAGGACCCCGCGTGGCGGGAGCAGGCCGCCGACGCCATCGCCCGAGGGCTGGCCTCCTACCTCATGCGTCAGTAGGGCGTCCTCGCGCGTCCGCACCCGGCCGTGAGGACCCTCTCCTGTGGCGCACACCACTCACCGTGGGCATAATGCCCCCATGACATCCCCCGTGCCACAACCCCTCCCCGACTTCGACATCGTCCTACGCGGATACGACCGTCGGCAGGTGGACGAACTCATCGATCGCGCCAACTCCACCGTGGCCGCGCTCACCGGAACCCCGGTCTTCGCGATGCCTACGCCGCTCCCCGGACAGCCCGCCCGACCCTCTGCGGAGCCGATCGGCTCCGAGGAACTGCGCACCGCCACCCTGAGCCTGGTCCTGCGCGGATACGACCGCCACCAGGTCTCGGACACCTTGTCCTACCTGGTAGAACAGCTGGCCGAAGCCGAATCACGCAAAGCTCGGGGATAACCCCCCCGACCACCTCGTGAACTGCACAATGGGGACCATGCCTCTGACACCGGCGGACATCCGCGAAAAGAAGTTCCACACGGTGCGTCTACGCCCGGGTTACAACGAGCAGGACGTCGACGAACTCCTCGACCGGATCGAGGCGACACTCGTCGCTCTGGAGGGTGGACCGCGCAAAGGACCCCTCATCACGGCCGAAGAGGTGCGCAACTCGCGGTTCCGCACCACGAGGCTCAGCCCGGGGTATCGCGAGGACGAGGTCGACGACTTCCTCGACCTCGTGATCGCCGACCTGACCGAGCGCGGCCTCGGGCGCCCCGGCGACCAACGACACTCACCACCCCTGCCGCCCCGCCACGGGAGCGATCCCGCCGCCTCCCGTGGGACACCGGAGACGCACGGACGAGCCGAGCGGTACGAGGCGGGCGGGCCCGAGCGCGCCGCCCGGTCCCGGGCCGGGTCCTCTCACGCCCGGAGCGGGACGCCCCACCCACGGTCCGGGCCGCCCCGGCCCGCGCTGATGACGCCACGGGACATCCGGGAACAACAGTTCGCCACCACCCGGCTGACCACGGGATACAACGAGCAGGAGGTCGACGACTTCCTGGACCGTGCCGAGTTCACGCTGGACATGCTCCAACGGGGACGGCCCGACCAGGCCACCCTCACCGCGGCCGAGGTGGAGAGGGTCCAGTTCGCCACCACGCGGGCCAGGCCGGGGTACGACCCCGCCCAGGTGGACCACTTCCTGGACGTGCTCGCCGAGGAGTTGCGCCGGTACGAACAACCGCACTGGTGACGCCGCCGCGTGAGCGGGCGAGACGGGCTCCCGGGGCCGGCGCGACGATCCGTCGGTCCCGGCCCGGTCGGCACCGCGCCCTGGCGCGAAGGGCCTCCTGCCCAGACACGCCGTCGCTCGCGAACCCTCTTCCGAAGGACAGCGGAAAGTAATATTTGGACACAGGGAGTAGTCACCCCCCGTTGTTCCGCAGACCGCGCCCCGAGGGGAGGCAGCCATGTCCCACGCGATGCCCCCGGAGGGACGCACTTCCGTCTGTCCGGCCCATGGCGCGCCCGGCTGTTCCTGGCCTCGGGACCTGGAAGGGGACCCGTTCCCGTCCCTTCGGGGCCATGTCGGTGGACCGTGTCGGCTCGACACCGACGAGGAGGTCGTACCCGCGTCCGCCCACCCTTGGGAGCTCCCACTGCTGGCCGTGTGCGTGGGCGTGACACTGCTGATGGCCGCCGGGGCGGTCCACGCGGTATGGCTCATGACCGGCTCGTGGACGTGGGGCCTCGTCGCGCCCGCCGCCGTACCCGTCGTGTGCTGGAAGGCCCGAGGGCTGTTGTACGCACGACGAAGGGCCGAGTTCGTGCGGATCTCACCCACCCAGTTCCCCGAGGCGCACCGGTTGGTGTCCTCGCTGTCCACCGAGATGGGGCTGTCCCGGGTGCCGGAGGCCTACGTACGCACGGGATGGTGCCCTTGGGGGACGGACGCCGCCGGGCACGGGCTGCGCAGGTATCTGGTGCTGTCGGAGGAACTGTTCGACTCCGACGGCAGGGTCCGCGACCCCGAGGCGCTGGCCTTCCTGGTCGCTCACCAACTGGGCCACGTGGTCGCCGGACACACCGGGTTCTGGCGGCGGGTGGCGACCCTCGGCGCGGAGCTGATCCCGGGGCTGGGGTCCGCGCTGTCACGGGCGATGGAGTACACCGCCGACGACCACGCCTACGCGCACGTCCCCGAGGGCGCGCACGCCGTGCGGATCCCGGCCGGAGGCGGACGCCTGTACACCCGGGTCAACATGGGCGAGATGGCGGCCCGGGCCCGCACCGATCGCGGCTGTTCACTGTTGCTGTACCACCTGCTGGTCCGGCGACCCGGCAACACCCGTCGGATGGCGGCTCTGCGCGACCGACGCAGGCGGGGCCGGGTGTTCCTCTGAGGGACGCACCGGCACGTCCCCCGGTCGTTCAGACGACGTAGTGGGGGTCCGGCCGGTCCTGACGCGCGTAACCGATCCTGTCGACGATCCGTCGGGGCAGGTCCGGCAGGTCGTCCGGAGCGAACCAGCGCACGTCCAGGCTCTCGTCACCGCCGGCGTCGAGGGAACCGCCCACGGGACGACAGCGGAAGGCCAGGTCGAGGAACTGCACCCGGTCCCCGTTGGGGTAGGTGAAGGGTTCCTGGGCGACCACGCTGGAGAGCCGCTCCACCACGACCTCCAGACCCGTCTCCTCACGGACCTCACGGACCACGGCCCTGGCGGGCTGTTCCTCCGGTTCCAGGATGCCGCCGGGTGTGCACCAGCGCCCGTCGTCGGCACGCCGGTGCAGGAGGACGCCGCCCTCCTCGTCGAGCACCACCCCCGTCACCCCGACCAGGGGCAGGAGTCCGTGACCGACGTGCTCGCGCAGGGCGATGAGGAACTCGGGAACGGGCATGGGCCCGAGACTAGCGGCTTCCTTCCGTGGAGGGAACGCGCAGCTCGGCGTACTCCTCGGCCAGGATCGACATCAGTACCGTGTCGTGCCACGCACCGTCCTGGCGCAGGGAACCACGTCGCACGCCCTCCCGCACGAAACCGGACCGCGCGTAGGACTTCTGCGCGCCGACGTTGAAGTCGAACACCTCCAGGGACACCCGGTGCAGTCCGGCCACGGTGAACGCGTACTCCAGGACCAGGTCGGTGGCCTCCGTTCCGTAGCCCCTGCCGGTGTCGGACACGTGGTGGAGCGCGATCCGGTGGCCCGCGCCGGCGTTGTCGGGGTCCGGTTCGGTCAGGGCACAGTGCCCAGACAGGCGCCGTGTTCGGAGAAGACCACCCAGTCGGCCCGGTCGTGGTGGGCGGGACGGGTCGCGGCCCGACGACGCAGTTCCTCCTCCGTGAACTCGCGGTGCGTGCCGGTGAGGCGGCGCACCTCCGGGTCCATGTTCGGCAGGGGTTCGATGATGTGCTCACCGGTCACGGCGTCGAGCGGTTCGAGTCGGACCCTCGCCCCTGTCAGGACGGGCTGGTCTCGGAAGAGATCGGCAGGCACCATGGGCCGGATCACACCAGAGGAACGGCGAGGGCGCAACCACTCCGTGAGGCGGGTACGAGCATCCCGGTACGATCCGGACACGGCGTGCGGCGGCGGAGGAGGAGACCAGCGTGGCTTCGGGAACAATGGGCTTCCAGACCGTCCGCGAGACGAACCTGGGGGTCGTGCTGCGCACGGTCCGCGAACTGGCCCCCTGTTCGCGCGCGGAGGTCGCCTCGGCCACCGGGCTGAACAAGACCACCGTCTCCAGTCTGGTCACCGACCTCATGTCACGCGGCCTGGTCCGGGAGACCGGCCGCAACTCCCGGCAGCGGGTGGGTCGCCCCGGTGTCCTGCTGGCCCTGGACGACTCCTCGATCGCGGCGGTCGGTCTGGAGGTCAACGTGGACTACCTGTCGGTGGTCGCCGTGGACCTGCTCCAGCGCGAGCTGATCAACCGCCATGTCCCGTTCGACGCGCGTTCCGCTGGCGCGGAGGAGTCCGTGCGTCGTATCGCGCACACCCTCGGGACCACGCTCACCGACCCGGCGCTGGGCGGACGTACCCCCGTGGGGGTGAGCGTGGCGGTCCCGGCCCTGATCGACTCCCCCTCGGGAACGGTGACGCACGCGCCCAACCTGGGCTGGCGGAACCTGCCGTTGCGCGCGCGACTCCTGGAACTGCTGCGCGAGGAGGGGATCGAGGGCGTCCCGGTACGGGTGGACAACGACGCCAACCTGGGCGCGGTGGCCGAATACCGCGTGGGTTCGTTCGCCGGCACCGCCGACCTGGCGTATCTGACCGGCGAGGTCGGCATCGGCGCGGGCCTGTTGACGGGGGGCGAGCCTCTGCGCGGGGCCGGCGGATTCGCGGGCGAGGTGGGGCATCTGCCGTTGCTCCCCGACGGGCCGGAGTGCGCGTGCGGCGGACGGGGCTGCCTGGAGGCGTTGGCCGGGATCGACGCGATCCTGCGCGAGGCGGTCCCCGACCGGGTTCCGGACCGTCCCTTGTCCGGCGGCGACATCGCCGCACTGGTGGAGGTGGCCGTGGAGCGCGCCGGCGAGGGCGACGCCACGACCGTGGACGCGTTGGAGCGGGCGGGCGGCTGGTTGGGCCGAGGACTGGCCGTGCTCATCAACATCACCAACCCGGGCCTGGTGGTGCTGGGGGGCTACTTCGTGCCCCTGGGCCCGTGGCTGCTGCCCCCTTGTCGGAGGGAGGCGGTGGCGACCGCGTTCGCGCCGCAGGCGGGCGGTTGCCGGATCGAACTGTCGTCCCTGGGGTTGAGCGCGGCGGCCCGGGGCGGGGCCACCGCGATGATCCACTCGCTCGACGCGGGACTGCTGCCCCTTCCCGAGCCCCGCGTCCCCACCGCCCCGGCCTGACCGTCACGCTCCCGTCAGCGACCGGTGAAGGCCATGGTCGCCACCGCCGTGCCCGGTTCGTCGAAGACCAGGTAGACGTCCCGGACCCCCTCGGCGCCGACCACGGAGGCGGTGACCTCGACGAAGTCGTAGCGGTCCCCTCCCCCCGTGACGTCGACCACGGCGATGGTCGGCCCGCTCTCGGGATCGTCCAGCCGCATCCGGAGCACGCCCGCACGTTCGGCGTTCACCATCAGCCGGCATCCGGTGATCCCGCCCGCGAGGTCCACGTCGCGGAAGGCCGCCCACGCACCCGCCTCGCCTGAGCGCACCACGTCGCCCCGTTCGGGGGTGAGCGGACGCAGCAGCGTCCCCCGGGCCTCGTCGTAGTCCGCCGCCGACCACGCGGTGAAGGCGTCGCGGGGCGCGATCACCTCGCCCGGCACCTCCAGGGCGGCGGTGAGGCGGATGTCGGTGGCCGACCGTCCGATGAGGACCTCGCGCGGGGCGTCCTCCACCACGAAGCGGTTCCGGATGGTGTCCCACAACGCGAGCCGGTCCACGTCGAAGGTCACCTCGGCCATGACCCTGTGTCCCGGCTCCACCCGTACCCGGGCGAATCCGCGTAGTGCGCGCGAGGGGGTGCGCACCCGGGAGACCAGTTGGCGGGTGTAGACCTGTACGACCTCCTCGGCGGGCCGTGTTCCGTGGTTGGCGACCATGACGGTGACGGTGACCCTGCCTTCCTCGACCCCGACCGTCGGCGACGCGTACTCCACCCGTGTGTAACCGAGTCCGTGCCCGAACGGGTAGAGCGGTTCCCCCTCGAAGTACAGGTAGGTGCCGCGCGCGCCGATGATGTCGTAGTCGAGGATGTCGGGCAGCTCCTCGACCGACCGGTACCAGGTCTGGGTGAGCCGCCCCGCGGGCTCGGCGTCGCCGAAGAGCACGTCGGCCAGCGCGTGACCGTACTCCTGGCCGCCGTGCGCCGACCACAGGATCGCCGGGACGTGTGCGTCGGCCCACGTGAGGGCGAACGGGCCTCCGCTGACGAGCACCAGGACCGTGGCCGGGTTGGCCTCGTGCACCGCGCGCAGCACCCGTTCCTGGGCGGCCGGCAGGTCCAGGTCGGTCCGGTCCTCGGTCTCGCGGCCGTTGACCATGGGGTGGTCACCCAGGACGACCACCGCGACGTCGGCGGTGGAGGCCACGCGGGCGGCCTCCACCGCGCCCGAGCCCAGTCCCTCGATCGTGAAGGGGGACGCCTCGCCCTCGGTCAGTCCGAGGGTGCGTCCGTCCCCGACCAGACCGACGCGGCGTCCCGTGTGCACCTGGACCAGGACGAACCGTCCGGGCCCGACCTCCTCCATGCGGAAGGTCTGGCGCACCTCCCAGGTGCCCGGACCGGGGGCGGTGCCGGCCAGGGTGCCGCCGGGCCCCTCGTCCAGACATCGACCGGTCACCGTCGAGCGCAGCACGAACGCCCCACCGCCCCAGTCCATGAGGTCGAACGCGCTCCCCTGTTCGCCCTCGGACGCCGGCCGTAGCGGCGCGCCCCCGCCCGGGTCGAGGACCGCCTCGCCCCCGGGAAGACGCAGGCGTACCCGGTCGACGCCCTCGCAGAACACCGTCGTGACACGCTCGGCGATCCCGGCGCGCGCGGTGACGGCGTAGGGCAGTGTCCCGCTGTACCAGTCCTCCAGCACCGTGTCCCCGAGTTGCCCGATGACGGCGATCCGGCGCACGTCGCGCAGCGGCAGCGTCCCCTCGTTGCGCAACAGCACCAACGAACGGGTGGCCGCCTCCCTGGCCAGGGACCGGTGTCCGGGGGTGTCGAAGGCCCCCGCGTCCGCGAGTGCGCCCTCCTCGTCCGCCCGCGTGTCGAACTCGCCGAGCCGCATCCGGACGGAGAGCACGTGCCGTACCGCACGGTCGACGTCGTCCTCCGTGAGCAGCCCGCGTCGAAGCGCCTCGGTCACGTGTCCCAGGGTGGCCTCGGGCCTGTCGTCGTCCTGGGTGAAGCTGTCGAGCCCGGCCCGGATCGCATGGGCGTAGGCGGTGGGAAGGTCCGGGTGGAAGTGCTGGGCCTCGGTGAGGTTGGCCGGGGCGTGGGCGTCGCTGACCACCAGCAGGTGGTCGGGTGCGGCGGGACGCAGGACCTCGTCGATCAGCGGGCTCAGGTGTGCGGGACGCCCGTTGACCAGGTTGTAGGAGGGCATGACGGCCACGGCCGCCCCGTCGGCCAGGGCCGGCAGGAAGGCCGGGAGTTCGTACTCGCGCAGTACCCGTGGCGGCAGGTCGCTGGAGGTCTCGCAGCGTCCCTCCTCGTTGTTGTAGGCGAGGAAGTGTTTGAGGGTCGGCGCGGTGCGCAGGCGGGGGCCGTCGCCGGCAAGTCCCCGGGCGTAGGCGGCGGCCAGGAGACCGGTCAACCACGGATCCTCGGAGTAGCCCTCCTCGTTACGGCCCCACCGGGGGTCGCGCAACGGGTTGACCACCGGTGCCCACACGTTGCGTCCGGCACCGGCGTCCTGCCGGGCGAGGACCTCGTCGGCGGTGGCCTCGCCCACGCGACGGACCAGGTCCGGATCCCAGGTGCTCGCCAGACCGAGGGCCTGGGGGTGGACGGTGGCGGGGCCGAGCCAGGCCAGGCCGTGCAGTGCCTCGGTGCCGGTGCGGAAGGGGCCGATCCCCAGGCGTTCGATCGGCGCCTGGTGCTGGTGGAGCAGACCGAGCTTCTCCTCGGTGGTGAGGCGACCGATCAGGTCGTCCAGGCGGTACTCGTCCGGCAGGTCGGGATCCCGGTGGGGCGGGACGGTCGAAGGGGAGCTCATGGGGGTGTCCGCCTCTCGTGCACAGGGCATTGTCCTGAGAAATCGAAACGCTTCGACTTCGACACCGAAGGACCTTGTGCGCCACATCACAGTGGAGTAATTTGTTTGCCTCAACGGCCAACCAATTCATAGCAAAATGGCCCTTCGTTTCCTACCCCCCGGGCCGCGGCCTGATCGACCGAAGGAACGAGCTATGCCCCCCTCCCCCCTGCGTCCGGCGATCCATCGCCGCCGCTTCCTCGGCCTGGTGGGCGCCTCCACCGCCGCCGCGCTCACCGCGGGAACCCTCTCCGGCTGCGGTTCGGGCGGTGGCGGCGGTGGCGGCGGTTCCGCCTCTGAGGCCACCTCACTGGACGACCTCATCCCCACGTACATCCCCTTCGACGGTGTCTCCCCCGACATCGAGGGGTTGCACGGCGCCCCCGACGGGTTCACCTCCTATCCCGACACCCTCGTCACGGCCGTGCCGGAGCCCCTCGGCAGAGGTGGTCACTACACGGCCATGACGCCCATGTGGGGGCCGATTCCGCCGGGCCTGGGCGCCAACTCCTTCTTCGACCACGTCAACGGCCGCATGGGCGCCACGGTCGAGTTCAACTTCCAGGACGGCAACACGATCATCGACAAGATGAACGCGGTGGTGGCCGGCCGCGACGTCGCCGACATCACGATGTTCCCGGACTGGGTCATCAACCTGATCCCACAGTTCAACCGGGCCGTGGGAGAGCTGTTCGAGGACCTGACCCCCCTCCTGGCCGGCGACGCCGCCGCCGACTATCCGATGCTCGCCAACCTGGACGGTGACGCCTGGCGCTGGAACGTCTTCAACGGCCGGTTGCAGGGCGTGCCCTGGCCCTCCGAGCCCTTCGGCAACTGGGTGCTGTACCGGCGCGATCTGCTGGAGGAGTACGGCATCGAGCCGCCGAGCAGTCCCGACGACCTCTTCGCGATCGGTGAGGAGGTCAACGACCCCGACAACAACCGCTGGGCGTTCGGCGACTTCAACCTGAGCATCCGGCAGGTCTTCGGCGCACCCAAACAGTGGCGTTACGAGAACGGCGACCTCGTCCACATGTTCGAGACCGACGAGTGGCGAGCCGGCGTCGAGTACATGCGCAAGGTGTTCGACGCCGGCCTGGTCCACCCCGACATCGTCGCCAAGGCCGACAACTCCAAGGAACTACTCAACTCCGGCCAGATCATCTTCAACCAGGACGGGCTCGGCGCCTGGCACGAGGCCTACATGCAGATGCTCGGCGACGACCCCGGTTTCCGCCTGGACCTGATGCCGGTCTTCGGGGCGGGGGACAGGGACCCCGTCATGCACCGCAACGACCCCTCCAGCCAGTCGGTGTTCGTACGCAAGGGGATGGAGCCGGAGGAGGTCGAGGAGATCCTCGGCATCCTGAACTTCTGCGCCGCGCCCTTCGGCACCCGGGAGTACATGGACTACCGCTACGGCGCGGAGGGCGTCCACCACGAGCTCGACGACGACGGCGCCCCACAGCTCACCGACCTGGGCAACTCCGAGGTCAACGACGGCTACTACTTCCTGAGCGGACGGCCCCCGGCCGTCACCGAGAGCCAGTACCCGGACTTCGTCCAGTGGAAGTGCGATTGGTACGACCGCGCCGCCCGGTTCGCCGAGGAGGACCCCTTCGCGGGCATCCGCATCCAGCGTCCCGAACGCTTCTCCGCGGCCGAGACCCCCATGACCGACAAGGTGGAGGACATCATCAGGGGCCGTGAGGGCCTCGGGGCACTGGACAAGGCCATCGCCGACTGGCGCCGTGACGGCGGCGACGAGGGGCGCGAGTTCTACATGGAGGTCCTCCAGGAGCACGGCCGTGACTGAACGGACCATGGTCCCCGGCACGAGGCCCTCACCGGCCCCCGGGCCCCGTCGGCGCGGTGGTCGGCGACGACGGCCCCCCGTCGTCCCCGACCACCGGGGCGCACGTCCCTCCCGGAGGAGACAGGGGCCTTCGTTCTCGGCACGGCTGCGCCGCGACTGGCAGCTGCTGCTGATGACGCTCCCGGCGATCGGGCTGTTGGCGGTGTTCCACTACACGCCGACCCTGGGCAACGTCATCGCCTTCCAGGAGTACAACCCCTGGGACGGCGTGCTCGGCAGCCCGTGGGTGGGCCTGGCCCAGTTCGAGCGACTGTTCACCGACGCGCGTTTTTGGAGCGCGGTCGGCAACACCCTGGTGATCGCCACCGTCCAGCTGGTGTTCTTCTTCCCCATCCCCATCGCCCTGGCGATCCTGTTGGACGGCGTCATGACGCCCAGGCTGCGGCTGGTGCTCCAGAGCATCGTGTACATGCCGCACTTCTTCTCCTGGGTCCTGGTCGTCACCCTGTTCCAGCAGATCCTGGGCGGCGCCGGGCTGTTCTCCCAGATGCTGCGGCGCAACGGCCACGCGCCCCTGGAGATCATGACCGACCCGGACGCGTTCCTGTTCGTGGTCACCTCCCAGATGGTCTGGAAGGACGCCGGGTGGGGGACGATCATCTTCCTGGCCGCGCTGGCGGCCGTGAACCAGAACCTGTACGAGTCCGCGGCCGTGGACGGGGCCGGCCGATGGCGGCGCATGTGGCACATCACCCTGCCGGGTCTGCGTCCGGTGATCGTCCTACTGCTGATCCTCAAGCTCGGCGACATCCTCAACGTCGGCTTCGAGCAGTTCTACCTCCAGCGGGACGCGTTCGGTTCGGCCGTCTCCGAGGTACTGGACACCTTCATCTACCACCAGACCCTGGTCACGGGGAACTACAGCGCGGGCGCGGTCGCGGGCCTGGTCAAGGGCGTGGTCGGACTGATCCTCATCGTGCTGGCCAACAAGCTGGCCCACAAGATGGGGGAGAACGGAATCTATCGACGATCATGAGCACACTGTTCACGGACCGCCCCGTGTGGGCGGAGCGCCCGAGCCTTCCGGCACGCGCGGCGAAGAACACCTCGCTCGCCGCCATCGCCGCCGTCGTCGTCTTCCCGCTCTACGTCGTCGTCCTGACCAGCCTGTCCCCCGCATCGGCGGTCAACGAGGCGGGCGGCCTGGTCCTGGTCCCGCAGGGGATCTCCTTCCAGGCCTACGCCGACCTGTTCGGCGGCGGCGTGGTCACCAGGGCGGTCCTGGTGAGCCTGGGTGTCACGGCGGTGGGGACGGCGGTCAGCCTGGCGGCGACCGTCCTGGCCGCCTACGGGCTGTCCCAACCGGGCTCGCTGTGGCATCGGCCGCTGTTGTTCGCGATCCTGCTGACCTTCCTGTTCGCCCCGGGGATGATCCCGCTGTACCTGCTGGTGAGCGAGGTCGGGTTGATCGACAGCTACTGGTCGCTGATCCTGCCCACGGCGGTGAACGCGTTCAACCTGGTGGTGATGCGCGCTTTCTTCATGAACCTGCCCCAGGAGATCGGCGACAGCGCACGCGTGGACGGGGCGAGCGAGTGGACCATCCTGACCCGGCTGGTGCTGCCCATGTCCAAGGGGGTCACGGCGGTCATCGCCCTGTTCTACGCGGTGGGCTACTGGAACGCCTTCTTCAACGCCATCCTCTACATCAACGACAACGCCAAGTGGCCGCTGCAACTGGTACTGCGCCAGTACGTGCAGCAGGGTCAGCAGCTCAGTTCCAACTCGGTGATCGGCGACGCCGTGCAGGGGACCGCGTCGGCGCCCAACCTGGCCATCCAGATGGCCATCGTGGTGGTGGCGCTGGTGCCGGTCACGTTCGTCTACCCGCTGGTGCAGAAGCACTTCACCAAGGGCGTCATCATCGGCGCGGTGAAGGGCTGAGAACACCGCCCCCGACCCCTTCGCCCCCGTGGTCCTCCTCCTCCGGGACCCGGGGGCGAAGGTCCGGACGTGTTCGTCGGGCAAGGACGGACCCGGCGCTCCGGGGTACGTAACGCGCGGTCGATGGTGTCGGCGAGATGTCGTCTGACTTCGGACATGGTCGCGATCATGGGCTCTTCCACGAAACCCATGGACCTGATGTACACCTGTTTCCACCTCGGTCCGTGCGACCCTCCACCGACAGGTGTGACAGGGCGCGGGGGCCGGGGTCGCCTCTTTCGCGACCCCGGCCCCCGCACGGCACGCCGGAACGTCAGCCGCAGGCCACGCCGTTCACGGTGAGCGCGGTCGGACTCGCGGGCTCGCCGTCGACGACGCCGTTGAAGCCGACGCGCACCGAGCCCCCGGGTTCGATCCGGGCGTTCCATCCGGCGTCGGTGACCCGGACCGAGGCGCCGTCCTGCTCGTGGGAGCCGTTCCAGAGGCTGGTGATCTCCTCACCGGCACCGAACTCCCAGGACACCTCCCAGCCGTCCATCGCCCGGGAGCCGGTGTTGGTCACCGTCACCCCCGCCTGGAAGCCGCCGGGCCAGGTGTTGTCGATCCGGTACTCGGCCCCGCAGTCGTCCGGCTCCGGGGTGGGATCCGGAGAGGGATCCGGGGAAGGGTCGGGAGACGGCTCCGGAGTGGGCCCCGGGCCGGGCTCGGCCCCGCCGTCGACGAGGTCGCCGTAGACGATGCCGCGCCCGTTGGTGCCGATGTAGACACGGCCGTAGACGTTCGGGTCCCCGGTGACGACCGCGCCCGTCCAGGCCCACTGGTGCCGGTCGTCGTTGATCCGGACCCAGCTGCGGCCCGCGTCGTCGGACCGGAAGATGCCGCGTACGCCGTCGATCCTGGAGCTGGTGTAGACGGCCGGGTAGTCGCCGCCCGGCGCGGGTGCGCCGAAGCCGACCGCGTCGCCCTCGTCCACCGCCTCGATCCGGTCGAAGTCGGCTCCGAAGTCCGTGGTCCGCCACATGCCGTAGTCCTCACCCGTGCCTCCGGCCACCCACACGTCGCCGCTGTGACCCGGGACCGCGCCGAAGCGGATGTTGCCCTGGGCCGGGAGTCCGTCGAAGCCCGCGGTGAAGGAGGCACCGCCGTCGGTGCTGGTGTAGAAGGTGCCGCCGGAGACCGCGTAGAACACGTCGGGGTCCACCCGGTCGGCCTCCACCCTGGCACCCTGCGGGACTCCCGAGGAGGCGGTCCACGACGATCCGGTGGTCGTGGAGAAGTGAACGCCGGTGCCGTCGGGGCTCCACACGATGGTCGAGCCGTCGGCCCCCACAGCGACCGTGCCGCCGCCGCTCACCCCGCCGGGTTCCTGTCCTCCCCACCAGCTGTCGCCACCGTTGGTGGAGATGCCGATGTGGGAGTTGGCGTCGTCCTCGGCGTCACCGGTCCGCACGATCACCGAGGGGTTCAGCTCGGCGAAGTCCAGGCTCGTGCCGTTGCCCCAGTAGGGCTGCTGGTGCATGCGGTCGGGCACGGTGTCCAGGTCGTGGTGGGTGAAGCCGCCGATGTCGAGCAGCACCGAGTGCAGGGGGGCGCCCTCGGGCGGGCTGATCAGGTCGTTGACGGCCGTCTCCTCCAGTCCGTGCACCTTCACCTCGATGTCGAAGGTGGCGCCGGCGTCCCATGCGGTGAGGTTGTCGCTGCCGTAGATGGTGGCGCCCGTGCCGTACATGAACCGGTCGGAGTCGAAGGGGTCGATGGCCATCCCCTGGCTCATCCAGCCGAGTTTGGGCTGGGTCTCGGGCGGCTCTCCGCCGCCGCCGAAGTCCAGCCAGGGCGCACCGGAGATGTCCATGTCGTAGCGCGTGACGCGTTCGGGGTAGGAGCCCCAGTCCCATGCCTGGGTCCAGGTCTCGCCTCGGTCGGTGCTGCGGTAGATCTGGATGTCCGGCCACCAGGAGATCTGGGTGGTGACCATGAGCGTGTCCGGGTTCTGCCGGTCGATGGTCAGTCCGCCGTAGCCGAAGTGGTTGTCCTCGCTGTCGGAGGGGACCGGACTGATGTTCTCCCACTCCCCCGAGGCCAGGTCCATGCGCCACACGTCACCGGAGTCGCCGTCGTAGGGACCCGGGGTGCTGGTGGTGGCGACGTAGAGCTGGTCGCCCTCGTGGTCCACGACCGCGTGCGCGGGCAGGTGACCCGTGGGCGCTCCGGGAACGGGTTCCCAGCTGCGCCCGCCGTCCCGACTGCGGTAGACGGGGTCGTCCAGGTCGGCCACGCCCACGTAGACGTCCTGCGTGGGCTGTCCGGGCGTGCCGCTGTCGGGGTCGAAGACCACCCAGGTGACGCCGATGACGTCGTCGTGCACGCCCCACTCGTCGTCGGGGTCCTGAACGTAGTCGCCCGGGTTGGGGAACTCCGTCACCTCCGCCCACGTGGCGCCGTGGTCGGTGCTGCGCCACAGGCCGTGGCCTCCCCGGGCCCCGAAGTAGACGATGCTGTTGTCGTTGGGGTCCACCATCAGGCGCTCGCCCAGACCCCGGCCGGGCATGTTGCCCCCGAGCTTGAAGGGCAGCTCGGTGGCCTCCCAGCTCCCTCCCCTGTCGTCGGAGCGCAGGATCGCGCCGTTGTGGGGATCCCAGTCGTTGGTGTAGGTGCCCACCGCCGCGTACACCCGGTCGGGGTCGACGGGGTCGGTGGCGATGCTGACGACGCCCGTCCACCCCCACTGGTCCCAGCCGACCCAGTCCAGCAGGGGGATCCAACGTTCGGTGTCGGGGTTCCAGCGGTAGGCGCCGCCGATGTCGGTGCGGGCGTAGGCGAGTCCCGGTTCGGTCTCGTTGAAGACGATGCCGGGAACGAAGCCGCCTCCGGCGATCTGGACGTTGTCCCACGCGTAGGCGCTCCGCGTCGTCTCCGCGGGGGCGGCGACGGCCGTGGTGGCGAGGGTGGACATGGTGAGTGCCGTGGCGGCCGAGAGGGCGAACAACGGTAGGCCCCTGGCACGTCCGGAGGACCGTTGCGGTCGGGGAGGCATGTGCGGGCTCCTTGGGGATTCGGGGGGTAGGGCCCGCCCGGGAAAGGAGATCTCCGGACGGACGAGAATTCCCCATTAGTCTGGATAGGCCTCCGACACAGCGGCAAGGGGTCCTTTCGAGAAATTTCGAAGCGCTTCGACTACCGACCGGCGACCACACCGAATTGCAGGGTCGTCACCCGATCCGGCGTCAGGAACACCCTTTGTCCGCCCCCGCCCGGAGTGGTGATCACGGTGTGGCGGGGCTCCACCGAACGCAGCCGCGCGCACGCCCGACCGTCGGACCATTCCATGCGGTCCACGATGACCCCGCCGCGTACCCGCAGCCCCTCCACCCGGCCCGAGCCCCACTGGCGGGGAAGCGCGGGCAGCAGGTCCACGTAACCCTCACCGGATCTGGCCAGCATCGTGGCCACGACCGCGGGGAAGCCGCCTCCGATGTCCACGTTGAACAGGCTGCCCCGGTTGTGGGTGGGCACCAGCGTGGGCCGCCAGTAGCGCGTGGCCAGCAGGGCCAGGGTCTCGTGGGCCTCCGCCGCCAGACCGAGATTGGCCGCGGCCAGGCCCAGCTGGACCAGTCCGAAGGCCATCTCGTCGGACTCCTGCCCGCGCCACCACCCCAGTCGCGCACGCACCGCCGCGACCGCCGCCGCGCGCATACGGGGCGCGGCGAAGGCCGGATCGGGTTCGTACCAGAGCGGATAGAGGTGGGAGGCGTGTCGGTGACCATGCCGTTCGGTCTGGGCCAGCGGCCCCGCCGGGCCGGCCCATTCGGCGAGCTCACCGCCGGCCGCGATCCGGTAACCGGGCAGGCGCGCGCCCAGGCGGACCCAGCGGCGGGCGCCCGGTTCGCCCAGAACGCGGTGCGCGCGCACCAGGTTGCGGACGAGGTCACGTACGACCGCCACGTCCATGGTGGCGTTGACCGTGGCCTGACCGTCGCCGTCCCCCGGGGTGTTCTCCGGTGAGTAGGAGGGACAGAAGCCCTCGTCGGTGAGGAAGTCCTCGTGGAACTCGGCCGCCGCGGTGAGGAAGGGCAGGGCTCTCTCGCGCAGGAATCCTCGGTCGCGGGTGTGGGAGTAGTGGTCCCAGTACAGGCGGGACATCCACGCCGCCCCGGCGGTCCAACACGTCAGGCACCACTCGGGTCCGAAGTGGTCGTGCCGACCGGAGGTGGAGGCGTGCGCGGGCAGGAGGACGCCCCCACAGTCGTAGAGCCGCCGGGCGTTCTGGGCCAGATCCTCCGCCATGCCGTCGAGCAGGTCGAACAGACCGGTCATCAGCTCGGGCGTGCCCGTGGCGTGCAGGGCCGCGACGGCCGAGGGCAGGTTGCCGTCGAAGGTGTACCCCGAGCGCCACGGGGGGTCGTAGGTGCCGCTCCACACGCCCTGGAGGGTGGGCGGCAGCTCACCACAGCTGGAGATGATCGCGTACCGGCCGGCGTCGGTCAGTCTGGTCACCAGTTCGGGGGTGGGGCCGCAGGCCGAAAGCTCCTCCCCGAGGAGGTCGGACACGCCGGGGTCGGTGCCCAACTCCAGGCGGAAGCGGTCCATGAGGGCTCCGTGCACCGCGCGGTGGCGTTCGAGCATCGGGGCGAACCCCTCGTCGCCTCCGACCTCCCCGCCCTTCGTACCGTCGTCCGCGTTCCGTCCGACCCGCCCACCGGAAGCGGTGGTCCCTCCCACCACCCGTGCGCGCGGCGGCCCGGCCTTCTCCACCGTCACACGCGTCACGAGCCGCAGTCTGCGGACCCCTCGCAGTTCCAGACCCTCGTCGCCGACACGGACCCGCCCTTCCTCGGCGGTGACCGCACAGGTCACGGTGTACCCGTCCAAGGCGCCGTCCGGACGTTCGGGAAAACCGACCCTCAGGGCGAGCAGTCCGGGAGCGACCTCCGTCCGGGACGTCAACGCCACCGGTGGGGTCTCCTCCAGCGGAGAAAGGCGCAACGTTCCGTCCAGGCCGTGCGGTGAGGCGATCTCACCGATCACCGCCCCGTCGACGCGGGAGGCGAAGGTCCGGTGCTCGGTCCCGTCCGGCAGCAGCTCGGTGACCAGTCCCGTGTCCAGGTCACAGGTACGCGTGGGGACGTCCTCCCCGGGAGTCAGGGGCGTGAACGACAGCACGGCGGCTCCCACGAGCGGGTCGATCCACCGGGTGTCGGTGTAGCCCTCCTGTGCGGCCACCTCCACGATGCGCGTGGCGGCCTCCCTGGAGCGACCTTGGAGAAGGAGGGCCCGCAGCTCCGGCAGGACGCGTGCCGTCGCCGGGGCGGGCAGCGGTGCGGTGACGGGCAGGAAGAGTCTCTCGTGGCCGAGGGTGAGGCGGATCCGGTCGGAGGTGGAGTGCACGAGCGCTCCCAGAGTTCCGCTGCCGGTGATCAGGGCGTCCTCCCAGGTCCGGACGGGATGCCGGGTGCGGACGTGGCGGGGTGTGGGCATGGGTGCTCCTCGTGTGGGGGTGTCGCCGGGACGCCTTTGGCCCTACTTTGTTGGCGCACACACCAAAGCAGAAGGAGCCACCATGTCCACTCCGCTCTGGTTCGGCGGCGACTACAACCCCGAGCAGTGGCCCGAGGACGTCCAGGTGGCGGACGTGGAACTGATGCATCGGGCCGGGGTCAACCTCGTGACGGTCGGCGTGTTCTCGTGGTCCCTGCTCGAACCCCGGGAGGGCGAGTACCGGTTCGCGTGGCTGGACCGGGTGATGGACCGGCTCGGGGAGAACGGGATCGGGGTCGCCCTGGCCACTCCGACCGCCTCCCCTCCCCCGTGGTTCGGTCTGGCCCACCCCGACGCGATGCCGGTGACCGCCGACGGCACCCGGCTCACCCACGGCAGCCGTGACACCTACGACGTGTGCGCCCCCGCCTACCGCGAGGCCAGTGTCCGGATCGCCCGTGCTCTGGCCCAGCGGTACTCCTCCCATCCCGCGCTGCGGATGTGGCACGTGCACAACGAGTACGGCACCTGGTCGCACTCCGAACACACCGCCAGGGCCTTCCGCGACTGGCTGCGCGGGCGCCACGGCGACCTGGACGGGCTCAACACGGCGTGGACGACGGCCTTCTGGAGCCAGCACTACTCGGAATGGGAGCAGATCCAGCCTCCCCGCGCCACCCAGTACCTGCCCAACCCCGCGCACGTCCTGGACTTTCGGCGTTTCCTGTCGGACGCGATGCTGGAGCACTTCCTGGCCCAGCGCGAGGCGCTGCGCGCGGTACGGCGGGAGGTACCGGTCACGACCAACCTGGCGTTCGGCGACTGGGTCCCGGTGGACCCGTGGCGGTGGGCCGAACACCTGGACCTGGTCGCCGTGGACGACTACCCCGACCTCACCGGTTCCGGCGCGGCGGAACAGACCGCCTTCGCCGCCGACCTGGCGCGTTCGTGGGCGGACCGGGTACCGGGGCCGGGTCGCCCGTGGCTGCTGATGGAGCAGGCGGCCGGGGTGACCTACACCGGGGAGGTCACCCGACCCAAGGCCGCCGGTGAGACCGTGCGGCACAGTCTGGCGCACGTGGCCCGAGGTTCGCGGGGCGCGATGTTCTTCCAGTGGCGGGCCTCGCGGGGCGGCGCCGAACAGTGGTACTCGGGGATGGTGCCGCACGCCGGAGCCGACTCGCGGGTGTTCCGTGAGGTGTGCGAACTGGGGAACCTGCTGCCCCGGCTCGCGGAGGTGCGTGACGCCGACGTGGTCGTCGACGCGGCCCTCACCTGGGACCCGGAGTGCTGGTGGGCGTTGGGCGGCCCCTCGTTGCCCTCGCGGAACGTGGACTACCTGGAGTCCGTGCGTCAGGTTCACCGGGTGCTGTGGCGGTCGGGACGCACGGTGGACGTGGTGCGCCCCGACCGCGAACTTCCCCGGGTGCCGCTGCTGGTGGTGCCCGCGCTGTACCTGCTGTCGGACGAGGGCGCCGCGCGGCTGGCCCGCTACACCGAGGACGGCGGAACGTTGGTGGTGACGTATTTGAGCGGGGTGGCCGATCCGGACGGGACCGTGCGCGTGGGCGGATATCCGGGTGCGTTGCGCGACCTGTTGGGCGTGCGCGTGGAGGAGGTGTACCCGATGCCCTCCGGTGAGTCGGTGGGCATGGACCTGGGATCGGTGCGGGAGGAGGTCACCCTGTGGAGCGAGCACGTCCACCTGGCGGGGGCCGAGGCGGTGGCGCACTACGCGGGCGGACCGCTGGACGGGCTTCCCGCAGCGACCCGGCGACGCCACGGGGCGGGCGAGGCCTGGTACCTGTCGGCGCGGCTGACGGACCGGGGTCTGGCCCGACTCCTGGCCGAGGCGGCGGGAACGGGGCCGTTCCCCGAACCGGGACTGGACGTGGTGCGACGTGTGGACCGGGAGGGAGCGTGGGTGTTCGTCACCAACCACGACGACCGACCACGGCGGATCGACCCGACGCGGTTCGGCCTGGACGCGGGCGCCCACGACCTGGTGTCGGGCGCCTCCGCGGAGGGGATGACCCTGCCCGGAGGCGGTGTGGCGGTGCTGCGCGGTCACCCCGTTGACAATTAGTTGGGAGTCTAGACAAACTAGGCGGAGCGCTGCGCCTATCCAGGAGAGACGATCATGAACGACTACCGGCCCGTACCCGAGGACAGGTTCACCTTCGGCCTGTGGACCGTGGGATGGCGTGGACTGAACACGTTCGGCGACTCCGTGCGCCCCGCGCTCGACGCGGCCGACACGGTGCGCCGCCTGGCCGACCTCGGCGCGTACGGGGTCACCTTCCACGACGACGACCTCTTCGCCCCCACCAGCTCCGACTCCGAACGCGAGGCCGTCCTCAAGCCGTTCCGGGCCGCTCTGGAGGAGACCGGTCTCACGGTGCCGATGGCGACCACCAACCTGTTCAGCCATCCGGTGTTCCGTGACGGCGGGTTCACCTCCAACAGTCGCGACGTGCGCCGTTACGCGATCCGCAAGGTCATCCGCAACATCGACCTGGCGGTGTCGCTGGGCGCGAGGACCTACGTGTTCTGGGGCGGTATGGACGGCGCCGAGACGGAGGCGGGCAAGAACGACGCCGCCGCCCTGGACCGGCTGCGCGAGGCCTTCGACTTCCTGGGCGGCTACGTGCGCGACCAGGGCTACGACCTGCGCTTCGCCATCGAGCCCAAGCCCAACGAGCCGCGCGGCGACGTGCTGCTGCCGACCGTCGGGCACGCACTGGCCTTCATCAACTCGCTGGAGCACTCCGAGATGGTCGGGGTCAACCCCGAGGTCGGCCACGAGCAGATGGCCGGGCTGAACTTCGCACACGGGGTCGCGCAGGCCCTGTGGGCGGGCAAGCTGTTCCACATCGACCTCAACGGGCAGCGCGGCGTCAAGTACGACCAGGACCTGCGCTTCGGCGCCGGCGACGTGAAGGAGGCGTTCTTCCTGGTCGACCTGCTGGAGAGCGCCAACTACGACGGCCCCAGGCACTTCGACTTCAAGCCCCCGCGGACCGAGGACATGGACGGCGTGTGGGAGTCGGCCGCGGCGTGCATGCGCAACTACCTCATCCTGCGTGAGAAGGCCAAGGCCTTCCGCGCCGACCCCGAGGTGATCGAGGCTCTCAAGGCCTCCCGCGTCCCCGAACTGGCCGAGCCCACGCTGGGCGAGGGCGAGTCGCCGTCCGACCTGCTCGCCGAGGAGATCGACCTGGCCGAGGTGGGCGAGCGCGGCTACCACTTCGAGCGCCTGGACCAGCTCGCCCTGGAGCACCTGCTCGGCGTGCGCTGACCCGGACCGGACCAAGAGCCCCCGCGGGGCCCGCCGACGCGTCGGCGGGCCCCGCGCCGTGTCCGGGGTGGTGTGCGGAGTCCGGGACACGGCCAACTCCGCGTCAAGGATGCGATGGAGCGCGGAAACGGTGTCTGGGGACGGCGACGGCGGGTAGTGGCGTGGGTCGCCGGCACCCCGTACCGAAGCGGAGGCGACCATGGCCGACGACGCCATCACCCTGATCATCCGCGACCACCGGAGGATGGAGGACCTGTTCGACCGACTCCAGACCGAACCCGAGAACAGGCCGCGGCTGTTGGAGGAGATCGAGGCCGTTCTCACCGCGCACAACCGGGCGGAGGAGGACGAGGTCTACCCGGTCGTGGTCCGCACGACCGGTGAGGTCCCCCAGGTCCGCCACAGCGCGGAGGAGCACCAGGAGGCCGAGGAGATCCTGACGCGTCTGAAGGACTGTGACCCCAACAGCGAGGAGTTCGAGGAACTGCGCCAGGAGTTCGTCGACGAGGTGAAGCACCACGTCGAGGAGGAGGAGAGCGAGATCCTGCCGGCCCTGGAACGCGCCGTGGGCCAAAAGCGCGTGCGGGAGTTGGGGAGGGCCTTCTCCGAACGACGCGAACAGGAGCTGAGGCGTTTCGGCCTCGGCGGCGCCTCCGGGCGGATCCCCCGACAGCGGGAGCTCTACGAGGAGGCGAAGCGGTTGGACATCAAGGACCGCTCCAAGATGAACAAGGAGGAGCTCGCCGAGGCCGTCCAGAGGGCCAAGAACCGCTGAGCTCGGGCGGAAAGCGAAACGGCCCCGCCGGGCATGAACCCGGCGGGGCCGTCACGTGTGCTGAATCGGTACGGCGGTCGCCTCACGGCGCGGGGCACAACACGGCTCCTGCCACCCTTACGGGCACGGTATTCCGTGAAG
>NZ_JASCXJ010000002.1 GCF_030271535.1 Nocardiopsis sp. ATB16-24 | reverse complement strand
CTCCGCGTAGCGGCGGACCCGCCGGTGCGGCGCCCGCGAAGGGCCGGGGCCGCACCGGTGGGCCGTCGGCGGGACCGCCCCGCGCCGTGACGCCCCAGGCGCAGGCCCGGGGGGTGCTCCTCCGCCTCTCGTGGGGATCCCCGCCCGTCGTGTCGGGTGTGGGCGACCGTGTCCGTGGACGATGTTCCTCCGGTGCTCTCGGGGTCGGCCGACACCGACGTGAACGACTACGGTGGGTTCCCCGCCTGTTCGTCCAGGGAGTGGTAGCCGCCGTGCAGGAAGACCAGGGCGGGCCCGTGTCGTCGTTCGTCCGCCGCCACGACCTCGCCCACGACGAGGGTGTGGTCGCCCAGGTCGAAGCTGTCCCACAGGACGCACTCCAGCCAGCTCGCGGAGTCCAGCACCAGCGCGCCGGTGTGCCATCCCGGTGACGCGGGCAGCGCGCCCACCGTGTCGGCCCGTGTCCTCCGGTCCTTGGCGAGCAGCCCGGCGATGTCCCGGGCGGGGCTGTCCAGGATGGAGACGGCCCACTTCTTGGTGGCCAGCAGGTCGACCAGGAACGCCGAGTCCAGCCGCAGGCACAGCGACACCAGCGGCGGGTCGAGTGAGACCGAGGTCAGCGAGTTGATCGTCACCGCGTCGTGACGTCTGCCATCGGCTCGGTCACTGTAGGTCGTCGCCACGCATACGCCGGTGGCGAAGTTCCGCATGACACCACGCAGGTCGGGTGGCATTTCCGGTCACTCCTTCCGAGGTCGGCCCCGTCGGCCTGATCAGTCCTGGCTCCACGGCGTGGAGCGTCTTGCCGAAGTGCGGTCGAGATGGGCGTGCGTGGTCAGATCGCCTGGGAGAAGGAGAAGACACGGTCGGGGTCGTACCGGCGTTTGACCTGTGCCAGGCGTGGGGCGTTGGGGCCGTGGTACGCGGTACGCCAGTCGTCGAGGTCGGGGTCGGTGAAGTTCACGTAGGAGGTGTCCGGGGCGAACGCTCCCATGTCCCGGTGCAGGGCGGTCAGCCAGTCCAGGTTCTTCCGAACCACCTCCGGTGACTCGTCCGGTTGCCAGGAGGTGTCCATCGACACCAGGAACAGCGTGTCCCGGTGGGGGAAGGCGGTCTCGGTCGCCGGCACGTCGTTGATCACCCCGCCCCAGGTGAACAGGGCCACGCCGGCACCGTCGGGGTTGGCGCTGCCGGGCCAGGCTTCGATCGCGGTGACCATGGTCCGGAGAGCGTCCTCGGGCAGCGGTTCGGGGGTGCAGCGTGTCCGCACGGCGAACGCGCCGCCCGCGGTGGTGTGGTGCAGGTAGTCCGCGGCCTCCCAGTACGATCGGTCCGCTATGTCCACGCGGGTCGCCGGAGCGGTGGCCAAGGCCGGGGCCATCAGCTCCCGCAGTTCGTCCGCCGAGCCCAGGTGCTGCCCCACCACCGAGACCACGCCGTCCCCGACCGGCGCGCGGCTCACGCCGATGCGGGCGGCGAACTCGGGGGGAGCGTCGCGCATGATCTCCTGCATGACGGCCACCACCTCGACCGCGTACGGCCGGTCCCACAGCACCAGGCAGGTGGAGGTGGCCGGGACCGGTCGCGCCTGGAAGGTGAACGACGTGTTCACGCCGAAGTTGCCGCCGCCTCCGCCCCGGCAGGCCCAGAACAGGTCCGCGTTCTCGGTCTCGCTGCACGTCACCGTGGTCCCGTCCGCCAGCACGACGCGGGTGGACACGAGCGCGTCGCACGTGAGTCCCATCGCGCGGGACACCACCGAGACGCCGCCGCCGAGGACGAGGCCGCCGATGCCGACGTCGTGGGAGTTGCCCAGGGGAAGGGTCATGTCGTACTTCCGCAGCGCGGTGTAGATCTCCTTCATCCGGGTGCCCCCGCCCACGGTGACCAGCGCGGTCGAGGGGTCCACGTGCACACCGTCGACGTCCCGCAGGTCGAGCACCAGTCCCTGGTTGACGGAGTTGCCCGCGTAACTGTGTCCCCCGCCCCTGGCGACGATGGGCACTCCGCTGTCCCTGGACCAGCGGATCGCCCTGCCGACGTCGGTGGGCCCGGCCGCGGACAGCACCGCGGCCGGTCGGACATCGCGGAAGCGTTCGTTGAACGGTCTGGTGCGCTCGTCGAATCCGCTGTCCTCGGGCAGGCGCAGCCGCCCGTCGACCAGTCCGCGCAGTCGATCCCATCCGGTCATGTCCGTGCTCCCGACCGCTCCGAGACCGAAGGTCGTGACGGGATCTCCTCCAGGTAGGACACGCCGCTGTCGGCGTGCTCGCCGTAGCGCTGCCATTCCTCGCGCAGCACCAGCCGACCGTCGGGGCGCGACCGTGGCACGCTCACGGTGTAGCCGGAGATCACCTCGTCGGTGTTCAGCACCATGATGTAGGCCAGCCGCAGGGTACCGTCGGTCGCGCACGTCCCGCTGAGCGTGCCGCGTCGTACCCTCCCTCCGTCGAAGTCCGCCCACACCAGGTCGCCGTCCTGGTGGTACCGGGCGACGACGCCGTCGTCGGCGCCCACCTTCTGGAACAACCTGCCTTCGTAACTGATCATTCGTCCACATCCAGGAGTCCGGCCGGCATCTCCAGCAGGGAGTCCGGTGATTTGGGGGCGACCTTCTCGGCGTCCACCACGACCATCCCGCTCGCCGTGGTCAGCCGTTCCTCGCAGGTGCGCGGGTCGTCCGCCCGACACACCACGAAGGAGTGCCGGGCGATGTAGCCGCCGGGGGGCAGCCGCAGCGTGGTCCCGGGCTCGACCATCGGGGAGGCGGTCACCAGTCCCGGCGCCTCGCGCGGGACCCGTACCGAGCGGACCAGGCAGTCGTGCTCGGGGTAGCCGAACCGGATGCCCGCCACGCCCCGCTCGGGGCGGTGGGTGTCGGGCCGCTGCCCCAACGCGACGTCCACCACGACCTCGCCGGGGTCGATGCCGGTGGCGATCTTGCCGAGGAGCGGGATCAGGTCCCCGCCGACCCGACCGTTGATCTCGATGATCAGCGGACCCCGGTCGGTCAGTCTCACCTCGGAGTGGGTGACGCCGTTCTCGATGCCGAGCACCTGGTGCGCCCGCGCCAGGGTGTCCATCAGTTCCCGGTCCTCCAGCAGCGGGTCCGACGCGTCCACGACGTGTCCCGTCTCCTCGAAGTACGGGTGGCTGCCGGTGCGCTTGCGCGCCACGAACATCGGCAGGTACTCGCCTTTGTGCAGGCCGGCGTCGACGCTGATCTCCGGGCCCACCGCGTACTCCTCGACGATGGCACCGCCGCGGAAGGGCTCGTCTCCGACCAGGCTGGCGTTGGAGGCGACCTGGAAGGCCTCGTGCAGCTCCTGGTCGTCGCGGGCCAGCATCACGCCCATGCTGGCGCCGAGCGCGCGGGGTTTGACGACGACGGGGTAGCCGATCCGTTCCACGGCCTCCCGCGCCTGCGCCAGGTCGGCCGCCATCGCGAAGCCGGGTTGGAGCAGCCCGCCGTCGGTCAGCCGTGTCCGTGCGCTGTACTTGTCCCGACAACCCTGCACCCCGGCGATGCCCAGCCCCGGAACCCCGAACTCCGCGGCCAGTTCCGCGGCGGGCATCACCAGCGGTTCGTCCCAGCACAATACGCCGACGACCGTGCGCCGGGCGGCGATCTCCCGGGCGGTCCGTGTCAGGAGTTCGTGGTCGAACACGTTGACCACGGTGATCTCGTCGAAGTACTCGTGCTGCCAGGTCGGCCGCAGGTTGTTGATCAGCACCAGTTCGTGGCCCGCACGACGGGCCCGGGCCGCGGCGGAGCGGACCAGGTACTCACGGTAGAGCTTGAGTCCGCTGCCGATCACCAGCAGCACGCTCTTGGAACTGTTCACGTCGGACTCCTTCCAGTCGATGACATGAGGGGTGAACGGGACGGACGCAAGGCGTCCACGATCCGGTCCGCGACGAGGGGCGCCGTACGAAAACCGTCACCGCCGGTGGCGGCGCGCGCCCAGAGGGCCGGGCCCACCTGGGCCAGGTGCGAGCCACCGCCGTGGGCGTCCACCGTGTAGTGGCACCGCTTCACCGCGACGACGGTGTACCGGTCCATGTCCGTCAGGGCCCGCGTGGCCATGACGCGCTCACTCCACCGGAGTTCGTCCTCGTCGTCCTCGTCGTCCACTCCGGACACTTCACGGCACGCCGCCTCACCGCTGACCTTCAGCAGCGTCCCGCCGACGGGGGGCAGCAACCACGCGTCGCCGTCGGCGCCGATGCGTCCCGCGCTGGGTGCGGCGTGCTCCCACCACGCGGCCAGCTCGTCGGGTGGGCGCAGGTAGACCATGGTCTGCCGGTACATCACGGTGGGCAGGTCCACGAGGTCTCCCGACCACGGTCCGCCGGCGACCAGGACCAGGTCGCCCTCCTCGAAGGTGCCGTCGGTCAGCTTCACCCGCCCGGTGTCGGCGTCCACCGCGGAGACGGGGCACCACGGACGTAGTCGTGCCTCGGGCCGGCTCTCCAGCCACCGCGCCGCCGCCCACAGCATCCGGTCGGCCAGCAGCACACCGGCGTCGGTTTCGAGCACACCGTGGGAGTGCGCGGGGAACCGTATGTGGGGGAACTCCTCGGGGGCGACGAGCTCGACCGGAAGTCGGGCCTGGGCCGCGACGTCCGCGACGGCCGAGGCCTCGTCACGGGGCCATCCGGTCACCACGCCGACCCGCCGGTAGAACCCGGCGCCCGGCCGCGAACCGCACAGCAGGGCGTCCAGCTCCGACCATCGGTCGTGGGCCGACGCGGCGCGCCGGGTGCCCTCCGGGTCGGTGGGGTCGAGCGCCCGAAGGGCTCGGTGCTGGTCGAAGGAGGTCGATCCGGGGTCGGGGATCGCGCCCCGTTCCAGCACGGTCACCCGGTGTCCGGCGAGCACGCACCGGATGGCGGTGACCAGCCCGGTCACCCCCGCGCCGACGATGACCACCCGCCGTTGGCGGGCCCGCCCCATCGATCCGGGTCGAGTGTCGGCGGTCACCTCATTCCACCCCTTCGGTCAGCCGTGGCAGGACCGCCGGTGTGATGGTCGTGGTGTCGATGTCCGTCGGTATGCGGATCTGCGGCAGCGCCTTCTCCGCCAGGTCGATCAGGATGGGCGCGGCGCACCGCAGGACCACGTCCACCTCATGGCAGAAGTCCCCCTCCTGGCCGGGGCGCACGTCCCACCGCGCCAGCCTGCCCAGTTGTTCGGTCAGCGTCTCCGCGGCCCGGGTGAGGCTGAAGTACTCCAGCTCGTAGCAGGCGGCGAACCGTTCGACGATGCGGGCGGAGGCCGCCCGTGACCGCTCGGACACCGGCAGCGGACCTCGGCCGGTGAACCGTTCCACCTTGTCCACGATCCGGTTCCACGGCTCGACCAGGCGCGAGGAGGTCACCGTCGCCAGCGCGGCCCGGCTGAAGCTGGTGCGCTGGTTCTCCGGGCTGGTCGCGGCCAGGTGGAACCGGACCAGGTCGCGCGGCACCTCGGCGACCAGGTCCCGGCCCCACACCACGTGTCCTTTGCTGGTGGAGAACTTGGCGTTGTCCAGCTCGTAGAACTCGTTGGTGATGAACTCCTCGGGCAACAGGTACCGTCCGTCGCTCGCCAGCAGCATCGCCGGCGCCACGATGGCGAAGGGGTAGGTGTTGTCGAAGCCGAGGAAGTAGACCACCTTCGTACGCGCCTCGGCGAGCCACAGCTCGTCGGTGGCGGCCGACGTCCCACCACGTCGCTCGGCCGACAGGGCGCCGCAGTAGACGCTCCACGCCGCGGGTTCGGCGTTGGGGTTGATCCTTTGGCCCGCGACCTCGGGGAACGGCGCCGGTATGCCCCATGAGGTCGGGTAGGTGACGGGGTAGTCGGGAAGCGGCCGGGACAGCATCTCCTCGATGGCCTGGGCCATGTGCGGGCGCATCGCCCCGCCGTGCTCGGCGAAGTGCTCGCGGATCCGCCGGCGGTAGCGCTCCATGGGCAGGACGAGCACCTGTACCTCACGCAGCTCCACCGGGTCGTCGGGGTTCAGCGTCGACCGGGGGTCGATCAGGTCTCCCGCGGCGACCGGGTGGCCGCAGCTCTCGCAGAGCCCGGCGCACCCGTCCGCGAGGCAGAGCGGGCAGCCCCCTCGCGCGTAACCGTCCACGAGGTACTCACCGGTAGCGGGCGAGTAGGGGAAGGTCATCGTGCGCAGCTCGAACCTGCCGGCGGCGTGCAGCCGTTCCATGAATCCGAGCACCGTCTCGACGAATCGGTCCTCATCGCCGGTGAACCCGTCGACGTCGACGCCGACGGCCGCCAGCGTCGACTCGATCTGTTCCGCGGACCGGGCCACGAGCGCCTCGGGGGTCGTCCCCAGGCGGTGCGCGGTGGTGGGCACGTAGGTCGACGTGTCCTGGAACCCCGTGGCCAGCAGTGCGTCGCGGCCGGTGGCCCGCAGGTAGCGGGCGTGGACGTCGGAGGCGAGGAAGGGACCCGCGATGTGCCCGAGATGAAGGTCGCCGTTGGCGGTCGGGGCGGGCGAGATGATCAGTGTCGTCCTGTTCATCGCGACCGCCCCTCGTGTCTGGCGAGGAACGCGGTGGACATGTCCGCGTCCCACCAGATGCCGTAGTACTCGAAGTCCTCCGTGCCCTCGTTGACGACCTTGTGCGTGCAGCCCGGGGGCAGGTGCACGATGTCGCCTTCGGTGAAGCCGTACCGTTCGCCGTCGACGTCCAGCTCCGCGCTGCCCGTCAGGGCGATGAAGATCTCGTACTCGTGGTGGGAGTGCGGGGTGGACTCCTCCCCCGAGCGCAGGACGCACCACGCGCCCTCGAACGGGGCGTTGAGCGCGGGCCACGGCAGCAGGCGTTGGGAGTCCAGGCCGTACGCCCTGGTGAGGTCGTCCCGGTTCAGGTGGCGGATCTCGACCATGTCGTTCACACCCCCGCTTCGGCTTCGGTCGTCTGTCGCCGTTGCAGCAGGTCCGTGGTGATGTCCTCGGAGCGGTGGGCCAGCACGCTGATCAGTGAGTCGGCGATGCCGTGGGTCTGCTCGTTGACGCCCTGGAGGTAGATCGCGCCCCAGGCCGAGTCGCCGAGGTCGACGCGGTAGCGCCGGCTCACGTTGATGTCGGCCAGTCCCACGCGGTCCGCCAGGTCGCGCACCATCGCGGGCATCCTCGCGTCGAAGCCGGTGCCGAGGAACACCATGTCGCAGCGCAGCGGCTCGACCTTGCCGGTCTTGCGGTCGCGCAGGTCCAGCACGATCTCGTCGCCGTCCATCCGGGCGCCGACGACGTCGGTCAGGGGCCGTACCGTGGACTGCGGGCGGCCCAGCATCTTCTGCTGGTACAGCATCAGGTAGAGCTCGTCCAGGAAGGGCGGCGCCAGACCCGCGTAGTTGGTCTGGTGCATCTCCTCCAGCACCTGTGCCCGTGTCTCGGGCAGCATGTCGTAGAACTCGTCGACGAAGGACGAGTAG
This sequence comes from Nocardiopsis sp. ATB16-24, assembly GCF_030271535.1. GTDB lineage: Bacteria > Actinomycetota > Actinomycetes > Streptosporangiales > Streptosporangiaceae > Nocardiopsis. The sequence continues at coordinate 479,662 of NZ_JASCXJ010000002.1, read as the reverse complement.
AACAGTTCGTTGCCGAACTTGCTCGTCTGGTAGTTCTGCATGCTGATGGACCGCATGATGATCGTCGGGGTGGAGCCCGGGGCGTCCTGGTGCAGTGCCATGAACATCTCCGCCGCGCTCTGCGCGCCGCCGATGACCACCGGGCGCGACGGTCGCTCGTCCGCCGTCAGCTCGGCGATCCGGCTGGAGTACTGGGTGCTGTGCACGACCCTGTCCTGGGGCAGGTCGCGGAAGGCCTCGGGGACGTTCGCGTCCCGGCCGGTGCCGACCACCAGGTCGCGGCAGCCGATGGTGTCACCGTTGGACAGGGTGACGGTCCATCCGCTGATCGAGCCGTCCTCGGCGTATCGCGGGTCGATCCGCTCGGTGCGGGCGTTGTAGCGGATCCGGACCCGTTCCAGGTTGTCGGCGACCCACTGCTGGTAGGCCGACACCTGCCAGCGGTAGGGGTTGAAGGTGGACAGGTTCACGAACTCGTCCAACTGCCCTTGTTCGTGCAGATAGTTCAAGAAGGAGAACCGGCTCCGCGGGTTGCGCATGGTCACCAGGTCCTTGAGGTAGGACACCTGGCTGCGCGCCCACGGCAGCAGGAGGTTGCGCTGCCATTTGACGTCCGGGTACTGCTCCAGCACCAGGGCGTTCTCCGCCACCTGGTGCGTGCCGCACTCCTCGATCGCCACCGCGAGCGCCAGGTTCGACGGCCCGGCACCGATCATCAGAACATCGACGTGTTGTTCGGTCACATTCCCACCTGACTTCTGGATTGGTTCGTCCGGCGGACGATGGGCTTGTCGGGGTCCCTCCGGCCGCGCGGCGGACGCCGTACGGCCGTGCCGATCGCGGTGCGCGTATCGGCCGGTTCGAGGGGTCGGAACGGTCGGCTCTTCCCGGCGGGACCGGTCACCCGGTGATACCGAGCGAGAGGGCGAACGAAGGCTTGCCGCCCAGGAGATGGGCGCCCGCGGATTGCAGGATGCGGTCCTGGGCCACGACGTGCTGGCACATCGTGTTCGTGTCCCGCAGCCACCGGTCCATCGGCGACCGCCGGTAGATCGCTCCGGTCTGGAGCAGGTCGTACAGCCGCGACACGATCGAGCGCGCGGTGCGGAAGGCGTGCCTGCGGGACAGTGGGAGGGCGGCCCGTTCGTCCGGGGTGAGGTCGGCCAGTGTGCCGCCCGCGGCGAGCACGTCGTGCTGTCGGCGCATGGCGGCGTACACCGCGTGCCTGGTGGCGGCGTAGTCCGCCTCGCAGTCGGCGATGGTGACCTGGGTGCGGTAGTCGTCGGCCATCGCGCCGGTCACCGGGCTCACCCGGGTGGAGGCGATCTCGCGTGCGTGGTCCAGCGCGGCCCGTGCGACGCCGAGCGGCACACCCGGCATGTTGCGCATGTGGACCTCGGGTTGGGAGAGAGGGCCCTCACCGTTGCGCACGGTCGCGAAGGTCAGGGTGCGTTCCTCGGGCACGAACACGTCGGTGATCGTGTAGTCGCAACTGCCGCTGCCCGCCAGGCCCGTGCTGTGCCAGGTGTCGATCACCTCGACGTCGGCGCGCGAGACGAAGAAGAGCCGGGAGTCGTGGGGGTCGCCGTCGGGGCCCGGTTCGGGTCGTCCGTCGCGGTAGAGGAACGCTCCCGAGACCACCCAGTCGGCGTGCGTGACGCCGCTGCCGAACTGCCAGCGGCCGGTCAGCCGGTACCCGCCGGGGACCATCTCGGCGCGTCCGGTCGGGAACAGCAGCCCCGCGGTGACCATGTCCAGGTCGTCGAACATCTCCTTGGCGACCGACTCCTCCAGGAACCGGGCGTACAGCCCCGAGTCCGAGCCGATCATGGCGCACCAACCGGCCCCGGCGTCCCCGTACGACAGCGCCTCGATGACCTCGGTCTGTCGCATCGAGTTCAGTTCGGGGCCGCCCCTGGTGCGATCGAACCCCATGCGGAACACCCCGGTGTCGCGCAACATCTCCACCACGTCGGTGGGCAGGCGCCTCTCGCTCTCGATCTGTGCCGCGCGTTCGCGCAGCGTCGGCGCGAGGGCCTTGGCACGAGCCAGGATCTCCACTGCGGTGGAGGCCGGTCCCGTGGATCCGTCGTCCGTCCCGGCCCCGCCGGACTGCGTGTGCATAGCCGTCATTGGTCCGCTTCCCGTCGGCTGAGCTGACGGACACGATCCAACCCGCCGGGGCGGTTGACCGAAAGGAATGACCGGAACGGACAATCAACCGAAGAAGATCGGGGGTGGCCGTGCCGGTCGAGACCGGCACGGCCACCCCCGATGATCCGTCAGCGGGCGAAGTAGCCGTTCAGGGTGCCGAAGTCGAGCGTTTCGGCCAGTTCGTCGTAGGCCCCCTTGGTCAGGGCCTCGACGGCCGCGCGTTGGGCGAGCGCGTAGGCCGACTGCGCCACGGCGGTGCCCAGGCTCACCCGGCTCACCCCCACCGCCTCGAACTCGGCGACGGTCGGCGCGCCCGGCCCCGCCATGACGTTGATCGGCAGGGAGGTCGCCTTCACCAACGAGGCGAGCGTGTCCAGGTCGACCAGGCCGGGCACGAACAGGCAGTCCGCGCCCGCCTCCGCGTACGTGGAGGCCCGTGCGATCACGTCGTCCAGGCGTCCCTCCGGCTCACCGACACCGAACAGGAAGACGTCGGTACGCACGTTGAGCACCAGGTCCGGTAATCCGGCCCGCTCGGCCGCGGCGCGTCCCGCGCGCAGTCGCTCGGCCTGCTCCCGCGGCTCGAACAACGGGCCTCCGGGCGCGCGAGAGTCCTCGATATTCACCCCCACCGCGCCGGCCCCGACGACGGCCTCGACCGTCTCGGCCACGTCCTTCGGTGCCGGACCGTACCCACCCTCGACGTCGGCGGTCACCGGAACGTCCACCGCGCCCGCGATCCGCCGGACCTGCTCGACCATCTCCCGTCTGGTCAGCACCTGCCCGTCGGGGCGACCGAGCGACCAGGCCACTCCGCCGCTGGTCGTGGCGATCGCCTTCGCGCCGGCCGCCGCGATCGCCGCCGCACTGCCCGCGTCCCAGGCGTTGGGCAGGACGAGGACCTCACCACCGTGTAGTGACCGCAATGTTCTCGCTTTGGCCGACTGTCCGTTCTCCACCATGTCGCCTCTCCTTCACTTTTCAGCGCAAAAACGCATGACCCATCCCATGCGTGAAAACCAGTACGGTAGCAGCGTTCGGGCCCGCCTCATGCCCTTCCTTGGTTTTCGGGTGCGAACGTGCAGGTGAACGACCACGTCACAATGTCCGTGCCTCATGCTCGTTATGGGAATTCGCGTGAGAACACTTGAACGCACGTGACCACCTTGAGGCCGGGTGAGAAGGCATTATCCCTGGTCACATGAATCTCTGAAGGATCGACGGTCGGGTGGACACCTCCTGGAAAGTCACCGGTCCGTCTTCTCGGGCTCATTACGGGGCCGAAGAGAAGAGAAATTCCTCTTCGTGATCGCACCGTGACCTTCCGTCACGGATTTCGGCGCACGACGACGGAATCCGACGCCGGAACGGCCGAGGCCTCCCGGACCCTCGCCTTTCCCTGGCCCTTCGCCCTCTCCCCACCGCGGCGCCGCACCGGATCCACCGTCCATCGCACGTCGCGACGCCCGCCCAGGCAGAGGAGCGACGCACCGCCCCGCCCCAGGGGCGTCCGATCGGGTCCGACCGCAACGGAACGCACTTCCCCAAAGAGGGTTCTCCGTACCAGAACAAACACGCTCCGTTGTTTTCCGTGTCCGTTCTCTCGGGTGATGTGGTTCGTGGCCGATCACGGCCAGGAGCCGTTGTCCTCTTGTCCCGAAGTTGATTGTTTGGTTCGATCACCTCTGTCGTTCAACGCTTACATCGACTGGAATGAACTGCTGTGCGACCAGATGCCTCGTATGGGGCGACTCGCCCCGGATTGTCTGACTCAATCAGGGATGATCAGACGATCATAAGCGAGTCGTTATGGAAGGGATTGCATTGTGGCAAGGCCGGAAAAGCCTATTGACGCCGATGGTGGAGCGGCAGCAATATTCGCCAAGGACCTGCGCAAACTCCGCGCGCAAGCGGGAAATCCCACCTACCGGGAAATGGCGCGCTCGGCGCTGTTCTCCTCGTCCGTTCTGTCGAGCGCGGCCAGCGGTATGCGACTACCGACGCTACAGGTCACCCTCGGTTTCGTCGCCGCGTGCGGCGGTGACCGCGAGGTGTGGCGGCGCCGATGGATGCGGGTCGCCGGTGTGACCGATTCCGACGCGGCGGCCAACGGGCGACACAGGGGTGCGCCCGTCAACACCAAGCGCCCCCTCGCCCACCAGAAGATGCCCTCGCCGGCCCAACTACCGCTACGCCCCTGCGGGTACGTCGACAGACGGAGCGAACTGGACCGCCTCTGTCGCGCGCCCGCGGCGACCCCGGTGGTGATCACCGGCCCGACCTGGGCGTGCGGGAGCGACTTCGCCATGCACTACGCCCATCGCATCGCCGAGGACATGGTCGACGGCCAGCTGTACGCGGACTTCGGTCCGCTGAGCGGCACGGTGTCGGACGCCGAGTACGTCCTCGACGGATTCCTGCGTGCTCTGAGGCTCTCCGCCGATCACCTACCGGGCTCGGTGGACCAGCGCGCCGGCCTGTACCGCTCCATACTCGCCGACAGCAGGCTCCTGGTGCTCCTGGACAACGTCCGCGACGAGCAGCAGATCCGTCCCCTGCTCGCCGAGTCACGGCACAGCGTGACCGTGGTGACCAGCCGCACACCGCTGCTGGGCCTGGGCGACGTCCGCCGCGTCCGTCTGAAGGCCCTGCCACGGGTCGACTCCGTCGCGGCGATCACCTCGGCCCTCCCCGAGCGGGCCGAGGCCGAACCGAGGGAGTGCGACCGACTCGCCGGACTGTGCTGCGACCTGCCCTTGGCCCTGGATATTGCGCTGCGCAGGCTGATCGCTCGACCGGACCTGTCGCTGGGCAGGGCGAACGCGGCACTGGCGGAACCCGGCCGGGCGTTGAACTGGCTGTCCATCGGCGACGTGTCCCTGCGTGAGGCACTGGACTCGGCGTACCGGGAGCTCGGTGAGGCCGCCAGAACCCTTCTCACACGCATCGCGCGGCTCCCCGCCCACCGCGACCTGGGCACGAGCACGCACGAGAAGTACGAACTCGCCGAGGAACTGGTGGAGGCGGGTCTGCTTCGCCACGGCGGCCGGTCGGGAACCTACCGGATGGAACGCCTGGTGCGGGCGTTCACGGTCGCGGCCCAGGAAACACGCGACGAACGTACCGTACCGCCGCCACGGATCGACGTGCCCGTGTAGGAACGACGGCCCCAGAGCCCGAGGACGTGACCGGTGAGGCGACCGTCACCCGGGCACGACGGCTCCGACCACGTCAGCACCTTCCCCCACGACCTCCCGCACGAGGGGCCTTGGACCCGGCCCCTCGGTAAGAGCCCGACGCGTGACGAGACGAGGCCCACGCGTTTGTCGCCCCGGGATCCACCGCCCTGCTCTGCGGTGGAGTGGTACCGGCGACCATCGACGCCGGCGGGTCATCGCCCCGACCCGGTCCGCGAGGCCGGACGGCCCCCCGACACCTCCTTGCCCGCCGACCGGAACGTGGTGCGATAGGCGCTGGGCGGCACGCCCAACATCGCACTCATGTGCTGCCGCAACGCCGCACCCGTCCCGAAACCCGCGTGACGGGCCACCTGGTCGATACTCAGATCGCTGTTCTCCAGCAGATCCCGCGCCCGCTCTATGCGCTGCTGCGTGATCCACTTCCTCGGACTCAGCCCGGTCTCCTCACGGAACCGTCGGGTGAACGTGCGCGTGCTCATCCGGGCGTGCGCGGCCAGCGTGCGCAGGTCCAGCGACTCGTGCAGGTGCTCCAGCATCCACTCGCGGGCCTTGGCGATGGAGGTGTCGGTCATCTTCGGGATCGGGTGCACGATGTACTGGGACTGACCTCCGGGCCGCCACGGCGGCACGACGCATCGGCGAGCCGCCATGTTCGCGATCCCGCTGCCGTGGTCGTCCCGTACCACCTGGAGGCACAGGTCGACGCCCGCGCCGACACCCGCCGAGGTGAGGATGTGTCCCTCGTCGACGAACAGTACGTCCGGATCGAGGTCGACGTCGGGGAACAGCCGGCGGAAATTGTCCGTGTGCGCCCAGTGCGTGGTGGCCCGGCGTCCGTCCAACAGACCGGCCGCGGCCAGGACGAACGCGCCCGTGCAGATCGACATGATCCGCGCGCCGCGGTGCGCCGCCGCCCACAGGGCCTCGCGCACCGACGCGTCGAGCGTGCCCTGGGTCATCACCGGGGCATCGTAGTGCACACCGGCCACCAGGACCGTGTCCACCTCCGCCAATAACTCCAGGCTGTGATCGGGGGTGACGGTGAAACCCGCGTTACTGCGCACGGGCCGACCGTCGGGGGTGCAGGTCCGTACTCGGTAGAGCCGTTTTTCCGTGTCGTGAAAGGCCGCATGGAAAATCTGCGTCGGCATGCCGAGATCGAACGCGACCACCTCGTCCAAAGCGAGCACGGCAACCTGGTGGGGGCGACTCATGGCCCGATTCTTACACAAGATGGCTCTCGTACCACTCCCGGAACCGAAGAGCATCGATCATCCTTACGGGGTGATGAGAAACAGACATTTATTACCGTGGATGATCGCCGGAATCGGTTTCGTCGCGCTCGTCGGTGCGGCGGGTTTCCGGGCCACTCCTGGTGCGCTGGTGCAACCGCTCCAGGACGAGTTCGGATGGTCGACCGGCACCATCGGCTTCGCCATGTCGGTCAACCTCGCCCTCTACGGCGTCACCGCTCCGTTCGCCGCGGCCCTGATGGAACGTTTCGGCGTGCGCAAGGTGACGGCCGGCGCGATGGCGTTGATCGCCCTGGGCAGCGGGCTGACCGTGTTCATGACGGCGGCGTGGCAGCTCGTGCTGCTCTGGGGCGTGTTGGTGGGCCTGGGGGCCGGTTCGATCTCCCTGGGATTCGTGGCCGTCATCAGCACCCGCTGGTTCGTCAAGCACCAGGGGTTGGTCAGTGGTCTCCTCTCGGCCGGCGGAGCGACCGGTTCGCTGGTGTTCCTTCCCCTGGTCGCCTCACTGACCGAATCGGAGGGCGGTTGGAGAACCGCCGCGATCGTGGTGTCCCTGGTGGCGTTCGCGACCGTTCCGATGGTGCTGGTGTTCTTCCGTGAGTATCCGGCCGACTCCGGGATCCCGCCGTTCGGCTCGGACGAGGTCGTGCCCCCGCCGCCCCCCTCCGGCAACGCCGCGCGGCTCGCCATCGACGGACTGAAGAACGCCGCTCGCACCAAGGCGTTCTGGTACCTCGCGGCCGGCTTCGCCATCTGCGGCGCCACGACCAACGGTCTGGTCGCCACCCACTTCATCCCCTCCGCCCACGACCACGGCATGCCGACCGTGGCCGCCGCGGGCCTGTTGGCCCTCATCGGCGTCTTCGACCTCATCGGCACCATCCTGGCCGGCTGGCTCACGGACCGCGTCGACCCCCGGGTCCTGCTGGCCATCTTCTACACCTTGCGCGGTCTGTCCCTGTTGGTCCTGCCGCAGTTGTTCGACGAAAAGATCACCGGCTTCATGATCGTGTTCGTCATCTTCTACGGTCTGGACTTCATCGCCACGGTGCCGCCGACCATCGCTCTGTGCCGGGAGCACTTCGGAGCATCGGCGCCGATCGTCTTCGGTTGGGTCTTCGCCGCTCACCAGGTCGGCGCCGCCATCTCCGCCACCGCGGCCGGCATGATCCGGGACACCTTCCACGACTACGCTCCCGCCTGGTACATGGCCGGCGTCCTCAGCGTCGTCGCGGCCCTTCTCTCCCTCGTCATCAAGAAGGCGGCGGCGAAGAAGGAGCAGGACGCGCGCACGGACGACGTCGTCCCGGAGGAGAAGGCCGGCTGATCCGGCGAAGATCACACCGCCCTCCCCCTCCCAAGCCGATCCATCACACCCGGCCCACCACGTTCGACCTCGGCCGGTGGCGTCTCCAGCCGGCGTCCGCGCCGCTGGAGACGCCGTTTCGGCGTTCGGGCGTTCCCTTCTCGGTGGTTCGTGGCCACCACCGGATTGATTGTTCTTCGACCCCGGGCAATGGAGGCCAACCCGGTGCTCTGCTGGACTCGGGACAGCGCGGGCGTGCGACGAACGCGCGTAGGCGACCCGGTGTCATCGAGGCCCCCTGGAGGAAATGTGCGATCATCCGGTACTGCTCGGACCGAGGCGTCCCCCGACACGGGTGTTGGGGACTCATCCGCCGCCGGTCCGGACGCACGGGACCGCGCGGGCGCGATCATCAGCTACCACGGCACCGAGCCGGAGAACGCGCTGATCCCCGGTCACACGACCGAGTCCGGCGGGGTCAAGGTGATCGCCGCCCTGTTCCGGGGGCTGGTCTCCTACGACCCGATCGACGCCCGGCCGAGGAACGCGGTCGCCGAATCGATCGAGACCACCGACTCCCTGGTGTTCACCATCAGGGTGAAGAGCGGATGGACGTTCCACGACGGCTCACCGGTCACCGCGAGCAGCTTCGTCGACGCCTGGAACCACACCGCGTACGGCCCCAACGGGATGCAGGCGGCCGGTTTCCTGTCGCACATCGAGGGCTTCGGCGAGGTGAACGCCCTTGACTCGACGGTCACGGAGCTTTCCGGCCTGCGGGTGATCGATGACCGCACCTTCGTCGTGACCCTGTCGGAGCCCTTCTCCGAGTTCCCCGTCACGCTCGGGTGCAGCGCCTTCTTCCCTCTGCCGAAGGCGTTCTTCGAGGACCGGGCGGCGTACGAGGCGCACCCCATCGGCAACGGCGCGTTCAGGTTCGTCTCCCGCGAGCGGGAGAGGAACATCCTGCTCGAAAGCTATGACGGGTACGCCGGGGACGACAAGCCCCACATCGGCGGTATCGACTTTCGGATCTACGCCGATCTGGAGGACGCCTACCACGACGTGGTGGCGAACGATCTCGACTACCTCGACGTCACCCCGTTCTGGGCCTTGGAGGACGATCGCTACCTGAGGGACCTGCCCGGCCGCACCCACGACCGGACCTATCTCGGCATCCAGACCATCTCGTTCCCGCTCTACGACTCGCGTTACGCCGACCCGCGGGTGCGGCGGGCGATCTCGATGGCGATCGACCGGGTCGCTCTGATCAAGAAGATCTTCCAAGGCCACCAGGTCCCCGCCGACGGCCTGGTCCCGCCGGCCGTCTCGGGTCGTGCGGAGGACCAGGGCGGCGAGTTGTGCTCCTACTCTCCCGCGCGGGCCAAGGAGCTGTTCGACGCCTCGGGGTTCCAGGGCGACATCGAGCTGACGTCCAACGTCGACTCACCCAACCAGCCCTGGATGGAGGAGGTGTGCGCCTCGATCACCGAGACGCTCGGCGTCCCCTGCCGGTTCGTCCCGATCCCGACGCTCGGTGAGTTCCGCCGCAGGTTGAACGCCCAGGAGGTCACCGCCGTGTTCCGCTCCGGCTGGATCGCGGACTACCCGTCGATCGAGAATTTCCTCAGCCCGATGTTCCGGACCGGGGCCTCGGACAACGTCGGCAGGTACAGCAACCCCGTCGTGGACTCCCTGCTCCGCGCGGCGGACACCGCACCCACCAGGGAGAAGGCCTGGGACCTCTACCGCGAGGCCGAACGGACGATCCTCCAGGACATGCCGACCATCCCGATCTGGTTCCAGAGCACGCTGTCGGCCTGGTCGACGCGGTTGCGCGACGTTCAGCCCAACCCGTTCCGTGAGCTCGACGTGTACAGCGTCACGGTGGTGGATCCGGACGAGAACCCGGCATGAGGACCCCGAGCACCCCTCCCCCCGACCGATCCGATTCCACCAGGTAGGAGAGAACGCCCTGTGAACAGCGCACTCCTCGTGTCCGACGCGGCTCACTTCCGGGTCGACTACGAGATCAACCCGTACATGCACACCGGGGTCCAGCCCGACGGAGCGGCGGCGGCCAAGGAGCACGAGGCGATCGTGGCGGCGCACCTCGCGGCCGGCCGCGAGATCGAGTACCTGCCGTCCGCGCCCGAGTGTCCGGACATGGTCTTCACCGCCAACGCCGCCGTGGTCCGCGGGGACCGGGCCGTCCTGGGCAGCCCGCCGCCCGAGCGCAAGGCCGAGATCCCCTACTTCCAGGAGTGGTTGGGCCAACGGGGCTATCGGGTGGTCGAGGCGCCCTACGCCTTCAGCGGCCAAGGCGACGCGCTGGCGTTCGGCGACCTGTTGCTGACGGGGTACGGCCAGCGCACCGACCGGCGGATGCACGCGGTACTGGAACGGGAGCTCGACTATGAGGTGGTGCCGCTGCGCACGGTGAGCTCACGCTGGTACGACCTCGATCTGGCCGTCGCGGTCATCGATGCTTCGCACACACTCGCCTACTGTCCGCAGGCCTTCGACGAGCCCAGTCGCCGGCGCCTGCGCGGGCTCGGGGTCGACCTGATCGAGGTGTCCGCCGACGAGGCGTCCCGGTTCGCGCTGAACCTGGTGAGCGACGGCACCGTCGTGACGATGGGTCGGGGCGCGCCCCGCTTCGCCGACGCGCTGCGCGACCGTGGCCTGAGCGTGGTCGAACTCGACACGACCGAGCTGGCCAAGGGTGGCGGCGGGGTCCGCTGCACGGCCCTGACCCTGGACAACCCTCCCGCGAGAAGACCGTCGTGACGCCAGGGCCGCCGGCCCTGGGAACCGCACGCCCGGCGCGGGCGCTCGCCTCGGTGCGCCCGCGCGGCGAGAAGGACTCGTCGGAGTGGTGGCCCCCGCCGGGTCGGGCCACCACTCCGACCACGCGGGCTCGGAGGGCCTGCGCGCCCTTCCGTGGCCCGCACCGTCAGAGAGAGGGGACCGGGGGGGGAGGTCTCGGCCCTTCTGTCCGGTCCTGACCCTTTCGGGTGCCTCCGCAAGGCCGGGGCCGGTGACGCGACCGGCCTCGGCCGCCACCGGACGCCAGGGCGCGAGTCCTGCTGGGGAGGACTCTCGGCACCACCGCCGAGGGAGATTGTGGGAGCGTTCCCATCCCTCCTGGCACGCCCGGACGGCGCCGGGTCGGATCATTCCAGTTCGGGCTTCTTGTCCGCCCACACGTGCGCCGTGATGGTGGCCGCCATCATCAGGGCCAGAGCGTCCTCCCTGCCCTCGTTGCTGAGAAGGCAGGAGAGGTCGTGCTTGGGCTTGGTGACCGGGGTCTGGACGGTCTCGGTGGTGGTGACGCGCAGATGTCCGTAGTTCCAGCCGTTCGAGGGAACCCATTCCGCGCCGGTGACGTCGGCCAGGGCGATCTCGCGACGGTGCGCCTTCTTCTTCTGTGCCGCCGCGACGGAGCCGACCCAGACCATGCGCACGGAAGCACCGTCGAAGGTGGCCGTGCCCTCCGCGGTCTGGATGTGGAAGGGCAGCGGCGGTACCAGACGTGTCGCCAGGTTGCGCGGAGCGTCGCCCGCCTGGGCGGCCTGCTCCGCGGCGAAGCGGAGTTGGTCGGCCAGGTATTCGGCGACCAGTTCCGTGCTCGCCGGGCCGATCAACCGAAAGGGCTGTGTCTTCTCCGCCAGCATCGCGCCCGCGGCGGCGTAGGGGTCGGTGCGCTCACGCATACGCAGCTGGAGTGCCCAGCGCTTGCGTTTGCCGTCGAACAGGTCGAAGTCGACGGAGGAGATCGCGGCGACGGGAACCTCACACCGACCCAGTTCCTTCAACATGGGGTCCTTGAACAACCCGGTGTGGTACCTGATCACCACGGTCTCGCCGTCGAAACGCCATGTGGCCCGATCTCCTCGCAACTCGTCCATCCTCGAATCTTAGAGAGAAGAGACGCACCGCCGTCGAACACGGGCCATCGGGCCACAGGCCGCGAGTACGGCGCTCTCGCGCGAAGGGCGAACGTTCCGGGGCGGCTCGGAACGCCCCACCGGCTCTCACCTCCCCCTCCGCGCGAACGCGGTGGGGACGGCGCGGAGGCGGACGCTCTCGCGCGCGGTCACGCAGTGCGAGGAGACGAGAGCGAAAGCGCTCTGGGAGGGGGACCGCGAAAGCGGTAACGTGCTCGCTTCCACCCCTGAAACCGGCACCGTGCTCGCGGACACCGGTCCCACATGTACGGTGGCGTGCGCGTTCCTCCCGGCTCGGCCACCCGCGATGGGGCCGTTCCACGGGTGGCGGGCCACCACGTCGAGGAACGAGAACACTCCCTTGTCCATCCCCCTCTCCGTACTGGATCCCCTCCCCGTGCTCGACGGGATGACCCACGGCGACGCCGTCGAAGCGGGTATCGCACTGGCACGCCGGGCCGACGCGCTCGGCTACCGCAGAATCTGGTACACCGAGCACCACAACCAGGAGGGCTACGCCGCGTCGGCGACCAGCGTCCTCATCGCCCACGTCGCCGCCCGGACCCGGCGCATCCGTGTGGGGGCCGGTGGCGTCATGCTGCCCAACCACTCCCCTCTCGTGGTCGCCGAGCACTTCGGCACACTGGCGACACTGCATCCCGACCGCATCGACCTAGGGATGGGCCGGGGTGTGGGCGGCACCTCCTCCCCCACCCTGCGCGCGCTGCGCCGGGACTCCTCGGCGGCCGATGCCTACCCAGAGCACGTGCGGGAGCTGCGGGCGTACCTCTGGGAGGGCACGGACGCCTCGGAGGTGCGGGCCATCCCCGGAACGGGCACCCGCGTTCCGCTGTACGTGCTGGGCTCGTCGGTCTCGGGGGCCCGGCTCGCCGCCTCCCTGGGCCTTCCCTACTGTTTCGCCTCCCACTTCGCGCCCGCCGCGCTGGAGGAGGCCGTCGACGTCTACCGCACCGAGTTCCGCGCCTCCCCCCAGAACGCCGAGCCCTATGTCATCGCCGGGGTCAACGTCACCGCCGCGAGGACCACGGAGGAGGCCCGGGAGCAGGCACGGCTCACACAGCACCTCCTCGCCGAGCGCCTGGTGCCCGAACGCGCTCCCCTGAGCGCGGAACAGGCGCAGGCCGTGCTGGATTCGCCCACAGGCCGGGAGGTGCTGCGTCGCTACCGCTACTCGGCGGTGGGTGACCCCGGGGAAGTCGCCCGTTACCTGGACTGGTTCGGCCGCCACGCCCGTGCCGACGAACTCATCATCGAGTTCCAGACGAGGACCGCGGAGGCCAGGGCGATCTCCTTGGAGGCGGTGGCCGAGGAGGCCCTCCCGGCCGGAGCCTGAGCTCCGGCCGGTCAGAGGTGCGACGCCGCGCCGAGCGCCGCCGCGAGTCCACGGACCGTCGGGTGCTCGTACAGCAGCCGTACCGGCACCTCTCGGCCCCATCGCTCGCTCAGGGCGCCCGTCACCTGGATCGCGCGGATGGAGTCTCCGCCGAGTCCGAAGAAGGAGTCGTCCCGACCCACCGCGCCCGTCTCCAGCAGCGTGCCGAAGACGGCCGCCACCATCGACTCGGCCTCCCCTCTCGGGGCGGAGAACCCGGAGGAACGTCCGGCGCGAGCGGCGAGGATCTCGGCGTGGTCGACCGCCCCCGTCGCGTCCCGGACGATCCGGGGCACGAGCGTGACCTGCGCGAGCGCCCCCGAGGAGGCCAGCGCCTCCGCCACCCGGCGCCGTACCGTCTCCGGTGAGGCCGACTCCTCGGGGACGACGGCGACCAGGGTGCTGCCGTCGGCGAACTCCTCGGGGGCCAGGTGCGCCTTGACGTGGGCGTTCTCCGGGTCCGCGCCGATCAGCACGTGCCGTTGCGGCTGGTTCAGCGCGGCCAGGAACGCCTCCAGCCCGTGCGACGGCTCGATCAGACGGAAACCGCGCCGCTGGGCCGCGGCGGTCAGGGGGCTGCCCTCGTTCATCCCTGCGCCCGACCACATGCTCCAGCCGAGGCAGCGCACCTCGTGGCCGCGTGCGGACCAGCGATGCGCGTATCCGTCCAGTGCGGCGTTGGCCGCGGAGTAGGCGCCGAAAGAGCTTCCACCGAAGTACCCGTTGACGGAGGAGAACAGCACGGCGGCGGTGCCGGGCCGCTGTTCCAGCAGCTTCTCGATCGCGGCTCCCCCGGCGAGCTTCGGTCCCAACTGCTCTCGCAGCCACGGCAGGCTCTCACTGGCCAGTTCGTGCCGCGACAGTCGGGACCACTGCTCCGCGACCGGTGCGGCCGCCAGGTGCACCACCAGGTCGAGCGGACGTCCCCACTCCGCCTCGGCGGCCACGACCGCGTCGGCCAGGGCCTTCGGGTCGGACACGTCCGCGGTGGCGTACCGCGTGTCGCCGAGTTCACGGAGTTCGGCCAGGACGGCTCCGCGGGCGCCGAGTCGGTCTTCCGGTGTGCGTCCCACGATCAGCAGTCGGGCGCCCATGCTCACCAGCAGGTACTCGGCGAGTTCGCGTCCTATTCCGCCGAGCCCTCCGGTGAGGAGGACGGTGCCGCCCGGTTCCAGGAACTCCTTGGGGACGCCCAACCGTGTGCTCTGCGGCAGGAGCCGCAGATGTGCCGCCAGCGGCTCGCCGCCCCGCACGCACAGGATCTCCGCCTCGTGGCGGGCCGCCACGAACCTCGCCGCCTCCTGGGGGGCGGTGTCGGCGGGGAGGTCGACGAGTCGGACGGCGGAGAACATGTTCTCCGCGGCGGCGGTGCGCACCAGACCCGTCAGCGCCGCGCGGGACGGCTCCACCTCCTCCGGGCCCACTGAGGCCGCTCCACTGGCCACGACGGTGACCTCGGCCTCGGGAAGCCTTCGTGCCAGCGCGGCCAGGGCCGTCATCAGACGCCCCGCCGGTTCGAGCGGATCCGTGTCGGGGCGGGGCCTTCCGAAGTCCCAGGCGAGGACGACGCGCGGAGAGGTTCCCAGACGCGGGGCCAGGTGCTCCAGCGCCTTGTCATGGTCGGAGGCCGACAGCGGCCGGACCCCGACCCGATCGAGGCCGTCGGTTCGGAAGGACTCCGCCTCGGTGACGATGCTGACGTCGGCGTCGCCGAAGGCCCATGCCGGCGCCCGATCCGTCGAGCCGGGGTCGGGTGCGTACAGGAGGGTCGGCCGGTCGTCGGGCTTTCGGGGGGCGCGAACCGGTGTCCACACCGGTTCCAGGTGCCAGTCGCCCTCCGCCGGGGAGCCGTCGGGCACGCCGCCGTACAGACGCCCGGCGAAACGGCCCTTGCTCAGATCCTCTAGCAGACGCTTGCGCTGGATCTTGCCTCCGGCGGCGCGAGGGAACTCCGCCTCGGTCACCGGCACCACGTACGTGGGGTTCAGCCCCAGGTCCTGGGCGAGGGACTCGCGGACGGCCGTGACCACGGTGTCCAGTTCCCCCGCCGCCTCGTCCGCGGGTACGAAGAACACCACCACCGTGTCGGTGCCGGCGTCCTCGTCGTGGACACCGCAAGCCGCGGCGAGGGCGGGGCGTACGCCCGGTGCCCGTTCCACGGCGGCCTCCACGTCGTGCGCCGGGTAGTTGGCCCCGTTGACGATCACCATGTCCTTGGTCCGGCCGGTCAGGACCAGACGCCCCTCGTGGAGGAACCCGAGGTCGCCGGTGTCGAACCAGCCGTCGGGGAGCATGCTCTCGCGGTTGGCCTCCGGGTTGCCGAAGTACCCCGGCATGAGGGTGCTTCCGGAGATCTGTAGGCGTCCCACACGTCCTTCGGGCAGGATCTCCCCTTCGGCGTCGACCACGCGCAACCGCACCCCGGCTATGGGCGGGCCGAGGTCCGTCAGCGTCAGGGCGCCCGCGGTTCCGTGGGGAAGGGTGTGCAGGGGACCGTCCAGCGACCGCGGGTCGAGCGTGACCGTTCCCACCGAGTGGTCGCGTCCGTCCAGTCGGGAGAAGGTGACACCGGACGAGGTCTCCGACATGCCCCAGCTCGGCACCATCGCGTCGGCGGGGAGTCCGTGCGGCTCCAGCAGTTCGAGGAACCGGTGCGCGGTCGCCACCGTCACGGGTTCCCCTCCGTTGCAGATGTGGCGCAGGCTGGACAGGTCCCACCGCCCTTCGCCGATCTCCGCACCGAGCTTGGTGACGAGGGCGAAGGCGAAGTTCGGTGCCCAGGTATTGGTGACGCCGAACCGGTCGATCCAGTCCAGCCAGTTCAGCGGGCGTCGGACGAAGGACTCGGTGGGCGCGCTGACCTGCTCGCACCCCAGCACGACATCGCGCAGGTGGTACATGACCAGTCCCCCGACATGGTCCAGGGGCATCCAGTTCAGCGACACCTCGTGTTCGGTGAAACCGTTGGCGAGCACGGTCGCGTAGGAGCGGGCGAGGAGCGTGCGGCTCGGGTGCCGCACGCACTTGGGGACGCCGGTGCTCCCCGAGGTCAGCAGGTTCAACACCGGCCGGTCGGGGTGGACGGCCGCGGGTTCGGCCGGGTCCTGCCGTGTCAGACCGCGCACGGAGAAGACGCGGAGGTCCTCTCCTTCCTCCCAGTCGGCCCCCAGGGAGCGGACGCGGTCCAGTGCCTCGTCGTCGGCGAGCACCGGAGGCCGGCCCAGCAGGCGCCACGCGGCGTACAATCTGCCGCTCGCCGCCGACGAACGCGTGCTCGGCGCCACTCCCACCGGTGTCGGCAGGAACCCGCCGAGCAGACACGCCCAGAACGCGGTGAGGAACGTCCGGTTGTCGCCGCACTGGAGGAGTACCGGGTCCCCTTCGACCAGTCCGATGTCGCGCAGCCCCGCGAGGAGGCGGAGCCCGTCGTCGAGGAGTTCGGGGTAGGTCTGACGATCGGTGCTCCCGTCCGGGAGCACGTAGGTGATCCCCCGTTCGGGTGCCTCGGCCGTGGCTCGGAGCAGTGCCTCGATCAGTGTGGAGGACCTCTCCGGAAGATCGTCGGGCGAGCGGTGCTCGGGGCCGATGCTCAGCGCCTTTCCCCGGGTCGGTAGCGGCGTGCCCCGGCCGAGCGGGGAGGAGGGCTCCGAGCGGCGTGCGCGCCGTCCGGCGGGGCGCAGTCTGCGGTCGACGAGCGCGACCGCCTCCCGGACACCGGGAACCTCGTTGGCCAGCCGCTCGACGGCCGCCGGGTCCTGCGCGGCTCCCGCCGTGTGGTCGTCGTGGGACATGTGCCCTTCACTCTCAGTCAACCGACAGCACCTCCGTGAGGGCGCGGGCGCTGTCCTCGGCGTTGTCGATGATGAAGAGGTGCCCCCCGTCCACCTCACGGTCCGCGAACTCCGCGGTGGTGTAGGAGCGCCACGACTCCACCTGGGCCCGTTCCAGCAGCGTGTCCCCGCTCCCCCGGAGCGTGGTCACCGGGTACGGCAGGGCCGTCCGGGTCCGCGGTGCGTAACGCTCCCACATGGTGAAGTCCGCGCGGATCCTCGGCAGCAGGAAGGTCAGCAGGGCCGTGTTGCTCAGCACTTCGCCGGGAAGGCCGCCCCGCTTCCGCAGTACGTCGACGAACTCGTCGTCGGACAGTTCGTGCAGGGGCGGCTCGGCGGAGGCCACGTGCGGCGCCGCCTGGGCCCCGGCGACCAGGTGCAGGGGACGCAGACCGAAACGGTCCTCCATCTCACAGGCCACCTCGTACGCCAGGAGCGCACCGGCGCAGTGGCCGTAGAACGCGAACGGCGTCGTGCAGTACGGGCGCAGCGCCACCGCGCACGCTCGCACGAGGAAGCGCGGATCCTGTGGCAGCTCCTCCCAGTACCTTTCCTCTCTTCCGGGTAGCTGGACGGCGACGACCTCGACGGACTCGGGCAGTGCCCTCGTCAGCGCGTTGAACGCCGAGGCTCCTCCGCCTCCGTAGGGCAGGCAGATCAGGCGCAGCGCGGCCGATTCGCGTACCGCGCGGCGGATCCACAGTGATTCGGTGGTCAGGACATCGTCGCCGGACCGTGTATCCGTCGGCGTCATCTTCGTCACCTCCGGGGAAGGGCCCGTTGTGTCGGCGGCAGCCTGCCACGCGCTCGGGACGGCTGTAAACAACGGGCCGCGCACACCATCGATACGCAGGCCGGACATGGGAGGGGCCGTGGACGCCTCCGGTCCCGATGTCCCGCCGGGCGTGACACGCGGGACCCCGCCACTAGACTGCGCCCGCCTCCACAGCCGGGGGTCGCCCCGCCCGCCGACGGCCGAGAACGGGAACGACATGCGCGTGCTCTTCGCGACCTTTCCTCTCCAGTCCCACCTGCTGTTCATGGTGCCGCTGGCGTGGGCTCTGCGCTCCGCCGGTCACACCGTGTGCGTGACCGGCCATCCGGAGACGGCTCCCTTCGCCGCCCGGGCCGGCCTCCCCTTCGTTTCCGTCGGCGAGCCCTACAAGGCGTGGGAGCTGATGAGGCGGAAGGAGGAGTCGGGCACGGCCGGGTCCGACCGGTTCGTCGTCAGACGGGAGCACGTCTCCGGCGGGCACACGTGGGAGCAGGCCAAGGAGGCGCAGGAAGGCCAGGTGAAGCTCGGCGACCTGATCCACGGTCCGACCATCACCGACCTCACCGCCTTCTGCCGGCGTTGGAGGCCCGATCTCGTGATCTGGGATCCGATGTTCCCCGCCGCGCCCATCGCGGCCGAGGTCTGCGGAGCGGCCCATGCCCGGTTCCTTCCCGGGCAGGACTACTCCGGGTGGCTGCGTGAGGAGTTCCTCCGGCTCGACCGCGCGCGCCCCTCGGAGGAACGCGAGGATCCCGTGGCCCGGTGGACGGGAGCCTGGTCCTCCCGGTACGGGGTGGAGTTCTCGGAGACCATGCTGCGTGGGCACTTCACCATCGACATGCTGCCCGGGTGGGCCCGCCTGGACGCGGGTCCGGCGCCCTTGGAGATGCGCTACCTCCCCTACGACGGACGGGCCGTGGTCCCGGACTGGCTCCGCGAGGAGCCCCGTGTCCCCCGGGTCTGTCTCACCCTCGGCATCACCGCGCCTCGTCATCCCATTTTTCCCACGGCCTCTCCCGAGGACCTCCAGCAGATCCTGGACGCGCTGGCGGATCTGCCCGTCGAGGTGGTGGCCGCGGTGAGGGGACGGCGGCGGGAGACGCTCGACCTGCCGGGCAACGTCAGGCTCGTGGACTTCGCCCCTTTGCACGCACTGCTGCCCTCCTGTGCGGCGGTGAT
Organism: Nocardiopsis sp. ATB16-24; assembly: GCF_030271535.1. GTDB lineage: Bacteria > Actinomycetota > Actinomycetes > Streptosporangiales > Streptosporangiaceae > Nocardiopsis. The sequence continues at coordinate 460,622 of NZ_JASCXJ010000002.1, read as the reverse complement.
CCATCCGGGCGGCTACAACACCTTCAGCGGCGCCCTGTACCACGGCGTCCCCCAGCTGGTGCTGACCCCCTGGTCGATCTTCGACTCGCTGTTGCGCGCCGAACGACTCGCCGAACAGGGGGCGGGGCTCCTCAGTGGTGGTGCGCCCGTGGCCGAGAACGTGCGCCTGAACCTGCTGCGGTTGTTGGAGGAGCCCCGGTTCCGCGCGGAGGCCCGACGTCTCGCCGAGCAGGCGCGCGCCCGGCCCAGCCCTCTCCAGCTCCTCCCCACGATCGAGGACCTCGCGATGCGCCATCGTGTTCCGGCCGCGCGTCGGGGCTGAACTTCGCGGGTCCGCCGTACACGGACCCGCCCTGACGGGTACGGGACTACCGGCCCGCCCCTTCTTCGGCCACCCGTCGGACCTCGTCCACGAGCCCGGCCAGTTCCAGGACGGAGGCGGGGGCTCCGACGTCCTCTCCCGAGGCGATCGCCGACGCGAAGGCACCGAGCGCGTTGCCGAACTGGTGGTCGGCCTCCAGAACGACGTCTTCTGCCCCCTCGGCCTTCTGTACGCGTACCACCGGCCGCAGCGACTCGGGCGGGGTGAAGGCGCGGTCCACCGACAGCGTGCCCCGCGTTCCCCAGAGCGTGTAGGAGTTGCGGTACTGCACGCCGATGCCGAACGAGAGTTGGGCGGCGGCACCGTGGGGGTCGGCCAGCAGGACCGCACCGCCGATGTCCACGCCGGTGGCGGGGTGGTGGTGCAGGACCGCGCCTCGGACCTCCAGTTGCGCGCCGAGGAAGTACTGGGCGATACGCAGGGGGTAGACCCCGACGTCCAGCAGAGCACTCCCTCCCAGGTCGGGGTCGTAGCGGATGTCGTCGTCCGGCCTCTGCGGCACCCCGAACTCGCTGCTGAAGCAGCGGGGTCGGCCGATCGTCCCGGAGTCGAGCAGTTCCCGCACACGGCGTTGCTGGGAGTGGTGCGGGAAGGCGAAGTTCTCCCTGAGCACCCGTCGGTGGCGGAGCGCGAGTTCGGACAGTTCGAGGGCTCCGGCGTGGTCGGTCGTCAGCGGCTTCTCCGAGAGCACGTGCAGTCCTCGGGTCAGGGCACGGGTCACCCACTCCCGGCGCAGGGCGACAGGCAAGGGCACGTAGACCGCGTCGAGGTCGTCCCTCTCCAGGAGCCGCTCGTAACCGGTCACGGCCTCACAGCCGAAACGCTCGGCGAACCTCTCCGCCTTCGCCTGCGCGCGGCTGGCGACCGCCACCAGCTCAAGGGCCGGATTGTCGACGGCCGCGGGGAGCGTACGCCGCCAGGCGATGTCCGCACACCCCAGGACACCGAGCCGCACCGGAGCCTTCCCGTCCCCTGACATGGTCGCGTTCACCGTTCTCCCCTCCTGGCGGCTCCGACCGTTCCCGAGACGGTCGTCCGCGGCGCGGAGCCACGCTCCGCGGCCAACCGTTCCAACTCGGCGACGAGGGAGCACGGTGGCGGCTGCGACCGGATCTCCTCCCCCATCCGCCGGGCGCGGCGTCGCAGTTCCGTGTCCTCCAGCAGGCGTCGGGTCTGCTCGGCCAGCCGTTCGGCGGTCGCCTCATCGGCCGGCACGTTCAACGCCACACCCTGCGCGCTCAGCCTGCGCGCGAGCATCGGATTGTCGAACCAACTGGCCACGAGGAGCTGGGGCAGGCCCGCCTCCAACCCGGTGAGGACCGTTCCCCAGCCTCCGTGGTTGATGGTGGCGGTGCTGGCCGCGGCCAACGCGTGCAACGGCACGTAATCCACCAACCGCACGTTGGGCGGCGGGCTCTCCAACCCCCGCCGACGATCGGCCGGCACCGTGGCCACCACCTCGGCGTCCACATCGGCCAACGCCTCCACCACCGCCCCCACCGACAACGTGTACCCCCCGAACCGGTCCGTGGCGCTGGTACCCAACGTCAAGCACACCCGGGGTCGCTCCAGGGGTTCGCGCAACCACGCGGGCACCACCGCCCGCCCGTTGTAGGGCACGAACCGCATCCCCAGATAACGCACCGGCACACGCGCCGACACCGGTATCCGCAGAGCGGGCGGCACCTGGTCCAAGGTGGCCTGACCACAGACCAGTTCCTCGTCGAAGTCCACCCCGTACCGCCCGGCCAACCCCGTCAGCCACTCCTCCAACGGGTCCTCCCGGGAGGCGGCGGGTTGCTCCCGCATCCGCTCCAGGAACAACCCCCGCATCCGTGCGAAGATGTCGGCTCCCCAGATGAAGCGGACGTGGGCCGCACCGCAGGCCCGTGCCGCCACCGCGCCCGCGAAACTCACCGAGCCCCAGATGACGAGGTCGGGTTTCCAGGTGCGGCACAGGTCCACCAGCTCGTCGGCCATCGGGTCGTTGACCATCCGCCACCAGTAGGGAACGACCTGGCGGTAGCCCTCCAGGAGGTACTCCCAGGAGACCTCGTGCTCGGGGGCGTCGGCCTTGCCGAAGGGCGGGGTCTCCCGCTCCAGCACCCCGAGCAGGGAGTAGGCGCGCATCATCCGCCAGTACCCGTGGTCGCGTCCCACGGGGGCGAAGGGCAGCCCGGCCCCGGTCACCGCCGTGGCCAGCTCCGGTTGGCTGGCCACCAGCACCTCATGACCCGCCGACCGCAACGCCCACGCCAACGGGACCATGCCCAGGAAGTGCGGCTTCTCCGCCGCCGTGGCCACCAGTACGCGCACGCGTTCCCTCCTTCGTTCCCACGCACGCGGACCACCGTGTTCCACCGACGACCCCGGTTCGCGGGCCCGCCGAACGATAGTCCCGCCCCGGGCGGCGGACAACCGCTCTCCGGAGACGTACGCGAGTCGCCACGGCTTCCCCCGCCGTCCCCGCGCAGGAGGGGCGCCCCCTCTCGGTGCCGGCGAGGAACCCTCCGTCGAGGTACCCGTACGCACAACCCCCGACGGGACCGATGGCGGCACACGAACACAGCACCACGGCCCCGACCTCCGGACACCGGGGCAAGCCCGCCGACACGACCGGCACGACACCCTCGCAAAGACCGAGCACCGACCCGCCGCCCGGACCAGGCCCCCTACGCACACTCCCTGACGGGACCGATGGCGGCACACGAACACAGCACTATGGTTCTCCCGGCCTTCGGGCACCGGGTCGAGCCCGCCGAAACGACCACGGGAAGGGCCCCGGAACGGAGAGGGGAGGGATGGTGCGCGTACTCCTCGCGACCATCGCAGAACGGACAAATCTACTCAATATGGTCCCGTTGGCGTGGGCGTTGCGGTCGGCGGGTCATGAGGTGCTGGTGGCCAGCCAACCGGAGCTGGCCACGGCGGTGACCGGGGCCGGGCTGCCCTTCGCCCCCGTGGGACGCGACCACGGGTACTGGCGGATGATGCGCGCCTACTCCCTGCTCGGGGTGCTGGAGCGGGAGACCCCGCCCTTCGGCAAGGCCGACGCCCCCGAGCACGAGGTCTCCTGGGAGTACCTCCTGGAGGGCTACCGCCAGGTCGTTCCCTACTGGTGGCGGATGGTCAACGACCCGATGGCCGACGAGCTGGTGGACCTGTGCCGCACCTGGAAACCCGACCTGGTGGTGTGGGACCCCCTCACCTTCGCCGGCGCGGTGGCGGCACGGGCCTGCGGTGCGGCCCACGTCCGCTTCATCTGGGGGGTGGACACCCTGTCCCGGACGCGGGGGTTGTTCCTGGAGCGGATGCGGGAGCAACCCGCCGCCTCCCGGGAGGACCCGTTGGAGGAGTGGCTGACGGGGTTGGCCGGGCGGTACGGGGTGGACTTCGACGAGGAACTGGTCTGTGGTCAGGCCACCTTGGACCAGGTGCCGCCCGGCCTGCGGATACCGGTGTCGGCGCGTGTGCCGGTGCGTTATCTGGGGATGCGGTTCGTGCCCTACAACGGGCGGGCGGTGGTGCCCGCGTGGTTGCGCGAACCCCTGGAGCGACCCCGGGTGTGCTTGACGTTGGGTACCAGCGCCACGGACCGGTTCGGGGGGTACACGTTGTCGGTGGGGGCGGTGGTGGAGGCGTTGGCCGATGTGGACGCCGAGGTGGTGGCCACGGTGCCGGCCGATCGTCGGCGGGGGTTGGAGAGCCCGCCGCCCAACGTGCGGTTGGTGGATTACGTGCCGTTGCACGCGTTGGCCGCGGCCAGCACCGCCACCATCAACCACGGAGGAACAGGAACCGTGTGGACGGGAATGGTGCACGGGCTCCCCCAGATCATCGTCCCCCGTCCCACCTTCGACGAGCCCCTGCTCGGCCGTCTGGTCCAAAGGCACGGCGCCGGGCTGGTGTCGGCTCCCGAGCCCGAGGAGGTCCGCCGGGCCGTGCTGCGCGTCCTGACGGATCCGGGGCCGGCCTCTCACGCGGCGAGGCTGCGCGAGGCCATGCTGGCCCAGCCCTCCCCGGCGGACGCGGTGGCCCGACTGGAAGGGCTCGCCACCGCCCGCGCCCTGTAACGGATCCGGTCCGCCCCGTCACGGAGGAAGCGAAGTCCCATACCTGGCGTGTCTCCACACCAGCACCGCTTTGTGGTTCACTGCGCTTCGATCACAGCCGCTGGGTGTTCCAGGGCACGACTCGACCACGCACCCGTGACCGGGGACGGGCCAACAGGGGCGTGTCGGCTGAGAGCTCCCCGGACTCCGCACACGAAGGAAGGGTGAGACCGTCACCGTGACATTCCTGGAAGTCGAGAAGGTCTCCAAGAGCTACGGCTCGAACAAAGCCGTCGAAGAGGTCAGCTTCTCCATCGCCGAGGGTGAGACCTACGGCCTCTTGGGGCCCAACGGTGCGGGCAAGAGCACGACGATCTCGATGATCGTGGGGGTTCTCCGGCCCGACTCCGGTTCCATCCGTATCGGCGGACGCCCCCACGGCGTCGGCAACAACGCGACCAAGGCACAGATCGGCTTCGTCCCCCAGGAGCTGGCCCTCTACCCCGACCTGAGCGCCTGGGACAACCTGATGTTCTTCGCCCGCCTCTACGGAGTGTCCGGCGCGGAGGCCCGCCGCCGGTGCGGTGAGGTCCTGGAGCTGATCGACCTGGCCGACCGCGCGCGGGAGAACGTCTCCGCGTTCTCCGGCGGGATGGCCCGGCGCCTCAACATCGGCGTCGGCCTGCTCAACCGCCCCCGCCTGCTCATCCTCGACGAGCCCGCCGTGGGCGTCGACGCCCAGAGCCGCAACGCCATCCTGGAGAGCATCCAACGGCAGGCCGCGGAGGGCGTGGCGGTCCTCTACACGACCCACTACATGGAAGAGGCGGAACGGCTGTGCGACCGGGTGGGCATCATCGACCTCGGCCGTATCCGCGCCGAGGGCACCCAGCGGGAACTGGTCTCGCAGGTCGGTGAGGACGACACCATCGTCCTGTCCCTGTCCGGCGGCACGGAGAGGGCCGTCCTCGCTCTGAAGAAGATCCCGCAGGTCCGCGAGGTCAGCACGGAGGGGTCCGAGGTGCGCCTGCTGGTCAGGGACGCCCGGTCGACGGTCCCCCTGGTCCTGGAGACCGTCGCCGACAGCGAGACGGTGCTGCGTTCCGTGGAGGTACGGGAGCCGGACCTGGAGACGGTCTTCCTGCACCTCACCGGCAAGGCTCTGCGGAACTAGGGGGATGACGATGCGCGCCTTCCTCACCATGGTCGGCAAGGACCTACGCCAGCGCTCCCGGGACGGGACCCTGATCGTCTTCGCCCTCGTGTTACCTCTCGGGCTCGCCTTCCTGCTCAACATGCTCCTCGGCGGGGACCCCGAGGAGGACTTCAGCGCCCGCTACGGCGTGGTGGACGCCGACGGCGGCGAACTCGCCTCCATGTTCGTCGAGGACGTCCTGGAACCGTTGGAGGGCGAGGGGATCCTGGAGCTGCGGACCTTCGCCTCCGAGGAGGAGGCGAGGGAGTCGGTGGAGGCCGGAGAGATCGACGCCGCGTTCCTCGTCCCCGACGGCTTCACGGACGATCTTCACAACGGCGACTCCGTCGAACTGCGGGTGCTCGGCGACGTCGACTCCCCCGACGAGGTGCAGGTGGCCGACGGCGTCGCCGAGGCGTTCGCGGCGGAGTACCACCGCGTGGAACTCGCGGTGACGACCGCGGAACCCTCGGAGGAGGAGAGAGCCGAACTGGCCCTGCGCGCGGCCGAGGCTCCCGCGGCCGTACGTGTCGTGGAGGACACGGACGCGGACTGGCGGCAGCTGGACTCCCCGACGTACTACGCGGCCGGCACCGCGGTCTTCTTCCTGCTGTTCGCGGCCATGCCCGGCGTGGTCAGCCTCTTCGAGGAGCGCCGTACCGGCACGTTGGTGCGGTTGTCCGCCTCTCCGGTCAGCACCCTGGGAATCCTGGCGGCCAAGCTGGCGAGCACCGTCCTGGTCGGTCTGGTCAGCATGGTCATCCTCATCACCGTGTCGACCTTCTCCTTCGGAGCCGAGTGGGGTGATCCGCTCGGCGTCACGGTCCTGACGGTCGCCATGGTGTTGGCCGCGGTCGGGATCATGTCCGCGGTGGCCGGATTCGCCACCAACGCCGAACAGGCCTCCAGCTGGGCGACGGTCGTGGCGATGCTGCTCGGTCTGCTCGGTGGCGCCCTGTTCCCCCTGGCCAACCTCGGGGGCTTGGCCGACCTGAGCTACCTCACACCCCACCAGTGGTTCCTGCGCGGCCTCTCGGACCTGTCGACGGGCGACGGGCTCGGGTCCGTGCTCCTCCCGGTCGGCGTCCTGCTGGCCATGGCCCTGGCCGGCGCTTCGGTGGCGCTGTACCGCATGGGAAGGATGCTGCACCCATGAGCAAGACGCTCGCGATCGCGCTGCTTGATCTGCGCCGTATGTTCCGCGACCGGACGAACATCTTCTTCATGCTGCTCCTGCCGCTGATCATGGTCTTCATGATGGGGCTCTCCTACGGGGAGGACCAGCAGCGGCTCGGGGTGGTCGTCGACGGGCAGGACCGGCCGCTCGCCGAACGCCTGGCCACCTCCTTGGAGGAGGGAGGACGCTTCTCCGTCGAGCGGGTCGACACCTCCGAGGAACTGCGCCGGCTCGTCGAGCGGGGCCAGATGAACGCCGGCCTGGTGATACCCGACGACTACGACCGGACCCTGCGGGACGGCGACACCGCGGAGATCCACTTCCTGAGCCGTCCCGACGACTGGAGTGCCTATCCGTTGTCCACCTGGGCGCGTTCGGTCGCCACCCAGGAGGCGTCGGTCCTCGGGGCCGCGCAGTTCGCCGCGGAGGCCGGTGGCGACGGGTTCGACGAGAGCCTGCGTCGGGCCGAGGAAGCCGACCCTCCGGGGATCGAGATCGTCACGGTCACCGCCGGTGAGGCGATCTTCCCGCAGGACGTCAGCCAGTACGGTCTCGCGGCCCCTCCCCTGCTGTTGCTCTTCACCTTCGTCATCTCGCTCACCACGGCGATCGGGGTGGTGGAGCTCAGGCAGAAGGGGCTCACCCGGCGCATGTACTCGACTCCCACGTCCGTGAGGAGCCTTGTGGCGGGGGAGTCCCTCGGCCGCTTCGTGATCACCCTCGTCCAAGCGCTCGTCATCCTGGTCGGGAGTTCGGTGCTGTTCGGTGTGTCGTGGGGTGATCCCCTCGGGGTCGCCGCGGTGGTGACCACGTTCTGCCTCGTCGGCAGTGGAGCCGCCATGCTCATCGGCTCTCTGTGCCGTAGCGAGGGCGGGGCCATGGCGGCCGCCTTGGCGGTGGGGATGGGAGCCGCGGGCGCCGGAGGAACGATGGTGCCGTTGGAGGCACTACAGGGACCGTCACGGACGGCCGCTTACGCCACGCCGCACGCGTGGGGTTACGAGGCGTTCAGCGAGCTGATCCGTCACGGAGGGGGGATCGGCGACATCCTGCCGCAGCTGTCCGTGTTGCTCGGTTACGCGATCGTGCTGTTCGCGCTGGGGGCCTGGCGGATGCGAGTGGTCATCACCCGCTGAGACCGGCGGCGGCCTCCCCGGCGGTACGGCTGTGGGGAGGCCGCCGCCACGGAGTGGACGGAGGGGGCCGGGACCGCACCCGGTTCATTCCGCGGCGGCTCCGGAGGTGATCCGTTCGGCGATGAAGGCGGCGAGCTCCTCGAAGGACTCACCGGAGAACGACGAGATCTCCTCCAACAGCATCACGTCGTAGATCTCCTCCAACGCGAGGACCAGCTGAACGATGGAAAAGGAATCCAGATCGCTCATTCCCTTGGGTTCGGGCAGGTCCATCTGAGGTTCCGTCGACGTGAACATCAAAATGGTGTACGCCTGCACCTTGATCTGGGAAAGCAATTCGTTCTGGTCGACTGCGGCCATTGTTATACGCCCTTTCTTTCAGAGGCGACGGCTCCCGGGTTTCAGCCGTTCTGTTGTCCCCGCATGATCCAGTTCCGAAAACGGTCGCCCTGGCGTTCCCATATTTCTCGCTCGATGGCGAATGCCTTGGCGCCACCCGCAGAGGGGTCACCGTTTCCGCTCGTAGGTTCCTTCACCTCACTGATAACCGCCTGACTGACAGTTATCATGCCGACCAGATCCTCCAGGGACCAGAAGTAGATCCTGTCGACGTCCCACTCCGCGAAAACGTGGCCGATGAAGAAGACGTAGGTCTCCATCCCCATTCCCAGGGGAGCGGCTTCCCCGTCGACCAGGACGCTGATCTGCGCGGAGCGCTCCTCGCCGTCGACTCCGAACAGGACGCACGCACCGACCGGGGCGTTCCGGGAGTTGTCGTCCACCATGAAGGCCGCGTCGGCGTCACCGAAGTCCTCCGGGAGCGAATCCAGGAACACCTCGGCACCGACGGCGCCGTCCAGTCCCGCTTCCCTGAGGGCAGCGCGCAGTTCTTCACGGCTCTCGAAACGCGCCGGCCGAAGGGTGACCCTGCGACTCGTGAGTTGAGGGGAAGGCATTGTACGCGTACCTCGATTCACATTGGTCTGCCACCGCGGAGCACCGGAAAACCCGCTTGTCCCGCTGGCGGGACACCGCCGGACAGCACTCTCCGTACGCGGCGTCCCGGGATGCTATCCCATCTTCCGAACATGGAAATTCTCCGGCATTCTCACCTGGAGCCCTATGGTGCACTCGGCACTCGGAGAGAACAGGACCCCCGGCACGAAAGGGGGCGGAGGCGCCCGGCGGAGGAAGTGAAGCGCATCCGCCGCCTCGACCCTCCGGAGAGGCCCGGTCCGAGGATCACGGAGAACGGCGTTCCCGTGATCCCCTGGTCGAAGACCTTCGTGCGTTCATCGACCGGACGGGGCCTGCTTCCTCTTTCCCCTCCGAACGAGGCGTTCGAGGGCGGGCGCGCCGCCGCGTTCCCACGCTTCACGGGTGACCGCGTAGTAGTGCATGTCCCACAACCGTCCACGGAAGAAGACGTGGTCGCGCAGGGTCGCCTCGCTCCGTAGGACGGAGATGGCGGAACCGAAGCGGGCGATGCTCGCCTCGGTGCTCTCGATGTAGACGCGGCGAATGTAGTCCCATCGGGCGAATCCGTAGTTCGCCAGGAGCAGCATCGCCTCGGCCCCGGCTCCGTAGGGGAGCGTCTCCTGGTTCATCGAGATGCCGATCTTCAGGTGGCCCGCGGGGTCATGGTCCCGCAGACTGCCGAATCCCACGACCTCGCCGCTGGAACGCAGGTACATCGCGAAGAGGGTGGCATCGCTCTGGATGGCCTCCGCGAAACCGACGCGGAAGCGGTCCCGTGAGGGCAGCGGCTCCAGCCCGGTGCTGAGCAGACTGTCGTACAGATCGTCGGCGTTGTCCTGGGTGGCGGGCCGGAACGAGACTCGTGGAGTCTCCAGGTGCGGCACGAGCAACGGTTCTCCCGGGATCTAGATTGGCGTGTGCTTTCAGGTGCCGGTCGGCGCCGCCGCCCCTAGGCGGGGATCGGCCCTTCGACTCCGGCGTGCTCGGTCGCGAGGCGCTCCAGTCGGGGGACGAGTGCCGCCGGTGTGGGGGCCTCCACCATACGGCGGCGCAGGAGATCGGCCCTGTGCGAGAAGAGCGGATCGGTCAGCAGGCTTCGGAGCGCGTCCCGTGTCCCGGCCGGGGTCACGTCGTCGCCGGTGAGATCGATCCCCGCCCCCTGGTCCGCGAGGCGTTTGGCGAGAACGCGTTCGTCGAACTGGTATTTGGCCAGGACCAGGTCGGAGAGGATCAGTTGGGGGACGCCGAGGGACATGGCGGTCAGGCAGGTGCCGGCCCCTCCGTGGTGGACGACGGCCGCGCAGCCCTCCAGCAGCGGGTGCATGGGGACGTGGTCGAGGACGCGTATGTTCTCGGGGATCTCGCCCATGTCCTGCCTCTGGTGTGCCGACAGTGTGGCCACCACCTCGATGTCCAGTTCCGCCATCGCGGAGAGGAGGTCCCCGAGGCGGTGTCTGCGGTCGAACCGCTCGGCGCTCGTGGTCCCCAGGGTCACACAGACCCGAGGGCGCTCGGGTCGGGCGCGCAGCCACGCGGGTATCCGCGCCGATCCGTTGAAGGGCAGGTAGCGAATCGGCTGATGGAGTGCTTCGGGTCCCGGCCGTAGAGGGAGTCCTCCGGGGTAGGGGTCGATCGTGACCTGGCCGTGGACCAGCTCCTCTGCGAACTCCACTCCGAAGCGGCGCGCGCATCCGCCGAGCCATCGGGCCAGCGCGTCCTCTCGCCATGCGGTGTCCGGGTCCGCGCTCCTGCGCGCGATCTCCACGCGCATCGTCGACAGCACGTCCATCCCCCACAGGAAGCGCACGTGTGCCGCACCGCTCGCCTTCGCGGCGATCCCTCCGGCGTAGGTCTTCGGCTCCCAGACCACGAGGTCGGGCCGCCACCGACGGCAGAACTCCACCAGGCCGTCGAGCATCGGCTCGTTGACCATCCTCAGCCAGTAGTTCACGGTGCCTCGGTAGACGTCGAGCAGTTCCTCCGAGTCCATCCGGTCGAGGTCGGCCGCACCGCCGAGTCCGCCGCCGGCGTCGTCGGCGTACTGGTCGTTCAGCACCTTGAAGGCCCTGAGGTACTGGTCGAGGACGTAACCCGGGCCGACGTCACAGAAGGGCAACCCCGTCTCGGCGACGGCGTCCCGCAGCTCCGGTTGACTCGCCACCCGGACATCGTGCCCGGCCGATCTCAGTGCCCAGGCCAGCGGGACCATGCTGAGCATGTGCGTCTTCTCGGCCTGGGTCACGAACAGGATGCGCACGGGGGATTCTCACTCTCTATGCTCGCGTGGCGGACGCCGCGAGGGCGTCCGCCACAGCGCTTCCTCACCAGAGGCTGTGCAGGCACGCCAACAGCGTGCGCGCTTCGATGTTGAGGTAACCGCAGTGACGCACCAGTTCGGTGAGCTGCCCCACCGTCACCCAGCAGTGGCCCTCAGGTGCCTCGGTCGGCAGCCTTCCTCCTCCGTCGACGATGCGGTAGCGGGTCTGGGCGTCCCGGAAGCGGCCGCCCTCCTCTGAGAGCACCACGTCGTGCCGTACCCGGTCGGGGTCTTCGGACATCACCGCCTCGGCGAACGGCTCGGCAAGCCCCAGGTCCTGTTCCGGCGTGCGGAGGTGGACCGTGGGGGCGATCTCCAGGGTGTCCATGAGGCCGGGTTCGGCCCGCGCGGCGACCAGGACGTGCAGTACTCCGCCGATCTCCTGGGTCAGGAACGTCGCGGTCTGCCGCCCGTGCGGCGCGAGCAGCGGCTGCGTCCACTGCCCCACTTCCCGACCCTCGGCCCGTACACGTACGGCCATCACCCGGAACGCTCGGCGGGCGTCGTCCACGATCTCGTTCTCGTCGCGCGACCAGCCCTCGACCTCGTCCAGGGGGATGAGGCTCCGTTCCCAGTCACAGCGGAGCTTGGCGTCGGTGAACCAGCTGATGACGTGACCCAGCGTGTTCACCGCCGCCGTGTCGTGGCCCGTCACGTGGTAGGAGCGACGGAGGGCTCGGACGAAGGCGTCGTCCGGTTCTCCGGCGGCCGGTTCGGGGTCTGGGAGCAGCGGCATGCAGGCCAACACGGTCCTGGCGTCCATGTTGACCACGTTGTCACTGCTCAGCAGTCGGTTGACCTGTTCGAGGGTCAGCCAGCGGAATCCCTCCCGTTCCGGCACGTCCTCCTCCACCTCGACGACCATGTTCCGGTTGCGCTTGCGCCAGAACCAGGCGCCCTGCTCCGACTGGAGGACGTCGACCAGGATCCGGTCGCGGGGCGCCGAGCGGAAGTACTCCACGTAGGGGGTGGGACGTCCGTTGTGCACGCGGACGTAATTGCTGCGTGTGGCCTGGACCGTCGGTGACAACTGTCGGACGTTGACGTTGCCGGGCTCGAACTTGGCCTGCATCAGGCAGTGCAGGACCCCGTCGAACTCCTTCACCAGGATGCCGAGGATTCCCACCTCGGGCTGGTTGATGATCGGCTGGGTGTGGAGTGTCCCGTCGCCCTCGGTGATCCTGAGGCCTTCGACCGAGAAGAAGCGGCCACTGTCGTGGACCAGGTTCCCCCGGGAGTCGAACCCCCAGCCCCGCATCTCTTCGAAGGGGACCGGGGTGACGTCGAAGACCTCCTCCCGGGGGAGTGCGGACCACCATTCCCAGAACTCGTCCAGGGTGCCCAGGGCCGGCCCCCGCCCGGTCGCCGAGGCCGTGAACCGCGTGGCGCGACCGGAGCCCGTCACAGGGATTCCATGGTCTTGCGCAGACCGTCGATGATCTCCGCCTGCCGCGATTCCTTGAGCGAGGGGAACATCGGCAGCGAGAAGATCTCCTCCGCGGCCTGCTCCGTGTGCGGCAGATCCCCCTTTCCGTAACCGAAGTCGGAGAACCCGGTCATGGTGTGCACCGGCCAGGCGTAGCTGATGTTCAGGGCGACGTCGTAGGCCTTCATCGCCTCGATGATGCGGTCGCGTTCGGGGTGTCGGACCACGTAGAGGTAGTACGAGTGCTCGTTGTGCTCGACGGTCCGAGGCAGGAGGAGTCCGGTGTCCGCCAACCCCTCGGCGTAACGTGCGGCCACGGCGCGCCTGGCCTCGATGTAGGCGTCGAGGCGGGTGAGCTTACGGCGCAGGATCTCCGCGTGGACCTGGTCGAGCCGGCTGTTCTGCCCTCCCCGTTCCATGACGTAGTAGCGCCCCTCGTCCATGCCGTAGTAGCGCAGGCGGCGCATCCGGGCGTCGAGTTCGGCGTCGGAGGTGATCGTCGCGCCCGCGTGGCCGTAGGCGCCCAGCACCTTGGTCGGGTAGAACGAGAACGCGCCCGCGTCGCCCATCGCCCCCGCGATCCTGCCGCGGTAGCGGGCGCCGTGGGACTGGGCGCAGTCCTCCAACACCACCAGGTCGTGGTCGGCCGCCAGTTTCAGCAGCGGGTCCATGTCGACGCACTGACCGTAGAGATGGACCGGCAGGAGGCACCGGGTACGCCCGGTGATGGCCGCCTCCACCTGTGTCACGTCCATCAGGTAGGTCTCGGGGTCGATGTCGACGAAGACCGGCTTGGCTCCCACCAGGTCGATCGCCAGCACGGTGGGGGCCGCGGTGTTGGAGACGGTGATGACCTCGTCACCAGGGCCGATGCCGAGTGCTTTGAGTGCCAGCACGATCGCGTTCGTCCCATTGTCGACACCGACGCAATGCGCCGCGCCGTGATACCGCGCGAAGTCGTGTTCGAAGGAATCGAGGAAGGGCCCCCAGACGAGCTGCCCGGATCTGAAGACGGTGTCCACCGCGTCGAGCAGATCCTCTCGCTCTTCCGCGTACTCGTCCAGATATCCCCAGACGTATGTGGTCATGCTCCCCATCCTTTTTCTTCGCTGGTCACGTGGTGATGCTCGCGCTTTTCACATCGGCCTTCTCCCCAGCCGAGTCCAGTGCGCGCTGCGCGGCGTTGTCGAGAGTGGCGCTGATCCACTCCATCAGGTTCATCCCGGAGCTCTCGGCCGCCTGTTGCCAGTGCTGCTTACGATCTATCATCACATTCACCTGGACATAGGCGACTTGTTGTGAGTTGCGCTTGGTCGCGGCCTGAATCCTGCGACGCAGCTCGTTTCGCGACCAGCCCTCGGCCTCGGCCTGGGCGAGCCAGTGCTCCTGCGCCTCCATGGGGAGGCTCGCGACCTCGGCGTGGTGCTGCATACTGAGCTTCTCCCGCCTTCGGGCGGGAACGAATTTACGTGCCACCCACGCGTAGTTGCGCAGTGTCTGGTAGTCGAGCGAGGTCGCCTCAATCGCACGTTTGTACCTATTCGGATAGTTTTCCTGCCCGTATACGAGCCAATCCCCCAACCACCATCCGGAGGAGTCGGAGAGCACGAAGATGTGCTGGCCGACGGCCCCCCAGTCGTCGAGGGACATGCCTTCGGGCAACACCAGCGTGGTTCTGCGCGTGGTCACGCCCTCCAGTGTCATACGTCCGTTACGCCGCGAGTTGCGTCCTGTACCTTCTGTTTGGTTACCTGTACGTATCGCTACCCCGACCACCGCGAACGCCTCTTTCCCCATTGCATTTTGTCCGGTTTCGCTGGTTTTTATCAGCCCTCGAAGCGAGGCGTAACCCCTAAGCAGTTCAAGATTCGATCGCGATGACGTTTTCGCTGTTCAGAGAGCGTCAAGAAAGTCCGACAGTGCCTCCGGGGGCCCTGTCGAGATAACGGCTGCACGCCTCCTGAGGGCGCACATGACCAGGTCAATGGACATGAGGAGCGAAGAGTGCCGCGAAGGACCGGCGGAGCCGGTTTCCCCGGTGCCCCGTCCGACGCCCCGGACGGGGCACCGGCGGCCCTCCGGTCGTCCGTGGCCGGTTCCGGCCACGGACGGGTACCCGGGGGTGTGACGGAGCGCGGAGAGGACACCGGCTCCGAGGACAGCACCCCGAGGAAGGGCGCCCCGTCGGTCCTGAGGGCGCTCCCCTCCCCTGAGGCGGCCGAGACCACGGGCGGAGCGGGGACGCGGGTGCGGCGGACCCCGAACACGGGGAATGTCCACGGAAATCGGGAGGGGGACTTCCGCGTGCGCACGGGACCCGTCATCACGAACGGGGGTTCACGGTGACGACCGAATTCCACGGCCCACCTGCACGAAAAGGCACTGGTGTGACGTACGCGACAGGGGGGATACGAGATCGCCGCCGAAAGCCGTCCGCCTTGTGCTCTCGGTCCGACGGACATCGCCCATGGCCGGAAGAGTGCGCGGTCTCGCCCGCGTATACTGGACCCCCGTCGTGCCTTCCCCTCAGCGCCGCGACGAGATCGCACCGGAATCGGAAAATGTAAACAAGATCACAGAAGAACTCCGTCGAAACGCCACTGTGCGAGCGCCCTCAGAATTCATCGGATGAATCCGCCGGAAAAGGGGTTTCAGAAGGGTCCGCTTCCGGTGGCGAGCCTTTCCAGTCGGGCCACCACGTCCGCTGGGGAGGGCTGGGCCAGCACGGCCTCGCGCAGCCTCGCCGCGTGAGAGGCCGGCCCCGGATCCGTCAGGACGCGCAGCACGGCCCGGCGGACCTCCTCGGGGTCAGAACACCCGGCCTCCAGTTCCACCGCCGCCCCCGCTCCGGCGACCCGACGCGCCAGCACATGGGTGTCGAACATCCGCGGATCCACCACCAGTACCTGCGGAAGGCCGTACGCCACAGAGGTGGACACGCTGCCGAAGCCCCCGTGGTTGATGGTGGCGGTGCTGACCGCGGCCAACGCGTGCAACGGCACGTAATCCACCAACCGCACGTTGGGCGGCGGGCTCTCCAACCCCCGCCGACGATCGGCCGGCACCGTGGCCACCACCTCGGCGTCCACATCGGCCAACGCCTCCACCACCGCCCCCACCGACAACGTGTACCCCCCGAACCGGTCCGTGGCGCTGGTACCCAACGTCAAACACACCCGAGGCCGCTCCAGGGGTTCGCGCAACCACACGGGCACCACCGCCCGCCCGTTGTAGGGCACGAACCGCATCCCCAGATAACGCACCGGCACACGCGCCGACACCGGTATCCGCAGGCCGGGCGGCACCTGGTCCAAGGTGGCCTGACCACAGACCAGTTCCTCGTCGAAGTCCACCCCGTACCGCCCGGCCAACCCCGTCAACCACTCCTCCAACGGATCCTCCCGGGAGGCGACGGGCTGCTCCCGCATCCGCTCCAGCAACAACCCCCGCATCCGGGACAGGGTGTCCACCCCCCACAGGAAACGGACGTGGGCCGCACCGCAGGCCCGCGCCGCCACCGCACCGGCGAAGGTGAGGGGGTCCCACACCACCAGGTCGGGTTTCCAGGTGCGGCACAGGTCCACCAGCTCGTCGGCCATCGGGTCGTTGACCATCCGCCACCAGAACGTCACGACGTTTTGGACGTTGGTCCGGAGCTCGTCCCACGGCACCCGCCACGTCCGATCGTCGTGCCAGTCCAACGCCTCCGCGGTCTGCGGACGCTCGCGTAGGCGACGCAGCACCCTGGACAGCATGTCGCCGCGTCCCACGGGGGCGAAGGGCAGCCCGGCCCCGGTCACCGCCGTGGCCAGCTCCGGTTGGCTGGCCACCAGCACCTCATGACCCGCCGACCGCAACGCCCACGCCAACGGGACCACCGCCAGGAAATGGCTCCGCTCGGCGATCGTCGCGATGACCACTCGCATGTCCGTTCCTCCCTCGACCACTGCCGCTCCCGGCGCACTCGCCGCCGCGACCCCGTCCGACCCCGGACGGTCCCGCCTGTCCTGCCGGCGAGACACCCGCCACAGTGTGGCGGGCGGACTCAGGCGGTCCGCCGTTCGGCGGCGTGCCGCTCCAGGCGGGCGACCATCGCGGCCGGCGCGGGCTGGGCGAGCATGGCCTCGCGCAGCCTGGCCGCGTGGCGTCGAAGATCCGGATCGCCCAGCACCCGCAGGGCCTCCCCGCGCAGGGCCTGCGGATCCGCCTGTTCGGCTCCCAGCGCCACACCCGCCCCCGCCCCGGCGACCCGACGCGCCAGCAGCGGGGTGTCGAACAGCCGCGGGTCGGCCATCAGAGCCTGCGGAAGGCCGTACGCCATGGAGGTGAGCACGCTGCCCGGGCCTCCGTGGTTGATGGTGGCGGTGCTGGCCGCGGCCAACGCGTGCAACGGCACGTAATCCACCAACCGCACGTTGGGCGGCGGGCTCTCCAACCCCCGCCGACGATCAGCGGGCACCGTGGCCACCACCTCGGCGTCCACATCGGCCAACGCCTCCACCACCGCCCCCGTCATCGAGGAATGACCGCCGTACCAGGCGGCCGAGCTCGTTCCGAGGGTCAGGCACAGACGGGGCCGCTCCGGGGGTTCGCGCAGCCACGCGGGCACCACCGCCCGCCCGTTGTAGGGCACGAACCGCATCCCCGCGTACTCCACCTCGCCCCCGACCTCCAACCGCAACTCCGGCGGCACCTGGTCGACCGTCAACTGCCCGAACACCAGTTCCTCGTCGAAGTCCACCCCGTACCGCCCGGCCAACCCCGTCAGCCACTCCTCCAACGGGTCCTCCCGGGAGGCGGCGGGCTGCTCCCGCATCCGCTCCAGGAACAACCCCCGCATCCGCGCGAACAGGTCCAGACTCCACAGGAACCGCACATGCGCCGCACCACACGCCCGCGCCGCCACCGCACCCGCGAACGTCGTCGGCTCCCACACCACCAGGTCGGGTCGCCAGGTACGGCACAGACCCACCAGGTCGTCGACGAGCAGTTCGTTCATCGCCTTCCACCAGAAGGCCACGACCTGGCGGTAGTGCACCCGCAGCACGCCCCACGGCATCCGCCAGGTCCGCTCGTCGTCCCAGTCCACCGCCTCGCCCGCCCCGGGCAGGCTGTACATACGGCGTGTCAGGGCACGCAGGTCGTGGTCGCGACCCACCGGGGCGAAGGGCAGCCCGGCCGTGGCCACGCTCGGAGCCAACTCCGGTTGGCTGGCCACCAGCACCTCATGGCCCGCCGCCCGCAACGCCCACGCCAACGGAACCAGGTTCAAAAAATGCGTCCGCTCCGCGGGGGTCGCGATCACCACACGCATGCCCACACCTTCCGGTCCTCGAATACACTGCCGCGAATGTCGCCCTCATTGTCGCTAAGGAATCCTCGAAACCACGATCATTGAGACACCTGGACGAGGAGGGTTGTCTTACGGTCGACGGTGTCGGCTAACATCGGCCCGCACACCTTAATTCACTTCCCGCTTCTCTACGGAATGAAGAACTCGGGAACCCTCCGTCCAGTGGAGAATTCCGTCAGCCAGGGAATCCGCCTCGTCCGAACCGAGAAAGGAAGCCTTGGTACACCGTGGGAAAATTCCTCTCCCGCGTGTACTCTGGCCCGCGAACAACCCCCTACCCGAACGCCCGGAATATGCACTGGCGCATGGACCCGATGGCCCCATTCCACCCTGTCGGATGACCCCCGAACGGAGTTCACATGCGTTTCCTGCCGGATGGAAGGGACCTCGCCGTATCCGTGATCGGTATGGGATACGTCGGTTCGTGCCTGTCCGCGACCCTGGCCGAGAGCGGCCTGAACGTCACCTGTGTCGACACCGATGATCGGCTGGTGGCCGAGATGCGCGGCGGGGGCAGCCGCTTCCGTGACCCCGGTCTGCCCGAGATGTTCTCCCAAGGAGTGGAGGCGGGCCGACTGGGCTTCACCACCGACTACGGCGAGGTCACGGCCTGCGACGTGGTCATCGTCTCGGTGGGCACTCCGGCCCGTGACCGCGGTCGGCTGGTGGACACCCAACTGCGCCGCTGCTGCGAGGAACTCGGCCGCCACCTGCGTCCGGGCCAGCTCGTCATCGTCAAGAGCACGGTGCCCCCGGGCACGGTCCGCCGGCTGGTGGTCCCCCTGCTGGAGGGCGGCGGACTGGTGTGCGGCGAGGACTTCGGACTGGCGTTCTGCCCGGAGCGGCTGTCCCAGGGCGCGGCCCTCGCCGAGCTGCGCAGCCTTCCGGTCATCGTCGGCGGATGGTGCGAGGACAGCTCCGCGGCCGCCGCGGAGTTCTGGCGGCGCGGACTCGGCTCCCATGTGGTCGGCTGCTCCTCGCTGGAGGCCGCCGAACTCGCCAAGCTCGCCAACAACTGGTGGGTCGACCACAACATCGCCCTCGCCAACGAACTGGCCCAGGTGTGCTCCTCCTTCGACGTGGACGTCATGGAGGTCATCGAGGCGGCCAACTCCATCCCCAAGGGCAACGGCCGCGTCAACGTCCTGCTCCCCGGTGTGGGGGTGGGCGGTTCCTGTCTGACCAAGGACCCCTGGATGCTGTGGCGCGCGGCCGGCGAGAGGGGCGTGGAGTTGGCGACGATCAGCACGGCGCGGCAGGTCAACGACGCGATGCCGGGACTGACCGCCCGGCTCGTCCTCGACGGGCTGGAGGAGGCGGGCAAGTCCGCGCGGGGAGCGAAGATCGCCGTCCTGGGGCTCGCCTTCAAGAACAACACCGGGGACCTGCGGGAGACCCCCACCGCACCCGTGGTCGCACAGCTCGTGGCCGCCGGGGCGGACGTCTCCCTGTACGACCCGCTGGTGGACCGCGACGAGGCACAGCGGATCTTCGGAAGGCCCTTGAGTCCGACGCTGGAGGCGGCGGTCGACGGGGCCGACTGCCTGGCGGTCCTGGCCTGGCATCGCGAGTTCCACCAGATCGACTTTCCCGGCCTGAGCGACAGGGTCGGACGGGACTGCGCCATCGTCGACGGACGCGCCTACTTCCCCGCCGACGTGGTCGCGTCGTTCCGGCGGGCGGGATTCTCCTATCGCGGGATTGGACGGTAACGGCTATGGCCACGGTTGTCGTGACCGGGGGACGGGGTTTCCTCGGTAGTCATCTGGTGCAGCGGCTCGCCGAGTCCGGTGATGACGTGATCGCCTTCGACTCCCATGACCACGCCGAGCACGGCCGCCCCGAAGGCAGCCGCCACGTGACCGGCGACGTCCGGGACCGCGACCGGCTCGCGGAGGTCATCACCGACGGTGTGGACACCGTCTACCACCTGGCCGCGGTGGTCGGCGTCGACCACTATCTGGGGCGTCCTCTGGACGTCATCGACGTCAACGTCGCCGGCACCCGCAACGTCCTGGACCTGGCCGCGCGCGTGGGGGCCAAGGTGGTCTTCGCCAGTACCAGCGAGGTCTACGGCAAGAACCCCGACGTGCCCTGGACGGAGGAGGCCGAGCGCGTACTGGGCTCCACCGCCGCCGATCGGTGGGGGTACTCCTCCAGCAAGGCGCTCGCCGAGCACTTCGTCTTCGCCTTCATCCGCCAGCACGGTCTACGGGCTTCGATCGTCCGCTACTTCAACCTCTACGGCCCTCGGCAGCGGCCGGCGTTCCTCGTGAGTCGCAGCGTGCACCGGGCGCTGCGCGGGCTCGCTCCGGTCGTCTACGACCAGGGAAGACAGACCAGGAGCTTCACCTTCGTCGAGGACGCGGTGGAGGCCACCGTGTCCATCGGCCGCGACCCCGCGGCGGACGGAGAGTGCTTCAACGTCGGCAGTTCCGAGGAGGTGCCCATCCGGCACGTCGTCGAACTGATCATCGAGCTGACCGGCCTCGACGTCGACTTCTCGCACCTGGCCACGGGAGAACAGTTCGGGAACGCCTACCAGGACATGGTCCGACGCGTTCCCGACACCGGGAAGGCCAGGTCCGTGCTGGGGTGGAGCAGCAGCACCGGCCTCCGCGAGGGACTCGGTCGGACCATCGACTGGGCGCGGGCCAACCCCTGGTGGTTGCAGCAGCCGGACAGCGCACCCGACTGACATCGGCATCACGCCCGAGCTTTCCGCCTTCGCGGCCGGACTCCGTTCCGGACCCGCGCCGTGGGTCGACTCGTGGCCCTCCCCACCAACCGACTGACAAGGAGTAGCCCATGGCCATCACATCCGAGTGCCGTATCTGTTCGGGCGAGGTGGTCGAGTTCATCGACCTCGGGCGCCAGCCCCTGGCCGACGCGTTCCGCCTGCCGGAATCGCGGGAGCCCGAGTTCTTCTACCGTCTTTCCGTGGGAGCCTGCCGCGGCTGCCAGATGGTCCAGCTCATGGAGGAGGTCCCTCGGGAGCGGATGTTCCACCAGGACTATCCGTACCTGTCCTCCGGCTCCACCGTCATGCGCGCGCACTTCGAGGGCATGGCGAAGAGGCTGCTGGCCACAGAGCTCCAGGGGTCCGACCCCTTCGTCGTCGAGATCGGGTGCAACGACGGAGTGCTCCTCAGGACCATCGCCGCCTCGGGTGTACGCCATGTCGGCGTGGAGCCCTCCGGCGGAGTGGCCGACCTCGCCGCGTCGGAGGGGGTCACGGTGCGCAAGGACTTCTTCGAGGAGTCCACCGCCCTGGACATCCTCGACTCCCAGGGGCACGCCGACGTGATCTACTCGGCGAACACCTTCTCCCACATCCCCTACGTCGACTCGGTGCTGAGGGGCATCAAGGCCCTGTTGGCCCCGGGGGGCGTGTTCGTCTTCGAGGACCCCTACTTCGGGGACATCATCGAGCGCACGTCGTTCGACCAGATCTACGACGAGCACTTCTTCTTCTTCACCGCGCAGTCGGTGGCGAGGATGGCAGAGCTCAGCGGCCTGGAACTGGTCGACGTGGAACCCCTCCCCACCCACGGCGGCCAGCTCCGCTACACCCTGGTCCACGCCGGAGCGCGTCGGCCGTCGGACGCGGTGGCGGCGAGGATCGCCGAGGAGGAGAGGCGGGAGCTCACCGCGCCGGACACGCTCTCCCGCTTCGTCTCCGGTGTCGAGCGCGTGCGCACCGAACTGGTCGACGAGCTGAAGCGGATCCGGGACCGTGGAGAGCGGGTCGTCGGCTACGGCGCCACCGCCAAGAGCGCCACCGTGCTGAACTACTGCGGCATCGGCCCGGATCTGCTGGAGTTCATCTGCGACAGCACCCCCGCCAAGCAGGGTCGGGTGACCCCCGGCATGCACATCCCCGTGCGCAGCCCCGAGGAGTACCGCCGCTCCTATCCCGAGTACGCGCTGTTGCTGGCGTGGAACCACGCCGAGGAGATCATGGCGAAGGAGAAGGCCTTCCAGGAGGCCGGCGGCCGCTGGATCCGCTACGTCCCTGAGGTGAGCGTCACCTGAGCGGCGCGCCGGCGTCGTGAGGACGGCTCCTGGGCCGGCACAGCGAGGTGTGCCGGCTCAGGAGGTCATCTTGTTGAACCTCCGCACGGCCAGGGCGAGGAACACCAGTCCCGCACCGCCGACCATCAGGACCTCGACGCTTCCGGGAACCTGCCAGGAGAACCACGTGACCCCCGGGTTGAACAGGGCCTCCGCCTCCGGTGTGGTCTCCACCCGTTCGAACACGACTCTGCGCATGGGGTCGACCGCGTAGGTGATCGGGTTGACCACGGCCACGGCCTTGAGCCACGAGGGCAGGTTCGCGATCGGGAACAGCGCGCCGGAGAGCAGGACCAGCGGCGTGATGGCCATCTGCGAGATCCCGAGGAAGGCCTCGGGGTGACGCACCAGTGTCGCCGTCAGCACGCCCAGCGCGGACGTCGTGAGCGCCAGCACGCACATGAGTCCCGCGAGCTTCACAAGGAGCATCGGCTCGTAGGGAATGCCGGCCAGGCCCGCCATGACCAGGATCAGGCTTCCCTGGAACACCGCCAGGACGGCTCCGCCGAGCACCTTGCCCAGGGCGATCGCGCTGCGTCTGGCCGGCGACGCCAGTATCTCGCGGAGGAAGCCGAACTCCCGGTCGGAGACGATCGACCCCGCCGAGGCGATGGCGGTGCTGATCACGAGCATGGCGATCACACCGGGGAACATCACCGTCGTCAGTTCCACCCCGGCGGGGGCGTCGGGCATCAGCGAACCGAAACCGACGCCGATCACGAACAGCATCATGACGCCCTGGAGCAGGGTCGACACGGCCCGTCCCACGTCGTGCAGGAACCGCATCAGGTCCCGGACCAGTACCACCCTCGCCACGCGCAGGTCATGGCCCAGGCCGCGGTTGGCCGCCTGCGCGGGTACTCGGGTCGCGGTCATTCGGTACCTCCCAGGTCCGTGTCGGCAGAGGTCGTGCGGAAGAAGGGCAGGAACGGGCTGCCGCCGCCGCGCGCGGCGGCCAGGGCCAGCAGCGCCCCCGCGGTGCCGGTGGCCAGGTCCATGGACAGCCGGAACCCGCGACCGCTGGGCAGGGCCAGGTGGTCGCGGTAGGGGACCAGGTAGCGCCTCAGTTCGTCCGTGCGACGCCGGACCGCCTGGTCGTCCTTGCCGATCCGGGCCATGGCCGCGAGCTGCCCCGCCTTGCCGAAGAACAGGTCGCCGCGCACCGTCAGCTGCGGCAGTCCCGATCTCGCCAGCGCCGGGAGCGCCTCTCTCAGGCGGTCGTCCTCCCTGTAGGCGAGCACCTCGTCGACGACCAGCGCCAGCCCCAGGCCGCCGGCCTCGATGTGCGGCAGTCCCCGAACGCCACGGTCGTCGATGACCAGCGCGCCGTCGTCGTTGGTGACGCACTGGTCGAGGTCGCGGTGGACGGCGCGCAGGGCCAGGTCGAGGCAGGAGGGGTCCGAGGTGTGCTCGTGGAGACGGAGGTAGAACAGGGCCGCTCCCGACCACCCCCTCATGAGTCCCGCTTGGAGGCCTGACACCGTTCCTTCGGGACCGGGCCTCTTGCCGCTGGTCACGTGGTCCCCGATCCGGTTCGCCAGTTCCAGTGCCTCGTCGCGGTGACGGGAGTCGTCATGGCTTTCGGCGAAGTGGAGCAGGGAGGCGCCGATGCCGGAGAGTCCGGAGAACAGGGAGACCCCGCCGCGTGGCGCCGCCGCGTACCGTTCGAGCAGTTGTGCGGCCTCCTCCCGGTGCCCCAGGCGGTCGAGCACGTAGGCGATGCCCGCCGCTCCGTCGTAGAAGCCCGGATTGAGGCTCTTCTCCCGACGCGCCGCGGAGATCAGCCACCGCTCGAACTCCGGATGGCGGCCGTGGCCGCAGACGTCCAGGACCCACAGCACGCCGGCGGCGCCGTAGGCGATCCCGAGACCTCCGGAGACGAACTGCTGGATGTCGCCGGGGAAGAGGCGGTCCTCCCGGTCGGGAGTCGCCGACTCCACCACCGCCGCCGCCAGCTTCGCCTCCAGTTCCTCCGGGGAGGCCGCCTCACGGGCGGGGTCCGGCTCCGAGGAGCCTTCGAGTTCCAGCCGCTCGGTGGTCTCGCGGATCCATGCGGGGGAAACGGGGAACTCCCGTTCGATGATGCCGATGTACTCCTCGGCCTTGGCCGGGGCCAGGCTCGTGATGGGGGCGAACGCCAGGAACGACGTCAGGCGGAGCATGGCGAGTGCGTGCTCGTCGATACCCGTGCCCTGACGGTGCGCGGTGGCGAAGCCCGGGGCGCCCAGGCCGGGGCGCCACTCCTCCCCGATCTCGAACGCCTGCTCGAAGTCGATGACCGTCACCTCGTCGTCCGGACCGACCAGCACGTTGTTCATGTGCAGGTCCCCGGCGACCAGTCCGCGTTCATGGATCGCCGCGACGATCTCCTCGACCCGGCGCAGTACCTCCAGAAGTCGGGCGGTGAAGTCCGCGACCTCCTTCTCCGGGGGGTCGGCCTTGATCACCCGGGGGTGGTACGCGGCGCACCACGAGTACAAGGGCAGGCCCTCCCGGTACTCCTGCACGATGAAGCGGTGGCCGCCCAGGGTGAAGGCGTCGTGGAGTCGCGGGATCCCCCGGATCCCGTCGAGTCGGCGCAGCGCCTTCTCCTCCCGCTCCTGGCGGGTGACGGCGTCGTCGCCGTTGCCGTCCACACCGGCGTGCGGCCGGGCCTCCTTCAGCACCACCTCCTCTCCGTCGCTCAGGCGGGTGGCGAGGTAGACCCCGCCGGAATTGGAGAAGTGCAGGGCCTTGTCCACCCTGTACGGCTGGGTGCCCCCGCCACCTCCGCGCGCCTGGAGATGCGGTTCGAGGAACGCGGGCAATCGCGCCCACGAAGGCGGGGTGAAGCCGGGACGGCGCTTGTCGGGGACCAGGACGCCGTCCGGGCGACGGATGGCGGGCACCGATCGGCCGTCGGCGTCCACGCATCGCAGGTCGGCGAACGCGCCGTAGCGCACGTAGAGCGGCCCCTCCCCCCAACGCAGGTCGCTGAGGATGTAGGGGCCCTCCTGCCCTTCGACCCGCTCGGAGAGTCCGGTGAGGATCGACTCCAGCTCCGCTTCGTCGCGAGGGTAGATCGTGATCAGTTTGCCGCTGGAGCCCCGTGGGGCGTACTTGGAGTTGCACAGGTACTGGATCTTGCGGTCCAGCAGGTGTTTGAAGGGGATCCCCCGGGTCGTGCAGTAGTCCCACACCGCGTTACAGAGGGCGTCGCCGTTGTCCAGGGTCGCGGAGACGTGGATCTTCCAGCCCTGGTCGGGAAGCTCCGTGGCCTCGGGGAACACGTAGGTCCACAGGCCGTGATCGGTGCGGCTCCACCCGGGAGGGCACTCGCGCCCGCTCACGGAGAACTGTGGGGTGTCGAGGAACTTCGGCCCCCTGGCCCAGTGACGCGGATCCTCGTAGAAGAGGGAATCGGCCTGTACGTAGATCTCCATGTTGTCGAGCACGCGTCACGCTCCATTCGGTAGGTCGGTTCCCGCCCCAGTCGCGGGAGGTTCAGGGCTCACGGCTGGGAACCGCCCTCCGGCATGGTGTCGGTGATCTGCACGACCGCGCAGGCGGCGGTCACCCCCGAACCCACTCCGCCGAGCAGAACGTGGTCGCCGGGTTTCACCTCACCGCCGTCGATCAGGTGCCGGAGTCCCAGGAAGGGGTCGGCTGCACCGATGTGGCCGATGCCGCGGCCGTAGTCCCACGTGGTCTCGTCCACCGTCAGTCCCAGAAGGTCCAGCCACCGGTGCTCGAAGGAGTGCGGCGCGAGGCTGGTGAGCGAGGCGCGGGTGACATCGGCCATCGTGATGCCCGCCTCGGCGAGCGTGCGGTTGATCAGCATCAGCATCTTCTTTTGCAGCACCAGCCAGGCCAGCTTCGTGTCGCTGCGCTGCTCGCCGACCCGGCCGAACTCCTGGACCCGGCCCTTGAGGTCGAAGAACGTGCCGGTGGTGGCCCCCGGCGGGAACTCCGCTTCTCCGCTGCGGCTCATCTCCTCCAGTTCGGGGACCACCATCGACCCCACGGAGAGGATCCTGGCGAAGCCGCGATCCCGCCTCAGGACCAGCGCACAGGCTCCGTCGCCCAGGACGAAGTCGCCGGTGCGCCACCGATCGACGCCCGGGGTGCCGTAGTTGTCGCTCGCGACGAGGAGGGCGCACTCGTCCTCGTCACCGCCGCTCACGTGGGGCGCCGCCAACTCCAGGGCGTTGAACAGCGCGACACATCCCTGCCGTACCTCCATCGCCAGTGCGTCACCGGTGCCCAGGTGGTGCTGGAGGTGGTACTGCGGGAACCAGCCGTCCGGTCCTTGGTGCCAGGTGTCGGCGTACAGCAGCAGGCGCGTGTCCGCGGGAGCCGCACCGCTCTGCGCGAACGCCTCGCGGGCGGCCCTCAGGGCCATCTCCGGAGCCGGAACCGGGCCGGCGACCGCGGCACCGGTCATCTCGTGCGAGGCGGCCTCCTCCTCGGTGCACAGCCCCTGCTCCAGAGCCGACCGCACACTGACGGACGGGGGCACGAACGTCCCCAGACCACTGAGCCACAGTTGGGGTGTACGCATCTTTCTCCCTATCTCCCCACGGCGCCTCGGTGGAACGGGGCCGTGAACGGTTGACGGAACGCGCGCCCTGGGCGAGCGACGCCACGTCGTCTGCCGGCGCCCGCACCGCCGGGCGTCCGGAATCGGAATCCCCTCCTCCGGAGGCGGTGGGGCGTCACGCCGTCCAGGGGGGCGGTGCCCAGGCCGGCCGTCGGCCGGCCAGGACGCTCAGCCGCAGCGGTACGGGCCGCAGCAGCAGGGTGATGAAACCCAGCTTTCCGCGGAAACCTTGCAGCCAGGCGTCCCGGTAGTCGGCCATGAACCGGAGGATCTCCCCCTGTTCCTCGGGCGGCGCCTCGTCCAGCCCCCAGTCGGCCAGGGCCCGCACACAGGCCCACATGTACGCGTCCCATTCCGTCTCGGTGCTCACATGGGCGTCGACGGGAAGCCCTCCGGCGGCGATCACCTCGTCGAACACGCCCTCCAGGTCCCGATAGCGGTCCTCGGCCACCCCCAGCGACCGCAGTGCCGCCTCGTCGGGCGGGCGCCGCCAGAACGTCTCTCCCAGCACGACCACGCCCCCGTCCCGGAGCCGGGGGCGTATCAGCTCTCTGAGGGTCGTGCCCGTACCGCCGAGCACGTCGCTCAGGCCCACGCACATCACCAGGTCGAAGTCCCCGGTCCGGACCAGGTCCCAGGCGTCGCCCACCTGGCCGGTGAAGCGGTCGGCGACACCACGGCGTTCGGCCTCGGCCCTGGCGCGCTCCACATGGGCCCGGGAGACGTCGACGCCCACGCCGTGGGCGTCGGGGTACAGCTCCAGAGCACGCAGAATCCAGGCCCCCAGTCCGCAACCGATGTCGAGGATCCGGGGGTTCTTCCCCAGACGGGCGCCCTGGAGCATCCGGTCGATGGTCGCGGCGGAGAACGGACCGATCATGGAATGTCCGCCGTCCAGCCGGTTCCAGACGACCTCGTTGGTGAACTGACCGGGGTCACCGGCGGCTTCCGGGGTCACGGGTTCTCGTTCCCCCCTCGGGCCAGTTCGTGGCCCCACCCCTGGAGGAGTCGCCCGACCGTGTGGACCTCGGCGGCCAGGGGCCGGTCCGCGTCCAGCGGCGGACAGACCTCCGCCAGCACCTTCCACCGCTCGTCGTCTCCGGAGGAGGCGCCGGTCAGGGCGGCGCACTGGGCCACGCCCACCCCGAGGGAACCTAGGACGTTCCATGCGTGCCCCACCGCCTCAGCGACCGCGTTGGCCCCGTTCAGCGCCATCGGGACGTGGTCCTGGTTGCCGTTGTTGCAGGGCAGGGCGGTGAGCGTGGCCGGGACGACGAGCTGGCGGATACGGCTGACGAAGGAGGTCGCGCTGATCTGCACCCCCGCCAGTCCGCTTCCCGCGCCGGCCCTGGGAGTGAGCATGGGCGGCAGCCCGCCGTTGCTCTCGGGGGCGCACAGCAGCGCGAGCTGGCGGTCGACCAGGAAGGCGATCTGCTGGAGGCACAGTCCCAGCTGGTCCGAGCACAGGGCGGCCGGCATGGCGTGGAAGTTCCCCCCGTGCAGGACCTCGTCCTCCACGAAGACGGGGTTGTCGGTGGTTCCGACGGCCTCGCGGACCAGGATGGCCTCCATCGCCTCAAGTTGGTCCAGCACCGCGCCGAGGACCTGTGGAGCGCACCGCAGGCTGTAGGGCTCCTGAAGGGGGCGGGAGGGGGACCGCTCGGCGGATGCGGGCATGTACGAGCGGATCCACCGGGCCACGGTCGACTGTCCGATCTGGCCGCGCACCTTCGAAAGGTTCGGGTGGTAGGCGACGGGGTCCGAGCCCAGCAGCGTGGCCAGGCGGCCCGTGAGCAGCGCCGCGGCGCGAAGCAGCGCGAGCACCTGTCGGTGGTTGTGCACCGTGACGGCCAGGCTGACGGCGGTGCCGTTGACGAACCCCAGCGCCTCCCGTGCGCGCCACTGGATCGGCCGCGCGTCGAGTTCGTCGAGCACGTCGGTGGCCGGGCGCCGCGTCCTGCCTCCCTCGCCGTCGGGGCTCCAGCAGTGGCCCTCCCCGGCGAACGCCAGGGCGGCGCTGGCCAGGGGCTGGAGGTCACCGCTGGCGCTGACCGTGCCGTCGCGGGGGATCACCGGGGTGAACCCGCGGTTCCACAGGTCGGCCAGCCTCTGCCAGAACTCGGGGGAGACCGCCGAGTATCCCGAGCGCATGCTGTTCAACCGGAGCCACACCGCGAGTCGGCTCACGTCCGCCGGCAGAGCCTCCCCCTGAGCGGTGCCCAGGTGGGAGATGAGTCCGCGCCCCTGCTCCTCGACGGACTCCGCGGCGGCGAAGGCGACCAGGGGGCCGAAGCCACGGCTCACCCCGTACACCTGTTGCCCGTCGGCCAGCGCCTTCTCCAGGGTGCTCACGCCGGAGCGCATCCGCGAGGCGTCCTGTTCGTCACATGCGATCTTCGCCTCCCACGCCGCCGCATCGAGCAGTTCGTCGAGGGATCGCGGTCTACCGTGCACTGTTCCTCCCCAGTTCCGACCGGTCTCCGGTCTGAAGGCGCCTCAGCTTGCCAGTCTCCGAACGGTCGATCCTGTCCGCCGCCATGACCCGTCTCGGCCGGCACGGGAGTGCCGACCGCAGCGCGGCCAGGTCGATGTCCCCGGGCGCGTCTCCGGGAGCCGGCACGAGGAGGACGTCGAAGTGCTCACCGATCACGGGGTCGCTCACCGGGACGCAGGCCGCGTCGACGCAGGGGACCGCGGAGCGGACCCGCTCCTCCAACAGGTCGAGGTCGAACCTACGACCGTTGATCTTCACGAGGCGACCGCGCCGATTCGTCATCGCGATCGTCCGCTCGTCCAGCGCCCTGACGTAGTCGTCCATCCGCCACTCGGTCATGGCCCCGCCCTCCGGTGCGTGGGCGAGCCGGGGACTGCGTACCACCAGGGGCGCCTCCCCTTCGTCACCGGGGCGCGGCTGTAGCAGTTCCACGTCGGGGCACAGCCTCCAGTGGCGGTCCCCCTCGCCCGAACGGCGGGTGGCCACGGCCCCGGTCTCGGTGGAGCCGAACAGTTCCAGGATCGACGCGGTGTCCCCGAGTTCGTCCAGCAGTTCTCCGGCGGCCGCCGGCAGCATGGCGGTGCTGTGCACTATGCTCAGCCGCCGCATTCCCCGTGCCCACGACAATCGCTGTCGCAGGAGGCGGAACGTCCAGGGAATGGCCATGACCGCCCAACGCCGGTGAGGGGTGTCCTCCGGCATGGGGGCGAACTGGGGGCGATACCAGACGGGGAGCCCCAGGCGCGCGGGGACGAGCACCGTGGCGATCATCCCGTAGATGTGCCGGGGCGGGGCGAAGGAGAGCACGGCCTCGGGGCGATCCGCCGTCAGCATGTCGCCGATCAGGCCCGCCTCCGCCCACAGCTGTTCCCGGTCCCGCCGCCACGTGCGGCCGTCGCCCGTGCTTCCCGAGGTGTGGAAGTCGACCACGTCGCCCAGCGTGCGGCGCACCACCTCCTCGGGGGGTTCCGTCGACCCGTCCCACCGGACCGTCCACGGACGTTCGGTCCACTCCGGCGCGCTCAGGTCCGCGCTGAGCAGCTGCTCCGGTGAGATCTGCTCGTAGCCCTTCACGGGCGCTCCTCTCCTGCAAGGCGTCGACGGGAGGCGAACGCGGAGCCCGGGGCCGAGCGTCGCGCATCGGTGCGTTCGACGGCCGTCCCGCTGGCGGGACGACCGCCCGTGGCCGAGGACCGGGTCAGGGCGCCCACGCCGCGTCTCCCTCGGCCAGGGGCAGGCGGTGTTTCAGCGGTTCCCACCAGGCGCGATTGTCGGTGTACCACCGGATGGTCTCCGCGAGTCCCGTGCGAAAGTCCACGGTGGGGCGGTAGCCCAGCTCCTCCCGGATCCTGGAGAAGTCGACGGAGTACCGCCTGTCGTGCCCCTTGCGGTCGGCCACGTAGCGGACGAGCGACCAGTCTCCACCGATCGCCTCCAGCAGCATCGCCGTGACCTGCTCGTTGGTCAGCTCCTCCGAGGAACCGATGTTGTACCGCCGTCCCGGCCGGCCGCGCAGTGCGACCAGGGCTATGGCGTCACAGTGGTCATCGACGTGAATCCATTCGCGAACATTTCCCCCGTCACCGTAGAGAGGGACAGGTCTACCGTCCAGAAGGTTGGTGATGAAAAGCGGTATCAGCTTCTCGGGGAATTGATATGGACCGTAGTTGTTGGAACACCGGGTGATGCATGTGGGAAAACCGTAGGTCTGGTGGAACGCCCGAACGATGAGATCCGATGCCCCCTTGGAGGCGGCATAGGGGGAGTTCGGCTCCAGGGCCTCCTGCTCGTCCCACGAACCCGATCTGATGTCACCGTAGACCTCGTCGGTCGACACATGGACGAACTTTTCGACCCCTGCCCGCATGGCGCGATCGAGCAGGGTGAAAGTCCCCTTCACGTTCGTGGTGATGAAGTCGTACCCACTGGTGATCGAACGATCGACATGCGATTCCGCCGCACAATGGATGACGAGGGAGACCCCGCGAAGAATATCGTCGAGCAGGTCGGCGTCACATACATCCCCTTGGACGAAGCGCACCCGAGGGTCTCCGAGAACGGAATCTATGCTCTCCATCGTTCCGGCGTAGGTCAATTTGTCGAGCACCACGACCTCGGCGCCCCCGAATTCGGGATAGCATCCCGCGACCACCCGCCGGACGAAATTTGATCCGACGAACCCCGCCCCGCCAGTGACCAATATTCTCAAGGGGACTCACCTTCGCGATATGTGCCGTTGAGACTTCGAGCCACGTCTACCACGTACCGGCCATACGGGGAGTCGCCCGACTCCCTTCCCAGGCGGGAGCATTCGTCCGCGTCGATGAACCCCATTTCCAGGGCCACCTGCTCCACGCATCCCACCCGGACCCCGTGCTCCTGCGCCAGCCTGCGGACACGGTCACCGGCGTCGAACAGGGACTCCTCGGTCCCCACGTCGATCCAGGTGCAATCGTCCCCCAGCGGCACGAAGCGCGCGCTCCCCTCCTCCACGTAGGCCTGGTTCACGTCCGTGATCTCCAGCTCCCCGCGCGGGGAGGGGCGGACGTCCGCGGCGATCCGGCTCGCGCGCCCGTCATAGAGGTAAAGACCGGTCACGGCGTGTTTGGATCTGGGATACGCGGGCTTTTCCTCGATGGAGACGAGGTTGCCCGACGCGTCGAACTCCGCTATACCGAAGCGCTGCGGATCGGCGACCTCTTTTCCGAACAGGACGCATCCCTCAAGGGAGTCGGCGGCGTCGCGCAGCGTTCTGCCGAGAGTGGGGCCGTAGAACAGGTTGTCCCCCAACACCAGCGCACACGGTTCTCCGTCGATGTGACGTTCCCCGATGACAAGCGCCTCCGCGATTCCCCTCGGCTCCTCCTGTGTCTCGTACGAGATCGAGATTCCCAGATGTCGTCCATCACCGAGTAGCGATCGGAATCCGGATACCGCCTCGGGGGTACAGATAATCAATATCTCTCGGATGCCGATAAGCATGAGCACCGAGAGCGGATAGTAGATGACCGGCTTGTCATAGACCGGAAGCAACTGCTTGGAAGTTGCGCGGGTGACGGGGTGCAAACGTGTCCCCCGCCCTCCGGCGAGAATAATACCCCTCATGTCCACTCCTGGTCGGGGTAGAACGTTCGGGACACCGTACAGGGAGGAGACCGGAGTTCGTCCATGGTCTTTCCATGTCCACGGGGCCGTGGTATTTTCACCGCTTCGCGCCCGTACTCCGGTCGCCTTCGGTTTGCGGGGTGGGAGGGTTCATGGTGTCCGCCGTGCCTCCTCCGACCATTTATGCACATGCGGCTCGGCGTGCATGTCCGGATGATGATCGAAAGGGAACTGGTAGAGAGTGCGTGTCCTCATGGCGACCCACGCGTCGCGATCGTATCTGTACAGCATGGTGCCTTTGGCGTGGGCACTGCGCGCGGCGGGCCACGAGGTGCGTGTGGCCACCCAACCCGCCCTCGTCGACGCCGCCGCCGACACCGGCCTGACGGTCGTGGCGGTGGGCGAGGACCACCGGTTCGAGGAGTTCGCGAACCTGGAGACGACACACCAGGAGCATGACGAGGAAGACTTCTCCCTGAGCCCGGACAATCTCAGGTCCATGCTGTGGCAGGACCTGGCCTGGGCCTACGACGGGTTGGTCCGCAACTGGCTGAAGGCCGTCAACGACCCGATGCTGGAGGACCTCGTGCTCCTGTGTCGGCAGTGGCGACCGGACCTGGTGCTGTGGGAACCGACGACCCTCGCCGGTGCGGTGGCCGCCGAGGCGTGCGGGGCGGCCCACGCCCGTTTCCTGTGGAGCGCGGATCTGCTCGGCACGAGCCGCACGTACTTCTTGGAGCGGTTGGCCGAGCGTGAGCCGCACGAACGACAGGATCCGCTCCGGGAGTGGCTCTCGGCGCGTGCCGAGAGCCACGGTGCCCGCTTCGGTGAGGAGTTCGTGCACGGCCGGTTCTCCCTCACACACCTGCCGTCGGTCCTGGCCCCGTCCGACGCCACGGCGCCCGAACCCCTGCGCCTGCGCTACATCCACTACGGCGGTCAGACCGTGATCCCCCCATGGTTGCGAGGCGTGCCGGGGGACGAGTCCGGGCAGGAGGCCCCCCGGCGGGTGTTCGTCGACTGGCGGGCCGCGTCCGCGGTGACCGGCGACCCCGGAACGGCGGTCCTTCGCGAGGTGCTGGGCGGTCTCGGCACCCTCCAGGACGTCGAGGTGGTCCTCGTGGTGCCCGAGGGACGCGGTGAGGAGCCGGTGGACCTGCCGGGCGTGGCCCGGATCGTCGAGCAGGGGGCTCTGCACGCGCTCGCTCCCACCTGCTCGCTCGCCGTGCACGCGGGCGGCTTCGACACCCTGTGCGCGGCGGGCGTGCACGGCGTTCCCCAACTGGTGCTGCCGGAGCCGGGACTCTACGACGCGGGGCTCGTGGCCGACGAGATCGTCGCCTTGGGCGCGGGCGCGACCCTGCACCGCGACGATGTGGAGGCCGCCTCGGTGGCGAAGGAGGCGGCGCGGCTGCTCACGGACCCGTCCGTGGCGCGGGGCGCCGCGCTGCTTCGGCGGGAGTTCGCCCAGACTCCGACGCCGGACCGACTGGTGGAGCGGATCGAGCTGTTGACGGCCGAGCACGCGGGAGGCGGCACTCCCGCTCCGTGAGACGGGCCCCGGGGCGGGGGACGGTGGCGCGGGTCAGGCGGTCCGCCGTTCGGCGGCGTGCCGCTCCAGGCGGGCGACCATCGCGGCCGGCGCGGGCTGGGCGAGCATGGCCTCGCGCAGCCTGGCCGCGTGGCGCCGAAGATCCGGATCGCCCAGCAACCGCAGGGCCTCCCCGCGCAGGGCCTGCGGATCCGCCCGCTCGGCCTCCAGCGCCACACCCGCCCCCGCCCCGGCGACCCGACGCGCCAGCAGCGGGGCGTCGAACAGCCGTGGCCGCGCCACGATGAGCTGGGGCAGGGCGTGTGCCAGCATCGTGAAAACCGTTCCCGGGCCGCCCTGGTTGATGGTGGCGGTGCTGGCCGCGGCCAGCGCGTGCAACGGCACGTAATCCACCAACCGCACGTTGGGCGGTGGGTTCTCCAACCCCCGCCGACGATCGACGGGCACCGTGGCCACCACCTCGGCGTCCACATCGGCCAACGCCTCCACCACCGTTTCCGCTGACAGGACGTGCCCGCCGAAACGCTGGGTGGAACTCGTCCCGAGGGTCAGGCACAGACGGGGTCGCTCCAGGGGCTCGCGCAACCAGTCGGGCACCACCGCCCGCCCGTTGTAGGGCACGAACCGCATCCCCAGATAACGCACCGGCACACGCGCCGACACCGGTATCCGCAGACCGGGCGGCACCTGATCCACGGTGGCCTGACCACAGACCAGCTCCTCGTCGAAGTCCACCCCGTACCGCCCGGCCAACCCCGTCAGCCACTCCTCCAACGGGTCCTCCCGGGAGGCGGCGGGCTGCTCCCGCATCCGCTCCAGGAACAACCCCCGCATCCGCGCGAACAGGTCCAGACTCCACAGGAACCGCACATGCGCCGCACCACACGCCCGCGCCGCCACCGCACCCGCGAACGTCGTCGGCTCCCACACCACCAGGTCAGGGCGCCAGGTACGGCACAGACCCACCAGGTCGTCGGCCATCGGGTCGTTGACCATCCGCCACCAGTAGGGAACGACCTGGCGGTAGCCCTCCAGGAGGTGGGGCCAGGTGAGCTTCTCCTCGTCCTCCTCACCGAAGTCCAGCAGCGGCAGGCGGCCAGCGGCGAAGCGCTTCGTGATCCGCCCGAAGTGGTGGTCGCGGCCCACGGGGGCGAAGGGCAGCCCGGCCGCGGCCACGGTCGGGGCCAGCTCCGGTTGGCCGGCCACCACCACTTCATGACCAGCCGCCCGCAACGCCCACGCCAACGGGACCAGGCCCAGAAAATGGGTCCGCTCAGCCTGCGTGGCGATCACAACGCGCACGCGTCCTCCTCGCCGTAGTACTCGGCGGCCGGGGCCGTCGGCGTCAGCGGCCCACCAGCCGTGTGTCCTCGTCGTGCTCGGCCTTGTCCGCGTCGCGGAAGCTGGTGCCCGTGTAGGAGAGGTAGACGTCGTCCAGCGACGGCTGCGTCACCCGGACCGAGCGGACCGTGCCGTCCAGCCGGGAGAAGAGTTCGGGAAGGAACTTCTCCCCCTCCGCCACGTGGAAGACGAGCTTGTCGCCCTCGACCACGGCGGTGACGTCGAACACCTCCCGTAGTACGGCGTCCACTCCGGCGCTGTCGGTGGAGTCCAGCTCGACCCGGTCCTTGCCCACGCTGTCCTTCAGCTCCTGCGGGCTTCCCAGGGCCACGATGCCCCCACGGTCGATGATGGCTATCCGGTGGCAGTTCTCGGCCTCCTCCAGATAGTGCGTCGTCATGAAGACCGTGGTGCCGTCACGCTGGTTGATCTCGCGGACGCCGTCCCAGATCGTCTGGCGCGTCTGTGGGTCGAGGCTGACGGTGGGTTCGTCCAGGAACAGCACCGCGGGGCGGTGCAGCATGGCCCGGACGATCTCCAGCCTGCGCCGCATGCCTCCGGAGTACGTCCCCGCGGCCCGATGCTGGTGGTCGAGGAGATCGACCGTGCGCAGCGCCTCGTCGACACGCTCCTCCGCCACCCCGGAGGGGACTCCGTAGATGTCGGCGTGGAAGCGCAGGTTCTGACGGCCGGTGAGGTAGCGGTCGAGTGTCTGCTCCTGGAACACCAGGCCGATACTGCGACGCACGTCCGCCTGCCGCCGGACGACGTCGTGTCCGGCCACGGAGGCCGTGCCGTCGGTCGGGGGGGTGAGGGTGCACAGCATCTTGATCATCGTGGACTTGCCGGCCCCGTTGGGACCCAGCAGGCCGAAGATCTCGCCCCGTCCGACCTCCAGGTCGACCCCCTTCACCGCTTCGATCTCGCCGTAGCGCTTACTCAGCCCGTGCGTGGCGATGGCCGGTCCTCCAGGGGTTTCCGAACGCGCGCTCATCCCCTTCTCCCTTCCTGGGCCGGGCTTCGGGACTCGGTGGCGATCCGCTCGACGAACGCGACTCCCGCGTCCTGCCACCGCCGCCGGTAAAGAGCGAAGATGTGCACCGCGCGCAACGTGCCTCCGTCCAACAGATGCTCGGGCAGGGTCCCCTCCCGCTCCGGCGCCGCTCCCGTGGCGGCCAGGCCGGGTACCTCTGGCTCCGGCGTCCAGAAGTAGATCTTCCTGACGTTCCACATCGCGAACGCGTAGTTCACGGTCAGGGCCGCCGCCGCCGTACGGGTCCGGGCCGTGGCCTCACTGTCCACGGCCAGGGCGCACTTGACGTATCGACTGTGCGGACTGAGTTCGTGCAAGGAGGTGTAGCCGAGGACCCCGCCGTCTTCGACCGCGCGCACGAGGAACTGCGCCGCGACCTCTTGGTGGGGCCGGTTCGGCCAGAGGGCGGAGGAGGCGAAGACGTCGTGGCGGTC
This sequence comes from Nocardiopsis sp. ATB16-24, assembly GCF_030271535.1. Taxonomy (GTDB): domain Bacteria; phylum Actinomycetota; class Actinomycetes; order Streptosporangiales; family Streptosporangiaceae; genus Nocardiopsis. The sequence continues at coordinate 423,994 of NZ_JASCXJ010000002.1, read as the reverse complement.
GATGCCCTGCACACCCTGGGCGGCCAGTTCGGCGTGGACCTCGGTCCCGGTCCTGGCGTGTGTGGCCTCAAGGGCGATTCCAGGCGCGTTGATGTGCGGAAATATCACGCAGGTACCCCTGATCTCCGGGTAGTCGGCACCAATGGGGAGGCCGACCCTAGCACCGGGCCACCACCTGCCTTAGGGTTCGGTGCCATCTCCGCTGCTCCGGCGGTCCCGCCGGCGAGACATCTGGACACAGGAGGCGATGGGTATCGCGTCGCGCAACGACTCGCCGGAGTGCGGGCGCCCCCGCATCGCGGGAGAACGCGTTCTCGTGCTCGGCGGTACGGGCTTCCTGGGCCGGCACCTGTGCACCACGTTCCGGTCCGCCGACGCACGCGTCCTCCTCGTGTCCAGGAGCGCCTCCGGAACGGGCCGGCACGACACGGACTCGATACGCCTGGACCTGGTCGCGGCGTCCGAGCGGGACCTGCTCGCACTCCTCGCCTCCACCTCCCCCTCGGTGGTGGTCAACGCCGCGGGAAGCGTCCATGAGGCGTCGCCCGAGAAGACGCGCGCCGCGAACGCCGAGTTCGTGGAGCGGTTGGTGCGTTCCCTGTCCCTGGTCTCCGAGCGGCCACGGCTCGTCCACCTGGGCAGCATCCACGAGTACGGGGCCGGCGAGGTCGGAACGAGCTTCACCGAGGACCATCCCCCGGCTCCGGCCGGGGTCTACGCCGACTCCAAGCTCCGCGGCACCCGCGCGGTGCTCGACGGCGTGCGGACCACCGGTTTGGTGGGGACCGCGTTGCGCGTCGGCAACGTCGTCGGGCCGGGGGCTCCCCGGCAGAGCCTGCTCGGTGCCGTGGCGCACTGTCTGGCCGAGGCGGCGTATCGGCCGGAGCGCTGCGCCGCGCGTCCGCGACTGCGGTTGGCCCCGCTCCGCTCCCGACGGGACTTCGTCGACGCGCGCGACGTCGCCCAGGCGGTGTTGGCGGCGGCCACGGCCCCCGCTCCCTCCGTGGCGGGGCGGGTCATCAACGTCGGCAGTGGCCGGGCCGTACCCGTCCGGTGGACGGTCGAGCGGATGGTCTCCATCAGCGGTATCCCCCTCGAACTCGTCGAGGAGCCACCGGCCACCGCCCGCTTCGACCCCTCTTGGCAGCAGTTGGACATCACCGTGGCCCGGCGTCTGCTGTCATGGCGTCCACGCCTGGGGCTGGAGGAGTCCCTGTCCGATCTGCTCGACGACGCGCGCCGGTCGTACGGCCGCAAGCACAGCGGCGACGGCGGCACTCCTTCGGGAACCGGCCGGTCGCATCCCACACCGACGGCGGACCACACCCGCGACTGAAAGGAGAGACGTGACGGCGAAGATCTCGCGGACGGCCGTCCCCGGTGTCCTCGTGTTCGATCCGGTGCGGATACTCGACGAACGCGGCAGTTTCCACGAGGGCATGAGGGTGGACTCCGTGGAGTCGGCCTCCGGAGTCCCGTTCCACCCTCGCCAGATCAACTTCTCCGTCTCCCGGAACAACACGCTTCGGGGGATCCACAGCGTGACGGTGCCTCCGGGCCAGGCCAAGTACGTCACGTGCGTCCGCGGCGCCATTCGCGACATCGTGGTGGATCTGCGGATCGGGTCGCCGACCTTCGGCGCCTACCACGTCACATCGCTGGACGCGGAGTCGGGTCGGTCGGTCTACGTTCCTCCCGGCGTGGGCCATGGGTTCCTCTCACTGGCCGACGACTCCTGTGTCTGTTACGTGCTGTCCACGGCGCACGTGCAGGGGACGCAGGTCGACATCGATCCGCTGGACCCCGAACTGGATCTGCCCTGGGGTTTCACCGAGCCTCCCCTGATGTCGGAGAAGGACGCCCAGGCCGGCGGGGTCGCCGAGGCCGCCGCGGCCGGGCTCCTGGCCCGATGGGAGGACACGCGCTGAGAACGTGGGCGGCGGGCCGAGCGCCCTTCGCGGCGGCTCGTGGAGGGGAAGGGACACCGGCGCTTTCCATGGTCCTCCGGTTGCCGCTTTCCTCGGCGACTCACAGCATGAAGGATGGCGCGACGGACGGCCGGCGCGGGACCACGTCGGCCGGTGCGCGTTTATCGGCACCGCGCCTTCGCCCCGGGTCCGGTTCATCGGTCGGCGGCCGTCGCTCCATGCTCTTCCACCCCGGGAACACCGTCGTGCCCCCGCAGGCCCGAGTTCACTGGGACCACCCCACCGAGGAGGATTCGGATGGAGACAAGCGACCACACGGCGCAGATCCTCGAAAGCGTCCGTGCCTACCACCGCGCCACGGAGAGGCCCGCGACATTCGTACCGGGGACCACCGAGATCTGGACCTCCGGGGCGGTGCTCACCGAGGACGACCGGGTCGCCTTGGTGGAGGCCGCCTTGGAGATGAGGATCGCCGCGGGCCCGCACTCCCGACGGTTCGAGTCGGAGTTCGCACGGCTGTTGGGACTGCGCAAGGCCCACCTGACCAACTCGGGCTCCTCCGCGAACCTGCTCGCGCTCTCGTCCTTCACGTCGCACCTGCTGGGGGACCGACGGATCCGCCCGGGCGACGAGGTGATCACCGCCGCGGCGGGCTTCCCGACCACGGTCAACCCGATCTTGCAGAACGGGCTTCTCCCCGTGTTCGTCGACGTCGAACTCGGGACCTACAACACGGTCGTGGACCGCGTCGCCCAGGCGATCGGGCCCAAGACCCGGGCCATCATGCTCGCCCACGCCCTCGGCAATCCCTTCGAGGCCGCCGAGATCGCCGAACTCGCCAAGGACCGCGGTCTCTACCTCATCGAGGACAACTGTGACGCCGTCGGCTCGTTCTACGACGGCAGGCTCACCGGGAACTTCGGCGATGTGTCGACCGTGAGCTTCTATCCCGCCCACCACCTCACGATGGGCGAGGGCGGTTGTGTCCTCACGTCCAACCTGGCGTTGGCGAGGATCATCGAGTCGATGCGCGACTGGGGCCGGGACTGCTGGTGCGAGCCGGGTGAGAGCGACGCCTGTCATCGGCGCTTCGGGTTCCAGGTGGGCAGACTGCCCGCCGGATACGACCACAAGTACACGTACTCGCACGTCGGCTACAACCTCAAGGCGACGGACCTCCAGGCGGCGCTCGGCCTCAGTCAGCTCGCCAGACTGGACGAGTTCGGAGCCGCTCGCCGCCGCAACTGGCGCAGACTTCGTGAGGGGCTCGACGGTGTGCCCTGGTTGCTGCTTCCGGAGGCGACTCCGCGCAGCGACCCCAGTTGGTTCGGGTTCGTCCTGACCGTGGACCCCGACGCCCCCTTCGGCCGTGCCGAACTCGTGTCCTTCCTCGAAGCACGCAAGATCAGCACCCGTCTGCTGTTCGCGGGGAACCTGACCCGGCACCCCGCCTACATCAACCGACCGCACCGTGTCGCCGACGACCTGGTCAACAGTGACATCATCACCGAGCAGACATTCTGGGTGGGAGTCTATCCGGGAATCACCGAGGAGATGATCGACTTCGTCATCTCCTCCATCACCGAGTTCGTGAAGAAGCACGCCGGCGGAACGCGCTGACCCGGCGCCGGGTACAGAGGGTCCCGGCCTGTCGGCGGCAGGCGGGCGAGAACGGCCGGGGATCAGAGCGCATGACGACGGCTTTCTCCCCTGTGACCTGGTGGGACGCGGGGAATCCGCAATGATCTCCGTACACGGGTTTCCAACGGGATTCTTTGGAGCTAATTTCTGTTTCAGGGTGTCCCGCTAGCGGGACACCCTGAAACGGAAAGTATCCGTCAGGCCGACCCTGCCGGGCTTCCGTGATCCTTACCCGGACAAGTTGAGGAGGTTGCTTCAATAGTGGCACTCACCGACATTCTCGCGCTCCAGGAGATGGAACTCGAAATCGCCTCCGAGGAGACCCCGCTCATGTGCAGCGGAACAAGCGTCGGCGGTTGCAGCGTCGCCCAGCCGCTGTAACCTCCTGGGCGACACGAAAGACCAACCTCGAACGGAAGTGAAGGAAAATGGCACTCACTGACATTCTCGCGCTCCAGGAGATGGAACTCGAAATCGCCTCCGAGGAGACCCCGCTCATGTGCAGTGGAGCGAGCGTCACCGGTTGCAGCGTCGCCCAGCCGCTGTAGTCCACAGGGCGACATAACCGATCACTCCTGAGACACATCCTCCGGGGGAGGTGAAGGAAAATGGTACTCACCGATGTTCTCGCGCTCCAGGAGATGGAGCTTGAGCTCGCCTCCGAGGAGACTCCGCTCATGTGCAGCGGATTCAGTCTCGGCGGTTGTAGCGTCGCCCAGCCGATGTAGGAATCATTCCGGCCGCCCAGCCGAAGTAGGAACCCCGGCCGGAGAAAAGAGGATTCACATGGCACTCACCGATATTCTCGCGCTCCAGGAGATGGAGCTTGAGCTCGCCTCCGAGGAGACCCTGCTCATGTGCAGCGGCTACAGCATCTCCGGATGCAGCGTCGCCCAGCCGCTGTAGCCCGCGAGACGTCCGAGCACCGGTCGGTGGTCGGAACCCGTGGGGGCGACCCCGCGGGCCGGCCGGCTCGGGCGTTCGGTGTCCGAAGCCGGGGTTCCCGGCCGTAGACCACGGCTCGGCACTCTGACGGACACGCTCGTCCGCCGCCTCGTCCGTACGCCCGCCCGGCGCGCGGACGGGGCGGACTTCGGGCGGGCTCCCGGGCAGGACGGGGCTCCCGCCGGTGAAAGGCCGCCCTGAGCGGTGAACCCACCGGCGGGAGCCCCGTCCGTCGGCGACGGCTCTCGGAGCCGGTGCGGCGGACCGATCCCGAGAGCCGTCGTCTCGCGGTGTTCCGTCCCCGCGCGCGGCCCCCGCTTCACGGCCGGTTCGACCGGAACCGTGGAAGGAGCGGAGCGAGGGTGCGCGAACGGAGCGCACCGTGCCACACCCCGACCCCGTGAGCGGCGTCATCGGCCAGGCTCGCCAGTGTCCACCGCACGGGATCCACCGGAGGACGGGTCGCCAACCAGTCCCGCAACGCGGGAGCCGCCGCCAGCGCGCCCATCATCGCGAGCCTTCGTCCACGCCTTCCCGGCGCCACCGCCGCCGCCGGCAGCGCCGGAAGTCCCACCTGGGCGAGGGCGCGCCCCAGCCCGGTCAAGGTCGTCCCCACCGGCTGCGCCGTCACCCACGCGGCGGCGGTCGCGGACAGCCCCGCGCGCCGGAGGTGGCGCGGGAGACCGCACACCGCCGAGCCGAGCAGGACCCCGGCCAGTGCCGGACAGGCCAGGAGGAGTACCGCAGCGGTCACCGCGGGTGCCGGCCGGAGCATGACGGCGGCGATGCGGTCCGGATGCCGCAGGGCCAGCGGCGCCGCGCAAGTGCCGTAGTGGTAGCGGCGCGCCAGGTACGCGCTCCATGTGGCGGGTTCGGTGTGCACCACCTGGGCCTGGGGTTCGTAGCGCACACGCCACCCCGAGTCCGCCAGACGCCATACCGCGTCCACGTCCTCTCCGTAGCGCAGGTCCTCGTCGAAGAAGTCCTCACCCACGGCCGCACGCCGTACGACGAGCGCTGCCGTGGGCAGGTGGCCGACCCGTCCTCCGGGTCTCACCAGGGCCTCCCGCTCTCCCAGGTCCAAGGGGAAGCGCGCCACCGCGTAGGCGCCGAGAACGGACCGGTCGGGGCTCGCCGGTCGGACCCGGGGGGCGACCGCGCCGACCTCGGGGTCGGCGAAATGGGCGAGGAGAGGGGCCAGCCACCCCGGGCGGGGCACGCAGTCGCTGTCCAGGAACGTCACGTACTCCACATCGGCCGCGCACGCGGCGAGGCCGCTGTTGCGGGCCGCCGCCGGTCCTCCGTTCACCGGTCGGGCGACCAGCCGCGCACCGTGGCGGGCGGCGGCCGAGGCGACGGCCTCCCGGTCCCGAGACCCGTCGTCCACGACGACGACCTCCGTCACCATTGCGATGTCCTCGGAGGCGCGGAGGGCTCGGAGAAGCCGGTCGAGGTAGGCGGCGCGGTCGCGAACGGGGATGACCACCGCCGTTCTCCCCGGTGCGGCGGACCTTGGAGGGCGGGGGTGGGCGGCTCCGGAGTCCACCAGGCGTCGGGCCAGGGCCCCGGCCTCGGCGGTACGTACCGGGCCGCCGTCCAGTTCTTCGAGAAGTCGGGCCTCGGACGTGGAGAGGGCGAGGGTACGAGGGGGGTCGCCTCCCACCACGACACGTCCCTCGGACCGTACGACGGTGTCGGGGTCGAGGACGAGGGAGAAACCCACCGGGAGAGGGGGCGCCTCCTGTCCGTCTCCCGGCCGTCCCCGCATCACGACCCTCCCCGTCCCTGTGCCGTGGTCGGGGAGTCCGTCGCGGTCAGGGCCGCGCTGATGCTGCGCACGTCCTGGAACGTCCCTCGCGTGATCTGGTCCAGGGCGAGGGTGGCGCCGAGGTCCTTGTGGATGTAGTTGAGCAGGACGGCCGTGTTCAGGGAGGTCAGCACGCCCGTGTCGAGCAGGGGGCTGGACTCGTCGAAACGGCCTTCGGGATCACCGTCCAGGAAGTGGTTCCGGATGAAATCGACCAGCAGCGCGGTGGTCTCCTCCGTGGAACGGTTGTCGGTCAACGCCCCTCCTCACGTGGAACGGAACGGCCCGCGACGGTGGTCTCCGCCACGCCGCGGCGCCGGGGAAACGGGATGACCCGCGTCGGGGAACCGGCGCACCACGGCACCGAAAGGGCGGGTGGGGACGGTTCCGGCCGCCGCAGCGTAGCGCAGGACGTCACGCCGGGGGCGCGAGCGCCCTCACCGGAGGAACGGCGTACCGGTGACATCGGCCCATCGCGGAGCCGGCGAGGCCCGCGACGGCGGGTCGGGGCTCGCGGGCTTCCTCGACCGAGCACCGCGCAGGCCCTGGCCCGTGGCGGGAGCGGTTCCCGAAAGGGGGGCACGGACGTCCTCGCGCCCTCACCCCGCCTTTCCCACCGACACGCTCCCCTTGGTCTCCGGGCACGGCCCACCGCACCCCACGGCGACGACGAAGCACGTCGGGGCGGGCCTTTCGTCGGCGCACCCCTCGTGTGATTCGCTGCACTCAGTGCGTCGTTGCACTAAGTGCACCATCTTCTCTACTCTGGTTCCATGGCAGAACGGCAGCGATCCTCCGTGCCCGACAGGCGTGAAGCCCTCAAGGCACGGCACCGACGCGCCATCATCGACGCCGCGGCCGAGCTGATGACCCAGATCGGCGGCACCGACTTCACCGTCGACCAGCTCGCCGCGCGTGCCGACGTCTCCCGACGGACCGTGTTCAACCACTTCACGTCGGTGGACGACATCACCGTCGAGGTCTTCCGCGAGATGCTCGGAACGGTCCTGTCCAACGTCGACGCCAACCTGTCCGCGTCGGATTCGGAGCGGCCCGGCGGCCCTGCGATGTTCGACCGGGTCGCGGCCGCCCTGCGGGCCACCGACCTGGTCACCCCCATCACCGAGCTCACCCGGATCTTCCAGTCCGAGGGCGGCGGTCTCGCCCGGATCCTCAACCCCCGGGACAAGGGGCCCAACCCCCGCCAGGCCGTACTCCTCGAACGCGCCCTCACCGAACTGGGCACGCGGATCGCGGCCACCACCATGCGTCACCACCCCTCGGCCGACCCCTTGGAGGTCGAGTTGATGTGCGGGGCGCTCGTGGGCGGTTCCCTGGTCGTGGTCCGGCACTGGGCGCGGGTCACCGGCGGGGTCGACACTCCGGAGTCACGCCGTGTCTGGGACGAGCTCCTCGACCGCATGATCACCGTCAACCGCGACGGTTTCGGAGCCCTGTCCTCCGCGGCCGACGCCTCCTGAGCGCACGCGCTCCCACCCACCTCGTTTGCGGGATACCCATGGCTGAATTTCTCTACAGACTCGGGTGCGCCTCAGCACGGCGCGCCCGGACCGTCATCGCGGTCTGGCTGGCACTCCTGGTGTCGGCCGGCGCCGCCTTCCTCCTCTTCTCCGGTGACCTGGAGGACAGCTTCTCCATCCCCGGCACCCCGACCGACCAGGTGAACCAGCGTCTCAAGGCGGAGTTCTCCGACATGGGCGGCGGCGCGGGCACCGTCGTCTACCAGACCGAGGACGGCTCCGCCTTCACCGACGACCAGCGGGAGGAGATCGGCGAGCGCGTCGAGAGGGCCGCCGAGGTCGCCGGGGTCCAGGACGTCATCGACCCGTTCGCGACCGAGGAGGAGCGCTCCGAGCAGCAGGAGGAGCTCGCGAGCGGTCGTGAAGAGCTCGAAGCGGCCCGCGCCGGGATCGAGGCGGGCGAGGGGCTTCCCCCGGGAACCCCCGAGGAGCGACAGGCCATGATCGAGATCGGCCTGGAGACCCTGGCCGGGGAGGAGGAGCGGCTCGAACGGGGCGAGGCCCTGATGGAGATGGCCTCGGGGGTGCGCACGATCTCCGAGGACGGCGGCACCGCCCTGGTCAACGTCGCCTTCACCGACAGCCAGGAGGCGGTCTCCCAGGAGACCAAGGACGCCGTGATCGCGGTCTTCGAGCAGGACCCGGTCCCGGGGACCACCGTGGACTTCGGCGACGACATCGCCATGGCCCTGCCCGGTCTGGTCAGCGCCGCCGAGGTGATCGGCGTCATCGTGGCGGGCGTCGTGCTGGTCGTCATGCTCGGCACCCTCGTGGGCGCCGGACTGCCCCTGCTCACCGCCCTGGTCGGCGTCGGCATCGCCACCCTGACGGCGATGTCGCTGTCCGACGTGCTCGACATCGCCACGATCACGCCGATCCTCGGTCTGATGCTCGGTCTGGCCGTCGGCATCGACTACGCCCTGTTCATCGTCAACCGCCACCGCCGTCAGCTCAAGCAGGGCTTCGACCTGGTGGAGTCCATCGGTCTGGCCAACGGCACCGCGGGCAACGCCGTGGTCTTCGCGGGGACCACCGTGCTCATCGCCCTCCTGGGCCTGAACCTCACCGGCATCGGCTTCCTCGGTCTCATGGGCAGCGTGGGCGCCATCGCCATCCTGCTGGCCGTCCTGGTCGCGGTGACGCTCGTCCCGGCCCTGCTGTCGCTGGTGGGACCGCGCATCCTGTCCCGCCGCGAACGCGATCGCCTCGCCTCCGTCACCGGCGACGGAGCGGCCCCCCGGCTCGGGGACGGGGAGGACCGGCTCAGGCCGATGTCGCACGGCGCCGCGCTCGGTCGCGCCGCGATCGCCGTCTTGCTGCTCGGTGTCATCGCCCTGCCCGCGCTGGACCTGCGTCTGGGCATGCCCGACGGCTCCTCCCAGCCCGGTGACTCCACCCAGAACCGGGCCTACACGGCCGTGGCGGAGAACTTCGGCGACGGACAGAACGGCCCCCTCCTGGTCACCGCCGACCTTCCCGGAGGTCCCGACGAGGAGTCGGCCACGGCCAACGCCGAGCGGTACCAGTACGAGGTCGCCGAGGCGATCCACTCCCACGACGACGTCGCCGCGGTGGCGCCGATCGACGTCACCGAGGACGGGACCCTGGCCATCTTCCAGGTCCTGCCGGTGGAGGGCCCGGCGAGCGAGTCGACGGAGGAGCTGGTGCACGACCTCCGCGCCATGGAGCCCGTCCACGGCACCGGGACGCTCGGGGTCGCCGGTATGGCCAGCGGCAACATCGACATCTCCGACACCCTCAGCGACGCCCTGCCGACCTACCTCGCGGTGGTCGTGGGACTGTCCCTGGTCATCCTGCTGCTGGTGTTCCGGTCGATCTTCGTCCCCGTGGTGGCCACGCTCGGGTTCATCCTGTCCTACTTCGCCGCGCTCGGCGGCGTGGTCGCCGTCTACCAGTGGGGGTGGCTCGCGGGGGTCATCGGTCTGGAGAACCCGGGGCCGATCCTGAACTTCCTGCCCACGCTCCTGGTGGGCATCCTGTTCGGCCTGGCCATGGACTACATGCTCTTCATCAGCACGGGCATGCGCGAGTCCTACGTGCACGGCGCCCCCGCCCGGCTCGCCGTCGTGCGGGGCTTCCGGGCCGGACGCGCGGTGGTCACCGCGGCGGCGATCATCATGATCTCCGTCTTCGGCGGCTTCGTCTTCTCCGAGACGATGATGATCAGCTCGGTCGGGTTCGCGCTGGCCTTCGGTGTCCTCGTCGACGCGTTCGTGGTCCGCATGCTGCTGATCCCGGCGGTCATGCACCTGGCCGGGGACGCGGCCTGGTGGCTGCCCCGATGGCTCGACCGGGCGCTGCCCGACATCGACGTGGAGGGCTCGGCCCTGGAGCGGAGTCGCGCACCCCAGACCTCCGTCACCGAGGACGCCGTCGCCGACGACGGTACGGAACCGTCCTCCGCGGACAGGAGCGAGGTCGGCGCCGGACGGCGCTGACCCACCGAACACCGGGGCCCGGCGGGGCCGCTCGGCCACGGGCCGGCCTCCGCCGGGCCCCGTCGTCATGGGCGGCGCCCGCTCCGAGGAGCGGACCTGCGACGGTCCGCGCGCGGCGGGGTTCAGAACTCGCGGTAGGGCAGGTACTTCCCGTTGAGGGTGAGGACGACGCGGTCCCCCTGGGGGTCCTCCACGCGCCGGAAGTCCATCTCGAAGTCGATCGCGCTCATGATGCCGTCGCCGAACTCCTCCTGGATGAGTTCCGCGACCGCCCCGCCGTAGACCTGGACGATCTCCTCCAGGCGGTACACCACGGGATCGGTGGTGTCCACCGCGTCGGCCCCCCGCTCCGGGGGCAGTCGCAGCGCCTGGACCACCGCCTCCTCCAGGCCGAGGAGGTCGCCCACGGCCGAGGCCATCTCGTCGCTGACCCGGTGCCGGCCCAGCAGGGCCGCGGTGGTCCAGACCTTGGAACGGCCCAGTTCCGCCGCGATGGCCTCCCACGTGAGGTTCCTGCGCCGCTTGGCGTCGAGGACCGCCCTGGCGGCCTCACTCCTACCGATGGGCGCGGTGGGAACGAACGACATGTCGACCTCCACGTCAACTGAGGGTGCGGGCACACGGCCGGCGTCAGCGTCACCGTAACCGACGTGGTGGTGCGCGCTTCGGAGGCGGACTCGGCGTGCCTCGAAGGGGGACGAGCCGCCGTCGGCGGACCGGTGACGGACCGGCCCCTTCCGGTCCGGGACGGATCGGCGCTCCGTGCGGTCATGGCGTACCGCCGTGCTCTTCGAGGCCGTTCCGGCGAGCACTCCGGAATATCGGACCGTTACCGAACGTTGACATTGTCCAGACCGCCCCGGAGCCGCGTGAGCAGTGCGGGACCGACAGACCTCAGGAGGTTGCGCCATGACCGATTCCACAGCGCAGGGACCGGGCTCCTCCACCGACGCACGGTTCCTCGACCCCGACACGGCGATGGACGCCGTGACCCTGCACGTCGGCGACCTGGAGACGATGACCTCCTATTACTCCGAGGCCCTCGTCCTTGAGCCCGTCGAGGAGCGGGCGCACGGGCGCGAGGTCCATCGTGTGCTCGGTCGCGGAAGCACCCCCATGGTCCGGCTGATCTCCACACCGGGACTGCCCCCGGTCGATCCGCGCTGGCCCGGACTGTTCCACACCGCGTTCCTGTTCGAGGACCAGGCATCCCTGGCCGCGACCGTCTACCGCGCGGCCGAGCACCCGCGCAGCCGGTTCGCCGGGTCCGCCGACCACCTGGTGAGCGAGGCCTTCTACTTCACCGACCCCGAGGGCAACGGGATCGAGCTCTACACCGACCGTGACCGCTCGCAGTGGACGTACGTCGACGGCCGGGTGCGGATGGACACACTGCGTCTGGACCCCAACGAGTACCTGCGCACCCACCTCGACGAGGCCGTCGTCGCGGCGGGTCCGCGCCGCGCGGGCAAGGTCGGGCACGTACACCTTCAGGTCGGCGACATCGAGACGGCTCGGGCCTTCTACGTGGACGCGATCGGGTTCGAGAGCACGGTCGAGGACTACCCGGGCGCGCTGTTCGCGGCGGCGGGCGGCTACCACCACCACGTCGCGATGAACATCTGGAACAGCGCGGGCTCCGGTCCCCGCGCCTCGACCCTGGGACTGGGGGACGTGGCGGTCATCGTGCCCGCCCGTGAGAGCCTCGACGCGCTCATCTCCCGCCTGAAGGAGCGGAAGCTGGAGTACGCCGACACCGGAAAGTCGGTGGTCCTCCACGACCCGTGGGGCACACAGCTGACGGTCTCCCTCCCCGGCACCACCACCGACGAACTCCTGGACAGGTGACCGTCCGCCACGACGCGCCGTCGGCCTCCCCGTTCCCGAGGCCGAGCGGATTCCCCATGGCCACGGCATAACCGGATTCCCATTCCAGTGCAAAGACCCTGGTAGAATCCGGCCATGCCCGACTTCGAGACGATCACCTCTATCTCCGATCCCGCCGTGCGGCGCGTCATCGATCTCAGTAAGGGTTCGAGGCCCAATATTCGGACCGCGTTGATCGAGGACGCCGAGCCCCTTGTTCAATGCATCAAGGTGGGCGTGGAATTCGTGGAGATCTACGCCAGCGACAGCATCGAGATCTCCCCGGAACTCCTTGAGCTCTGCGAGCGGAACAACATCCCTTTCCGTCTCGTCGACTCGTCGATCGTCAACCAGATCTTCAAGGGGGAGAGGAAGGCCAAGACGTTCGGCGTCGCGCGTGTGCCCCGCCCCGCCTCGTTCCGCGACATCGTCGAACGGGACGGGGACGTCGTCATCCTCGACGGGGTGAAGATCGTCGGGAACATCGGCGCGATCGTACGAACCTCCCTCGCTCTGGGAGCAGGGGGGATCATCCTCGTCGACAGCGATCTGACCAGCATCGCCGACCGGCGTCTTCTGCGGGCCAGCCGTGGCTACGTCTTCTCCCTGCCCGTGGTCCTCTCCGGTCGTGAGGAGGCGATCGACTTCGTCCGGCGGAACGGAATGTCGCTCGTGGTCCTCGACACCCACGGGGACATCAGCATGAAGGAACTCGGCGACTGGCAGGGGAACCTCGCCCTTCTCTTCGGCAGCGAGAAGGGGGGACACTCAGAGGAATTCGAGAAGATCCCGTCCACCTCGGTCTCCATTCCGATGATCAATGACGCCGAGTCCCTCAACGTCTCGGTATCCGTCGGCATCGCGCTCCACGAAAGGATCGAGAACAACTTCCCGGCCCGTCGATGAATTGACGTCGTTCCGCGCCGATCGGCGCTCTTGACCTTTCCCCGAATGGGAGATTCGGGGGTTCTTCATGAAGGCGTCCGGGAGGACGCCCGGGAGGGAATTCCCTCCTCCCCTTTTCCGGCCACCGGACACCGGTTCCGAGAACGGTGCTTGCCGCATACCCCCTTGGGGTAGGAGTCGCGGATATGAGCACTGCACCATCCTCCGGGCACCCCGACCACGGCCGGGAGCACCACGCCGACCACGACACGGGCCACGGACACCACGGGGGCCACCACGGCCATGGGGACCACGGCGACCACGTGGACCGGTTCCGGCGGCTGTTCTGGATCATGCTGGTCCTGGCGGTGCCCACCGTCGGGCTGAGCGGCATGTTCGCCGACATCGTCGGTTACTCCGTGCCGGACGCGCCCGGGGTGGTCTGGATCCCTCCGCTCCTGGGCACCGTGATGTACCTCTGGGGCGGGTCGCCCTTCCTGTCCGGGGCCGTCGAGGAGGTCCGCGCCCTCCGACCCGGCATGATGCTGCTGATCTCCCTGGCCATCACCGTGGCCTTCCTCTCCTCCTGGGGCGCGCATCTGGGCGTGCTCTCCCACGAACTCGAATTCTGGTGGGAGCTGGCGCTGCTGATCGTCATCATGCTGCTGGGCCACTGGATCGAGATGCGTTCCCTCGCGCAGACCTCCTCGGCCCTGGAGTCGCTGGCCACGCTGTTGCCGGACGAGGCGGAGAAGGTCTCCGGCGACGAGGTGGTCACGGTCGCCCCCTCCGACCTGGTGGTCGGTGACGTGGTCATCGTCCGGCCCGGCGGCCGTGTTCCGGCCGACGGCCACGTCACCGAGGGCGTCGCGGACATGGACGAGTCGATGATCACCGGCGAGTCCCGCCCCGTGGCCCGTGGTCCGGGCGACCGGGTCGTGGCCGGAACGGTCTCCACCGACACCGCGCTGCGGGTACGGATCACGGCCGTGGGCGAGGACACCGCGTTGGCGGGGATCCGACGACTGGTCGCCGACGCCCAGAGTTCCACCTCCCGCGCCCAGCGTCTGGCGGACAGGGCCGCCGCCTGGCTGTTCTGGTTCGCCCTGGGGTCGGCCGCGCTCACCTTCACCGTCTGGTCCCTGCTGGGCGCCCCCGACACCGCCCTGATCCGGACCATCACCGTGCTGGTCATCGCCTGCCCCCACGCCCTGGGGCTGGCGATCCCCCTGGTGGTCTCCATCGCCACCGAACGCGCCGCGCGGGGCGGGGTCCTGATCAAGGACCGCATGGCCCTGGAGAGCATGCGCACCGCCGACACCGTCCTGTTCGACAAGACCGGCACCCTGACCAAGGGCGAACCGGTGGTGGACCACGTGGTCCCCGTCGCCGGTCGCGGCGAGGACGAGGTATTGGCCCTGGCGGCGGCGGCCGAGACCGACAGCGAACACCCCCTGGCCAGGGCCATCGTGGCGGCGGCGCGGCGACGCGCCCTCGACGTGCCCGGAGCCACCGACTTCCGCTCCTCCGCCGCCGAGGGCGTGACCGCCACGGTCGGCGGGGAGCGGATCGCCGTCGGAGGTCCCGCGATGCTGCGGACCCATGGCGCGGCGGAACTTCCCGCGACCGAACCCTGGAAGGCCGAGGGCGCGATCGTCCTGCACGTGCTCTCCGAAGGGGAGGTCATCGGCGCGCTCTCCCTGTCCGACGAGATCCGTGAGGAGTCCCACCAGACCGTCCGCGCCCTGCACGCGCTGGGTCTGCGGGTGGTGATGATCACCGGTGACGCCGAGGCCGTCGCCCGTTCCGTCGCCGCCGAACTGGGCATCGACCAGGTCTTCGCCCAGGTACGACCCGAGGAGAAGGGGGCCAAGGTCGCCGAGCTCCAGGCCCGGGGACGCAGGGTCGCCATGGTCGGCGACGGCGTCAACGACGCCCCCGCCCTGGCCCGCGCCGATATCGGACTGGCCATCGGCGCCGGCACCGACGTGGCCATCGCCTCGGCCGGGGTGATCCTGGCCGGCGACGACCCTCGCTCGGTGCTCTCGGTCATCGAACTGTCCCGGGCGGGCTACCGCAAGATGCGGCAGAACCTGTGGTGGGCCGCCGGGTACAACCTCGCCGCCGTACCGTTGGCGGCCGGTGTGCTGGCGCCCGTGGGCTTCGTGATGCCCATGGCCGTGGGCGCGCTGTTGATGTCGTTGTCCACGGTGGTGGTGGCGCTGAACGCCCAGCTGCTGCGCCGCCTGGACCTGCGCCCCGAGGCCAGTACGGAGGCGGTGCTCGCGAGGGCCGGCGCCGACGAGGGGACCGGCGCTCCCCTGCCCGCCAGGGCCTAGGACTCCGTCCTCGCGAAGCCCCTCCCGGCCCCCTGGGAAAGCGAGGGCGCCCACGGGGTTCTGGAGATGCCGGAGTCGGGTTCGCGAGGAACGAACCGACACGCCGCAGGCGCCGAAGGTTCCCGTGTTCCAGGCGCCCGAGCAGGGCGGGGCCGCGCGCCACCGCCCACCCGAGGAGGAGCCCGCCTCCACCAAAGGTCGTAGACCAGGTGCGCACCTGCGCCGGATGTGCCGTGACCACCTGTTCCGGAAGGCTGGGAACCCACCTCGCCGGGCGGGCGGGACCTCTCTTTTCCGCCCGGCGCATCCCCGGAGCAGGAGAGAGCACGTGAGCACTGCCAGGACGACCTCCCCATCCCCACCGGCCGACGGGCGACCGCGCGGACTCCTGCGGGCGGCGGCCGTCGTCGCGGCCGTCGCGGCGTTGGCCGGAGGCTGCGCGGGGCCCGTGCCCGAAAGCGCCCACGAGCCCCCGCCCCCGGCTCCCTCCGCCGCCACCGCCGAACTCACCGCCCAGGACCTCGACACCTGGCTGGACGGTCTGGTTCCGGCGGCTCTGCGGCGGAGCGGTATCCCCGGCGCCTCGATCAGCGTGGTCCACGACGGCGAACTGCTCACCGCACGCGGCTACGGCCACGCCGACACCGGGGCCGACGGAGGCGACCCGGTACCGGTCGACCCCGAGGAGACCCTCTTCCGGGCGGGTTCGGTGTCCAAGCTGTTCACCGGTACGGCCGTGATGCGACTCGTGGAGTCGGGGGAGGTGGACCTGGACACCGACGTCCACGAGTACTTGGACTTCACTCTGCCCACGTCCTTCGACGAACCCGTGACCCTGCGCCACCTGCTGACCCACACCCCCGGTTTCGAGGAGCGGGTCCAGGACCTGATCCTCCCCGAGGGAAGTGAGGCCGACCTGCGCCAACACCTGGTCACCTACCCCCCTGAGCAGGTGTTCGAGCCGGGCACGGTCCCCGCCTACTCCAACTACGGCAACGCTCTCGCCGGGTACGTCGTCGAACGGGTCAGCGGTGTCCCCTTCTCCGAGTACGTCCGGCGGAACGTGTTCGAACCGCTGGACATGGACTCCTCCACCTTCGCCCAGCCCCTGCCCGACGAGCTGGAGGGACGCCTCGCCAGCGGCTACTCCGACGTCACCGGCACGGCCAGGCCCTTCGAGGTCATCCCGGGCGCGCCCGCCGGCGCACTGACCACGTCGGCGACCGACATGGCGCGTTTCATGCTCGCGCACCTGGGTGAACTCGATTCCGACCGGTCCCCGCTGTCCCCCGAAACGCTCGAACTCATGCACACACCGGCTCTGGGGGAGGACTCCCTGGGAGGTCTGGCCAACGGGCCGCGCATGACGCTGGGCTTCTTCCAGGAGGACCGCAACGGCCACAGGATCCTCGGACACGGGGGAGACACCCAACACTTCCACGCCCACATGCAGCTCTATCCCGATGAGGGCACCGGCGTCTTCGTGACCCTCAACGGCAGCGGATACCAGGCGATCGACAGCCTGCTGCTGCGCGAGGCGGTCCTGTTCGGGTTCGCCGACCGCTACTTCCCCGCCTCCGACGAAGGCGGCTCTCCCGCCCGGTCCTCGTCCGCCGAGCACGCCGCGATGGCCGAGGGGACCTACGAGACCTCCCGGACGATGGACAGCACCTTCCTCTCCGTGCTGGGCGTGCTCCAGCAGGTGCGGGTCACCGCACGTGAGGACGGCACGATCCTGGTCACCCCCGGGCCGGACACCCGGCGGCCCACGGTCTATGAGGAGATCGAGCCCTGGGTGTGGCGTGAGGTCGGGGGGCAGAGCCTGTTGGCGATGCGGGTGGAGGGGGACCAGGTGGAGGCGATCGGTCACACCTCGGCCTTCACCCTCCTGCGTACCGACACCGCGCGCCAGGCCTCGCTGGTCCTGCCCGTGGTCGTCCCCTCCGTCCTGATCCTGGTCGTCGCCGTGCTGAGCCTGCCCGTGGGCGCGGTGGTGCGCCGTCTGGTGTCCCTGCCTCCCCGGAACCGGGCCGGGCGCACGGCCCGTGTCCTGACCCGGGTGGGCGTGGGCGCCGCCCTGGCCGCCCTCGTGGGCTGGACCGTGGCGATCGGCCTGGCCATGAGCTTCCAACCCGTGCCCGAAGGGATGCTGTACACGGTCCTGGCGGCACAGTGGCTCGGGGTCCTGGCCGTCGTCCCCGCGACCGTGGTCCTGTTCGACGACGTCCGGCGCCGCTCCGGTTGGAAGCGCTACGTGGGGAGCGCCCTGGTCCTGCTGGCTCTGGTCGGGGTGGCCTCCTTCGCCGCCGTCTCCGGTCTGCTCGGTGCCGACATGACGTACTGACCACCCGTCGGGCACGGGGTGCTCCGAGGAAGCGTCCTTCTCCGGAGTATCCCGTGCCCCCTGATGAGGCATCATGCTCACGACGCCGAGGAACCGAGGAAGCAGTGAACGCGACGACCGACGACACCGGAACGCGCGACGCGGGAGGGCTCCGGACACCGGAGGAGATCGAGAGCCCGACCTCCAGGACGGCGACGTGGTTCGACGAGCGACTGGACCGCCTGGGCCTGCGCTCCACGCTCGCCCGTGACGGCCTCCTGGCGGTGTCCGTGGCGCTGCTCTCCTGCCTCATGCTCTGGCCGGCGATGGCCCTCATCGCGAGGGTGGAGAACCTCCTGTTCTCCCCGACCACCGTGACCGCCCTCCTCCTTCTGACGTGCGCGCAGTCCCTCGCCCTGTGGACGCGGCGTGTGCGTCCGATCCCGTGCCTGGTCGTGGTGGCCCTCACCCAGGTCGGCGTCATCGCCTTCATGCCCCCGCACGTGGCGGCTCAGGGGATCGCCCCGTTCATCGCCGCCTACACCTGCGGAACCCTGTTGCCGCCGCGTCGCCTGGCGTGGGTCCTGGCCCCCGTCACGGCCCTCCACGGTCTGGCGGGGACCCTGTTGACGGGGTCGCTGTCCGACCCCCCGCTGGGTCCAGAGATCCTGATCGTCGAGCCCTCGACCCTCGGAGAGCACCTGTTGGTGGCCCTCGGGCAGCTCGCCGTCGCCGCGGTCGTCTATGTGGGTTCCGCGCTCGTGGGAGTCCACACCGCGACCCGACGCCGCTTCACCGAACTGGCGCGTGTGCGCGCCGCCGAGGTGATCCAGCGGCAGAGGGAACGGGCGGAGGGCGCGATCATGGCCGAACGGGCGCGCATGGCACGCGAACTGCACGACATCGCCGCCCACCACCTGTCCGGCATGGTCGTCCAGGCGGGGGCCGCCGAGCGTCTGGTGGGCCGCGACGACCAGGCCGCCCGTGAGGCGATGGCCTGGGTCCGTTCCCAGGGCAGGGAGACCCTTCGCAACCTGCGGCTGATCGTGGGGGCCCTGCGCGACCCCGGGGAGGAACCCGCGTCCACGGGCGAGGGGCTGTCCCACTCGGGGGCGCCGGGGGCACGCGGAGCGCCCGTTCCCGGCGCCGCGTCGATCGAACGCCTGGTACGGGCCGAACGTGCTCTGGGATGCTCGGTCGAGCTGGTCCTGGAAGGAGAGCCGTACGAACTGCCGCCGGTCGCCGACGTCACCGTCTACAGAGTGGCGCAGGAGGCGCTCTCCAACGCCCGCGAACACGCGCCGCACGCACCCGTGCGGCTGCTGTTGGAGTACCGCGTCTCCCGGGTCGTCCTTGAGGTCGCCAATGAGGGCGGGGACGGCGGCGCGGTCACGAAGGAGGGAACCGAGGACGCGCCGCGGGGCCTCGGCCTGCTCGGTATGAGGGAACGGGCGCACCTGGTGGGCGCCGAGTTGGAGGCGGGACCCACGCCGGAAGGCGGGTGGCGGGTCCGGTTGGAACTGCCCGTCGACCGGGAGACCTCCTCGTCCTCCGGGGCGGTCCGCGACACAGGGGGAACGCAGTGATCAGAGTGCTTCTCGTGGACGACCAGTCCGTGGTCAGAGCGGGCTTTCGCGTCATCCTCGACCTGGTGGACGACATCGAGGTGGTCGGGGAGTGCGGCGACGGACCCACGGCGGTCGAACTCGCCGAACGCCTCCGTCCCGACGTCATCTGCATGGACGTGCGCATGCCCGGCGGAGACGGGCTGACCGCGACCCGGCGGATCCTCTCCCGCGCCGAGGGGGACCCGCCCGAGATCCTCATCGTCACCACCTTCGACCTCGACGAGTACGTCTTCGGCGCTCTGGAGGCCGGGGCGAGCGGGTTCATCCTCAAGGACACCGACCCCGACGACCTGATCGACGCCGTGCGCAGACTCGCCAACGGCTACGGGCTGGTGGACCAGGCGGTGACCCGACGGGTGATGGCCGAGTTCGCCCGGCGCGGACCCACGCGGTCGGCCGCCACCGAGACCCTCGATCTGCTCACGGCCCGCGAGGTGGAGATCGTGCGCCTGCTCGCCCAGGGGATGTCCAACGCCGAGATCGGCGAGACACTGTTCATCGAGACGAGCACCGTCAAGTCGCACCTGGGCAGGGTCATGACCAAGATCGGGACCCGGGACCGGTTGCAGACGGTGGTGTGGGCCTACCAGAACGGGGTGGCACGGCCTTGACTCCTCTCCTGCGGTGGGTCCGAGGCGCGGCCGATGACCACGAACGAGTGCAGACAGCCGGAAACACCCTCACGATGACACCGCATGCTCCCAGTAACCGTCGAACGCCTCGCACACCACCCGGTAGGAACCACGGTCAGGGCCGGCTTCCAACGCGAAGTGCCCCACGCCGGGAAGTCCCGCCTCCCGCAACATGCGATAGGCCTCCGCCAGCTCCTCACCCAAGGCACGCTCACCGCCTCCGGTGACGGTACCGTCCGGCCACAGGTAGGCCCACGCCTTCCCCGCGCCCATCCACACGATCCGACCGGGCCGCCCCTGGAAGGGACGCATCCCCGTCCCCAGACGCACCCCGGGCAGCATGAGCAGGAGCGGGGTCATCATCCCCGAGCCGATCAGCTCCACCGACCCGACCGCAAGAGGCTCCAGGGGCACGGGCTGTCGCCCCAGACCGGGGAAGGGCAGGTCGCCGGGGCGCTGGGTGCGGTCGCGCATGAACGCGCCCTCGCGTACGAACCTCCCCGAGACCGAGCCGCCCCGGTGGCGCAGTGCCGCGATCGGTGTGCTGTGCGCGGCCGGGTGAGGACTCCAGGGCAGCACCAGAACGCCTCCCTTGCGGAGGGCGGCCGTCCATGAGGACGGAATCCGTGTCACCGCGCAGGTGGCGATGACCGCGTCGTAGACCTCCCCGTCTGGTGGTGCGGCCACGGCATGCACGGTGACGCCGGTGCCGGTGAGCCGTTCCCGGGCCAGGGCCGCCACACCAGGGTCGATCTCCACGCTGGTGACCGCACCCTTCGCACCGACCAGCGTGGAAAGGATCGCCGCGTTCCATCCGGTGCCGGTACCGATCTCCAGCACCCTCATACCCTCGCCGACGCCGGCCGCGGCGATCATGTCGGCCATCACCTGGGGAGCCGACGAGGACGAGCTGGGCTCGTTGCGCGGCCCCGGCCCGCCGTCGTTGGCCTGGATGGTGACCGCGTCGGCGGAGTAGACCAGGCGCGTCCATCGGCCTGGGTCGGTGCTCCGATACAGCGGCGATCCCGTCGCATCGGGCCAGACCATGTCGGGGATGAAACGGTGCCGGGGATGAGCGGCGAACGCGTCACGGATCGCAGGGGTGGTGTCGAGGCGCTCGACCAAGGCGGTGTGGAGTGCGTCGAGGTCTTCCGTCACGTCTCTTCCGTTCCGTTGCACCCGCTACAGGTGGCCACCTCGCGGTGGGCCCACCCGCCCGCACTGCCGTCACCGTCGGACTCGACCACGACGGTGCCTTCACCATTGCGCAGAGAGCACTGGGCCACGAGGAACTCCTGTCCATATGGGGGGCGTCGTGGTTCTACCCGCGTGGGCGGCCCAACGCCGGGTGTGGCCGGATCCGGACAGGTCAGCACTTCCCTTTGAGGAGATCCTGTGGAGCGATGCGTACTCTCCGCTGTGAGAAGAGCCCGCGCGCCGAGTCCTTGGAGATCTTCCACAACCGGCAACGCGAACGACTGCCCGATCCCTGACCCTTCAGACGTCCTCCAGGCCGAGGCCCTGCGGAAGGCTCCTACTCGGACGTCCCCGAAGACGGCCATGGCCGGAGCCGTCGCCGTCTCAGGGCGTGCGGAGGCGTCCGTGGTGGCCTCCAGCAGGGCCGTGGCGTCGGCACCGCCCACGCGCTCCGCCACCACTCGCGCCTGGTCCAGGCTGTCGGCCGCCGACTCCGGGGACCCCTCGGGGAGACGGACGGTACCGGTGTAGGCGGCGGCATCCGGACAGCCCAAGGGTTGCAGAGCCTGACCGTCGTGGGTGTTGGCCCCCGAAGGCGCCACGGACAAATGAGCTCCAAGTGGGCCTTGACGGGCGCTCAGCGCAGACGTGCGAGCAAATCTTGGGTCGGAAAGTTGAACTTTCCGACTATCGGAGTCATTCTGAAACCATGCGCCCGGGGAGGGAAGCCCCAGCGCACACCACCAAGAGAGACGCCCTCAGGAGCCCCGCCATGCCGGAAACGCCTAGAAACGAAACGAAAGTGAGGCGTCGACGCGCGGTGATGCGTCGCAAGAACCAGGTCACCCTGCCCCGAGAGGTCGCCGAGGCCCTTCACATTCGTGAGGGGGACGAGGTCGAGTTCGACATCACCGACAGCGGCCAGGTGCTGCTTCGGGGCATGACCGCCGTGCCGGCCGACCAGGCGTGGTTCTGGGACCGCGACTGGCAGCAGGGCGAGCGGGAGGCCAGCAAACAGATCGCAGCTGGCCGGACCGAGGAGTTCGAGGACGCGGAATCGATGTTCGACGCTCTGGAAAACGAGGAGCGCTGAGTCCTGGCCACGTTCGCTACCACCCCCCGCTTCCGGGCCGACTTCAAGAAGCTGACCCGCCGTCAGGCGGAGCGCTTCCGCGCGGTGGTCACCGCCGAGTTCGCGCCCGACGTACAGAAAGGCGAGTTCCGCCCCGGCCTGCGGGTCAAAGGGGTACAGGGTGCGCCGGGGGTCTATGAGATGACGTGGGCGCCTGACGGGCGCGCCACGTGGGAGTACGGCGACCAGCGCCTCCCGGATAAACCGCACGTGATCTGGCGCCGGGTGGGTACCCACGCCATCTTCAACCCCGGCCCGCCCTGACAGCTGATGAAGGCCCATCTCAGTTGGTGGGTCTGCGGTGGCAGATCAAGGTGCGGGCGATGCCGGCGAAGTCCAAGAAATGGCCGGCGCCGTCGCCGTCTCAGGGCGTGCGGCGGCGCCCGTGCAGGGCGCCGAACACCCCGGAGGCCAGCAGGACCCCGGTGGCGACGACGAGCGTGAGCCGGTAGCCGTTGTCGAAGGCGTCCGTGGCGGCCTCCAGCAGGGCCGTGGCGTCGGCACCGCCCACGCGCTCCGCCACCATCCGCGCCTGGTCCAGGCTGTCGGCCGCCGACTCCGGGGACCCCTCGGGAAGACGGACGGTACCGGTGTAGGCGGCGGCCAGAAGACTGCCCAGCACGGCCACTCCGATGAGACTGCCGAGTTCGTAGGAGACCTCCTCCACCGAGGAGGCCATCCCGGCCCGGTGGGCCGGGGCGTTGCCCACGATCGCGGCCGAGGCGGCGGTCATCGCCGCGCCGGTGCCCGCGCCCGCCACGAGCAACCCCAGGACGGTCCATCCCAGGGGCGCGGAGGTGGACGCTAGGACGATCAGGGTGCCCAGCCCAGCGGTCAGCAGACCCGCCGAGATCGCGGGGCGCGTACCGGTGCGGTACAGGAGCGCGCCGACCACCACCCCGACCGGCAGGGCTCCGGCGGCCATCGCCGCGACGACCAACCCCGCATGGAACGGGGAGAAGTCCATGACCAGCTGGAGGCGTTGGGTCAGCACCAGTTGGACCCCGGCCGTGGCGAGCATCGCCATGCCCGCCGCCAACACGCCGACGAGGATGCGGGGGTCTCGCAGGAGCGCGAAGTCGATCAGTGGGTGGGCCTGACCGCGTTGGCGCCGGACGAAGAGCCAGAACCCGACCAGGGCGGCGGCCACGGCCACGGCGACCTCGACCCAGGAGGGCGCCGGGCTCGTGGCCTCCTTGATCGCGTAGACCACGCCCACCAGCCCGACCATGACCTGGAGCGAGGCGATCAGGTCCCAGGGCCGGTCGGAGCCGCCCGAACCGCCGGGGGCGACCAGGACCGTCATCACCAGCGCGACCAGGACGACGGGCACGTTCACCAGGAAGACCGACCCCCACCAGAAGTACTCCAGCAGCAGTCCGCCCACGATCGGGCCCAGGGCCGCGCCGGCCATCGCCATCGTCCCCCACACCCCGATGGCCACACCGCGCTCACGTTCATCCGTGAAGGTGACGCGGATCAGGGACAGGGTGGCGGGCATCATCGCCGCCGCGCCCACGGCGAGGAAGGCCCGTGCGGCGATCAGGACCGGCGGGGAGGGAGCGTAGGCGGCCATGACCGACGCCGTCCCGAACAGGACCAGCCCGATGAGGTACATGCGCTTGTGGCCGACCCGGTCGCCCAGGGTGCCCGCGCCCAGCAACAACCCCGCCATCACCAGTGGATAGGCGTTGATGATCCACAGCTTCTGCGAGGCGTCGGCGTGCAGGTCACCGGTCAGGGTGGGCAGGGCGGTGTAGAGCACCGTCATGTCCACCGAGATCAGCAGCAGCCCCGCGGAGACGGCCGCCAGGACCAGCCACCGTCGAAGTCTGGTGGTCGGCGGCGGGTGTCGCGCCGTGGTGCTCACTCGTCCCCCTCGTGTGCGTCCGCACGCTCGCGCGGGGCCGGCCCCCTGCATGGCCCGGCGGCGGATCGGGCCGGGAGTGGATCCCCCTCGGCCTCCTGTGGGAACCGTACCGTTCGAAGCGGACACCACGTACGGGCGGGACGCCCGCTCCGAACAGGGGTGGAGCGTCCCCTCCCCCGGGCTCGGGCGAGGTCGTTCGGCACGGCGCCGGCCCGGGTGCTCGGTGCACATGGCGCGTTCGTCCTCGGCGACCGCCCGGCCGTCGTCGCCGCTCCGTGATCCCTGTGCGTGCGACGTCCACGCGGAGGCGTCGACGTCCGTCCCCGATGCCGTCGAGCACGCGCCGGAAGGGGGAGGATGGGGGCATGTCGAGCACCACAGACGACGGCCGACCGGACCACACCCGGGTGACCGTCCACCAGTTCCCCGCGACCCGTGTCCTGTCGGGTCGTGGTGCGTGCGACCTCGTCGCGGACGAGGCGGCGCGCACCGGCGCGCGACGGGTGCTGCTGGTGGCCACCCTCTCGGCATCGGTCGCCGCCGAGGCGGTGGCCGAGGCCCTGGGGCCACACCTGGCGGCACGCTTCGACCGTCCCGCGCCGCACACACCGGTCTCCGTGACCACGAAGGCCATGGAGCTGGTCCACCGGACCGGCGCGGACTGCGTGGTGGCGATCGGCGGTGGTTCGGCGATCGGTCTGTCCAAGGCGTTGGCGGCGCGCACGGGTATGCCCCAGGTCGTCGTACCGACGACGTACGCGGGTTCGGAGGCCACCCCGGTCCTGGGGGAGACGGAGAACGGGGTCAAGAGCACCCGTCGTGACCTCGCTCTGACCCCCGGCACCGTCGTCTACGACCCGGACCTCACCCTGTCCATGCCCTCGGGCCTGACCCGCACCAGCGCCATGAACGCGCTCGCCCACGCCGTGGAGGCCCTGTGGGCGCCCGACGCCACCCTGTTCACCGACGCGTTGGCGACCGAGGCGGTGGGCGGCATCCTGAGTTCCCTGCCCGAGGTCCTCGCCTCCCCGACCGACCCGGACGCACGCGCACGGTTGCAGTCGGCCGCGTGGCTGGCCGGGACATGCCTGGCCCAGACCAGGATGGGCCTGCACCACCAGTTGGCGCACGTGCTCGGCGGTGCCTTCGACCTTCCGCACGCCGAACTCCACACGATGTTGTTGGCGCCCGTGATGGAGTTCAACCTCCCGGCGGCGCCCGCCGCAGCGGCCCGCCTGACCCGGGCGGCCGGGGCGGACCCGGTCGCGGTGGTCTCCGCGCTCGCCCGCGCACACGAGGGACCGACGACCCTGCGAGAGCTGGGGGTCGATCGCTCCCGGCTACGCGGCATCGCCGAGCGGGTGGCGGACGCTCCCTACCCCAACCCCCGCCCGCTGACCGCCGACGAGGTCGCGCGGCTGCTCGACCGGATCTGAGGCCCGGTGACGACCCCGCAGTGGAACGGTCGCTGGGGACGAGGCTTCTGGAAGCGACGCGGCCGTTCACACCGGTCACAACACCGACGCCGGTCGGCCATGCCGGGGTCTGGTCTGGTGCCCGCATGGGTCGGTAGAGTGGCCCTGTTCTGGTACGCGAAGAGGCCCCGGTTTGGTCACCGGGGCCTCTCGTCGTTCCAAGGTGCTACCGGGGCACAGTGCCTAGGAAAGCAGCCCACTCCGAGGCGGTGAACACCAGATGGCCGGCCTCACGGTTCTTCGTGTCACGCACGGCTGCACCCTTGGGTGTCTCGGCAACCTCTACACAGTCGTTCTGGGTCGCACTGTAGGACGACTTATGGAAGGTCAGCTGGTTGCTCTGCTTCTGGTACACGATGATTTCCTACTCGTACTGTTCGATGATCTGACGCATACGGTCAGCGCTCGCATCAGGGTGAAGCGCCATCACCCTGACCTCGTCCCACGCATCCCGATGGACTTGGACTTCCTCATCGTCCTCCAAGTAGAGACCATCAGTGCGTGTCTCGATGTAAGCGATGGAGGGATCCAAGGGGTTCGCAAAGTCCAGGATGGTGAAACTACCTGCGATACCCGGGTGAAGGCCCACTTCCAGCGGAAGAACCTGAATCTTGATGTGGTCGGCAGTCTCGATGAGGCGGATCAGCTTCGTGATCTGGTCCCGCATCACCTGCTTGCTGCCAGCGGGACGCAACAACACGCTCTCATCCAGCACACACCACAGCTTTGGCGGGTCTTCCTGGTCGAGGATCTCCTGCCGCGCCAAACGGGCCTGCACAACACGGTCGATGGTCTCCGCGGACCGGGATCGACCGATCCGCGTCGACGCCGCAGCGTATTCGGGGGTCTGGAGTAGGCCGTGCACGACCATGCTCTGATACGTGGACACCGCTGACGCCTCAGCCTCAAAGCCGACATAGGCGTCAGTGAACACGTCGCCGTAGCGAGACCACCAGCCTTTCTCCCGAGACTGCTTCGCCAGGAGCACCAGGCCCTCGGTGACGTCCGGCGGTGCCTGGTAGAGGTTGGCCAGAGCCCGGACGATCACCGGGTCTGGCCGCTTCCACTTGTTCAGCTCCATGTTGGTGAGCCGTCCGCGTGACCAGCCGAGCTTGTCTCCTACCTGTTCAGCGGTCAGTTTGGACGCCTCTCGCAAACGTCTCAATTCAGCGGACAGCCGGCGGCGCCGGATGGTGGGGCTGTAGCGGTCCGTCACAGCACGCGCTCCTCGGCTCTTCCTGCTTGTTCTTCGTTCTGGCCCGATGGTAGATCACCCCTTTCGCGAAACTTTAGAAGCCAGGATCTCACCAATCTAAAGCTTTGCATTGAAAGTTTTGTGGATAGAGGTCACTATGGGTGTGCCAGAACTCACGCGGGCCGACCACCCGCACCTGCCAGAGGAGGCGCCCTGTGCACTACCTGCTTCTGACCCTGTCCGCGTTGTGCCTGGCGGCCCGCGCGTTCACCCACCACGCTCGCGTGGCCATGCGGCGGCGCTCGCGGCGTGTGCGCCGCTACGCCCAGAACGTGCGCCCCGCCCGCCCCAACGTGATCGCCGGCCCCGTCCCGCTCCTTGCCACGCTGGCCGCCTCAAGGGCGCACCTCCCACCACCGCCGGCGCGTCCGCTCCTGGCCGGGGGCGCTCGTCGCGCCGACTGGTCCTGGTCCGGTGGCGTGGCGCTGGTGAGCCTGGCGCGGCCCTCGTTGGCGGTGGCCGGATGATCCCCGACCCGCGCCCGGTGATCCCGCCCCCGTGCGGACAGACCGCCCTCGACACATGCGCCCGACGTCGGGTGTGTGTGGAGGAGGCCGGGCACGAGGGTGTGCACGTGGACGTGACCGGCTACCGGTGGGAGGCACCCCAGGCGGTGCTGGCCCGGCTCCACCAGGCCTGGGGGAGCACTCACCGCATCGCCTGGACCGGTACCTACTGGGTGGCCACCGCGCGCGACCGGCGTGCTCGTTGGCGCTCCCACGTGGAGCCCACCCCCGCCCAACTGGAGGCCGACCTTCGCCGCCACACCGGACACCCACCCCTCCCGCACCCCAGAAAGGGGACCCCACGGTGACCCCACGACGCAGGCCACGGCCGGGTGCCACGTCGGCCGACCGTCCGCTCACCCCCGCCGAACAAGAAGCGGTGGAACGCCAGGGCGCCTACCTGGCCTGGGTGAGCACCACCCACCCCGACACCGGACCGGGACTGTTCACCAGTGGCGTATGCGGCGGCTCCCCACTCACCGGCAAAGACGAAGAAACGACGCCCCTCCCCAAGAGGTCCCAGGACGAGAGCGACCGAGCACCACACGCCATCACCGAGCGCGAGCACCACCGGGAGTGGGAGGAGGCCGAACGGCACACCGCCCAGAACACGGCCACCTGAACCCCCGACACCGCCGGTGCGGGCGAAGACCCCGCCCGCACCGGCCCTTCCGACCCCTCGAAACGGAGGAGACCACATGACCACGACCCTCACCCGACCGACACCCCCGCCACAGGCACCGACCGCCGCCGACTGCGGCATGTGCAACGGACAGGGCGGCTCCTGGATCACCAACGACGGCGACACCCCTGGCAAGAACATCCGCGAGTGGGTGCCCTGCGCCGGTTGCAACGGATCGGGGAAGAGTTGATGGGGCATACCACCGACATGGACCACGCCCCTCTCGCCATCTCCCTGGCCGAACACCTCCGCGACCAGGGCACACCGGAGCACATCGCGAGGTTGTTCGCCCGCGTGCCTCGTCACCGGTTCCTGCCGGACGTGTACTGGATGGACACCCGCGAGCGTGTCGACCGCGCCGAGGACCCCGAGACGTGGCTGCGCACGGCCTACACCGACCAGGCCCTCACCACCCAACGTGATGACGGCGCCGAGGGCGGCATGGGCATCCCTTCCTCGTCCTCCTCCGCCCCGGGCGTCATGGCGCGTATGCTCACCGCCGCGAGGATCGAACCCGACCACCGGGTGCTGGAGATCGGCACCGGCACCGGCTGGAACGCCGGCCTGTTGTCGGAACTGCTCGGGGCGCGCAACGTCTCCACCGTCGAGATCGACCCGTCCGTGGCCGACCAGGCCAGGCTCCACCTCTACACCGCCGGGTACGGCCCCGACGTGGTGGTGGGTGACGGCGAGCGCACCGAGAGCCGGTATGCCGACTACCACCGGATCATCGCCACCTGCACCGTGAGCCAGGTGCCGTGGCGGTGGTTGGAGCAGGTGCGCGATCGGGGCCGGATCGTCACCCCGTGGTCACCGACACCGGGCGCCCCGGGCGGGGTGCTCGCCGCCTTGGACAGCGTCACCCCCACCCGCGTGGAAGGGCGCTTCGAGGGCGGACTCAGTTTCATGTGGGCGCGTGGTCAGCGGTGGCCAGGACAACCCGCGCCCTCACCGGACGCGACCGCCGAACACGTGGAGACGGTGGACGGCGACCCGCGTGAGCCGTGGCTGGACGGAGAGAAGGCGCTGTTGCTGGCACTGATGCGTCCCGGCTGGGCCTTCGGAATGCGCATGGCGCCCGGTGCCACGGAGCCGCACGTGTGGTTGGCCTCCACCACGTGCGACTCGTGGGCACGGTTGCACTCCGATGGCCGCGTGGAACAGGGCGGGCGCCGGCTCCTGGTGGAGGAGGCACGCACCACCTGGCGGTGGTGGGCGGCCCAAGGGCGCCCCACGCTGTCCGACTTCGGGTTGACCGTGGACCGCGACCGAGGTTGTCAGACGGTGTGGCTACGCGATCCCCAACACGCCGTGTGGTCCACGCGCCGACAGATCTAGAGCTTCGCGGAGAGGAGACCGTGTCCCTCCTCCACCAGGAGTCCCGGGACGAGAGCGACCAAACGCCGCACGCCATCCAGGACACGGCCGCCTGAACCCTCTGACACGGCCGGTGCGGGCGAAGGCCCCGGCCCTGCACCGGCCCACGACCACCCGCAGCCCCGGCCCACGCGGCGCCCGTCCCCGAGACGGGTGCCGCACTCGTGTCCCCGGGAGCATCGGCTGCGGGGCACTGGAAGACCGATGGCTCAGGACCGTCGCACTACCGGCAAGTAACGTTTGCATGCGTCCATGCTTCTGTTACATTGCCACGACGCACCAGGGAACAAATGGTGCAGAAGCGATCACCTTCCGCTTTACGCACGGTGTTCGCATCCGTTCACCCTCGGACGGGTGCGCCCCGGAGGAAGGCGAGGCGGCGACGAGGAAACCCGGCGGCCTCGGTGCCGCCGTACCGGTCCGCCCAGCGCGCCGTCGAGAGACCACCATGCCGAAGACGACCTGAGGCACCCCCGCACGTGACCGTCCGGGCGTGGAGTCGGCCGATGCGATCCCTCTGAAAGGCCGACGGGAACACACCTTCCACGCCGCTACTCTCCGTGACGGAAACGTCATGACGCACGTGCTCGCGTGGTGTCCCTCCCCCGCTCCCCCGATCGGAGGCCCTTTGCTCCCCCGCTCCATCGAAGAGGTCCCGCTTCCCGCCCCTGCCGTCATCGACGCGGTCCGGCACTCCTGTTCCGCCCTGCCTCCCGGTTCGACACGCCTGTCCGAACGCTTCTACGAGGTGCTGTTCTCCATGGCCCCCGACTTCCGGGACATGTTCGCCGAGGACATGCAGGCCCAGAAGGAGCGCATGGCCTCCGCCCTGCTCGAAGTCGTCCACCACCTCGACCAGCCGGAGAAGGTCGCCGGGTACCTCCGCCGACTGGGCGCCCAGCACATGCGGCAGATCGGCGTCGAACCCGAGCACTATCCCTACGTGGGACGCGCCCTGGTGCGCGCGGTCAGCGAGGTCTCACCGACCTGGTCCTCCTCCATGAGCTCGGCCTGGATCGTCGTCTACGAGTGGATCACCGCCACCATGCTCGAAGGCGCACGCGAGGCCGGGGGCGAGGTCCCCCCGGCGCGCGACCGCCACCCCGAACCACCGCCCACCGGACCCGCCTCCGCGCGCGCCCGGGGCGTCGAGGCCGCCGACGCCTCCTCACGGATCCGTTGACACACGCGGACCCTCCTCCCCTCCGGCGCCCCCCACGCCGTTCCCCGCGCCCCCGGCCCATCGACCCCACGACCCCCACAGAGAGGCAGTGATGCACGAGACCTCCCCACGTCACCTTCCCGGTAGCGAAGGAGAGCACCGTGTACAGGAGGCGACGGGCACGAGCGAGCGCGCCGGCCGCTTCTACCGTGACCAGATGCTCGACCACCTGAACCCGCGGATGCGCGAGTTCGTCGCCCGGCAGGAGATGATGTTCATCGCCACCGCGGACGGCCGGGGAGAGTGCGACTCCAGTTTCCGCGCGGGGCCTCCCGGGTTCGTGCACGTGATCGACGAGCGCACCCTGACCTACCCCGACTTCCGGGGCAACGGCGTGTTCGCCAGCGCGGGCAACATCCTGGAGAACCCGCACGTGGGCCTGATGTTCCTGGACTTCGACCGCGACCGCATCGGCCTGCACGTCAACGGCCGCGCGACCCTGTTCGACGACATAGAGCTGCGCCGCCGGGTCCGCGACCTGCCCGTGGCCGAGGCACCGGGACAGAAGGCCGTCATGTGGACCCTGGTCCGGGTGGAGGAGGCCTACATCCACTGCCGCAAGCACATCCCCCACCTGCGCAAGGTCGGTCGGGAGGAGGCGTGGGGCACCGACGACCCCCTGCGCAAGGGCGGCGACTTCTTCGAGGCCAAGGACACCCCCGCCCCCTGGAGCCACCCCACCTTCTCCACCTCCTCGTGACGTCGGGGAGCGGCACGTCCGGCTCGGGTGGGGCCGTGCTCTAATACCGGGGTGCGACCACCGCAGCCTCCCCCTATCACCCGCCGTGCCTGTGTGACGCTCGGTGGCGCCGCCCTGCTGGCCATGGCCGGGTGCGCGCGCGAACCGGAGTGGGACGTGGCGGTGGTGGGCGCGGGGGTGGCCGGGCTCTCCGCCGCGCGCAACCTGGTCGACCACGGCTTCCGGGTGATCGTCCTGGAGGCCCGCGACCGCGTGGGCGGGCAGCTGTACACCGACCACTCCTTCTCCTCGGTGCCCGTGGAACTGGGGGCCGGTCTCCTCCACGGCGCCGACGTGTCCACCTGGGAGCTGGTGGAGGAGGCCCGGGTACGGACCGTGCCTGTGCGCTCGGACGAGGAGGGCACCACCCCCATCGCCCTGTCCGTACCTCCCCGGGACGACGAGAGCGTCGCCTCCTACCTGCGCAGACTCGGTGTGCCCCAAGACGACTGGCCTCCGGTGGCGGTGGACAACGAGCCGGCGGAGCGGTGGAGCGCCACGTGGATGTACCGCAACGGCGTCTTCGACTGGTGGTCCGCCCCCCGCCAGGACTTCCGCGTGGTGGGCGGCTACGACCAACTGCTGAGCCCTCTGGCCGACGGGCTGCACATCGAGTTGAACAGCCCGGTGCGGCGAATCCGCCTGGTGGGGTCCTCCGCCCCGGAGGTCGAACTGACGGTGTCCGGTCGAGGGCGAGACCGACGGGTCCGAGCCCGCCGGTGCGTGGTCGCCCTGCCCATCGGGGTGTTGCGCGGCGGCGCCGTGGCCTTCGACCCGGTGCTGCCCGCCGACCACCGGGAGGCGCTCGGCGCACTGCGCGCCACCGACGTGCTCAAACTCCACTACGAGTTCGACCGCCCGGTCTTCCCGGAGGATCGCCACATCCTGGGAGGGGAGGACGAGGGGCCCGTGTTCTGGTGCGTGTCCCGGGATCCGGAGATCGTGGTGGTGTGGACGGCCGGCGACCGGGCCCGCGAACTCCTGGCCCTGCCCGACGACGAACGGTTCGGCGCGGGCCTGAAGGCCCTGGGCGAGGCGGTCGGGGAGAAGGTCCCCGACCCGGTGCGTCGTACCACGCACGACTGGTCGTCCGACGAGTTCAGCCGGGGCGCCTACCTGTACGTTCCGCCCGGCGCCCATGACGCTCCGGCGGCCCTGGCCTTCCCCGTACGACGGACGCTGTTCTTCGCCGGGGAAGCGGTCACGGGAGAGAACACCGTGGACGGCGCCTACGACAGCGGCTACGTCGTCACCGACGACCTGAGGGCCGACCTGTGACCGGAGCGCCCCACCACCCTGCCGAAATGCCCCGGTCGCCCATTATTGTGAGTGGGGTTCGCGAGCCCGGCAACAATCCATCAAGGGAAGGAAGGTTGGTGTCCGATGACCAACCGCGCGTACGTGATCGCAGGGTCGGAGGCCACCGGCGGCGCAGGCATCCAGGCCGACCTCAAGGCCTTCCAGGAGCTGGGCGTCTACGGCATGGGGACGATCACCTGCATCGTCTCCTTCGATCCGAAGAAGGACTGGGCGCACCGTTTCGTCCCGATCGCCCCGCAGGTCATCGCCGACCAGATCGAGGCTGCCACGTCCTGCCATGACCTGGACGTGGTCAAGATCGGCATGCTCGGCACGCCGGAGACCATCGACGTGGTCGCCGAGGGACTGCGCGGCCGGTCCTGGCGGCACGTGGTCCTGGACCCCGTGCTGATCTGCAAGGGCCAGGAACCCGGTGCCGCCCTGGACACCGACAAGGCGCTGACCGCCCAGATCCTGCCGCTGGCCACCGTGATCACGCCCAACCACTTCGAGGCGCGCACCCTGGCGGGCATGGAGAGCATCGAGACGGTGGACGACCTGGTGGAGGCCGCCCGCCGCATCCACGAGCTGGGCCCTCGGCACGTCGTGGTCAAGGGCGGAATGGAGCTTCCCGGACCGGACGCGGTGGACGTGTACTTCGACGGTGAGGAGACGACCGTCCTGAGCGCCCCCAAGATCGGGAACGCCCGGGTGAGCGGCGCCGGCTGCACCTTCGCCGCCGCGATCACCGCCGAGCTGACCAAGGGCGCGGACGTGGGGAAGGCCGTGGAGGTGGCCAAGGCGATGGTGCGCGAGGGCATCAGCCACCGGCTCGTCACTCACGCGCCCTTCGCCTCGGTGACCACCCTCGCGCCCACGGCGGGGTGACGGACGTTCGATGACCCCGCCCCCCGTGTCGCCGACGTCCCCCCGACGACGCCGGAAGCGAGGTCGCCCGAACGGGCACCGGCCCTCACCCGCCGATTTTCGACGTCGGACATGATTCCCCTTCCCCCTCACCGGTTAGGGGGAAGGGAGGACCACACGACCAGGGGGTGGACATGTCCGACCGCGACGAGGCCCGGCACAAGGCCGAGGAGTTCAAGGGCAAGGCCAAGGAACAGCTCGGCAAGGCCACGGACAACGAGCAGTGGCAGGCCGAGGGCAAGGGCGAACAGAAGACCTCGAAGTTCAAGCAGGCCGGGAACAAGGTCAAGGACGCCCTGACCGGAGACGACGGACCCGACAAGAGCTGAGCCGTCGAGCGCGGGGAGGCACCGTCGGTGCCTCCCCGTTCGCGTGCGCGCCCCCACTCCCCCGAGGTTCCCCGACCTTCGGGTGGGCGCACGACGTCCTTTCCGTCCGGAGCGTGCCCAGAGCACGCCCCTCCACCGATCCCCGCCGGAATCCACGGTGGAAGGCCCGTTGACACCCCGCCGAGCACGGCCACACTGGATCTGGGAAACACCACTCGCGATCACGCAGGGGGGCGGATGTCGGCCGCGCAACGGCGGGAACCCATCCTCGAACGGCCGCACCGCCCCGGCGGAGTCGGCGTGACCGGCCCCGTCGAGGACCTCTCGACCCGGGTCCCGACCAAGCGCGGGGACCCCGACGACCTGGAGGGCCGGGGATGAGGAGGACCTCCGCACGTTTGGCCGATGGACGCGAGATCGTCTACTTCGACGAGGGCGAGACCCCCCGCGAGCCCTCCCCCGACCCACGTGTACTCCCCCCGGCCGCGACGGGTTCGGAGATGCGCTTCGACCCGCTCCTGCGTGAGTGGGTGGTCATCGCCTCCCACCGGCAGGGGCGCACCCACCTGCCCCCCAGCGACGACTGCCCGCTGTGCCCCTCCACGGACGGTCGCGACACCGAGATCCCGGCGGCCTCCTACGACGTGGTGTCCTTCCAGAACCGGTTCCCCTCCCTGGTCCCCGACCACGGAAGGGTCCTCGGGGACATCGGCGAGCCGGCACCCTCCCGGCGTGCGGGCACGGGCCGCTGCGAGGTCCTCGTCTTCAGTTCCGACCACGACGCCTCCTTCGCCGACCTGTCCCCCGCACGCGTGGACACCGTCATGGCCGCCTGGATCGACCGGACCCTGGCCCTGTCCGCGCTGCCGGGGGTGGAGCAGGTGTACTGCTTCGAGAACAGGGGGCCCGAGATCGGGGTGACCCTCCACCACCCGCACGGGCAGATCTACGCCTTCCCCTTCGTCACCCCGCGCACCCGTCGGATGCTCGACTCCGCCACGGCCCACCACGAGAGCACCGGCGGCGACCTCTTCGCCGACGTACTGCGCGACGAGCGGGAGGCGGGGGTCCGGGTGGTCGCGCGGAGCGAGCACTGGACCGCGTTCGTCCCGGTCGCGGCCCGCTGGCCGGTGGAGGTGCACCTGTACCCCCACCGCCGCGTACCCGACCTGCCCGCGCTGTCGCGGGACGAACGCCGGGACTTCGGCCACCTGTACCTGGACGTGCTGCGCCGCCTCGACGCGCTCCACGGCGTCCCCCTGCCCTACGTCTCCGCCTGGCACCAGGCGCCCGTACGGGAAGGACGCGACCTGTTCCACCTGCACCTGGAACTGTTCTCGGTGCGGCGTGCGCCGGACAGGCTCAAGTACCTGGCCGGGACCGAGTCCGGTATGGGCGTGTTCGTCAACGACGTCGCGCCGGAGGACACCGCCCGGCGGCTCCGGGAGGCCGCCCCGTGAGACCGGACGTCGTCGAGGGCGGCATGGGCGAGGTGGCGGGCGCGTTCGCGTCGGCGTTCGGGTACGGGCCCGAGGGGGTGTGGGCCGCGCCGGGGCGGATCAACCTCATCGGCGAGCACACCGACTACAACGAGGGGTTCGTGCTCCCCTTCGCGCTGCCCCGCACGCTGACCGCTGCCGCCGCCTCCCGGTCGGACGGCAGGGTGCGGGTGCGGTCGGGCCGGTCCACGCAGGTGTTCGAGGCCGGTCCGGCGGATCTGGCCCCCGGCGCGGTCCGGGGATGGGCCGCCTATCCGGCCGGTGTGCTGTGGGTGCTGCGGGAGGAGGGCCTTCCGGTGGGCGGCCTGGACCTGCTGGTGGACAGTACGATCCCCACCGGCGCGGGACTGTCCTCCTCGGCCGCTCTCACGTGTGCGACCGTCATGGCCGCCGCCTCCCTGTACGGCACCGTCCTCGACCCGTCCGAGGTCGCCCGCCTGGCCCAACGGGTGGAGAACGACTTCGTGGGCGTGCCCTGCGGAATCTTGGACCAGTCCGCGTCCATGTTGTCGACCGAGGGGCACGCGCTGTTCATGGACACGCGGACCATGGCCGTCGAACAGGTGCCCTTCGATCCCCCGGCGGCGGGTCTGAGCGTGCTGGTCGTGGACACCCGTGCCCCCCACCGGCTGGTGGAGGGCCACTACGCCGAGCGCCGCCGTTCCTGCGAACGCGCCGCGCGCGCCCTGGGGGTCCCGGCCCTGCGGGACGTCGACGACCTGCCCGGGGCCTTGGCCGCGCTGCCCGACGAGGTGCTCCGGCGTCGGGTGCGTCACGTGGTGGCCGAGAACGCACGGGTGCTGCGCGCCGTGGAGCTGCTGCGGTCGGGGCGCCCGCGTGAGGTGGGGCCCCTGCTCACCGCCTCCCACGTCTCGCTGCGTGACGACTACGAGGTCAGCGTCCCGGAGGTGGACACGGCCGTGGACGCCGCTCTGTCCGCCGGGGCGGCGGGCGCACGGATCACCGGCGGCGGATTCGGCGGGTGCGTGATCGTCCTGACCGACCGGGTGGAGGCCTGTGCGAGGAGTATTCGGCTGGCCTACCGGGAACGGGGCTTCGCCCCGCCCTCCCTCTTCACCGCCCTGCCCTCGGCGGGAGCCCGCCGCCTGTACCCGTGAACCCTCCTGGCGATGGCGCGCCCGTGGCGCCGTGGAGCGCCGGCCCTCGGGAGAAGGCCCCCGTGACGGACGCGCCCCGGGCCGCCCGACCCCCTGGGAGCGCTTCCATGGACAATGGTCGGTGGTGTGACGACGAACGAGGGAGTGGGCATGGGTCTCAGGTTCGGACTGTTGGGCACGGGCTACTGGGCTGCGGAGACGCACGCCGCGGCGCTGCACGCGCACCCCGAGGCCACCCTCGCCGGGGTGTGGGGACGCGATCCGGCCAAGGCCTCGGCGTTGGCCGAGCGGTACGGGACCCGTGCCCATGAGGACGTCGACGCCCTGCTGGCCGAGGTCGACGCCGTGGCGATCGCCCTGCCCCCCGACGTCCAGGCCGAGCTGGCGCTGCGCGCCGCACGGGCGGGAAGGCACCTGCTGTTGGACAAGCCCGTGGCGCTGTCGACCGTCGCGGCCGACGCGCTCGCCTCCGAGGTCGCCGAGCGCGGCCTCGCCTCCGTGGTGTTCTTCACCAGCCGCTTCTCCGACGACGTGACGGAGTTCCTGGAGTCGGCCGCCGCCGAGGGCGGCTGGCGCGGGGCGCGTGCGACGCTGTTCGCGTCGATCCTCGAACCCGGCAACCCCTACGGAGCCTCCCCCTGGCGCAGGGAGAAGGGCGGTCTGTGGGACGTGGGCCCGCACGTACTGTCGTTGGTGTTGCCCGTGCTCGGTCCCGTCACCCAGGTGACGGCGCTCGCGGGACCGCGGAACACCACGCACATGCTCACACGGCACAGCGGCGGCGCGGTGGGCTCGTTCTCGGTGACGTTGGAGGCGGCCCCCAAGGAGAAGACCTTCGAGGTCGTCCTGCACGGGGAGCGGGGTTGGGTACCGGTGCCGGGCGGTGAGCGGAGTCCGGTGGAGGCCTTCGGCGCGGCGATCGACCGGCTGTCGGCCCAGGTGGAGGGCGTGGTGCCCGGTGATCCGTGCGACGTGCGTTTTGGCCGTGACGTGGTGGCCGTGTTGGAGGCCGCCCAGACCTCCGTGCGTTCGGGCGGGACCACGGACGTGGGCGGGGCCGTCGAGTAGGTCCGACGACCCCGCCCAGGAGGGCGGAAGCTCACTGTCGCGGGACTCCGCCTCACTTCGTCCCGTGTCCGGGCGCCTTGCGTGCGGGGGCCTTCGGCACCCGCACCTGTCAAACGGTCCTGCCCTTGGCACCCTTGGAGTACATGCCGTCCGCGAAGTAGACGATCGCGGCGGCCACCAGCACCTGGACGATCAGCACGAAGAGCCAGAAGCTGGTGAAGAAGCTGGCGATCCAGCCGCCCACGAAAGCGGCCACGATGCCCAGGACCAGCGTCAGCCAGATCGGCAGGTGCTGCTTGCCTGGAACGACCAGACGCCCCAGAGCGCCGATGATCAGACCGACGATGATCGCTGTGATGATTCCGGTGATCTCCATGGGTTCCTCCACATGTAGACGCATCTCCCCCCTGCCCGCCCCGGTGGCCGGAAAACACACACGACACACCTGCGGAGAGAAGCTTTGGACCGGTTTTTACGATCCGACACCGATCACGACCGGCCTCCGACAGCCGGTACGGGGCCGCGAATCCGGTTCTGCCCCGCGCAGAAGGAGCCGGGAGCGGCTCCCCGTCACGGGGGCCCCGGCGTAGGGTCGGGGGAGAGCGACATCACACGGGAGGCCGCCCATGACCGACGCCCCATGCTCCCTGGACGAGGCCCGCACGGATGGGCGCTCCCACGCGCGGGGGGAGCCTCTTCTGCGCGAGCTCATCGGTGAGCTGCTGCGTCGCACGCGGACCGAGCAGAACCGCACGCTGCGAGAGGTGGCCCAGGAGGCCCGGGTGTCACTGCCCTACCTGAGCGAGATCGAGCGCGGGCGCAAGGAGGCCTCCTCCGAGGTCCTCGCCGCCGTCTACCGCTCTTTGGGCCTGAACCTGACCGATGTGCTGGGCGAACTCCACGAGCGGACCACGGCCGGCCGGCTCCGGCGCGACGGCGTCTCCCGGGGCGACCGCCGTCCGGCGGACCCGTCCGCTGCGCCCGCGCCCGCCCGGAGGGCGCACGTGCTCTCCCTGGCCGCCTGAGACCGGGGCGGGTCCGCGCGCGGCCCGGGTCGGTGCTCGACGTCCTCGCGGTCGGTGCGGTTCAGACGTCGTCCACGGCCCGGCGCAGGTCGCGCAGGAGGGCGAGCACCATGGGACGCAATGACGGCCTGATGGCCTCGAAGAGCTGCCGCTGTTTGGCCTCCGTGTCCCGGCGGCGGATCGCCAGGACCCGTTCGCCCTCCTCTGTGATGGCCACCACCGTGCTGCGTTCGTCACGCTCGGACCGGCGGCGCGTCATCATGCCTTTGCGTTCCAACTGCTGGATCATGCGGGTGGCGGAAGGAGAGGAGACACCGACGATCTGAGCGACCTCCCCGACGCTGGGGTTGTCCATCCCTCGTACCGCTTCCATGAGGAACGCCTGCGTGAGCGTCAATTCCTCGGCCACCCGGTGACCGCTCCGAGAGCGGGCATGGAGCGCCGCGTTGATGAGTTCGGTCCAGGCGCGCTGGAACTCTTCGAGTTCGGCGTCGCACTGCTCTACACGGGGTTCGTGGGTCTCATCGGGCACGAAACGGTCCTCGCAGGCTGGACTGTCGCCGCGGGCTCTCGACCGCGCGCTGGTTTGACGATTGAGTAGCTTAGCTATTAAATAGCTTGCGCACGCAATTACACACACATCCTTGCCCCCTCCAGACCGTAGCGACACCCCCTCGTCCATCGACCCGGTCGTGGGCGCGATGTGCCGCTGACGGGGGCAGCGACGTCCGTCCGAGAACGGGGCGGGCCCGGATCGATCCGGGAGGGGCGCATTGACCACAGTGCTGATCGCGCATTTCATCGCGGCCGCGGTCGCGCCCTTACTGGTGCGTCAGTGGGGCCGCAACGCCTTCTTCGCGCTCGCCGTGGTCCCCGCCGTGTCGACCGTCTGGGCCCTCTTCCAGGTCCCCACCGTCCTGAACGGCGGGACGCTGTCCTCCTCCATGCCCTGGGCCCCGGAGTTCTCACTGCGGCTCGGCCTGTACATGGACGGTCTGGGTCTGGTCATGACGCTCATCGCCGCCGGCGTGGGCGCCCTGATCCTGGTCTACTGCGGCCGCTACTTCAGTGACTCCGAGCCCGGACTCGGGCGTTTCGCCGGGGTCTTCGTCGCCTTCGCCGGGGCCATGCTCGGCCTCGTGCTGGCCGACGACCTCATCCAGCTCTTCGTGTACTGGGAGCTGACGACGGTCTTCTCCTACCTGCTCATCGGGCACAGCACCGAGCTGAAGGAGAGCAGGCGGGCGGCCATGACCGCTCTGACGGTCACCACCCTGGGCGGCCTGACGATGCTCGTCGGCATGGTCATCCTCGGCGAGACCGCGGGGACCTACGTCATCGCCGAGATCGTCCAAGCACCCCCCGACGGCACCCTGATCCACGTCGCGCTCGCCCTGATCATGGTCGGCGCGATGTCCAAGTCCGCGCTGCTGCCGTTCAGCCTGTGGCTGCCCGCGGCCATGCGCGCGCCCACACCCGTCTCGGGCTACCTGCACGCCGCGGCGATGGTCAAGGCGGGCGTCTACCTGGTCGCCCGGCTCACCCCCGCCTTCCCCGACGTCACCGTGTGGCGGTACATGGCGCTGTTCTTCGGCACGGTCACCATGATCATGGCCGGCTGGAAGGCACTACGCCAGTACGACCTCAAGCTCCTGCTGGCCTACGGCACCATCAGCCAGCTCGGTTTCCTCATCGCCCTCCTCGGCGCGGGAACCCAGGCCGGTGCCCTGGCCGGGATCTCCATGCTCATCGCGCACTCGCTGTTCAAGGCGCCCCTGTTCCTCGTGGTCGGCGTCATCGACCACAGCACGGGCACCCGGGACCTGCGCGAACTGTCGGGGTTGCGCACCTCCATGCCCGCGACCTTCTGGATCGCGGTCGCGGCTGCGGCCTCCATGGCGGGTCTGCCGCCCACCCTCGGATTCGCCGCCAAGGAACTGGCCCTCGGCGCCTTCACCTACGGCGGTCTCGACACCGTGGTCCTGATCGGCCTCATGATCGGCACCACGTTCACCGTCGCCTACACCCTGCGCTTCCTGTGGGGGGCCTTCTCCGTCAAGGAGAACGTCGCGGCCACACCGGTCCACGCCCCCGGGCCGCTGTTCCAGGCCCCCGCCGCGATCCTGGCCGGGCTCGGGCTCCTGGGCGGCGTCCTCTCCGGCGCCCTCGACCCCTTCCTGTCGGTGTACGCGGACACCGTCCCCGTCGCGCCGGGGCAGGAGCCCACGTACCTGGCCCTGTGGCACGGCCTCGAACTCCCCCTGCTGCTGTCGGCGCTGTGCATCGCCGGTGGTCTGGTGCTGTTCCACTTCCGTCACCAGGTCGTGTGGCTGGGCACCCGCACCGCGCTGCCCGACGCCGACCGGGTCTACCGCCGCATCCTCGCCGGACTGGAGACCCTGGCGTTGCAGGCCACGGGCAGCACCCAGCGCGGTTCACTGCCCGTGTACCTGGGCACCATCCTGGTCGCCTTGGTCGTCACCACCGGCTGGTGGGCGATCAGCGGTCGACTCTGGGAGGGCGAGCATCCGGCGCTCCGCCTGTGGGACTCCCCCGTCCAGATCGTCCCCGCCCTGGTCATCGTCCTCACCGCCTTGCTGGTGCTCTTCGTGCGACGCCGTCTGTTCGCGGTGATCCTCGTCGGAACCGGCGGCTACGGCGTCGCCACCCTCTTCTACGTCATGGGCGCCCCCGACATCGCCCTCACGCAGTTCCTCATGGAGACCGTCAGCCTGGTGGTCTTCGTGTTGGTGCTGCGTCGCTTCCCCGCGCGCTTCTCCGCCCCCGCACTGCGCGGACGGCGGATCTGGAACCTGGTCCTGGGCCTGGCCACCGGCGTCCTGGTCGCCGCGATGACCTGGTTCGCCCTGGCCGGACGTCAGGAGCCGTCCGTCGCGGAAGGCTACCCGGCCGCGGCGGAGGAGGCCGGCGGCTCCAACATCGTCTCGGTCCTGCTGGTGGACGTCCGCGCCTGGGACACCATGGGTGAGATCTCCGTGCTCGCCGCCGCGGCGGCCGGGGTGGCCAGCCTGATGTTCGTGCGCCGCCGCGCCCAACCGCGCAAGGCCCCCCGCGGGATCATGGCCGTCTCCCTCACCACACCGCCGGAGCCCGCCGAGGGCCAGGTGCCGGTGGACCTCGGCGGTCTTCGGAACGCCCCGCGGAGCATGCACATCAAACCCCGACTCCAGAGCACCTGGCTGCCGGGCGCGAGCGCCATGCCGTCGGAACGCCGCTCGGTCATCTTCGAGGTCGTCTCCCGCTTCCTCTTCCCCGTGGTCATGGTGATCTCGGTGTACCTGCTGCTGACCGGCCACGGCGCGGTCGGCGGAGGCTTCGCCGGAGGCATCGTCGCGGGACTGGCGTTCATCGTCCGGTACCTCGCCGCGGGACGGTACGACCTGTACGCCGCCGCGTGGATCCAGCCGGGAGCACTGATCGGCACCGGTCTGGCCGTGGCCACCGGCACCGCGCTGGGCGGCGCCGTCTTCGGCACCGACGTCCTGGGCGGCGGCCACGCCTACATCGACCTGTGGATCCTGGGCGAGGCGCACATCACGGTGTCCCTCTTCTTCGACATCGGCGTGTACCTGCTGGTCATCGGGCTGATCCTGGACATCCTGCGCAGCCTCGGCGCCCGCATCGACGAACAGATCGAACGGGACGCCGCCCACGCCAAGGAACAGGGCAGGATCGAGGAGAGCGAAACCGAGGAGGAGACCGTCTCGTGAGTGAGTCACCCAGTCTGCTCCTCGTCGTCAGCATCGGCGTC
Organism: Nocardiopsis sp. ATB16-24; assembly: GCF_030271535.1. Taxonomy (GTDB): domain Bacteria; phylum Actinomycetota; class Actinomycetes; order Streptosporangiales; family Streptosporangiaceae; genus Nocardiopsis. The sequence continues at coordinate 381,508 of NZ_JASCXJ010000002.1, read as the reverse complement.
CTCGTGGCGGTGGGCGTCGTGCTCCTCCTGGAACGCAGCCTGACACGCGTCCTGCTCGGGTTCGTCGTGCTGAGCAACGGCGCCAACCTCATGATCCTGGCCATGGCCGGCGAGCCCGGTCGGCCCCCGGTCCTGTGGCTCACCGAGCCCGACGAGATGACCGACCCACTGCCCCAGGCGATGATCCTGACCGCGATCGTCATCACCCTGGGCATCACCGCCTTCCTCCTGGCCATGGCCTACCGGACCTGGCAGCTGGAGGGCAACGACGAGGTCCAGGACGACGCCGAGGACCTGCGCATCTCCCAGGGCGAGGGGCGCCGCGCCCTGCGCCAGCGCTACGTGAAGGAACGGCGCAGGCTCCAGGCCGACATCCGACGCCAGCGCGCCGAGCTGGAGGCACGGATCGCCGTCGCCGACGCCCGCGAACTGGCCGAGCAGGCGCGCATCAAGGCCGAGATCGCCAGGGCCCGCGCCGAACTGGCCCGCCACGAACTGGAGGCCGAGGACCACGACCTCGACGAGAAGTCCCAGGAGACCATGCGTCTGCTGAGCGACCGGGCCGAGAGCATGGCCGCCCAGATCCAGGGACTGCGCGGACGGATCCGGCAGGGACGCAGGCGGCTGCGGGAACACAAGAGGGCCGACCGCGCCGCCGAGCGGGAGCTGTGGCGTGAGCTGCGCCGCCGCGTCCGCGCACAGCGGCGCCAGGCGCGCCAGACCATGCGGGCCGAGCGCGAGCGTCTGGCCCGTGCCGAGGACAGCGACCTGCAAGGGAGCGAGTGACCATGGGCCTGGACCCTCTCGCGGGCATCCTGCACTACTTCGTCCCCCTGCCCGTGGTACTGCCGTTGTTCACGGCCGGGGTGAAGCTGGCCCTGGGCATCCGCTGGCCCCGCGTGCAGCAGTGGCTGAGCGTCATCTCGTTGGCGGTGGTCCTGGCCATCGGTTTCGTGCTGATGCTGGGCGCCCACGAGTTCGGCCCGCAGGCCGTCCAGGTGGGCGGCTGGGCGGCCCCGATCGGCATCACCCTGGTCGCCGACCGATTGTCCGCGCTGATGGTGACGGTGTCGGCCGCGATCACCCTGGCCGTGCTGGTGTACTCCATCGGCCAGGGCATGGCCGGCAAGGCCGAGGTGGCGCCCCTGTCGGTGTACCAGCCCACCTACCTGATCCTGGTGGCGGGCGTCTCCAACGCCTTCCTCGCCGGAGACCTGTTCAACCTGTACGTCGGCTTCGAGATCCTACTGACCGCCAGCTACGTGCTGTTGACCCTGGGAGGCACCCAGGCCCGGATGCGCGCGGGCGCCACCTACGTCGTGGTGTCGCTGGTGTCCTCGGTGCTGTTCCTGATCGCCATCGCACTCGTCTTCGGCGCCACCGGCACGGTGAACATGGCCCAGCTCGGCGAGCGACTGCCGGAGCTGTCCGTCGAACTCAGGACGACCCTACAGATCGTGCTGCTGTTCGCCTTCGGCATCAAGGCGGCGGTCTTCCCGTTGGCCGCCTGGCTCCCCGACTCCTACCCGACGGCCCCCGCGCCGGTCACCGCGGTGTTCGCGGGCCTGCTCACCAAGGTCGGCGTGTACGCCATCATCCGCACCCAGACCCTGCTCTTCCCCGGCGACCAGATCAACGCCCTGTTGATGTGGGTGGCGCTGGCGACCATGATCATGGGCATCCTGGGCGCGGTCGCGCAGACCGACATCAAACGTCTGCTGTCCTTCACCCTCATCAGTCACATCGGGTACATGGTCTTCGGCGTGGCCCTGGGCACCGAACTGGGCATGACGGGCGCGGTGTTCTACATCGCGCACCACATCACCGTGCAGACCACGCTGTTCCTGGTCACGGGCCTGATCGAACGCCGGGGCGGCTCCACGTCCCTGGACAGTCTGGGCGGCCTGGGCAGGATCGCCCCGATCCTGGCGATCCTGTTCTTCATCCCCGCGATGAACCTGGGCGGGATCCCGCCGCTGTCGGGCTTCCTCGGCAAGCTGGGGCTGTTGCAGGCCGGTGTCGAGGTCGGCACCCCGTTGGCGTACACGCTGGTGGGCACGTCCGTGCTGACGAGCCTGCTGACCCTGTACGTGATCGCCCGGGTGTGGAACTACGCCTTCTGGCGCACTCCCTCCGAGGGCATGGTGGCCGAGCCCGGTACCGTGCTGGAGGACGCCGACACCGACGAGCCCTCCACCGCGGCGCTGGGCCCCGGTGAGGCGGTCGGTCCCTCCTCCCGCCTCCGGGACACCGCGACCGCGGCCACCCCGGTGGTCACGTCGGTGGTGCTGCCCCGGAGCATGGTCGGCGCCACGGTGGGGTTGGTGGCGTTCAGCATCGCCCTGACGGTGTTCGCCGGTCCGCTGATCTCGTACGCGTCGGAGGCCGCCACCGAGCTTCAGGCACGTACCCCCTACATCGAGGCGGTTCTCGGAGGCTACCGATGAGCGACCCACGGCAGAAGAGGCCGCTCGGCCTGACCGCGCTACGACGCCGCCTCGGCAAGGTACAGCTGCCGGTGGCGCTCGGTATGACCCTGGTGTGGATGCTGCTCTTCAAGGGCTTCCAGCCGCGCTGGGAGTCCCTGGGCCTGCTGGTCCTGGGGTTCCTGGTGTCGGTGCTGATCATGTTGCTGTTCCCCCTGCCCCCGATCACCCCGGGGCTCCGCTTCCGTCCACTGCACATGATCCGGCTGGCCGCGTACGTGTTCCGGGAGATGGCCCTGGCCAGCATCCAGGTCACCATCATGACCTTCCGTCCCGAGCCGGTGCGCAACTCGATGGTGGCGGTGCCGATGCGCACCGAGTCGGACCTGATGATGGTGTTCACCGCGATCGCCACCTCGATCATCCCCGGCACGGTGATCGCGGAGGCCGAGCGGACCGAACGGATCCTCTACGTGCACGTGCTGGGCGCGGACACCGAGGAGGCCATGGAGGAGGGTCGCCGGGGCGTTCGCAAACTGGAGGAGGGCTTCGTGATGGCGCTGGGTACGCGGGAGGACATCGCGGCGCTGCGGGCGGGCGGGGTCGAGAAGCTCGGGCGGGGGGAGAAGACGTGAACGCTCTGTGGATCGCCATCGGCGTCATGCTCGGCCTGGCGGCGCTCGCCGGACTGACCCGGATGATGATCGGTCCGAGCATCCTGGACCGGGCGCTGTCGGTGGACGTGCTCCTGGCCTCCGCGCTGACCGGAGCCGGTGCCTACGCCGCCTTCCACCGGGACCCCACCGTGCTGCCGACCCTGCTGGTGCTGTCCCTGTTGGGCTTCATCGGCTCGGTCAGTCTCGCCAAGTTCGTCGCACGGCGCACGGAGGACGAGGACGTCGTCTCCCCCGCCGAGGCGCTCGCCGGATCCGAGCGGCCCGACCAGCCCGACCAGCCCGACCAGTCCGACCAGCGGGAGGAGACCCCATGAGCGAGGCGCTCATCACCGTCCTGGACTGGGTGGCGATCCTGTGCATCTTCGCGGGGGCCGCGCTCTCCCTGGTGGCCGGCGCGGGGCTGCTCCGCTTCCCCGACCTGCTCTCACGCATGCACACCGCGGCCAAGCCGCAGGTGTTGGGACTGTTGCTGGTGCTGGTGGGCATCGGGATCCGTCTGATCCCGGTGGAGACCGACGTGTTCAGCGTGGGGACGCTCTTCCTGGTGGGCTTCTTCCAGATGCTCACCATCCCGGTCGCCGGGCACATCGTGACCCGGGTGGCCTACCGGACCGAACGCATCGACTCGGGCACGATGGTGCGCGACGAGATGGCCGAGCACATCGAGGCCAGGCGCGCCGCCGACAAGAACCGGTAGGGCTCCGCCCCGGGGGCACCCGCTTCCCGGAAGACCCGTTCCGGAGCGGGGCGACCGGTGGGAAGGACCCGGCCGCCCGGCCCCGCTATCCGTCCGCGAGCGCGGCCAGGGCCACCATCATCGCCACGCGTGCCTCGGGATCGTCCAGCCGCAGGTCCGTCACCGTTCCCATCCGACGTAACCGGTAGCGCACCGTGTTGGGGTGCAGGTCCAGCAGTTCCGCCGTCCTTCCGAGGTCGCCGTGCGAGTACAGCCAGGTGCGCAGGGTCCGGATGTGGTCGGTGCCGTACTCGGCGTCGTTGCGCACCAGGTCCGCCACCGGGTTGCGGGTGGGCATCCGCCCGCTCTCGGCGACCAGCCGCAACCTGCGCAGCAGCACGGAGTGCCAGGCCTGGTCGTAGACCACCGGGTCCGTCTTCTCCGGTGTCTGCGCGTGCAGCGTCAGGCACTCGTCCGCCTCCTGTCTGCTGGCGGGCAGGCCCGCGGCGTCGGCCACACCTCCCACACCGGCGACCAGCCCCGGGCTCTCGGGCAGACCGCGCGTCGTCGAGCGAACCCACTCCACCGCCGGCGTGGGATCGGCCCCGCAGGGCAGGACCGTGTACACCGTGGTGCCCAACAACGTGCTGCGTCCCGGCCGCGACCACCCGAAACCCGTGGTGACCTGCTCGAAGAGTTGCAGGATCGAGGCCTCCGGTTCGGCGCTGGCCCTGGCCTGGAAGGCGATCACCCGCAGTTCGGCGGAGAGCAGTCCGATCCGTCCGGCCGCCTGCACCGGATCGGCCGAACCCTCCAACAGGTCGATCACCGACTCCGACTCCACCTGTCTTTCCAGGTCGCTGCTGACCCTGGCCCGCAGCATGTGCAGACCGACCGTGTGCGCCCCCTCCCGCAGTGCCCGTGAGCGCTCCGCCCCCAACGGGGCGTCGCACACGGCCCACAGCGACCCCAGGAGTTCGCGGCCCACCCGGATGGGCGCGGCGGTGCGCCCGCCCATGCCGAGTTCGGGTATCTCCGGAACGAACCACGGCTCGGTGGTCGTGGCCAGCCGGGTGAAGACCCCGTCGGCCTCCAGCCGGTCCCGGACCTGGAGAGGGACCGTCCTGTCCACGAGCGTCCGGCGCCGCACCCGGTCGGTGTCCGCCTGCGCGGCGGAGTAGGCGACCACACGTGAGGAGCGGTCCTCGATGGTGACGGGCCCGTCGACCTCGGCGGCGATGGTGTCGGCGAGGGCGAACAGGTCGCTGGGACCGCGCCCGGCCTCGGTCTCACGCCCCTCCAGGACCAGCGCGTAGACGACGCCGGACACCTGACTCCACGTCACGTCGGGTTCCACGATCAGCAGGGCCAGCCCACCCGACTTGAGGCGTTCACGCACCTCGGCGTCGGGTTCGGTCGCGGAACGGACGATGACGACGGTCGCCCGAGCCCGCTCGGCCAGGCGCACGGCCTCCTCCGCCGATTCCACGCCCACGGCCAGGAGCGCGTCGCCCAGGGGCGGCGCCTCGTCGAGGGGGTCGTACATGGCGACGCTGCGTAGTTCCCGGCGACGTAGTCGTTCCGAGCCGATCAGTCGGGCTCCGTATCCGCCAAGGACGTTGACGAGCCGGTCCAGGTGGATCACGGTGCCCCTCCCCGGTGCTCAGGTGTTGTTCCGGTGCCACAAAAGCAGCTCGTGGGATTGTGCGCCAAGGATAACCGTCCGTGCAGGGAAGCCGGACACACTCCTGATGAACGAGCGGCGCACCCCCGGCCCTCTCGCGTGTTCGATCACGCCGCGACCGGTTCGCGGCACGCGCCCGTGAAGACAAGGAACGAACGCCCCATGGCCAAGACCACCGAACGATGGATGACCCGGGAGGCATACGAACGGCTCCAGGAGGAGCTCAGGACGCTGCGCGGAGTCCCCGACGACGACCCCGAGACCGGGGCGGACGGGGGCGCGGGGGGTAAGAACCCCGCGCCCCGTTACATTCACGACCCCGCGGTGCGCCTGGCGCGCGTGAACACCATCGAACGCCTCCTCAGCGAGGCGGTGGTGGGCGAGGCCGCCCCGGACGACGGGATCGCGGCCCCCGGCAAGGTGCTCACCATCCGCTACGACGACGAGGAGGAGGAGACGGAGGAGTTCCTCCTCGGCGTTCGGGACGCCTCCGTGGCGGACAGGATGACGGTGTACTCGCCCGAGTCTCCGCTGGGCGCCTCACTGCTGGGCGCCCGCCGGGGCGAAAGGCGTACCTTCACCTCTCCACGCGGGGTGGTCATCGGAGTCACCCTGGTGAACGCGGAGCCCTACCGGGTCCCGTCGGACGACTGAGACCATGGCGCGGGACCGCTTTCCGTGCGGACACGGAAAGCGGTCCCGCCTCGTCGTGGGCCCCGCGCGGGCACGGCCGTCACCGCCGCCGAAGCGGGCGGTGGGACCGCCCTGTCGGTGGACGCACACGACCACCGACGGACCCGGGTCGGAGGACCGCCCCGGTCAGGGGACCGTCTTGTGCCCGCCGGGAGCGCGCAACAGGCCGTGGACCTCCTCCAGACGACGGGGGAAGGTCTCGGGGTTCTCCGCCAGTCGTGTGGCGGAGAGCTCACAGGCCATGGCGGTGTGGGCGGCGAGCACGGCGACCCTCTCGGTCGCCCCCGCCTCCGTCAGGACACCGGCCAACCTCATCGCCCGCTGTTCTCGGGTGAGCAGGTAGCGGGAGCGCAGCTCCGCGCTCTCCCCGAGCAGGCGTTTCAGCACGGCCGAGTGCGCGGGTGAGAGCGCGGTGTAGGGCGTGGAGGCCGTGCTCGCCCTCCGGAGCAGCTCGATCGCGGCGTACAGGTCCTCACCCAGGGGCTGCTCCGCGTTCTCCCGGACGTAGGCGCACATGCGTTCGTCCTCGGCTGCGACGTCGGCGAACAGTACTTGTTGTTTGTCGCCGAAATATCTGAAGAAGGTGGTCCGGCCGACCTCGGCGCGTTCGGCGATCGCGGCGACCGTGACGTTGTCGAATCCATGCTCGGCGAAGAGTTGGAAGGCGGCTGACACGATCATGGCCCGAGCCTTGCGTCGTTTGCGGGCGTGAAGCGTGTCCGGGGGGTGTTGCATGAGGCGAAACCTATCGAGTGGGGGCCCGGTTCTCCCCGGCACGAGGACCTTGAGGACGGCAGTCCTGAAACGCGCCGTGAAAACCGAGTGAGCGGGAGATCTTCTGTGCTGTCGTAGGGAAGGAACGATCGTGCGGGTACAGGTCCGGCCCCGCACGATCGCACCGGTTGGCCCGGAATTTTATTGCAGAGAAGTCCTGGTCTGACAACCGCCTTCCGTTTCGGGAGGGACACCCGTGGAGAAAGGGTTCCCCTACCGCGGCGGATATGCCACGGACGGCGGACCATTTTCGACCATTGTCCTGTGTTCTCCTTCCCCGAAACCGTTCACCTCCTTCACCATCGGCGTTCCCGGCGACCCGACACGTGTGGTGGGGGAAGCGCACTCCACCGAACGTCGGTGGCCTGTGTCACAGTGGGGTTCTCATCCTCATCCTGGAGCAGGTCATGGCGTATCTCCTGGTCATCGGCACACGCAAGGGGCTTTTCACCGCCCAAAGCGAGGATCGGCGTGGATGGGAGGTGAAAGGCCCCCATCGGCTCGGCTCCGCGGACCACCCCGACATGAGCGCCGTGTACGCGGTCGGGATCTCCCCGCACGGGGGCCGCGTCCTGGCCGGGGTGGAGAACTCGCACTTCGGCCCCAGCGTCCGGTACAGCGACGACCACGGCCGGACCTGGCACGAGCCCGAAACAGCGCCCATCGCCTTCCCCGCGGACACCGACGCCTCGCTCACCCGCGTGTGGCAGTTCGCCTTCGGCGACGATCCCCACACCGTGTACGCGGGCGTCGAACCGCACGCCCTGTTCCGTTCCTCTGACGGGGGCGGGAGCTTCACGCTCGTGCGCGCCCTGTGGGACCACCCGCACCGCGCCGACTGGTTCCCCGGGGCCGGGGGCGGCGCGATCCACACGATCCTGCCGGGGATCCTGGGAGCCGGTGAACGCGTGCCCGGCGCCATGACGGTCGCCATGTCCACCGGTGGCGTCTACCAGACCCGCGACGACGGCGCGAGCTGGACCGCGACCAACCGGGGGATATCGGCGGTGTTCCTTCCCGAGGAGGAGCCCGAGTACGGACAGTGCGTGCACAAGGTGTCCGCCGGCCCCGACGGCGTGCTCTACGCGCAGAACCACCACGGGGTGTATCGCAGCGAGGACCCCGCCGGCAGGGGCTGGACCGCAGTGGAGCAGGGGCTGCCCACCGACTTCGGCTTCGCGGTGGTGGCCCACCCGCACCGCCCCGGCGGCGCGTTCAACTTCCCCGTGGTCAGTCAGGAGGTGCACCTGCCGCCGAACGACCGGTTGGGGGTGTACCGGACCGACGACGGGGGCGGCGGTTGGCGGGCGGTCACGCGCGGACTCCCCGAGGACCCCTACTTCGGGATCGTGCTCCGCGACGGGGCCTGCACCGACGGCGCGGACGTGCCCGGGTTCTACTTCGGGACCCGTACCGGCGACGTCTACGCCACCACCGACGACGGTGAGAACTGGCACCAGGTGGTGGCACACCTGCCCGACGTCCTGTGCGTACGCGCGGCGGAGGTGTGAGATGCGGGTGACGGTACATCTGCCGGGGCTGCTGCGGGCCGACACCGACGGCGCCGCCCACGTCCCGTTGGAGGTGGAGGAGGGCACCACCCTGGGCGAGGTGCTGGACGCGCTCGTCGCCCGGTATCCGGGTGTGGACCGGCGCATCCGGGACGAACAGGGACGCCTGCGCCGCTACGTCAACGTGTTCGTGGACGAGGACGAGTGTCGTACGGCCGGAGGGCTGGCGGCACCGCTCCACGAGGGCGCGGACGTGCGGGTGCTCCCGTCGGTCGCGGGCGGCTGAACCGACCTACGGGCGGGCCTCCCCGGCACCCGTGTCAGTCCTCCCAGGCACTGTCGTACTCGGGGTGGGCCCGGTACACCCCCGCCAGGTACTTCAGGGCCAGCCGCCAGGCCAGGAGTTCGGCCCACGGATCACCGTCGTCGGCAGGCCGCGGGGGATGGTCGGAGGAGGACGCGGGGTCCAGGATCGGTTGGAGTCTGCGCATGCCGGCGCGGTGCGCCTCGACGTACCCACGGACGATCTTGCGCTTGGCCGCGACCTCCGCCAACGCCCTGTCCCGGCCGCGGGCTCCCACGGGAGCGGCCTTCGACGCGCGTTCGTCCTCGTCCAGACGCGCGTTGAGGAACTCGACGATGGTCAACGGGCCACTCCCTCCTGCCCCTCGCTCCACATCAGCCCCCAGTATGTGTGATCTCCCCGTTCGGCGGCAGTCCTCCCCCGCCATGACCGTCCCCTCAGCCGCACCCCTCGAACTGGGGCACGTGCGCGGGCTCGCCCGTCACCGCCTCAAGGCCGGTCTCGCCGAACCACTCGTCCAGCAACTCCTGCGCGGTACCGTCCTGGTACATCTGGCTGATGGCCTTGTTGACGGCCTCGCACGCGCGTACGTCACCGTGGGGCAGCCCGACACCGTACTTCTCGTCCGTGAAGGGCTGGTCGACCAGCCGGAAGGCGGAGGGCTCCTCGGCGAGGAACCCGGCCAGGATCAGATTGTCGGTGGACACGGCGTCCACGTTGCCCTCGCGCAGGGCGTCGATACAGGAGCTGTAGTCGGGGGCGTTCATCTGTTCGATGTCGATGCCCAACCCCTCGGTGATGCGGGCCGCGGAGTTGGACTCCTCGCCCTGGCAGACGGTGAGTCCCTCCAGGTCGCGAACACCCTGGATGTGGGTGTCCTCCGCACGTACCAGCACGTCCTGTTTGGCGACGTAGTAGGGCCCCCCGAAGGTGACCTCGGTCTTACGTTCGGGGGTGATGGAGTAGGTCGCCACGACCATGTTCACCTTTTCGTCCTTGCCCTTGTCCTTGTCTTTGTCTTCACCGAGCAGCTTCTCCTCGCGGTTGGCGGAGGTGACTTCGACGATGTCCACCTCCTCCTTCGAGAAACCGAGCTTCTCCGCGATGTAGTAGGCCACGTCCACGTCGAAGCCCTCGAACTCGCCGTCGTCGTTCTTCAGCCCCAGCTTGGGCTGGTCCCCCTTCACTCCGACGGTCAGCGAGGTCGCGTCGAGCAGCGACTCCTCCTCGCCCAGCACCACGGAGCAGGAGGACAGCCCCAGCACCACCGCGGCGACCAGGGCACCCGCGGAGGCGGTACGACGGTGGCGAAACCTCATCGGCCTGTTCCTTGTCTCTCGGGGGATGGGGAAAGCTCGGGTGTCCGGTCCCTTGCGCGGGTCCACCGTCGTCTCCTCCGGTCACCGGTACTCGGCCAGCCGGGGACGGACCCCCGACACCACGAGGGCCAACAGCAGGACCGTGCCGCCCGGAAGCAGCCACGTCCACGGCGACAGCGTCGCGTCACTGCGCTCGTTGCCCTCGTCGAACGCGTCACGGCGCTGTTGGATCAGCTCCGCCAGCGTGCCCTCGTAGGCCTGGAAGGCCCCGTCCTCGGCGTCGGTGATGCCCATGCGGATGTCGATGGCCTCGGACAGGTCGCCGTCCTCCTTGGCCGCGCGCAGAGCCCGGTCCTGGCTCTGAAGGGCGGCGTAGGACTCCAGTACCTCCGCCAGCGCGCCCTCCGAGCCCGACAGGAGCACCTTCTGGGCGTCCGGCCCCAGGTATCCGAGGGCGTCCGAGTTCTTGTCGGGCTCATCCGGATCGGGGCACTTCTGATCCTTGGCGACCTTTTCGATGGCCTCGTAGTAGGTCGCCAGGTCGTTCGCCTGGCAGAACAGCACCTGTTGGGCCCTTTCCAGGTACACCTGCTGGTAGTTGTCGGCCCTGTCGGGGTCGATGAGGTACCGGCTCTCGTCCGCCTGCATGTCGGTGGAGATCGCTCCGGCACGGGACAGCGCCATGACCGCGTCCAGGCCCTCCTTGGCCTCGCGCTGATGGCCGCTGCTGCAGAACAGTGCCAGGGCCATCCCGGCGGTGAGCAGGACGGTGCCCGCCGTCGCACCCAGCAACGGGACGTTCATCCGTCGCCGGAACCGTACGCGCAGGTACATCTGCAAGGCCAGCAGTGCGGTGACCGCCATCAGCCCGGTGACGCCCACTCCCACCAGGCCGAACCCGGCGGCGGACTGTCGTTCCTCGTGGTCGGCGCGCACGATCGCCGACGAGTCCAGCCCCAGGTTGAACGCCTTGGGCAGCAGCTCCGTGTGCATCAACCGCGTGGCCCGCCGGTACTCCTCCAGAGCCTCCTGGTCCACCCGTCCGGACGGGGCATTCGCCTCGTCGTTGAGCAACCGGGCCCGCGTGACCAGCCTCTCGTAGGCGCCCATCCCGTCCAGGACCAACTGGACGTTGCGTTTCTCCACCTCGTCGTCCTCGGTCAGCAACGCCGCCTGCACCAAGGTCTCGTTGGCCTTCGTCCGGCTCGTGTCGTACCGCTTCAGGGCGTCCTCACGTCTCGAACCCAGGTCGTGGTCGGTTCCCATGAGCAGTACGTCGGCCATGTGCGCGTCCATGTCGGCCAACGACAGGTACAGCTCTGTGGTCGCCATCGCCTGTGGCCCCGCCCCCTCCTTCAGGACGTGCAGACCACTACGGGCCTGGTCGAACGCGAAGGCCGCCGAACCGAACAGGCCGACGACGGCCACCACGCACGCCGACGCCGACAGCCACACCTTGGCCGGGGTCGTACCGAACCACCGGCGGAGTGCGGCCCGCCTTCGCCCCACCCGTGCGAGGTCAGGAGGCGTCAACGGGACTCACCCCTTCTGGAGGATGATGACGGTCCATGCGCCGACGTAGATCCGGTCGTTGTCATGTAGGGGAACCTCCACGTTGGGGGTGAGGGGGTCGGTGGCTCCGTTGACCGTGGTCCCATTCGTCGATCCCGGGTCCATCAGGGCCCAGGAACCCTCGGGCCGTGCGACCAGGATCGCGTGGACGTGGGAGACGGCGGGATCCCCGCCGGGTCCGCCCAGGTCGATCTCGGGGGTGAAGTTCCGGGAGACGCTGCGCCGACCGATGTGCACCCGGTCGCCGGCGAGCGTCACCCGACGCTGGACGTGCCTCTTGGGGAAGGGGAGCAGGGAGGGGTCGAGCCTGCCCTGGTCGGCCATGTACTGGTAGTACGCCGGATCGGCGGCCACGACGGCACGCCAGTGCGCCCTTCCGGGATCGACCCCGGCCCCACCGTGTCGGTGACCACCCGACCGCGAGGCGAAGTCGTACCCGCACTCCTCACAGAACCTGCCCGTGCGGGGGGTCGCACAGCCCGGGCAGGGGCCTCCTCGCGGCTCGACCACCGTCCGGCCGGGCGTACGAGGCCGTGCCGAGGGCGGGGTCGGCGGGGCCCGACGGGGCGCCGGAACCGGTGGGGGGTAGGCCTGGAGCCGCAGTCCACAGACGTCGCAGAAGTCCGTCGTGGTCGAGCGGTGCCCGGAGGGGCAACTCGACATGGGTCCCTCCTACCCCGGCACGGGGATGACGACGACGGTGATGTTGTCCTTACCGCCGGCCTGGAGGGCGAGCCTGACGTAGGTCCGGGCCGCCTCGTGGGGTCGGGTGTCCGTCCACGGGACGGCGTCGACCAGGTCCTGTGCCTCGGGGTAGTAGTTCCACAGGCCGTCGCTGCACAGCACGACGGCGCCGGGGCCGGTCGGCCTGACCGTGGAGATGTGGGCGTCGATCTCGCCGGAGTCCGCGCCCATCCAGGCGACCAGGGCGTGCGCGTTGGCCGAACGCATCGCCTCCTCCCGGGAGAGCGCTCCCGCCTGCACCATCGCCTCGCTCCAGGAATCGTCCCTGGTCAAAAGCGCCGAAGCGCTGGCGGTGGGACCCCCCGAGAGCCAGTAGGCGCGGCTGTCGCCGACCCACCCCACGGTGGCCTCGCCCGTGGCGGGGTCCACCACCGCGGACACGAAGGTGCAGGCGGGCGCGGAGCCGGGCGATTCGGCGATCCCCGCGACCGCCTCGGCCGCCCTGGTCATCGCCACCCCGGTGGCCTCCCGAGGGTCGACGCCCCGACGGATCTGCTCGGCCAGGGTGGTCGCCCCGGTCTCGGCGGTGACCCGGGAGGCCTCGTCCGATCTCGGGGAGGTGGAGACCCCGTCGCAGACCACCGCGCAGACCACTCCGGGAGCGCGGGTGTGGTCGGCCTCGACCACGCGGATCGCCATGGCGTCCTCGTTGCGTTCGTGCCGCAGGCCCCGGTCGCTGACGCCGACGGCCGCGTGCGTGCGCACCTCGACGTGGTCGCGCCCGGTGGGCTGGAGCAGACCGCACGTCCGGCAGTACCCGTCCTCCACCCGACCGGGACACCACACGCACAGTTCCGGGTTGGTGGGCCGTACCGGGTTGCTGCCGGTGGCGGGCGGCGGCCAGTCGGAGACGACGTCGTCGGCTTCGGGCCGCTGGGGTCGCCGCGAAGCTCCCGGCTCACCGTCACGCCGCGCCGACCGGGCGCCCGAGGGGTCGTCCCCCCGCCGTGCGGCGTTCAGGCTCACCTGGGGTGCCGTGGGAGCCCCCTCCGGCGGCACCATGCCCGGGCGTTCACCGTTTCCGTGGGGCGCTCCCCCGCCCGGAGCGTCGGTGGGGGCGGGGTCGGCGTCGGTCGGCCGCATCCCCGACAGGCTCGCCTGGGGCGCGGTGGGCACCGAGTCCGGGTGCTTCTCGGACGCGGACGCGACCTCCTCGGGGAGGGGACGACCGCATCCCTCACAGAAGACGTCTCCCTCGGTCACCCTGTCCGAGCAGGCGGGGCAGTTCCACACCTTGGTCATCGCCGTTTCCTCGATCCTCACAGCAGCGTCATGGGGCGCAGGGAGTTGGCCCTGTCGATGAGCTCGTAGCGTACGGAGCGCACCACGGCGCGTTGGGCCAGCGCGCGGTAGCGGCGTTCCAGGTCGGTCCGTACGCCCTCCTCGGTGAGCGGTCCGCCCAGCAGCACCTGCCCTTCCTGGGCCCGGCCCCCCGCACCGAGCCAGACCAGGGCCGACTCCAGGATCCGGGCCGCCAGCCGGTCCGCGGACTCGCCGTCCAGGCGGGCCCGCTCCAGACGCCGTCCGGCCTCCACGAAGTCGGCGGCGGTGCCTCCGTTCCGTGCCGCGAGCACGGTGATCAGCGCGGTCTGGGCGTGGACGTGGAGACTGGACAGCTCCGGAACCGTGTCCAGGACCGCGATGGCCTCCGCCCGATCCCCCTGTGCCAGGCGGATGCGGGCCAGACCGAACGCGGCGCCGACGAAGGAGTGGTCGGTGTTCCACACGGTCTGGAACTGGCGTGCGGCGACGTCGTACTCGCCGGTGCGTTCGCAGGCCAAGGCCAGACCCAACTTGGGCGCGGCCTCCCCGGGAAGGTGGTCGTACAGCTCGTCGAAGTGGTCACGGGCGTCGTGGAACCGGCCGGTGCTCAGTTCGGCGACCGCCAGGTACCACATGGTGCGCCAGTCGCCGGGGCTGAGTTCGCTGAAGCGTTGGAGGGCGTCCATGGCCTCGCCGTGACGCCCGAGGGTGATGAGCGCGCGGGCCGACATCAGCAGGGTCTCGGGGGTGGGCGTTTCCATGGAGCGCAACGCCGGGATCAGCTCCTCGGGCGCGAGCGCCTCGAAGCCGTGCAGGTGCCGGGCGGCCGGGTCGGTCTGGTCGATGAGGGGCACGGGCAGCAGCGCGGCCGCCTCGGTGAGCGGGGGCGGGGCGAGCATGCGATCGGCCTCGTGCGCACCGTGGTCGAAGCCCGCGATGGTGGAGTTCTCCCCGCCGAACAGGTTCGAGGGGGCCGGGTGGGGCACTCCCTCCAGATCGGACATGACCTCGCGCAGCACGCCGGTGAGCTGGTCGGCCATGTCGCCCGCGTCGTGGAAGCGCAGTTCGGGCTCGGCGTGGGTGGCGCGACGCAGCAACCGGTCGAAGGACTCATGACGTTGGAGCAGGGGCACCGTCTCCCGCGGCGGGATGCTGTGCGGGTGCTCCCGTAGGAAGTTGAAACGGAAACTGAGCACGGCCAGGGCACGGCCCACCGAGTACAGGTCCGCGCTGACGCTGGGACCGGGATCGCGCAGTTCGTCCTCGGGCACCCGGTAACCGGGGGTGGTGTAGACGGGGCTGACCGTGTCGTCCATGCGCCGTACGCCGCCCAGGTCGATGAGTTTGATCTGCTCTTCGCTCTGGATGACGTTGTCGGGTTTGAAGTCGCAGTAGAGAAGGTTCTTGGAGTGCAGGTAGCCCAGGGCCCGTAGCACCTCCAGGCCGTAGGCGATGACCTGGTCCACGGGCAGGACCGCGTCGGGTCCCTGCTCACGACGCTCGACCAGCAGCTCGCGCAGGGACTTGCCCCCCACGTACTCCATGACGATGTGGCCGCCGGGGATGCCGGTACGTGGATCGGGGTGTTGGGAGAAGTTGATGATCTTGACGATGTTGGGGTGCTCGACCTCGGAGAGGAACGCGCGCTCGGCTGCCGCCGCCTTGTGCGCCTCGGCGTCACCGGCGTTGAGCAGACCCTTGAGGACCACCCAGCGGTCGTTGACGTTGCGGTCGCGAGCCAGGTAGATCCACCCCAGACCGCCGTGGGCCAGACAGCCGAGCACCTCGTACTGCCCGCCGACCAGGTCTCCCGGGGAGAGCTTGGGGGTGAAGGAGAACTGGGTTCCGCAGGCGGGGCAGAAACCCTCGGTACGGCCCGGCCGGTCGCCCCGGGAGCGGCCGACCCTCTCTCCGCAGTTACCGCAGAAGCGGTTCTTCTCCGACACGACGGGGCGGTCCATGACGGCCTCGGCCGGGTCCCGGTAGGGCACGAGGGGCACCTGGACCATGCCCATACCGAGCATGCCGCGGGAGGAACGGCGACTTCCCCGCCCCGCCCCCCGGCCGCTGACGGCGGAGCCGGTCGTGGCGGCGACGCCGCCGGGGCCGGAGCGGCCCGAGAGTCGGACGTGACCGGAGACGGGATGGGAGTGCCCCGGCTCGCCGCCGGAGGGGGTGGAGGAGCCGGAGGACAGCCACTGGTCGAGCGCCTCGTCCCCACCGCCGGGCCGGGCTCCGGTGACCGAGGCCGCGAAGGGGCGTCGCGGCCCCGACTCCGACGCGGGGACGTGGGGAGGACGACCCACGGCGTCCCCCGAGGGGGGTCCGGAGGATGTCGCGCCCGAGGGAGTCGATCCGCACACCCCGCAGGAACCGCCCTCGATCAGACCGTGACAGCCCGAGGACGCACACGCGGTCATCTGTCTCTCCCTCCGCCGTCTCTTTGGCCGTCAGACGCCTTCCCGTCCGGTGTGGTTCTGTCCCCGAAGGGGTCGGTTCCTCCGCGTTCCTGGAGCGCGCACTGGTACGAGGACAGGATCACCGTGGCCGCCCGCAGGTCGCAGGGCACGGCCCACAGCTCCCAGTGGGCCTTGCGGTGGAGTTCGGCCAGTCGTTCCTCCCCCGCCACGCCGAGCCGGACCGCGTGTGCCCGGTAGGCGTTCAGCCGGCCGCGCAGTTCGGCCCGGCGTTCCAGGAGTCCGGTGAGACCGGCCTCGCGCTCGCGTGCGTCGTCGGCGACCTCGTGGACGGCCCGTTGCAGTTCGCCCAGGCGGGCGCCGAGTTCACGCCACCTGTTCTGGGCGCGGAGGGCGTCCATGTCGTCGATGCCGGCCAACAGCGTGGGAACGGGGTCGGGTACGTCGACCGCCACCGGCGAGGAGATCTTGGCGACCACCTGTCGCCGCAGCCCGCGGGCGCGCGTGAGCACCGTGCCGACGTCGACGATGGCGGAGCGGAGCCGTTCGACGCTCTCGGTGTAGGAGTCGCGCATGCGCAGCGCGTCGCGGAGTTCTCCGCGTACACGTTCCAGGCGTAGGCGCAGCCGTTCGAGGGAGGAGGTGTCCACGCGCCCCTCCTCCACGTGCGAGAGGGGATCGCGTCGGACGGTGGTGCTGACCGCCTCCAGTTCGGCGCGCAGGGACTCGTACTCGTTCTCGCCCAGTTCGATCAGGTCGGAGAGGGTGCCGATCTCGTACCACATGGCGTCGAGTTCGGCCAGGCGCGGATGGAGCGCGTCCCAGGCCGTCTCCGTGGCCGAGATGACCTCGGTGGCCTCCTCGTGGTCGGCGGACATGCGGGCCACGGCGTCGGCGAGCGTGATGCACTCGCGTCCCACGTGGAACCGCCCGTGCCCGCCCGACGGGGCCTTCCCGGTGGGCAGGGTCACCGAGGCGCCGTTGAGCAGGTCGGTCAACGCCGTCTGGTGCTCGGGGGCGCCGTCGGCGGACAGGCGCAGGGCGTGCATCCGGTCGACCGTACGACGAAAGGCACCATAGACCGCCAGCAGGCTCTGGAGGCGATCCTCGGCGTACTCCCAGCGTTCGCGGGTGCGCCCGACCAGGTCGGTCTCCCTCAGCAGGCGGTACCCCACGTGCTCGTCCAGATCCGCCAGGTGAAGGGCCATCCGGTCGGCCTCGCCCCGCGCACGGTTGAGCGCGTGGTCGATGCCCTCCCAGCTCATGGGCGGTGTGCTCGCTCCAGACGCGCTGGCCACCTGCCGTATCCCTTCCGGCGTTCCTGCTTCCGTACCCGCCCGGGAGTGGACGGTCAACAATCCTTTACCTCAAGAAGAGTGTGGCGCCGACCTTCCCGAACCACAAGGGATGGCACGGTTTCCGGCCACGAACGGCCACATGTGCTCCTTCCACGCGCCGAAGACCTCCGCGAGCGGCGACGGCGCGGAAGGTACCGTTCCCCATCGCCGAAGGAGACCGCATAGGATCACGGACCCTGTCCCCAGCCCCCATGGGAGTTCCCATGCCCGCTCCCTTGCCCGCTCCCGGCGCCCCGATCTCGCTCGTCATCTCGATCCGGGTGCGTCCGGGCCACCGGTCGGCCTTCCTCGCGGGAATCCTCGCCAACGCCTCGGCATCGGTCCGCGACGAGCCGGGTCGCCTGCGCTTCGACGTGGTCGCCGACGGCTCGGATCCGGAGGTGTTCTGGGTGTACGAGGTGTTCGCCGACGAGGAGGCGCTGCGCGCCCACCGGCGCACCCCGCACTTCTCGGCGTGGCAGGAGGAGAAGGCACGGGTGACCGTCCCCGGAAGCCAAGAGGACCGCTTGGGTTCACTCCTCATCAGCCGGGGTCAGGCCGGCCGGTCGGGGTCCTCGGGGTAGTCCTCGTCGGGGCTCCGGTGACGACCGCCGGGTCGGTCGAGGGGGGTCGCTCCTCCCGGGGGCAGGGCGTCGGCGTTGCGCAGACGGAATCCGACCACGGTCATCACCGCGCCGAAGACGATGGCGTACACCGCGATCACGAGCATGATGGCCTGGGCGCCCGCCAGCGGCCAGAACCACAGCAGCAGACCGAAGACGATCGAGAGGGCGCCGACGAAGACCAGCAGCCACTCCGAGCTCAGGTGTGCGCGCAGACGGATGGCGGTGACGATCTCGGCGACACCGGTGAACACCGCCCAGAAACCGATGACCAACACCAGTGCGAGGATCGCCACGACCGGCCAGAACAGGGCGATCAGCCCGGCCAGGACGCTGAGGACCGCCTGTACGACCAACTGCGCCCGGTTGCCCGGTCTCGCGCGATAGGCCGCGTAACCCAGTGCCCCGCCGTCCACCAGAGCGTAGAAACCGAAGATGATCGCCAGCACCACCAGGGTCTTGTCCACCCACACCAGGGCGATCACACCGAAGAGGAGCGCGGCGATCCCACGAAGGACCACCACCCACCAGTGCCGCCTCAGTTCACCGAGCAGGTCACCGGTCAACGCGTACCGGATCATCGTCGCCTCCCTTCGCGCACCCTCGGACGGGGGCCGCATCCAGCCCCTTCCCCCGGAGGACGACCGCCGAGGACGGCCGACCGCAAAATAAGGGGAAAGAGGGACGGCCCACCGTCCCTGTGACAGCTGTGATACCCCGTTCCTTTGGGGAGGAACGACGGCGACCGACGCGGACGACGCGAGAGCGCCCGCCCCGTCGTGACGCGGGCGGGCGCTCTCGCTGTGTCCGAAAGGGTCAGTCCCTGCCGGGGAGCCGGCGTTCGGGGGAGCCGACGTAGTGCTGGCGCGGGCGCGCGATCCGGAAGTCGGGGTCGTGCAGCTGCTCGCGGTAGTGGGCGATCCAGCCGGGCAGACGGCCGAGGGCGAACAACACGGTGAACATGTTGGTCGGAAAGCCCATGGTGCGGTAGATGACGCCGGTGTAGAAGTCGACGTTCGGGTAGAGCTTGCGCTCGGTGAAGTAGGAGTCGGCGAGCGCGGCGGCTTCGAGCTTGAGGGCGAGCGCGAACAGCTCGTCCGGGTTCTCGTCGCGGTCGAGGATCTGGCCGGCCAGCTCCTTGATCTCCTTGCTGCGCGGGTCGAAGTTCTTGTAGACCCGGTGGCCGAAGCCCATGAGGCGCATCTCGCGGGCCTTGACCCGCTCCAGGAACTCCTCCAGGGAGATGCCCGAGTCGCGGATCTGCTCCAGCATCTCCAGCACCGCCTGGTTGGCACCGCCGTGGGACGGGCCGGACAGGGCGTTGATGCCCGAGGCGACGCTGGCGTAGATGTCGGCCTTGGCGGAGCCGACGACGCGCACCGTGGCGGTGGAGCAGTTGAGCTCGTGGTCGGCGTGCAGCACCAGCAGCATGCCGACGGCCTTGTTGAAGAGGTCGCCCAGCTCGCTGTCGGCGTGGACGTCGCCGAAGGTCATCCGGATGAAGTTGTCGACGTAGTCGAGGGAGTCGTCCGGGCTGATCGGCTTCTCGCCGATGGAGTTGCGGTAGATGCGGGCCGCGATCGTCGGCAGCTTGGCCAACAGTCGGATCGTGGCGAGTTCCACCTGGTCCTCGTCGCCGGGGTCGACGCTGTCGTCGTAGTAGGCGGCGAGGGTGTTCACGGCGCTGGCCAACAGCGCCATCGGGTGGCCGTTACGGGGCATCGCGTCGATCAGCGTGCCCATGTCGGCCGGAATGTCGGCGTTCGCGCGCAGCTTGTCGGCGAACTCCTTGAGTCGACCCGCGTCGGGCAGCTCACCGTAGATCACCAGGTGGGCGACCTCCAGGAAGGTCGCGCCCGCGGCGAGGTCCTCGATCGGGTATCCGCGATAGCGCAGAATACCGGCGTCCCCGTCGATGTAGGTGATCTTCGAGCTGCACGAAGCGGTGTTGCCGAACCCGGGGTCCAGGGTGGTCATACCGGTCGACCCCAGCAGGGCCTTCAGCTCGATGGTGCGTTCACCCTCGGTACCGGTGTGCACCGGCAGCTTCAGCACGCCGCCCTCGTAGTGGAGCTCCACCGTGCGCTCTTTGTCGTCTTCGCTCATGCCCGAGGTCAACCTTTCCAGGCGGGGGATACGTGAGATGCGTCAGACGCGGGGCGGTCCGCCGCCACGTTCCTGCTTCACTCGTTATTGTTCTGTTTTGTTAAACGACAGTTAAGCAAAACCATATAAGTTTCACCGATTCACGAACAGGTGACATGCAACACATACCCAGACGTGAGCCGAATTACCGCACGGTGAAGATTTGCAAACTTTGCCGGCTGTCGATTATTTCGTGATCACCCTGAGACGTCACGGGACGCCGGGGATCCTCCCGACACCGCCTCGTCTCCTGTACCGGTCCTCCGGACATCCCGTCGTCGGCCCGCCCCCGCCTCCGCCGACCGCCTTTCACAGAAATGGACAAAGTCGGACGAAGCTCGATGCGGACAGGTGTCCGGAAGTGCCCTAGTGGCCACCTCTCAGGGTACCTTCGCCCTGATCACAAGGGTTGAGGCGGGGTACCCCACAACCGGTGATCTTCGCCTCTGCCGTCCCCACCTGTGGCGGGAGGAGGCCAAGGTCCCCGGACCACGGCGGAACCGGGGGCACGAAGGGAGGCGGACCGTGCTCGGGGCACAGAAGTTCACACGCCCCGTCGGAGCAGGCGGATCGTCATCGGTATTCACCCGAGGTGAATACCTGGGGCGCTCCGTGAAAACGGCACGGACGGCCTCTCGGAACGGGCCGGAGGGACGTCATTCGCCCTCGGCGACCCCACCGGCGAGCAACGGCTCCATGAACAGATCCGGGTTGTCGCGCTCGATCACCCGCAACCGCCACTTGTTGTGCACCAGCACCAACAGCTCACCGTCGCCCCGACGTCGGAGCACCTCCGCGCCCGACAACGCGTGCAGCTTCGGCGCCGACTCCTCGTCGGTGCGACGGGCCACCGAGTAGTCCAGCGGCGAGGTCTCCACCGGAGAGCGGAACTCGTGCTCCATGCGGTGACGGACCACGTCGAACTGCAACGGCCCCACCGCGGCCAGCACGGGGGCCTGCTCGCCCCGCACGTCCGAGGTCAGGACCTGCACCACGCCCTCGGCGTCCAGCTGGGCGATACCGCGCTGGAACTGCTTGTACTTGCTCGCGTCCTTGGAGCGGGCCACCACGAAGTGCTCCGGGGCGAAACTGGGGATGGCCGGGAAGACCACCTTGGGTCCGTCGTAGAGCGTGTCGCCCACCGCCAGGGCCTGGGCGTTGACCAACGCGATCACGTCGCCGGGGTAGGCCGTCTCGATGGTGGTGCGGTCCGAGCCGAACACCGCCTGGGTGTACTTGGTGGCGAACGGGCGCCCCGTGGGGGCGTGCGTGAGCACCATGCCGCGGTCGAACCTGCCCGAACTGATGCGCACGAACGCCATCCGGTCCCGGTGGTTCTTGTCCATGTTGGCCTGCATCTTGAACACCTGGCCCGAGAACGGCTCGGAGACCGGGCGCGGTCGCTCCCGGTCGTCGGCCTTGGGCGCCGGGGCCGGCGCCAACTCCACCACCGCCCGCAGCAACTGGCCGACCCCGAAGTTGGGCAACGCCGCGCCGAACAGCACCGGAGAGGACCGCCCCGCCATGAACGACTCCTCGTCGAAGTCGGCGCCCAGGGCCTCCAGCAGCTCGATCTCCTCGCCGGCCTGGATCCAGGCCTCGCCCTCCATCTCGGCCGCCTTGTCGGCGTCCACGACCTCCTCGACCGCCTTGTGGGCGCCACCGGGGGTACGGATCATCCTGGTGTAGGTACCACTGCGACGGTCGACCAGCCCACGGAAGTCCCCCGCGATGCCCACCGGCCAGTTCAGCGGGGTCGGGCGCAGACCGATGCGCTGCTCGATCTCGTCCAGCAGCTCCAGCGGCTCACGGCCCGGACGGTCCCACTTGTTGACGAAGGTGATCACGGGCATCTTCCGGGCGCGGCACACGTCGAAGAGCTTGAGCGTCTGCGCCTCCAGGCCCTTGGCCGAGTCCAGCAGCATGATCGCGCAGTCCACCGCCGACAGCACCCGGTAGGTGTCCTCGGAGAAGTCGGCGTGACCGGGGGTGTCCACCAGGTTCAGCACGCATCCCTCGTAGTCGATGCGCAGGGCGGCGGAGGTGATGGAGATACCCCGGTCCTGCTCCATCTCCAGCCAGTCCGAGGTCACCCCCTTGCGGTCGCCCTTGCCGTGGACCGCGCCGGCGGAGGAGATCGCCGCGGCGTGCAGGGCCAATGCCTCGGTCAGTGTGGACTTACCGGCGTCGGGGTGGGAGATGACCGCGAACGTACGCCGCCGCCCCGCTTCGCGGGTGACCTCTGACTCCTGTTTGGCGGCACTCGCCGTGTCCACACTCATCTCCGCCGTCCGCTCCGCATCGTGTGCTCGCCCGGTTTTCCGACCCCGTCCAGACTACGCGCGCCACGACTCGACCCAGGCCATGCGGGGGGGGAGGTCACCCGTATGCGGGAGCGGTGACGACTCCCCGCGTCAGACCCTCCCGGACTCCTGCACGGCCGCACCGATGCGGCGCAGCAGCTCCTCGCGTCCGATGCCGCCGGGATAGACCGCCACCAGCACCCGGTCGTTCCCCGGCCCGCCCTCGGCGTGCAGCATCGGTTCGGCGACCCGGCGGACGAGGTCCATGGCCTCCTCGAATCGCGCCAGCACCTCCTGGCCGTCCTGCTCGGGATCGCGCAGCCACCCCCGCAGCACGTGGTTGTGCGCCGCGATGAGCGAGGCGGCGGCCATCTCCGCGACCGGTGAGCCGCTCTCCGTGCCCTCCTGGCGGGCGAGATAGCGGCTGAACGCGGCCTGGTAGCGCGCGGTCATCGCCACCTCCCGGTCACGCAGTCGCGGGTGGGCCCGCACCAGGCGGTAGCGGGGCAGGGTGACCTCCGGGTCCCCCAGGTAGTCCTGGAGCACCAGACGGGCGGCGGCGAACACCGTGGTCAGCGGTTCGTCCGGGGACGCCCTCAGGTAACCGGCCACGGTGGAGAACAGCTCGTCGTGCCCGGCGAAGAGGATGTCCTCCTTGGAGCCGAACCTGCGGAACAGGCTGCGGCGGCTCACCCCGCTGTCGGCGGCGATCTGGTCCATCGTCGTGGCCTCGAACCCGTTCTCGGTGAACAGCCGCACCGCGGCCAGAACCACCTCCCGAGTGGGCACACGCGGTTGGCCTCCCCGACCTCCCGACCGCTCCATCGGTCCACCCCTCTTCACCCCGGTCCCACGAAGCTATCCGACCCCGTCGGTGTACATCGCCACTTCCACCCTTTACTCTGGCACTAGATGCCATAAAAAGGCACCCGGTGCCAGACACCGAGAGGGGCCTCCGGAAGGGACGCGAGATGAGCGACTTCGACCTGTTCACCACCACCGAGGAACACGAGGAGCTGCGCGCCGCCGTACGCTCCGTCGCCGAGGACAAGATCGCCCCGCACGCGGCGGAGGTCGACGAGAAGAGCGCCTTCCCACAGGAGGCACTGGAGGCCCTGGTCGCCACGGACTTCCACGCCCCCCACATCGCCGAGGAGTACGACGGCGTGGGCGCCGACGCCCTGGCCACCTGCATCGTCATCGAGGAGGTGGCCCGCTCCTGCGCCTCCTCCTCCCTGATCCCCGCCGTCAACAAGCTCGGCACCATGCCGCTCATCCTGGGCGCCTCCGACGACGTCAAGCGCCGCTACCTTCCCCAGGTGGCCAGCGGCGAGGCGATGTTCTCCTACGGACTGTCCGAGCGCGAGGCCGGATCCGACACCGCGAGCATGCGCTCCCAGGCCCTGCCCGACGGAGACGACTGGGTGCTCAACGGACAGAAGTCCTGGATCACCAACGCCGGGGTGAGCAAGTACTACACGGTGCTGGCGGTGACCGACCCCGAGGGCGCGCGCGGTCGCAACATCTCGGCCTTCGTGGTGCACGCCGACGACGAGGGCTTCACCCTGGGCGAGCCCGAACGCAAGCTCGGCATCAAGGGCTCCCCCACCCGCGAACTGTTCTTCGACAACGTGCGCCTGCCCGGTGACCGCATCGTCGGTGCCCCCGGCGAGGGCCTCAAGATCGCCCTGCGCACCCTGGACCACACCCGCGTCACCATCGGTGCTCAGGCCGTCGGCATCGCCCAGGGCGCCCTCGACCAGGCCGTGGCCTACGTCAAGGAGCGCAAGCAGTTCGGCAAGCGCATCGCCGACTTCCAGGGCGTGCAGTTCATGCTCGCCGACATGGCGATGAAGCTGGAGACCGCCCGCCAGATGGTCTACGTGGCCGCCGCCAAGTCCGAGCGCGGTGACGAGGACCTGCCCTTCTACGGCGCCGCGGCCAAGTGCTACGCCTCCGACGCCGCGATGGAGATCACCACCGACGCGGTCCAGCTCCTGGGCGGCTCGGGCTACGTGAAGGACTTCCCGCTGGAGCGCATGATGCGCGACGCCAAGATCACGCAGATCTACGAGGGCACGAACCAGATCCAGCGCATGGTCATGGCCCGCCAGCTGCTGAAGTAGGCCCCGAAGAACCAGGAAAGGCCCTGCTCACGACCGGTCTCGGTGGAGACGCGAGTCGTGCGGCGGGGCCTTTTGGCGTGGTGTGTCGTGTTCCCTGGGTCCCGGCCGGGGTTTGGGGAGGTCGGTCCGAGCGGTCCGTGGGGATGGCCCCGGGATGCGCGGGGAGCACCGGTCAGGCATGTGCAGGGCGGCGTTGGACTCGGGACCATCCCCGCGTGCGCGGGGAGCACGGACGATGCGGTCTGCGCTGAGGTCAGGATGCAGGACCATCCCCGCGTGCGCGGGGAGCACACGTCCACCCACGGCTGGGTCATGCCGCCACCGGGTCCATCCCCGCGTGCGCGGGGAGCACGAAATGATCGATCGGAACAGGTGCCGAAACCAGGGTCCATCCCCGCGTACGCGGGGAGTACCGGGTTTGGAGATTGTCGAGGGTTGGGAGTTCGGGTCCATCCCCGCGTACGCGGGGAGTACTCCTGCCCCCGTGCTTTTCTTAGAGGTGGTGGGGGTCCATCCCCGCGTACGCGGGGAGTACAGTCACTGACCTGCGAACTTACCAGCGGCAGACAGCCATTTTTCCAACTTCTTGAAAAACAGACATTTCACCCAGGTGCGTCAGACCATGATCACCTGACGCCTTCCTACCGCACCGGCACCTCATATGACCACCGTTCTTAAGTTCCGTCCGGGACCTGTGGACCCCGGTCCGATCGCGGACCCCACATCCAGGACAGGACCGCTGCAAGCGGGTTCCGACCCCATAGATTCGCCGGATCTGCTCGGCGAGCATCGAAGAATGCGCCTACGGCTGCTTCTTCCCGTCGCCTCCCTTGTCCGTTCGGTTCAGGTTCAAGGCTTGCTCGCTACGTACCGCATGGGCCTGTCAACGCTTACGTACTCCGAGATTCCACGCGAGCGACCGGGCTTTGCCTTGGACAACGGAATCCTCGTCCGTGCTGTGCCCTGGGGCCGAGGATTTTGTTATAGGAGGCAAGGTGTTTCCGTACTAGTACGGTATCGATTTTCGATGCCTACAAGAGATATCGGTGGGCAGAACCCCCAGCTCACACAACCGGACCTCTATGCGTACTAGTACACTGAGCACGTCCACCAGGAAGGAGCCGTCTGTGTCGCCTCCGCCTCAGATTCAACGCACCGACCCGCCCTACCTCCAGGTCGCCAAACACATCAAGGCCGAGATCGAGTCCGGTGCGCTCCAAGAGGGGCAGAAGATCGACTCGGTGCGCACCATCGCCGCGAAATGGAAGATCTCGCTCGCGACCGCGACCAAGGTCGTCGGGGTACTCAAGGCCGAAGGCCTGGTGCGCAGCGAGCCGGGCAGGGGCAGCATCGTCACCCGCGACCAGACGGCGGCCAGTGCCAGGGACCGCGTGATCCGTAGCCTTGAGGGCCAGATCTACTCCGACAACGAGCGTGCCGAGATCCGGGCGGCCGAACTGGTACCGGCTCCCGAGGACGTCGCGGACGCCATGGGCGTTCCCACCGGAGCCAACGTCATCCGACGCCGGCGGGTCACCCTTCGCGATGGCGTGCCCTCCTCAGCGAGCACGTCCTGGTTCAAGGGCGAACTGGCCGACTCGGCCCCGTCGCTGTTGGAAGCCAGACGACTGCCCCAGGGCACCCCGAAGTACGTGGAAGAGAACGCGGGGCTCACACCCGCCTCCGGCAGGGACCAACTCCGCGCCGACATCGCCTCGGAAGAGGACTCCGCAACACTCGGAATCCCGCTCGGCTCCCCGGTGCTGCGCAAGCAGAACTGGGTCTTCAGCACCGAAGGCGACGTGATCGAGTTCGGCCAGTCCGTCTCCGTACCCCGCCGCTGGACCACCTACAACTACGAGATCTCCAGGTAGGAACACATGGAACTGCTGCACTCGGGCAAGGTGCGCGACGTCTACGCCGACGGTGACGACCTCATCCTGGTGGCCTCGGACCGCGTAAGCGTCTACGACGTCGTACTGCCCACCCCTATCCCCGACAAGGGCAAGATCCTCACTCAGCTCTCGCTGTGGTGGTTCGAACAGCTGGCCGATGTGGTGCCCAACCACATCATCTCCGCCACCGACGTGCCCAAGGAATGGGCCGGACGTGCCGTGCGCTGCCAAAGGCTCACCATGTTGCCGGTGGAGTGGATCGCTCGCGGCTACCTCGCGGGGTTGGGGCTCAAGGAGTACGAGAAGCAGGGCACGGTCTCCGGGATCAAGCTCCCCGCAGGCTTGGTGGAGGCGTCCAAGCTTCCTGAGCCGATCTTCACCCCCACCACCAAGGCGACCGAGGGCCACGACGAGTTCATCACCTTCGCCGACGTGGTCGAGGAGATCGGGCAGGAGACCGCCGATCATCTGCGCACGGTGACCCTGGACGTGTACAAGCGCGGTGCGGAGATCGCCGCCGAGCGCGGCATCATCATCGCCGACACCAAGCTGGAGTTCGGCCGTGCGGCGGACGGCACGCTCGTACTCGCCGACGAGGTGTTGACCTCCGACTCCTCGCGGTTCTGGCCTGCCGACGACTGGGAGCCCGGCAGGCCCCAACACGCGTTCGACAAGCAGTTCGTCCGGGACTGGTCCAGCACGGTCACCGACTGGGACCGCACCCCGCCCGGCCCCGAGATCCCCGATGAGATCGTGGAAGCGACCCGGGCCCGGTACGTCGAGGTCTACGAACGGATCACCGGTAAGCGCTGGGAGGCGTGAGCCTGTACCAGGGCTACGACCGCAATAGGTTCGTGCGGAAGATGCGGGAGCTTCTGGAGCGTAAAGGCCTCGGACTTCTTGCGTAGGACGGCCCAAGGCCCGAGCAACCGGTGAGTACGGCCACCGTCGAGGGGCATCCCCGCGTGCGCGGGGAGCACATGGTCGTGTCCCGGCCGAGGTAGTCGTGCGCGGGACCATCCCCGCGTGCGCGGGGAGCACGCAGCCAGAGCGCCCATCCGGCCCAGCGTGGAGGGACCATCCCCGCGTGCGCGGGGAGCACAGTCACTGACCTGCGAACTTACCAGCGACGGACAGCCATTTTTCCAACTTCTTGAAAAACAGACATTTCACCCACGCCTGTCAGACCGTGATCACCTGATGTCTTCCTACCTCACCGACACCTCATGTGACCACCGTTCCTGGATTCCGTCCGTGTTCCCTCGAAGGCCGAACGCCAGCGCCCGAATCTACGAGGGCACCGCCGTCTCCAGCGCATGGCCATGGGCCGCTGGCCCACCGGCCCGCCAACCACCGAGGTAGACCCCCGAGAACGAGGAAAAGCCCGGCTCACGACCGACCTCTTCGACACGTGGCCCTCAACGGGGACGGTCAGAGCACGGCCTCACGGATGAAACGGGCCAGCGGGATGGGATCGCGTCCCAGGGCCTCGCGCACGCCCTCCGCCACCTCCGCGGCGTTTCCCCTGACGGCGGCGGCGAAGCGTTCGTTGAGGGTGTCGATGTACCGGTCGCTCCAGCCCCGGTCGGCGGCGCGGAAGTAGAAACCCGCCTCGTCCACGCTCTTGAAGCGCCACACGGGGCTCTCGGTGCCCCTGGTCTGCTTCACCACCTCGCGGAAGGTCAGCGCCTGCGGACCCGTGAGCGTGTACTCCTTGCCGCCGTGGTCCTCCAACAGCGCCGCCACGGCCGTGTCGGCCACGTCGCGGGCGTCCACGAAACTGACCTCGGTCCTCTTCTTGACCGGAAGTCGAAGGCGGCCGTTACGCGAACGCGCGAGGTCCGCGAACGTCCCCTCCGTGAAGTCCTGGAAGAGCCAGTTGGGTCTGAGCACGGTCCAGCGGTCGAACAGTTCCTTGGCCCGCACCTCCGCGGCCCGCTGGTCGGAGTCCGAGGGCGCGTGTTCAGTGCCCATCGCCGACATGACCACCACGTTGGCGACACCGGCCTTGGCCGCCTTCTCCAGGAAACCGGCGACCCGATGTCCGAGCGAGCGACCCACCGGGGTCACCACGAAGACGTTCTCGACACCGTCGAGCACCTCGTCCCAGTTGGAGGTGTCGGTCCAGTCCAGGCGGGTTCTTTCGGTACGGGAAGCAGCCGTCACGGGCAGGCCGCGGCTTCTCAGCTGAGTGACGACGCGTCGGCCCACCATTCCGGTGGATCCTGTGACCAGAGTGCTCATCGGTTACACGGTACCGACGCTCGGTACCCGACCGGTCCCGAACCGCCCCCGCGACCGCGTTCTCAGGTGCGCGCACGGGGCCGTACCGCCTCCGCTCCCAGTACCAGGACCGCCCCGAGGGCCGCCACACCCAGGTCGGCTACGAGTTCGTGGCCCTCCAGGGCACCCACCCGCAGGACGACGAGCCGGTGGAAGGCGTTGAGGACGATTCCCAGGAACGGCTGGTACCAGAGATGGTCGATGGCGCCACTGATCCCGACGAGGAAGAGCAGCGCTCCGAACGCCTGAACGATCTTTCGCATACCCCGACGCTAGGCACCGGTGCGCCCTCCCCACATCGGCCGACCGGCCGGCGCCGCGGGCCGTCCGCACGGATGCCGGTGCGCGGGGGCGGCCGGACGGACGCCCTGCGGCGGTCCGGGTGTCCGACGGAACACGCCCGTGGCGATTCCGATCGCTCTTGTGGGTAGGCGGGGAACGACCGACTCGACACAGGAGGACGCGGTGACCCAGATGCGCGACAGCGACGACTACCCCGGTGTGCTCGACGCCGTCATGGAACGGGTGCGTTCGCACATCGGTGAGGGGAAGGTGGCCGACTACATCCCCCAACTGGCCGAGGTGGACCCCGAGGAGTTCGGATTCGCCGTGGCCACGGTGGACGGCGGGCTGTACAGCACCGGCGGACACGCCTCCACGCGTTTTTCCATGCAGAGCATCACCAAGGTGTTCACCCTGGCCCTGGTGATGAGCATCTCCGGCGGTGAGGTGTGGAAGCGGGTCCACCGCGAACCGTCCGGGACGTCCTTCAACTCCCTCTACCAGCTGGAGTTCGAGGAGGGCATCCCCCGCAACCCCATGATCAACCCCGGTGCGCTCATCGTCACCGACCAGCTGCTGACGGACACGGGCGACGCCTTCGGCGCCCTCCAGGAACTGCTGTGCGTGGAGACGGGCGACCCGGACCTGCACGCGGACAACGTGGTGGCCGACTCCGAGAACGAGCACGGGGACCGCAACCGCTCACTGGCCTATCTCATGGCCAGCTTCAGCAAGATGCACAACCCGGTCCCGGAGGTCCTGGACCACTACTTCCGGCAGTGCTCGATCACCATCAGCTGTGAGGAGCTGGCCAAGGCGGGACTGCTGCTGGCGCGTCACGGCAGGCGGGCGGACGGCTCCCGGCTGCTCAGCACGCGGGAGGCCCGCCGCATCATGGCGGTGATGCTCACCTGCGGCACCTACGACGCCGCGGGCGAGTTCGCCTACCGCGTAGGCCTTCCCTGCAAGAGCGGGATAGGCGGCGGCATCCTCGCGATCGTGCCGGGCCGGTGCTCGGTGGCGGCCTGGGGGCCGGGGCTGGACGACAAGGGCAACTCGGTGACGGCGGCGCTGGCCCTGGAGGCCTTCACCGACATCACCAAGTGTTCGGTGTTCTGAAACGCTCTGCTCAGGACGCCGGTTCGAAGCTCTGCGCCATCCGGTCCAGCAGCGCGTGGTTGGCCTCGGGGTCGTCGTTGTCGGCCACCAGGAACAGGGCGTAGCCCTTGTTCTCGGTGTGGAAGCCGCGGTTGATGGCGTGCCTGCGCCCGTTACCGAAGGTGAACTCCCAGTCGGCGGCGCTGACGTAGTCGTCGGCCCAGCCGCCTTCCACGTCCCGGATGCCGATGAGCGAGTAACCGTCGAAGTTGCCCCGGGCGGAGGGTTCCAGGGCGCGCCAGTCGTCCCCCGCGTCGGGGTTGGGGGAGTCGGTCTGGTCGACCTGGAGATAACCCCCGTCGGGGTTGAGGAAGAAGACGCCGCCGCTGCGCCGCTCCATCTCCCAGTCCTCGGGGACGTCCACGGAGAACCCGCTGGGGTCCTCATGTCGGACCAGGAAGTCCCACTCGTCGTCCTCGGGCTCCTCCGACGCCTCGTCCTCCTCCGCCCCGGTGTCCTCGTCGTCCTCGGTCCCCTCCGCGTCCTCGGGAGCCTGTGAACCGGCGTCCGCGTCGGACTCCCCCGAGGGGACCACGGCCTGCTGCTCGGAGCCGTCGACGAGCCCCGCCCCGGGGTTCCCGGGGCGGTTCATGCTCAGCAGGACGCTGGTGGTGGCGCCCGCGATCAGCAGTACGAGCACGGCGGCGGCGATCAGCAGGGGCCTGAGACGGGAGGAGGGGCGTCCGTCCTTCCCGGAGGCGTTCGCGGCCGGAGCGGGGGCGGCGGTCCCGGTGGCGGGTCCCGGCTCGGCGGGGGCCTCGGATCCGGCCTCCTCCGGCTGCGGTGTCTCCTGGGCCGGTACGGTCTCGGCCAGGGCCGTAACGGTGTCGGGAAGGCCTTCCTCGTCGTCCCCGATCCGCCGCAGCAGGGCCCGCACCTCGTTGGCCGAGGGCCGGTCCTCCGGGCGTTTCTCGCACAGTGCCTCCAGGACCGGGCGCAGGGGGCCGGCGTGGACCGCCTCCGGCAGGTCCTGGGTCACGATGGCGGTCAGCGTCGCCATGGGGGTGGGCCGCTCGAACGGCAGTCTGCCCTCCACCGCCTGGTAGAGGGTGACGCCCAGGGCCCACATGTCCGAGGCGGGGGTGGCCGCGTTCCCGTGCGCGACCTCCGGCGCCAGGTAGCTCGGGGAACCGATCAGCAGGCCGGTGCTGGTCAGGTGGGTGGAACCGTCCAGGTGCGCGATGCCGAAGTCGGTGAGAACGGCGCGGTCGTCACCGGCGATGAGCACGTTGCCCGGCTTGATGTCGCGGTGCACGATGCCTCCGGCGTGCGCCTCGGACAGGCCCGCGGCCATCTGCTCCCCGATGTCGGCGACGCGCCGGACGGGCAGTCGCCCCTCCCTCCGGATGAGGTCGCCCAGGGAGGGCCCGCGGACCAGCTCCATGACGATCCATGGGCGGCCGTCCTCCTCGGCCACGTCGAACACGGTGATGATGGTGGGGTGGCTCAGCTGTGCCGCGCTGCGCGCCTCACGCAGCATGCGGGTGCGCAGCACCTCGATCTCGTGTGCGGGCAGGTTCGGTGGCGTGGTCAGCTCCTTGACCGCGACCGGCCGGTCCAGGAGGGTGTCGGTTCCCTCCCAGACCCGGCCCATGCCACCGGTTCCGATGACCTCGACCAGGCGGTACCGGCTGACCAGGAGACGACCGGAGTCGGCTTCCGAACTGTTCATGTGGGCGCGATTCCTCTAGGGGGAAGGCGGGGTGGAGGCACGGGGGAGGGTGGTGCGGGGACGCACCGGGCACCGCGGGGTGGCCCCGGGTCCCTAGCGAGTCTAGGAGTCGGCGGGCACTGGTGGCGCTCTCCGCCACGGTGGTATGTGTGTTCCCCGTGCTCCGATGTCCCGTGAAGGGCATCGAACCCCAGGTTCCCTCGCCAGGACGTCGACCCGACGGGGCCGGGAACGGCGCCGGGCGGTCACGACCTGCGCAACGCCCTGACCAGGAACCTGGCCAGGGAGGACAGGCCGGGGTTCGCGGACTCCGACCGCTCCTCCCCCGAGGTCCGCGGCGGTCCGGAGGCGCCCTCGTCGGAGTCGGAGGGCGGGGGCGCCTGCGGGGAGAACGTGATCGGAAGGCGCAGCGGAAGCCAGGACAGGGTCGACATCTGCCAGCGCAGTTCCTCCGGAGCGACCGCCTGTCGCACCCCGGGGAGTCGGGTGAGCAGCACGCGCACGGCGATGATGGCGATGGTGATGGCCTCCTCCCGGGCGGGGCAGCGGTGCGGGCCCGCGCCCCAGGCCACGTGCGCCCGGTTGGCGGTCTCCTCCACGCGCTCGGCGTTCTCCCGGGCGAAGAAGTGGTTCGCCGCGGCGAAGCCCAACAGGATGGGCGAACCGGCCTCGATCACCCGGCCGCCCTCGATCGGTACGTCCACGCGCGGGTAGATGACCGGGTAGTTGGTGATCGGCGGGTCCCGCCACAGGACCCGGTCCATCAGGTCGTTGAGGGTGGCGTCGGACAGGGAGGCCGAACCGTGCGCGGCGGGTTCGGCCAGCGCCGCCCGCAGGGCCGCGTTGATCAGGTTCGCGGTCGGCTCGTTGCCGGCGGCGACGACGAGGAAGAGCTGCATGATCACCTCCTCGTCGCTCAACGCGGCGCGGTGCTGGAGCAGCCGGGTGGTGAGGTCGTCGCCGGGGCGCCGATGCTTGACGGTGATCAGCTCCGACAGGACCCTTTCGGCCTCGGCCCTGGACTTCTCGGCGTCGATGCCCAGCCACATGTTGCGCATGGCCGTGACGAAGCGGAGCCCCTGGGCCTCGTCGAGTCCCAGGACGTCGTTCATCACCAGCAGCGGCAGCATGCGGGCGTAGTCGTTGAGGGCGTCGGCCTCCCCCTTGGCGCAGAACTCGTCGACGAGCCGGTCGGCGTAGTGGGTGGTGGTCTCACGCCACCGGTCGTCGTCGATCGCGCCGAGGGCGTCGGTGATCGCCCTCCGGTAGCGCTGGTGTTCGGCGCCGTCGACGAACAGGGCGTTCGTGCGGGGCGCCATCATCGGCAGCAGGGGGGAGTCGGGGTCGACCCGCCCCTCGGTGAAGTCCCGCCACAGTCGGGAGTCATGGCTGAAGACGGTGGTGTCCCGGGACCAGGAGATGAGCGTGGTGTAGTCCGTGACCAGCCATCCGTGCACGCCGGGTTCGAGTTCGACCGGGACCACCGGTCCGTGGTCGGCGCGCATCCTGGCGTAGACGGCGTAGGGGTCGGCGATCGGCTCGCTCTGGTACAGCGCGGCGTGGGGACATCCAGAAGACACGGGCGACCTCGGTAGGGGGAAGCCGGATACGGGCGGGCCCGTCCGGTCGGTTACTGGTTCGCGGGATTCTCTGGCGGGGTGACCGCGCTGTCGGACGTCCTTCGTCCTCGTGCGGCTTCGCGCCACCCTAGCGACCGGCCCCGAGGGAGCGCGAGACCCGGCATGCCCGTGCGACGGTGAGGACGGCCCCCGTCTTCCCCACCCCAAGGCTCCACGGCCCCGTCCGCGTGTACGCGGGCGGGGCCGTGGAGGGGGTCGGGGCTCAGAGTGCCGGAGTGGCGCTCGCCTCCTCCGTCAGCGGACGGAAACGGCGCAGGCGTTGGCTGTTGGTGACCACGAAGAGGCTGGACAGGGCCATCGCCGCACCGGCGATCATCGGGTTGAGCAGCCCCGCCGCCGCCAGCGGGATCGCCGCCGAGTTGTAGGCGAAGGCCCAGAACAGGTTGCCCTTGATCGTGGAGAGCGTGCGACGCGACAGGCGGATGGCGTCGGCGGCCACGCGCAGGTCCCCCCTGACCAGGGTCAGGTCGCTCGCCTCGATGGCCGCGTCGGTGCCGGTGCCCATGGCCAGTCCCAGGTCGGCCTGGGCCAGGGCGGCGGCGTCGTTGACCCCGTCGCCGACCATCGCCACCGTGTGGCCCTGGTCCTGCAACCGGCGGATCGCCGCCACCTTGTCCTCGGGCAGCACCTCGGCGATCACCTCGTCGACGCCGACCTCGTCGGCCACCGAGCGGGCCACGGTCTCGTTGTCGCCGGTGAGCAGGACCGGTTTCAGACCCAGTTCGCGCAGGCGTCGGACGGCCTGCGCGCTGGTGGGCTTGACCATGTCGGAGACCACCAGGACGCCCCGGGCCCGGCCGTCCCATCCGACGACGATCGCGGTCCCGCCCTCGGCCTCGGCGGCCTTCCTGGCGCGTTCCAGTTCCTCGGACGGCTCCTGTGACCACTCCCGAAGCAGGGAGGGTCTGCCGGCCAGCACGGCGTGGCCGTCGACGGTACCCCGCACGCCCCGGCCCTCGATGTTGGCGAAGTCCTCGACCTTGTCCAGTTCGCCGACCCTGTCGGCGGCGCCGGAGGCGACGGCCCGGGCGATGGGGTGTTCGGAGGCGTTCTCCAGCGCGCCCGCCAGGCGCAGGACCTCCCGCTCGTCCTCACCGTCGGCGACGAACACGTCGGTGAGGGTCATCCGGCCGGTGGTGACGGTCCCGGTCTTGTCCAGCACGATGGTGTCGATGCCACGAGCGGTCTCCAGGACCTCCGGGCCCCGGATGAGGATGCCGAACCGGGCTCCGCGTCCGGTGCCCACCATCAGGGCCATGGGCGTGGCCAGGCCCAGAGCGCACGGGCAGGCGATGATGAGCACCGCGACGGCCGCGGTGAAGGCGGTCGAGGCCGGCGCACCGGTGCCGAGCCAGAACGCGAGCGTGCCGAGGGCGATGAGGATGGCCGCCGGGACGAACACGCCGGAGACCCGGTCGGCGAGGCGTTGGACGGCCGCCTTGCCGTTCTGGGCCTCCTCCACCAGACGCGCCATCCGGGCGAGCTGGGTGTCGGAACCGACGCGTGTGGCGCGCACGACCAGGCGCCCGCCGGAGTTGACGGTGGCGCCGACCACGAGGCTTCCCGGCGAGACCTCCACGGGGACGGACTCACCGGTGAGCATGCTCATGTCGACGGCGGAGGTGCCCTCCTCCACGCGGCCGTCCGTGGCGATCTTCTCGCCCGGGCGGACCACGAACAGGTCGCCCTCGACCAGCTCCGTGGCGGGGACGCGCCGTTCGGTGCCGTCGCGCAGGACGGCGACGTCCTTGGCGCCGAGTTCGAGCAGGGCGCGCAGGGCGGTCCCCGCGCGGTGTTTGGAGCGTGCCTCGAAGTACTTGCCCAGGAGGATGAAGGCGGTGACCCCGGCGGCGACCTCCAGGTAGATGGCGGAGGAGCCGTCGGTGCGGGCGATGGTCAGCTCGAAGGGGTGCGTCATGCCCGGCGTGCCCGCGGTGCCGAGGAAGAGCGCGTACAACGACCACAGGAACGCGGCCGTGACCCCGAGTGAGACCAGGGTGTCCATGGTGGCGGTGCCCGACCGGAGGTTCTTCCACGCGGCGACGTGGAAGGGCAGGGCGCCCCAGACGACGACGGGCGCGGCCAGGGTCAGGGAGGCCCACTGCCAGTAGGTGAACTGCAAGACGGGGAACATCGCCATCGCGATGACCGGTACCGCCAGCACGAGGGAGACCACGGCGCGCTGCCGCAGGGCCCGCACCGGGTCGTCCTCCTCCACCGTGGCCTCGGCCGTCTCCCGCCGGGGCGCGACCGCGCCGTAGCCCGCCTTCTCGACCTCGGCGATCAGGGCGTCGGTGTCCACCGGTTCACCGTCGAAGACGACGTTGGCCTTCTCGGTGGCGAAGTTGACGGTGGCGGTCACGCCGTCGAGCTTGTTGAGCTTCTTCTCGACCCGATTGGCGCAGGCGGCGCAGGTCATCCCGCTGATCGACAGTTCGACCGACGTCGCGCCGGATGCTGTGGCTCTGGTGGTACTCATCGATCCCCCGGATGTCCTTGGCTGTGCGTCGAAGCGATGCCCCACCCCCCGCTCCGTCGGGCGTGAGGTCCCGAGCCGTGCGGCCGTTCGCCGGTCTGTCGTTCGGGAAGGTCTGGGGCCCGCCTCAGCCCCGGACCTGGTATCCGGCCTCGTCGATCGCGGCACGGACCGACGCGTCGTCGACCGGGCCCTGGCTGGTGACGGTCACCTTCTTGCCCTCCAGGTCGACCGCGACGTCGGTGACCCCCGCGACCTCGCCGACCTCCTCGGTGACGGCGTTGACGCAGTGTCCGCAGCTCATACCGTCAACGGTGTAGACAGAGGTGGTCGTGGTGTCCATGTCGCCTCCTGGGGCTCGTGTGTCGTTCCGGTCCCCAGCGGGACCGTCCTCCCAAGAGATCACAATACCCCTTGGGGGTATACGGATGTCAAACGACCCCCGTCGTCGCACGACCCTCCGGCCCCAGGGCACGGAGAAGGAACGCCCCTGCTCGGCCCGGCTCCGTCCTCGCGCGACGGACGCGGGGGCCGCGCCGGTGTCGACACTCTCTCTCCCGGCGCGTGTTCCAGGCCCCACAGTACCCATGGGGGGTACCGGACGGATCATGACACGCCTGGCCAGGGTGTCGGGGCCCGCTCGCGCACGGGCGTTCGGGGACGGGCTCCGGGCCTCCCCCGAGGACACCCCTCCCCCTCCCCCGCCATGGCAGACCGAAGTCCCCTCCTCGGTGCGGCGCGGCAGGAGGGTTCCAGGAGTGCGGACGGGGGGAAGGGGAGGGGGTCGAAAGGAAGGGGGTTACTCGGGCTTGAGCTCCAGGCGCGCCACCAGGCGCTCACTCGCGTGGTGGTTGCTCAGGGTGAATCCGGCCCGTTGGAACATCTCCACGGTTCCCATGGAGACCTCCGCGCTGGGCGCCCGGCCTCCGGCGGTGTCCACGGGATAGGCCTCCAGGACACGGGCACCGCCGGCGCGGGCGTACTCGATCGCCCCGTCCAACAGCCTGCTGCCCAGCCCACGCCTTCGCCGGCGGGGCGGCAGCCAGAAGCAGACCAGCGCCCACACACCCGGTTCACGGGGATCCACCGGGCGCAGGGAACGCGATCGCGACAAGCGGACGTAGTCCTCACGGGGGGCCACGGACACCCAGCCACAGGGGCCGTCCTCGTCGTAGGCGAGCAGGCCGGGGACCCGCCCCTCCAGGGTCAGACGGCGCAACTCCTCCTTGTTGTCCACGCCGCGTCTGGAGCGCTCACAGGAGACGCTCGCCGTATGGTCCTTGGCGCGCCTGCGAAAGAACGTGCACCAGCAGTGCCCGTACGCTCCGGTCGGTCCGAACAGGTTTTCCAGGTCTTCCCACCGCTCGGCGGTGGCGGGCTCGATTGAGACGATGGACATCGGACTCCCTCGAAGAGACACACGGGCCGCCACAACTGTGATGCAGAACACTAGCGATTATCGGCCGTGACCGAAAGGACACAGATGCACGAAAACGCAATAACTGTAGGGGTTTCGTCACAAAGGCCGTAGTTTGCGAAGCTCGGGGCGGAAGGCACACGACCCTCCGCCCCTCCTACTCCGCTCCGGCCGGGCTCAGGAGGAGACCTCCGCCTTGGTCGCGGGCTCGGTCCTGCCCGGCTCCCAACACTCCACGCCCCTCAGGTCGGGCAACCGGTCCCGCGTGAACACCGGGTCCAGGCCCTGGCGGCGCTGATCGGTGTAGTCCTTGAGCAGCCGTGCCGCGACCGCGGCCAAAGGCGTGATGGCGACCAGGTTGACCAGCGCCATCATGCCCATGGTCGTGTCGGCCAACGTCCAGACCAGGTCGATCGAACCCAGCGCGCCGAGGAAACTGGCGACCAGGAAGAAGACCTTGTAGCCGACCATGACACCGTGGCTGCCGGTCAGGTACTCCAGGTTCGACTCGCCGTAGTAGTAGTTGCCCAGCACCGACGTGAACGCGACCAGGACGATGATCAGCGTCATGAGGTGCAGCCCCCAGGGCCCCAGCGCGGAGGTCACCGCGACCTGGGCCAGATCGCCCTCCACCTGCCGACCGGCGCCCCCCTCGTAGTCGATGAGGATGATGAAGGCCGTGATGGAGCAGACCACGAGGGTGTCGAAGTAGACGCCCAGGGTCTGCACCAACCCCTGCTTGACCGGATGGGTGACCGCCGCGCTGGCCGCGGCGATGGGGGCCGAACCGAGCCCGGCCTCGTTGGAGAACATGCCCCGGCGCACGCCCTGGACGATCACCGTGGCCAGACCGGCGGCGGCGAACTCCCGCACGCCGAAGGCGTGCTCGAAGATCAGCGCGAACATCGCCGGGATCTGCCCCGCGTTCATCCCCACGATGACCACGCCCATGACCAGGTAGATCGCCGCGAAGGACGGGATCAGGGCCTGGGCGGTGTTCGCGATGCGCCGGACCCCGCCGAAGATCACCAGCGCGGTGACCGCCACGACCGCCACTCCGACCAGGACCGACAACCACATGCCCGAACCCGTGCCGAGGGAGTCGGAGGAGTTGGCCACGGCACCGGCGATGGTGTTGCTCTGCACCGCGTTGAAGACCATGGGGAAGGTCAGCAGGAGGACGACGGCGAACAGGACGCCCATCCAGCGCTGCCCCAGGCCCCGCTCCATGTAGTAGGCGGGACCGCCCCGGTAACCGGTGGAGTCCCGGACCTTGTACAGCTGGGCCAGGGTGGACTCGACGAAACTGGCTCCGGCGACGACGAGCGCCATCAGCCACATCCAGAACACGGCGCCCGGCCCGCCCAGGGAGATGGCGACGGCCACGCCCACGATGTTGCCCGTTCCGATGCGGGCCGCGGCCGAGATCATGAACGCCTGGAGGGAGGAGAGGGCCCTCTTGCCGTCGGGCGCGATCTCGGGTCTGCTGCGCAGCGTCCGGAACATCTCCGGCAACATGCGGATCTGGACGAAGCCCGTGCGGACCGTGACATAGAGACTGACCACCACCAGCAGCGGGATCAGTAACCAGGCCCAGAAGAAATCGTTGTTGAACGTGCCGATGGCCTCGGTGAGGCGGGCGCCGAGGGTGGGGGAGGCGTCTGCGACTGACACGGGGGCGGAACTCCTTCGACTTCCGGCAGAGGACAATCGCCCCCACATACCCCTGGCATGGACGGAATCACCGCCGAGAACGCGCTGTGCTCAGATGGTGATGTTCCCGTGACGACGCCCCCGACCCCGGAGGACGGGTCCTGAGGGGAGGACCCGCGGGACCGACCCCTCAGTCCTGGTGGACCAGGTCCGCGTAGGAGGGGTTCTTCTCGATGTAGGCCCGGGCGAACGGGCAGATCGGCACCACCTTGAGTCCACGTTCCCGGATGTGGTCCAGGGACTCGCGCATGAGGAGGCTGCCCACGCCCCTTCCCTCGTAGGCCGGATCGACCTCCACGTGCGGCAGGGCGTACACGCCCTTGTCGATCAGGTGGTAGGCGCAGAACCCCACCACCGTTCCGTCGGTGCTCGCCTCGTAACGCGACCGCTCCGGAACGTCGACGACCTTCAGATCCATGGCACTCCCTGCTCCCTCGTGCGCGCGCAGGAGACTGCGCGTGGGCCCGATGCCCACGTTCCCACACATATCTGCCACGCACACCCTGGGATATCCGCTGTCGACCTCCAGGTCAATGGCCTGCGAGGTAGGGATCGGTGATCCCGCCGGGGCAGGCCAGCGCCTCCACGTCCCATCCGGCCGCCCCCGCACCCGCCTGGTAGGCGCTCTCCAGGAACTCCAGGACGGTGGTCCACGGATCGTCCGCCTCACGCGCGTCGGCGTAGCGCAGCAGCGCCAGGTGCCCGCCACCGCTCGCGACCCACTCGGCCTGGTCGGGGCGCAGCGGTCGCTCGGTGAGCCCTTCGGGCTCGGGAGTGGTGTAGGAGTAGAAACAGGGTTCGGGGACGGTGTCGTCGCCGAACCAGAAACCGAAGCTGACGACCTCCCTCGAATAGGCCTCCCGCACCATCTGCCCGACCTCCTCCGGCTGCCGGACCGGACGCGAGGAGAAGCGGGTGACCGCGATGTCGAAGGTGTGCCAGAAGTGGTGCACGGGACTGGTCTTGCCGGAGAAACCGGCGGCGAACTCCTCCAGCAGCATGTTGACCTGGCTGAGCACTCGCCAGTACCGGTTGGCCTGCTCGGGAACGTAGGTGGCGTGCTCGTGGTCCTGGGCGAACGGGCGGTCGGCGTCGGGCAGGTCGAAGGGACTCGCCGACGGGATACCGCCGTCCACCCCCAGAGCGTCCAACGCCGACTGCAACCTGAGGTAGAACGAGGCCACGCTGTTGCCCTGGAGCGGAAAGGACATCGTGGCCCCGTCCAGGGTCGAGGCGACCAGCTGGTGGCGGACGAAGTCGAAGTCCACCGTGAAGATCGGGTTGCCGTCCCTCAGGCCCATGGGACGTGAGGTGATGCCGCTTCCGGTGAGGTGGAAGGGCACGTGCCACCAGTGGTTGCGTCGTGGACTGTGGTGAAGACGCACCTTGCCGACGATCTGTTCGAAGCGGTGCAGGGTCTGTTTGGTGTCGTACCAGGACTCAAGGGGAAAGGCCGGGAACAGTTCCATGGTCGCTCTTCTCCTCGTCGTGGGCATCGGCTGTGGTGCGGCCCTCGGGGCCGGGGACGTTCCGAGGCGGCGGGACCGGCGTCGCCTCCACTCCCGTCACGGGCGGTTCCGCCCCTGTTCCATCGGGGTGGTCACGGACGCGGACCCGGGTCCGCAGTTCCGGTGATCGGCGGCGTACCGGGCCCCAGTCGTCCTGGCACCGTTCGGCCAGGGAGGCGCGCACCGCGTCCACGACCCTGGCGTAGGGCGTGCCGTGGTCGCGCAGGGCCTCACCGAGCAGCTCCAGCCCCGGTCGCAGACGCGACAGCAACGCCTCCCCCTCGTCGGACCAGGCGGTGAACTCCAACACGACCGCCAGATGGTCGGGGGCCTCGCCGTCGGGTACCGGCCATCCGGCCTCGGCGTAGGTCCCGACGACCTCCTCCGGGGAGAGGTCACAGTGGCGTGTCAGACGCGGGTCCCTGCGGGCGTCGGCGCCGAACACGTGCGTGTGGTGCTCGCACAACCGCTGTTCGGGGGTGGTGGAGGCGTGCTCGCAGAAATCGCGGAGACCGAGGCGGACCGGCCCCCACGGCAGTTCGGCGACCGCCCGCGCCACCAGCGGCAGTCGTTCGAAGAAGGCCTGGTCGGGATAGCCGAGAAGGGAGGAGGCGGCCTGGTGGGTGACCGCGCGTCGATGGGCCCTGCGGGCGGCGCGGTCGGCCTCCAGCCACCGGACCGCACGTGTGCCCGCACGCGCCCTGTCCGGTGCGCCCCTGTCGGCGCCGTCGGCGGTGGTGCTCATGTCTGACCCCCTCACGCGGTGCGGCGCTCCCGCCGCTGCCGTCGTCAGTGTCGCCGTCTGGGAAGGAGTCCGGGGACCGACGATCATCGGTCCCCGGAAGGCCGGGTCGGGCGTCGGGTGCGCCCGGGAGTCACTGTGTGGGAGGACACGGTGGAACACCACCGCTCTCATCACACGAATATGCCTCATCCAGGACGAATGTCACGTGTCACACACCGATACGCACCGAAACCGTCGGAGAACGCCATGTTCACACCACCCCCGGCGCGCCGACCTCGGAAAGACACCGGCCCGCCCACCACGAACCCGTCCCCGGGGGTCCGTGCGGACACCGAGGGGCCGAACACCCCCCACGAGAACCCACCGCCCACACCGGCGGTCTCTTGCGGTCGCCCTCAGGGGGCGACGTCCCGAGCACGGACCAGGGCCGCGGCACGGCTGCCGATCCTCACCCGCTCCAGCGCGCGCACGCCCTCCGGCAACGCGATCCGTCGGGTCCGGGCGCTCACCACCACCACGGCGTGCTCGGGCAGGACCCGCCCCAAGGAGGCCAGCAGTCCCCCCATCGGGTCCCCCTCGGGAACCGCCCCCGCCCAGCGGGTCATCTCGCCGTAGGGCACGTCCGTCACCACCAGGTCGGCCGCCACGGCCCCCTCCAGGGAGAACACGTCCGCCACCGCCGCCTCATGGGGCAGGTCGCCTCCCCGCGCCGCCAGATCGGCCGCCAGGTTCCGCGCGGCCACGGCCCGCTCCACGAACGCCACCCGTCCGAAGTCCCGCGCCGAACGGCGCAGCTCCTCCTCGCGCTCCGCCAGGCCCTCCGCGGTCAGCAGGCGCAGGTTGCGCGCGGCCAGGTGGGCCGCGTCGGCGTCCACATCCGTGGCGCGCACGTGGGTGATCTCCTCCCGGTGCAGCAGGCCCAGTACCGTCGCCAGGTACCCGCTGCCACAACAGGGATCCCACAGCCGCACGGTCTCCCGTCCGACGTGCACCATGGCCCGCTGGAAGAGCTCGCTCGCCAGACGCACCGGAAAACCCGGGAACCCCGGCGCGGACCGCAGGACGTGTCCGCCGGCCAGGGCCGAATTGTCGGTCCGCTCCACGGCGTACCGGTAGCTCAACGTGCCTTCGCCTTCCCGTGTCGGTCGGAGAAACACCGAAGGCCCGGTGCCAGTGGACACCGGGCCTTCCTCATGCGGTCCTGACGGGATTTGAACCCGCGGCCTCCACCTTGACAGGGTGGCGAGCACTCCTAACTGCTCCACAGGACCTCGTTGCGGTACAACTCTAGCGCGACTTTGGAGCGCTTCGTACCGTCGGCCGCCTAAAGTGGCCGACAACGCCCCAGACATCGAGAGGAAACGGCGTGAACGAGTCATCGGCCCCCCTGCCTCCTGGTCCGGAGAGCACCCGGGTCGACCGCTGGCTGTGGGCCGTGCGCCTGACCAAGACGCGCTCGGACGCCGCCCAGGCCTGCCGTGGCGGACACGTGCGCGTCAACGACCGTCCGGCCAAGCCCGCCACCCCCGTCAAGGTCGGGGACGAGGTCCGCGTCCGGCTGCACGGAACCACCCGCATGGTCGACGTGAGCCACGTCATCGAAAAGCGTGTGGGCGCGCCACTCGCCGCCCGCTGCTACGTCGACAACACACCGGCCCCGCCACCGCAGGCCACAGGCCCCGTCCTCAGGCGCGAACGGGGCGCCGGGCGACCGACCAAGCGTGACCGGAGGATGCTGGACCGCCTGCGCAAGGAGTTCCCTCCGCCTTCGCCGTAGCGCGCCCTCAGGCGTCCGCCAGGCCGGCGTGTTCGGCCAGGAAGTCCAGGACCTCACGCGTGGCCCTGGCCGCGTCCTCGTGGAGGTAGCCGTGACGCGTGCCGGGCAGGACCAGCAGTCGCGCGTCAGGGATCCGTTCCGCCAGGAGGACGGCGTTGCCGACCGGGGTGAGGACGTCGTCCTCACCGTGCACGACCAGGGTCGGCGCCTTGATACCGGGCAGCATGTCCCAGCCGTCGTGACCGCTGCTCGCACCGAAGTGCAGGCGCTGGGCCCGCAACGGCCCACGCGGCAGAACGCGGGTGACCGTGTCGGGGTGGGCCGCCGC
Source organism: Nocardiopsis sp. ATB16-24 (assembly GCF_030271535.1). Classification (GTDB taxonomy): domain Bacteria; phylum Actinomycetota; class Actinomycetes; order Streptosporangiales; family Streptosporangiaceae; genus Nocardiopsis. Next base: position 338,020 of record NZ_JASCXJ010000002.1, on the reverse strand, counting down.
CCACGCGGGGGTGTAGAAGAGTTCGGCGATCGCGTCGCGCCCCGCCGCCGTCCCGGCCTGGCGCAGCGCCAGGGTGGAGGACCTCGGGCGTTCGACCTCGTGGACGCCTCCGGGCGCGGTGGCGCCCAGCACCAGTGCCCCGACGCGCTCGGGCACCGTGGCCGCGAAGGTCTGGGCGACCTTGCCTCCCATGGAGAAGCCGTAGACGTGGGTGCGGGTGATGTCGAGGGCGTCCAGGACGGCGAGGGCGTCGGAGACGAACAGGTCGAAGGTGTAGGGCTCACCGAGGGGCGCGTCGCTGCCGCCGGTGCCACGGAAGTCCATCCGGACGACCCTGTGGCGCCGGGCCAGGTCGGCGTGCACGCCGTCCCACATCTCGTGGTCGAGGGACTGTCCGTTGAGGAGCAGGAGGGGTTCGCCCTCCCCGAGGACGTCGAACCAGACACGGGTTCCGTCAGAGGCGGTCACATGGCTCACGGGTTCGGACACTACCCAACGAACCGGACACCGAGGGTGCTCCGGGGCCTGGGACCGGCGACGGTGGGAGGCCGTCCAACGCGGGGGCCAGGACCCGGTCGGCGCTGTGGTCTGCGGTTACGTGGCGGGTTCCTCCACCAGGGGCGACCGCCGCCGGCCCCCTCCCCCTCGACCGCGGTACCGCACCGCCTCCTCCACCACCCACCCGACGGTGGCCACGGAGAAGACCACCGCGTTGAAGATCCGGAAGAACCCTCCCGTGCCACTGACCTCATAGGGTTCGAGGACCGCGAGCGGCACCCACACGAGCGCCATCACCAGGTTCATGACTCCCACGACGCGCACGGCACTCCCTTTCCTCGGCGCCGAGGGGGCGGGGGTGGCACCGATCCCCCACGGTAGGACGTTCCGGACCGCACGACTCACACGACCACAGACACCACACGGGGATCGAGCAACGACATGCCCTTCCACCTCGCCACCGAACCCGGCTCACCCGACCGGGACAACGAGGACTTCGTCGCCATCACGGCCGACGGCGCCGTACTCCTGGACGGAGCGAGCGCACCACCCGACACCGACATCGGCTGCGTCCACGGGGTCGCCTGGTTCACCCGCCGCCTGGGCGGCCTGCTCCTCGCCGGAGTCGCCGGTGAGCGGCCCCTGCGGGAGATCCTGGCCGAGGCCGTCACCACGGTCTCAGGCCTGCACCGGGACACCTGCGACCTCTCCGAGCAGGAGACGCCCTCGGCCACCGTGGTCATGGTCCGCTTCCGTGGGCCCCACCTGGAACACCTGGTGCTGTCGGATTCGGTGCTCCTGCTGGAGCACACGGACGGAAGCGTCCAGCCGCTCACCGACACCCGCCTGGACGACCTGCGGGCCGACCTGGCACGGCGCGGACGGCCTCCATCGGCCATACGCGCCTACCGCAACGTCCCCGGCGGCTTCTGGACCGCCGGCGCCGACCCCCGGGCCGCCGACGAAGCCCTGGTCGGGTCGCTCCCCCTCACCGGGCTACGGGGATGGGCCGCCCTCACCGACGGCGCCACCCGGGGTGTGGAGGTCTTCGGCTCCCAGACCTGGGAGGGCTGTTACGCCCTGGGGGTCGGCGCGGGCCCGGCCGCGATCATCGAGCACGTCCGCGCCATGGAGAGCGGGGACCCCGACCAGCGGCGCCACCCGCGCGGCAAGGACCGCGACGACGCCACCGCCCTGATCTGGACACGGGCCTGACCGGCCCCGGGCACAGGGGTGGACGCCAGGTGCCCACGAACGGCCACGAGACGGGGCACGGCGTCACCGTGCCCCGAGGGACCCCGCCACCCCCGCGGCGCCACGGCCGCTCAGCGCCGCCAGCCGGTCTCCCCTCCCGGACCCACCAGGACGGGCTCGAACCCGAAACCGGTGAGGTGCCACGACTCGTGGTCGGGATCCGGGTCGACCCCCAGCACGGTGCCATCGTCGAAGTCCAGGCGCAGGGTGCCGCGCCCGGTGACATCGACTCCGACGACGGTCCTGGCGAACAGACCGAGCAAGGGAGCCAGCCGAGTACCGGTCCCCGGTGTCAGGAGGACCCGACCTCCGGCGGCGTCCGTCAGGGACAGCTCGGTCTCGATGACGAGCTCACCGTCGAGACGGACGCGGCCATCGGAGGCGTGACGGAGGAAGAGGACCCTGACCTGGTGGTCGAAGGACGTCCGTGCGACCTCTGCACCGACCAACTCCACGGGAACCCTCACCGGACCTCCAGCCGCACACGTGGCCTTGCCTCGCTCCGCGCGGGAGCCAGAGGCGAAGGGGCGCGCTCCGGTCTCGCGCCGTCGACGAAGAGCCCCACCGGGTCAGAACCAGGTCTTGGCGAGCAGTTGCAGCGAACGGTCCCGCACGGCGGGGTCGTACGCGTAGGTGACGGTGATGAGCTCATCGGCGCCGGTGCGCTCCACGAACTCCTCCATCCGCGCCTTCACCGTCTGAGGCGCGCCGACGGCCTTGATCCGCAGCATGGGGTGGTCGCGAACGCCCTGTCCGGCGAGCGTCTCCGGATCCACCGGAGGCTGGATCTTCCTCCGCTTCCCGGTCTGGATGTCGAGGAACATCTGCTCCACGACGGTGAACTGCCGCTGCGCCTCCTCGTCGGTGTCGGCCACCATGACGTTGATCCCGGCCATCACGTAGGGCTCGTCGATCTGGGCGGTGGGAGCATCGGTGGTGAAGGCGTTCCGGTACACCTGGATGGCGTCGTCGAGCTGGTCCGGGGCGAAATGCGAGGCCACGGAGAACGGCAGCCCCAACTGCCCGGCGATGGAGGCGCCGTTGACCGTCGATCCGAGCACCCAGATGGGCACCTCGGTCCCGGCCGACACGGCGGACACGATGGGAACGCTGTGGGCGGTTCCGTTCTCACCGAACCAGCCCTGCATGTCGTAGATGTTCTGGGCGAAGGCCTGCGGCTCGGCGGAGGACCGGCTCAACGCCTTCGCGGTCATCATGTCCGTTCCCGGAGCCCGTCCCAGACCCAGGTCGATCCGGTTCCCGTGCATGTTGGCCAGGGTCCCGTACTGCTCGGCCACCATCAGCGGAGCGTGGTTGGGCAGCATCACCCCACCGGAACCGACCCGGATCCGCTCGGTGACCGAGGCGGCCTGGGAGATCAGCAGGGCGGTGGCGCTGGCCGCGAGGTTGGGGGTGTTGTGGTGCTCGGCGAACCAGAGTCGGTGATAGCCCAGCTGATCGGCGTGGCGCGCGGACTCCATCGAGGCGGCGATGGCCTCACTGGCGGTGGACCCGTCGGAGATGGAGACCAGGTCGAGGATGCTCAAGGGCACAGACAACGTCGGAGTTTCCTTATGCTCGCGAAAGTCAGGGGCGTACACCAGGGACAGCCCCCGCCGGCTGTGCTCTATTCCGCCGGTACGACCCCTCGTATGCCACTACGTGCGGTTTCACGCGTACGACGCGCCCCTGTGCGGCGGAGCCGGGTCGAGGGGCGGGGCCTCCTCCCGCAGCCCGAGCGACGGCACTTGCGCCGCCGCCCTGATCCCCTACAGCCCAACTCGGCGACTTCGCCGCCACACCAGCGCCCTCTAAGCTTGCCTCGGTCCCAACTGCAAGACTTGGCGCCACTAGCAGTTCGCCGGCACTTCGCAGCTACAGCAAACAGACACCGCGACCGCACCCGTACCGTGTTCGGCGTCGGGTTCGGGCTGCGCCACATACGGGGCGTCGAAATACGAGCCGCCATCCTGCACGGTGACGCGCACGCTGTGGCCGTGCTCGTGCTCGATGAGGACGCCGAACCCTGCTCCCGGAAGATTGGACGGCGTGTGCTGGACGGCCTTGGTCGCCAGCTCGCTCGTGAGTAGTACGGCATCGTCCACCACCGGGCGATCGACGACGAACGCGCGCACAACCGTGACCTGATCGGGGCGGCCGTAGAACCACCTGTGATGGACCGCGCGCTTGCACAACCCCGCCTGCCGGTGAGACACAGTTGCCGTGGTGTTCCTGGTGTGGTGGCGAACCTTGCCGGACCCTTGCCGCACCTACGCCACCCTGCGTCTGCTCGCTTGCTGATGGCACGTGGCGGTGTACAGGCGCCACTGGCAACCCGTGCCGGCGACCTCCGGACTGACAGAGTTCTACAGGAACGCCACTATTCGCCCGTGTCCGCCGCGCCGGTGTGACTCATGGGTCGGCCAGGTACGCGTCTCATTCGTCACCGAAACCTCCCCGGCCGACTCTGAGCACCGCGTTACCGAACCGGCGCACGGCTTCGCTATCCCCTCCCGCCGCGTCGAGACCAACGGCCCGTGGACATCACCTTGGGCCTCCCCCACCACGACCCCCTGGCCAAGGCGATCAACGTCTTCCCGATGACCCACCACGTGGACCTCGACGCCTTTGGTCATGGGAAGACGTGAAGACGGCTCCTCGTGACTGCCACGGCTGTTCGGAACTCGAGTGCTCGTGGTCGGGATGACCGAGACCGGCAAGGAATCGGTGATTCGGTCCACGTTCTGGACCACGCTCCTCTTCCTGGCCGACGGGACGGCGCAGGTGCGGGCGATCGAGCCCAAGCGCATGGAGCCGACCCACGGGAAGGACCTGTTCGCGCACTACGCCGACGACGGCGAATCCGCCGTGGCCTCGCTGGAACGGGCCGTGGCCGACAGGCGGCAGCGGGCCGAACACTACGTGGGAGAACAGCGCTCCCACATCCCGACCACCGATGACCCGTTCGTCGTGGTGCTGCTCGATGAGGTGGCGTTCCTGCGTCTCGGACGAGGACATCACCGCCATGGCTGAGGGTTACGCGTCGGGCTCCTCCGCTTCTTCACCTGAGGAGGCGGCTTGAGAGCGCGCCTGTCGATGCTGACGGAAGCAAACGACCCCGATGGCCGAGAAACCCAGCGCGGGAATCGGATAGAACCACAGATGAGTGGTCTGCTCCGCGAACCACAGTTGTGTGATGCCTCCACCGGCCCAGAGCAGACCGAAAGACAGGTACAGCCAGCCCAGATAGAGCGGCTTCATCGTTTCACCTCGCGGTTGCTGTCGGGGGGCTCTGATGCCGACTCCCACGGGCAAGAGCACTCGGGCTGAGCGTCTGGCTCAACCCTTGGCGCGTGAGATCGCCGAACAAATCGCCGCCGACAAGGGGGCGTGCATACGGCCGGTCTCCCTCAGACGTACCGACATAGCCACGGGCCAAACCGAGGTGATCGACGTTCCGTGCGGGTCCACGCTGGAATCGCGGTGTCCTGCCTGCGCCAAGCGGAAGAGGTCGCTGCGGCGGACCCAGTGTGAGGAGGGCTGGCACCTGACCACCGAACCCGTGGTGGAACCCGACCAGCCCACCGAGGAGCAACAGGCCTGGGTGGAACAGCGGGCGATGGTCATCGCCGAACGGGACCGCCTCGCCGTCACAGGAACGGCGTCGGCCGAGTACCTGGACTACTGGCTGGAACACGTCGTGCGCGCCGAACGCCGCCCCAAAACGGTGCAGGGGTACGAAGGCGTCATCCGCCGCTACCTCGTCTCCGTCCTGGGGAAGAAACGGCCGGCCAAGCTCACCGCGCGGGACGTGCGGACCTTCGTCACGAACATTCGGCAACTGTGCCAGTGCTGCCGCAACGGCACCGACGCCGCCCGGGACGAACCCCGCTGCTGCGCGCTCCCCCGGCCCGAGTGCTGTGGGCACCGGCTGTCGGCGCGCATGGTGCAGTCGATCCACGCCGTGCTGCGTAACGCCCTACAGACCGCGGTGCGGGAGGAGCTGATCCCGCGCAACGTGGCGTCCCTGGTCAAGGTCTCGCCGCCGCGCTACGCGGTGAACCGGGGCCTGGACGTCGCCCAGTCCCGGCGTCTGCTCAAGGCGTCGGAGAACGACCGGTTCCACGCCCTGTACGTCCTGGCGCTGTGCCTGGGCCTGCGGCGGGGTGAACTGCTCGGGCTGCGCTGGTGTGACATCGACCTGGAGGCGGAACGCCTGGAGGTGGTCCACACCCTGCAACGGGTCGGCGGGAAGCTGTCCCTGGTGCCGCCCAAGACGGAGGACTCGGCGCGGACCGTGCCGCTCCCCGGTATCTGCGCGGACGCACTCAAGGCGCACAGGAAGCGGCAGTTCCTCGAACGCTCGGACGCCTTCCCCGACTGGGAGGAATACGGGCTGGTCTTCCCCTCCCGCAGAGGGACTCCCCTAGAGCCGGACAACCTGCGCCGGAGCTGGGAGCCGCTGCGGCGGGCAGCCAGCCTGGAGGGGATGCGTTTCCACGACCTGCGGCACACGTGCGTGACGCTGCTGCTGAACCTGGAGGTGCCGCCGCAGGTGGTCCGGGAGATCGTCGGCCACAGCGACATCGGGGTCACGATGACCATCTACGCGCACGCCTCGCTCGATGACAAGCGGCGGGCGCTGGGCAAGCTCGGGGACGCACTCGGATGACCGGGTTGCTGTCGCGTAGCTGTCAAAAACGCCCGGGGCCTATCGGCTTCCGGGCGTTCGTGCTGCTCAGTCTGGGTGGCTAGGGGCGGGGTCGAACCGCCGACCTTCCGCTTTTCAGGCGGACGCTCGTACCAACTGAGCTACCTAGCCGCATCCGCCGATCGCTCGGCGGCGGCGGTCCTGACGGGATTTGAACCCGCGGCCTCCACCTTGACAGGGTGGCGAGCACTCCTAACTGCTCCACAGGACCTTGATTCTATTGTCACGCCGACCCGTGGCCTGCGCGTTGCTGCGGTTCCCATTCTGCCAGATCCTCGGCAGTGCTCGAACCGCCTCGTACCCCCAACGGGATTCGAACCCGCGCTACCGCCTTGAAAGGGCGGCGTCCTAGGCCGCTAGACGATGGGGGCCCGTGTGACAGGTCAAGCATAGGGGAGATACCCGACCAACACCAAAGCGGTCATGCCCAACACACCCCTCCTCTTCCGGTCCACGCTCCCTGAGGAACGCACATGTCAGGGTGTGCGCTCGGCCTCGGTCGCCTCGTCCTCGGGGCTCTCCTCGGGTTCGCCCACCGGACGTTGCGGTTCGGGCTCGATCTGCCGCTCCACCTGTGCGGACGTGAGCCCCACGCCGCCGAGGTCAATGTCGTCGCGGGCCTGGAGGCGCCCGGTCTCGGCGTCGAAGTACAGCACCGAGGCCTGGTAGGGGGTCGGGCGACCCGAGCCGTGATCAAGACCACTCAACCCCGCGCCTCCGGTGGACCCCTGCACCAGGAACCTGGTTCCCAGGTCGGTCAGGTAGGTGGACCGTATGTGCTCGCCGCCCGTCAGCACCAGCGGGGCCACACCGTCGAACGCCTCCGCCTGTGTACGCGTGTGCATCAGGACCACGTCCACGTCCTCCTTGGAGTCGATCACCTCCGCGGCCTCCTCCTCGCCCTGGGCGGCCACTCCGGCGGCGTCCGGGTTGAGCCTGGTGGCGTCCGGGGTGAATCTGGGATCCCCCGACCCGTAGAAGGTCAGTCCGCCGACCTCCCGGACGTCGCCGTCCAGGACCACGGCGTTCTCCTGGGCCTCCACCGCGCGCTGCGTGCCCATGGAGTCGTGCTGACCGCGTACCCACACGTACGGAACGTCCAGGCCGCCGATCTCGTCGGCGAACACGTCCTCGGCCGCGCTGCCCCGGTCGGTGAGGTCCCCGGAGTCCACCACCATGTCCACCCCGTACTGCTCCAGCAGGGTGCGGATGATGCTCCACGAGGCCGGGTTCAGTTGGATGTCGGACACGTGCAGCACACGGATCACCGACTCGTCCTCCTCGTACACCGGCAGGGAGGAGGTGGCCTCGTAGAGCGTCGCGACGTTGCCGACCAGTCCCGCCAACTGCTCCTGGTACTGGCTGAACCGGCCCACCACCTCCTCGACGCTGCCCACCACCTGCGGGGCGCCCGCGATCAGGCCCGTGTAGCGAGGCTCGGCGATGGCGCTGGGGTTGAAGGTGTTGGCGGCCACGGCGCCGGAGGCCACGAGCACGCCCAGCGACACGCCCGCGCTGGCCAGGGCGCGCCACACGTTCCGGAAGAGCAGCAGCCCCACCACGGCCGCGCCCAGGGACGCGGCGAGCAGCGCACGCACCACCAGGTCGATCACACCGTCACGCAGGTCCGAGCCGATGCCCGCGGCCATGCGGTTGATGGCGTCGGGGTCGGCGAAGGCCTCCTCCGCCGCGGACAGTCGGATGTCGGAGATGGTCGCCTCGAGTTTGAGGGGGGCGCTGTGGGTGTCGAACGCCAACTGCCCCAGCGGGGCCACGTTGACGACCGTCTCACCGTGCCACTGGGGACTCAGCCCCAGGGTGACGTCCGCCGGCCCGATGGGGGTGAGGACCTGGCCGCCCAGGGCCAGGCCCAGCCAGCCTCCGGCCAACCCCGCCAAGACGACACATCCCCACCTCCACGCACGCCCTCTGCGCAGCCGGTCGAAGGTGCCGCGGAGCCGCTGGAGGGCTCCACGGAGGTCGTACCCGCGGATCGCTTCCCAAGACAACACATCCCCATCATGCCGTCGTGGAGGGCCGTTCCCAATATTTCCTCCCCTCCAGAGTGTTATGTCGCTTCCAGCCGGTCCCGCCCAGACAGCACAATGGCGGTGTGGTGGAACTGACACACAGGGAGTTCGAGGAACTGGTCGCCGACGCCTTGGACCAGATCCCGCCCGAACTGGCGAAACTGATGGACAACGTGGTGATCACCGTCCAGGACGAGTCCCCGGAGGGGCTGCTGGGCCTGTACGAGGGCATCCCGCTGACCGAGCGGGGAGACGCCTACTTCGGTGTGCTGCCCGACCAGATCTTCATCTATCGGCGCAACATCTGTGCCTTCTGTGAGACACGTGAACAGGTGGTGGAGGAGGTACGGGTGACCGTGGTGCACGAGATCGCACATCATTTCGGAATCGATGACGCTCGGTTGCACGAACTGGGCTGGGGGTGACCCTGGGCGACGATGCTCACGTACGCGCCCGCACCCATGGCGATCGCCTACGTGAACTCCTCCATCGAACGCGACGATCCTCCGGATCTCCAGAGGGAAAAACTCGATCCACTTGGACACTCCTTACCCACAGCAACGAATCAGCCACGAATTCCCCCGAACCGCTTGCGACCCAGCTCACCTTCCGGGACGGTTGGTCATTGGGACACGACACAGCGTGATTACAACCCTGTAACAAGTAAGGGAGTGCCGGGTGGCCAATCCGCGCCTCGAGAACACACCTGACAACGGAGACCACGAGTCCTCCAGCGCCCCCGACAACGATGACTGGCGTAGTAGTTACCGCGACGTCATGGCGATCAGTGAGTTCCGCTCCGTCTGGCTCGCGCACGCCCTGTCGATGATCGGCACGAACCTGCTGAACATCGCCACCAGCGTCCTCGTCTTCCAGGTGACCGGTTCAGCACTGGCCGCAGGCGTCACACTGGCCCTGACCTTCCTACCGCCGATCATCAGCCCCCTGATCGCCGGACTGGCCGACCTCTTCCCCCGCCGTCGGGTGATGATCAGCTGCGACCTCGTGCGCGCGCTCGTCATCGTGCCCATCGGTATCCCGGGCATGCCGATCTGGGCCGTCTGGATACTGCTGTTCTGCTCGGTGGTGCCCTCGATCCCCTTCTCCGCGGCGCGAGCGGCGATGATGGCCGAGATCGTCCAGGGCGAGCGTTACGTGGCCAGCACCGCCATCATCCAACTGACCACGCAGATCGGCATCCTCTCCGGTCTGGTCGCGGGCGGCGTGATCGTCACCTTCGCCGGACCCAACATCACCGTGATGTCGACCGGCCTGCTCTTCGTGCTGTCCGCCCTCATCGTGCTGATGGGGGTCAAAGCGCGCCCCTCGCCCCGCGCGGAGGCGGAGGGCGGTCCCGGTTTCCTCGTTATGACCCGTGACGGCGCCAAGCTGGTCTTCAGCGACCCCCGGCTGCGCACCCTGGCGCTGATGGCCTGGTTGGCGGGTCTGTACGGCATCCCCTTCGGCCTGGCCAACCCCATGGCGGCCGAGGTCGGCGCCGGCCCGACCGCGACGGGCTTCCTCATGGCCGGCCCGTCGATGGGCGCCTTCCTGGGCGGGCTCGTGCTGACGCGCGTCATCGCACCGCCCACCCGCATGCGTCTGCTCGGTCCGCTGGCGGTGCTCTCCAGCGTTCCACTCCTGGTCTGGCTGGCCGACCCGCCCCTGTGGCTGATGGTGACGAGCCTGGCCCTGTGCGGCGTCGCGGCCTCCTACCAGTTCGTGGCCAACGCCGCGTTCGTGCTGTGCGTGCCCAAGGAAGGACGCGGGCTGGCCTTCGGGCTGGTCGCCGCGGGGCTCCAGGCCGCGCAGGGTGTCGGCATCCTGATCGCGGGGTTCTTCGCAGAGCAGTTCGGCACCGGCATCGTCATCGCGACGGTCGGCGCCCTCGGCGTGCTCTGCGCGCTGCTCCTGGCGGTTCCGTGGTCACGGATGGCCGGGGAGACCATCGAACGGATGAACGCGACCGAGGAGCCCGCCTAGGGCGAGCAGTGGTGGAACACGTCCCCCTCCTGAGGGCGGGACCCGGGGCCCTTCCCCACGGGAGGGTCCCTTCTTCGTACGTTCGACTCTTCGTACGGTCGGCCTGCTCAGCCGATCCGCCGACGTTCGGCGCCGTGTTCCGCGGAGGTCTCACGGGTCTCCTCGACCTCGCGCTCCTCCCGCGGAACACGCAATTCACGGCGCTTCCACCCCGGATGCGCTCTGAGGGTCCACATCAGCTCTGGCTCGGCTTTCCTTGGAAGTTACGGATGATCTGCTCCAGCAGGGAGTGCTTCTCGCCCTCGGCCGGCATGATCAGCCAGGCCAGGATGTAGACGAAGACGCCGCTGAAGCCGAGGACCGTCAGGACCACGAAGACCAGACGGACGATGGTGGAGTCGATGTTGAGGAACTCGGCGATCCCACCGCACACGCCGGCCAGGTAACGGTCGGATCCGCTGCGTCGGAAGCGCTTGTTCTGATAGCTCTCGTTCATGTCTCCACCCTGCCCGCTCCCCACGACGATTCCCATCCGGGACAGCCCTGGGCCTTCCCTGAAACGCCCCCGAGCCCTCTCGGCGAAGCCCTGAAGTCGAGGCGGGACACTCCGGACATCCCCTCGGGAAAGAGGCGCCAGAGCACCGGAACCGGGGGTCCCCGGTCGTGTCGCACACGTGTGAGAGCCTCAAGGGCCGGTCAGTCATCGGAGGCGAAGGGCCCGTAGGCCTCACCCAGGTGGCGGAAGGCCTCGCGGACCTTGGCACGCACTTCCGCGGCCTCCTCCGTCTCGGAGAAGTGCAGGCGCCTCATGGTGTGGCGCATCACCGACATGGCCGCGGCGGCGATCAGCAGCGGACGGTCGTCCTCGGGGGAGGCGCCGGTCCGCTCCGCGACGGCAGCGGCGAGTTCGGCCTCCATCTCGTAGAAGCGGGCGAGCACGCCGCGTACGAGCTGCGGTTCGCGTTCGGTGAGCTGCCTGCGCAGACGCATGTCGGCGCGCTGCGTGGCGAGGTCGTCGGTGCTGACCAGGAAGCGGATCAGGGCGGTGATGAGGTCCTCGACGAAGTCTCCGGTGGGGCCGCCGTCGACGAACTCCCTCCGTGCCTCCTCGTCGGGGCCCCTGGGGAGATCGTCGAGGAGTGCGTCCTCCTTGGTCCCGAAGTAGTTGAAGAAGGTCCGGGTGGAGACGTCGGCCTCCGCCGCGATCTCCTCCACCGTCACCTTCTCCAGGCCCCGCTCCAGGGTGAGGCGCACGGCCGCGTCCCGGAGGGCGCGGCGTGTGGCCTGCTTCTTGCGTTCGCGAAGCCCCAATGGTCCTCCCCCGAGCACGGTCGACCTCCGCGGCTCGTGCGATGTCCGTCCACGGGCCATTCTCTCAGGAGTCCGCGACCCGTACCGGGGGCATGGGGATACGGCCCCTCCGAAGGGGCCGTACGCACGTCCTACCGGCCGACGAAACGGTGAGGACGGACGTAGACGATCACGCGTTCCTCCTCGGCGTTGCCTCCCGGGTAGGGCTTTCCGAGGTACTTCTGGGACATCTCGTTGATGAAGGCCTTGTCCTCGTCCTCCTCCACCCGATCGACCTCGCCGCGGACCTCCACGTACATGTAGGGGTCGTCGGGGTCGGTGGCCGACACCGAGATCCGACCGTCGCGCTTGAGGTTGCGCAGCTTCTGGCGGGTGGTGGTCTGACTGAACTTGAGGAACCGTCCGTCCCAGTCGATCCATACAGGGCTGGAATGGGGCGCACCGTCCGGCCCCAGGGTGGCCACGTGCCCCAGCGCGGGCTTGCGCAGGACGTTCTGTTGTTTCTCGGAGAAGGCCATGGTGCTCCCTCGATCGATCGGGTGTGTCCTACCGAATACACCAACGCGCCCCTCCACGGACGTGGCGACGCGCCCGAGGAGGGATCGGTTCGCTCACCGTTTCGCCAGGTCAGGGCCGTATGGTGAGAAGTCGGAACACCTGGAACCCTCCTCACGCCGCCGACCACCCGGGCGGGCCCGGCATGGTCTCGGACGTTCCTCCTCGTCCGGGCTCGCAGCACGTCGAGGCATGTGAAGCCCGGACAACACAGAGGGTGATCGGATGGTAGCTTTCAGCGGAGACGTCCTCGGAACTGAAGCTCGGACTACTTGAGGGTCGCAGGGATGAAACGTTTTGAACGCGGCCGTTTCTCCACGGTGGAAAGGGCGGCCCGCTGGGTGCCCTCGCTCCTGCTCCTTGCCGTGATCGTGATCGAGCTGCTGTCTCCGGCCACCAACACGTTCCCGCTCCTGGCGGCCGTCCCCGTGGCCGCCGCTCCCCTGGTGTCACTGGCCTGGACGTTCACCGGTGGTGCGGCGGCCCTCGCCCTGGGGTCGTTCTTCTCCTACCTCCATGGGGGCGGCTCCTTCGGCCGTCCCGAACTGATCAGCCTGGTGACCATCGGCGTCCTGACCCTCGTCGCCGCGTTCCTCAACCGGATCTTCGCTCACGAGCGGGCACGGTTGCGGACGCTCCGCGAGGTGGCGGAGGCCGTGCAGTTCGCGGTGCTGCCCCTGGTGCCCGAGCGCGTCGGAGACCTGACCGTGGCGGCTCGGTACCGGTCGGCACAGAAGGAGGCCCTGATCGGTGGCGACCTCTACGCGGTCCACGACACCCCCCACGGCGTCCGGTTCGTGATCGGCGACGTCCGCGGCAAGGGCATGCGAGCGGTGTCCAGCGTCAACACCCTGCTGGGCAGCTTCCAGGCGGGGGCCTACTACCTGGAGGACCTGTCCGAGATCGTTCGAGGCCTGGACGCTCTGATGCAGAACTTTCCAGGGACGGACTCGGACACGAACTTCGTCACGGCCATCATCGCCGAGGTCTCCTCCGACCATTCCGTGCTGCGCATGGCGAACCGGGGCCACCCGGCACCACTGATGGTCCACGAAGGCACGGTGACCGCCCTGGAACCGAAGGAGCCGTCGTTGCCCCTGGGCCTGGGCCACCTGGCCGAACCGGACGATGTCCCGATGGACTGGTTCGAGCTGCCTCCCGGTGCCACGCTCGTCATGTTCACCGACGGCGTCACCGAGGCCCAGGACCGGAACGGCGTCTTCTTCGACCCCGTCCCCCCGCTCGCCAGGCCTCTTCCCCCGAACCCCACCGTCATACTGGACACGTTGCTCACGGCACTCGCCCGGCATACCGACGACCTCGGAGACGACACGGCGGTGCTCGTGATCACCCGGGACCCGGCCGACCACTCAGGCGACTCCTCGCGCTCGGGGCACGGTGCGGTCGCACACCGACCGTCCGGCTCCTGACGGGTCGTCGAAAGGGGCCCGAACTTTCCTTTTCGCCGGTCGGCCCGGATCCACTGCCTGGTGGTGCTGGAGGGTTCCGACAAGGCGACACCGTAGTGATACTCGCCATAGAGCGGGTGAGGGTGTGGAAGGGTGGGACACAAGCCCCCGTCCCCCGCACGAGTCACGGGTCCGGGGTACCAGGGAGGGGAACAGAACCCGTCTTCACCGAGCGAACCGACCGTCCAGAACCCGTGCTGCTGCGGTAGAGTTGTCCCGGCGCTGGTCCGGACCGCAGTTCGGGACAGTCCACGGGCCTCTAGCTCAATCGGCAGAGCAACGGACTTTTAATAAGCGTGATCACACCGTTTGTCCGTGATAGACCCGCAGTTCAGAGCGGGTTCGGTGGATAAATCGGGTGCCCATTTCACCTTGGTTCCGCTCGATGTATGCTCGCCAGCCTTGCCCGTGCTGCCACTTCCTCGAAGGCCTTCCCTTGTGTGCTCCACTCCGGTTCCAACAGTCTTGGCTGAGACGCCCTCCCCTCGCCCACTAACAGTCCACAGCCACTCTCATGGCGAGAGGGCCCCGTTCGGTTTTCTGCAGTCTCGCTCCCGGGCGCGCCGGTACCGATGACAAAAACAGCGGAGCAGTGACGTTGTGGATTCGGGTATGCCCGAACTGAACACCGCTGGTGACCACCACAGCGAGTACCTGCGTTGTTTGACCCAGCTATCACCGCTGGGAACTACGACTACACGGTGAACACCTGAGCGACAAGGGCGAACCGGACCACTGTACCTGGCCCGTGAACACACCGAACGATCCGGGCAAGCCGCCCTGCGCTTTAAGAAATTCAACCACGAACGTGGTAAGTTTTCTTCAAGTCATCCATGTTGAGAGGTGCCTGTTGCTCAACCTCGCGTTTGAACCAGACGGATACCACGAACGCCTGGCCCGACTGGGAACCTCCTGGCCAGTCATGGACAAGGCCCTACGCATGGGGGAGGCCGGATTGCGTCGAGCCACCGGCGACCACGGCAAATCAGCACCGGGGTGGTACGCCTACCAAGAACGCCTCGCTGGGTTAAGGTCAGAGCAGAAGGCGCGCCATGGCTGGGGGAACGCCTATCACCTGCAGATCGACCTCACGATCAACCCCGAACGCACCCTGGCCTTCCAGACACTCACCGGTGACCACAACACTGGTAACCCGCATGCCACCCCCCACAACAAGCACCCTCGAGGCCCCAACGGTCGCCTTCTTCTAGCTGATGGTCGCGAAGCTGACCAGCTCTCACTTCCCATCGAGGTTTCAGAGCCAGACCCGATGGAACTGGCCGACCTGGACGACGTGCAGGTGTGGATCTTCCTGGCCTACCGCATCCATGAACCGAGCAGGGGGCGCACCGTCTGGCATAGTGAACTGTCCCTGCCCCACCCTCCGGACAAGCGGGGACGCATCCTCAACTGGTACGACCGCATCTACCTGCCCCCGGTAGAGATTGATGCGGTCATCTTCCCTGAGGACGACGAAGGACCAGACGGGGTCGATATCCCGATCGACTTCCGTTGAGACGAGCACCCCGGCCGAATGCACCCGGCCGGCCCGGAAACTGACAGGGCGACACACTATGGCCACGCCATCACGCATCCGACTCGCACGGGAGCGCAGAGCACTGACTCTAACGCGGTTGGCGCAAATGGCCGGAATATCCCAGCAGAGCCTGTCGAACTACGAGAACGCCCACGCCATTCCCACCCGAGAAACTCTGGAGAAGATCGCCGAAGCTCTCGGGTTCCCACCCGCCTTCCTCGGCGCGGACGAGGTCGAAGAAGTACCCTCCAAGGCAGTAGCCTTCCGCGCTCGCACCAAGACCTCGATGCGCAAGCAGAAGGCCGTACGCGCCCAAGCCGCGCTAGCGATCGAGTTCAACGACTGGCTCACCGCACGTTTCACCCTGCCCGAGCCGTCGGTACCCACCTACGGAAAGCCTTCGCCCGAGGCCGCAGCGGAGATGGTGCGGTCCATGTGGGAATTGGGTGACACCGCGGCCCCGAACATGGTGCACCTTTTGGAGGCCCACGGCATCCGTGTGTTCTCCTTGGATACCGAGCACCAAGAAGTGGACGCGTTCAGCTTCTGGCGCGACTCCGTTCCCTACGTGTTCCTCAACACGGCTAAGAGCGGTGAACGCGGACGCTTCGACGCCGCCCACGAGCTCGGCCACCTGGTGATACACGGACACGAACGTCCTCTGAACGGCCCTGAGGCCGAACGTGAGGCCAACCAGTTCGCCAGCGCCTTCCTCATGCCCCGCGCCGACGTAGTGGCCCGTATGCCCGCAGGCAGTCAGGTGGACCAGATCCTCAAGGCCAAGGCCATCTGGCGAGTCTCGGCCATGGCCCTAGCACACCGGCTCCACGACCTAGGACTGCTCACCGACTGGCAATATCGATCCACGTGTCGCCAGCTCGCCGAGATGGGGTACCGGCGCAGCGAACCAGACGGCATTCGCAGGGAGACCTCCCAGGTACTTCCCAAGATCTTCACGCTCCTGCGCAGGCAAGGTCAAAATCCCGCCACGGTGGCCGAACAACTGCACATTCCCCTTACCGAACTGAACAGCCTCATGTTCGGACTGTCCTTCACCTCACAACAAGGTTCGAATATGAGAGGCAAGACCTCAGCACGGAAGCCTGTGCTACGGATCGTGCCCAGCAAATAGACGCCGGGATAGCATGCAGCCGCACTCGGTCATCAGAGTACGCACAAGCCGCTCTGGGCTGGGGCCCACGGCTTCGAGGCCGAGTTCCGGCCCTGGGAACTCCTGTCGTGCTGTAGGTGCTACCCCTGTTCCCCGTTCTGAGAAGTTCTGGGACATGGTAGAGGTATGAAAGACTGCTTCGATGAAGTGTGCGCTGTGCTAGTCCAAAATCCCCGACAACCGTCCCTTCTGCCGCGACCAGAGCGCCCTCGCTGAAGAGATGGCCATGCCTGGGCGTAGCTGTCTACGTGTACTGCGGAGAGTTTCGAAGCAGGTTTTCTGTTCTCCTACCACATGTCGTCAGTACCCCTTATCGTCAAGAGGGTCTGGGCTGAAGCGGCTGTCCTCCAAGGGATTCCGTTACCTCACCAGCCTGGCGCACCCCTCGAAGGACAAGCCCCCAGGGATACACATGGCGATGGTAGAGACGGCCGCGCTGGGCGTAGCCAAGGTGGTCGGCACAAGAGCGGGATCGATATGGCTAGCACAGCGAGCCACCGCCGCCGACCGAGACAAGGATCTGACCGAGCTCATCAGGCTCACGTTCCGGGACACCCTCCTGCGCCGAAGGGTCGAGCTCCAACTAGAGAGCATCGCACTCTCAGTGGCGGATCGCTTGATACCCCTGTGTCAGCAGGAGTTCCGCGGCCTGGACGACGCGGACCGCGCGGCGGTCCTAGCCGAGCTGACCGACACCCTAGAGCAGGCCGACCTATCAGACGAAAAGCTGATAGGCGCCGATGTCGACCCGGTCGTTCTCACCCGTAAAATCCTCGCCCGCATGCCTCACCGGGATTTGCGTTTTGAACTGGGCGAGGCAGGAGCCCGTCTGTTCAAGATCCTTTTGGAGGAATGCTGCGAGGACCTGGCCCGGATCGTCATCTCCCTTCCCCAGTTCCCTGCGCGCGCATCGGCGGAGACGCTCTCCCGACTGACCGGTCTGGCCGAGCAGGTCTCCACAGTGCTCGCTCGATTGCCGCAACGCAGCCTGGATGCGCCCGAGGGCACAGACGACGATGAGGAGTTCAGTCGCCGCTATGCCGACCACATCAGCCGTACCCTCGACCACGTGGAGCTCTTCGGGGTCCGGATACGTCGCTACCATCCGCGAACCTCATTGAGCGTGGCCTACATCAGCCTGAGCGTGTCCACCGAGGATCGACGTCACACCGGCCATACCCGTGACCAGCACTATGGCCACCTTCCCCTGACCGAAGAGCTCCACGGGGAGAAGGCGTCCGAGACAGCCACCATGCGAGTAGAGAGTGCTCTGGGTGGTCGTCGCCGAACTCTCATCCGGGGCGAGGCTGGCTCAGGCAAGAGCACACTGCTGCGCTGGCTGGCCATCACCGCCGTGCGCGGAGGCTTCGACTCGGATCTGGGGGTGTGGAACGGCTACACCCCGTTCCTAATCAAGCTGCGTAGCCACGCCGACGGGCACCTCCCGCGTCCGGAACGTTTTCTGGAGGGTGTGGCCGACTCTCTGACCGGGATGATGCCTCGTGGCTGGGTCCACCGACGGCTCTCCTCCGGGCGCGCCCTGCTACTTGTCGACGGGGTGGACGAACTCTCTGCTTCCCAACGCCGCCGAGTGCCCGAATGGCTCCGCGATCTGCTGGCGACCTTCCCCGATGTCAGAGTCGTGGTAACCAGCAGACCCGCAGCCGCCAGTGCGCGCTGGTTGGAAGGGGAGTCGTTCGACACCGCCCACCTGATGCCGATGGGGCCCGCCGACCTGCGTGAACTGGTCAGTCAGTGGCATCAAGCGATCAGCGCTTCGCCTGGGCTGCCCTGTGAGGCGGAGGAGCTGCCACGCTACGAGGCTGAACTGTTGGCCCGTCTCGAGAGCGCACCTCACCTGCGTTCCTTGGCCGCAACTCCCCTGCTGGCAGCGATGCTGTGCGCGCTGAACCTCGACCACGCCACTCGGCTGCCTCGGGACCGGATGGGTCTGTATGCGGCCACTCTGGCCATGTTGCTGGACCGACGCGACGACGAACGGCACATCCCGGCCTTCAGTGACCTAGAGCTGGACTACGAGCAGAAGCTCCGGATGCTTCAGGGGCTGGCCTGGCGTCTGTCGTCCTCTCAACGCACCGAGCTGCCCAAGTCGGTGGTGCTTCGCGAGGTGGAGGAGCGGACCGCGACTATGCAGGGCGTGCACGGGTCTCCAGAGACAGTGATTGAGTACCTTTTGGAACGGAGCGGGGTACTTCGGGAACCGGTGGATGGTCGAGTGGACTTCGTGCATCGAACCGTCCAGGAGTACCTGACAGCCAAGCAGGCAGTGTACGACCACGACATCGAGTACCTAATTGCCCGCGCCCACCTAGCCAGTTGGCGGGAGACTGTCATCATGGCGGCCGGACACGCCAACGGCCCGCAGTTGAGAGAACTGTTGAGCGGGGTCTTGGCACGGGTTGCTGCTGAGCCCCAGCGGGCCCGCTACCTGAAGCTGCTGCTCGCTGCCTGCTTGGAGACCGTTCCCATGGTGCCGCTGGAACTTCGGGACAAAATCCACGCCTGTGTGGACGAGATGGTGCCACCCAGGGACAGGGCGACCGCACGGTCGCTTTCCACCGCTGGAGAGGTAGTGCTCGACCGACTGCCGGAGAGCCTAGACGGGCTGACTGAGAAACAGGCAGCGGCAACTGTACACGCAGCGGCACTGGTCAACGGGCCCCGAGCCTTGGAGCGACTCGCGGGCTATCGGAAAGACCCCCGTGCCGAGGTGCGCATGGAGCTAGAAAGTGCGTGGAAGTACTTCGACCCCGATGAGTACGCACGTCTCATCCTCGCGGACATGCTCTCAGAGGAGTCGGCAATCTTCGTCGATTCTCATCGGCAGCTTGCTTCTCTACGCCACATTTCTGGGCTTCGTTCCCTCATGGTCGATATTCCTCAGCTGCGGAACCTGGACTTCCTCAGAGGAACGCCCAACGTGAAATACCTAAGCATCACTCGAACAGAACCAATAGAGATTTCCGCTCTGCGCCACTATGGGAAAAATATAGAGCGCTTTGGTGCCGAACTTGACGATTCGTCCGACGTAGAATCGTTGACCCACCTCACAAAACTAAAGGATCTCAATATTGGAATCTCGGGCATCAGGAGCATAGGTTTTCTTTCCCAAATAACTCGACTTGAACACCTAACCCTGAGGAATTTGTCTTCCATCGAAGACTACTCACCACTCCGGACTCAGGATGGACTGAAAAAGCTGTGGCTCTATAACTGCCCAGGACTCCGAGAGGTCGATCTGCTTCCTCTTTCAGAGAGCATAGAATCATTGTGCCTTACGCGATCGAACCTGGATTGCAGCCTTACTGAAGTGACGGCCCGGGCACCCAGAATCAACTCGATGAACCTAGGTTATTGCTCTTGGGTTTCTAGCATCGAAGCGATTTCTAATCTAAATATCAAGGAGCTGGTTCTCGATGGATTGGGGCCGAGCATCGATCTCGACCCTCTTCGTGCCCAGGAAGGACTAAAGCTCCTGTCGCTGACAGGGTCGGGCGTGCAAACCCTGCAGCCCCTGTCCGGCTTGACTCAGTTGAGAGCTCTCTACCTGGATGGGTGCGTCAATCTTCAGAGCCTGACTCCACTGGCTTCGCTTCCTAAACTTCGACACCTCAGCCTTGTGAGCTCACGCCCAGGAATCGACCTTTCCCCGATCTCGGAATTAAAAAACCTATCTGTTTACATCCTCAAGGGGCAAGAAGTTCGCAACAGGGAAGCATTTCAGGGGTTTATATTTGAGGCCCACCCTGATGTTTATCTCCACGGAGATGCCGGAAGAATTTAACTACAAGAAATCCTTTATCAGGATCTCTCGATGAACTCCAGCACGGGACATCGACAGAAATCATGAAGCGACCAATTCCCAACCGCAGCTGGACATAGCACATTGCATGATACAATAAGGATGACCCCGTTTAGCAAAAGCCTCTTTGCTCAGGCCATAGGAGAAAAATGCCTTGCCGGCCCGACCCTTTGCGATTGCAATAAAAAAAGAATGATAGTGAATCCACAAAGCGACTGTGGATGGCTTCAAAGCAACTTCGAGGATACCCTTACACCCTTGAAAAGGAGGGATTGTAAGGGAAAACCGGAGTGAGCCCCCGGGGGATCGAACCCCGAACCCACGGATTAAAAGTCCGTTGCTCTGCCGATTGAGCTAGAGGCCCGCGACATGACTCGGAGCGTGCTCCCAGCCTGCGCCGGGGACAACTCTACCGCAGCCACACGGGTTCTGGGCGTCTGACGGCCCCCGCAGGACCGAAGCCTCCTCATCGGTTGAACACTCCAGGTCCCTGGCTGAGGAGACGTAGCGGCGACAGCGGAGCCATCACCGAGCATCTGACCTCGCAGGACAAACCATCAGGCTGGCCGGAAGGCCGGGGCGAAGGGCCGCACACACCACCGGCCCCTGCTCGGGCGGTGGTGCGTGTGCTCGAGCAGGGGCCGGTGGTGTGGTGGTGTCTATGCCCTGGCGGCGGTGGGTTTGAGCATCGCCGCGGTGGCCTCGGCTGCGGCCTTGGCCACGTCGGGGAACATGGTCTGGTAGGTGTCCTGGGTGAAGTGGGTGGTGGCGTGTCCCAGTTCGGCGGAGACGACCTTGACGTCCACTCCGGCGGCCAGGCTCATCGACGCCGCCCCGTGGCGCAGCCCGTGCAGGCTGATCGGCGGCAACCCGGCGGAGCGGGCGATGCGGGCGAACCAGTCGGTGGCCTGTGCCGGGTGCCAGGCGGTGCCGTCCTCACGGGTGAACACCAATCCGGTGTCGGTCCAGTCGGCTCCTGCGGCGAGTTTGGCCTCCAGTTGGTGGCGTCGCCAGGCGCGCAGGATGCGGACGGTGTCGGTGTCCAGGGTGATGGTGCGCTCCCCGGCCGCGCTCTTGGGTGTGCAGGTGTGGGTCTGCCAGCCCAGTTGGACGATCTGGGTGCGGATGTCGATCTCGGCGTCGGTCAGACGGGTGTTGGCCCAGGGCAGCCCTACGGCTTCGCCGCGTCGGAGTCCTTTGACGGCGATCAGGTGGAACATGGGGTACAGCCAGGTGTACTTGCGGGCGTGGGCGAGGAAGCGGGTGGTCTGCTCCGGGGTCCAGATCATCACCTCCCCGGGGACGGTGCCGTTCTTCTGCCACTGTTCGACCCGGTCCGGTGTCCACACCAGTGGCTTCTTGCGAGGGCAGGTGGGCAGCCGGGCGTGGGAGGCGGCGTTGACGGTGACCGGCAGGTCGGGGCGGCGCACAGCGTCGGACAGGGCGCTGCGCAAGGTGGCGCGGATGCGATGTTTGGTGGTCAGTGACACCACCCGTTTGCCCTTCACCGAGTCCCGTACGGCCACGTCGTCGGCCTCGCGGCACTCCAGCACGTGTTGGTTGGTCTCCTCGATGGCGGCGAACATCGCCTCCACGTGGCGGGCCTGGAGCTTGTCCACCCGGATCTTTCCCAGGTGGGGGATGAGGTGGTTGCGGATGTGGCCGGTGTAGGAGCGACGGGTGTTCTCGGTCAGGCCGGGTTTGTCTCGCAGCCACTCGTGTAGCCACTGCTCGACGGTGGGCACCTCGGTGCGCACGTCCACCCCGACGTTGATACGCCGCTGCACCTCCCGCAGGGCAGGCAAAGGAGCACGGGCTTTGATCGAGCCCTGGATCACATCCGCGATCTGCACCAGCGTTTCGTGGTCGCTCTCGGCCAGGTCGAGCAAGGAGCGGATGTGCTGGAGTGCTTCCAGTGCGTCCTCCTGGCTGGGGAGTCCGATACGGCGGGCTTGGCGCCGCTTTCCTTGGAGGGTGGGCGGCAGTTCGATCTGGTAGCCCCATCGGCCGTGGGTGGAGCTCCAGGTCCCGGTGCGGCGGCGTAGGAGCGGGCACTTTGTGCCGAGGAGCTTGTTGGTCATCTCGTCGCGGCATCCGCACCGTTTGAACGTGGAACCTTCATTAGCGGCCAAGGTCGGCCTCCTGGTGTTCGTTGCGGCGCGCACCACACCCGCATTCCAGCAAGGTGTTGGGGTCCAGGCCGAGGTGGAGGAGGACTCCAGCGGTCGGGATGTGCCAGGACCGTCCCACCCGGTAAGCGGGAGCGGGAAACGTGCCCGCTTTGAGGTGACGGTAAGTAGTGGTGCGGCTCATCCCCAGCAGACGCCCGGCAGTGACCGGGTCCAGCACCACCGGCAACGAGCCCACCTCATCCAGCATGATCTGAGGGTTCATGCCCACCTCTCCCACCTCCCCACCACCTGTGACCTGCCTGGATGCGGTGCGCGACCCCGCGTGGTGCGGGGCACCACGCATCCACGCTCAACCTCGCCGAGAAGTTCAAGCGGATTCGGTCTGTCCACCAACGGATTCATGCTCCTGTCCACCACCCATCCGTTTCGGGTGGTATGCCGTTTCTCCTGGCTTGGGCGCTGTGTGGCCCGTGTCGGCCTAGCGACCCAGACCTGGGTCCTGAGGGGCAGGGCTGGGTTGTGGAGCGGTGTGGGGCGCATGTAGGCCCCACACCGCCCTGCCCAGCGATGATCACGTATGGCCCAGAACTGTGGTCCAGCACAAAAGGTTGGCGCTGTTAGCGGTCTCATTGAGGAGTTCGTCGTCGGTGTGCAGGAAACAGAGGGTCTCCATCCGGGGATGGAACCATCACAGACCAACGTGAAGCCACCTGATTTCTTGCCGATCAGAGAAGTCTCTTCCCCTTTGCTGATGTCCTTTAAGAGGGAAGCCCGGAATTGGATGCGACATGCGATCGGCGACCGCGAGGTCGCGCCCTTACCGCACCGCCACCACTCGCCCGGCAAAGCGATGAGCAGACCCGCGCCGCCGTGAGAGCGGTGCGTGAGAAGCGTGGACACGCCGCCGTCCTCCTTGGCCGGCCGGTTGATCTTGACCGCACCACGCCACCAGCACGGAGCAGTACGGGAAAGACCAGAACCGACAGGCGGCAAGAGCTTCCAGCAGAGGAAAAGCGGAGCACCGTGGATGGTGATGACCTGCGGGTGAGGGTGTGCGGGGGCATTCACGCCCCCGCACACCCCGTGGCGCGCCCGCCCCACGTGAAGAGGACTACCTCCTGGGGTAGACAGCCGGGGCGGCCGGTGGACCACCCCCAAGCCCGCGTGACCTGCACTGTGACTGTTGTCAGGGGTGGTCCACCCAAGGCCGGACCGCCACGCGGAGGCCCGAACGGAGCAGATGCAGGCCCAGTCACAGGCCCACCCGTTGGCCCGGGTGTTCACCGCTCTTCGTCTTCCAGCGCGGTGCTCTCCCTCTGGAGGGGATAAGCGCGGGGAATATCGCGCAGAGGTACCCGGTCTGTGCAGGAGGCCAGGCGCCAGATCGGCTCGGCGGCCCCCTGGTGGTCCAGTCTGTGGTGGGTGGTCAGGTACACCCCGACCGTGCCGGTGCAGGTGGCGGCGAGCGTGCGGGCGGCGTTGTCCTCGCGCTGGTCGGAGTGGACCAGGATCAGCACGATGGAGGACAGGGCGCTGCTGTGGGCCAGGGCGGTGTAGCCGGTCATTTTGCGTCGCAGTTGTGAGAGCGATTCGGTGCCGGTGTCGTACTCCACGAACGCGTGCACCACTGCTTCGTCCTGCTGCCAGCGCACGTAGGCGTCGGGGCGGATGTAGGTGCCCCATCGACGCTCGCACTCGCGTTCTCCGTACCATTTCCGCAAGCAGGCGCCGGCTTGGCGGGCGCTCTCGGCGAAGCGCGCCCGGGTCTGGGCCAGGCCCAGGATGTGGTTCAGCCGGGGGGAGTGCGCCATGGCCAGGGCACGGTCGGAGCGGAATTTCAACGCGTCGGGTTCCCTGCCCTGGTGCAGGGCGACCAGTACGGCTCCGGTGGGGGACAGGATCCAGTGGTCGGGGGCGTTGCGGTCGTGGGCGTGGCGGCGGAACCGGTTGATGACTCCGTAGCGGTGCAGGGTGAGCAGCCGGAAGCGGACACGGCGTGGACCGGTGTCGGGGAAGTAGATGCGGTGCAGGTGGTGGGTGGTCAGCACCTGGTGCTCCCACAAGCCGGTCAGGATCTGCCGGTCCCGGTCGGTGATCCGGGGTGCCAGCCGGATCAGCGTCTTGTCGTAGTCGTTCACGCACATCCTCCCTGGGTTTGGCTGTTCTTCGCCTCTCACTTGTTGAAGAAGCCGAGGAAGAGGGCGGATTCGACACCGGGAGGCAGAACCTTTACCCACCGGTTTCCCCGGTTCGGGTCCCCAGGTGCGAGTCCACTGCGGGTTCGGTGGGTGCTCATGCCCCTCAGTGCCTTGGGGCGGCACCACGCATGTGGCACCGCCCCAAGGAGATCAGGTGGGGTTTCTCAGCGTCGGGTGGCCAGCCAGGTCCTCACCAGGCCGGCCAGCTCATCGAACTCTCCCGGCCCGGCCGGCACCCGTTCCCGAAAGTGAGGTGCCGGTCCTGGGCGGTGGAACAGGTAGGGGCGTACTCCGCGTACCCCGTCGTCATCGACACACCAGCCCTGATCGGAGGGGTGGGGCTCACGCGGTCGCGGTACCCGCACCGGCCGGGGAACCGGGCGTGGGTGTCGGGCTGCGGCCAGAGCACTTCCCGAACGTGGCCTCTGCACTCCAGGCACAACGGTCCCGGTGGCGGGCAAGGACCTCGGGTGTTCCCGTACTCCCGAGCGAGACGCTGGCAGTGGGCGCCGTTCCGGTCGCCGGACGTCCACGGAACTGCACAGCACCGCGGCGAGCATTGCACCGAACAGCCACCGCACCTGCTGTGCCCATCCTCGGACGGGTTTGCGGTGCCGACCGCTAGGCTTCTCCACGATCTCCTCCTGCTTGTGTCAGGTGGGGATTCAGCCCTGGCTTGGTGCCGCTAACACCGGGCCGGGGCGCCTCCACTTTCTCTGTCATCTGTTGTGTGCTGCATGGATGGGTGTCATTGGTCCCGGGTTCGTACGCCACCCGAAACCGCACTTCCCACCCACACCACACAAAGGGCATAAAGACCCGAACCTTGCGGAAAAGGCGTCGCTTCCGCAGGGCTGGTCGATGTTCACTTGGGTGAACGAGGTTCTTCAATACCTGCCGCTCGGAAACGTCATCGCGTTGGGGTTCCCAGGGGCAGGCGGGTCCGCCCGGAACGGTCGAAGGCGGCACGAACCGTCAACGGGCCTCCCTTGTTCCCGGAGAAGTCCCAGTACAGGGCCATCGCGTCCACCAGCGCCAGGCCGTACCCGCCTTCGGCCAAGGACAACGCCCGTACCTTCGAGCCGAGCCTCGTCGAGGCGGCGGGCACGGTGGCCCGCTCCCCGGGCTTGGGACCGTCGTCGCCCACACACAGCAGGAACAGGCGCGGGCTCCGCTGGATCTGGATCCGTACCCGGCCTCCGGGGAGTCCTGAGGCGGTGTGGCGCAGGGCGTTGGCGTGCAGTTCGGCCAGGGACACCAGCAGCGGGTGGGCGGCCGAGGGGGTGGTCCTGGTGGCCTGCGCCGCCCAGCGGCGCGCCGCCTTCACGTGGTGGGGGTGGTGGCCGCACACCAGGCCGCTGGTGTCGGGTTCGGTGTGGCGGATGCGCCTGGGCAGGTCGAGGGAGGTCTGGGTCGTGGTCATGGATTTCCACCGGGTCCTTTCGCCGTGGCCGTGATCGCTGCTGTTGCGTCCACGAAGAAAGGATGTGGTCGGGCCCTTTTCCGGGGGAAGTCCGGGCGGAGAGTTCCCGAATCTTCCATACGGTGCTGGAATTCTGTGGAATGCCCCACGGGCTGGGGTTCGATGTGCTGCCATGGTTTTATGCACACAGACGAACGCGTTCTGAAGGCTTTCGGGCGGGAGCTGCGCCGGTTGCGTGGGGAGGCCGAACTCACCCAGCAGGCGCTGGCCCGGCGGGTCAGCCTGCGCGGCACCACGATCAGCGACTCGCACGTGTCCGACATCGAGAACGGCCGGGCGATGGCCCGGCCGTGGCTGCGCAAGTTCCTGGACGAGATCCTGGCGAGCGACGGCAGGCTGGAAAAGCTCTGGGAGGAGCTGACCGGTTCCGGCCGCCAGGTGTGGCTGCACGAGGTCACCCAGCGCACCCACGCCGCCGACGCCCTGTACGAGTACCAGCCCCTGGTGTTCCCTTCCTACTTGCAGACGGAGGAGTACGCTCACGCGCTCATCCGCTACGGGTCTCCCTGGCTGTCCGGGCGAGAGGTTCGAGCCCTCGCGAAGGAGCGTCGGGAACGCGCAGAGCGCATGGCGAAGGCCGAACTTCCCTCGCTCTGGCTGATCATCGACCAGAGCGTGCTGGCCCGTCGCTACGGCTCTTCACAAATCCAACGAGAGCAACTCGCTCATGTCGCCGACCTGGTAGACCGCGACCGGTTGACTGTGCAGATGGTTCCGACGAACTCTCCTCGCCATGCGGGAAACTCAGGCCCGCGACGGATCATCACCACCACTGACGAACCGGAGGTGGTGTACATGGAATCGGCCGAGGAAGGGCGGATCATCACCGACTCCGCTGGTATCTTTCGTAGCCGCTTGCTGTTCACGGCCCTTCAGGGAGCAGCTCGCGACCCGCAGGAGACCTTGCAGGCCGTCCGCGACGAGATGAGGAAGATCGATGATGAGTGACTGGCACAAGAGCAGTTACAGCGGCGGGTCGAACGAGTGTGTCGAGGTCCGCCAGCACAGCACAGGCGCGGACGTGCGAGACACCCAGAACCGTGTACGCGGCCAGCTCACCTTCACTTTGGAGTCCTGGGGAGCATTCCTTCTCTCCCTGTCTCAAGCCGACAGCGGGAAATAGCGACTTTCCATCCACTGCAACCTGTAGGCCCCGGTGGGGTTCTCCCTTACCAGGTCACTTCTGACCTATCCAGTAACAGTGCGTATTGGTCATTGCGGCGATGAGGATTGGCTGCCCTGTGTGCTCTGGGCTGCTACCCCTTGCAGGGGCGATGAGGGCCAGACACTCTCTACGCGCTTCGAAGGGCAGGGTTCCAGAGCGTGTTCTCAGGCAGGGCTTTTCCTGTCACGTCACGGGCTTTGCGGATCCAGGTGCCCACGGTCCTGGAGAGCCGGTTCCATACCTCGCTGATCAGCTTACAAAGCGGGCATCCCTGCGAGAGCGCGAGCAGACCCCCGACGACACCCTCTCCAGGAGGAGAACGTGACCGAGCAGAGCACCACTGAACTCCCTCCCGAGGCCATGGGGAACGAGAAGTGGCACGACATCACGGACGCGGTATGGATGCGCTCCTCACTCTCCGACCCCGAATCGGAGGCCACCGTGGAGGTCGCCGAGTTCGACGACGGCTTCCGCGCCGTCCGCGACGGCAAGTCACCCGAGAAGGGCACTCTGTTCTTCACCCCCGCCCAATGGGAGGCCTTCACCCTCGGCGTCCGCGACGGAGAGTTCGACATCCCCGAAGAACACCTCACCGAAGAAGAGATCGCCCTCCAACGCGAACGCGCCGACCAGCCCGCCGAGTGGTTCCCTTCCCCGCTGTTCACCCCCAAAGCCCGTGAAGAATACGAGCGCCGCCAGTACGAGGAGGACCACACCAGCGAGGCCTACGCAAGGATGGGCCGGGTGGGCCGCTACTGAACCGAGGCTGCGTGGTCGGCGAGCTCCCGTACCGATGCTGGAGTTTTGGTCTGGTTCGCGAACTGCTGGACCTGCACGAGCAGAGCTTGCGTGCGTCCCGAGCGGATGTGGCCCAACATCGGAATCACCGCCTTGGCCAGCACCTCCTGAGCGCCCTGCCATGACCCCACCCGCACCAGAGCATGCGCGAGGTGGGAGGCGTCATTGAGGGCGCCACGGTGGTAGGTGGCAGGCCGCCCATGAAGAGCGCTCTCGAACGACTCCACCGCCCGGCCCCAAGCGCCGTTGTCGGCGTGGATCATAGCCTCGTGCCATGCCAGTTCCGCCTCCGTGATCCACCAGACCCACGGCGGATCACGGTCTTGGGCCTCACCCCGCAGCCGCGAACGGGCTCGGCGTAGCGTCTCCATTGCCCGGCCAGGTGTTCCCTCTTGCCCTTGGGCCCGAGCCAACCGCAACTCGAACAGGCCCCGCACCCGCGGGGAGAGCTGCTCGTCGAGAGTGTGCTCGCACACCTGCCGGGCCTGATCAGGGCGGTGTTCATGGGCGTCCTGCATCGCCAACTGCGTCAAGGCGAACAGCTCGCTACCGCGATCCCCACCAGCCCGTGCAGTCAGAACCGAGGCGCTGGTCAATCTCCTGGCCAACAGGTGTTCGTCGGCGTCGAACGCCGACCAACCGGCCACCTGCAACGCCTCAGCGGCAGCCGAGGCCATCTCTGCGGCTCCGGACGTGCACGCGGCCTGGTGCGCCGAGCGCGCGGTACGCACCGCCATGGGGAGCAGATCTGCGCCGCCGGTCATCTCATCCAAGGCGATGACGTTGGAGGTGATCGCACGCACCCTGGCCGCGTCGCCGCTTCCCACCGGTTGTTGTGTGAACACCTCGGCGTCCACTTGGAGCACGCGGGCCAACAGCAGACGGTAGCGCTCGCGGAGGGTGCTGCGGCCCGCCTCCCATTCCCGGATGCGCCTGGTCAGGGACTCGGTCGTGGCGGTGGCCTCGGGGCCGGCGGCGCGTAGGAGTTCCACCGCGAGCCGGTGCACGTCCCACCCCAGGTCCGTGCGTGCCTCACGCAGGGCCCGAGCCCACGCCGGACGGGGGGCCTGGTGTGAAGTCGTCATAGGGGGATCCTCCCTCGCTCTACGAGGGGTTCCCGCGAACGTCCGTGTTCATCCGTGATCGTCACTGGCGGCCTCGCAGCGTCGCCGGGGAGCCTGGAGATGGTGATCCAAGCGCGGGTGTTTCCACCCGCGTCGGCGTCTCGAAAACATGATGCGGGAGGTGACGTGGGCGTCCAACTACTGCTGGACGGGTTACGGCTGGGGGTGGCCTCACCCGAGGCCGGGCATGTCGACCACGTGGTCACGGCCATGGGGGAGGCGTGCGAACGACTTCGTCCCGGGCCGGACCCGAACTGGTCCCTGCACATTCTGCCCGGCCACCCCGTCCTTGAGGACAGCCGGGCGTGGCCCCGGCTGGAGCTGCGCCCGGGCGGGCCGTCCCTGACGATCACCGGCAACCAGAACGGGCGACTGCGGGCCGTGGGCTATTACCGGCCCCAGTCCGCACCGGTGGCCATCGAGGTCGACCGGGGGCGACGCCTGACCCGGCTGATGGTCTCCTCCACCTACACCGACCAGACGCACTGGTCGGCGTGGCTGGCCAAGACCTTTTTCGCGTCCCGGCTCTCGGCGTGCGGGCGGCGGATGCTGCACGCCTCAGCCGTGGCGCTCAACGGCGTTGCCGTGCTGTTCGTCGCGGTACCAGGGGGTGGTAAGTCCACGCTCGCTCACCGGGCCTGCCGGGAGCTGGGGGCCACCTTCATGGCCGATGACCTGGTCATGGTCGGCCCGGACGGGACCGTGGTGGGATGGCCGACACGGGTGTGCCTGCCCCACGGCCTCAACGCACCCTCCTCGAAACAGATCGGCAGGATGGTGGGCGGCCCCCAGCGCAGACGCCTGGTGCTGAGCCTGGCCGAGCACCGCACCCTGGGATTCACCCACGCACCACCGACCCCCTTGGGAACGGTGGTGCACGTCCGCTCCGGTCCCACGCCGACCCCCTCCTGCCGTCCCTGGACGCAAAGGTCCCGGAACATGGCCGAGGTGAGCGCTGGTGACATCCCCGTGCAACGCCTCTACACCAGCGACCTGCTGGGTCTGACCGGGGCGGCGCCGACCCTTCCGCCTAGGAGCGGGGAGAAGGTCTTCACTGACGTGGACGGGTTCGATCTGACGATCCCAGACTCGGCAGCACTGCCCACCGCCCCGGTGTGGGAGGCGCTGTCGCCAGCGCTACCTCCAGGTGCGGGGGTGCGCTCATGAACCAGGTGTTCGAGCTGTCCAGTGCGCAACGTACCTTGCGGGTGAAGGCCGATGAGCGTCTGCTGCGGTGGTGGCCGACCCTGGCCCCCCACATCCCCGGGGTGCCTGCGACCCTGCCCGTACCGGTCCCCGACACCGATACCGCCGTGGATGTGAGCGGCCTGGATGAGCGAGCCGAGGCCCGCAGGGTGATCAACGCCCACCTGCACCGCCTCCACCTGACCCACGACACCGTGTGCGTACACGCCACCGCCCTGACCACCCCTGACGGCGCTCGCGCCGTACTGCTGTTGGGCGGGCACGGGGCGGGCAAGACCCTCGTGACCACCGCGCTGGCCCTGCGCGGCTGGAACCCGGTGGCCGGCGACGTCGCCCTCGTCCACATCAGCCAGGACGGCGCCAGACTCGTGGGTGGGACCAGTGCGTTCGTGGTACGCACCGCCCCCACCGCCCGCTGGTTCCCCCATTTCCCCCACCCTCGTCCCAACAGTGCGACGGCGGACCTGCGCCACCTGTGGCCACCCGCGCCGATCAGAAACGGCGTTCCTATGGCCACGGCCATCTGGATCCGGGTCGACGGCGACCCCCATCTGTCCGAGGTCGCCGTCGAACGCCTGGATACCCACACCTCGACCACGGTGTGGTGGGGTGCCAGCGCCCATCTGGTGGATCGGGTGAGCACGACGGAGCCGCTGCGCCTGGTGGAGACTGAGGCGCAGGTGCGCCTCCGCGCCGCGCTGGTCGACGACGCCTCAGACCAGCTCCCGTTGACGGGGTTGTGGGGCGACCCGCACCTGATCGCCGCGGCCGTCGAAGACATCACCAGCTCCGTCTCGACCGTGGGACAGGGGTGATGAGCATGCCGCTGTCCACCTCCGGTCGGGTGCGCTTCACGCAAGGCCGCGCCCGACTGCTCCCTCTCACTCCCAGCGCCCCGGGGATGGTCCGTGCCCAGGTGAGCGTCCTGAGCCCAGGAACCGAACTGCGCCACCTCGCCCAGACCGAGCACGGCCCCGACCGTGATGCCGGGTACATGAACATGGCCCGTACTCCGGATGGAGGGTGGATTCTGGCGCCCTGCGCGCACGGGGCCGCCTTCACCCCCCACATTCCCGGAGCGGTGAAGGCCGACGGCCGCCTCCCGGCCCACCTGGTTGCGATGGGGCGTTTCCAACTCATGGCCGCCTGTGGCCTGACTCGCCTGCCTGAGGGCATCGACCTTGACGAGGCCGTGGTGGTCGGGTCGGGGCCGGTGGCCGCCGGATGCGTCCTGGAGCTGCGGCGCCGGGGCGCCGACCGGATCCGCCTGTGGACTCGGCGCACCGACACTCCACCCATCGCCCACCTGCCCGGCCTGGCCTGCATGACGCGGCCTGAGACGGGTCGGGCGGACCTGGTCGTAGACGCCACCGGCCAGCCCCAAAGGGCTCTGGAGGTGGCCGGGCCGGGGACGGTGGTGGGACTGCTCGGCACCCCCGACACCGACACGGCGTTGGACGCGCTCGCCGTACACCGGTCCGGGGCTGTGGTGGTGGGGATGCACGAACTCGCCGGAATCACCCCGGGTGACCCTACCTACCAGGACACGTTCGACCGGGTCCTGGGCTGGTTGGCCGACGTTGACGAACAACGACTGTTGGCGTCCTGGTGCCGTTCCCTACCCGCAGGCCAGGCCCCGGAGTTCTACGCCGACCTGCGCCGCGGTCGAAGGCCCACCGAACCGATCGTGCTGTGGGAGTGGACATGACACCGGTGGGGTTGTACAGCATCTCGGTACGCGGGCTTTCGGTGCCCGACCTGTTGGCATGGGCCCACACCCACGACATGGGGTTCGTGCACCTGCGCGGCGGCCCTCGCGGCTTCGACCTGGCCCGACGCGACTCTGGAGAACTCCTGGGCTGGTGTGAAGCCGCTCGGGAGACAGTTCCCATCACCGGAGTGACCGCCGACGTGGACCTGGCCCACGTGTACGGCACCGATTCCCGCCAACGCCACCAGGCCCGTGAGGAGCTGGCCGCGCTCGCAGCAGCCGCCAAGGTCTTGGGCGCCGGGTGGGTGCGGTTGCTGGCTTGCCACCCGCTTACCGACCTGGTCGGCGAACCGGTCGAGGTGAGCCTGCCGCTGGTGGTCGAACTCCACCACCCCGGCTGGCTGGAAACGGGCCCGCAACGAGCACTGGGCGACCTGCTCACCCACCACGGGGTGAGCCTGCTGGCCGACACCACCCAACTCGCCCGGGCCCTCGCCAACGGAGGCGATGGAGCCATGGACCGGTTGGAACGGCTGTGGCCCCACACGCGGGTGCTGCACCTGAGCGACGACGGGTCGGGACTGGCCGACACCACCCACACCCTCGTCGCCCGCCGCGTCGCCGAACGTATCCACGACGGCCAGACGGTGGAGGTCGCCCTGGAGTGGACCGGCCCCGAGCGCACCCCCCACACCTGTGCACGCCTTCACCGGTCCCACACGGCCTGGTGGAACCACATCGACCGGGAGACACCGTGATCCGACACACGCGGCCGTGGGTGATCATCACCGACTACCCCACCTGGCCCAGCCCCTACTTCCGTGAACTCCACGCTCACGCCCCTGAGCTGGCCCCGGAGTTCACCCCCGACCTGCCCGCCCTGCACGACCGCTCCGGGCCGCCGGGGGTGGTGAACCTCCACCGACTCAAACGCCTCTACCGGGGCGGTGACGGCATGCGCACCGTGGCGGCGGCCGAAGTCATGCTCACCCACCTGCGCGCGCTGCGGGAGGCCGGGTGGAAGGTGGCCTGGACCGTCCACAACCTGCTGCCCATCGACGGAGCACCACCGGGGGAGGCTGACCGGATCGCCGCCCACGGGGTCTTGGAGCTGGCCGACGCCGTGGTGACCCACACCCATGCCGACGCCCACCATCTCGCTTCCTTGACTCAAGCTCCGATCACCGTCGCCGGATGGGGCGGCCTGACCCACCGCTCCACCCCCAGGCCGCCGACCGTACACCTGGCCGGCATGGTCGACCGGATGCGCGCCGCCACCCCCGCCGTTCTGGTGTTGGGCAACCTCACCGACTACAAGGACCTCCCCGCCACCACGCGGGTCTTCCTGGAACAGACATGGCGGGCCCACCTGTTCATCGCCGGCCCAGAACGCACCCCTGGCCTGGTCACGGACCTGGAACACAGCATCATCGGTCACGAAGAGCGCGTGCACCTGCTGGCGGAGCGGGTGGAGACCCAGGACGTGCCCACCCTGTACGCCGCTGCCGACGTCGCCCTGTGCCCCTACCGCACCGACGGGCCCTGGGAATTCTTCACCCGCGTCCTACACCCCAGCTCGGTGGGTACCGCCCTCTCCTTCGGCGTGCCGGTGATCGCCCCCGACCTACCCGCGATCCGTGAGATGACCGACGCCCACCCCCGCCTGCTCTACCCACCCCACGAAGGCCCCACCACCGTCTTCGCCGCTCTGGACGAACACCCTTTCCCAGCCCCGGTGGACAGAGGCCGACAGCAAGGAACGGCACGCTGGCGGGACATCGGTGCCGTCTACGCCCACCTGGCCGCTGAACTGTGGGAGAACAAGTGAGGCGGCCCTGGCCGCGGCCTCGACCACCACGCACGATGAGGACTGCCGCATGATCCAACCCACCGACCTCGACGAGATCGTGGCACCCGCCTTGGCCCACAGGTACGACCTGCCCACGCCTTCTCTGACCCGGGTGGGGGTAGGCCAGAACACCCTCAACCTGCGCGCCCGCAGCGGCGACCGACAGATGTTCGTCAAGACCTACCCCGCAGGCACCGACCTGGACGCCGAACGCGAGGCGATCGGCCTGTCCGAACTCGCCGGAAGCCACGGCATTCCCGTCGCCCGCATCATCTACAACCAAGACGGCCAGACGGTCGATACCAGTACCGCGGTGGCGTTCTCGGTCTGGGAGTGGATACCCGGGACGGTGGTGACCGACCTCGGCGACAGCGAGTGCGCCCAAGCCGGGCGTGTACTGGGGCGCATCCATGCGGTGTTCGCCGTCTTGCCCCGGAGCGCCGATACCGATGCCACCGTGCCCCTGCGGTCCTGGCGCACCATCGATGTGTCCGCCCTTGACTCCACGATCGACCGCCTCCTGGGCGTCATCGACGACCGCACCCGTACCGGGATCACGGACCCGTTCGACGCTCCCGCAGCGCGAACCCTGGCCGAGCGGCGCACCATGCTCACCCACCTCCCGGACCTGGCCGCTCAGATCCCCCAGACTCTGACGGTGCAGGTGCTCCACGGCGACTACAGCCCCGTCAACCTCCTCTTCACCGACGGGCACCTGTCGGCGGTCCTGGACTTCTCACCACCCCGCCCCGACCTGCTCGCCTATGACCTGGGCCGGATGGCGTTCTACCCCAACACCGTCACCAGCCGCCACGACTGGCCGGCTGCCGCCCGCACCTTCATCGCCGCCTACCTCGCCACCAACCCCGGCGCCACCGCGGCGGACGTACGCGCCTGCGGGCGCATCGCCCTCATCCAACTCCTGCGCAGCCTGTACGGGGTCAAACAGCACTACCTCGCACCCGGCATCGACCAGGCGGCGCTCGATGACTTCTGGCTCCTGCGCCACCAAGCCGCCAGCACCCTGCTGGAACACCAGGCGGACATCGACAGGATGCTCAACGACCTGGCCCGCCACCTGTGACACCCTATGTGAAAGAAGGACGACCATGACCCCCCAGACGACCACCATTCCGTGGACCTGGACGGTGCTGCACGGACCCCTGACCCCCGAACGGGTCGCCCAAGAGGCCACCGACATCGCAGCCCGCCACCACCTGCACCTGGTGCGCACCCCCAACGGACTGCTTCTGACCGAGCAGAACCACGAGGACGATCCGCTCCTGCGGGTGGGCTGGAGGCCACACACCCCCACCGCACCCGACACCCTCACCCACACCGTGCCCGCCGATCAGGTCGAGATCCTCATCCACCACCAGCCCACAGGCGCCACCGCCGCCACCGATCTCACGGAAGCCCTGAACCAAGCGCTGGCCTGCTTCACCCACACCGAACAGGAACAAATCAGCGCGGCCATGCCGCTCCTGGACCGCTTCACCCCCGACCGCTCACACCTGGCCGACTGGGCGATCATCGTCCGCGACCACTACGTCGAAAACACCCTCGGCCTGATCCAGGCCCTGCTGCGCGCCGGGGTACCGGCACAGTGGATCTACGCCCTGGACAAGGGCGACGCCACCCTGCGGCGCGCACGCATCCACGCCACCCTGCGCCAGCTGGGCTGTGCCAGCGGGGTGCTGGACAACACCACCATCAACGCGCCCCACACCCACGCCGCCGAACTCGCCGAAGGCCGCCGTGCCATGGACGCCTTCATCAAGACCGCCCACCAAGACGACCGCCGTGTCATGGTCATCGACGACGGCGGTCTCATCGCCCAGGGATACGGACGCGCCGACGCGGCCCATCGGGTGGACGCCGCGGTGGAACTGACCGTCTCCGGACTCAAACGCATCAAAGACGCTGAGGTGGACATCCCCGTGTTCAACCTGGCCCGCTCTGCCCTCAAGCTTCGCTTGGGCTATGCCGAGATCGCCGACTCCTGCCTGCGCAGGCTGCGTGCCCTTGTGCCCGCCGTCAAGATGATCGGCCGCCCCGTTCTCGTTCTGGGTCACGGCGCACTCGGGTCACGCCTGTCCCGCGCCTTGGCCGACCAGGGCTGCCAAGTGCACGTGGTCGACCCCGACCCGCTCGCTCTGATCGAGGCGGCCGAAGCCGGACAGACCACCCACCCCACCCTCACCCGGGCCTTGGAGCGGGCGCGTCCGGTCGTGATCGCCGGGACCACCGGAGAGCGTGCCCTGACCGAGGAGGCGCTGAGCCTACTACCGTCAGGAGCGTTCCTGGCACCGTTCGCCAGCGCCGACTTCAGCCTGCTGGCCGAACACCCCCACACCGTTCGGGTGGAAACCGAGGTGCCAGGGATCGGTCGACGCTACCGGCTTTCCCACGGCTGTGAGGTAACCGTGTTGGGAAACGGACGCAGCCTGAACCTGTTCGAGGCCGACGCCATCCCCACCCAGGGCTATGACGCCTACCGCGCCGGCACCCTCGTGGCCGCCGATGCCCTGGCCTCCCTCCACGAGCACCTGAGCGCCGGAGTGCACACCGAACCGGTGGACCACATTGTCCGCGAATCGGGCCTGTACCAGGCCTATTACGACACCTACCTGGCCGCCGAGCCCCCGCCCACCACACTCGAAACCCCGGGACGCGCGCTTGCGAACCCGGTTGTGAGGACGTCGGCGTGCGTGGTCGGCTACGGCAAGATCGGCCGCCTGCACACCCAGATCCTCGCCGAACAGGGCGCCGAGCTGACCGTCATCGACCCCAAGCACCAGGACCTGCCCAAGACCTACCGGAGCTTCCCCCACGGGGTCGACGGGCTGCCTCCCGCGGTGCGCTCCTCCATCGGCCTGTGGTCGGTGTGCACCCCCACCACCGACCACTTGCCCGTTCTGCGCTCCATCCTTGCCCACGACCCTCAGGCGCGGGTACTGCTGGAAAAGCCGGCCTGCCTGGGACACGAGATCAGCGACTTCCAGGAGTTGTTGAAGACCCATCCCGAGGCGAGGATCGTGGTCACCGATCAGTATCGGCACGCTCGCGCCCTCGACGTCCTACGCGAGGTGATGGACCGGTTCGAGCCAGACCCGACGCCGACCCACGTGGCGGTCACCTTCGTCAAGGACCGCAGTGCCGACATCGCTCTGGGCAGGTTCGTGGACCGCTCCTACGGGGTGCTCGGCTATGAGTGGCTGCACATGCTCACCGTCCTGCGCGGCCTGCTGGATGAGCAGACCGGGACCGCCTACTTCGCCACCGCGCCCGCCAACACGGACCTCCTGGCCACCTACCACAAGGACCTGTTCGTCTCCGCCCTGACCGAACGCACGCATCTGTCCCTACCCACCGGCCCACTGCACATCGATCTGACCTCCAGCATCGCCACCCCCACCTTGGCCGTCGGCCACCGCACCACCCCTGACGCATCCCGGCCCTTCACCGACCGGCATCGCAAAGTCACCATCCATGCCGGGCGCACTCGCTTCACCGTGTTCTTCGATCCGGTGACCCTGCCCGGAGGCGACCATCTAGGTCTCAACCGCCATCTGGTCCAGGCCGAACGGGATGGCGTGACCCTTCACGAGGAGGTTGTCGACGACTCCCCCTTGCACACCGCCGTCCGCGATGCCACGACCAAGCTGCTGGGTACCGGCCCGATGGCCGACCCGGACCTGAGCAGCCTGCACAGGATCTCGGCGATCGCAGATCTGCTCCGCGCCAACCAACCCCTTTTCACTCAGCCCTCGGCCGCCCACGGATGAGTCCCGCGCCCCAGATTGGAGACCGGCCAATGTTTCGTGCCGGGTGTGATGGAGGCTCTGGTGTGTCCTGCGTTTTTCGGAGTCGGATTTCTGGATCCTGGGACCACGTGACCTCAAGGAGGGCACCGTAGGACGTCGTGGATACCCCGCCGAGTTCCGCCGCAAGGCCCTGGATGGCTTTGTCGACGAGTAGTGAGAACGAATCTCGATCACGATGGGAAACGCATCCGAGATGGCCTTGGGCATGTCGATGAGTTCGGGGAACACCACGCCGCGGGGTTCAGTGCGGCATGCCGCCCCGCAGGTGACACCAGCCCCCGCACGTCGTGGTCCGGGGCGGTACGCCGCGATCCCTTCCAGATAGTCGGACGGGACGCGCAGCGCACCTTCCACACGCGCTCTGCCACCGAGCCCTCGGAGGGAACTCCTCACACTCCGAGGCTGGGCGTTCCCCAAACTCATCGACACCAGCCGGTGCGGATGACGACAGACCGTTCCCCGAAGTGGTCGCGAAACGTTCCCCGCTCTCATCGACGTAGTCAGCCCTGGACCTGGTCCAGGCCGGACGCAGCGTCGCGGACGTAGCACGCGAGATCCGCGACCGCCTGGTCGCGTTCACCGCCACCCCCTTCCACACACCGACCCCGAAACGGTAAGGATGTGGGCCATGGACCACCGCCCCCGTGCCTCCACCGACCGCGACCTGCTGACCGGGCACGCCTACCGCGACGATCGCCCACTCGCCGCCCGCCAGAACCTGTACGCCCACCAAAGGCCCCGCTTCGACCTGCCCGGCCTGGTCCTGGACCACGTCGGCGACCGTGCCGGGGTGTGGGTGGACACCGGGTGCGGCAATGGCCGCTATCTGGACCGGATCCGCACCGAACGCCCCCACACCCCAGTGGTGGGGGTGGATCTGTCGGCATCACTGCTGCGCAACGTGCCGGGAGCGGTGGTGTGCGCTGACGCCGCCCACCTGCCGGTGCGCACCGGCAGTGTGGAGGTGGTGCTGGCCATGCACATGCTGTACCACGTCCCCGATCCAGCGCGGGCTATCGCCGAAGCCGCCCGCGTCCTCACGCCCGACGGTGTCCTGGTGGCCTCCACCAATGCCCGCGACGACAAGGCCGAATTGGACCTGTGGTGGTCCCGAGCGGCCGGCACGGTCCTGGGCACCGGCCAGGGGCCGCGCAGGATGAAACTCTCCGACCACTTCCCCCTCGAAGAAGCACCGCAGGTGATGGGGCGGTACTTCGACGACGTCACCGTGATCGACCTGCACGGCCACATCACACTGGAGGATCCCGGGCCGGCCCTTGCTCACTTCGCCTCCTACCGGGCGTGGGCCGATCAATCCGGGGTGCCCTTCGATGCGACCCTGGCCCAGGTCGAACACGACCTGGCAGCCCGCTTCGAGCAGGGCCCCTTGACCATCACCACCCACCAGGGACTCATCCTCGCCCGCAGCCCCCGCACACCATGATTCAGCACGAGACAGATGGCCGGCTGTCCATGCCGCTGGTCGCGAGTTGCCCACCACTCGCATCCGCCCTCTACCTCAGGGGTCGGAAGTGGCGGACCGCCCGGCCGGCGGAGTTCGAGAACAGACGACCGAGCGCCGTGGCCTGAGAAACCATGAACACGGCTTCACAGGACCCAAGACATGCCGCTGCCTTTCCCATGCCGAAGCGGTCTCCGCCATGGCCTGTCCGTCAGTGTCGGGGCGGCTCTGTGGCCCGGTCTTCCTTCTCCGTCTGGTCGGTGACAACCGTATGAGACCACTTGGCGCTCTCAGCGATCAACTGCGTCCGCCCTACGGTGTCGATGAAGAAGTAGTCGCTCGTCTTGTTGTGCGCGCCCTGGTTGTCCGCGACCACACCCGTGATGGCGTCGCCCAAGCCGACCTCGGCCGCACCTCCGGACTGGTGGACTTGAGAGACGAGCGCCTCGGCAGCCGGTCCGCTGCTACCCCTCCACAGGGGCAATGAGGACGACGAGATCAAGGCCAAGCTCGGCGCGTCCTGGATGTTGCTACCCCTCGCAGGGGCAATGAGGACCGGACCGCGTCGTCACCTGGTCGAGGTGGATCATGTTGCTACCCCTCGCAGGGACGATGAGGACGCCTGTCCGTGACCGACTCTCGGCTACTCATCCGTGACGTTGCTACCCCTCGCAGGGGCGATGAGGACTGGGCAGACTGCCGTGTCCGCGTCCCTGCACACCGCGTTGCTACCCCTCGCAGGGGCGATGAGGACAAGAGCCCGCCTGCGGCTGCACCAGCGCCCACCCGTTGCTACCCCTCGCAGGGGCGATGAGGACCCATAGCGGCCCCGGACGGCCCGGCGCAGCTGTAGTTGCTACCCCTCGCAGGGGCGATGAGGACCCACCACCCGGGCGGGACGCACCGGCAAAGCGTCGTTGCTACCCCTCGCAGGGGCGATGAGGACAAAGGAGGCACCCGCAGGTCAACACGGGTGCCTCCCGTTGCTACCCCTCGCAGGGGCGATGAGGACGGCTCGATGCACCTGCACCGAGTGCGGGCTGCTGCAGTTGCTACCCCTCGCAGGGGCGATGAGGACCTCTGGCCAGGGCGGCCCACCTTTGTGTCTTTACAGTTGCTGCCCCTCGCAGGGGCGATGAGGACATGGACACCTTAGGGGTGTACACAGGCTCTTCTTCCGTTGCTACCCCTCGCAGGGGCGATGAGGACCTTCGTGCTGCCGGACTACGTGACCGAGGCCGGGTGGTTGCTACCCCTCGCAGGGGCGATGAGGACCTCGGTGGAACGGGGGCGGACGGGCAGAGTGAAGTGTTGCTACCCCTCGCAGGGGCGATGAGGACCCAGAAACGGGGGAGGCTCAGGCCGCGATGCGCATCGTTGCTACCCCTCGCAGGG
The DNA here is from genome assembly GCF_030271535.1 of Nocardiopsis sp. ATB16-24. Classification (GTDB taxonomy): domain Bacteria; phylum Actinomycetota; class Actinomycetes; order Streptosporangiales; family Streptosporangiaceae; genus Nocardiopsis. Next base: position 297,328 of record NZ_JASCXJ010000002.1, on the reverse strand, counting down.
GCGATGAGGACGGCAGGTCCCGGAGGCGATCCTGCGCCGGGGCTACGTGTTGCTACCCCTCGCAGGGGCGATGAGGACCTTGGAGATGTCGCGGACCTTCTTGGTGTACTTCTGTTGCTACCCCTCGCAGGGGCGATGAGGACGGCCTACCTAGGCAATGACGGATGAGCAGTCAAGGTTGCTACCCCTCGCAGGGGCGATGAGGACTTGAGCAGGCGGTCCAGGTGCGCGCCGGGGAGAATACGTTGCTACCCCTCGCAGGGGCGATGAGGACGCGACCACGTAGGACTTACCGCTACCGGCGGGGCCCAGTTGCTACCCCTCGCAGGGGCGATGAGGACCCGAGAGTAAAGCCGCAGGTCATAGGACCCCCAGACTGCTGGATCGAGGCTGTTTTTCAGCGGACCTCCGGTAGTGCAGCCCGTCCCGGCGTGTCGCTGAAACCCGGATTCTCCCCTTCCCATGACACATCTGCTACAAGATGTCGCTCGGAGCACTACGCGCTATCCCCCAAGCCGCTCTTTGCGGAGTCACCCCGGGCGGGAACGTATAGACGATGACATGGTCATGGCTGTCGTCGATCACATCTTTCACCGCTCTTTCGAACCGCTTCATCTGCGCGGCGCTGAGCTGTCCTTCGAAAACACTGCGCTGAACATGGTGCAGTTACAACCGGCATGTTCGCAGGATCTGCGGGTTGCGTTCGACCGCGGTGTCATAGACCACCACTACGTGCACGGCCGTGTCACCACCAGATCCGGAAGGGTTTGTAGGTCTCGCCCTCCAGGCACGCCCGAGTGAGTTTGAGTGCTTCCAGGTACATCAGCTCGTCGTAGGCGACCGGCCTGTTGAGTTCGCGGTGCTTGACGCTGGTGGCGAACTCATCGCGTACCGCCGCCACGACCAGTTTGCGGCCGGTGTCGCTGAGCATGGCCTGGTTGGAGTCCACGTCGAAGTGGTGTTCCTTGAGCTGGTTGCGGTTGGCCATCCGCAACAGCAACCGTTCGGCGAACAGGGGCTTGAACACCTCCGCCAGGTCCAGGCACAGCGAGTGCCGTTGGCGTTCCATGGTGCTGTGCAGGAAAGCCACCCCGGTGTGCAACGGGGTCAGGCGTAAAGCCGTGAGCGAGCGCGCGTAGACGATGCCGTTGACGTAGCTGATGAAGGCGTTCCCGGCATTCCTGGGCGGGCGTCGGCTACGTCCGTGCAGCTGTAGCCACTCGGGCAGTTTGGTGTCCAGCACCGCCCACGCCGAGCGGCGGAAGTTGCCCTCGATACCCATCAGCGAGGCTGCGTCCTTTGCCTGTTCGGACTTTTCCTTCAACACCGCATACGGCCCCGACAGCAGGTCCCGATCCAGGACCCGGCGTACGTTGAACGCGGTGGCGCGCACCAGGTCGCGGGCGATGCGCACCGAGGCCACCGGGTCCGTGGCCAGGCGGACCTGGGCGATGACGGTCTCTCCGGAGGTGGCCGTTTCCGCAGCGGTCAAAGAACCGGAGTAGTCCCCGTAGTAGCTGAGCAGGTGCACGTTGATGCGGTGCTGGTTGAGCAGGCTCACCACGGAGGTGTTGATGTCGACGGGTTTGCAGGCGATGAGGTCGCGCACGTCGGTGATGGGGATGCGCACGTCCTCACCGTGTTCGCGTTCGATGAGCAGGGACTGGTCTTTTCGGCGGATCCGGCAGCTGGAGGTGAGCCAGTAGGTTCGTGCGGCGGTGGGCATCACTGGCTCCAGCAGTAGTCGAAGTAGCTACATCCCCGACAGGCCGATCTGGTGAGCCGGTCTGGGGATGTGGTCTGCGTGATGGTGTCCAGGACGGCGGTGATGTCGGCTCGGGCGCGGTCGTCCCACTCAGGTGCGTAGGGCATGCGTCGGGTTCGTCGGGTCTTGGGGTAGTGCAGGATCGCGCCTTGTGCGTCGACTCCGACCTGGCGGAGCCGGTAGCAGTAGTGGACGGCCTGGGCTTCGTCGGCCGGGGTGGCGCGTGAGGAGGATTTGATCTCGTGCACCCACAGGTCGCCGTCGAGGTCGTCCAGGCGTGCCGAGCCCAGGTCGATGGGGTGGGCTCGGCGGTAGGAGGTCTCGTGAACCGCCTCACCGAGTTGGACGGTGGCGCTGGTGGCTTCGGGGCGGAATCCGCGGGCGTACAGCCACAGTTGGCGGGGGCAGTGGTAGAGGTACTTCACGTGCACCCCGCCCACGTCTTCGGCTCCGATCACAGGATCGCCCCGGGTTGGTAGGAGTTCACCGTCGTGCTGGATGCCGATCTGATCGCGGTCAGTCCGCGGTCGTGTTCGTAGTCGGCGTCGATGATCAGGACCTTGAGTTTGTGGTCCCAGGTGCCCAGGAAACGTGCGTAGTGCGGCAGCGGGATCAGGTACTGCGAGGCCAACAGTCTGCCGGTTCCCCGCTCCTCACCCGGAGACTTTCCCAGGAGGGCGTCTTCGTAGTGCTGCCGGTCCTGGGCGAGGATGCCGTCCACGCCGTCGAACATCTCGTCGAAGGCCTCAGAAAGCCGAGAGGTGTCGTTCAGGGGCTGCTGGAAGTTCAGGAAATGGTTCTGGAAGTCCTGGGCGGAGTTCTCCACCTGGGTGCGCCACTCCTCACCCCAGGGACTTGTGTAGATGTCGTTGAGCCATGCGGTGAACAGGCGTTCGTCCAGTTCCTGGCCGTCGTCGCGGGCCAGGATGTCCCAGCTCAACCGGGTGGGCTCGGCCGGATAGACCTGGTCGGCGAACTCCGGCCCGCTCTTGCCTCGGGGCGCGTAGTGGGGTTGGTGCACGATGACCGGCGCCGGTCGTTCCAGGGCACCCACACGGTTGATGCGACCGAAGCGTTGCAGGAGCGCTTCCAACGGGGCGGCGGAGGTGTGCAGGACGTCGAAGTCCACGTCCAGCGACACCTCGACCACCTGGGTGGCCACCAACAACCCGGGGCGGCGGGGCGTGGTGCGGGTGCCGAAGCGGTCCTGGATGGCCTTTTCGATCCTGGTCCGGTCTGCGGTCTTGAAACGCGAGTGCAGCAGCAGCGCCGCTCCGTGGCCGTGGAGTTCCTCGGCCAGGGGTGCGAGCTGGTCGTAGAGGTTCCAGGCGTCGGCGACGTTGTTGGCGATCACGGCCACGCTCTGCCCTGCGCGTAGCGCGTCCTTGATCTGTTCCACGCTCGTGGGGTCGGTCAGGTGTTCTTGTCGCAGGTGCAGGCGGTGGCGGCGCGGCCAGGCGTAGTCGGCGTCGGGTTCCACCAGCTCCAACCGGTGGTTCGCACCCAGGCGGTGGCGGATGGTTTTCAGGAGCCGGTCGGGCAGGGTCGCGGAGATGATGCCGATCCGCCCGCCGAGGTCGGCCCACTGCCGCATCATGGCCAGGATCATGCCGAGGCGCCGGGGTTCGTAGGCGTGGAGTTCATCGAAGACGAACACCGAGTTGGCGCTGTCGATGAGGGTGGCCGCGTGCGCGGTGCCGCCCAGGGCGCCGCGTAGGAGCTGGTAGGGGGTGGTGATGCGCACCAGTTCCCGGAACAGGCGGCTGGCGTTGGACTGGGCCACGGCTCGGGAGGCCCGCCGGCGTTCCTGATCGGGGTCGCTTTGCTGGTGGACGTCGTTGTGATCGTCGCAGGAGGCGGTGGACAGGTAGAAGCTCGCCGCGCGGGAGTGGACCACGCCGACCTGGTCTTGGCCCAGATCACGCCGCAGGCGTGTGGCCATGGCGTTGATGGAGGCCAGGTAGGGCAGCGAGTAGAACAGGCGGGGGGTGCCGCCTGTGTCGGTGCCCAGGTCGCGGGTGTGGGTGGTGGCCCACAACAGGGCGGCTTCGGTTTTGCCCTGTCCGGTGGGGGCGCGCATGGCCATGTGCGTGGTGGTGGTCTCGGCCCGTTCCTGGTGCGGATAGGGGCTGTTGCCCTTGCCGGCCAGTTCCAGCCGCAGCCGCCTGGGATAGTCGGTGCCGGTCAGCGGGTGTGTGGTGAGCAGGGGGCTGTGGGCGGAGGCCACGTGGTCGGCCAGGGTAACGGCTCCCTGGAGCAGGGCGGCGGTCAGCCCGGCCTTGTCGTCCCCGTTGGGGCTTTGTCCCCGCTCCCATTCCTTGAGGATGCGGTCCAGCGCCCGGTGTACGGCTTGGGCCAGGTCGGCTGGGGTGACGGATGCGGGTGTGGGCGCTGCGGCATGAGCGGCCAGCCAGGCCGCCAGGTCGTTGGCGGAGGCGGTGTCCACGGGCCCGAAACCGTCCAGGACCTGTTGGAAGTCGGCCAGATTCCGGGCTTCGTTACGGATGGAGCCCTCGCCACCGGCCAGGGGACGGTGGTGGGTGACCACCCCCAGGCCGATCCAGGTGCGTTCCTCTTCCGTCAGGTGGGCGAGGACGTGGTCGACGAAGGCGAGCGAGTAGATCTCGTGCCTTTTGCCCCACGGTCGGGCGGGAGGGGGGTTGCCCACCATGGTCTGGAACCCGTCCGGCACTTTCCCCGCGTCGTGGAACAAACACGCCAGACGGGCCCAGGTCCAGAACCGCTCGTCCACGCCGGGGAGGGTGCCGACGCGGGCGTGCAGCAGGTTCAGGGCCTGGACCGTGGTCTGCAAGTGGGTGGTCAAAGCCTCGCCCCGCTTGTGACCGGGTGCGGGACTTTTGGCCCAGATGTGCGGCAGGTGGATCTGAGGGCCAGCGGTGGACTGGGAACGCCCCGCCTCCACCGCCTTGCCCGTGGCCTGCGATTGGACGGTCGGCGTCTCGCCGCGCTTGTGACCCGCCACGGAACCGGTGGCTCGGGCGTGCGGCAAATGGGCCTGGTCCTCGGCGGTGGCGTGCGGGTGCACGGCTTTGAGGGGTACAACGGCCTGGCCGTCATCGGTGCGCAGCGGGGAGTCGATCTGCGCGGCGCTGCCCTGGGAGGCGTACCGGTAGGTGCCCCACTGGATACGAGACCGATCAGGGCTGATGGCATGGGGCATGCGCACCTGCATCCCCGAGGTGGAGGCATCAGCGGGCACCAGGGCACGGCCCTGGATTCCCGCCCCCGGGTGGAGGGTGATGCGGCGGGTGCGGGCCGAGGCCAGGTCCTGACTGCGGCCCAGGCGGAGCGGCCATACCGGGCGACGCATCGCCTCTTCCCACAGGTCCAGGTGGTCGAGCACCCAGACCGTGAGAGTGGTGTCGGCGAGGAACTCGTGCTCCTTGGGGGTGGCGTCCCTCTTCTTGCCTTCGGCGTCCAGGGGTTGGAAGGTCTCCAGGTCCACCCCCCTGCCCCGGGCGGTGAAGGCCAGTGCCACACGAGTGTCGGTGGGCATGCGGTCCCAGCCGCCCACCGCCGCGGCCAGCAGGCCGGCGACGGTGGACGGCGGCGGGCAGGGCAGGGTGACCTGCACGCCCGAGTACAAGGGGTTGCGGAACGAGACCACCGGAGCGGTGATCGTGATCTCCAGAGCGGTGGTCATACGGCCGGGTCCTCGAACCAGGAGTCGCGCTGCCCGGCCTCGATCTCCTTGGCCAGGGCGCCCAGAACGGTACGCGGGTGGTCGATCACCACACGGCCCTCGGCGATGTCCTCGGCCAGGTCCTGGCGGATCTGCTCGCGCTGATTGCCGAGGAACCCCGGAGCCCAGCCGATGTGGACGGGACCGTCCAGCTCATCGGCCCGGGCCCGCATCTCCTCGGAGAAGACGTCCACGTCGAAGAACGACCCCTGCGGTCCGGTGGCCAGCACGCGGGTAAAGGGGTTGTTACCTCCCTTGAGAGGGGCCAGCAGCACGAAGGAAGGAGCACGGTCCCCGTAGTGCAGGGCCCGGCTGGCCCCGCCCTGGACCTGGGCCAGGGTGCGCAGCAGCACCGCGGCCCGACGGCGGCGCTCCTCGATCGGCAAACGCAACGACCCGATGCCGCGCAGCACGTACTCGCCGGCACCGGCCTTGACCGCCTCGTCCGCCGCCACAGGAGACAACGCCCGGCGCAGCCCTCCCCCGTCCTGCTCGAAGGTGCCCACGCGCGGCAGGTCCAACAGCATGTCCCCGGCCATCTCGGAGGTGTAGTGCTCGTGTTCGTGGATGACCGGGTCGGCGTCGGCCGGGAAACCCCGGCTCATCGTGCCGAAGTCCGAAACGATGCGCTTGGAGGCCAGCGAGACCAGCGTTCCGGTGGCCAGGACCGTATCGCGCTGGTAGTTTTCCTTCTTCACCGCGACCATGTAGCCGAACAGGTCATCGTCCAAGTACAGGTCCGGGCGGCCCGCGGTGTGGGCCTGCTGCTTCTTGCCGCTACCGGACCGGGTGACGGGTGAGCGCTTCTCGGTCGCGGGCAGGGAGTCACGCCACCAGCGGCGCAATGCCTGCGCGGAGATGTAGGGAACGCGCTCTCCGCGTCCGATGGTCAGGTACTTGACCTTGGCCATGTTGTCCTCGCCCCGGCCGTTGTTGGGGGCACCGGCGGTGATGTCCAGGGCGATCTTGCCCACCAGGTAGGTCATCAGTTGTTCTCCGCATCCAGGTCGGCGTCGGGAATGAGGTCGTCGGTGGACACGTCGTCGTGGTCGCGTCCGCGCCAGGTGGGTTCGAGTTCGTGCAGGTGGTCGAGCACCCCGATGAACAGCAGATCCCGGTGGAGGAAGACCCGGTCCTCGGCGTCGAAGAGCAGCCGCCACTGGCGCTGGGTGATGAACGGCTCGGTCTCCTTGGTGCGCAGCGTCCGCTCGACGGATTGGCGCTGCAACCAGGCCCGCAGGGTCGCGATCTTCTTACGGGCTTGGAGGAACTTCTTCAGTTCCTTGTCGTCCTCGGTGTTGAGGACATGGGCGATGCGTGCGGCGAGCTGGTCGATCTGGTCCAAGTCGGTGGAGGACACCTGGAGCACCTTCGTTGCGTAGGAGGAACATGTGGCGGACAGCAACGGTGTCTGGGCGCAGATACCGTCCTTGCCCAGGGCGCGTTCACGCAGGAAGTGGGAGACGGTGGGGACCACCCGTTCGGGAAGGTCGAAGAGGTTCCGGGCGAGCATGGACCGACCGGGCACCTTTTCCCACCGGTGGGTGCGGCCGAGCCACATCAAGGGTTCGCGCGGCAGGTCACGGATCCACTCGGTGCTGGGCTGGTCCATGGCGTGCACGGCCAGGTCCTGTTCCTTGTTGCTGTTGGTGAAGACCATCAGCTCCACCCCGTCGGTCACCGTCTCCTCATAGCCGCGCAGGCCGCTCAGCGCGGCGAGCTGTCGGGCGTAGGAGGGGCGTTCCCCGGCCGGTGCACCGGCCACCGCCTGGCTCCGGGTCTGGTCGACCTGGAACTTGGTGAGCGCCCAGAGCAGGTCGTCGTCCCAGCTGTGCAGTGCGGTGGCCCGGCCGCCGCCGATCGCGCACCCGTAAGGCAGGGCGTAGAAGCTCAGCAGGCAGCCCCGGCACAGGGCCATCCCCTCATGGGTGGGGATGGTGGTGTTGCGGTAGGAGGAGCTTTCCAGAAGTGGAACGTCGACCTTGCCGTAGAACCCGCAGGCCGGGTGGTCGCACAACACACATCGCGCGTCCAGGAAGGTGTCGGTCTCGGGCAAGGTGCGCCACTGGGCGAGCTTGTCCTTGAGGCCCTGACCCAGAAGGGACTTGCGGTTGGTGGTGTTGATGGGGCAGTTGGGCCAGAACAGGTAGCTGGCCCCCAACCAGAACCCACCGGGTTCCTTGCTCGTCGCGATGGTGGTGGTGCGGTCCAGGTCCTGGATCATGTTCGTGTTCGCGGCGCGCAGGTCCTGCTCGGTCAGCTCCACAGGATGGGCGAGCTGTTTCAACCCCACGGGTCTGCGGTGCACGAGCGAGGACAGCGCGAACGCGCCGACCCGCTGGAGCGGATGCGCGGTCAACCGCACGCTGAGTCCGGTGGTCGTGGTGCTCACGCGATCACCCACCCAAAACCCGCGGAGTTGGCCTGGCCCAGGCCCCAACTCCAGATGCACCGCAGGGTTTCCGGGGCGCCGTGGAGTTCGGCTTCCACTGCGGCTCCGGGTTTGTGTCCCTTGCCCACGGCGAAACTGCGTTTGGGGCCCACCCAGGTGATGGCCTGGACGCTGACGTCGGGGTCGGTGCCCACGGTCAGGGCTTTGCGGCGCAGGTTGGCCTCGAAGTAGGCGGCGAACTCCGGCTCGGTCGGCAACACCCACGCCTGGCGGGTGGTGCGCTCTCCGTGCTCGTTGTGCCCTGAGCCCTTCATCACCACGGGGGTGGAGGTTCTGAGCACGGCCTTGCCGGACGCGAAGTCCGGTGGGGCAAGCACATCGACGGCGTCGACCCGCAGTGCCGTACCGCCCCAGTCCACCACCGTCTGACCGGCCAGACCTTTGGCCAGACCTTCAAGGACCTGCGGCAGAGGGCTGCCGAACTCCAGGGTGCCTGTCCCGCCCACCGCGTACTGGCCCCTCGCACGTCGGGCCGAGGGGAACTCGGGCGCGCTGTGCCCGAAGGGGGTCATGCCGGTCTCCCCCCAGCCGTGTTCGTGCAGTCGGGTACCGATCTCGGGGGCCCCGCGGGAGAGCAGTTCGTAAACCAGACCACGGCCCGGGCGAAGCACGTTCTCCCAGGCAAGGGACGTAGCCGTCGTACGGACTGCCACTCGAAGGCGCATGAGACACCTCCTCACAATCGTGTTGGTCGTGTTGGAGGCTCACATTAGAGAGAGGCAGTGACAGGGAAACGGGAAGATCCTCCTTGTGGCCGGTTGAGGACAAAAAAAGGGGTTTGCGCTACATCAAGGGCGCAGATCTGCTACCCGGCAAGACGATTCCATTTCGAACTTGTATTCGATGATGCTCTTTGGAAACAATTGATTGCATGAAGCTATGAACAAGAAGGAAGGTCCCCAAGGGCAGGAGCGTTATGGCTGTGCTGCCGCTCAGGCATGGGGTCTAAAGGAGTACAGAGCCTCTATGAGCACCGTCTTGCTTTCCCTCCCAGGAGGGTGAGGGCAGGTAGGTGCTGGGGCTGGAGGTTGAATCCCACTGTGTTGCTACCCCTCGCAGGGGCGATGAGGACCCCGGACGGGTCGATGACCGCTGACCCCCATCCACAGTTGCTACCCCTCGCAGGGGCGATGAGGACGTTCTTGGTTCTTGGTGTTCTGATGCGCAGTCATGAGGTTGCTACCCCTCGCAGGGGCGATGAGGACAAGAGCCCTGACCAGGCGCCGCCGTTGTTCGCGGTGCCTGTTGCTACCCCTCGCAGGGGCGATGAGGACACTGACCAGCTGGGACGGGGCGGCACGCCTCATCAGGTTGCTACCCCTCGCAGGGGCGATGAGGACTGGACCGACAGACGACGCTCGGGGGATACACGCCGTTGCTACCCCTCGCAGGGGCGATGAGGACAGTGGTCCTGGATGATGCCACGTTCAGACATGAGAGGTTGCTACCCCTCGCAGGGGCGATGAGGACTGCTGATCGCGGCCGCCGCGTCCACGTGGCTGTACTTGTTGCTACCCCTCGCAGGGGCGATGAGGACCGGCGCTCTTCCGCCTTGCTCTCACGCATCTGACGTGGTTGCTACCCCTCGCAGGGGCGATGAGGACACCTCCTGGCGGAGGTAGTCGGCGGCCTGGTCCGGTTGCTACCCCTCGCAGGGGCGATGAGGACGTAGGTGCCCCGTGCGTACTCGACGGGAGTGCCGTGTTGCTACCCCTCGCAGGGGCGATGAGGACGCGGGCAACCATCTCGCTCACGCCGTGGCGTTCTGGTTGCTACCCCTCGCAGGGGCGATGAGGACTGTGACCCGACTCGATGGGGTGATCAACCAGTCCGCGTTGCTACCCCTCGCAGGGGCGATGAGGACCCGAGAGTAAAGCCGCAGGCCACACAGCCTGCGAACCAGGCCAAACAACCTTGTTTTTCAGCGAACCTCCGGTAGCGCAGACGAGCCCGGCGAGTCGCTGAAAACAACCCTTCACCAACCCATGCCCCTCACCTGACGCCATCTCGCCGTTGAAGCGTACCCGTACCCCCACGCGAACACAGTGTCCGTCACACCACCGACAAGAACCACCACATGCGCTACCAGGCCACAACCGCCTCCACCTCCCGGCACAAAACCTCGGCACCCAACACCCTTACCCGCTCCCCCAAAACCCGCATCCAAGCCTCGACGACATCCATCCGCTGAACTCCACCCTGACGAGCCCAAGTCACCAACGGACTCGATCCACACCTCATCAGCCCGGTGAAATGCTCGGGAATTGCTCCGCTGTTCCGGGACACGGCGGCACGGGGCCGTCTCCGGTAGCACACAGGGGGACACCGTCACCCGGATGAGCCGGAACAAACCACCCCACACCGGCACATAACCCCCATCCACACGCGGACTTTTAATCCGTGGGTTCGGGGTTCGATCCCCCGGGGGCTCACCCATGAAACCCCAGTTCAAGGGGCCTTTCCAAGGTCCTTGACCTGGGGTTTTCGCGTGCCTGGGCCCCTGTGGTCGTTCGGAAAGTGCCCTTATGTCTGGACCGGGTCTTCGCCTCGCCGAGCATCTCGCTTTGAGGTCGCTCCACACGCATCAAGCCGGCCGCGCCCCAAGGCACCAGGAAGAAGAAGGGCCGTGACAGGAGTGGCCGCGTTCGTCGTGTTGCCACCCCTCGCAAGGGCGATGAGGACGTGGTATCCCGGATTCGGGGCGGGTTCACGGATTGGGCGCGGGGTCGGTGTAGGCGTCGGCTTGGAGGGTGAACAGTTCGTGGTACCGGCCTTCGGCCGCCATGAGTTCGCTGTGGGTGCCGCGCTCGATGACCCGTCCCTGGTCCAGGACGTAGATGCGGTCGGCCATGCGCACCGACGCCATGCGGTGGGTGATGAGCACGACGGCGGCTCCAGTGCGCTGGGCATGGGCGCGGATCGTGGTGAAGAACCGTGCTTCGCCTTTGGCGTCCAATGCGGAGGTCGGCTCGTCGGCGATGAGCAGGTCCGCGTCGCGGTAGAAACCGCGGGCGCCGGCGATGCGCTGCCACTGGCCCCCGGACAGGTTCACTCCTGAGGCGAACGTGGAGTCGAGCAGGGTGTCCCAGCCTCGGGGCAGGGAGGAGACGACCCGGTCGGTGCCGCTCAACCGGGCGGCGGCGTCGAGGCGCTGCCGGTCGCATTCCTGGGCCATGGTGACGTTGCGGCGGGCGGTCATCGGCCACCGGGTGTGGTCCTGGATGATGACGCTGATACGGTCGCACACCCCCGTTCCCAGGGCGAGGTAGTCGGTGCCGTTCCACGTCACGAGCCCTTCCTGGGGTCGGTAGAGCCCTCCCATCACCCGGGCCAGGGTGGATTTGCCGGAGCCGTTCTCCCCCACCAGCGCGATCGTCTCGCCTGCGTCCACGTGCACCGTCACCGCCTCCAGCGCGGGCCGGTCCGCGCTGGGGTAGGTGAACGTGGCCTGGCGCACCTGCACCCGGTGCAGCTTTCCCGCGGTGGCGGTGGCGGGCGGGGGCAGTTGAGCGCGGGCCTGGTCGCAGAACTCGGTGAAGTCGGCGTAGTACAGCCCCGACTCGTACACCCGGTTCAGTGAGTGCAGCAGGTTCTGCATCTGCCCTTGGGAGCGTTGCAGGGCCAGGACCGCGGTACCCGCGGCAGCCAGCGGCATCAGCCCTACTACCAGCAGTGCCCCCAGTGCCGTGTAGGTCAGCGCGGTCGCCAGCCCGCCAATGGCGCTGCCCAGGGCGCGTATCCGGGTCTGGTACCAGGCCACGCCCAGCATGGTGTCGCGTTCGCGGTCGGCAAGGGCGGTGTAGTCGGCCAGTAGGGATGGGCGCATGGTGTAGGAGCGCAGTTCGGCGGCCGAGTCCCGGGAGGCCATGCGGTCGCCCAGGATCCATCGCCTGCGCCTGCCGGTGCTCAGGCGCCGTTGGGCGTCGTACTCCATCCGTGCGGCGCGTGTGGCCGCCCATCCGGCTGGGACGACGCTGACCAGCAGCAGGGGGAGCAGGAGGGGGTGCAGCACGGCTAGGACCCCGGCCAGGGACAGCAGACCGACCAGGCCGGAGAAGACTTCCAGGCAGGCGGTCACCAGATGAGGCACCTCGTACAGGCCCCGGTCACGGCTGCGGTACATCGCGTCGGCCCAGGCCTCGTCGTCGAAGGCCTCCAGCCGGGCTCTCGTGGTGAGGTCGAACAGCTCCAGTTCGACCAGCCGCTCGGTCTGGGCACCCAGCCGGGCCAGGGCCCAGTCCGAGGCCAGGCGTACCGATCCGGCCAGGGCGGCGACCGAGGCGACCACCACCACTGCGGGAAAGGCGGCGTGCACCCGCTGGGCGATGGGTCCTTCGGCCAGCATGGCGTCGAGCACCCAGGTGATCGAGGCCAGGCTGAGGGCGCCGAGGACGGCGGCCAGGGCGCTTGCGGCCAGGGCCAGGGTCAGGTCGCGGGGGTCGGCTCGCCAGGCCCAGGCCAGCGCGGAGGCGGTGAGGGCGGGCATCCGGGTCAGTTTGGTCCACAGGCTGGTACGTACCAGCTCTCCGTCGAAGTGTCGCCATTTGGGGGCGGTGAGTTCTTCTTCCAGCCCGGTGTCGGAGGCGGTGGAGTCTGGGTCGTGCGGTTGGGGTGGTGCCACTGGGGTGCTCCAAGGGTGGACGTGCGAGAGGGAAGGGCTGCGGTCACGAAGTGTTCTTTCCCTGTGGGGACAGGGCGGTGGTGCCGGTGAGGAAGGAGTGCTTTGGCGATGCCAGGAAGGAGCGCGCTGTGTGTGGCCGACTGCCGGTATCGACAGCCGCGTGACCACGGGGTCATGGCGCCTGAAGCGTGTTGAGTTGCGTCCGGACGGCGTTGGCTCTCGGGTCGCCCACGCTGCGCAGCACGGTGTAGGCGCGTACCAGGTGGGCGCGATGAAGAACAGGGTCCTCGGCGTGCAAGTGGGCGCGGATCAGGTCCGTGTCGGCGGAGGCGACCGGGTCCGACACCAGGGGGATGAGCAGGTCGGCCCACTGTAGGGCGTGCGCGGCGGCGACCGGGTCGGCACGCAACAGGTGGGCGGTGGCCATGCCGGTCAGTGCCCGCAACCGTAGTCCCGGGGCGGCGGAGGAAGCCTCGATGATGTCGCGGAAGCAGGCCAGCGCGTCGGTGGCCTCACCCATGTCCAGTGCGGCCTGGCCCAATCCCGCTCGTGCCCGCAACTCCAGGTCCATGGACGTGTCGGGGTCGGTCCGGCACAGCTCCACGGCCTCGGTGAACTTCAACCGTGCCCGTCCACCTCGGCCGGCGCGTACCTCCAGGTGCCCGTACTCGATGAGGGTGTTCACGTACCCCGGCATGTGCCCGGTGGCGTCCCACAGCTCCAGGGCGTGGGCGTACTCCTGTGCCGCATACTCGGTGTGCCCCAGGGCTCGGGTCAGGGTGGCCTGGCTGGTGGCGGTGACCGCTTGCCCTACAGTGTCGGCCGCCGCGCGGGCAGTGCCACGGGCCCAGGTGACCGTCTGTTGCCAGACGGTGAAAGAGCGGTGCAGGCGCAGGTAGGGCAAGGTGGCTTCATGGAGCTGCCAGCACAGCCGGGGGTGGCCGGTGTCGGCGGCCAGCCTCATACCCATGCGCAGCGCGTCGAGCTCCTCAGCGAACCAGAGCATCGCGTGGTTGGAGGAGAACACCCGGGTCGGCTGCGGTGGTGGGGGCAACTCCGAATGCCACCGGTGAGGGTCCAAAGCGGTTGAGGCTGCCGAAGCGATGTGCAGGTACCAGGTCAGAATGCGGTGCAGGGCCGAGCCGGTGTCGGGGGCGGGCACGTCGAGGCTCGCGCTCAGCGCGTGCGCACGGGCTCGAGGGCGCTGGCGGTAGCGGCCCGCAGTGTGGGTGAGCAGATGGTGGCCGACCAGGTGGTCCAGCACCTCTTGGGCCTGGATGCGAGAAAGATCGGCCAGAGCGGCGGCGGCTTCGACGGTGAAGGTCTTGCCCGGGAACAAGGCCAGGAGTTGGTGCAGGGTGCGGGCGGCGGGATCCAGTGCGGTGTGGGCACGAGTCATGGTCACAGATGGTCCTACCTGGTGAAGGTGAGCGTTGTGGCTCACGCGGTGGGTCGGGTGAATTCGCGGCTGGACGAGAGCATCCGCACGGCGCGCTGGGGGTCGACCGGGGTGTAGGAAGCCCACGCCCACTCGAAGTGATCGCGGGCCTGGTCGAGGTCGTCTTGCTTGTGAGCCAGCCAGGCCAACGACTCGTGGACCTGTCCACGCACCACCGGGACCTCCTCCTGAGAGGCCAGGTCCAGCGCGGTGTGCCCGTGCTGATGTGCGGCCTCGTACTGGCCCAGGTCCATGAGCACCTCACACAGCGTCCGGTGCACAAGCGCCGTCCACACCCGTTCACCGCCCTTGATCAGGGGAGGAAGGGCGGAGCGCAACAGCGCTGCCGCCTCGGCCCAGCGCTCGTCCACGGACAGGGCGAGCGCCTGGCGGTAGCGGGCCAGCGCTCTGTCACGAGGGTGCCCCGGAGCTTCGCTGATTCGCACGGCCAGGTCGGCGTAGCGAGCTGCCATGAGCAGGTCGTTGACCTGCTCGTAGGCCTGGCTCAGCAACAAGTGGAAGTGGGCCAGACCGCGTCCGTGGTAGGGATGGGAGCGCCGGGGGTCCTCGCTGCTCCACAGGGCGAGCGCGTAATTGGCCGAGGCCAAAGCCGACTCGTGTTCACCACGGCGCAGGTGCTGGGAGGCCATGGCGTGGTGCATCACGGCCTGGGCGCCGCCGTCGTCCACCGCTTCGGCTGAGGCCAGACCGAGTTCGAAGAGCCGCCGTATCCCGCGGGGGCGTTGACGTTCATCCCAGGTGTTCACCGCCTCGGCCATGAGGACGACCTGTTGGTGGTGGGAGGTGCGGTGGGCCAGTTCGACCACCGCGAGAAGGTTGTCCTGCTCGTTCCGGAACCACCTCAGGGCTTGGGCGGGTGAAGTGAACCGATCGCACATGGTGAGGCGGACCTGTTCGGCCATGGGAGGGTGCCACCGCCACCGGCCCGGGTCCAGGACCAGGTCGGCGGCGATGGCGTGCTCGGTGTAGTGAGCCACCATCCGCCTGCGGGCGTGCCGGCACCCGGGCAACAGCACCGTCGCACCCGTGCGCTCCAGCGCGGCCCGCACCGCGGTGGCCATGGTGTGGCGCTCGTCGTCGTGGCAGATGAGCAGCTCTGACTGCACCAACCGCTTCAGCCGGTGCTGTGCCTCGGGCAGAGGTAGTTCCCACAGGGCTGCGGCCAGCTCAAGAGTCCAGTGCGGGCCCGGGTGGGCGGTGAGCAGGACGGCTGCGTCACGGTCAGGCGTGACCAGGTGCCGAACCAGTTGGGTCACACGGTCGGCGCTGGGAGCGGGTGGTGGCTGGGTCATGTCGAAGGAGTCCTCGGTACAGGGGCGCGTGGGCGCCCGACAGGGAGCGCTAGCGGGCTCGGTCGGGCAGACGAATGGTGGCGGTGACGAGCTTGTGGTCGGTGTGGGCCGGATCGCCGTCCCACACTCGGTAGGTGCCGGGCACCAGGCCGATGTCGGGAGTGGCCAGCAGCCAGTCGATGAGCAACGCCTGGTGCGAGTAGGTGGTGGAAGCCAGCACGCGGTCGGGGCGACCCTGCTGGTCCCAGGCGGTCTCGGCCAAGGCGTGCAGGCCCACCCCGCCACGGCGGGCACCCGCCTGTTCGTCCCACACCCCGATGAGGGCGTCCAGGGCCCGGGTGTCGGTGACGAAGGTGCCGTCGGGACGTTGGCGGGCCTTGTGGTGGCGTTTGTGCGCGGGCACCCGGGACCAGTCCCGGTCGGGTAGGTGCGGGCCGGAGGCGGTGGCGTTGAGGTCGCCGGCCACCAGCACCGGACAACCGGGGCGGACTTGCGCGGCCAGGGTCTGGGCCTCCATCATGCGGCGTTCTCCGGAGGCGTAGTCGCAGTGAGCGATGACCACCCGTAGATCGGCGTGGGAACCGTCGACGGCGGCCAGGCGGGCCGTGTTGTGCGCCCACCGGCTGGAGTCGCTGCGTTCGTCGGAGAACTCCACCAGGCGCAACCGGTTGGTGTCCCACAGCAGCGCCGGAGGGTGGTAGGAGCGTTCCAAAGTGCCGGTGACGATCTCATAGCGTGTTCCGCACAACTGGGAGAGCCGGTGCGCGGCCTCCCTCTCGGGGATGCGTCTGGGGGTGAGCCAGCACGCCTCGTTGACCACGATCAGGGCCGAGTGGGTCTGCGTGCACGGGGCCATGACCTCGTCCAGCAGGTGCAGGCTCTGACCTTTGTCGAAGCCTTTTTCCAGGTTGATCAGAGCCACCGGCAACTCACCGGTAGTGGAATGCGTGGTCATGCGCTTCTCCTGTCGCCGGATGCAGGGGTGAGGGGGCGGATGTCTGGGCGCTCTGAGTTCGGAGGCAAGGGCGTGGGCGGTGTAGCGCGTGTGTGTTTCGCCGGGGTGTATCTGCCAGGCGGGTAACCAGGGCCGCTCGCTGCTGCGCGACTAATATCCGGCCGCCATGGAGGCGCTCCAGTTCAAGCAGCACGGCCTGGAGCGGGCCAAAGTCCGCCCTGTCCTGGCCGTCGCGCCCACCCCGAACGGAGCCGCGCGTTTGTCGCCGGCCCAGCTCAGATCGGCGCTCAAACGTGCCGGCTGCTCCTGCGGCATCGAGGAAGAGGCCCAGCGGCTGCGAGACGTCTTCCGTGGTGACTGGCACGCCCAGGCCCAGCGGCACCTGTTCAACCGGATGCTGGGGCAGCTGTTCCACTGCTTGTAGACCGGTCAGGTCTTCTACGAGCAACGTGCGTTCACCTCCGATCTCGCGGTCACGGCTTGACAACTTGGCCGTCTGAGATGCCTCTCAGACGGTGGTGGCGGGGAATGGACGTCGGGTCTGGGGCGGGTGGGCCTGCTCGTAGGTCGATCGGGCTCGCTCCAGCAGTTCTCGCCAGTTGGGCACGTCCGTGCGGCGGCGTAGCAGGGCGCGGCGTTCGCGTTCGGTCATGCCGCCCCACACGCCGAATTCGATCCGGTTGTCGAGCGCTTCGGCCAGGCAGTCGGCCTGTACGGGACAGCTGCGACAGAGCAGCTTGGCGTGGTTCTGAGCTTTTCCCACAACGAAGAGCGCATCGGGGTCAACGTCACGGCATTTGGCGTGTTCGGTGAAGGGTGAGTCCATGTCCAGGTCCAAGGAGGCGAAAAAGAGGGATGTGGGGTGTCCTCGCCCGGCGCCCCGCAGCGGGGCGAGGACACCCGAGGTGCTGTCCGGGGTCACGGGAGAACGGTCAGCACCTCTTGGGGGGTGGTCGCATGCCCGCGGTGGAGTGGGTGAGCAGGTCGCAGATCCTGGTCAGCGTGCGGGCTTGGGCTAGATCGGTGTGGATCAGGTGCGCCCACCGGGGGTGAGCTCCCCGCAGCTGTCCGGTGATGGCCACTAGGTCCAGCGAGGACACACCGAGGGATCCCAGGTCGGCGGTGGCGTCACGGTCGGGGTCGATGTGGACCCCACTGGTACGTGTGATCAGCGCAGTGAGTAGGGCCTGGGCGTCCTCGGCCGTGACCTGCTCGGGCATGGCGGGTATCGAAGCGGGGGCTGCGGTGTCGGAGCAGTGATTCCAGGAGTGGGGAGGTGGGATGGTCGGCGTGGTGCCGGGGAACACGGGTCGGGTAGGGGTGTGGCCGTGCACGTACAGTCCTGCCAGGGCACGAACGAACGCTTCAGGGTCGGTAGTAGCGGTGGCCACGGGTGTGCCGGGAGCGGTGTCGGTGATGTGCCCGGCGATCACGGAGCGGGCGCCGATCTCCACGCAGCCGGTCACCTGGTCACGGGTCAGGACGGTGATGGCATCGGTGAAGTGCACGGGAAGGCGGATCTGCTCGGCCCAGTAAGCACCGGTCAACTCTTGGCCCTGCACCGGAGCACCGGTGGCGGTGGAGACGAACAGGGCGTGCGCCGGACGCGGATCCAGGTTGGCCAGCGCGGCGGCCAAAGCGGGTCGGAGGGGTTCGGCGGCGCGGCTGTGCGCGGGGATGACGTCGGCGATGGGCTTGCACCACACCTGCTGCTCGGCGAACTGCACGGTGGCATGCTCCAAACCGGCGTGTGGGCCGGAGAGCACCGATAGGTGCGGGCTGTTGGCCACGGCCACCTCCAGCCCCGCCTCCGAGGCGACCCGGTGGGCCTGTTCGGCGTCCAGGGCCACGGCGAGCATGCCCCCTGCACCGTTCAACGTGGACAGGTGGTGGCTGCGGGCAGCCATGACACGGGCCGACTGCTCCAAGTCCAAGGCGCCGGCGGCGTAGGCGGCGGCGACCTCCCCAGCGGAGTGACCGACCACCGCAGCCGGGCGGATACCGACCATGGCCAGGGTGTCGGTCAGCGCCACCTGCACAATCCATCCGGCGTGTTGGATGGTCTCGAAGTCGTCCAGGGTGTCGCCAGGCGCCCACACCGGCCGCCTCACGTGCGCCTGCAGCGCGCGCCGGGCCCGGTCGACCGCGTTGGCGAACTCCGGCAGGGCGGCGGCGAGTTCGACGGCCATGTGCTCGTGGTGGGAACCGTGCCCGGAGTAGACGAACGCCAGACGCTCGGGCACCATCCCGGTCGGGGTGTAGGGGCCCACCAGCGCCGCATGCGGGGTTCCTTGGGCCAGACACCGTAGGGCCCGGGCGGCGGTGTCGGCGTTGGCGGTGACGATGGCGGCACGGTGGCGGTGGTGGTCGCGGCCCTCAAACGCGGTGGCGGCCAGGGAGTGCATGTCCAGGCCGCCGATGTGTTTGGCCCACCGGTCGGCGGTGTCGGCCAGCGCGGGACGGGTGTGTGCCGAGATCGGCAACAGCGCCGGGACCAGGGAATGCGAAGAACGCCTACTGCGGGCGGGTGGCTGGGACGCGGGGGTGAGGATGAGGTGGGCGTTGGAACCGCCGAACCCGAACGCGGATACCCCTCCAGCCAAAGGCTCCCCGTCCTTGTACGGCCAGGGTTCGACACTGGTGAGCACCCGTATGCCCCGCTTGTCCAGCAGCGGCAACGGGCGGGTGTGATGCACGGTGGGCCAAACCCGGCCCCGGTGCATCCCCAACGCCATCACGCACACCCCGACCAGAGCGGCGGCGCCCTCGGTGTGCCCCAGGGCCGCCTTGGAGGAGCCGACCAGCAAAGTGGGAGTGCCGGGGCGGTGGTCGGTGTAGCCCTGGGCCAGACCGCGGGTCTCCTCCAGATCCCCGGCCCTGGTGCCGGTGCCGTGGGCGTGGACCACCCCTACCTGATCGGGTACGAGTCCGGCGTCGGCCAGGGCGTCGGTGATGGCACGGGCCTGATGTTCGGCGCGCGGTGCCACCAGGTGCGGAGCACGGCCCCCGTGGGAGAGGCCGCTGCCCGCGAGGTGGGCGTAGACCCGGTGTGCACGCAGGTCCACGTCCTCGACGCGGCGCAGCACCACCGCGACCATGCCTTCGGAGCGCACGTACCCGTGGGCATCGGTGTCGAAGGGTGCGCAGACGCCGTCGGCAGCAAGGACGCCGAGTTTGTGGAAGCCCGCGGTGATGGGTGCGGAGTCCAGGCTGTTGGTCCCGGCCACAATGGCGGTGTCCACCGCACCCGAGCGCAGGTCGCGCAGCGCGTAGTGCAACGCGCTGCCCGAGGCCGAGCAGGCGCTGTCGAAGTTCAGGGACGGCCCGTGCACGTTCAGGTGGAAGCTGATCCGGTTGGCCAGCACCGACATGGACGCACCCGATCCGGCGTGCACCGAGGACCGTGCCCCGGTGGCGAATGCGCGGGCGGCCTGGTCGAAGGAGGCGGCACCGGTGTAGACGCCCGTGCGGGTCCCGGCCATGGACGAGGGGCGGATGCCGGCGTCCTGCAGGGCTTCGACGGTCACCTCCAGCAGCTTCTTCTGCTGGAGGTCCATCTCGGCGGCCTCGTCGGTTGAGATGGAGAAGAAGGCGTGGTCGAAGTCGTCGATGTCGTCCACGGTCCCGAGCGTCCAGGGCTGGTCGGGGACCTCGTCGGGGTGCAGGCCTTCACGCATGCGCTTCCACCGTTGTTCGGGCACCGGCCCCACGACGCTGCGACTTTGATGCAGGACGTGTTCAAGATCGGCGGGGGTGGTGATGCCTCCGGGCAGACGCAACCCCATGCCCAGCAGGGCGACTTCGGCTCTCATCGGACCGGCCCCCTGACCACCCACACCGCGGCGCAGCCCATCACCGACAGCTCCACCTGGGCGAAGCGCAAATGCAGCTCACGCTCCAGGTCGGCGTAGCGGTCACCGGTGTTGTGGAAGGTGTTCTCGGCCTTGTTGTAGGAGCGCATCAGCAGCCGGGCCAGTGGGTTGGGCGAGATCGCCGGGTCATGGGCCCCCAGCAGGGTGTATCCCCAGGCCACCCCGTCCTCGGTCAGGACGCGGGCCATCTCGTCGAACACTGCGGCCTTGGCACGGAACCTCGCCCCGGGCAGACAGTGCAGCACATTGCCGCACGCTAGTGAGTCCACTGACTGATCGGCCAAAGGCCAAGGGGCGACGAGGATGTCGTGCTCGTGCGTATCTACCTGGGCTCGCCCGGCGAGCTTGGTCTTGGCCTCCTCCAAGGGAGCCTGGTTGATGTCGAGCACGTGCACGTGCCAGCCGTGTGCCATCGCGGGCGCGGGGGTGTGGTGCAGGAAGTGCAGATCGGCGGGACCGATCTCCAGGTGCCGGTCTGAGACGTTCTTCAGGTACAGGTCCTGCAACTGGTCGTTGTCGAGTCGCCAGGCGTAGCGGTGGGATTTGTCCACGACCAGGCTGCGGTAGCGCTGGATGTTGGCCGGACTGTACAGCACCGGGTTGGGTGCGGACACCCACGGGGTGTTTTCAGGCATGACGAACCAAGCCCTTCGCATCAGGGGGAGGAGGAGAGCGCAGATGGGGTCAGGTTTGAGCGGGGTGGAGCATGCGCACGAGCTGCTCGGGGTCGGCGAACCCGGCCACGTAGTCGTCGGCGACGGCTTGGTCGGCGCACGCGCGCTGGAACAGGTCCTGCTCGGCCTCGGTGAGCCGGCCGGTCCAGAACCGGTCGACGTACTGTTCGAACACATCGATGTGGGCGCCACTGTGCTCCATGTAGGCCGCAAAGATGCTGTTGAGGACATCGGCATCGAAGGGCCGCCCGGTTTCGGCGTGGGCCAGGATGCGATCGGCGTAGACCTGAGCCGATCGGGAAGATGCCTCCCATCCCTGTCCGCACTGCGGGGGTACGCTCACGCCCGTGTCCGCCACAGCCAGCAGGGAGCCGCCGTGGCCGAAGGTGTACACCGGGCGGCGCACCTTGGGTTTGACGCTCTTCAGCAGAACAGAGAAAGGATCCAGCAGCTGGGCCTCGTGTAGCCGCTCCCAGAGAGGGATGTGGTTCATGCGCAGCATGTCGCGCATTCGGCGCAGCAGTGCCTCGGGCTGGTGGATGGAGGCCCCCACAGCAGCGCCGTCCAGGGTGGGGATCCTGCCTTCGTCGGTGAGACGGCCGATGAGCATGACCGAGTGGACCGGCCCCTGGGCGGTCAGAGTCGGCACCACATAGCCCTCGCCCTCTTTGCAGGAATAGACCAACACCTGGTCCTCAGGGGCCTGCAAGTCGGTGACATAGGCCTGGGTGACGTTGCGTACGCGGCCGGCGCCAGCAGCTCGGGTGTGGTCGTCGTCCAGGATCTGGCCGAGCTCGCCGTCACCCACGGCCAACAGCACCACGTCGTACATGCCGGGCCGGGTGAAGAACTCCAGATCGGTGACGGTCAGGCCGTGGATGACGACCTTGCCGCCACGGTCCTCGAAGAACTCCAGCCAGTCGGCGAGCTTGACCCGCGGATCCACCGCCAGACCGACACCGGGCAGGGTCCCGGTGAAGCCGACCTGGGAGGTCTCATCGGCCACCACCGACAAAGACACCTGGTCGAACGTCGGCGCTACCCCTGACCACAGCGACAGGTTGTAGGAGGACTCCACGGCCAGCCCGTGCGGCAGGGTCAGCTGGGTGATCTGGGCTCGGCCCCTGCGCAGATCCTGGGAGCTACGGCTGGAGACCACCGTCACATCCGCACCAGCCGAGAGCAGAGCATGCGCCAGTACCAGCCCCGACTGGCCCGCACCCACAATCAGGCATTTGAAGCTCACAGCAACACCTGCCCCGCCATCTGGGCCAGCGCGCAGCGCACCACGTCACCGATGGCGAAGCGAGCCGCGACGCGGCTACGCGGGTCGCACACGGTGACCCGGGACGGCTCCACCTCCAGCACCTGGCCGACCTTGTTGACGTCCGGGGTGGTGTTGTGCAGATGGGCGACGACGACCTGAAAAGGCACGTGTGTCTCCTCCAAAGCCTCCACCGCCGGGAAGCCGTCCTCGGGAGCATCGGGGTGGACCAACACCACGGCACCCAGGGCTCCTCGGGCCACGTCCGGCCACAGCCCGTCCCACACCGTGGGTAGCGGCGCACCGACCAGCGTCAGGACGTGGTGGTCGCTGATGGTGATCCGCCCCAGGTCGAGCACGAGTGCCTGATCACCCCGTGGGCTGGGAATGGTCTCGATGGTGCGGACCGGCGCGATGTCGCTGGCCGCGCCGGTGAACGCGCTCTTGCCCACACGGGCGGCTCCGGTGACCAGGACCTTGCTGCTGGTCCAGGGACCGGGGGCGTAACGCACAGATGCGCTCTCACCCACGTCCTGGCTGTGGGCGGCGGGGGTCTTACTGCCGGCTTCGGGTTCAGGCGCGCAGGGCATCGAGCACCTCCTGCAGATGATGGGGAGTGGTGGCCGCATGGGGGTTGGTCAACTGCACCAGGCTCAGGTGTGCCAGGCGTCCCAGGTGAGTGGTGGTCGCGGCCCGTGGGTAACTCAGCCGGGCGGCGATCTCCATGACCACCAACGGCGCCGATCCTCGGGCCTGTTCGGCACACAGCCGGTAGATGGCGTGCGCGACATCGTCCAACCCGGCCAAGGCCTCGGGGGAGGGAGAAGGGGCGCACAACACCAGGGCATGGTCGGCCACGAGTAGGCGCGGACACGGGTCGTCAGGGGAGCGAAATGGCGGTACCGCAGGGCCGCGCCGGGGATCGGTCGGGGCGTTCACAGCTCACCTCCCCCCAGGTAGATGTCCAGGAAGCGGGTCACGAGCCGGTCCAGGGAGGCGCGGGCGTCCTTGAGCTTGGTGGTGCCATCGACCACGAGTACCGCGCGCAGACGGGTGTCGATGGGAAAGATCAGCAGCCACCCGTCGGGCACGCGGGTGAGAAAACGTCGGGGTCTGCCGTAGCCGAGCTCACCCAAGTGGGTGGACAGGTTGATCAGGCTGGCGCCGAGCATGGAGAGCTGGTCGGCCTGTCGGCGATCGGCGCCGGGGGCCAGGGTGTGCACCAGACCGGCGTCGGTGCACACCACCACCTGCCGGGCCCCGGGTAGGCGGGTGAGCACCTCACTCAGCAGCGGGCTGGTCACGGGTGTGGTCGCAAGAAGGGACGTCATCGGCGCTCCTTTCTTTCCGAAGGAAGGAACGCCCCCGTCAGCGAAGGGCTGTTGTCCATATCTTCAGCGTGACGACCCGGCACAACCGCAAGCAATCAGATGCCTGATAAAGAAGATCAGTTTCTTTATATGCGGCTCCGCCTTCGCTGGTAGACGATGACCGGACACGGAAAGGACGGTTCCCGATGGCACTCTGCCGCAACTGCGGACACAGCAGGACAAAAGGCACATGCGGGTGCATTCCTGATTACTTCTGGGGTCTTCCTGAGGTACGACATGCCGTGGCTGAACTCGACGCCGCCACGGTGATCCGTGCCCTACGCAAGCACACCAGTCTGGGACAGGTTCCTATCGCCCGGATGGCCGGAATTTCCCAGGCCAAGGTGAGCGACATCGAAAAGGGCGGTGTGCTCGCATCGGTGAAGAGAAACCAGCAAGCGCTACAAGGACTGGGAGCACCTGAACGCGAGCACCTTTCCTTCACCACGAAAACAGCCGCCTCCGCTGCTCGACCAGCGTCTATGGAACCGATGCCCGATATCACCAGACTGCTCACCGACAACACCGATGACTACGCGCTGGCCACCCTGGAACACCAGCTCGCCCGCCTGGCCGGCGCCTACGTGAGCAGCCCTTCGAGGCCTCTCATTCCTCGCGTCCAAGCCCTACGCAACACCGCGCTCGGCCACTACCAAGCGGGAGCACGACCCCGCCACGCCCACGACCTGCTGGTCATAGTCGGCACCTGCGAGCTGTTGCTCGCCTACGCCGCCCATGACAGCGGCAACAGCACTGCGGCCCTGACCCATCTGGACCACGCCCACCGCTGCGCCGACTACACCGAACACCCTCACCTGCACAGCTGGGCCGCGGGCACCCGGACCCTCATCGCCGACTGGCAACCCACCACTCAGGCTCTGGAACTGGCCGATCGTGTCGAACGCCTGGCTCACGGGCCGCAGTCCTTCGCGCGCATCACCGCCATCAAGGCCCGCGCCGCAGCCCGGCGCGGCGACGCCACCACCGCGCGCGCCGCCCTGGACCAGCTCCAGACCCGCCCCGTCCACGCCCCGGAAGACCCCGAGGACCTCAGCGTCAAGGTCGGGGGGATCTTCACCTTCCCCCGCCCCAAACGCGACTATTACACCGCTTCCACCCTCGTCCTGCTTGGCGACGCCGAACCGGCCCTGCAAAGCGCCCGAGCCGCGATCGGCGCCTACGAGAGCGGACCGGCGTCGCAACGCAGTTACGGCGACCTGACCCTGGCCCGCGCCGACCTGATCAGCGCCCACCTGCTCCTGGGCGACGCTGACGCCGCCTTGGCCGCCATCGACGACCTGGCCCGCACCCCCTCGCCCGCACGCATTCAACAGTTGAGATCGGCTCTGGCGTCCTGTACCCGCCTGTTGGCACGCTCCCCTGTTTCCTCAGCGGAGTGCCATCAGATCCGGGACGCGCTGGCACAGCTGCGGATACCGTGAAGACCATGAGCGCCTCCAGCACCCCACCGGCCCTCCTGACCGCGGTCGCCTCACATCTGGGCACCCCCGCCCAGCCCAGCACGCTCGTGCGCCACCATGGCACCCAGGTCTGGCTCCTGCCCCGCGCCCGCGCCATCGTCCGCATCATGCCAGCCGCTCACGCCGTCGCCGCCCAGCGGGCGCTGACCATCACGCGTTGGCTCCACGAGCAAGGCCTGCCTGTCACCGAGCCTTTGGTCGACACCCTCTTCGCTCAGGAGGGCCAGGTCGCCACCGTCTGGCACTACTACCCTCAACCCGAGGGGGCCGCCCCTACCTCGGCCGACCTGGGCCACCTGCTGGGCCACCTACACCGGCTCGGCGCCCCACCGCCCTCCCTGGGTGCAGGGCTGCCGGAGTTCGCTCCGCTGACGTCTCTGAACGCCACCTTGGACCACACCAGGACGCTGCCGCCGGAGATGATCGCCGGCCTCAAGGCGCGCATCAAGGACCTGCTGGCGGCCTACGACGAACTCACCTTCCCCTTGGGCGCCGGACTCGTCCACGGCGACGCCTGGCTGGGCAACGTGCTTTACAACGAACAGGGAATTCCCACCCTGGGCGACTGGGACGAATGCGCCCACGGTCCCCGCGAACTCGACTTGGCCAACCTCTGGCAGGGGAGACGCTTCGGCCGTACCCCAGCCGAACTGGACGACTTCTCCCAGGCCTACGGCTACGACCTGTCGACCTGGGAGGGCATGGACGTCCTGACCCGGATCCGCGACCTGCACACCCTGGGCTCCTACGTGCGCGCCGCCGACCGTGGGGACGCTGCCGCCCGCGACCAGCTGCTGCACCGTATCTCCACGTTGGACGAGACCACCACCAGTTGGATCACCCGGTAACCCTGATGAGCCCGTTGTGTCGCAACTGCGGACGACCCCGAGGAAACCGAACCGACGCCGGGTGCAGGTGCATCCCGGCGTGGCTGTGGGAGCTGCCCGAGGCACGGCAGGCAGTGCAGGACAAGGACGTCGACTCCTTGATCCGGTTGATCCGGCGCCACACGAACCTGTCCCAGCACGCTCTGGCGCGGATGGCCGGGGTGTCACAGCCGCTGATTTCCAACATCGTCAGCCACAAGCGGGGCCTGAAGAACATCGGCCGTATCGATCAGGCTCTGGAAGGACTCGGCGCAACCCACACGGACACGAGAAGTCGCGTAAAGCGCGACCGTAACCTCGCCCAAGCAGCTCCCGAAGGCCGCGGTGACTGGGACCACATTCCGCTTTCCCCACAGCCGCCCCCATCCCAGCAGCCCGACCCTGTGTGGAAGCCTCTGCTCTCTGCGGATACTGGCATCGTTGACTGGCTGAGTAGTGAACTTCAACGCCTGGAACTCGACTACGACGTGCTGCCTTCAGCGTCTGTGCTCGCCGAAGCCGGACAACTCCACAGCACGCTCATCAGGGCCGGCACCAACTCTGCGTCCCAACTCCATACGCTGCTGAGTCTGAGAAGCAGATCAGCCCTGCTCATGGGACAACTCGTCTGGGACGCTTCCCATCGCAAGGATGGCTCCACCGCAGCCATGTACTTGAACGAAGCGATTCTGGCCGCCCAAGAGAGCAAGGACCGCGCTATCGCCGCGAAAGCGCTTCTGCGCCGTGCGTTCATCCCTCTCTACAGCAGCGGCGGAAACCTTCACGAAGCTCTGGCCAGCGCGCAACGCGCCTCCCACGCCGCTAAGGGTCACCCCGCGACCCAAGCCTCGGTGGCACTGCACATCAGCGAAGTCCACGCCCGCATGGGCAACCGTATCGAGGCCGAACACCATCTGGATGACGCCGACGCCTATGCGCAACAAGCCGACCTTGACGCTGACGAATGGTCGGGGCGACGTTTGCGCATGGCCGGCTCCATCTACCTCTCCCTAGGCCGTCCTAGCCACGCTCAAGCCCTTCTGGAACAGGCTGTTCCTCTGCTGGATGGGCGGGCCAAGTCCCAAGCCATCGTGGTCGCCAACCTCGCCTTGGCCCACATACGCCAACGACGTCCCGAACAAGCAGTACAGTCCCTCCAGCAAGCGTTGGACACGGTCGAAAGCACCCGGGCCGGCGGCGCCCTACCGCTCGTCGCCACAGCCTCACGCGAACTACGGCCGTGGCGCCAGGAACCCTGGGTTGCCGACGTCCACGATCGGCTGTTCACCTTCCTCGCTTCCTGACACCGAAAGCAGCACATGAACACCAGCAAGGACCAGGTGCGCCAGCGCGTTTGGGAACGCATGGACGCCGCAGGCGCAGGACGGACCGGCAGCGTCCAAGGCAAGATCCCCGACTTTCGCGGCGCACCAGAGGCTGCTCAACGCCTGACCGAACATGAGCGGTGGCGTGCCGCGCACGTGGTCAAGTCCAACCCCGACAAAGCCCAGACCGAAGTGCGAGCGGTAGCCATCGATGCGGGCAAGCAGGTGTACATGGCCGTGCCCCGCCTGGCTGGCCTCCAGCCCTTCTACTTCTTGGACCTTGCTCTAGGCGTACCAGGGCGAGTCTCAGCAACCAAGGCGTGGGCGGCCAAGTACGCTCCGCGGGTGTCGGTATCCCAGATGCGCCCTGTCGACGTGGTCGTGTGCGGAAGTGTTGCCGTCAACACCGCCGGAGTCCGCCTCGGTAAGGGAGCCGGCTACAGCGACATCGAGATGGGGCTGCTCGCCGACGCTGGGCTTCTGGGGCCTCAGACCCTGATCGTCACCACCGTGCACGACCTTCAGGTCCTCGACGAGGAGCTGCCCGAAGGGCCCCACGATGCGAGCGTCGACCTCATCGTGACACCGACACGCACTATCACCTGCCCGCCCCGTCACCGCCCCCAGGGCGTCTTTGTTGACGCATTGAGCACCGAACAGAAAACGACCATCCCGGCGCTGCATCCCTACCTACGAGCTCAGTGAGACGCGGCGCAGGTGCACACTGATGTTCTCTCCCCCGCGTACTCTTGGCAACGTGGTGAAGACGCCAGGGAGCGAAGCCTCACTTGTCCGAGCGCACTGAGGACGCTGGCAGGAGCCGAACAGGGTTCGAACAGCTAGAAACGCGGTACAGAGGTGCTCACCGGACCAGAGAGGTGGCCGCACTGGACCCGGGTCCGGTAGCGCTGGCAAAGGGCAGAACCCTGGATGTGGGCGCCAGAGCGGGACACCACACTGTCTCCCCCGACTCCTGAGCAAGGCCTGCCCCCTCACCCGGCGCCGCAGGAACTGGTGCGGCATCCTGGGAACGTCTTTCGTCCATGTCGGTCGTCACCGAAGGAGCCAGCGATGACGAGGGCCGAGCCCACCGTAGACGTGTGCGTTCTGCTCACCCGCCAGGACGGCCGGGTTCTGCTCGGTCGTCGCCAAGCCACAGGGTTCGCCGACGGCCAGTACGGCATCCCCGGCGGACACCTGGAGGCCGACGAGTCCGCACTCCAAGGAGCGGCCCGTGAGCTCAAAGAAGAGCTCGGCGTGGTCATCGACCCCGCCGACCTGGTGTGCGCGCACGTGGCCCATCACCGCAACAGCAAGGGCAAGACCCGCATCGGGTTCTTCTTCACCACCACACGTTGGCAGGGAACCCCGACCAACATGGAACCCGACCTGTGCTCGGGCTTGTCCTGGGAGGATCCCGGCGACCTGCCCAAGAGCACGATCCCCTACATCGCCACGATCATCGACCGGATCCGGTCAGGCGAAACCTTCTCCACCCACGGCTGGGACAGGGCACACTGACCCCAAAGCGGCCAGAACCGTGGTCGCCCCCGTCACCTACAAGGTGGTGCCCGTGCCGACCTCCCCCCACATCGGTCCACAACTGGTTCGACACCGACGCAGGCGGGCTCTGACTCAAGAAGAACTGGCCGCCGCAGCTGGAGTGAGCGTGGACGTCGTGCGCCGGCTGGAACAGGGCAGACGTACCAGCGCACGCCTGTCCACCCTCGACGCACTCGCCAGCGCCTTGGAGTGCTCTACGGCCGCGCTGTTCACGCCCGAACAGCGCGCCGCGGCCGAACCCTTCCTGACCGTCGATGGCATCCGACATGCTCTCACCGCCCCCGAGGCGCTCGGTCTGACCGATCCCGTCGAGCCCACGCCTGCGGATCCGGCGGAGTTGTGTGAGCAGATGCGACGAGTGTGGGCGCTCTACCAGGACGGCGCCTACACCCAGGTCACCGTCCGCCTGCCCGAGCTCATCAGCCAAGCTCGCGCCACCGCCCACGAGGGTGGCGCAGAGGCACAGGTACAAGCGGAGGGCGTCTTGGCCACCGCCTACCAGGCAGCGGCCGGAATCACGATCACGTTGGGCCACAAGGACCTGGCGTTCTTGGCTGTGGAACGGGCCATGGCCGCCGCCCGCGCCAGCGGATCGCACCTGCACTACGCGGCCGCCGCGAACTTCCTGTCTTGGGTCTACCGCCGCCAAGGCCGCCTGGATGATGCCGAAAAGATCGCTACCCGTGCCGCTGAGGCCGTCGAGCCTCCCTGGAGTGGCGCCAACGAGGAGGAACTGGCGGTGTTCGGTGCTCTGCTCATCAACACCGCCGGTGCGGCTGCCCGTTCTGGAGGGGCACGGCGCTGCCGGGACCTGACGGCTGTGGCACGATCGGCCGCAGAACGTCTCGGGCACAATCAGATCGACCAGTGGGCGGTGTTCGGCCCCGGGGTGGTGGCGATGACCGCCGTCAACGACGCCGTTGAACTCGACGACCTGGACCTGGCCCACCACCTCATCGGACAGAGGCCCACCACCCGCGGAGTGCCGGCGTCCTGGCGAGCCCGCTACCTACTCAACTGTGCCCACACCCGTGTTGAACTCCGACACGACCAGCAGGCGACAGCGGCACTGTTGGAGGCGCACCGTATCGCCCCCGAATGGGTGCGTTACCACCCTCAAACCCACACCACGATGCAGACACTGTTGGAACGCGGTAACGGACGCCGAACTCCAGACCTCGTCGGACTCGCTCACCGATTGGAGGTGTGAAGGGGCCCAGGTATCGCTATGTCAGGAGCTCAGGGAGCCGGTCATCCGCCGAGGAACTGCGTTCCCAGCTCAAGGATCTTGGCTGCCGCGATGTTGGCGGTGATGTTGCCGGTCAATGAGACACCGCCCTGTTTGACTCGCTCTCCGAACGCAGCCAACCGGGATCTCTTCTCCTCCGGTCCAGCATCCCCTGTCACGGTCTCTACCAGCTCGTCGCGGGCCTTCTCGTCCAGACCCAGTTTCGCTGCGGCGTCGAGCAGGCCCTCCAGGTCACCCGGCTGCACGGTCAGGTTCATGGTGTTGCCATCGCCGATGGCCACGTTGTTGCCCGTCCCGAAGACGTTGGTGATCATGACGGAGACGACGCGTTGCACCCCGGCGTCCTGGACGGTCGGCCCATCGGTCTCACCAGCTTGTGGGTAGGAGCTCTGCAATTCCAGCGCGAAGGTCAACGCGTTGTTCCGGATGCTGTCGATGACCCCCTTGACCTTGCTGCGGGGCAGAGTAGCGTGCGCCGAGATGAGGTTCATCCCCTCAAATCGAGGGACTCGTCCTTCGTCCTCCCACACGTTCCACTGACCAATCAGCACGGGACTCCATTGAAATCCTGGGTCGTTTTCTCCCGCAGCCAAGGCTTCCAGTTCCATGATGGGTTCGGTGAGCGGACCCTCGAACATGGCGGAGATGTACTTCTCGGGGACTCCATGCCTACCCAGTGGGCCAGTTCTACTGTTCCCGTAATAACCGCTGTAGGTTCCATGGACTGGAAGGGTGAACGGGCCACGGTAGGTCGGTAGCCGCACGCTTTCGTCCCGGGGGTAGCCATCGAGCTCGTGCTTGACCCAAGTAACCGTCTCCTGGGACTTGATGCGGTAGCTCATCACAAGCATCTTGCGCAGCACGTCAGCGACGGGGATCGAGCTTGTGCTCGCCTCCTGGATGATCTGATCGAGCATGTTCATCTCGTCAGTATGGCGACGGGTACCGACACGGTTCGCCGACGGTGGGGAGGCCTCGTACACGTGAAGCTTGCAGAGTTGGACCAAGGTCCTCACCTGCGAGGGTAGGCCATTACGGCCTACCCTCTCGGACGCCGCCAGGCCAAGGGGACAGCATGGCCCTTCACTCTCGTGGGGAAGCGCGCTTACTTTCGGTGATTACAGGGGTTCGTTGGCCGTGACGAACCCAGAAGATCCGAAGGGAAGGTGACTCCATGGACGCCGTGTTCGCCTACACGCCGCCCCAGGCCACCACGCTCGGCAGCGTTCACACCCACACCCTCGGCAACGTTCCCGAGGACAGCGAGGACAACGACCGCTACTTCACCGACGTCGGTGTCGGCGTTGACGACGACGCGTAGCTCTTCGCCCTGTCGCCGCCCACCGACACGGTGGGCGGCGACTCCCCTGCTCGAAAGGACGCCCCTGTCGATGCGCTGGGTCGCCGGACACCACCACACCCACCCTCCGCACACCATTCCCACTACGGCTGTCACCCTTACCGACCACCACATACCGGTCTGGATGATGGGCGTGCCTCCGCACCGCAGCGTGACCACCGACCAGGCCGTTGTCACTGTCGTTGGCCGCTGCGCGGCCAACGACACCGAACTGCGCGCCGCA
Organism: Nocardiopsis sp. ATB16-24; assembly: GCF_030271535.1. Taxonomy (GTDB): domain Bacteria; phylum Actinomycetota; class Actinomycetes; order Streptosporangiales; family Streptosporangiaceae; genus Nocardiopsis. The sequence goes on along the minus strand of NZ_JASCXJ010000002.1, from coordinate 265,834 downwards.
GCGGAGAAGTCGCTGCGGACTCGGGACTGGTCGGTATTCACCCACTGGGCAGGTTCCTACCTCACCGTCCTCACCACCAGGCAAGAAAGCGTGGTGGTTCCTGACCTGGCTGGTATCTGGCCGCTCTACTACACCCATCACGACCACGGGTGGTTCTGGGCCACCCGTGCCCGCCCTCTGGCACAAGCCACCTGCGCCGCGCTGGATGTAGAGGTGTTAGCCGCGCACATGGCCGCCCCTTTGGTCGAGGAGCTGCGCGCCACCCGCAGCCTGTGGCACGGCATCCACCAGGTCCCACCCGGTCACACCCTGCACCTGGCCCACGATCGCGCCACCATCATCGCTCCCGCACCCCTGTCTGGTCTGGACCCCGACCAGGTCCCGGAACGGTTGCGCACCGCCCTGACCGAAGCCGTCGCCTTGCGCACCCCAGAAAGCGAACAGGTGAGCGCAGACCTGTCCGGTGGCATGGACTCCACCGCCATCGCCCTGCTCGCCGCCCGCACCACCGAGGTGTACGCCGTCACCTACACCACATCTGGCCTGGGTAATCACACCGACCTGCACCACGCCCGCACCGCAGCGGCCATCACCCCCGCCATCACCCATCACCTCGCCCACGGCGGCACCGACACCCTGCCCTACACCAACCTGCGCCAGATCACTGCGACCGACACCCCTGCCCTGGACCTACGTGCCTGGAGCCGCCACCGCGCCTACCTCACCCCCGCAGCCGAAGCAGGCAGCACCGTGCACCTGACCGGCAACGGCGGCGACAACGTCCTTTCCACCGGCCCCGCCCACTTGGCCGACCTCCTCATCAGCGGCCACCACCGCCGTGCCTGGACCCAGACTCTCGCCCACGCCCGCCTGTGGCGCGTACCCGTCCATCGCCTCGCCCGCGCCGTTCATCGCCTGGCCTGCACCCGCTACCCCGATGCCCTACGAGCTTTGGCCGACAACCTGGAGCACCGCACCCGACCCCTACGTCTGGAACGCACCCTGACCTGGACGGCCCCGACCGCCACTGCGGCCTGGCTCGTCCCGGCCATGGGCCACCTCCTGGCGCACCAGGCCCGCCACATCGCCGAAACCCACGACGCACATCAAAGGCTTCTGCCCGGGCAGTGGGCCGACCACCGGGGCCTGCGCTACTACGCCGCCGGCCACACCACCTTCCGAGACCTCGCCCACCAAGACCTCGGTGTGGACATCAGCGCCCCGTTCCTGGACAACACCCTCGTGCGCGCCACCCTGGCCGCGCCCTCCTGGACTCGTGCCGATGCACATCGGTTCAAGCCCACCCTGCGCCAGGCCATGACCGGAGTGCTGCCGTCAGGGGTGTGGGAGCGCGAGTCGAAGGATGCCTTCACCACCCACGCCTATCAAGGCCTGCGCCACAACGCCTCGGCCATTCGAGATCTGCTCACCACCGCCTACTTGGGTGAGCTCGGCGTCATCGAGACCGCACCAGTGCTGGCGGCGTTGGACCGGGCCGTAGACGGGCGCACCGCACCCCTGGGAGCCCTCGCCCAGATCATCACCACCGAAATGTGGATGCGCTCCCTGAAAGACGAACCCACCTGGTGGCCTCACACCCACCGCACCGCCACCGTGGGAGAGAGGCCATGATCGGCCGTGTCCGCCCCACCCGGTGGGCCGCCATGGCGGTGGACCCGGACGGTTGCGGTGCACTGATCCTGAACTTGCACGACGGCTCCTGGACCCATCTCAACCCCACGGCCGCTGCCTACTGGAACGAAGTCGTCACCGGAGGTCGCACCCACCTCGACGCACTGGCGGCCCTGGCCGGCCGTTTCGGTGTTTCCCCTGAACGCTTGGATACCGACCTGACCTCGCTCCTGGACGATCTGCACCAACGGCGCCTCATCACCATGGAGGAAGCCCGGTGACCAGCCCTATGGCCCTACCCGACCAGCGCACGCCTGTGAACTGGAAGTTCAAGGCGCTCGCCACACTGGCGTTCATCTGCGCGATCTGCCTGCTCCGCCTGCCCTTTCGAGCTACCATCGCCACCATCGAAATTCTGCACCGACTCCCGCTGGCCACCCCCACCGCTACGGACCCGACCCTCACGCGGCTTACGAACGCCTGCGCCCGTACCGGCGCCTGGTGGCCAGGCCGAGTCGCTTGCCTGGAAACCTCCCTGACCCTGGTTCTTGCCGCTGCCTTCACCGGCCGCCGACTCCACTGGTGCCTGGGCGGCCGATTCGATCCACCGGCCACCCACGCCTGGGCCCAGACCCCCGACGGCACCCCCGTCGGAGAAGGCGACACCACCGCCTGGCCGTGGACCACAGCACTATGCCGTTGATCCGCCTGAAACGAACCGGATTCCTGATGACCGACACACCGACCACCCCGCCCACCGTCACCGCAGCCCTGGCCCGAGTGGACGAGACTCACTACCGCGGCACCGACAAACGCGCTGTTCGACAGACCACCCCAGCCTCCGTCATCGAACGTCACCTGCCCCTCCTCGACATCCAGGAAGGGATGCGGGTGTTGGAGATCGGTACCGGCTCCGGCTATTCCACCGCGCTCTTGGCCGAGCTCGCCGGTCCCCGAGGGACGGTGGTGTCGGTGGACGTCGAAGCCGACCTCATCACCCGCGCCACCGGACTTCACCACCAGGCCGGCTACACCACCATCACCTCCCTGACCGGAGACGGTTACACCGGAGCCCCCGACCACGCGCCGTTCGACCGGCTCGTCGCCTGGACCACCCCGCCCCACCTGCCCACCGCCTGGGTCGAACAGGTCCGCCCCGGCGGGATCATCTTGGCCCCGCTGGTGTGCGCCCCGATCGCCTACTCCACCGCCATGGCCCGCGTCACCGTGGCCAACGACCACACCCCCGGACCCATCACCTTGTCCCGGGGCCAGTATGTGCCCATGACCACCCCCGCCCTGAACCGGTCCCGATACGCCACCGTCTCCCGCGTCATCGACGGCGAACGCAGCCCCTCCTACATCTCCGCCCCCTGGCTCACCGCTACCGAAGACCAGGACTTGGCCGAGGCAGTGTTCACCCGCATGCTCAACGCTGCCCACACCGAACCCGTCGATATCGGCTGGCCAGAGATCGAGCACTTCAAGCTCTGGACCATCGCCCACAAACCGGCCGGGCTGACCATGGCCCAACGCGGCAAGGAGACCATGGTCGGCATCACCACCACCGACAACGCCGGATTCGTCGCCCTGTTCCCCAACACCCGACTCGTGGCCGATTCTGCTACTTCACCGGCCCTGGAATACGTCCGCGCACTGATCCAGGAGTGGAAGGAGCACGGGCGACCAACGATCGACACCTTGGGCGCGCACACCACACCCACCCACCAGGGATGGACGCTCATGCTAGACCCCAACCCAAGGAACACCGTATGAACACGCGCTCTGCGCACGGTGGTGTTTCGTGCCGGGTGTGATGGAGGCTCTGGTGTGTCCTGCGTTTTTCGGAGTCGGATTTCTGGATCCTGGGACCACGTGACCTCAAGGAGGGCATCGTGGGACGTCGTGGATACCCCGCCGAGTTCCGCCGCAAGGTCCTGGACCTGGTCCAGGCCGGACGCAGCGTCGCGGACGTAGCACGCGAGATCCGCGACCGCCTGGTCGCGTTCACCGCCACCCCCTTCCACACACCGACCCCGAAACGGTAAGGATGTGGGCCATGGACCACCGCCCCCGTGCCTCCACCGACCGCGACCTGCTGACCGGGCACGCCTACCGCGACGATCGCCCACTCGCCGCCCGCCAGAACCTGTACGCCCACCAAAGGCCCCGCTTCGACCTGCCCGGCCTGGTCCTGGACCACGTCGGCGACCGTGCCGGGGTGTGGGTGGACACCGGGTGCGGCAATGGCCGCTATCTGGACCGGATCCGCACCGAACGCCCCCACACCCCAGTGGTGGGGGTGGATCTGTCGGCATCACTGCTGCGCAACGTGCCGGGAGCGGTGGTGTGCGCTGACGCCGCCCACCTGCCGGTGCGCACCGGCAGTGTGGAAGTGGTGCTGGCCATGCACATGCTGTACCACGTCCCCGATCCGGAGCGGGCCATCGCCGAAGCCGACCTCGGCCACACCTCCGGACCGGTGGACCTGAGAGACGAGCGCCTCGGCAGCCGGTCCGCTGCTACCCCTCGCAGGGGCGATGAGGACATCAGGTACAGGTCGTAGCCGGTCATCGGCCCCAGTTGCCACCCCTCGCAGGGGCGATGAGGATCGTCGATACGCGAACTTCGATCCTGCCGTGTGCCCTGGTACTCGCATCGGGAGGGCACGGTCGTGAGAACATGAGCCGGGCTCTGTTCGAGGGCGGTGTGCTCTTCGTTCACCGCGCCCCGGCTCGCGATAACGAAGGTCGTTCTGCGTTGCAGCCGATGACCACGAACGAGTGCGGACAGGCGACTGGAAACACCCTCAAGATGACACCGCATGCTCCCAGTAACCGTCGAGTGCCTCGCACGCCACCCGGTAGGAACCACGGTCAGAGTCGGCTTCCAGCGCGAAGTGCCAGAGCGGGTAAGGCCATGGGGCCGGCGTGGATGTGCCGGAACGAAGAGCCTTCCGGTCCAGAGTGGACGTGCGTCCACACCGGTACCAAGAAGGCCCTTCGCGCGTGTACCGGTCAAGGCGGCCGTCGCCGGCTTCCGGGATCAGGGCACCTGGATCGCAGCCTCCTGGGGAAGGCGCTTCTCTAAGGCCTGGACGAGGGCTGTGTTCGCCGAGATGGTCTGTAGACCACATGAGCGGCGCAGCCGTTCGGCTGCCGCAAGGCTGGCGAACCCGCTCCCCGGGACCAGGAGCGTCCCGACCTCCGGTTCCAGGGCCTCAAGGACCTGGCGCTCTAGTTCCGCTGCCTCCACGGCGTGACGCGCACCGCGGTCGAAGAGGTCGGGCCGATCGATGCCTTCCCAGACGGGAGGCAACTCGAAGCGGATGATCTGCCGCACGGTCACCGGGAGGTATGAGCGTAAAGCGTCCAGCGTGGCGTCGCTGAACCAGGGCGGAGCGACGACAGCGATATCTTCCGCCTCGCTGTCCACCAGGGCTTCGCGGAGCGCCTGGCCGGCTGTGATGACGGGGATCCCGCCGGCGAGCTTCTCCGCGCGTTCGGCGAAAGCGGCGTCGAAGGCGATCCCCCCGAACACGCTGGCACTGGTGAAGCAGTAGCCGAGTGCGTGCACACCGAGCTCCCCCAGTTGGCGGACGGCGATGTCCAGACCTGTGTCACCGAAGAGCGAGTCGAGGTCCCGTCCGGTGAACTCGGTGCCGAAGGCTCGCGGTGTCCAGAACCGCGCCGTATGCACGCTCGTACCGGGTCGCACGGAGGACCAGACCTCGACCTCGGGTACCGGGTCGTTGTGAATGACGAGAATACCGATTCTCAGGGTCACGCGGGGACCTCCGGCTGTTTCTCTGCTGTCTTTTCACGGCGCAGGACCAAAGGAGCGATCAACATGCCGGCGACGGCGAACGCGGCGGTGAGCAGGAACGCCCACCGGAACTCCGCTGCTCCGGGCGTCGGGCCCAACACGATCGTCAGCAGAGCCACCGTGACCGCGGCCGACAGATACTGGGACGTAGTCATGAGTGCTCCCGCCGTGCCCTGGTGTCCGGCGGACACGTCGCGGGTGCCGATGACGAACATGGAGGTGTAGATGACGCCGTGGCCGAACCCGCTCAGCAGCAGCCCGGGGAGTAGATGGGTGGCGTAGGAGCCCGAACCCAGCATCAGGGCGAGCAGTACCAGCCCTACCGCGCTGATCAGGAACCCCGCCGTCATGGTCGCGCCGGCGGAGGTGCGCTCCACCGCCCACCCTGCTGCCACGTTCCCGAGGGTGACCAGAACGGCCAGTGGTAGGAAACCCAGCCCCGCGTACAGGGGGTTGAACCCTTCCAGCTCCTGGAGGAGCAAGGTGACCAGGTAGAACTCCGACCCCACACTGGCCATGTACAGATAGGTGGCCACTATGCCGGCATTGAGCGATCTGGTACGGCGCAAAGAGCGATCCACCATCACGTTGTCGGACTTGGCCTCATTGGCGAGGAAAGCAGCTCCCAGGACCACGGCCGCCAGGAGCGCCATGCCGGTACGGGCGGCGGAGGAGTCCGGGTCCGCGACCAGGGTCAGGCCGATGACCAGGGCCAGGAGAGCACCTGTCCCCAGGAGCGCGGCGGGGAGGGGGATACGGTTGCTCCTGTACTCCTTGGAGGCTGCGGCCAGCAACAGCAGACCACCCACCGCGGCCAACAGGGTCAGGGGAACATTGATGAGGAAGGTCCATCGCCACGACACCGCGGTGAGGACGCCGCCCAGAATGGCGCCGACGGCGAGACCGGAGGCGCCGACCGCACCCCAGACGGCCAGGGCCCGCGAACGCGCGGGGCCCGCTTCGAACGTCGCACTGATCAGTCCGATGGTCGCCGGCTGTAGGAAAGCGGCGGCCAACCCCTGCGTGCCTCGAGCCGTGAGCAGGATGACGCCGTCCTGCGCGAACCCGCCCAGGGCGCTGGCCAGACCGAAGACGATCACCGAGACCAGGAAGACGGACTTGGCGCCGAACCGGTCGCAGACGCGCCCGCCCACGAGCAGGAGACCCGCGAACAGAAGGGCGTAGGCGCTGACGACCCACTGGAGCAGGGACGGGGAGAGGTTGAGGTCGGTCCCCACACTGGGCAGGGCCACATAGATGATCGAGTAGTCCAGCGCGATGAGGAACTGCGCCAGACACAGCACGGCGAGGGCGCCGACGGCCCGCGTGCGTCCTGTTGGGGTGGAGGTCATTTCTTCGCCTTCTCGGCAGTGTGCGTAAGGCCGTGCAGGTGCACGGACAGATCGGAGACGGTGTCGATGACGGTCGCGGCGCCCGCCGAGCGCAGGGCGGCGGCACTGGACACGCCCCACGTGACCCCGACGGCCGGCATCCCGGCGGCGACCGCCATGGCCGCATCGTCAGGCGAATCACCCACCACCACGCACTCGGCCGGTTCCAGGCCGAGGGAGGAGCAGGCCAGCAGCGCGGGGTCGGGGGCGGGTTTGCCCCGGGCAGCCTGGTCGTGGCCGATCACCAGGTCGATGTGCCGATCCAGCCCGGAGGCCTCCATCAGCTCCTGGGCACTGTGGGTGACCTTACTGGTGACCACGGCGAGCGCGGTCCCTTTGGCGGCGAGGTCCGCTAGCAGGGCGTCGACACCGGGGAACACCAGGGAGGATGCCACGGTCAGGGTGCGCCGGGCGAAGGAGGAACGGAAGACCGCCTTCGCCTCCTCCCACACCCGCTGATCCCCGTGTGGGAGAAGCAGAGGGAAGATCGTGTCGAGCGGTTTACCGATGAGGGCGGACGCGTCGTACGACAGCGGCACCGCTCCATAGGGGGCACAGGCTTCATGGAAGCTGTCCATGATCGCCGAGGGCGTGTCGACCAGGGTGCCGTCCAGGTCCAGGAGGACACCGCGTACGAAGCTCATGTGCGCTCCTTCGCGTCCATGCGGTGCTGGGAGCGGACCGAGGCCTCGACGACCGCCAGACGTGCGGCCAGGCGGGTGGTGGACTCCAGGACCGCGCGGTTGACCAGGGCACTGCGCCCGTCGGTGGCCTGGGCGATGGCGGAGAGGACGAACGGGGTGAGATCGGGCCCCGAAGCGCCGGTCGCGCGGGCCTCCTCCAGAGCGCTCGCGACCATGCTGTTGAGCAGATCGGAGTCGATGCTCCATTCCTCGCTGATGGGGTGGGTGACCAGTACGGAAGACGCGGAGACCGCGGCCCAATGCTTGTGCATGACCCCGACCACGTCCTCCAGGTCGTCGAGGCGGTGGGGGACGGGACAACCGGTGGTACGTGTGTAGTAGCCGGGGAATTCGTCGGACCGATACCCGATAACGGGTACACCAGCGGTCTCCAGGTACTCCAGGGTCAGAGCGGGGTCCAGGAGGGACTTGGCCCCGGCACAGACAACCGCCACCGGCGAGCGGGAGAACTCGGTGAGGTCGGCGGAGATGTCGAAGGAGACCTCCGCACCTCGGTGCACGCCCCCGATCCCGGCGACGGCGAACACCCGGATGCCTGCTTCTACGGCCCCGACCAGGCTGGAGGAGACGGTGGTGCCTCCAGTAGCGCCGTTGTGCAGGGCAACGGCCATGTCACGTGTGCTGATCTTGCCTTCGGCGGGCCCCTTGGCCAAAAGCTCCAGCTCGGTGTCGGTGACACCGACGCGCAGGACGCCGTCAACGAGTGCCACACGGGCCGGGACGGCCCCCTCGTCGCGTGCTCGCTGATCTACCGCCAGAGCGGTCTCCAAGTTGTGCGGATAGGTTCCGCCCGTGAGCACAGAGGTCTCCATGGCCACGACGGGTTCCCGGCATGCGAGAGCTGCGCCGACCTCCTCGGAGACGACGACGGTAGTGGAGCGGACAGGCATGGTCGAGGTCACTTCTTCTCTCCGTGCTCAAGGCCGGCTTCGTCGGTGAGCGAACCCCGGGCGGTGATCAGGTCTGGGCCGACGAGTCGGGGATGGTTGGCGGTGATTCCGTCGACGACGGTGTCGTAGGGGAAATCGTCGTATTCGCCGCGCCATCGAACGAACTCCATGTGGCGGCGTCCCTGGGTATCGAAGGGGTGGTAGTAGCTGTCACTGCGCCCGTCGAACTCCAGGGGTTTGATGCCGTACAAGCGGCACAGCAGGGTGTTGAAGACAGGGGTCGCGCGTATCCAGGAGCCGTCGAGCCGGACCGACACCAGGGCGTGGAAGGTGAAGAGGCTTCCGCCCATGATGTCGAGGAGGCGTTGGGAGGCCAGGTGATTGCGAACGTCGCCGTAGACGAGGCGGGAAGGGATGCCCACCGCCCTGACCGCGGCCGCGTAGACGATGGACTTATGGACGCAAAACCCCTGGCCCCGTCTCAGAATGGCGGAGGCGCGCAGGCCTTCCCGGCTGAGGTCGGCGCCGTAGACCTCGTACCGGATACCGTCGCGCACGGCGTCGTGCAATCGTACGGCGGCCTCGACAGGCGGAAGGTCGCGGTCGGGCAGGGTCCGGTCCACGAAATCCTGCACCTCAGGGCTCTGGTGATCTAGGAAATGGGTGGGAGTCGTCAGAGTGCTGGCGGTGGTCACAGTGTTTCCTTCACTCACAGTCCTAGTGCCTTGGCGATCTTCTGCCGCTGCACCGCGTTGGAGCCCGAGTAGATGGGGCCGCCCAGGGCGTCACGGACACTGATCTCCATACCGGTCTCGGTGAGCACGCCTTCGCCACCGAAGAGCTCGACCGCTGCTTGTGCGGTACGGAGGTTGGCCTCGCTGGTGAGGATCTTGGCGAGCGCCGTCTCCGCGGTGGCCCTACCCCCCGAGGCGACGGTCTCTCCCGCCGTGCGGAGGGCCTGCCCGGCGGTCTCGATGGCGATGTGCATGTCCACGACGGCGTTCTGTACGCCTTGGAAGGCGGAGAGAGGGCGTCCGAACTGTTGTCTTGTGACCACCCGCTCCACGACGCGGTCCAGGCGGCGCCGCATCTCACCGACATTGATGGTGAAAGCGATAAGGATTTCCCAGGTCATCACCTGGTCCAAGATCAGGAAACCGGTACCCGCGCCACCGACGATGTTCGCCTGGGGAAGTCGGCATTCGTCCAGGTGCAGTTCCCCGAAGGGGGAGGTACGCAGGGTCCCTTTGTCCAGCATCGGACCGAACCGGGCACCGGGTGTGCCCCTGGGGACGAGCACGGCGGTCAGGCTCAAGGGGCCGGGGGTATCGGAGGTACGGACGTAGACGACGGCCAGATCGGCGAGGGGCCCGTTGGTGACGTAGGTCTTCGAGGCGTTCAGGACGATGTGGTCACCGTCGAACCGGCCAATGGCGGACATGGAAAGCACGTCCGAACCGGTACCGGGCTCGGTGATGGCATGGCAGCCGATGGAGGTGCCGTCGGCTACAGCGGGCAGGTGGCGACTGCGAAGCTCGGCGCTCCCGAAACGGGTGAGCGCGAAACCGGTGCTGGCCAGATGGGTGGCGGCGCTGAAGTTCAACCCCGCGTCATGGACGGTGCGGCCGAGAAATTCGGCAGTCTGCATGAGCTCGGTGAGGGAGTGGCCGTGTCCACCCGTTTCCTCGGGTAGGCAGGAGCCGAACAGACCGGTGCCGGCCAGCGCTCTCCAGTGGTCCATGGAAAAGGCCGCCGCGCGATCCCGCTCAAGGTACCCGTCGTTGACGGTGGGCGCGATGTGCGCGATGCGTTCGCGAATGAGGGCGGGAGTAACGCCCTCCACACAGTGAGTTCCTCTCGTGGTACTCGCCATACTTTTCGCAACCCGGGTCAGTAGGAGGAGAATTCGGATTCGTCGAGGCTGTGTCTCTCATCGCCCCGCAAGGGCGGATTGAAGACACTGATCAACTCCAAGCCCTCGTGGTCACTGGCGATGAGCAAGTGCGGGTCGTGCTTGTCCAAAGCGTAGAGAACTCCAGGGAAGAGGTCGATGCGAACACTGCCGTCCATGCTCTCGACCGCTCCGCTGCCCCTGATGCAGTAACACGCCTCTAAGTGGTTCCGGTACTGGAGCTTAGACACAGTGCCCGCCCTGACAACGGTGTGTGCAACAGTGAACCCCAGATTATCCTCCTCAACGAGGAGACGTTGGCTACTGCCGTTTCCCCAGTCAACGGAAAGGGTGTTCTCATGGGACCGCATAATCATTTTTCTCCTCTTCCCCGGTGGGCCGATCATGTGTTCTTATGAATGAATTTCGAGATAGAATCGATGGTACTGAGGTCTGTCGGGGATATTTCCGTATCCATGGCGGAGACACCGAACTCCTTCTGAATCCACTCCACGAGCTCAAGGAGCGCGAGACTGTCAATGACCCCATTAATCAGGAGATCATAGTCTCCGGGAATCTCTTCTTCCGCCAATTCGGGTGCGTGAACAGACACGATGTGCCCACGAACCCTCTCTTGGGTCGTCATGGTCATACTGGATACCTCTCGAGGAATCGATTAATTGTGCTGTTCCTGTCGACCTTTCCTGTACCTGTCAATGGAAAAGGATCTGTGGTGAGGAAGAGGCGTCCGGGCAGTGCCTCTCGGGGCAGGGAGGAGGCCGCGGCCGAGCGCAGGGAGAGGTTCGTCGCCGAAGAGCCCGACTCGACCAGTACGGCGGCGACGAGCTCCCGATCACCGGAGTCCCTGCTCCGCGCCGTGACGACGGCATCGACAACCCCGCTCTGGTGGCGCAGTACGGCCTCGACCTCGTCGAGGGACACACGTACGCCGTGTACCTTGACCTGCCGGTCGGACCGGCCGACCAGGCGCAGGGCTCCGTCCCTGCCGGTGGCGACCAGGTCACCCGTGTGGAACTCGCGGCGCCCTTCGTACGTGCACCACACATCGCCAGGGGCGTTGACATAACCCAGCGCTTGGAAAGGGGTGGAGACGACGAGTTCCCCGCCGGCGCCGATGCGGTACTGAACACCACTGATGGGATTCCCCAGGGCACCAGGGGTCGCCGTGTGCAGGTCCAGGACGAAACTGTCGTTGGTCTCGGTGCTTCCGTAAACGCTCAGGAGTTCAGCCGCAGGAAAGGCGGCTTCGAGGGAGGGCAGGGCCTCCGTGGGAAAGAAGTCACCGGTTGATATGACGGTGTGGGGCCGGGGCAGGGCGGTTGCCGCCCGCGCCAGGGGGAGGAGAACGACGGGTACCGCCTGGACCAGGGTGACACCATGGACGCGGGCGGCCTCGGCCAGGACAGGGCCACGGGTGAGGTCTTCCTGAGCCGGGAGGACGACCGTCCCACCGGCGGCCAGAACCGCCCATACGTCCAGAGTGGCGATGTCGAAGTTCAGGGGTGAGAGGCTGAGGGAGACCGTGTCGGGGCTCAGTGCGAAGCGCTGCCGAGCCCAGAGGACGAAACGATCGATCCCGTCTGGGTCGTGAGCGACGATCTTGGGGTTGCCGGTCGAACCGGAGGTGGTGGTCCACAGGCCGTACGCGCCCCACAGGACACCGGGATCGGCGGCGAAGGCTCTCAGATCCTGGTCGAGCCGGGCCATGTAGGAGGGGCCTGCTCCGCGGGGAACGACCAGGGCTGGGCGCGGCGATCTCTGGGCCGCCAGGACCTCGACCACGGCTCCGCCGTCCCGGTCGGCACGAACGACCTGGACCGGACCGGAAGCGGTGAAAGGCGCTGCCCGTACTGCGGCAGCCAGGTCTCCATAAGTCATGCTCACGTCTGGTGAGCACAGCGCGACAGCATATGGTCGAAGCTGGGCATGGGACTCTATGGACGCCCAGATGGCGGGGGTGGCCATGGCTTTTTCGGCTCCTCGACTGGGAAACACAAAAAGAGTACATGCGCGTATGAAATTTTCCAGGAAGTGGCCGACTCCGGCCAAGAGGGTTACAGAACCAGAAATTTTCCCACTGGGTTGACAGCACAAACCAGACAAGGGATCACCCGGATCAAGCAGGCGTGATGCACTGTTTTTCAACGCCCCGGAACATCATCGCTTCCACTGCGGGATCAGAGTGTACGGAGTTCCATTTTCGGCACACTTGGTAATAGAGTCTTATGGAGGGTTTAAAAGCGGAGGATCGTGGGAGCCCTCCGCATTCGAATAGTCAGGCCAAAGACTCCCGGAGGACACAGGCCCCCACTGGTTCTGCGCCTTCGCGCACATCCTGTCCTTCCATCGTCGGAACCGGGCATGTCGGCTCCGTACCGTGCCCTGGCAGCCAGGCGGAGCAGCGGAGAACATTCCGCGCGGGGTGCGATACGGGGCTGTTTCACAATCGGAATCGTGAAGCGTCAGCGCTGATCACGATCTCGTAGCGATCCGACCGAAGAGCCCATGAACAAGCAACGGAGCCCGCTGGAAGCTCAGGAACTCTCACATCTTCGACTTCCCAGTACTCCGGTGCACCCCCAGTGAACTGTCCTCATCCTGTTTCTCGGAGCCGAAGAACCGGCACGGCGCGGATGATCCGACCGGCCTGCTGTGGACAGCGGCGTAGACGGCGCGGGATGGCCCCTGGTCGATCTGAGCGATGGCTCGCTCTCCGGGCACGAACCCGCACGACGACATCGCTCCCAGGGCTGGAAAAACCCCCGAAACCTGTGCCGGGAACGGCGTCGCTCCCCGGGAGCGGAGTCCGAACACCGAGTTTGTGCAGGTAGACGGAGGGTAGTCGCGAAAACCACATCCGAACCGGCGGCGTCTCGACGAGGCCGTCCGTGAAGACCACCATGCCCGACCGGACATGGTGATCGATTTTGATGGGGGCCAGATGAGCACGGAGTACGAGCGCGTGGTTCTTCCTATCCCGGATCGGCGGCCTGCCGGAGCGCCGGAGGTCAGCGTGGAGCAGGAGGACCTGGCGTTCAAGCCCATCACGCCGCTGCGGCCTCCGGAGGGCGCGCCGAACATTCTGCTGGTGTTGCTCGACGACGCGGGGTTCGGGTCGAGCAGCGCCTTCGGCGGTCCGTGTCGGACGCCGACGTTCGAACGACTCGCCGCGAACGGCTTGCGCTACACCCGTTTCCACACGACGGCGATGTGCTCTCCGACCAGACAGGCGTTGCTGACCGGACGCAACCACCACTCGGTGGGGATGGGCGCGGTGTCGGACATGGCCACGACCGCGCCCGGGTACACGTCGTTGCGGCCCAACACCGCGGCGACGATCGCGGAGGTGCTGCGCATGAACGGGTACTCCACGTCCCAGTTCGGCAAGTGCCACGAGGTTCCCACGTGGGAGTGGAGTCCGATGGGCCCGTTCGACCGCTGGCCGACGGGCAGCGGGTTCGAGTACTTCTACGGGTTCATCGGCGGGGAGACCAACCAGTTCCATCCGAGCCTGACCGAGGGCACCACACCGGTGGAGCCGGACCGGTCACCGGAGGAGGGCTACCACCTCAGCGAGGACCTCGCCGCCAAGGCACGACGCTGGTTGGGTCAGCAGCGGGCGCTCGCCCCGGAGAGGCCGTTCTTCCTGTACTTCGCTCCGGGTGCGACGCACGCCCCGATCCACGTGCCCGACGACTGGCTGGATCGTTACGCCGGCGAATTCGACCAGGGGTGGGACGTGGTCCGGGAGGAGACCTTCGCCCGACAGAAACGGCTCGGGGTCATCCCACCGGACAGTGAGCTGACCCCTCGCCCCGAGGGCATCCCCGCGTGGTCGCGGATGCCGGAGGAGATGAAGCCGGTACTGACCAGGCAGATGGAGCTCTACGCGGCCTTCCTCGAACACACCGACCACTGTCTGGGGCAGGTGGTGGAGGAGATCGAGCGGTTGGGGGCGCTCGACGACACGCTCATCTTCCTCATCACCGGTGACAACGGCGCCTCGGGAGAGGGCACGTTGAACGGCACCTGGAACGAGGCGCTGACCATGACCGGTATGACCCACGTGGAGACCCCGGAGTTCCTCCGGGCCAAGCTCGACACGTTCGGCACCCCGGAGTCGTATCCGCAGTACTCGCTCGGCTGGGCGCACGCCATGAACACCCCCTACCAGTGGACGAAGCGGATCGCGTCGCACTGGGGCGGCACCCGCAACGGTCTGATCGTGCACTGGCCGCGTGGCATCACGGCCCGGGGCGAGATGCGACATCAGTTCCACCACGTCATCGACTTCGCGCCCACCTGTCTGGAGGTCGCCGGTCTTCCTCAGCCCCAGATCGTCAACGGCGTCGCCCAACAGCCCGTCGCCGGTGTCAGCATGGCCTACAGCTTCGACGACGCGGACGCACCCGAACGGCGTGAGACCCAGTACTTCGAGATCCTCGGCAACCGGGGCATCTATCACAAGGGCTGGACCGCCGTCACCGCCCACGCACCGCCGGTGCCGGACTGGCCTCAGCGTGATTTCGACGAGGACGTGTGGGAGCTCTACGACACGACCACCGACTGGACCCAGGCCCGCGACCTCGCGGCCGAGCGGCCCGAGAAGCTCGCCGAGTTGCAGCGTCTGTTCCTGATCGAGGCGGCCAAGTACGACGTGCTCCCGCTCGACGACCGGTCCGCCGAGCGGGCCGACCCCGACCGCGCGGAACGGCCGGTCCTGGCCCGTGGTGATCGGCAGCGGCTGTACCGCGGCATCGGCCGGTTGAACGCGTTCTCCGTGATCAACATCAAGAACAAGTCCCACCACGTGACGGCGGAGATCGTCGTGCCCGCCGACGGATGTGAGGGCGTCATCGCCGCCCAGGGGGGACTGCCCGGTGGTTGGGCGCTCTACGCCAAGGACAACCGGCCGGTGTACTGCTACAACTTCTACGGCGTCGACCGCTTCCACGTCGAAGGCACCGAACCTCTTCCCGAGGGCACCCACCATCTGCGGATGGAGTTCGACTACGACGGTGGGGGTGTGGCCAAGGGCGGCACGGTACGCCTGCTGCTCGATGACCGGGAGGTCGGCCAGGGTCGGGTCGAGCACACCCAACCGTTGCCCTTCGCCTCGGACGAGCCTTTCGAGATCGGCCGTGACCAGGGTTCCTCCGTCACTTCGGACTACACCGTCCACGAGTTCACCGGAGAGGTGAACTGGGTGGAGATCGCCATTCCCGTGGGCTCCCACGACTACGACGCCGAGATCACCACGGACGAACGGATGCGGGCCGCCCTCGTCACGGAGTAGGGGATCCCACGTGACACGGACCCATGTGGAGGGGGACCATGATCGAGGTTCTCACGACGATGCTCGACATCGCGATCGTGGTGTTCGCGGCCGGTTCCATGTTCTCGGTGGGGCTCGGCCACACCCTCGGGGAGGTCGTCGGCCCGCTGAGACACGTGCGCAACGTCCTGCGCGCGTTGATGTCGAACTTCGTGCTCGTACCGGCGTTGGCGCTCCTGATCCTACGGATCGTGCCTTTGGAGGGTTCCCTGGAGATCGGCCTCGTACTGATCGCCGTGGCCGCCGGGGCGCCGTTCGTCATCAAACTGAGCGAGGTCGCCGGCGCCGACAGCGGCCTGACCGCCACGCTGCTCATCCTCGTGCTCCCGGTGACCGTCCTGTACATGCCCCTGGTGGTTCCCGTGCTGCTGCCGGGGATCGCGGCCCCGGCGGACGCCATCGCCCAGCCTCTTCTGATGACCATGCTCATCCCGTTGGGGGTGGGGTTGCTCCTACGGACCCTGTGGACGGAAGGGGCCCTGCGCATACGACCGTTGATCGGCCCCCTGTCCAACATCGCGCTGATCGTGGTGGTGCTGACCACCCTGATCGTGCACTTCGACGCGATCACGGGCATCGGCTGGAGGGCGCTGGTCGCGGTCGCCCTCCTCGTCGCGGGTGCGTTCATGCTCGGGTACCTCATGGGAGGAGGTGATCACCGTAACCGTGAGGTCCTCGGGCTCGGCACCGGCCAGCGCAACATCGCCGCCGCGACCATCGTCGCCTCCCAGGCCGTGGAGGACCCCACCGCCATCAGCATGGTCATCGTCGGCTTCGTGGTCGGCCTGGCGATCCTCTTCCCCACCGCCCGACTGCTCTCTCGGAGCGAGGCCGGTGACAGTGGGCGGTCACGGTGAGCGCCATCTCTCTCGGTGAAGGACCGCCGCGAGGATCCGAGCGTCCGTGGACCTGCCCACACGACACACGGAAATCTACATCGGTGAGTGTAGACATGCCTTCGGGGCGCTGCTACATTTCCTGTCGTAGCCACAGAGACACACAGCTGGGCCACCGGATACGCCGGTGGAAAGCGGTGCGGTAGGGCTCGACCGGCGCGCTCGTGGTACGGCGCCGGGGGTCGATGGCACCGCGGTCGAAGGCAGTGCACGAAGTGAGATCGAGAGGAGTAGGTGCCATCAGGATCGCCCGGGCGAGATCCGTTCCGCCCGGATACCGCAGGCCCCGGTTCGGAAGAAGGTGGTGCACGGTCACACAACCGCGATCCCCGCTTTCCCGTCCCAGCGTGATCTCGGGAAGCGGAAGACCGGCAGAGGCCGGTAGGTGGTATTGAACTCTCGGGCCCCGGCGCCGTACGGCGTTGGGGCCCCCGGCGTGCGTACAGGAGTACAGGAGAAGGAAGAAACGCGTTTTGTCACGTTCCACCACCGACGACAGATTCGACGATGACGACTACCCCGCCTACACCATGGGCAGCGCGGCGGAGATGATCGGTGCCACGCCGGCGTTCCTGCGCGCCCTGGACGAGGCCGAGCTGTTCAAGCCCCTGCGGTCGAAGGGCGGCCATCGCCGCTACTCCCGCCATCAGCTCAGGCTCGCCGCGCGCGCACGTGAGCTCGTGGATCAGGGCACCCCGATCGAGGCCGCGTGCAGGATCATCATCCTGGAGGACCGGTTGGAGGAGGCCCGGCGCATCAACGAGGAGCTGCGCACCGCCGGCCCTTCCGGTTGAAGGCGGGGCCGGCCGAGGTGTTCTCGCCGGGTCGTTCCCCGCTCCTGGCGACCGGCCCCGCCCCGTGTCGGGTGGGGCCTTTCTGTTTCCTTGCGGGCGGCGTGTTCCACCGGGGTCCGCGGCACTTCCCGGCGGATCTGGGAGCGTCTCTCGCCGTGGTGTCGGCGTGCGGGGCCGGACCCGAATTCCGTCGACGGGGTCCCCGTACGCGGGGACGGGGAAAAGGGCGGTGCCCGCCGGGGGATGGCGGGCACCGCTTCGGGGGTGGGGAAAGGAACGCTGAACGGGGAAGCGTCCCTTGGGATCAGCGGCTGAAGTCGTCCGGGCCTCTGACAGGTCCGTGGTAGAACTCGTGGTCCGGTTCGTCCTCCGGTACGGCCGGGTAGGTGGGGCCGTCCTCGGCGTGCGCACGATGGGCGGCGATGGGGATGTCGTAGGCCCGCATGGTCTGGGTGACCCGGTTGCGCAGCTCGGGGAGCATCGAGTACAAGACGTTGCCGGGGCATGCGGTGGCGTTGAAGTCCCGGTGGCCCAGGATCGCCGCGTGGGGGTTGAGCCCGTAGGCCCCGCAGAGCCAGGCCAGGGTCTGCACCAACGTGTTGGTCAGGGCCTGGGTGGGGCCGACGGAGGTGTAGAGGCCCTCGTTCTCGATGCCGATGCAGGTGCTGTTGTTGTTGGCCACGTGGGTGCCCACCACGTGCTGACCCGCCGCGATGGCCTCCGGGGTGCGGTCGCGACCCTCCATGAGGTGGCCGCCGCGGCTGATGGTGAGCTGCTGGCCGGTGTCGATCCAGCCGTTGTGGTCCATGTGGTAGTTCTGGATCGACCTGGACAGGGCCAGGGCGTGGTCGAGCGAGTAGTTCGTACTGTTGGCCGTCGCGGTGTGGTGGACCACGATGTAGCGCGGCGCGTTGGCCAGGACCTGGATGGGACTGCGCGGAGCGCGGGCGCCCCAGGCGCCCCTCCAGTACAGGTAGGGGCTGGCCGCCTGGGCGGAGGCGCCCGTGCCGGTGGCCTGGGCGGAGGCGCTCGCCGCGCCGAGTGCGCTGAGGGCCCCGCCGAGGGCGACGGCACCTGAGGTGAGGGCGGCTCCGCGTAGGAGTCCGCGTCTGTTCAACCCTGGCCGTGGGGTGTTGGTCATGGGTGTCCTTCATGGCTCGCGTGGTTACTTGCCAGTTCATAACAAAACACAGACCACGCAAGGTGCGCAAAGGGTCACATTGAGAATTTCCGTGGCCGGTTCCGGCCGGCATGTCGACGCTTTACCCCTCTGGCGGGAAGTCGACCGATGATTTAGCGCCGATCGAGGATCGGCCGAGGAAGACCCTGCCGCCATCGTCACATCCCTCCTTTTTCATGCGCTTTTTCCGTGAATCCGTACGGCCCCGCCCGTGGGAGACCACCGCCGACACCCGGCGGGCGCACCGGAAAGGAGGACGGGACGGGGGACGGCTCGCGACCCCGTGTCAGGCCTCCGCTATTCCGGACGGTGGAAATGTGCGCGCTTTCTTCTTCGCCCACCCTCGGGTCGCGGAACGAGGTTCGGAAGGCGCGTGCCTCCGTATCACCGTGCGCTGTGGCGCGAAGATGTCCACAGGCTGTGGACGACTCCTCGGCCCACTTCCCCAGGGCCCCCTATCGCGGGGCGTGGGGTCGCCTCCGGTCCTCCTCGGACCGACGCCCCGGTCCCACGCGGGATCCTCGACCCGGTCGCGGTGGTCCCGATCCCCGGCGTGGCCGAGGTCGTCGGTGGCGTCCGGGCGGGACGCGTGTTCACACGGCTCGTCGGAGCCGGGACGGACACGGCCTCCACACGTGAACACCGCCACAGGACGACTCCAAAGGACTCGGGGAATCGACCCCGGATCGGCGCCATGACCAGGGCGGCCTTCGAGGTCGGGCACGAAGGCGGTCCCTTGCCCCGGACGCGCCGCGTCCGCCTCCCGCCCCCGTCCCGCGCCACCGAAGTGACCTGCCGTTCCGGACTTTCAGTAAGCTGCCTGGGTCGTTCCCATTTCCGAGCGCTCTCGACCGCGCTCTGACCCGCCGCCCCGGCCGGGGTGACCGAAGCACCTGGAGCAGACCCTGCCGTGTCCATCTTCGAAGCAATCATCCTGGGCCTGGTCCAGGGACTGACCGAGTTCCTCCCGATCTCCTCCAGCGGGCACCTGCGCGTGGTGTCCGCCTTCTTCGGCTGGCCCGACCCCGGCGCCGCCTTCACGGCCGTCAGTCAGATCGGCACCGAACTGGCCGTGGTGGTCTACTTCCGGCAACGGATCTGGTCGATCCTGTCGACGTGGACCAGGTCCCTGGTCAACCGTGACCTGCGCGGCGACATCAACGCGCGCATGGGCTGGTACGTCATCCTCGGCACGATCCCCATCGGAGTCCTCGGTCTGCTCCTGGAGGACCAGATCGACAGTGTCTTCCGGGACCTGCGTCTGGTGGCCCTGAACCTGATCATCTTCGGTGTGCTCCTCGGCGTGGTGGACAGGTACGCGCGCAAGCACCGGGAACTGAAGGACCTCACCGCCTCCCGCGGTCTGACCTTCGGTCTGTTCCAGGCCCTCGCCCTGATCCCGGGCGTCTCGCGCTCGGGCGGAACGATCACGGGTGGGATGCTGCTCGGTTTCAAGCGCAAGGAGGCCGCCGAGTACGCCTTCCTCCTGGCTCTGCCCGCCGTCTTCGCCTCGGGCCTGTACAAGCTGACCGACATCGGTGGCGACGAGTACGCCGGATGGGGCGCCACCATCGTGGGCACGATCATCGCGGGTGTCGTCGGCTTCGTGGTGATCGCCTGGCTGATGCGGTTCATCTCCACGCACAGCTTCATGCCGTTCGTCTACTACCGCGTGGGCCTGGGCATCGTCATCCTGGCCCTGGTGAGCTGGGGCGTGCTCGACCCGCAGAGCGGTGCGGAGTCCCAGCCCGCCCGGAGCGACATCGTCGCCACACAGGAGACGTCCCAGGACAAAGAGGAAGAGGAGCCCGAACCCGGTGGCGACGGCCCCTCCGAGAGTCCCGCCACGGAACCCGCCGCCGACCCCTCCGAGGAGCCGACGACACCGGAGGTCGATCCGGTCACCGGTTGGGAGATCGATCCCGAGGTGGGCCTTCCGCGCAACCCCGAGACCGGTCTGTACCACGACTCGAGCCTGGGGATGGACGTGGACTACGACTTCTCGTCCGGCCAGGCCATCAACCCGGTCACCGGGGAACGGTACGACCCCAAGGCGTCCAGGTGAGCCGGGGGCCCGTCGGCCCCTCCCGACGGGCCCCCGACGACGGTCAGCCGCCGAGGTGGCTCACGGCGGAGTCCAGTCGGCGCGCCAGGGCCTCGGTCTCCTCCCGGGTCGGCTCCTGGCCACCGGAGGGCATGATGTCGCCGCGGCTCGCCACGCGCAGCGCGCCCCTGTAGCGCGGATCGTCGAGTCGTGCCGCGTCCACGACCTCGGCGCGTCCCTCCCGGACGATCAACACCGGGTCGCCGTCCTCCGTACGCAGCAGCCGAGCCACGTGCTCGGCACGGATCGTCTCCACCGCCGCCCCCTCGTTCTCTCGTCGGTCCTCTTCCCGCCGCTACCCGGGTGGGAGGGGACCGACACCCGGTGAGTCGTACGCCATGGGACGTGCCACGTCGCCACGGCCCGGCCGGCCCGGACGATTGGGGGCGCGCGGCGCCGGGTAGGCGCCCTGAGTGTCCTGGCAGGTCAGGCCGTTCACCGCCGCTGACCGGGAGGTGGAGCGGACCTGCCCTCACACGAGACGGAGGGACCGACATGAGCCTCAGACATGGCATCGAGGGACTGCGCGAGATCCTGGGCGAGGTGGCGTTTCCCGCCGACAAGGACCGGATCGTGTCGCACGCCCGGGACTCGGGAGCCGACGAGGAACTGTTGGGCGCGCTGAGGTCGATGCCGCCGGTCGACTACGGCGAGCCCGAGGAGGTACTGCGTTCGGTTCCCCTGCCCCGCTCCGACACGGACGCACGTCCCGAGTCCGCCCGCGCCCAGCAGCGCAGGGAACACACCAAGCCCGGTATGTCCGAGTCGATGAAGGAGACCCGACCGGTCAACCCCATCGAGGAGGAGTTGGGCGAGAACCGCAAGTCCTGAACGGACGCCACCCGGGTCGGGGCCCGCCGGATCAGTCGACCGACCGCAGGAGTTCGGCGACCCGATCGGGCTGCTCGTTCAGGGCCAGGTGGCCCGCGCCCTCCATGACGGTCACCTCCGCGTCCAGGAAGCGGCGGGCCGGACCGTGCAGGCGCGCGGGAGAGTAGAACACGTCGTGGGAGCCGGTGGCCACGACGACCGGGGTGCCCTCCCAGGGTTGCAGGTGTTCCAGGGGCAGGGGTCCCGGGGCCAGACTGGTCCGGCAGTGGCGTCCGACCAGCGTCATCCACGGCGCGTAGGGGTGGACGCCCCGCGTCACCTGGCCGGGGCCGCTCAGGAAGTTGAGCAGTCGGGTGCTCTTGTCGTCACGCGGGCTGACCACCCACGGCAGGGTGACCCGCATCAGTTCCGAACTCATGGCCGCCGTGGTCAGCCCCGCCGGGCCCACCAGGACCATGGCGTGCAGCAGGGGCGAGGGCTTGGCCGCCAAGGCCACGACCGCGCCCAGGGAGTGGGCGAGCACGGTGACGGGCCGCTCGGTGAGGCGGGGCAGGACCTCGTTGAACCAGGACCCGTAGGCCGAGGCCCGGTCGGTCCTGGGGCGGACCCCGGCGCTCAGGCCCGGCTGTCCGGGCAGGTCCACCAGGATCACCTCGCGGTCGCGGGCGATGACCCGGGCCGTGCCCACGGAGGTCGCCGAGTTGAAGTTGGTACCGCTCAGGACGAGTACGGGGGTGGCCTTCCCTCCCGAGGCCCGGAAGGCGCGGGTGGAACCGAGCTCGGTGTCGAGTTCCGGCAGGGCGAACAACTCCGGCCAGTCGTCGATCCGCTGTTCACACCAGGCGCGGACCTCGCGAGATCCGGCCTCTGAGCGGTAGATACGCGTACCCTGGGGACCAGCATCGGACATGGGGCACCTGTTGTTCCACGGTAGGCGACAGTGTCTGCCGACCAGTCTTCCCGGCACACCTGCGCAAGACTGTACTCATCGGATTTCGGGCGCGCCAGCAGAAGAACGGGCACATATCCGCTGGTTGGACATTCAACCCGCCTTCGGTGAACATGGGCGAGGCGCCCTCGCGCCTAGGTGTGCCGGGAAGACTGGTCGGCGAGTCCTTACTGCCGCAGCCCAGAAGGGTGCCCATGAGCATCGACCCGGTAGAGCGCTCCCGAGGAGACGGTGTGTTCTCACGACTCGCCGACGCGCTCCGTAGTGACACCGTCAGTGGTTTCCTGCTGATCGGCGCGGCCGTTCTGGCCCTCGTCTGGATCAACTCCCCCCTCGGCGGGGTCTACGAAGGGCTGCGCTCACTCAGCTTCGGTCCGGAGTCCCTCCACCTGAACCTCTCGTTGGAGACATGGGCCGCCGACGGTCTCCTCGCACTCTTCTTCTTCGTCGTCGGCAACGAGCTCAAACAGGAGTTCGTCCACGGCGAGTTGCGCGATCCCAAACGGGCCATGCTCCCGATCATCGCCGCGATCTGCGGCATGGTCGTGCCGGCCGCGATCTACGCCGCGATCAACATCACCTCGCCCGAAACCATCCAGGGGTGGGGCATCCCGATGGCGACCGACATCGCCTTCGCCCTCGCCATCCTCGCGGTGGTCGGGCGCGGGCTGCCCCCGGCCCTGCGAACCTTCCTGCTGACGCTGGCGATCGTGGACGATCTGGGCGCGGTCATCGTCATCGCGGTGTTCTACACCTCCGGCATCAAGTTCCTGGCTCTGCTGGCCGCCGTCGTGGGACTGGGCGTGTTCTGGTACCTCCAGAGGGGCCGAGGGCTCGCCGCCAGACTGAACGCCTCGGTGATCCCCAATTGGCTGGTCTACGTGCCGCTGGCCGCACTGATCTGGTTGCTGGTCCACGAGAGCGGCGTTCACGCCACCATCGCGGGTGTGTCCATGGGGCTGCTGATGCGCGCCACCACGCTGCCCGGTGAGCGGCAGGATCCCAGTCACCGTGTGGAGCACCTGCTGCGTCCCTGGTCCTCGGGTCTGGCTCTGCCGATCTTCGCGTTCTTCTCCGCCGGCGTGGTCTTCGACGGCTTCGGCGAGGTGATGCAGGACAAGGCCGCGCTGGGCATCATCGCCGGCCTGGTCGTCGGCAAGGTGATCGGTATCGCGGGTGGTTCGTGGCTCACCACGAAGGTGACCAAGGCCGAACTCAACCCCAGCCTGAAGTGGATCGACATCGTCGGCATGTCGCAGCTGGCCGGCATCGGCTTCACCGTGTCGTTGCTGATCACCGAACTGTCGTTCGCCGACTCCCCGGAACACCTGGCGCACGCCAAGACGGGCGTACTGGTCGCCTCGCTGATCGCCACCCTCCTGGCGGCGTTCGTCCTGGGCGGTCGCTCTCGCCACTACCAGAAGGCGGGCCGCCGGAGCGACCCCACGGGAAGCCCGACCGACTGACACACGGCACACGGCACACGAAGGGGACGGCTCGCCTCCGGTCACAGGCGGGCCGTCCCCTTCGCTCGTCAGGAGCGCAGGCACCGCCGCTTCCGGTCTGGCCCGGAAACGGAACGAGGTTCCAGGGGAAAACGGTGAGGACCGCCGTCACGCGTTCCTCATCCCTCGACGCCGGTCCGGGGCGCGGGGCCGCGAACCGTTTCCTGGTCCTCCGCGGGCCCATTCCGCCACCGATGACCCCGGTGGACCCATTGGCGCAATCGTCCTTCGCGCTTATGTTCCGGACCCCGCCCCGGGGAATGTCGGGTGTGAGGGGCGGGACTCCGGAAACACAGGAAAGAGGAAATCAGAGGATTAACCGGCGGGACTCCCCCGCGCCCGGTCGACCGTGTCCACGTGTTTTTTCCACGTCGGGATTCGTTCCGCGAAGGCCGGTCAATTCACCGACCCCCGCGCGCTCGTGATCGCCCCGAAGACCCTCGGGAGGACATGTTCACAAGCGTGGAAGTCGGGACCGTCGGAGCCGGAAGGCAGGCACGAAGCCCGCCAGTACGGGCTTTGCGGAGCCCCGCTCGTCCGAGCCGCAGCCCACCGGTCCTCATCCCGCATGCCGGAACCCGTCATTCCCCGTGCCTTATGCGGCCTTCGCAGGACGTCCGAGACCGGACAACATGATCACCACCTCAGTGGGCATGTACAAGTCGTTCCTGGAAACAGCAGAATAGATAAGAGAACCGGATCCGAACCCGATCGCGCTTTCCGGGATTCCCGGGAAACAGGAGCGTCCAATGGTGGAACTGGGAGAATCGAGGCCGCCACGTGCGTAGAAGTGACCAGCAAAGTCAGGCCGGACGGGAGCTCCGGTGAGGGGGCTGGGACACGAGCCCGGCCGGTGGCGCACGTCGAGTTACAGCAACGACCCGCCCAACGGGACCTGTGTCGAGGTCGTGTTGAGATCGACACGACAGGTCGGGCTCCGGGACTCCGCCCACAGGGGCCACGCGGTGCTGGAGATGCCCGCCCACCAATGGGTCTCCCTGCTCCGGTCGGCCGGATACTCCTGAGCCGTACCGCGGTCCGGGAGGACAGGGTCCCGGACCGCACCGGTCACATCTGGGCGAGGTAGATGTCGGCGTCACCCCGCACGGTCCTGCGCAGGCTGAGCGTGGCGGGATGGTCCGGGCCCATGACCTCGCGGTAGTCGCCCTCCAAGGTGAGGAAACCGGCGTCGACGTCCTCGCCCTGGGCCTTGCGGTCCACGAGCAGGTTGCGTCGCGCCAACAGGGTCAACGGGTGCAGGTCCCCCAGCACCGCCTCACAACCGCGCAGCGCCTCCTCGTCCCGCTCCCGGGCTCCGGGCACGTCCCCCATGAGGAACTGGTCGTTGGCCAGGTCCACCATGCAGGCCAGAGTGCTGGGGTGGTGCGCGCCGACCCGGTCCAGGAACACCCCCAGGGCGCGCTCGTCCAACGCCCGTGCCTCAGCCACCCTGCCCAGTCTCCGCAGGATGATCGCCCGGTTCACGTCGGCCGCGCCGACGTAGGGGTGGCGCTCTCCGAGGAGCTTGACGTAGCGCTCTCCGGTGCTCTGCGCCAGTTCCAGGGCCTCGTCGTGCTGGTTGACCGCGCTCAGCGACATGGAGTGCACCAGAGCGGCGTACATGGTGTCGTTGGCGTCCAGGCCGAAACGCACCCGGAAACGCTGCCAGACCCGTTCCGACAGCAGCAGAGCCCCGCCGTGCTGTCCGACGCGACGCCTCATCACGGCCAGGGTCCGCTGGTTGCTGAGGACGCGGACGTCCTCCTCGTCCCCGACCAGGTCGATCATCCTTTCGACCTGGTCGGTCTGGACCTCCTCCGCCTCCCGATACCGGCCCTTCTCCATCAGCGCCTCGGCGTAGCCGTTATTCGTACCGAGGGTGCTGGGATGCTCGGGACCGAAGACGACCTCCAGTCTGCTCAGGGTGTCGCGGTACTGCTCGGCCGCGGTCTGCGGATCGCCGCTGAGCAGCAGGGTGAAGGCCCGAAGGTGTGCGGTGATGAGGGTGTTGGGATCGTCCTCGCCGAAGAGACGCACACGCCGCTGGTAGGCGTCGGCCGCGGCCTTCAGGGATTCCTGGAACCGACCCACGAACCGCAGGCTGCGGATGTGCTCGATCTCCGCCTCCAGCGTCTCGGGGTCCTCGGGGTTCTGCGCCTCGCGCAGGGTCTCCAGGGTGGCCCTGCCCAGTTCGAGCGCCTGTTCCAGGTGTCCTTGACCGCGCATCGCCGTGGAGACCTGGATCGCCATGCCGAGGGTGGACGGGTGGTGCTCCCCCAACCGCCGCCGCCACCACTCGTGCGCCGTCTCGCCCAGCTTGCGGGCCTCGTCGAACTCCTGGCGCCCCACCGCGATCCGGCACGCCTGGGTGACCAGGTTGCGCGCCCAGGGGTCGGTGCAGTCCCACAGTTCGGTGGCCCACACGTGCGGCAGCAGTTCGGTGTAACGGGTGGAGGAGTTCACCTCCGTCACCTGAAGGTCGTTACGGCCCAGCAGCTGGTGGGCGCAGTGGCGCAGCTCCTCGCGTTCCCCCTCGCTCATCGGCGCCTGCACCGCGCGTTGCACCAGCCGATGCAGCGAGATGGTGTTGCGCTGGTGGTCGATGTGGGCCAGGCTGTTGCGCCCGATGTCGCGGATGGCCATACCGAGTTTGGCCGGGTCCTCCAGGGCACCGCGCAGTTCCGCCGGGCCCTCGATGCTCCGGGCGAAGTTGAACAGGGTCCGGGGGATGGGCGCGGTGGCCATGAAGGAGCACAGTTGGAGCAGTTGCAGCGCGGCCGGGTTGGTGGTGGCCAAACGGTCCAGGGAGACGTTCCAGGCCGCGGCCACGGCCACGGGATAGGAACTGTCCACCGGGCGCAGGAGGGCGAGCATCTCCTCGCTCTTCTCCGCGAACTGCCGTAGGTACTCCTGGGTGTCCATGCCGCTCTCGTGCAGCCACACGGCGGCCTGGTTGAGCGCGAGCGGCAGGTCGCCGAGCTCACGCGCCAGTTCGTCGGCCTCCTGGTCGCTCAGCGACGCGGGTCCACGCCGCTTCAGCAGTTCGATGCTCTCGTTCCGACTGAACTCACGGATGGACAGGTAGGCGTCGCCGCCGCGTACCGTCCAACTGGAGTCCCGAGAAGTGATGATCACGTGGCCCTCGCCCCCGACGGGAAGATACGGATCCAGCTCGGACCGGGCCTGCGCGTTGTCGAAGATGAGCAGCCAGCGCGGATAGTGGACGCCCTGCCGCAGGGCCTCCAGCACGTTCTCCAGAACGTGTCCGCTGCCGGCGCCCGCGCTGTCCAACCTGAGCCTGGAGGCCAGCACCGAGAAGCTCTCCCGCAGCTGGTTGCTGTGGGCGGCGGGTATCCAGCAGATCAGGTCGTAGTCGGACGCGTAGCGGTACAGGTACTCCTTGGCGAGCTCGGTCTTGCCGACCCCCGACATCCCGTTCAACGCGGTGATGACCTGGCGGCGCCCCGTGACCAGCTGTGACCTCAGCGAGGAGAGCAGCTCCTCGCGCCCCGTGAAGGCGCTGTTGCGGCGCGGCACCTGTACCCAGACCGCGTTGAGCGGCCGGCCGCCCGTGGGCTGCCGGGACGTGCGATCGCTCTGCGCTTCGCCAGAACTGTACTTCCTATCGTCGATTGACGGGTTTGTAGTCATATGAGTATTTTCACCCGACCGTTCGGAAAAGGGTATTCTGCTCCGCGCCTTCCAGTTGCCATTCCCGTCTACACGCGCAGATCCGGAAACCTCAGATAATCCTAGACCGACGAGCGTCTCCTCCCCGGCCCGCGCTGTTCTCTCGGGGTCACGAGTCCCCCTTTTTTCGGGAACACCCGCGTACTTCCTGAGGGGATCCGCGTAACGACGGGCGAGGGCCACGCTCTCCATGGCGGGAAGCATGGAATTCGCCCAGTGATGGGATGCCCGCGTACTTTCCGGCGCGTCGACGCTTTCGCCCCGCAACATGAGCCGGAGGGTCCGGAACCACGGGTCCACCCGCCACAGTCGCTCGGAGGCCAGTCCCAACATCCGCCGGATGTCGGAGACCCGGCCGCCCAGCGCCAACAGACTCCGCCGGACCCCGGGACGAAAGTCCCACCGGACCGGTACGTCCCCTCGTCCGCTCTCGTGGACCAGTACCAGTCCGCTGAAGAAGACCTCCGTCAGCTCCGAGGGGGTGGGACGGCCGAGCACGTCCGCGCAGACCGCCTCCACCAGACGCGGGTCCAGGGGCACCGCGGCCAGGGCCACCGCGAGGTCGAAGGCCTCCGGGCCGGCCGACCGTTGGAACCGACGGACCTCCTTCTCCGCGTCGAAGACCTCCTCCGCCGGCTCCTCCGACGCTCCGCGGAGCGTGTTCCCCGGGAACCGCGCCGTGTGCGCCCACAACCGCGTCCGTCCACGCGCCGCCACGAAGGACGCCCACGAGTGGAGGGAACGGGGGTTCAACCCCAGCACGGGGACGAGCACACCGGTCCCCGGCTCCTCCTCTTCTCGCGTCGGATCGGTGAGGGCGCGCTCACGCACGTAGCGGGCGTTGGTGACACCGGGTCGGGCCGGCCAGGGCACCGCCAGCTCCGTGGGCACGGTGTCGATGGCGCCGCGCCGCCACAGTCGTGGCTGGAGCAGGTGGCAGATCGCGACCGTGCGTCGGGCGGCGGCCCGGGCGATCCAGTTCTGGAAGTCCCGGTCCCGCCAGGCCGCCCCGAGCCCGTCGGTGAGCACCAGGGCGGCCCGTACCCCCGTCCGCCCTCTGTCGCCGAGAGGGCGGGAACGGCCCCGCGCGTCGCGCAGCACCGGGCGGCCCGTACGCCCCGAGTCGAAGTACAGGGCCCTGACCTGACGGAAGAGGCCGCTGGAGCGCGCCAACCGGACGAACTCCTCCACCAGGGCGCGTTGGAAGAGCATGGTGACGCCGTCGTCCACCAGGAGGGTGAGCTCGGTCGTCCTCTCCCACCGCCTCAGCGTTTCGGGCACCACCGGCACGCCGACGTCCCTGCGTTCCTCCTCGGTCCAGTGCACGCTGTCCAGGAGGGAGCGGGCGTAGTTGCGCGCGGTGCCCTCCGCGTCGACCAGGTCCGCCCTTCCCACCCGCCGCCTGATGTCGAGCGGGGCGAGTGCGGCGACCAGTTCCTGACGCCGGTCCAGCGCCGGCTGGACGAAGCCCGGCGCCTCCACCGGCGGCCCGCCCCGCCGTGCGTCGGCCTCCCAGGACTGTGGTCCCCCCGACGTCCGTACCGTGGACCGGCCCGGTCCGGCGCGGGAAGGCGCCGACGCCCCGCCACCGGATGTGGGGAGCCCTCGGACGGTGGCCGCGGGCCCGGTGTCGGAAGGCCCGTCGGGGCGGACGGGCGCCGCCTCGGTCGCGAGACCCCCCTCCGGGGGAAGCGGAAAGGAGGGGCGACCGCGCCGCACCTCCTCGGCGCGTGACCGGAGCACCGCGAGGTGGACCGCGTCGGCCCACTCGGTGGGGGTCAGACCCAGCCCCCCGAGTCCGAGTGCCTCGTCCGTTCCGTCGCCACCGCCCCGGAGGCGCCCGTCCCCCGGCTGGTGTTCGCGGCTCATCCCGGGGTTTCCGTGAGGCGGTGCCAGAGCAGGTCGGAGAGGTGACGGACCTGCTCGGGCCCGGGCTCCCCCTGTTCCCCTCCCATGGCGCCCACCAGGTGCACGGCGTTGAGGAGCTGGTCCACGGCCAGGGTCTGGCCGTCGGCGCTCCGGTTGAGGAACTCGATCACCAGACTCCGCGTACCGGGGGGCGGGTCACCGTCGAAGTGCCCGGCCACGGCCGCGATCAGTTCGTCCTCGTCGGGCAACCCCATGTGGACCGGGATGCAGCGACGCAGGAAGGCGGGGGGCAGGTCCCTGTCGTCGTTGCAGGTCAACACCGTGATGGGGAAGGCGGAGCACAGGACGCTCCCGCGTCTGACCACCGCCGTGCGCCCGGGGTCGTCCGTGGCCACACGGATCGTCTCGGCGACGTTGGCCAGCCTGCCCAGTTCGGGGACGTCGTAGCCACCGTTCTCGAAGAGATCGAGGAGATCGCCGGGCAGATCGAAGTCACCGAGGTCGAAGTCGTCGATCAGCAGTACCCGTGGGGACCGTGTGGGCAGGAACGCCGTGCCCAGGGGGCCCAGGGTGAGGTAGCGTCCGATCGACTCCGCGCTGCTGCGCAGGTGCGCCTCGGCGCCGCCGACGCGCGCGTAACGGCGGTCCGGCCCGCCGACGGCCCGTCGACGGGCGTTCTCCAGGTTGAGGTCGTGGATCTGGGTGAGCGGGTCGTAGGTGTACAGTCCGTCGGCCACGGTGCTCCGACTGGTAACGGACCAGCGCAGGACCCGACCCAGGCCCAGCTCCCTGGCGATCTGGTGGGCGAGGCTGGACTTGCCGACCCCGGGCGGCCCGACCAACAGCAGGGGGCGCCTCAGGCAGATCGCGGCGTTGACCTTGTCCAGCAGTCGACGGCGGTGCGGACCGAGGGGGACGGGCGTGCTCCAGAGCCGGACCGGACCCAGATGACGCTCGCTGTCCGTACCGGTCCGCGAGGCCTGGGGGCCGGGGTCGTAGAGGACCGACTCGCCGTCGGTTCCCCCGGGGTCCGTTCCCCCGCCGTAGACGCGCCACCTGGGCGGTGGGGGCAGTCGGGTGTCCACGTCGAAGTGGGCGCGCGGCTGGCCTGTGCCGTGGAAGATCCACCATTCCGGCGCGGAACTACTCGATCCGGGTTCGGCTGGTGTGGTCATGGCAGGCCCTTCGAGCCGCGCCCAAGGGGGCTATCGGATGCTGTGCGTGGTCATCTGTCGGGGGTAGGGCAGAACCGGAAGGGAGTCGTGGTAGAAGACGGCGACCTCGAAGCATTCTTCGATGTACCCGGTATCGCCGACCGAAACGCATCCCGATCGTGATTCGTGGAGTGCTTTCGGCAACTCTCGTATTCTGTCGGGTGACACTTTCACCTCCCGCCCCACCTTCCCCAGATTGAGCCATGGTCCGATTCCTTGGCCGTGAGCGGCGGAACGCCACACCACAACCGGAACCCCGACCTTGATGGCCGCCCAGACCGTCATGTGGCACTCATCCAGATGCGAGGGGACGGAGAGGACCAGAATTCTATCGTCCTGTAGTCGTGGGGCCAATGGTTCCCGATAGGTACGACCGCCTTTCCTCGTCCGTATTTCCGGCTCGTGCGCGGTGTCCAGGTGCCGGACCTCGCACGCGTCGTCGAGACTCCGCCACCGACGGGCACAGGTCCGCCGGGCCGCAGCGGTGTCCGCACGGGCCTCGTCCACCAGCTCCTCGGCCCGGTAGACCACCTCGGCCCGGGCTCCGAGCCGCTGTCCGCCCTTCCCCGCCTCCTGCCACCGTTCGGCCTCCAGGGCGCGCAGCAGGTCCATCCGGGCGACCAGCTCCACGCGCAGACCCTCGTGGTGGCCGACCCGATGGTCCATCTCCATGAGGGTGAGCAGGCCGCTCACGTGGTCTCCGAGGTTCTCCGCCGCCAGCCTCGGGGCCTGGCCGTGGAAGCAGAAGTCGGGCTCCTGTCCCCTCCTCTCACTGAGCACCGTCCAGTAGTCGATGTCGTAGCGGTCCCTGTCCTCGGACTGCGTGATGTGGACCACCAGCCGTGCGGGCACACGTGTCCCCGAGGGCATGGTCGGCCGGTCACGACGCCCTCCTCCCCAGAGCAGGAGCAGCTCCCGGCAGGAGGGCAGGGGGAGGTAGGAGGGCAGGAGCGAGCAGAAGACCCGCAGAGGAGGCTCGCCGTCCCGGGGCACGGACATCTCGGCCAGGTCCACGAACCTGTCCCAGGCCGTGTCGGGCGGCGCCTCGTCGGGGGCGAACCGGTCGGACCTGGCGGCCTCGAAGGCCTCGGCGACCTCTGTGGGGGCGTGCCGTCGCAGTTCCTCGCGTACAAGGTGGATGTCGGCGGGGGTGGTCTCCTCGGGCAGCAGGTGGACGAGCTGTTCCCACTCCTCGACGTGGATCAGGGTCTCGGCGGCCCGGGCCACCCGGCGTGAGCCGCGTCCGCCCTCCTCCAGGTACAGGATCCAGCGCACGAGGCAGCCCAGGCGCGTCTGGTCCCGGCACAGGCGGACGAGTTCCCTGGCGAAGCCGACCGCCGGACCGTCCAGTCGCAGGTTCCGCCGGATGCTCGTCGGCAGTTTGCGGGCCAACTGCTCGCGCGCCTCCTGGGTGAAGACGTGCTGGATCTCGCACAGGGCGTCGACAAGGTCCTCGTCGTCCTCCGGTGGGGGCGGCGCCCCGGGTCCGTCCCCGTTCAGGGGGAGGCGCCCCTCCTCCGGGGCGGTCACCTCGCTCACCGCGACGCCTCCTCCAGGAGCGCCGCCTCCTCACGGACTCTGAGCATGCCCGCGCCGCCCTCCTCCCGTTCGTCGAGGAGGTCGAGCACCTCGCGCAGCAGCCCGTACTCGTGGTGGGCGAGGGTCACCAACCGCGTGGCGAAGGACCGGATGTCCTGGTCCGCGCGAAGGCCGCGCCGCAGGCGGGGGTCGAGCGCCAGATAGAAGTCGAGACGCATGTCGGGCGTGAGCAACGTGTGCAGGTCGGTCATCGCCCTGGCGGTGCGTGCGAGCGCCTCCTTCGCACCGACCGTGGCTCCGTCCGTGGCCGGGGCGCCCCCCGAGGACGGCCACACCCGGGGGATCGCCTCCATGGGGATCATCCATCCCGCCCTGCCGTCTCCCGACGCCTCGCAGACCAGGCCGAGGAGGGTGTCGGTCCTCTCCCCCCGCACGCCGCTGCCGCTGAACCCGGGCAGGACCGTGAAGCCCGCGGTGGAGTCGACGTCGATCTGGACGTTGCCGTGGCGGCTGCCGCTCGTACCGACGACGCGGCCGGTCACCCAACGGCCGTTCTCGGCGCGGGGGAAGCCGAGGACGCGGACGCGGTCGCCGACACGGTGCGGGGCCGAGGTCGCGGGACGCGCCGGGGCGGGCCTGTCCAGGCGGAGGACGGCCACGTCCCAGGGGGCGGCGGTGTCCCACCACCAGCCGTCGAGGACGACCGTGGCGGTGCTCTCCCACCGGGGGCCGCCGCGCGGCGCGTCCAGGCGGACGGTGCTTCCGGGGCCGGCGCCTCCCGGGCCGGCTCCTCCGGGGTCGGAGTGGTGAGGGGGCTCGGCCACGGCCTCACGGACGACGTGGGCACAGGTGAGCGCGTACTCGGGCGCCACCAGCACCGCCGCTCCGTGCAGGGCCGTACCGCGGCGATCGGTGACGCGCAGCTGCCAGTCGGGCTCGTGGAGGGCCGGGTGGGACACTGTGCTCCCGTTCGACGGGCGGGGGCTTCGGGGACGGGCTCGGAGACGCGCCCCCGTGATCGACTATGCACATATTCTACCCACAATTCACAAAAGGCCACGGCGTGACGCAGCGCCACAGATATACGAGCCCGCTTTTCTGTCCGAATTGTGAATCAAGGTGATCAAGTAAAGAAAAGTGACCCCGGCCGTCCGACTCCTTTGGCGAACGGCCGTATGGCCCGGTCAGCGGGTCGACACGGGTTCGGAAGGCCGGCGACGTCCGCGCCCCCACGGCATGAGGCTGTCCAGCGCGTAGCGACCGCCCGCGAAACCGAGGGCCAGCCCGCACGCACCGAGGACCAGCGTGAACTCGAAGCCGCCGACCAGCGGATCCCCGAGGTGGGCGAAGAAGTAGGCGTTGGCCATCATGAACGCCAGCAGCAGGCCCGCCAGGGGCAGGGCGAAGCCGACGATGAGCGCGAAGCCCGCGCCCACCTCGATGAACACCCCCAGCAGCGCGGCGAACTGGGGGAAGGGGATGCCCAGGGAGGCGAACCCCTGGGCGGTGCCGTCGAGGTCGGTCGCCTTGGGCCAGCCATGGGCGATGAAGACGACGCCGACGGCCGCTCTGGCCAGCAGCGTCGCGGCATCGCCCGCGTGGGAGACGAAAGCATTCTCATTCATGGGGGGTCCTGTTCTGTGAGCGGGTACCCCGGGAGAAGACGACATCCCGAAGAGAACTCGAGTTCACGACCTTC
The DNA here is from genome assembly GCF_030271535.1 of Nocardiopsis sp. ATB16-24. Taxonomy (GTDB): domain Bacteria; phylum Actinomycetota; class Actinomycetes; order Streptosporangiales; family Streptosporangiaceae; genus Nocardiopsis. The sequence goes on along the minus strand of NZ_JASCXJ010000002.1, from coordinate 231,875 downwards.
CCAGGGAAATGAATGGTAATACGATTGCGCGCGAACACCTAGGGCGTCACCGCCGAAAAATTCTCCCGACCACCATTCGCCCTGCTCAAGGAGAAGAACAGAACACGACTCAGTCGCGGTCCCCCGCACCCCCCGGGTTCGTGTACCGCGGCTCCTCCCCGTGGGGGTCGAGAGCGGCGAGCAGCGCCTCCGAGATGCCGTGGAGTCGCTCGACCTGCTCGCCGGTGAGCGCGTCGAAGACCAACCGCCGGACCTCGTTCACGTGCCCCGGCGCCGCCGCGCGAAGCACCTCCGCCCCGCGCGGCGTGAGTTCGGCGATGGTGGTGCGCCGATCCTTGGGCCGCTTGAAGCGACGGATCAACCCCTCCCCCTCCAGGCGGGCCGCCGCGTGCGAGAGGCGGCTGGGCGAGGAGCGCAGAAGCCTCGCCAGCTCCGTCATCGTCAGCTCGCCCCCTGGCGCCTCGGACAGCATCACCAGGGCCTGGTAGTAGGCGTGGGGCAGCCCCGAGTCACGTCTGAGCTGACGGTCCAGCGCCCCCTCCAACAGGTGGACGGCGGCCAGGAAGGTCCGCCAGGTCCGCTGCTCGTCCTCGTCGAGCCACCTCGTGCCGGCCACGGGATCCGCCTTTCCAGGAATAACTTGAGAGTTCAACTTTGTTCTGGTCAACAGATCTGATCTCCCCTGGAGGATGTCCATGTCACAGCAGCCCTCACGCATGCCGACCCTCTACCTCAGCCACGGTGCGCCGCCGTTGGCGGACGACGCCCTGTGGACCCGGGAGCTCGCCGACTGGTCCGGTGGTCTCGCCCGCCCGAAGGCGATCCTCGTCGTCTCGGCGCACTGGGAGGACGCTCCGCTCACCATCGGCGCCACGGCGGACGGAGTCCCTCTGACCTACGACTTCTGGGGCTTCCCGCAACGCTACTACGGAGTCACGTACCCGGCCCCTGGTGCGCCGGCGCTCGCCGAACGCGTCCGTGAACTCGTCACCGGTCCAGGTGGTGCGCTGCACCAGGAAGCGGACCGTGGACTCGACCACGGCGCCTACGTCCCCCTGAAGGAGATGTATCCCGAAGCCGACATCCCGGTCCTTCAGGTCTCCATGCCGACGCTCGACCCGGCCCGTCTCCTCTCTCTGGGGCGCCGTCTGGCCCCTCTGCGCGAGGAGGGGGTCCTCATCGTCGGCAGCGGGTTCACCACGCACAATCTGCGCGAGATGTCCCCGCGGGCGCACGGACGGGCGCCCTCCTGGTCGACGGAGTTCGACGACTGGGTGAACCGGGCCGTGGCCGACCACGACGTGGACGCCCTGGTGGACTTCGGCCACAAGGCCCCCGCCGCCACGATCGCGCACCCGCGCAGCGACCACTTCGCGCCTTTGTTCGTGGCCCTGGGCGCCGCGCTGGACGACCACAGGAGTTCTCTGTCGACGGTGGACGGGTTCTGGCACGGACTCGCCAAGAGATCGTTCCAGTTCGACTGAGGGACGCCGCCCGGGTGTCGGTACCGCCTGTGAGACCGTCCCTCATGACGAGCGCACGCACGCCCGGCCGAGCCCGCACGGTGGAGGAACTGCTCACCTCCGCGGGGCCGGCGAAGTACCTGGGCTTCTGGGGTCACAGTCCGCCGGCCTCCGGAGGCGTTTCGGCGGCCTGCCTCTCCCAGTGGTGGCCGGCCGACTTCACCGTGGCGGGGGTCGTCTACCCCACCTCGGAGCACTACGTGATGGCCGCCAAGGCCCGCCTCTTCGGCGACACCGCCGCGTGACGGTCACCACGGAAGTCACCGGACTGGCTTACACCGATTTGCGTGCAATGTTACGCGAACATGTTCTTTTTCCGAATCTAGATCCCTCTTCACGAACGGATCACGCGGATTTCCTCCACGAACTCCCCGCTTCCGTCCCCATACGGTTCCGGACAGGAGTAGGGTTCAGGAACACGGAACAGCACGGCGCCCGGCGCCGGCGCCCGTTTCCCCGGAGCAGTCCGGGTCTCGGCACTCTCGCCGCCACCCTTCAGGCACACCCTCGCGGCACGCCAGAGCGCGTCCCGCCGCACGCCCCGGGAAACCGGTCCACCGCACGTTCGGGAAACCGCCGTCCTTTCCGACCAGGACGAACCACACTCCCAGGGACTTCCCATGGCCTATTACCGCATCCAGTTGCGCGACGGTTCCTCCCACACCTTGCAGGCGGTACGCATGCGTACCGACGCCCGCAGTCTCTATCTGGAGGAACGCACCGCCGGGGCGTGGACCGAGGTGTTCGCCAACCCCCTCACCGAGGTGGAGCGCGTCCAGCGCCGCTTCACCGAGAACAACGGCGCCTGGACCTGGCTCAACGAGCGCCTGCCCTCGCCGGTCGGTGGCATCCGCGCCTGGTGAGACGGGGTGGCGGCCGGTGCCGGCCGCCCGACGCGCCCCGAGGAACCCGGGTCGGGATCGACGCGCCTCGGCGAAGAGCCGACGCGCGATGCCACGACCGGATGATCCGACCACGAGGCGGTAGGTTCCCCGGCACTCGGGGTGAGCCCGCGCCATGTGACGGCCCGCGCGTGCGCCGAGCACCGGCGTTGACCATGACGGCCGTGCGGAGATCGACGGCGCCGGCGCGGCGCACGCCTTCCAAGACCCGGAGGCGGCAGACCGTTCTCGTCGCGGAGCGGAACATGTCCCCGCGAACCGACCACGCGCGGGAGGACACGTTCGTCCTCCCGCGCGACGACGGGGAGGGCGTCGTGGCCGGGAGTCCGCCCGTACTGGCCGCCGGACGCGCAAGAGGGACCGTCTTGCCGTCGACGACCTCGTCGCAGCGGATCCCGCGGGAGGGCGTGGTCCCCGGCTCCGATGATCGGCGACGGTTCGGCCGAGGAGTTCCCGGGCGGAACCCATCTCGCGCGACCGGGCGAACAGGCGCACCTCGTCTCGGTCCGGAGCCGGGCGTCCCGGAAGCGAGGGTCCGGGGTCATGGGCCCCGCGCCCCCGGGAGGTCCGTCCGTCGAGCCGGGACACCGCTTACTTAACGCTCATTAAGCATGCTTACCGGGAACCCCGATACCGTGGACACCGGGTCCCCGAGAACCCCCGGCCACGGGACCGAGGTGCCCCTCCCGGGCACAGGAAGCGAGCGCCAGCATGAGCCAGACACCCCCCGATCCCCACGCCCGACCCTCGCCCGGTACCGAGGCCCCGACACCACGCAGGCGGGCGAACCGACGCGAACAGATCCTGCGCACGGCAGCCGACGCCTTCGCCTCCCAGGGATTCCACAACACCTCCCTGGCCGACATCGCGGCGATGCTCGACATCACCCCGGCGGGGGTCCTGCACCACTTCGGATCCAAGACCGACCTGCTCACCGCGGTCCTGGAACTTCGCGACGACGACGAGCCCGCGCCGTCCGGCGGTCGGATGCTGGACCACCTGGTGACCACCGCCGAGCGCAACGCCTCCCGTCCCGGCGCCACCCGGCTGTACACGGTGCTGTCCGCGGAGAGCGCCACCGACGACCATCCGGCCCAGGAGTGGTTCCGCGACCGCTACACGGTGCTGCGCGGGCAGATCGAGGAGGCCGTGTTGGAGCGGCTCGGACCGGGGCACCGCGAGGAGGCGGGCACACCCGGACCGGACGGACACACCCCGGCGCGGGCGGCGGCCACGGCGATCATCGCCGTGATGGACGGTCTCCAGGTGCAGTGGCTGCTGGACTCCGAGGCCGTCGACATGGCGGCCGTGACCGAACTGGTGATAGACGCCGTCGTGGCCCGGCTGTCCCGGCGGGACTGAGCGAAGGTCCTTCCCTCGGGAGTGCCGGAGGCGAGGACGACGAGGGGCGGTGGGGTGCACCCCACCGCCCCTCGCGTTCGCGCGACGCTCGTCGGCTACTGCTCGCCGTGGACGGAGCCGGGGGTGCCGGAGCCGTCGGTGACCTGAGGCTCACCGGTGGCGCTGTCGGCCAGCCACTCGTCCCAGGACTTCTGCCAAAAGCCCCAGCCGTTGTCCCACTCGAACTCACGGTCGGTGCCGGTGGTGTCCAGGATGTCGCCCATCAGGGTGTTCTCGAAGAACCAGCGGGCGTCGTCCATCCGCAGGTTGGTGCAGCCGTTGGAGGTGTTGGCCGAACCGATGCTGCCGTTGTAGGAGGCCTCGTGCACGAACTCGCCGCTGTTGGAGGTGCGGACCGCGTACTGCACGTCCACGTTGTAGGCGCCCGGGTCGTCCTCGGGGATGCCCACGGTGGTGGAGTCCATGGTGATCTGCTCGTAGCGCTCCATCAGGACGTGGACGCCGCTGGTGGTGGTGTCGAAGTGGCGGGAGGCCTTGCCGTTGCTGACCTCGATGGTGCGTTCGTGCTCGCCGTCCACGGTGATGACCATCTCGTGGTCGGGCACGTGCATGGTCGCGATCAACTCCCGGCCGACCTCGAAGTCGATCCGGTGGTTCTTCACGCCGTACACCCCCTCGGAGGCCTCGACACCGGCCAGGTTCAGGTCGACGCTGACGGACTGGTAGGGGTCCCAGTACGTTTCGGGGCGAAAGACCGCGGTCTGGTCGTTGATCCAGTTCCAGGCGCCCTGGACCTCCTGCTCGGAGACGACCTCCATGGAGTTCTCGACCCGGGCCTTGTTGGTGACCGGAAGGTCGAAGTTGATGACGATCGGCATGCCCACGCCGACGGTGTCGCCCGTGACGGGGAAGTTGGAGGCCAACTCCAGGCGTCGGCCGGGGACGGCCTCCAAAGTGGTGAACTCGTGGACCAGTTCGGTCTGCTCACCGGCGTCGTTCTCGGCGGTGGCGGTGACCACGACGTCCGAGCCGGGGCGCAGGTTCCAGTCGCTGACCCACTCGGTGCCGTCACCGTTGAGGGTGCCGCTCATCTCGTAGAGGGAGGGGTCCTCCTCCTCTCCCTCGGTGAGGGAGGCCTCGGTGACGACGACCTGGTCCACCCTGACGTCGGTGATGACGCCGTTCTCCGCCGCGACACGGATCGGCGAGTCGGGGGCGACCTCCGCGGCGCCGTCCTCTGGGGTGATCACCAACTCCGCCGGTTCGGCCTCGGCCGAGTCCGAACCGCCGCTCTGCGTCTCGGCCTCTCCTGACGTGCAGGCGGTGGCGGTCAGCACCAGTGCGGCCAGTCCGATGCCGAACCGGCGCATCGCCACCCGGGGTGTTGTGCCCGTCACGTCTGGTACCTCCATGTCATGCCTCGAACGCCGTCTGCTGTAAGTAAGACGCATATAAACCAAAAAGGTTCAGAAAACTTATGCATCGGAATGGAGTGGTCGTCACCCCGGCGGCTGAGGACGAAGACGCCGGAAGCGCCGACGATACAACCCGGGAGGATCGGTCGACACCCCCGGGTGGGGGTTTTCCACCCGAGCCGTCCCCGCGCCCCGAGGGGAGCAAAGGTCCCGTGCGGTGGCGGCTCCCCGCCCCGTTCCGCACGGCCCCGGGACCGCCGTCCCGGTGTCGGGTGACCGGGGCACGGGCACCGGCTGTGCGGGGACGCGGCCTCGCGTGCGGCCTTCCACCGGCCCATTAGTCTGGTACGACGTTCCGATCGCCTCGCACGGGCACGCGGTCGATCGCACAGACTTCTCTCCGGGGGACTGAATCTCATGCCGTGGCTCTGGCTGGCCGGAGCGATCATCGCCGAGGTGATCGCCACCACGTCCCTCAAGTTCTCTGAGGGGTTCACCCGGCCGGCGCCCTCGGTCGTCGTGGTGGTGGGGTACGTCGGAGCCTTCTTCATGCTCAGCCAGGCCCTCACCCGGGGCATGAACCTCGGGGTGGCCTACGGGGTGTGGGCGGCGGTGGGCATCGCCCTGGTCGCCATGATCGGCACCGTGTTCCTCGGGGAGACGCTCACCTGGGTCCAGGTGGGCGGGATCGCCATGATCATCGCCGGGGTGATGGCCCTGGAGATGGGCGGTCAGCGTTGACGGCCGGCGCGAAGACCTCCGCCCCTTCAGTCCACCGACTCCGCACACGAGGCGTGGCGGGCGGGTGGAGCCCCGATCAGGGCGGTGGACTCCCGGGTGAGAGGGGACTGGTCACCGCACCCGAGTTCGGCGCCTCCGAGGGCGCCCACGGGCAGACCCGCCTTCCGGCCTTCCTCGGCCGACGTTCCCGGTAGGGCCCCGGCCCGAGGAACCGACGGGCCGTGGGAGGGGCCCCCACGGCCCGGGATCAATGATCCGTCCGGTCACGCGCCCGGCGCGTCAGCAGGTCAGTTCCCAGGAGCACTCCAGCTCACCGCCGGTGTGGGGCGCGCTCCGCGGCCTCACCCCCGAGGGCGCCCGATGTCCCAGGTACTCGGCCAACCTCACCACGACCGCGTCCTGGACCCCGGTGGGCGCCGGACCGCTGTGGCCGTTGTTGACGACGCTGAACACCAGTCCGCCGCCGTCGGGGCCGGGCACGTACCCCGACAGGGCGCTGACCCCGGTCATGGTGCCGGTCTTGGCCAGGGCGACGCCCTCGGCGGCGGTCCCGCCCATCCGAAGCCTCAGGGTGCCGCCCACGAACGGGTCCGCCACCCCCGCCACCGGCAGGGAGGCGCTCCAGGTCTCCCGCCACGACGCCTCACGCGAACGCTGGATCAGGTCGATGATCGTGTCGGCGGTGACCAGATTGCCCCGGGACAGCCCCGAACCGTCGTTGAGGACCAGGTCGGAGGTGTCCACGCCCAACCCCACCAGGGCGCTCTCCACTCCGGCGAGCCCCGCCTCCCAGGAGCCCTCGTCGGCGACCTCCCGGCCGATGCTCTTGACGAGCATCTCGGCGTGCCCGTTGTTGCTGAACTTCATGAACGGAACGAGGATCTCCCCCAACGTCGGGGACTCGTGGTCGGCCAGGACCCTGGTGCCGAACCGTCCTTCGGGAGCGGTGCCGGCCTCCGTGCCACCCGTGACGGTGATCCCGTGTCGCTCCAGGGCCTGTTCGAACAGGTGCGCGGCCAGCCCGGCGGGTTCGTCCACGGTACGCAGCACGGTCACCGGAGCGCCGCCCTGCGGGATGGACCCCGTGACCGTGATGGTGTTGGTGCCCACGGGGCGGTCGATGACCAGGGTGTTGCCGCTGCCGGCGGAGCCGGTGACGGCCCGGTTGTCCAGTTCGGCGTAACCCTCGGCCACACCGAGGTCCACCCTGGCGGGTCGTCCCGCGGAGGTCGGGGACACGGTGACCTCCGTGACCCCGGTGTCGTGGCGGTCTCCGTGCGCGACCGTCAGGGCGGAGATCTGCGCGGAGTAGGCGTAGGGTTCGTCCTCGGGCCACCAGTCGTCCACGAGGCGCTCGGAGTCGAACCAGGTGTCGTCGGCGTACACGTCGCCCCGCACCATCTTGACGCCGGAGGCGGCCACGTCGGCGGCCAGCGCGTCCAGGTCCTCCGCCGACAGTGTCGGGTCGCCCCCGCCCACCAGGTACAGGTCCTCCACCGAGCGTCTGTTCCCGGGCCTGCCCTCCACGACCACCTCGGTGGAGAAGGTGTGGTCGACGCCCAGGACCTCCAGCGCCGCGGCCGCGGTGAACAGCTTCATGTTGGACGCGGGCAGCAACCGCTCTCCGCCGTCACGCGAGTACAGCGTCTCCCCCGTGTCGGGGTCGGTGACGACCACACCGGACACCGCGCCCTTCAGGGCCGGGGTGTCGAGGATGGCGTCGAGGTCCTGCCGCAGATCGTCCCGTCGCTCCTCCGCGACGACCGGATCCGCGTGGGCCGGGGGCGCCTCCAGTGGCACCAGTGGAACGAGCGGAACCGCCGCGAGCAGGGCGGCGGCCGTCCACACGGTGCCGCGACGGCCTCCGAAGCGCGTGGGCGTACGGTGACTTCCCTGTGGCGTACGGTGATGTGTTCCGGGCGCGGGTCTCCAGGGAAAGGCGGGGGTTCTCAACTCTGCGTCTCCTACCGTTCACGGACGGGAAAGGGCACCGAACGTTAACGCGTGCCCGGTTCACCGGTCCAGGACCCTTCCCGTGGGTCCTCGCGAAGGTTTTCGCAAAGATCCGTTCTGAGAAGAAACCGGCCGAAGTCCGTTCCGGTCGTCCGCATACGACGGCGGGCCGGTCCGGGGACGATCCCGTACCGGCCCGCCGGCCGCACCGCCGCCGATCGTCAGATCAGCTCGACGGCCTTGGAGTAGTGACACGCGTCCTGGTGGCCGGTTCCCCGGTCCAGCAACACGGGCGGTTCCTCCACGCACTTGAGGCGCTCGGTCTCCGACAGCTCTCCGGCGAACTTCGGGCACCGGGTGCGGAACCGGCATCCCGAGGGCGGGTTGGCCGGGTTGGGCACGTCACCGGTGACCACGATCCGCTCCCGGGTCCGCTCCTTGACCGGGTCCGGCAGCGGGATCGCCGAGATCAGCGCCTGCGTGTAGGGGTGGGCGGGCGCGCTGAACAGCTGCTCGGTCGTCCCCGTCTCCACGATCTTGCCGAGGTACATCACGGCCACCCGGTCGGCGATGTGCTTGACCACCGACAGGTCGTGCGAGACGAACAGGTACGACAGGCCCAGCTCGTCCTGGAGGTCCTCCAGCAGGTTGATCACGCCCGCCTGGATGGACACGTCCAGTGCCGAGACCGGCTCGTCCAGGATGAGCACCTTGGGGTTGAGCGCCAGCGCACGGGCCACACCGATGCGCTGCCGCTGGCCGCCCGAGAACTCGTGCGGGTAGCGCGAGCCGTGCTCGGGGTTGAGGCCCACCAGGTCCAGCAGTTCCCCGACCCGTTGCTTGGCCTCCTTGCCGCGCCCATGGATCTGCATGGGCTCGGCGATGATGTCCCAGACCGTCATCCGCGGGTCCAGGGAGGCGAACGGGTCCTGGAAGACCAACTGGAGGTCACGTCGCAGCGGCCGCATCTGGGCCTCCGAGAGCGTGTGCAGCGGCTTGCCCTTGTACCGCACGTCACCGGAGGTCTGCTTGATCAGCTGGAGGAGCAGACGTGCGGTGGTGGACTTGCCACAACCCGACTCCCCCACGAGTGCGAGGGTCTCGTGTTCACGCAGTTCCAGATCGATCCCCGAGACCGCCTGGACCTCGCCGACCTTGCGCCTGAGGATGCCCTTGGAGCGGATCGGGAAGTGCTTGACCAGGTCGGTGGCGGACAACAGGATCTCGGAGGAGGCGGAGTCACCCTCCTGCTCCGCTCCGGAACCGGCCTCCGCGTCCTTTTCCTCCTCGGCCACGGCCTCCGGTCCGGAGCCGCGCAGCTCGGTCGCCTGGAAGAGGTCCTGCGGACGCGCTCCGGCCAACTGGTCGCTGAAGTGGCAGGCGGCCAGGTGCCGTGCCAGGGGGTCCTCGTGCCGCTCCTCGGCGTCCTCCGGCGCTGTGAGCACCGGCGCCTCGGAGAGACAGACGTCCTGGACCATCGGGCAGCGAGGGGCGAACGGGCACCCCTGGGGCAGGTTGAGCAGGGACGGCGGCGTGCCCTTGATGGGGGTGAGCCGTGCGCCCCTCTCCTCGTCCATACGCGGCAGCGAACCCAGCAGACCCAGCGCGTAGGGCATACGCGGACGGTAGAACACGTCCTCCACCGTGCCGGTCTCCACCAGGCGTCCGGCGTACATCACGGCGACACGGTCCACGTGCCCGGCCACGACCCCGAGGTCGTGGGTGATGAGCACCAGGGCCGCACCCGTTTCCTTGCGCGCGGCCTCCAAGGCCTCCAGCACCTGTGCCTGGACCGTCACGTCCAGGGCGGTGGTCGGCTCGTCGGCGATGATGATGTCGGGGTCGTTGGCCATGGCGATGGCGATCACCACGCGCTGACGCATACCGCCCGACAGTTCGTGCGGATACTGGTCGACCCGCCGCTCGGGGTTGGGGATACCGACCTTGTCGAGCAGCTCGATCGCCCGCTCCCGGGCCTTCTGCTTGGTCGTCTTCCGGTGGGTGAGGATGGCCTCCACGATCTGGTAACCGATCGTGTACACCGGGTTCAGCGAGGTCAGCGGGTCCTGGAAGATCATCGCGATCCTCCTGCCCCGTACCTTGCTGATCTGGGCGTCATTGAGCCCGATCACCTCCTGGTCCAGGACGCGGGCCGAACCGGACACCTTCGCGGTCCTGGGCAGCAGGCCCATGATCGCCATCGAGGTGACCGACTTGCCCGAGCCGGACTCTCCGACGATGCCCAGGGCCTCGCCCCGACGCACCTGGTAGGAGACGCCGCGTACGGCCTGGAGGGGGCCGTCCTCGGAGGAGAAGGTGACATTGAGGTCCTGGACGTCCAGGACGATCTCGTCGTCGGCCGCGACAGGGCCTTCGCTCTTGTGTTCCGTCGTGGTCATCGCCGCACCATCGTCTGTCGTGGGTCGAGTGCGTCCCTCAGGCCGTCACCGATGAAGTTGATCGTCAGGCAGATCAGGACGATCAACACACCCGGCGGATAGAACAGCCAGGGCCGGGTGAAGGCCGCGGTCCTGGCGCCCTCCACCATCTTCCCGAGTGAGATGTCGGGGGGCTGGATGCCGAACCCGATGAAGGACAACGAGGCCTCGGTCAGGACCGCCAACGCGACCAGCAGCGTGGCCGCGACGATGATCGGGCCCGCGGCGTTGGGCAGCAGGTGGCGGAAGATGATCCGAGTGACCTTGGCCCCGGCCGCCCTGGCGGCCTCGATGAACTCCTGTTCCCGTAGGGAGAGCACCACTCCGCGGACCACGCGGGCGATGGTGGCCCAGGAGAAGAAGCAGATGATCAACGCCACCGCGTACCAGGTGGTGCCACCGCGCACGTTGCCGCTGATGGCGGCCACGGCCACGATGAGCGGGATGATGAGGAACACGTCGGCGATCCGCATCATGATCGCGTCGATCCGGCCCCTGTAGTAACCCGCGATGGCACCCCAGATCGAACCGATCGTGGTCGACACGATGGAGACCACGAGCGCGACCTTCAACGACTGCTGAGCCCCGCGCATGGTCTGCGCGAACACGTCGTTGCCCTGCTTGGTGGTGCCGAAGGGGTGTTGCAGGCTCGGTGACAGGTTCCCCGCGATGTCCCGGCTGACCGTGTGGTCGTAGGGCCACACGAGCGGGCCGACGAAGGCGAAGGCGACGATCACGAGGAGCAGCACGAGGCTGACCATCGCGGCCCGGTGCCGCCGGAACCGCCGCCAGATCATCTGCATCTGGGTCAGCTGTTCGCCCTTGTTGACGTTCTCCTCGGTGAGGTCCGGCCTGTCGGCCTCCGCGCTCACCAGGCGGTTGTGGAGGTCACTCATAGCGGATCCTGGGGTCGAGAACGCCGTAGAGAACGTCGGCGATGAGGTTGGCGAGGACGACGAGGGTGCCGCTCAACATGAGCCAGGCCATCAGCGCGAAGGTGTCCTTGGCCTTGACCGCCTCGATGAAGAAGTATCCGAGACCTCGCCACTGGAAGATGGTCTCGATGATGACCACGCCTTCGAGGATGCCGACGATGCCGATCGTCGCGACCGTGACCAACGGGATCAGCGCGGTGCGCAGCGCGTGCCGACGCACCACCACGCTGTTGCGCACGCCCTTGGCACGGGCCAGGCGCACGTAGTCACTGTTGAGCACCTCCAACATGGAGGTGCGTTGGTAGCGGCTCCATGCGGCGTAGCTGGTCAGCATCAGGGTGACGGTGGGCAGCACGAGGTGACCGGCGGAGTCCAGGAAGTACTCCCAGCCGGTCATGTTGCTCACCCGTGCCGAGTTGGCGCCGATGGTGTAGAAGAAGCTCGTGTCCGTGGTCTTGTTGAACCACAGGCCGCCCTCCCTGATCAGGGCGCCCAACCAGAAGGTGGGCATGGCCAGGGCGAGGAAGCCGATGAAGGTGAGCGTGTAGTCGAGCTTGGAGTACTGGCGCATGGCGCTGATGACGCCGGAGACGATGGCCAGGCCCAGGGCCATGACGATCGCGGCGGAGACCAGGCGGATGGTGATCGAGATCCCCGACGCCAACTGCTCACCGATGTCGAAGGGGCCGCCGCGGACCGAGGGTCCGAACTTGCCTTGGAGGAGGCCGATGTCTCCGTTGCCGCCGATGCCCGTCATCCACAGCCAGTACCGTTCCGGGATCGACCGGTCGAGGTAGTACCTGGCCTCGGCGGCTGCGATGGTCTCAGGACTGGGGGGTGGCTGCTGCATGCGCAGATCCGACAGCGGGTCGCCGCTGAGGTCCACCATGAGGAAGACGAGGACCGACGCCGCCAGGAGCACTGGGATCGCCACGGCGAAGCGGCGCGCGGTGTATACGAGCATGGGAAGGTCCTTCGCTGAGCGCTCCCCGGAGCGGGGATACCAGTCCCTCTCCGACCAGGGGGGTCGGGAAGGGGCCCGGCCGTGCCCGGGCCGCCGCCGGGGGTTCCCGACGGCGGCCACCGGGTCAGGGCCGTCTCCCCGTCATCCGACGCGGAGCTGGGTGGTCCGGGAGAACTGCTACTCGACCGCGGACCACTCGTGCTGGTTCCACAGGGCTCGACGCGACTGAGAGTTGTTGTCGGTGACGCCGCTCAGGTAGTTCGTGTCGTAGAAGTAGAACACCGGGGTGCTCACGATGGGCAGGACGTAGGCCTCCTCGGCCACCAGCGCGGCGGCCTCGTTGGCGAACACGGCGGACTCCTCCGGGGTGGCGACGTTCATGGCCTTGTCGACCAGCTCGTCCACCTCGCTGTTGTTCAGGTTGCCGTAGTTGCTGCCGCTGTCGCTGCGCCAGAACTGGCTCGGGGAGCTGGCGAAGGCCGGGGTGCCGCTCCAGCCGTAGATCATCAGGTCGTAGTCCTGCTCGGACAGGGTGCCGCCCAGGTCGTCGGTGGTCTCGATCTCGATGGTGACGCCGATCTTGGCCAGGTCGGACTGGATCAGCTCGGCGATGATCTCACGGGCCACGTGGCCGGCGGTGTAGCGCAGGCGCAGCGGGGCCACCTCGTCACCGTCGAGGGTGAGGGTCTCGCCGTCCAGCTCGTAACCGGCGTCCTCCAGGACCTCCAGGGCCGCCTCACTGTCACCGGAGCCCTGTCCGAGCTCGGTGACGACGTCCTCGTGGAACTCGCTGTTGTTGTCGAAGATGTGGTTCGTGCGAGGCTCGATCTCGGGGAACTTCTCACCGTAGGTACGGGTGGCGATGTTCTCGACGTCGATCGCCATGAAGATCGCCTGGCGCAGGGCCTTGTCCGAGAGGGTCTCGTTGTCCATGTTGATGTCGACGTGCTCCCAGCTACCGCCGGGCTCGATGCCGAACTCGACGCCCTGGGCGTCTTCCAGCTGGGTGATGACGTCGTCGGACCAGCTGGCCGGGGCGGCGCCCTGGATCTCGCCGTTGGACAGCGCCGGAACCCAGCTGCCCTCCTCGGTGTTGACCTCCAGGATGATCTCCTCGATGTTGGGGAGATCGCCGTAGTAGTCCTCGTTGACGGTCTTGACGACGCGTCCGTCGAGTGCGGCGCCCTCCTCGATGAGGTAGTGGCCACCGGAGATCGGGATGGGGTTCTCGTTGAACCAGTTGGAGGACTCCAGCATGCCCTCGGGGGTGTCCAGGTCGAAGCCCTCGGCCTCGGCGAGGTGGGCCGGGTAGAGGCCGTCAGCGGCGAAGGTGAACCACTCGGGGAACTTCTCGCCGTCCTTCATGGTCACGGTGACGGTCTTGCCGTCCTCGGAGCCCTCGACGCTCTCGAACTGCGCCGTCAGGAGCGTGCCGCGGGAGTTGCAGTTGTCCGCGCACAGCTCCTCGTTGCCGCTGTTCATCTTCCAGGTCCAGATGAAGTCGTCGGCGTCGATGGGCTCGCCGTCGCTCCAGTTGGCGTCCGGGTTGATCTCGTACTCCCACACCATGGGGTCTTCGTTGATCAACTCGGGGGTGTTGACGAGCAGGTCGGTGTTCCACTGCCACTCGCCGCTGGGGTCCCAGTGACCCGGGACGGGCAGGACACCGTGGAGCATCTGGATGACGTAGACCGAGCCACCCTCGGGCGTGTTGTGGTTCCAACCGCCGCCCGCCTGGTTCACGATCCAACTGACCGACGACGCGCCACCGGCGCCGTCATCGTCGGCGGGCGGGGAGCAGGCGCCCAGCACCAGGGCCGCCGAGACGCCGACGGCCGCAGCCCCCAGCAGTTTCCTACGGTTTTCCATCAGACACACCCTTGATCACGGATACGAGCCGAACCTGAGGGGCGGTGTGGTTCGCACACCCCCACAGGACTTAGGCGATTAGTCGATCAGAAGACCATTGAGTGAAATGTCTGTATAGCCCCAATGCCGAATTCGTGATCCATCCGCAACCGGTTCGCGCTCATCGACCCCGGTCTTCGAAACGCGTTGACTACTCACCAGTAACAAAGATGTCACGGCAGGTCAGGGGCGCCGGAGAGACAGAGCACCACTTCCCCGGGATTCGGACACCCCAGAAATGGATTGCGGATCACTTAAGAAAGTCAACACTGTTTATGGTAAAGTAAACGTCGTTTAACTACGCATTCGCCTCAGTTGATTACATACAGAGAAACAGACAAAAAGCTCAAAACCGATCAAATCGGGTGAAACATCCGTTCTGAGACTCCTTCCTCTCACGCCGTAGAACCATCAGGACTCGCCGTGACAACATTCGTAGGACGATCTGATGATCATCGGGTAAAGTAGACACAAGGATCACTAGGGGACAAAGCACGCAGAGTGTGCACTGAAATCCGTGCACCCGACTGTCCGAAACCACCACCCTCCTCCCGCCGGAGCCGATAGGGTTTCGTACGGCGATCGCCGTCACCTCCCCCGCAACACCCCTTCGAGAGAGGCCGCTGCCGTGTCCGAAACAGTCCGCCTGGTCTGCCCTGCGGGCCGCAAACACATGGAGTTGTGGACTGGCTACGCTCTGGTGGTTCTGGGTGTCGTGGTGATCGTGGCCGAACCCTCCCACTGGGCCGGGATCACCCTCGGCGTCCTCCTGTCCCTCGCGGGCATCGCTCTGGCCGTACACGGCCACATGCTCACGTCCCCCGTACTGGAGGTCTCCGAAGGGGAGTTCCGCTATGTGCGAGGCCGCTACGTCGTGCGGGTCCCCTTCCAGGACATCGGCTCCTACTACGTGCTCCCCGGCCGGATCCGCTCCCTGGGACTGTGCGACACCACCGGACGGCCCAAGCGCTTCCCCTCACTCCAGAGCCGCCGCACCTCGCGCACACACCTGCCCCTGACCGGGCTGACCAGCCCGGCCCGGGTCGACTCCTTCATGGCGATGGTCGGCATCCCGCCGCGCAACCAGTCGCTGACCTCCTGAGCCTCCCCGCCGCAAAGGCCCCTCCTCAAAGGCCCCGGCTCGTACCCGCCGAGCCCGTGCGCGCCCAGGCGACCGTGGTCACACAGGACGATGACCCACCACGCGCCCCATGGACATACCACCGCAAGGCCGTGTCATCTACCCTCGGTGGGGTGAAGCAGTCCAGAATCACCGCCATCCTGACCGTAGCGGGGATGCTCGCGGCCATGTGGGTCTTCGAGATCCTCGACAGCTTTCTGTTCCTCGGAAGACTCGACCAACAGTTCGGCCTGCGCGCCTGGAACCTCCAGGAGCCCTGGACCGTGTTCACCGCGCCGTTCATGCACGGCAACCTGGAACACCTCATCGGCAACTCGCTGCCCTTCCTGGTACTGGGCTCGCTCGTGGCGTTCAGCGGTCTGGGGAGGTTCCTGCTCACCACGCTGATCATCGTCGTGGTCAGCGGCGTGGGGGTGTGGCTGTTCAGCTCGCCCTACTCCCTCACGGTGGGGGCCAGCGGCCTGGTCTTCGGCTACTTCGGCTACACCGTGCTGCGCGGCATCGTCGAACGCAAGACCATCGACATCGTGATCATGATCTGCGTGATCCTGTTCTACGGGACGATGATCTGGGGGGTCCTGCCCCAGTACCCCGGTGTCTCGTGGCAGGCGCACCTCTTCGGCTTCATCGGCGGCCTGCTCGCCGCCTACCTCCTTCCCAGACGGGAGCGGAACCGGCAGATCGACCCCGGGTACGGAGGTGCCCAGGGCGGCTACCAGATCTAGCGAAACGCTCCGGGGAAACGTCGGCACGTCCTCGCTCCGGCCCCCATGACGCGGATGGGCCGCTCCCCGTGCGGGGAGCGGCCCATCGCTCGTACCGGGCCCCGGAGCGGTCCGGAGTCGCGGTGAGGATCTCAGGTCCCGGTCAGAACTCCAGGCCCTCGGCGTCCCCGCCCAGGGTGCGCTCCACGAACTCGGGGTTCTCCGAGAGCCAGACGCGGGCGCCCTCCTCGGGGTCGTCCTCGTACTCTTCGAGGGTCAGCGCCTCCAGAGTGGCCAACTCGTCGTCGGTCATCTCGAAGTCCTGGAGCCAGCCCGACAGTTCCGGGTAGTCCTCGGCGAAGCCGGCGCGGCCGACCGCGTGGATGCTCTCCGCGTCGCCCATGAGGCCCTCGGGGTCCTCCAGGTCCTTGAGGTCGTGCTTGGCGTAGACCGGGTGCGGACGCCACAGGGTGACCACGATGGGCTCCTCCTCGGCGATCGCGGAGTCCAGCTCGGCCAGCATCGCCGCGGTGGAGGACTCCACCAGCTCGAAGTCGCCGTCCAGACCGTAGCCCGGCAGCGCCTCCTCCTTGGTGATGCGGGTCAGACCGGCGCCCGGGTCGATGCCCACGACCCGGCCGTCCAGCTCCTCGACGTTGTCGGCCAGGTCGGGGATGCTGTTCACGTCCTCCATGTAGGAGGGCACGGTGATGGTCAGCTTGGCGTTGTCGTACCAGGAGCCGAGGTCCTCCAGCTGGTCCCCGTAGTCCTCCCAGTAGTCGGCGTGCGTGACCGGGAGCCAGGTGTCCAGGAACAGGTCCACGTCGCCGTTGGCCGCGCCCTGGTACATCGGGGCGACGTCCACCTCGGTGACGGTGACGTCGTAGCCCTTCTCCTCCAGGATGACCTTCCACATGTTCGTGGTGGCGATGGCCTCCTCCCAGGCGATCAGCGCGATGTTGATCTCCTGGACGTCCTCCCCACCGCCGTCCGCGGGTCCGGTGAGGTCCTCTCCACCGCCACCACCGCATGCGGTCAGAAGGAGTGCGGCGCTCATGCCGGCGGCGGACAGAGCCGTCATGCGCTTGCGGCTGTACATCGTGGGATTCCTTCCCTAGGGAACTTCGGTGTGCGGGGGGTGCGGGTCTCAGGCGGCCTGGGCCGGGGAGTGGTGCCCCCGGCGTGTGACGGCGGCGGTGAGGCGGTCCAGGAAGATGGCCAGGATGACCACCGAGATGCCGGCCTCGAACCCGAGCGCGCCGTCGTTGCGGGTGATGCCCTGGTAGACCGCGCTTCCCAGGCCTCCCGCGCCGACCATGCCCGCGATGACGACCATCGACAGGCCGAGCATGATGACCTGGTTGACCCCGGCCATGATGGTGGGCAGGGCCAGCGGCAGCTGGATCCCGGTGAGGATCTTCCGGCTGGGAGCCCCGAAGGCCTCGCCGGCCTCCACCAACTCCTTGTCGATCTGACGGATACCCAGCTCGGTCAGGCGCACACCGGGGGGCATCGCGAACACGATGGTGGCGACCACACCGGGCACCGCGCCGATGGAGAAGAAGAAGATCGCCGGGATCAGGTAGACGAAGGCGGGCAGCGTCTGCATCAGGTCCAGGACCGGCTTGACGATCTTGCTGACCACGTCGTTGTAGGCCGCCAGGATGCCGATGGGGATCGCGATGACCACGGCGATGGCGCTGGCCACGAGCACCAGGCCCAGGGTGTCCATGGCGTTGGCCCACTGGCCGACCGAGGCCACCAGGGCGAGGGAGACGAAGCCGAACAGGCCCATCTTCCATCCCGCCACCGACAGGGCCAGGAGGCTCAGCAACAGGATCATCAGGAGCGCTCTGGGGTCGCTGACCAGGGCGGGCAGGGCGAGCCAGCCGAGCAGGACGACCACGAGCCAGCCGCCGGCGACGACGCCCGTGCGCACACGGGTGCCCCGGTCGAGCATGCCCAACACGGTGACGGCGACGAGGAAGAGCAGCGAGATGCAGAAGTAGGCGTCCACGTACTGCTGGTCGAACAGGTTCATCGCCCACAGGAAGATCTGTGGGGGCAGCGCGTTGATGATCGTGTTGCCGAACGCGAACTGCGCCTGCGACACGTAGAGCAGCGAGACCACGGCGACGATCGCCACCAGCGGCAGACGCCGGCTGCGCAGCAACGGGACCGCGATGATCACGGCAGCGATGAAGGCGAGCTGCCCCGCCGCCGGGTCGGTGAAGAAGCCGGCCAGCGCGCCCACGGCCCAGCGGATGAAATCACCGATGGCGTCGAAGACGGGACCGAAGTTGCTCTTGAGCCAGGCGTTGAAGGCTTCGAAGCCCTCGCCGATCGGCAGGCTCGGCGGGAAGTCGACCGGTGTCACGACGTCTCCTTTCCGGTGCCGAGGGCGGCGAGCACGGAGCTACGCGTCACGGTGCCCAGCACGCTGCCGTCCTCGGCGACCACCCGGAGGCTGTCGGAGGAGGAGGCGCTGGAGTACAGGTCGGCGACAGGAGTGTCGGCGGCGACCCGGGGCGCGTCCGCGCCGGCCGAGGGAGCGTCGGGGTCGATCACGGAGGCGGCGGTGAGCACGCGGGTACGATCGACGTCCTCGATGAACCGCTCGACGTAGTCGTTGGCGGGCTCGCTGAGGATCTCCTGCGCGGTGCCGATCTGCGCGACGCGGCCGTCGCGGAGCACACAGATGCGGTCTCCGAGGCGCATGGCCTCGTTGAGGTCGTGCGTGATGAAGACGATGGTCTTGCCCAGGCTCGCCTGGAGCTCGATCAACTGTGTCTGCATGTCCCGCCGGATGAGCGGGTCCAGAGCGCTGAACGCCTCGTCCATGAGGATGATGTCGGTGTCCGCGGCCAGGGCCCGGGCCAGGCCCACGCGCTGCTGCATACCGCCGGAGAGCTGTTGGGGGAACTTGTCCTCCCAGCCGCCGAGCCCCACCAGTCCGAGGGTCTCGCGGGCCTTCTCGTAGCGTTCCCCGCGCGGGAGTCCGCGCAGTTCCAGGCCGTAGGCGGCGTTCTCCAGCACGGTGCGGTGCGGCAGAAGCGCGAAGTGCTGGAAGACCATGCTGATCTTCTCGCCCCGCAGCTTCAGAAGACTCTTCTTGTTGAGGGCGGTGATGTCCACGCCATCGATCTCGACCGTTCCCGAAGTGGGTTCCAGGAGACCGTTGAGCATGCGGATCAAGGTGGACTTCCCCGATCCCGACAGGCCCATGACGACGAAGATCTCGCCAGGTTCGACCTCGAAGGACACGTCGATGACGGCTGCCGTCACGTCGAGGTCGGCGATGGTGTCACGGTGACTGCCGTCCGAGAGACGCTCGACGGCGGCTCTGGACTGTTTACCGAACACCTTGTACAGGTGGTCTGCGCGTACTGCTGGCACGGTCTCCTCGTGGGGCTGTCCCGGTCGCGGGTCATGCCAAGGAGCGCATCCGTCCCTTCGGCGACCCGCGGTCATCGCAGGTGAGCGGCCTACGCGGAGCCCTCCCGCGCGCCCTCACCGGATCAGAGCCGCCACCTGGTTCACGTCGGGGGCAAACCATACCGAGGTATGTACCCCCAGTTCAGGCAGTATGTAACCGGGAAATAACATGTTTAACCTGCGCAAAAACCATCTGTCGACCTATGGCAGTGGATGCGGAGGCCCGAGAAGCGCGATATGTGATGTATACCACCCTCTCCTAAACAGTGATTTCCATCACGAAAAGGATACGGGCAGGTCAATCGACGGAACGTGTCTGTTCATGACCGTACCGTAAACGGTTCGGTGTTGTCTGCCCTCAAATGTGGGTTCGCGTGAAGTTCTGGTGGGACCTGGACGGCGTCGGTCCGCGCTGACCCTGGTAGCGGGACCCGTAGGTCGCGGAACCATAGGAGTGCTCCGCCGGCGAGGAGAGGCGGAACAGGCACAGCTGGCCGATCTTCATCCCCGGATAGAGCTTGATGGGGAGTGTGGCCACGTTGGACAGTTCCAGGGTGACGTGCCCGGAGAAACCGGGATCGATGAACCCCGCCGTGGAGTGGGTGAGCAGCCCCAGTCGTCCCAGGGAGCTCTTGCCCTCCAGTCGGCTGGCGAGATCGGTGGGAAGGGTGACCATCTCGTAGGTGGACGCCAGGACGAATTCCCCCGGATGCAGGATGAAGGCCTCTTCGCCGTCGGCCTCCACCAACCGGGTGAGGTCCGGTTGCTCGACCGAGGGGTCGATGTGCGGGTACTTGTGGTTCTCGAACACCCGAAAGAAGCGGTCCAGCCGTACGTCGATGCTCGACGGTTGGACGAGGCCGGGATCGAAGGGGTCGATCTTGACCCGCCCGGCGTCGATTTCTGACCTGATATCGCGATCGGAGAGCAACACGCTCTGAAACCTACCGCTTGCACCGGCGACGCAGCCCACATGGGGTGAGGAGGCGGTGCGCGGGGGGTTTCATGACACAGCGTGACGGGGATCGACTTGCCCAGCGGCCCCGGAGTTGGGCTAGGATGACATGCGTCGCCGATCGGTTCTCGCCGACGAGCGCAGCGCGGATGTAGTTCAATGGTAGAACTTCAGCTTCCCAAGCTGATAACGCGGGTTCGATTCCCGTCATCCGCTCCAGACACGCGAACGGCCAGGTGGCCCGGTGCAGACCGGACCCCTGGCCGTTGCGCTTGCGCGGGATGTTGTCCCCGCCCGTGCGCTTGCGCGGGATGTTGTCTTCGCCGTTGCGCTTGCGCGGGGTGTTGTCCCCGCCCGTGCGCTTGCGCGGGGTGTTGTCCCCGCCCGTGTTCTCCGTGTTCTCCGTGACGCTTCTCTGGCAAGTCTGGCAAGCGGCGCGTTGCGACAAGCCTGTCCGGCCCGCCGCCGCTCTGCCTGATCTTGCTCCGGGCGTCACTGTCGGGCGCCCCCGGTGACGCCCGGAGCAAGATCCACTGGTTCGTTCCGCCGCCTCCGACCCCGGCCGCCCGAGTGGAGAAGCGCGCCTTTTCCCGGTGATCTTGCTCGGGGCGTCACTGCCAAGCGTTCTCAGTGACGCTGGGAGCAAGATCACGGGGGAAGTGGCGGACCAAGGACTGCTTGACCTTGACAGAGGAGCGCCCCCGGCGGGCCAGCGCACCCGGCACGAGGCACCCCGCCATGTCCGCAGGCCAGCGCACCCGGCACGAGGCACCCCGCCATGTCCGCGGGCCGGCGCACCCAGAAGGCACCCCCCCTGGCCGTATGCGGCCATCTTCCCTTCGGAGCCACCCGGATCCGCCATCGTGGGGAGATGACGACTCCTGTCCCCCTGTGGCGTCCCCTCACCCCCGATGACGTGGACGCCTGGGCCGCCCTTTTCGCCGCCGCCGAACAGCACGAACCGACCGGAGAGCACATCGGTCGCGAGGAGCTGCTCGACGACCTGCACGATCCCGGCCTTCCTCCCGAGGCCACCACGAGCGCCTGGCTGAACGATCGGATGGTCGCCTATGCCCTGCTGCGAGTACAGGACACCGCGGACACGGTTCACCGCGCGCGTCTCGAAGCCCTCGTCCATCCCGGGCAACGGAACGCGCGGATGTCCCGGCAGCTCCTGGACTGGGTCGAGGAGACCTCCGCACAGGCCCACGCGGACACCCGTGGCCGCGTTGAACGGGAGGTCCAGATCTTCGTCCACGACCGTCAACGCTGGATGGCCGACGTCCTGGCCTCGGGCGGTTTCCGCCCTGTGCGATGGTTCGTCGACATGGCCATGGACATCACCGCATCCGAGCCGTCGGCGGCACCGCCCGGAGGACTACGCGTCGTCCCGTTCGGGGAGGAGTACGCGGAAGCCACACGAGTGGCCTACAACGATGCCTTCCGTGAACACTGGGGAAGCGCCGAGGTCGCCCCCGACGCCTGGCTGCACAAGGTCCGCGCCACCACGTTCCGTCCCGAACTCTCGTTCCTGGCGCTCACCCCCGAGAACGAGGTCGCCTCCTTCGTCCTCGTCTCCCACTATCCCGCCGAACACGAGACGACGGGCCGCAAGGAATTGTCGATCACCAACGTCGGCACCCGCCAGGCCTGGCGCCGGCAGGGCATGGCCGGCACGCTGATCGGTCGAGCCCTCGCCGCCGGCCACGAACGGGGTTACCAAGGAGCCCGCATCGGTGTGGACACCTCCAACCAGAGCGGAGCCCCGCGTCTTTACACCGGGATCGGTTTCACCAAGGTCCACCGATGGACGGTCTACTCTCGCCGTGTTCGTCGCGACCGCGCTCCGGTGGTCGCTTTCGGCTCCGAAAGTGACCACCAGGGCACGGTCGCCACAAGATCACCGTGGAAGGGCGGGGCGACGCGGACCACCCACCCCTGTCCCCCAGGTAGAACCTGATTCCGTTCTGATCTCCGTACCGGGCAGGGTTTCGGTCATCATTCCTGGTCAGAACGGGTGCGTGTTTCAGCATGGGCTCTGAGGGCACGGGGGTGCGGCAGGAGGTGCCCTTTGTGGATACCGGAATCATTCTCATTATCTCGCTGATAGCGCTCCTCGTCATCGTCGCGGTGATCGCGTTCGTGGCGCGTTCCTCGCTCCTGCCGGGCCGGCGCACCGCCAGGCTCAAGAAGCGCTTCGGTCCGGAGTACGACCGGGCCGTGAGAGCGCACGGGGACTCGGACGCGGCCGAACGTGATCTGTCCGAACGGCTCAAACGCCGTGAGGGCATGAGCATCCGCGACCTCACCGACCAGGAGCGCAGGGCTCACGCCGACGCGTGGGCCGCGGTCCAGCAGGAATTCGTGGACGCTCCCGTGCAGGCCGTCCAGGACGCCCGCCTCACGGTGGGGGCGATCATGGCCGATCGCGGCTATCCCGCTCCCCCGGCCCCCGCGGACACCGACGAGGGTTTCGAACACCGTCTCCGGGACCTGTCGGTGGACCATCCCACGGCGGTCGCCGGTCTACGGCGCACCCAGGACGCGGGTCGGCTCGCCGAGTCTGACGAGAGCCGCACCGAGTACCTGCGTGAGGCACTGGTGGCCTACCGCGACCTGGTGGGCGCCCTGCTGGGCGGACCGCCCGCGGTCGACGGCACCGTCGGGGCGGCGGGCGCGCGGACGAGCGTGCCGGGACACCATCCGGAGAGGCGAACGGAGGAAGGACGATGAACCGTCCCGAGAATCCCCTCATGGACACGGGAACACGGAAGCACGGGTCGGAACGGGTCGAGCCGGGGGGCTCCCCGGGTACGGCCGGCCCTGTGAGGGTCGACGCGGAGGTGCACGACGCCGCCGCGCCCCCTGAGGGTGGGGCCATGGTGTCGGACGGCCGAGGAGGCCGGGAACGCGGAGCCGCGCCCACGGGGGCGTCGCGGAGGACCGCGCAGACGAGGGAACCCGCCCAGGCGGACTCCTCGGACTCCTCGGGGGAGTCGTGGAGGCTGCGGCCCCGCGGGCTGGACCCGCGGGAGGTACGCGACCGTTGGGTCGCGGCCCAGGGCGAGTTCGTCGACGACCCCTCGCAGGCCGTGCGCGACGCCGACGCGCTGGCGGCGCGGGTCGCCGAGGCCGTGGTCGCCGAGATCGAGGCCCGGCGTGCCGACCTCCGCTCCGCCTGGGACGGCGGCAGCGGTACGGACACCGAGTCGCTCAGGGTGGCCCTGCGCGACTACCGCTCCTTCGTCGAGCACCTGGCCGGTGAGCGCGTCTGACCGGCCGGCCCCACGAGGGGCCGTCGCGAAAAGGGGGGTGCGGGACCACGGGTCCCGCACCCCCCTTCGCGTCGTCCGTGGTCGGTAACGCCGTGTCCGTGGATCCGGAGGACCTTCCTCACCGCATCCCCTCTCGTCGCATCACGACTGGTCGACGGGGACCCGAGGAGCACCCTCCCCCGGTTCGGTCGCCGTCCCGCGCGTCCTGGAGAAGAGGACGCGCGACGACCTCGGCCGAGGGCACCGCGGAGTCCGTCCGGCCAGGGCGTTCCGGCCGGACGGGCCCGGTTTCGCCGAAGGTGCCCCGAACCCGTGTCAGCTGTAGCATCGAGGCCGATTCTTCTCCCCCGTCCGCGTGTCCCCGGTCCCGGTGAGAACCGCGTGGCGGGACCTTCGGCACACACGGGAACGGGCATTCATGGACGTTGAAGAGACCCAGGTCATGACCAGGACCGGCGAGTTCACCAGCACCACGCTGAGCTGGGACACCGCTGTTCGCGGCCGTGTCGCCGCGGCGGTCGACCGCCTCAGCGGCCCGTTGAACGACCTCATCGAGCGCGACGCCAACGACGGGGACACCCGCATGCTCGTGGCCGACTTCTTCGACGTGGGGCTGAACTACAGCAAGTACCAGGACATGACCACCGAGTACCGGACCAGCGGGGACTCGATCGACTACGCGATCGTGCGGGACGGCAAGCTGTTCGCCCCGGTGGAGGTGCGGCGGGTCGGACAAGAGCTCGACCAGCGCAACATCCAGACCGCCCGGCGCCTGGCCGCGGAGGAGGGCGCCGAATGGGTGTTCCTCACCAACGGCCGCCTGTGGAAGGTCTACCACCTGCGCCCCACCGAGGACGGCGGCAACCGGCCGGTGGAGATCCTCGACGTGGACCTCACGGACACCGACGCCTACCACCGCAACCTCGACGCCTTGTTCCACATCAGCCACGAGGCCGTCGAACACGGCCGCCTGGACAACCTGCGCAGGTGGAAGGAGTCCATCGAGGCGGCTCCGCTCGCCGAGATCGTGCGCGGCGACGCCGTGGTCGAGGCCGTCCGCGCCGAACTGCGCGCCGCCACCGGCCATCCGGGACACGAGGGCGAGACCGACGAGGTGCGCCGCGCCCTGGTCGAGGAGGTCATCGCCCGGGGTCTGCTGGCGGACTGAAGACCCGCCAGACCCCTCCCCCACGCCCCCGGCACTCCCCGGGGGCTTTCCCTTTGCCCCCATTGACAGCCGTGAGGGGCGACACAACAATGATCATACTATTGGGAGCGCTCCCAGCGCTTCCGGCCGCTCACCCCCCGGCGGAAGGACCCCCCTTTGAGCCCGGCACGAAGAACAACGGCCATGGCGCTCGGCGCCACGGCCGCACTCAGCGCGAGCCTCCTCGTGGCCTCCCCCGTCCAGGCCGACGACGAACCCGTCGAACAGATCGTCAACGGCGACTTCGCGGACGGCACCACCGGTTGGTGGGCGACGGAGGGGATCGACCTCGCCGTCACCGACGACGGTGTCCTGTGCGTGGACGTCCCCGGCGGCACCGGCGACCCATGGGACCAGATCATCGGCCAGAACGACGTCCCCCTCGTGGCCGGAGAGTCCTACGCCTTCTCCTTCACCGCCTCGGGAGCCGACGCCCGCCCCGTGCGCGCCCTGGTCCAGGAACCCGTGGACCCTTGGCGCACCCAACTGGACGAGCGGCCCGTACTCTCCGGCGAGTCCGCGCGTTACGAGTACGTGTTCACCGCCTCGGCGGACATGGCCGACGCACAGGTCGCCTTCCAGATCGGCGGCGCCGACGAGGACTGGACCTTCTGCCTGGACGACGTGTCCCTGCTGGGCGGCGCGGAGCCGCCCGTGTACGAGCCCGACACCGGCCCTCGCGTCCGGGTCAACCAGGTCGGCTACCTGCCGCAGGGCCCCAAGAACGCCACCGTGGTCACCGACGCGGAGGAGGCCCTGCCCTGGGAGCTGGCCGACGCCGACGGCACGGTCGTGGCCGAGGGGCTCACCGTGCCCCGGGGCCTGGACGCGTCTTCGGGCCAGAACGTGCACACCGTCGACTTCGGTGCCCTCACCCGGCCGGGCGAGGGCTACACGCTGACGGCGGACGGGGAGACCAGCCACCCCTTCGACGTCTCGTCCGACCTCTACGGCGCGCTGGCCACGGACGCCCTGGAGTTCTACTACACCCAGCGCAGCGGCATCGAGATCCTCGACGAGATCGCGCCCGGGTACGGACGCCAGGCCGGGCACGTCGGTGTCGCGCCCAACCAGGGGGACACCGAGGTCACCTGCCACCCCTCCTCCCCGTGCGACTACGCGCTCGACGTGTCGGGGGGCTGGTACGACGCGGGCGACCACGGCAAGTACGTGGTCAACGGCGGCATCTCCGTCCACCAGCTGATGAGCGTCTACGAACGCGCCCACACCGCGCCGACCGGGGACCCCGCCCGGGTCGCCGACTCCACCCTGGCCGTCCCCGAGCGGGACAACGACGTACCGGACGTGTTGGACGAGGCCCGCTGGCAGATGGAGTTCCTCCTGTCCATGCAGGTCCCCGAGGGTGAGGAGCTCGCGGGGATGGCGCACCACAAGGTGCACGACGAACGTTGGACCGGTCTGCCCCTGATGCCCGCCGACGACCCCCAGCCCCGCTACCTGCACCCGCCGTCGACCGCCGCCACGCTGAACCTGGCCGCGTCCGCCGCCCAGTGCTCCCGGGTGTTCGCCCCCTACGACGCCGACTTCGCGGCCGACTGCCTGGAGTCCGCCGAGACGGCCTGGGAGGCGGCCGTCGCCGAACCCGAACGCTACGCCACCGCCGGCGGCGAGGGAGGCGGTCCCTACGACGACACCGACGTGACCGACGAGTTCTACTGGGCCGCGGCCGAGCTGTACCTGGCCACCGGGGACGATGTCTACGAGGAGGCGGTGACCTCCTCGGAACTGCACACCGGGGACGTCTTCTCCGAGTACGGCTTCAGTTGGCAGAGCACCGGCGCGCTCGGTCGCCTGCAACTGGCCACCGTGCCCAGCGCCCTGGACGACCGCGACCGGGTCCGCGACTCCGTGGTCGAGGGCGCCGAGCGGTACGCGCGGGCGGTGGAGGAGCACCCGTACGGGA
Organism: Nocardiopsis sp. ATB16-24; assembly: GCF_030271535.1. Classification (GTDB taxonomy): domain Bacteria; phylum Actinomycetota; class Actinomycetes; order Streptosporangiales; family Streptosporangiaceae; genus Nocardiopsis. The sequence continues at coordinate 205,093 of NZ_JASCXJ010000002.1, read as the reverse complement.
TCGCCTACGCGCCCGAGAACGGTGAGTTCGTCTGGGGTTCCAACAGCCAGGTGCTCAACAACCTGGTGGTCGTGGCGACCGCCTACGACATCACCGGCGACGTCCGCTTCCGCGACGCCGTCGCGGAGGGGATGGACTACGTCCTCGGGCGCAACGCGTTGAACCGGTCCTACGTGACCGGGTACGGCACCAACGATTCGGTCAACCAGCACAGCCGTTGGTACGCCAACCAGCTGGACCCGAGCCTGCCCAACCCGCCCCCCGGGACCCTGGCCGGAGGCCCCAACTCCGACGCCTCCACCTGGGACCCCGTGGCCCAGGCCAACCTGGCCGGATGCGCCCCCCAGTTCTGCTACATCGACCACATCGACTCCTGGGCGACCAACGAGCTGACCATCAACTGGAACGCCCCGCTGGCCTGGGTGGCCGGGTTCCTGGCCGACCAGGGCGACGCCGCCCTCCCCGCCGGCGCGCCGTGTCAGGTCGACTACGAGATCCAGGGCCAGTGGCGGGAGGGCTTCACCGCCCAGGTGACCGTCCGCAACACGGGCGAGGAGCCCGTGGAGGGCTGGGAGCTGGTGTGGTCCTTCACCGGAGGACAGTACGTGGACCGCCACTGGAGCGCTGTCCTGTCCCAGTCGGGCCACTCGGTGACGGCCCGCAACGCGGACTGGAACGCCACCATCGCTCCGGGCGGGGAGGTCACGTTCGGCTTCCTCGGCGGGCTCCCGTCCGGAGCCAACTCCGTTCCCGCGAGGTTCACCCTCAACGAGTCCGTCTGCGCCTGACGGGGGTGTGAGGAGCACCCGCCCGCAAGACCCCTCTCCAAGGGAAGAGGTGGGGCCCCGCAGAGAGCGCGGGGCCCCGCCCGCCTGCCCGCACGTCCTCGGCGCCTCGCCCGTTTCCGTGTCCGCAGGGCCGGGCGGGGCGCGGAGCCGTCGTCCCTAGTCCAGGGGGATCCGCAGCACGCGGTCGTCCCCCTCCGACGGGCTTCCGTAGTCGTCGCGGTTGCTGGTGGTCGACCACAGGCCCCCACCGTCGGGCGTGGCCACCACCGTGCGCAGACGCCCGTACTCCCCCCGGTGGTGTTCGACCGGTTCGCCGACCCCGCCGTCCCCGGTGAGCGGCACCTCCCATAGACGCTCGCCGCGCAGCGCGGCCACCCACAGGGAACCGCCCGCGATCGCCGCTCCGCTGGGCGAGGCCTCCGCGGGACTCCAGGTCACCAGCGGATCGACGTACTCGTCCCCGCCGCCGGGACCCTCCACTTCGGGCCACCCGTAGTCGCCTCCGGGTTCGATCAGGTTGACCTCGTCCAGCTCGTCCTGGCCGAACTCGGTGGCGTACAGGTCGCCCTCCTCGTCCCAGGCCAGCCCCTGCACGTTGCGGTGCCCGTAGCTGTAGACGTGGTCGTCGAAGGGGTTGTCCGGGGCGGGGTCCCCCTCGGGGGTCATGCGCAGGATCTTGCCCGCCAGGGAGTCGGTGTCCTGGGACGACTCCTTCAGACCGGCGTCCCCCGTGCCCGCGTACAACAGGCCGTCGGGACCGAACGCGATCCGACCTCCGTTGTGGTGGGAGGCGGAGGGGATGCCGTCGAGGATCACCTCCTCCGCGCTCAGAGCCTCGTCCTCGGGGTCGTACTCCCAGCGGCTGATCCGGTTGTCGGAGGCGGAGGTGTAGTAGGTGTACACGTACGGCCGCGTGGGGAAGTCCGGGTGCACGGCCAGGCCCAGCAGGCCGCCCTCCCCGCCGGGGACCGCCTCCTCCACCGTTCCGACGTCCGTCACGGTGCCGTCCTCGGTCACCCGCACGATCTCGGCCGAGTCGCGTTCGGCGATCAGGGCGGAGCCGTCGGGAAGGAAGTCCAGGCCCCAGGGCACCTCCAGCCCCGAGGTCACCTCCTCCGGTCGTCCGGCTTCGGCGGAGACCTCCGGCGCATCCTCCACCGTGTCACCGCCGTCCGGTGCCCCGCCCTCGCCCTCGGGGGCGCCGCACCCGGCGAGCAGGGTCAGGGCCGCGAGCGCGCAGGCCGTACGGAACGCCGCGCCCATGGCCACCGTGGATCCCATGTCGTCCTCCGTTCCCGGGCGTCGCCGTCACTCTCGCACGGCGCCCCCGCGTGTACCGCTCTCGGTGTCCTCGTGCCCCTCGTACAGCTCCTCGATCAGGCGTGTCAGGTCGGTGAGCATCGCACTGTGCACCGACCACAGGCTCGGGTCCCCGTACTCCCCCAACCGGCTCCTCACCTGCGAGATCTCCTCGAACGCCCGCTCCAGGCACGCGCTCAGGTCCCGCGAGAACGTCTCGCGTTCGGGTTCCTCGGTCTGGCGGATCGTCTCGAAGACGTCGGCGGCGGTGTCCAGGAGGGAGGCGAACACGCGGAGGAAGGAGTCACTCGGCTCTGGGAAGTGCGACCGGGAACTGAAGGAGGCCGACAGGGTCCGCAGAAGGGACTGTAGGTGCCATGAGGATCGGCTCAGGGCGGTGATCCAGTCGCGGTAGGCGACGGGCACCCACGCGGGAGGGGCCCCGGCCACCAGCCTCCTCGGGTTCAGACGGACCCGGTACTCCTGCTCCGACACCGATTCCCTGGCGTTGCGCGCGGTGGCGTCGAAGCCGTCCGCGGTCTGCCTCCAGTAGCCGAGGTCGCCGAGCCCGTCGCTCCCCTCGCGGAAACCGTCCGCCATCCGACGGCAGAGACCGCCCAGGCCGTCGGCGAAGTCCAACACCGCGCTCTTGACGTCACGGAAACGGATGGTGGGGGCGAAGACCATGTTCGTCACCAGGGCCGTGCCCGCTCCCAGCAGCACCATGAGCAGGAGGGACACCAGGTCCGCGACGCTGGTCGCGGTACCGCCGGCGAGGGCGAACGCCGCGATCACGGGAATCTGCTTGCCCTGTTCGCCGAAGAACGGGAACTGACCCAACACCATCGTGAACAGCACGACGAGGGCGAACGCCCACAGGTCCGGTCCGATGGTGAGTCCGGTCAGTCCGGCGATGAGGGCGCCGAGGAAGACCGCGGCCACGTAGCGGCCGGACTGGAGCACCGAACCGTACACACTGGGCCGCACCACCAGCAGGGCGGAGAAGGGGGCGAATCCGACCTGGGGTGAGTCCACGATGAGCAGGCCCAGCGCCCAGGCGCAGGTCGAGGCGATGACGCACTTGATGATGACGACGGCGGTCTCCCGCTCGTAGCCCCGCCTGCTGACGGCCCGGTACACCTTGTCGCTCCACCGGCTCCAGGCCTCCCTCAGCCACCGCACTACCACTTCCCGCCCGTCCTTTCGGTTCCTCTCCCCCAGGAGTTCGGCGTCATCGGCGTATCGGCGTATCGGCGTCCACGGGACACGGCGGCCTCCGGTCGTCCTCCCCGCGAAGGCGGGGCCGCACCAGGACCCAGGACCTCCGAGCAGGCCCCGGCGACGTACGCACAGGTGGGGGTGGAGTCTCTTTCGGCGCACGCCGCCGGGCCGTACTCCCGTCCGGTTCCCCTCGCGGGTCCTCGGCCGTTCGCCTCCCGTCGCCATGGTCGTCACGACTACCCAGGGACGACTCCTTCACGCCGCCGTACCGAGGCGTGTGAAAGCGCGCGCACCGGTCAGGGGAGAAGGGCATACAAGGTGCGAAGGGAGCCGTGAGATGAGCAGGAAACAGGACGCCCCTCCCAGACATCCCCTGATCAGGGGCGCCGTACGGGGCACTGTGGGCGCGATGGCCATGAGCGGTGCGCGCCAGGTCGCGGTCGGGATGGGGTTCGTCGAACGTACGCCGCCCGAGGCCGTTCTGGCCGAGGGCGTGCCCGCCGTCCTGGAGAGCGTCCCCCCGCACCGGAGGAAGGCCGCGATCGAGCTGGCCCACTGGGGTTACGGGGCGGCGGCGGGCGCCATGTTCGCCTTCCTGCCCCGGGGACTGCGGAGGTCGAGGCTCACCGGCCCGGTCTACGGTGTGCTCTCCTGGGGAGTGTTCGAGCTGTTCGTCGCACCGGGCCTCGGACTCGCCCACGCCCGCAGGTCCAGACCGCAGGAGAGGTGGGCGCTCCTGCTGGACCACGTGCTCTTCGGACTCGTCGTCGGCACGCCTCCGGAGGCCACGGTGGCCGGTCCGGGAGACCCCGAGGACCACGAGGACCTGGGGGGCGAGGGGGACCGCGGGGACGACGGAAAGCACCGCGGGCGCCGCCGCGGAAGCCACCGGTCCTGACCCTGGACGGCGGTGCGTTCCGTTCCCGGACGTGGCCGCCCTCACCATCCCTCAGGAAACGGAACGTACCGAAGGGGCGAAGGACCCTCTCCCGGTCCCTCGCCCCTTCGGTGTGTCTTGTTACTCCTGGGCCTTCTGCAAGCGCACGTACGCCAGTTGGAGCCAGTCGGAGACGGCGACCGAGCTGAACACCGCTCCGGCGCCCCGGGTGAGGGTCGGCGCGAACACCAGCCCGAAGGCGTACCCGGTGGCGATCCACTGCGCGACGCAGAACGGACAGGTGATCAGCTCGCCGACCGCCCGACGGCCGCCCTGGCCGCGCACCTCCTCGGCCAACTCGGCCGGTGCCGAGACACCCTGGAAACGGGTGAAGAACGCGCGGAAGGGGCTGGTGACCGCGTCCTTGGCCAGCATCCGGGACACCTTGTGGGTGGTCAGTCCCATCAGCACCAGATCCCACGGGCCCACGTTCGCTGTCCGTCCGTCGCGCCGCAGCATACGCGCGGCGAGCAGCCCGGCCCCCACCAGGCCCGCGTAACCCGCGACCATGGCGGCGTACCCGCCCAGGGGCTGGTCGCTGTCGCCCCGGTAGGCCTCCGCCTCCTGGTAGATCGTCTCCTTGATCTCTTCGGTGGTCTCCTCAGCCATCGACCGGATTCCTCCTTCGTCTCGTGGCTTCTCCGGCTCTGCCGTTCACCCACGCGTGCAACGCCTCGGTGTCCCCCGCCTGGTCGAGGTTGACGGCCGCCTCGATCAGCGCCAGATGGGTGAACGCCTGGGGGAAGTTGCCCAGCATGGTGCCGTCGGCGTGCATCTCCTCCGCCAGCAGACCGAGGTCCCCGCCGTATCCGCACAGCTCCTCGAACCTCTCCCTGGCCTCCCCCTCCCGGCCGGCGAGCACCAGGGCGGAGACCATGTCGAAGGAGCACAGCAGGAAGGCACCCTCGGGGGTGCCGAGCCCGTCGTCGGTCAGTTCGGGGTCGTAGCGGTGGACGAGGTGGCCGTCGTCCCCCAGTTCGGCGTCCACGCGCTCCAGGGTCGCGAGCACCCGCGGGTCGTCCCCGTCCAGGAAGCCCAGCAGCGGAATCCTCAGCAGGGACCCGTCCACGTTGGAGGAGCCGTAGGACTGCCGGAAGGAACCCCTCTCGTGGTCGTAGCCGTGTTCGAGGATCTCCTCACGGACGGCCTCCCGCTCCTCACGCCACTTCTCCACCGGAAAGTCGTCCTCCCGGCCCCGTTCGGTGGCGAGCCGGATCCCCCGGTCCAGACACAGCCACGCGTAGAGCTTGGAGTGGGTCCAGTGACGGAGTCCGGACCGCACCTCCCAGATCCCCGCGTCCGGTTCCCGCCAGAGCCTGCACGCGGAGTCCACCACCGAGGCCAACTGGTCGATGTCGGCGTCCTGGAGCGCGCCCGTGGCCATCTCGTAGGACAGCGCCGCGTCCAGGATGTGCCCGTACACGTCCAGTTGGTGCTGCCCGTAGGCGTCGTTGCCCACCCGTACCGGTGTCGATCCCCTGTGACCCGAGAGGTGGTCGAGGATCTCCTCCTCCCCCGGAGGGTTCTCGTCGACCGCCTGCACCGGCGGGATCCCCCGGATCGGGTCGCCGCACATCCTCAACAGGAAGCGCAGGTAGTGACCGGCCTCCTCGGCGTGCCCCAGGCGCAGGAAGGCCAGGACGACGAGCGCGGCGTCGCGGTGCCACACGTAGCGGTAGTCCCAGTTGCGGGGTCCGCCGGGCCATTCGGGCAGTGAGGTGGTGGGGGCGGCGATCAGCGCGCCGCTCTCCTCGAAGAGCAGTCCCCGCATGGTGAGCGCGCTGCGCCGCACGTGCGTGGCGCCCACCCCCTGGTAGTCGGTCCTGTCCGACCAGGCTCGCCAGGTGTCCAGGCTCCGCCGGAGCAGACCGGCGGCCTCGCCCTGGTCGATGAGGCGCTCACCGTGCAGGTAGTCCAGGGCGAACACGGCCGTGTCCCCCTCGGAGAGCTCCACACGGTACTCCGGCACCCCGTCCTCACCGAGGCGGGGCGCGGGCACACCCGACAACAGTGGCCCCGAACGTTCCCGCAGACCTCCGTCCACGTGCTCCCACACCGGCGGGGTACGCCCGTAGTCGGGTCTGGCGTCGACCCGGGAACGCACGGACGCGCCGCCGGAGCGGCACTCGACCACGCGCAGCAGGACCCCCTCGCGGTACAGGCCCGCGCCCTCCTCCCCGGAGGAACGCACGGCGAGCAGGTCGCGGACGGCCACCTCCACGTCCGTTCCCCTCCACAGGGTCTCCAGGACGAGGGTGTCACCGACGTAGGCGCGTTCGACCGGGCGCGCGCCCTGGACCTCGATGGTCCACGAACCGCCGCGTTCGGAGTCCAGGATCCCTCCGAGGAACGACGCACCGTCGAACCGGGGCACGCACAACCAGTCGATCGTTCCTTCGGGGGTGACGAGTGCGGCCGTGCGGCAGTCCGAGAGGAAGCCGTGGTCACCGATGCGCGCCGTGTCGCTTCTCATCCCTTCCCTTTCCGTGCCGTGTCCGAGGCGGGTCTTGCTGTTGGCGCCTGCCCAGAGCGGGATCGGCGAAACGACAGTTCACGGGCTCGGGGTGAGGCGTACATGACGGTTGGTGCTCTCGGGTAGCGGGCAGTGGAGGACGGGAAGAACGCCGTTTTCGACCATGGAGGTGCCGGGTGGCCGCGAAGGCAGAGGGCCGTGTGGTGGTGGTCAGCGGGGCCAGCGCGGGCGTGGGTCGCGCGACCGCGCGAGAGTTCGCCCATCGGGGATACGCCGTGGCCCTGCTGTCCCGAGGACAGGCCGGGCTGGACGCCGCCGTGGAGGAGGCGCGCGCCGAGGGTGTGCCCGCGATGTCGGTGGCGGTGGACGTGAGCGACGCCGACGCGGTGCGCGGGGCGCTGGCACGGGTGGAGTCGGAGCTGGGCCCGGTGGACGTCTGGGTGAACTGCGCGTTCGCCACCGTGATCGCGCCCTTCATGGAGGTGGAACCGGAGGAGTACCGCCGAGTCACCGACGTCACCTACCACGGCTACGTCCACGGCACCCGTGCCGCGCTGGAGCGCATGCTGCCCCGGGACCGGGGAGTGATCGTGCAGGTCGGCTCGGCGCTGGGTTACCGGGGCATCCCGTTGCAGGCGGCGTACTGCGGCGCCAAGCACGCCATACGCGGGTTCACCGACTCCGTGCGCGCCGAACTGCTCCACCGGGGCTCGCGGATCAGATTCACGGAGGTGCACCTGCCCGCCGTCAACACACCGCAGTTCACCTGGGCGCGCTCACGTCTGAACGGCCACCGCCCGCGCCCCGTGGCGCCGGTGTACCAGCCCGAGGTCGCGGCCCGGGCGATCGTGTGGGCGGCCGAGCACCCCCGGCGTCGTCGGTACTGGGTGGGGATCTCCACCGTGGGCACCGTCCTGGGCCAGCGGTTCGCACCGCGGCTGGTGGACTGGCAGCAGGGACGCTCGGGGCCGGAGAGCCAGATGCGCGACGCCCACCCGATCACGAGGGACAACCTGTTCCACCCCCTGGACGACGTACGCGACTTCGGCGCGCACGGCGAGTTCGACGACGAGTCACGGGAGAGCAGTCTTCTCCAGGAGATGAGCCAGCGACGCCGCACCGTGGCGGCGTTGGGCGCCGCGGGCTTCGTCGCGGGCGCCGCCGGTGTCGCGGTTCTGCGAAGAGCGCGTCGAGGACTCTGAACCACGGGAACCGAACCCCGGACGAAGGGATGGGAGCATGGCTGAGCACGACACCGTCACCGAGCGGACCTGGCAGGACTTCCACGCGGTGGTGAACATGACCGGCCAGGAGCTGCGGGAGTGGCTGCTCACGGACGCCTCCGGCGAGGACGCCTTCGACAACGACCCCGCCCGCCCGGTGAGCCGGACCGGCGAGGACATCGTGAACCTGCTCAACAAGCGCCGTACGGACGTGACGGAGGACGACGCCGAGCTGATGCGCGAGGTGACGGAGTTCGTCCGGGACCAGCTGGCGGACCCGCGCCGTGAGGACGCCGAGTGGCGGCGTCGGCTGATGTCGGTGGGTCACGATCCGCTCAAACCCGACTCGGCGCGGCCCGACGAGGAACCGGACCTGGAGAGGTAGACGGAGCGGCGGGGTCGGGGGCGGGCGAGTGCCCGCCCCCGACCCGTGCGTCCGCGCCGCTCGCGGCGGGGACGCCCGTCGTCGGCGGGGGCCGGCGGTGTCCTCGCGGCTCGGCGGGCCCGGCCCTGGATGCGCGAAAGCGGCCGAACACTGTTCTGGGGCGGGGCTCGCCGAGGGACCACCCCGGCGCCGTCCGTCATCGGCGGGCCTGCCATGCTCGGGAGGGTGAACCCCTCGCCGCCTCTGACCAGGGATGATCATATGAGCACCACCGGAGAACACATCGAGATCCGCACCGCCGACGGCGTCGCCGAGGCCTACGTCGCCCGGCCGGACGGGTCCCAGGACGTTCCGGGCGTCCTGCTGTACATGGACGCCATCGGGCTGAGGCCGCAGCTGGAACGGATCGCGGACCGCATCGCGTCGTGGGGATACATCGTGCTGGTCCCCAACGTCTTCTACCGCCACGGGCGGGCCGCCGACCTCGGCCCCAAGGTCGACCTGCGCGAGCCCGGTGCCCGGCAGAAGTTCTTCCCCACCGTGGCCCCGCTCATCGCCGGCCACACACCGGAGGAGGCCGCCCGCGACCTGGAGGCCTACTCCTCGACCCTGCTCGGCCTGCCGGGGGTGGCCCGCGCCCCCTTCGGCGTCACGGGCTACTGCATGGGCGGACGGTTGGCCCTGCGCGCGGCGGCACAGATGCCGGACCAGGTGGCCGCCGTCGGCATGTTCCACACCGGCGGTCTGGTCACCGACGCCCCGGACAGCCCGCACCTCTGTGTCCCCCACGTCAGGGCCGAGGTCCTGGCGGGGCACGCCGACAAGGACGACTCGATGCCCCCGTCGGCGATCAAGGCCCTGGACGCCGAGTTCGCCCGTGCGGGCGTCAAGGCCACCACGGCCGTGTACGAGGGCGCACTCCACGGTTACTGCATGGAGGACACGTCCATGTACCACGAGCAGGCGACCGAACGCCACTACACCGAGCTGGCCGACCTGTTCGCGCGTACGCTGCGCTGAGCGATCCCCGCCCTCCCCCCGCGACCGTGCTCTCGTGGCCACGGTCCCCGGGTAGCAATCCCGCCCTCCCCCCGCGACCGTGCTTCTGTGGCCACTTTCGGCGCTGAAAACGACCACGGAAGCACGGTCGCGGCGGGCACGGGCCGCTCATCCACAGGTCAGGGATGGGGCCGGCGTCACGGGCGTGTCCTTCGGACACTGGAGGGCATGAGGAAGAACGAATCTCCAAGGCCCTCGCCGTCGGAGGGCCCCGTCGCCGCGGCCGTCGGAACCGCGTTCGGCCAGTACGGGGTCCTCAGTTGGCCGCAGGCGCGCGCCCACGGGGTGCGGCACTGCGACGTGCGCCGCCTGCGTCGGGGCGGCGCCTGGGGGAGCCCTTATCCCCAGGTGTACTCCGTCCGGTCCCTCCTCCCCTCCCCCGGTACCGACGACATGTTCCTGAGCGTGGTGATGGCCGCCCAGCTGGCCACGGGGCCCCGTGCCTTCGCCGGCGGGGAAACCGCCGCACGCCTGTGGGGCATGCGGGGACTCCGTCGGTGGGACGGTCGGGAGGTCCACATGGTCATCCCGGCGCGCGGTACCCAGCGCCACGTCCACGGGATCACCCTGCACACCTGGAACGTGCCTGAGGAGGAGGTCGTCACCCGTGGCGACCGCATCCGCCTGACGAGCCCGCGCAGGACCCTGGCGGACGTCCTCACGCGCGTGGACCGGGACACGGCGGTCTGCCTCATGGACTCGTCCCTGAACCAGGGTCTGGTCGACGACGAGGACACCGAGTGGATCGAGACGACCAATCGTGGCAGGCGGGGGTGCGTCAATGTACGCGCGTGGTGGCCCTTGGCCGACGCCCGTGCGCAGAGTCCCCTGGAGACCCGTGTCCGTCTGGTGTGCGTCGACGGCGGCCTGCCTCCCACGGCGCTTCAGCAGGGCTTCACCGACGGGTCCGGGTCTCTCATCGCCGTGGTGGACTTCTGGTGGGAGGAGCGGAGGTTGATCGGTGAGGCCGACGGGGTCGGTCCACACAGCACACCGCAGGCCCTGCTCAGGGATCGGGAGCGGCAGAACGCCCTACAGCTGTGGTACCCCGACGTTCGCGTGGTCCGGTTCACCTGGCGGGACCTCCAACGCCCCGGGTACATCCTGTCGAGCATCACCCGCGCCGGGTAGCGCTCGCCCGAACAAGCCCGCCCTCTTCCCGCGACCGTGCTCTCGTGGCCACTTTCGGCTCCGAAAATGACCACAGAAACACGGTCGGGCCCCGCTCTGGAGCAGGGCCCGACCGAGGAAGCGGCGCAGGCGGCCATGCGGTCCCGGCCCCACCACGGGACCGCCCTCGCGTGGAAGCGCCGTCCCGGCCGTCACCCGGCCGGGTGACGGCCGTCCGCCCTCCCCGGGCGGACACGGGCCGGTCAGGACGCGGGCCCTCCCGCGAAGCCGAAGCCGTGGCCCTTCCCCACCTCCAACGAGGCCCACACCGACTTCACCCGTGTGTAGGTCTCGAAGGAGGACGCCCCGTTCTCCCGTCCGTGCCCGGAGTCCTTGACCCCGCCGAAGGGCACCCGGTCGTTCAACACCCGGAAGGTGTTGATCCACACCGTGCCGGACTCCACGTCCCGCGCGAAGCGGTGCGCCCGCACGATGTCCCGGGTCCAGACCCCGGCGACCAGGCCGTAGGCCGAGTCGTTCACCAGCCGCAGGGCCTCGGCCTCGTCCTCGAAGGGGGTCATGGCGGCGACCGGGCCGAAGACCTCCTCTCGGAGCAGGGAGGAGTGCTCCGGAAGGCCGGTGAACAGCGTGGGCGGCACGTAGAACCCGCCGGACCCCTCGGCCTCCGGGGCGATCGACCCCTGTGCCCGGATGGTGGCGCCCTCGGCCTCCGCCTCGCGGATCGCGTCGAGGGTGATCCGCCGCTGCGCGGCGGTGGTCTGGGGGCCGATGGAGACGCCCGGACGGCGCACGTCCCCCGCCACCAGGTTCTCGACCCGTTCGGCCACCTCCGCCTCGAACCGTTCGTAGACGCTCTCCTGCACCAGGATCCGGCGTCCGGCCACGCACATCTGCCCGGTGGAGGCGTATCCGCCGAGGAGGACCGACTCCACCGCCGCGTCGATGTCGCAGTCGTCGAACACCACCTGCGCGCTGTTGCCGCCGAGTTCGAGCACGCACGGCACCAGGCTGCCCGCGGCGGCGCGGGAGACCACCTTGCCAGTGGCGACCGAACCGGTGAAGACGATGAGTCCGAGCCCGTCGGCCTCCACCAGCGCGGCGCCGACGTCCCCACCACCGACGAGGACCCGCACGAGGCCCTCGGGCGCCCCGGCGGCCTCGACCATGTCCTTCAGCCTCAGCGCCGTCAGCGGGGTCTCGGGCGCCGGTTTGAGCACGCACGCGTTGCCGAAGGCCAGCGCCGGCGCGATCTTCTTCGCGGCGAAGGCGAACGGCATGTTCCACGGGACGATGCCGGCGACCACGCCGACCGGTTCGCGCAGCGTGTAGACCAGGTTGGCGTCGCCCATGGGGAGCGTGTCCCCCACGACGTGGTCGACCCACCCCGCGTAGTACTCGAAGCAGTCGGCCGCCCTTTTGGCCTCCCTCAACGTGTCGACGACGGGCTTGCCCGTGTTCAGGGACTCCAGCCGCGCGATCGTGTCGGCGTCCGCCCGGATCGCCGCGGCCACGTCCAGCAGGACACGGCGCCGGACCGTCGGTTCCGCGGCGGCCCAGTCCCGTTGCGCCGTGCGCGCCCCGGAGACCGCGTGCGCCACGTCCTCCGGGGAGGTCCAGACCGCTCTTTCGATCTCACTGCCGTCGAGCGGCGAGATCACCGGACGTTCCACGTTCCGCACCTCCTTGGACATCAGACCGCCCCCATGTGGGTGCCGCGGTTGACGAAGAGGGTCTGCCCCGTCATCGCCTTGGACTGATCGGAGATCAGGAAGCCCACGACGGAACAGATCTCCTCGGGAACGGTGGGGACGGGGATCACCTGGCGCGCGATGAGCGCCTCCCGGTAGTCGTCCGTCCGTTCCTTGGCGGTGACCTCCGTGGTCACGAACCCCGGCGCGACGGCGTTGGCCCTGATGCCGTCGGAGCCCAACTCGCGCGCGAGGCCGCGGACCATGCCCACGACGGCCGCCTTGGAGCTGACGTAGTGCATGAAGTCCTTCATCCCGAACGAGACGACGTTGGACGAGAAGAGCACGATGGATCCTCCGCCCGCTCTGCGCAGCATCGGTGTGATGTGCTTGCTGAGCAGGAAAGCGCCTCGCACGTTGACGGAGAACACCCGGTCCCACTCGTCGACGTCGATCTCGGTGAACGGCTTGTGGTCCAGCGCGGTGAAGAGCGCCGCGGCGTTGACCAGGGCGTCGAGGCGGCCGAAGTGCCGTTCGGCGTCCGCCAGGGCCGTGGCCACGGAGCCCTCGTCGGCGATGTCGACCCGCCAGGCGCGCACACGCTCGGACTGTTCGCCCTCGAACGCCTTGACGTCGAAGGCCGCGACGCGCCAGCCCTCCTTCCTGGCGAAGTCGACGATCTCGGCGCCGATGCCCTGTGAGGCTCCGGTGACCACCACTACGGGGTCGGCGCCGTTCGTCGTCAGGTCAGCTTTCGACAAGGCTCTTCGCCTCCGCTTCCGCGTCCGCCTTCTCCGCATCGACCATCATCTGGTGGATGTGCTCGCGGAACGGCAGGAAGTTGTCACCGTGCTTCCGCCTGACCTCGGCGGCGTCGAAGTCGCCGAGGATGCGGGCGGGACGACCGAAGACGAGCACGCGGTCGGCGATCTCGAACGCCTCCTCGATGCTGTGGGTCACGATCACGGCGCTCACCGACGACTCCTCCGACATGGTGACGAAGTCGGCGCGCAGGCCCTTCGCCGTCACCTCGTCCAGGGCCGAGAAGCTCTCGTCCAGGAAGATCAGCCGGGGGCCGATGGCGAAGGCTCGGGCGAGGGAGGTGCGCTGCCGCATTCCGCCGGACAGCTGTGCGGGGTAGCGGTCGCCGGCGTTGTCCAGGTGCACCATCCTCAACCAGTGCTCGGCGCGTTCGCGCCGCTCGGCCTTGGGGACACGGAGGATCTCCATCCCCACCTCGACGTTCTCGCGCGCCGTGCGCCAGGGCAGGAGCCGAGGGGACTGGTAGGCCATGGACAGGAGGCCCTGAAGTTCCCGGCGCTCCCGCACCGGGTCGTGTCCGGCGACGCGGACCGTGCCGGACGTCGGCTCCAGGTTTCCGACCAGGAGGTTGAGCAGGGTGGACTTTCCGGCACCGGTACGCCCCAGGATGGCGACCCGGGAGCCCTCCGAGATGGAGAAGGACAGGTCGGAGACCGCGTTGAAGTCCCCGAACCACACGGAGACGTCGTTGACCTCAATGATGTTGGGACTCATCGGATGACCGCCTCTCCACGCCAGGCGAGAAGATGCTTCTCAGCGACGTCGATCAGATACACCAGGGCGAAGTTGACAAGGATCAGGAGGAAGGTCCAGGCGAAGATCATGTCGAGCTGGAAGTTCGTCTGTGCGACCTGCATCCGCTGACCGATACCGCTGGCGGCACCGATGAGCTCCGCGAACACCAGGATCCGCAGGGTGAAGGCGGTGGTCGAGCGGAGCGACATGATCATGTAGACGACCGACTGCGGGATCAGCAGCATGCGGAGCGCCTGGAGCTTGGTCGGACGGAACTGGTCGACCGCCTCCACGATCTCCGGGTCGATGTTGCGGATGCCCTCGTACACCGCGATCGCGATGAGCGGCATGCTGATGGCGAAGCAGATGAACCCGATCCGGATGTTGATGTCGGAGATCCACAGCACCGCGAGGAGGACCCACGACAGGGCCGGTACGGCCTGCATGATGGAGAACAGCGGGGTGAAGAGGGCGCCGACCGTGCTCCGGAACGCGCCCATCACCAGGCCGATGATCCACCCGGCGGCGATCGCCACGACGAGCGACACCACGAACCGCGCCATGGTGATCAGGATGTCCGACTTCTGGTTGGCCAGGATGTCGACCACGGCCATCGCGATGTCGCCGAGTCCGGGGAAGAGGAACGGCGGGAGGATCATGCTCGAAAGCTGCACCAGCCCGAGGATGACCGCCACGACCAGGGCCAGCGCCCACTTGTCCTTGACCGCGCGGAGCAGGTTGCCCGACGTCGCCTTCTCAGGGGCGCCCGCGGCGCTCGACGACGGCTTCTCCTTGGTGCTCACTGGCGTACTCGTTGTCATAGTGTCCACCTCCTCAGCGGAAGACGTCGGCGCTGGGCTCGGTCGTGAGAGCGCCCGCCTCGTGCGCCGTCGTGAGGTCGGCGAGCAACGACTCGCGGATCTCGTCGTCGAGCGGGCGAGCGTCGATCGGGAGGCTCTCGTCCTCCAGGACACGGGAGACGGTGTCGTCGGTGTAGCCCTGGCGTTCACCGTAGGAGTCCGCCAGTTCGGGGTCCTGACGCATCTTGTCCGCGGCCGCGTTCAGAGCGCCCAGGAGCGCCTCGACGTCCTCGTCGGAGATGTCGTCGTTGACTCCGAGGATGAACTGCCAGGAGTTCTCCAGGTTCAGGTCCTCGGTGGAGACCAGCACGTCGAAGTCGGGGTAGAGGTTCAGGGTCTGGTCGACCGAGGGCTCCCATCCCATGACGTAGTCCGCGGTCCCCGCCGCGACCTAGGCGGCGCCGGTGAGCGTGTTGGAGACGCTGACGACCTCCAGGTCCTCGTCGACGTCGATGCCCTCCGCCTCCAGGCGTGCCGTCAGGATCGCCCACGCGCCGGAGGAGGTGATCGCGGCCAGTCGGCTGCCCTTCAGGTCCTCCAGGGAGAAGTCGCCTTCCGGTCCAAGGATCGACACGGTGTTCGGTGCGACCACACCGCCGATCCGGATGTCGCCGCCCTCACCGCGGAGGGAGGCCATCGTCTCGGGGGCGCCGACGTTGGCGTGCGCCCTTCCGACGAGGAGGTTCTGGTAGACCTCGGGGAGGTTCGGGGTGGTCAGCGCCGAGACGTTGACGCCGAACTCCTCCTGGATCTCCTCGTCGTCGGCCAACACGAGGGGGAGCGTGCCGGTCATGCCGGTCTCCCAGACGGAGAAGACGATCTCGTCCACGGACTCCTCGTCCCCGGCCGAGCCTCCGCCTCCGCAGGCGGACAGGAGCACGGCGAGGGCACTCGCACCGGCCATCAGGGACAGGGACTTCTTCATCGGTTGCCTCCAGCGTCTGCCGTCTCAGCGACGTCCGCGTCGGTGAGAAGAGGGGTGGTCATGGCGTCGTACTCGTAGATCCAGTCGCGGAGCTTCCACGTGTCGGGGGTGTCGATCGTGCCTGGTTCTGAATGTGGGCCGTCCTGGAACGGCGGGTGGTCTCGTAGACCTTGAGCGCCTGTTCGACGCCGGTCTCCTCGGCCTTGGACAGGGCTCGTGCCAGCACGACCGCGTCCTCGATCGCCATCGCGGCGCCCTGGGCCAAAAACGGGACCATGGGATGACAGGAGTCACCGAGGAGGGTGAAGCGTCCTTCGGACCACTTCTCCAGCGGCTCGCGCTCGTGCAGCGCCCACTTCAGGGGGGTGCCGGCCCGGCGGACGAGCTCGGGGATGGGGTCGGCGTAGTCGGCGAAGGCCTTGACCAGTTCCTCCGGTTCGCCCTTCGCCGTCCACGACTCGGTCTCCCACCCCTCCTCGGGAACGACGGCGATGATGTTGAAGGTCTTCAGCGAGCTCACGTAGTAGTGCACGAGGTGGTGCTCGACGACCGGCCCCCACCACTTCGTGGACGTGTTCGGCAGGTCGAGGTCCTGGACATCACCGGCGGGAAGAAGCGCGCGGTAGGCCACGGTGCCGGAGAAGCGCGGCTTGGAGACGTCGAAGAGCAGACGCGAGACCGTCGAGTGGATGCCGTCGGCGCCCACGACCACGTCACCCTCGACGCGTTCGCCGCCTTCGAGGACGATGGCCGCCCTCTCGTCGCCCTGCTCGATGTCCACCACGGTCCGACCCAGGTGGATCACCTCGGCGGGGACCGCCGAGACGAGCGCGTCGAGCAGGTCCGCGCGCCGCATGAGGTAGTGGTAGGCGCCGTACCTCAGCGGTTCGCTGTTCATCTCGTGGGTGCCCAGGAGCTCTCCCTGCTCCCAGTCCCGACTTTCGAGCCGCTCCGGCCGTACACCTGTGGCCGCCAGCGCCTCCCCGACCCCGAGGTACTCCAACACCCGGGTGGAGTTCGGGCTCACCTGTAGTCCCGCTCCCACCTCGCTGAGTTCCTCGGCGCGCTCGTAGATCCGGACGCGGTGGCCCTCCTTGAGGAGCGCCAGCGCGGTGGCCAGACCACCGATGCCGGCTCCCACCACGACGACGTCCAGCCGCTTCGTTGCACGGGGCACTAGCTTTCTCCTCCAGCTCACTTCACTTGCTCGGTGCGGGGCGACCATGTGTCCCCGGAGCCGCGGACGCGGCTTCTTGGATGCTCCGGGCCCATACGTCCGGCCGTTCGACGCAGGACATGTGGGCGCCTCCCCCGATCACCGTGAGGTGGGAGAGGGGCAGCAGGTTCGCGATCTCCTCCTGTGTGCGCACCGGGGTCGACTCGTCTCCGTCGGCGGCGATGACCGTGACGGGACAGGTGATCCGGGGCAGCAGGGGGGTCGCGTTCAGTGCCGAGATCATCCGCCAGTCCTCGGCGTGCTCCCCCGGGGTCACGTTCTGGAGGATGCGCCGGGTCCGCACCACGTCCGAGGGGTTGGAGTCGCGGAACGTCAGACTGAACCAGCGGCTCAGGACGTCGGTGACGTATCCCTCGAAATCCGGGGCCAGAGCCCTTGCGGACCTGCGAAGGATCGCCTCCCGTTGGGCGTCGCCCTGTCGGTGGTTGGTGTTACCGATCACGAGCGAATGGAAGAGGTGGGGCGCACGGGCGGCCGCGTACTGCAACACCATGCCGCCCATCGAGATGCCCACACCCACGGGGCGTTGGAAGCGCCATGCGTGGAGTCGGTCGATGAGCGCCTCGGCCACCGCCTCGAAGCTCCGACCGGTACCAGGGTCGACCGGGACCGTTCGGTGGTCGAAGACCCGGACATCGAGCTCGGACGTGAGTTCGTTCCGGACTCGCCACCATATGTCACCCGTGCTACCAGCTGGGGAAACGAGGACGATACCGTCGGCCCGCGTCTCAGTCACGCGACGGCCCTCCCTTCCGGTCCTGTTCGAGGAGCGCACCCAGGTCCCTGGAGAGCGCACACGCCTCCTTGACGACCAGATCCACGTAGGTGGGCAGTCGCGCGTCGTCGATGCGCTGTTCTGGGACGGTCAGGATGAAGCTGCCGACGACGTCGTTCTGGTGGTCGAAGATCGGCGCGGAGATACCGACGGCACCGGGAATCCGCCGTCCCCGGGTGACCGCGTAGCCCTGTTCGCGGATCCGGTCGATCTCGGCCTGGGCCAGGGCTCGGCCCGGCCACGGGGAGTCGCCGGCCCTCTCGGCGGCGGCGAGGATCTCGGCGCACTCGTCGTCGGGCAGGTTGGCGAGGATGGAGAGTCCCGAGGCGCCCCGGTAGATCTCGGTCCACTGGAACAGGTCGAAGACGTATCGGAGCGGGTGGCTGGACTCGATGCTGTCCACCCGGAGCATCTGCCGCCGTCGTCGGTCGTACAGGCCGAGGATGACCGTCTCGTTGCAGGCCTCCACGACGGCCTGCAACCTCTTGCGCGCGAGTCCGCGGATGTCGGCCTTCTTGTGGGTGAGGCTCCACAGGCGCAGCAGGTCCAGGCCGACGCGGTAGTTGTCCGACCCCTCGTCCTGGACGATGACGCCCGACTCGATCAGGGAGCCCAGGGCCCGGTGGACCGTGCTGGGTTGGAGCTCGCACGCCTTGGCGATCTCACGGACACCGAACTCGATCTGTGGCTGCTCGATCATGTAGGTGAGCACCTGGAAGGCACGCGCCACGGGGTCGCGCTTCCGGCCGTTCTCGTTCACGCTCTCGGGCGTCATGTGCGGCCCACGACCTCTCGGACTGAAGATTCCCGCGACCTCTTCGACCACGCGGTCAGGTCGTACTCGTATGCGTCCAGATCCCGCGCGGACGGAAGGTTCTCCCGGTCGCCGAGGATCCGACGTGCGGACAGGTGATCGATCGGTCGGTCGACCGACTCGACCGCGACGAGGCGGCCGTGGCGGAACGCGAGCACCGAGAAGGCGCCCTCGTCCGGTTCTCCGGAGACGACGAGTTCGTCCCCGGGCTCGACGATGCCCGCCATCTGGACCCGGAGGCCCCAGTGCTCCGTCCAGAAGGTGGGAACGGACTCGTACTCACCGTCCTGGCCGGTGGCGATCGCGTTGCCGACGTGTTTGGCCTGTTCGGTCGCGTTCTGTACCGACTCCAGCCGGAGGGAACCGCCCGTCGAGCGGTCCGAGGGGAACCGTGCGCAGTCCCCGATCGCGTAGATGTCGCCGTCGGAGGTGCGCAGGGACCCGTCCACGACGACACCGTCGTCCACCGTCAGTCCGGCGGCACGCGCGAGGCCGGTCTCCGGCAGGACACCGATCCCGGTCAGGACGAGATCGCACTCGTATCCGTCCCCCCGGTCCGAGAACAGCGCCACGGGTCGGTGCTCGCCCGTGGTCACCCGCTCCAGCGACCAGTCCGTGTGGATGGACACTCCGTTGCGGCGGTGCTGTTCGACCAGGTGGTCCGCCATGCGCGTGCTGAGCCCACGGTTCAGGACCCTGGGGGCGTTGTCGAAGACCTGGACCTCGACGCCGAGCCGGGACAGGACGGAGGCGGCCTCCAGTCCGATGAACCCGCCGCCGAGAACGGCGACCTTCGCACCGGGTCCCACCAGTCGCGCCAGACGCTCCGTGTCCGACTTCGTCCTGAGGTGGACGACACGATCGGAGACCTCCTCCGGCGGATCCAGTGTGCGGGGGCGGGCCCCCGTCGCGAGCACGAGCTTGTCGTAACGCAGTTCCTCGCCGTCGGAGGTGTGGACCAGGCGACGGTCACGGTCCAGAGCCGTCACCTCGCGGCCACGCAGGAGATGGACGCGCAGTTTCTCGTACGCGCTCTCCGGTTGAAGGTCCAGCAGACCCCCGAGGGCCCCCTCGCCACCGACCAGGGCCTCAAGGTAGGTCTTCGACAGCGGGGGCCTTTGGTAGGGCACCTCGTCGTCGGCGCCGACAAGGCTGATCCGCCCCTCGAAACCGCGCTTGCGCAGCGTGACCGCGGTCTGGACACCGGCGTGGCCGGCGCCCACGATCACGACGTCGTCCACGCTCACAGCTGCTCCTCGGGGAGCTCGACGACCAGGCCGTCGAGTTCTTCAGTGACCTCGATCTGGCAGCTCAGACGGCTGGCGTCGGTCCGCTCACACGCGGTGAACTCCAGCATGCTCTCCTCGACCATGCTGATCTCCGGCAGACGCTCGGTCCACTCGTCGGCGACATAGACATGGCAGGTGGCGCACATCGCGTTGCCCCCGCACTCGGCCACGATGCCGTCCACCTGGTTGATCTTGGCGGCCTCCATGACCGAACGCCCGGGTGCGACGTCCACGTCGTCCCGCGTCCCGTCGGGGTGGACGAAGGTGATCCTGGGCTGCATCTCACTCCTAAGCAGAACATGCGTTGCGTTCAGCAAGGTCTCCACAAGAGTAACCACGACCACAGTGCTGTCAAGAGGAGAAGAATGTGCAGTATGCGCATGTCGCACGGGGTCTTCGCTCAGACAAGACCGACGTGTATGGTTCTTACTGCGGAACGTCCGTATTCCACAACAGAACGATACGGATCGTCCGCCTGCTCTGACAGAACGCTATGGAGGTAGCGCATGTTGGCTGTAGAAGATCCCACTGACCCGTGGGAGGAGGGACTGCTCCGGTCTCCGTACGATCGGTACGCTCGCCTGCGCGACGCCGGACCGGTCGTGAAGAACACCAAGTACGGCTTCTGGTCCATGTACCGCCATGAAGACGTCGCGGCCGCCATGTCGGACTGGGAGACGTACTGCTCCAGCCGGGGTGTGGGCATCACTGACACGGCCAAGGAGCAGGCATGGCGCAAACCGAGCCTCCTGCTCAACGCCGACCCGCCCCAGCACACCGAGATGCGCAAGATCGTCAACGGCATCTTCTCGCCGAGGGCCATCCGCAACCTGCGTGCGCAGTTCGAGGCCACGGCCGAGGAACACGTCGCCGCGCTGGGGGACCGGAGCGAGATCGACGGTGCCACCGAGATCGCCGAGGCGTTCCCGATCGCGGTCTTCCCCGACTCGGTCGGTGTCCGCCCCGACGGGCGCGACAACCTTCTGCTCTATGGCCTCATGGCCTTCAACTCAGAGGGTCCCAAGAACGAGATCTACCACGACGCCTTCCGCCACGCGGACACCGTCCACGCCTGGATCGAGGAGGCGTGTAAGCGCGAGAACCTCGCCGACACGGGCTTCGGAGCCGACATCTGGGCGGCGCACGACCAGGGACTGATCACCGCTGAGCAGGCGGCCCTTCTGGTGCGGTCGGTCCTCACCGCCGGGCTCGACACCACCATCGCGCTGATCGGGAACACGCTCCTCGCCCTCGCCAGGAACCCTCGGTACTGGAGGGACCTCAAGGAGGACCCCGCACTCGTCAAGGGCGCCATCGAGGAGACCATGCGCCACGACGCTCCGGTGCAGCTGTTCTTCCGGACCACCACCCAGGCCGTCGAGGTGCACGGTGTGGAGATCCCCGCCGACGCGAAGGTCCTTCTGTCCCTGGCCTCGGCCAACCGGGACCCACGTCGTTGGGGCGAGGACGCCGACACGTTCGATCCGCACCGCAACACCGCGGGCCACATGGGCTTCGGTGTGGGAATCCACCGTTGCCTGGGGCAGATGATCGCCCGCTTGGAGGCCGAGGTCATCCTCACCCGACTCGTGCGGGAGTACGAGTCCATCGAGCTCGCCGGCGAACCCGAACTGCGCCTGAACAACGTCGTGCGGAGCAGGAAGAAGATCCCCCTGAAGCTCCACAAGAGCAAGTGATCCCGTCGGAAACCTGAAAGAGCACAGTCAATGTCAATGATCACAGGACCGCTCAAGTACCTGCGTCGCCCCTTCACCTCCAACGTCGAGGAGGGCGACAAGGTCGTCATCGTCACGGACACGCGGCAGGACGCCCGTGTGTGGCAGGCGATCATGTCCATCGTCGAGGACATCGGCGCCGAGCCCACCCTGGCCATGTTCGAACCCCGTCCCGCCGACTACTACGACCCGCCGAGCGTGGTGGCGTCGGCGATGATGACCGCCGACGTGAACGTCCTGGTGGCCTCCACCTCGATGCTGCACTCCCCCGCCTCCATGGCCGCCATGGCCTCCGGCATCCCCACGATCTGCCTGGACGGCCAGGTCACGTTGGAGATGTTCCAATACGGCGCGGCGACGGCCGACTATCACGAGATCGCCACGATGAAGCACTACGCGGCGAAGAACGTCTTCGGTGAGGGCGCCAAGACCGCTCGCGTGACCTCGGACTTCGGCACCGACCTGGAGTACAGCGTCGAGAACAGGATCTTCGTCCCGCCGCTTCGCGGCCAGGATTGGGATCCGTTCAAGGCCTACCGCCGCACCGAGGAGGGGCGCGAGGGCAGCCCCATGTACGCGTGCCTCTTCCCCGGTGGCGAGTTCAACGTTCCTCCGGTGGAGGGCACCGCGAACGGCGTCTACGCCGCCGACCTCACCATGCACCACCTCGGCAAGATCGACGAGCCCATCCTGCTGACGATCGAGAACGGCCGGATCGTCGACATCAAGGGGCACCGGGACGCCAAGCGGTTCCGCGACCACCTGCGGGACTTCGGTGACGAGTCCGCCTACGAGTTCCCCACCGAGGCCTCCATCGGTCTGAACAAGAAGGCGCAGATCGTCGGCAGCCAGCGTGAGGACAAGAACATCTACGGAGCCGTCCACTTCGGGCTCGGCACGAACTCGGACGTCGGCGGAACCGTCGAGAGCAACCTGCACATGGACCTCGTCGTCCTCCAACCGACCCTCTATGTCGACGGCGTGAAGAAGATGGACCACGGGGAGTTCCTCGTTCCGCTGGACCGTGACCTCCCGGCGGACGAGACCTCCTCTCCGAAGGTGGAGGCCGGAGTCTAGGACCGCCGACCGTGACCACCGGCCGAGCCAGGGCCTCCAGAGCCGCCGCGACACCGGGAACGTCGCCGCGGCTCGGAGGCCCTCGGCCGAACAAGCCCGCCTTTTCCCGCGACCGTGCTTCTGTGGCCACTTTCGGCGCCGAAAGCGACCACGCAAGCACGGTCGCGGCGGACACGGCCGGTCAGAGGGCGGACGGGGACCGCCACGGCCCCGCCCGCCCCGATCAGGCGTCCTGGTGCTTGTCGACCCAGGACGTGAGGGGCTCCCCCTGGATGGCCGCCGCCATCAGTTCGGGGAAGACGTCCGGAGTACACGCGAACGCCGGCACGCCCATCTCCGCGAGCGCCGCCGCGTTCCGACGATCGTAGAACGGCGCGCCCTCGTCCGACAGCGCCAGCAGTACCACGACCTGGACCCCGGCGGCCCGCATCGCGGCCACCCTCCTCAACATCTCCGCTCGGACACCGCCCTCGCACAGGTCGCTGATCAGCACGAAGATCGAGTCGTTGGGCCTGGTGATCAACCCCTGGCAGTAGGCGACGGCCTTGTTGATGTGCGTGCCCCCGCCCAACTGGGTACCGAAGAGCACCTCCACGGGGTCGGTCAGCTGTTCGGTCAGGTCCACCACGGCGGTGTCGAACACGACCAGGGACGTGCGCAGGGTCCTCATGGAGGCCAGGACCGCGCCGAACACGCTCGCGTAGACCACCGAGGGGGCCATCGAACCGCTCTGGTCGATGGCCAGCACCACGTCCTTGTGCACCCCGCGACTGCGCCGCCCGTAGCCCACCAGGGTCTGCGGCACGATCGTGCCCTGCTCGGGCAGGTAGTGGGCCAGGTTGCGGCGGATGGTCGCGTTCCAGTCGATGTCGGCCGTCCGGCGCGGTCGGTGGGTTCGCACCGACCTGTCGATCGCCCCCTGCACCAGCGACCTGGTCCGCTGCGCCACCCGGCGTTCCAGCTCCTCCACCACCCGGCGTACCACCGCGCGGGCGGATTCGCGGGCCTGGTCGGGCATCACCCGGTT
Source organism: Nocardiopsis sp. ATB16-24 (assembly GCF_030271535.1). GTDB lineage: Bacteria > Actinomycetota > Actinomycetes > Streptosporangiales > Streptosporangiaceae > Nocardiopsis. The sequence continues at coordinate 181,592 of NZ_JASCXJ010000002.1, read as the reverse complement.
GAGGGACAGCAGTGTCCCCACCAGGTGAACGTCCGGTTCGACGGCCTCCATCATCTCCGGCTCCAGCAGGAGCTGGTGCAGGCCCAACCGATCCATGGCGTCCTTCTGCATCACCCGCACCACGGAGGAGGGGAAGTACTCCCGGATGTCGCCCAGCCAGCGCGCCACCCGGGGCGCCGAGCCGCCCAGGCCGGCGCGGCGTCGACCTCCGGCACCGGACTCGGAGGCCCCCTTGTCGTACAGCGCCTCCAGTGCGCCGTCCATCCCCTGGTCGGCGGCACCGAGCCCCGAGGGGCACTGTGCCTCCCGGCCCAGGACCAGGCGCCAGCGGCGTTCCCGTTCGTCCACGGTGTTCATCCGCGGTTCCTTCCTTCGGTGAGGACGGCCAGCGCGGTGGCCAGGGCCGGGGCCGCGCGTTCGGTGTCCACGTCCACCCTGACGGGGGCCGTGTGGTCGGCGGCGGGGGCCGATCCCAGCCGTAGTGCCGCGGCGCCGATCTCCCGACGTTCGGGACCGTCGAAGGCCCCGAAGGTGCGCCTCAGGAGCGGCAGCACGGCGATGAAACGCTCCTCGGGCAGGCCGAGCAGCCAGGTGTCGATCAGACCGAGCAGGCGCTGGTCGTGCACCAGGATCAGACCACTGCCTTGGAGGAAGCCCTCAAGCCAGGCGGAGGCCCCCGCGGCGTCGACCCCCGGTGACATAGCCAGGCCGAGGCGGCGGCGCAGTTCGTCCGCCTCCACCAGTCCGGCGTCCGCCAGCATCCGGTTGACCCGTCCGGCGATCCGTCCCGGCAGGGTGTCGCGTCGGGCCAGGGAGAGCAGTGCCGCGTTCCAGTCCTGGACGGCCTCGCCGCCCAGCAGCGCGGCGGCGGTGTGCGTGGCGTCGATGTGCCCGACGAACCGCGCGGCCGCGTCGTCGTCCAGCCCGTGTGCCGCCGGGGCCAGTCCGGCGCACACGCGGCGCAGGATCTGCTCTGCGACGACGCGCAGGTGCGCGCCGTCGGTGCCGCGCACGTCCCCGTAGCGGGTCGAGCGCGCCAGTGGGGGCAGCGCCGCCATCAGGTGGGTGATGTCACCGTCGGTGGCCGCGCGGTCGGTGAGCAGGGACAGCACCCGGGGCAGTGCCCGCTCCAGTTCGGCGAACAGGCACTGCTCGGTGAGCGAGGTCAACCCGGGCAGGTCCGCGGTTCCGGCGAGGTCGACCGCCCTGGCCGTGGCGGCCGAGGCCACGGTGGTGCCCCACCGGGAGGCCTCGATCAACGCCACGTCCATGTCCGGGTCCCAGCGCAGCCGCCAGGACTCCCGGAAGGTGCCCTTGTTGCCCGTGTCCGACCTGCGGGGAACGCCCCACTCCACGCCGAGCATCCGCAGCCGGTGCAGCAGTACCCCGCGTTCGCGCTGGTTATCCTTGCGCAGGTCCAGGTCGAGGTCTCGGGTGACGGCCTCGGGTTTGAGCCGCAACCGCTTCTGTGCGGCGATGAGGTCGCGCTGGAGGGGGACCATGGGGGTGGACGGGGGTACCGAACCCAGCCGTTCACCGATCGCCATCCGGGAGTGGACGAGGGCGGCCCGGACGGGTTCGCCCTCACAGAGGACGGCGGTGAGCGCCTCGGAGACCTCCTCCAGTCCGGCGAGCGGACGCCCGCGCAGCACGGCGAGGCTCTCGGCCAGCCGTACCCCCTCGATGACGTGGGAGGAGGACACGGACTGCCCCTCCTGGCGCAGCATCCTGGCGGCGTCGGTCAACCAGCGGTGCACCGGCCGGTCGGGGGCGGTGAACAGGTGGTGGTACCAGCCGGGTGCGGCCACACCCGCGCCGTAGCCGCTCGCCGTGGCCAGACGTCCGTGGGTCCAGGGCACCCAGGTGGCGGTGACCTTCACCTTGGGCAGTCCTTTGAGCAGCGCGGTGTCGTCCTTGATCGGGTGGTCGGACACCTCGCGCAGGGCGGGGGCGTGCCAGGCGCCGCAGACCACGGCGACCTTTTCGTGTCCTTCCTTGAGCACGGCGCGCAGGGTCTGGCGCATGTACGCCTCCCGACGTGCCTCCCTGCCTCGTACGGGACCGGACTCGGCGCGGACGGCGGCCATGGCGTCGGCGATCGCGGGGAACGGGGAGGGTTCGCCGTCGCCGCGTTGCTCGATGACGTCGTCCCACCAGCGTTCGGCGTCGTCGTAACCGGCGGCCTCGGCCAGGACCCCGAGGGGGTCCAGCCGGACACGTTCGGGCTCGCCGACCTCGCCGTCGTCCGCACCCTCCTTCTCCGCGCCTTCGTTCTCACCGTGCCGTTCCTCGGCCATCCGCTCGGCGATGGTGTGCGCGGCGGGCAGGTCGCAAAAGCGCACCGGGACACCGGTGGTCACCGCGTAGCGCAGTGCCTCCCACTCGGGGGAGAAGGTGGCGAAGGGCCAGAACGCCCACCTGTCCCTCGCGTCCCCCTCCGTCGCGGGCTCCTTGCCGCCCTTGGGGGTGTCGGCGTAGACCAGCAGCGCCACCGGCGGTTCCAGTTCGCCCACCAGGGCGGTGAGCGCGTCCGCCTCCGGTGGTCCCTCGATCAGCACGGCGTCGGGCTCGATCTCCTCCAGGGCCGCCCGGACGGCTCGGGCCGATCCGGGGCCGTGGTGTCGTACGCCCAGGACGTGCAGTCCGCTCGTGTCCAGTCGGGGTCGGGCCATCAGGCGCCCACCTCGCGGCAGGCACGGTAGAAGTCGCCCCAGCCCTCGCGACCGCGGACGACGGTCTCCAGGTACTCGCGCCACACCACACCGTCGGAGACCCGGTCCTGGACGACGGCGCCCTGGATGCCGGCCGCCACGTCGGCGGGCCGCAGTCGCCCGTCGCCGAAGTGCGCGGCCAGCGCGATCCCGCTGGTGATCACCGAGATCGCCTCGGCGGTGCTCAGCGTTCCGCTGGGCGACTTGACCTTGGTTCCGTTGTCCTCGGTCACCCCCGAGCGCAGTTCCCGGAAGACCGTGACCACCCGCTGGATCTCGGTGAGGCTGGTGGGCACCTCCGGCAGTTCCAGGGAGCGGCCGAGCTGTTCCACGCGCTGGGTGACGATGCGCACCTCGTCCTCGGCGCTGTCGGGCACCGGCAGCACCACGGTGTTGAACCTACGACGCAGGGCGCTGGAGAGGTCGTTGACTCCTCGGTCCCGGTCGTTGGCGGTGGCGATGATGTTGAACCCGCGCTGGGCCTGCACCTCGATGCCCAGCTCCGCCACGGGCAGGGCCTTCTCCGAGAGCACGGTGATGAGGCCGTCCTGCACGTCTGAGGGCATGCGCGTGAGCTCCTCGATACGGCCGATGCTCCCCCGCGCCATGGCGGTCATCACCGGGCTGGGCACGAGGGCGGCCTCGGAGGGTCCCTCGGCGAGCAGCCTCGCGTAGTTCCAGCCGTAGCGGACGGCCTCCTCCGAGGTCCCCGCCGTGCCCTGGACGAGCAGGGTGGAGTCACCGGAGATCGCGGCGGCCAGGTGCTCGGAAAGCCAGGTCTTGGCCGTGCCGGGGACGCCGATGAGCAGCAGCGCCCGGTCGGTGGCCAGGGTGGCCACGGCGACCTCCACGATACGGCGCGCACCGATGTACTTGGGGGTGATCTCGGTGCCGTCGTCCAGGGTGGTGCCCAACAGGTACCGGGTGACCGCCCAGGGGGAGAGCCGCCAGCCGGGGGGACGCTGACGGTCGTCGACCTTGGCCAGCGCCTCGATCTCGGCGGCGTAGGTCTGCTCCGCGTGCGGGCGCAGGGCCTGGGCGGCGTCGGTGCGGAGGGAGGGTGCGGAGGTGGTCAACTACAGCTCCTTGTGCATGTCGTGACGGAAGCGGAGGGTGTCCCGAAGGTGGAGGTAGGCGTCGGCGGTGGAGTCGTCGAAGGGGAGCTGGGGGTGCAGGTCGGCGACGTGGGCGGGGGGCATGCGCAGGGCGGCGACCTCACAGACCAGCCGATAGCCCGCGTGGTCGTTCCCGCGCCGTGGGGCGTGCAGGCGCCGCAGGACCTCGGCGGACAGCTCCGCGGACCACGGGCCCCGGGTGGCCTGGAGCAGTTCCCCGTAGCGGTGGAGCGAGTCCGTCCTGGTCAGGGCGTGGAGCACGCGCGCGTAGCGTTCCTCCGGAGGCAACAGGTCCAGCAGCCGGTCCAGGCGGAACGGTTCTCGTGTGCGCACGGGCCGGGTCCGGGAGAGGGCCGGGCCGAGGACTTCCAGCAGGGCCCTGGCCCATGCGGCGTCCTCCTGGACCACGGCGGCGTTGGCGAGGGCCTCGAAGAGCCCTGCGGGTTCCGCCGTCTTCTTCATCGCGGCGGCGACGACCCCGGCGGAGTCGGTACCGAGCAGAGTGGTCCACACGTCCAGCGGCGCGTGGGTGACCAGGGCCCAGACCCGCTCGAACCGTTCGGAGTCGTTCTCGGCGCCTGCGGAGGGGGCGGCCAGGGCCAGGTCGCGGTGGAGGGCGGTATCGCGTGTGTCCACCGGGTCCACCCACAGCGCGCCGTCCTCGCGCGGACGGGCGTGCGCGAGGACGTGGTCGCGCAGTCGTTGGGCGTGGGCGCCGTCGGGGAGCCGGTTGAGCAGGGACAGCGCGAGTCCGCGCACGCCGGCGCTACGGTCGTCGAGCGCCCCTTCGAGGAAGTCCTCGTCCGTGGGTCCAAGGCCGATGGCGAACGTCTCCAGGAGGCGGCGGCGCAGGTCGGCCCTGGCCAGACCCGGCCAGATCCCCGTGAGGAGTTCACGCGCGCGGTCGGGGTCGGTGGCGCGCAGGGCGAGGAGGGAGCGACGCCTCTGGCCCGGGTCTCCGTGTTCCCAGTCCCGTTCGCTGAAGCGGTCTTCGGGGGCGGGCTCGTCCCGGACGTAGGCCCATGCGGGGTCGAGGCCGGCCGCCCACCGTCCTCGCGTACCGACGACCGTGGCGAGTGCCGGACGCAGGCGGCCGTCGCGCACGCCCCGGTCGAGCAGGGCGGGGACACTGGCGTGCGCGGCCCGCCGTCCGCTGGAGAGCACGAGTTCCAGCCACTCGGGGAGGAGTTCGGGCTTGTGCTCCAAGATGTGGTTCAGGTGGTCGGTGGCGGCCTCGCCGACCTCGGGACGGGGGTCCTCGGCGGCGGTGGGGACGGGCGCGACGCCGGTCCGGGGAACGTGTCCGGCCGCGCGGCGGACGACGGCCAGGGCGGCGCGGTCCAGCAGGGCGAGGGCGGCCTCGTCGTTCCCGGTCCCGGGGACGTCCGGCAGGTCGGGGGTGTGGGGGACTCCGCGTCGGGAGGTGCCGACCAGGGCGACCGAGACCAGGTCGTCCCAGGAGTCGGCGGGGGTCGGGGGTGCGGGGGTGCGCGCGTCGGTCACAGGGAGACCGCCTTTCCATCGGGGCCCCATGCGGTGATGGGGGTGAGGCCCTCGCCGGGCGACCACTCCGCGGCGATGGTGGCGGGGTGTCCGCCGGTGACCGCGAGGAGGTGCCAGGGTTCGGAGGTGGTCAGTGGCAGCGCGGCGCCGTCGGGGTCGATGAGCCACCATCGATCGTCCTCGCGGCCGGGTACGGCACGGTCGAGCACGATCGGCCAGGCCTCGGTCCAGGGGTCCTCCGCGAGGGCGGCGGCGAAGGCGTCGAGCGCCTCGGCGGCCGTTCCCCCCGCCGGTGGGGAGGCCGGAGTGGTCCGGCCCTGGTCGACGGCGACGGCGCGGTGTCCGTCGGGGTGGAAGGCGAACTCGGCGGTCACGTCGGTACCGACGCGGAAGGGGGTGGCGGGGGCCTGTCCGGGGCGGGCGTGGCTCAGGAACAGGGCGGTGCGTCCGCTCTCGGTACCGCGCAGCCACAGGCGGCGGGCGCGCATGCCGGCCTCGGGGGCGACGGTGTCGCGCAGGCCCAGGACCCGCCAGGTGTCCTGGACGCGTTCGCCTCGGGCCAGGACGTCCTCGACCCTGGTGGCGATGCCGACGCGGGCGCGTACGGCGCCGCGGACCCTTGCGTCCAGTGCCTCGCCCGCGCGGTGGCCACGGGCCAGCAGGTGCAGGAGGGCGAGTCGTTCGAGCAGACGCTCGGGCCAGTCGTCGGCGCGGACCAGACCCGGCAACCGCTCCACGAGGGACGCCGCCCCGGCCGCCTTGGCGTCCACCAGGCGTTTGGCCATGCGGTCCCAGTGGTCGTAGCCGTGCTTGGGGGCCTCGGCCAGTCCCGCGTCGATCTGGTCGCGCAGCCAGAGCCGGAGTTCCTCCATCCCCGCCGTCACCGACTCCTCCCTCTCCCGGAGGGTGGCGGCGGCCTTCTTCGGGTCGGTGGCCGTGGCTGAGGCGCCGCTTCGTGCGCGCTCCTGTCGGGCGCTCCGGTCGGAGAGCCAGGTGGAGACCCAGTCGGGCCTCTCCTCGCGCAGATCGACCTGTTCTTGTGCCCACAGGGCGAGCAGGCCCAGGACGTGCTTGCAGGGGATCTTGCGGCTGGGGCAGCTGCACTTGTACGCGGGGCCTCCGGCGCCGTCCAGGTGCACGGCGGCCAGGTAGGGCTTGGATCCACTGCCCTTGCACTCGCCCCACAAGGCGGAGGCGCCGCCCGCGGGGGCGGCGACCACTCCGCGCTCGGGCCAGGAGCCGTCCTTGGCCACCTTGAGGGCGGCCTTGTGGGAGGCGGCGTCCGGAGCCAGAGCCCATACGTCGTCGGTACTCCATCGATCGCTCACACGGGAGAACCTAGGGGGCGGGTGTGACAGAACGGGGAAAAGGGACGCCTCCTCCCAGGAGCCTTCTCGAACACCGTGACGCACGCTCCATGGGGTGACGCGAATGTCGTTCCCCCGTGGCATACTCGGTCCGCGCAGCGGCGTCGATGAGGCCCTGAACCCCCTGTACACGCAGGTTCGCACTCATGTGACGCATATATTCTTTTTGTATTCTCCGAAGTGTTGTCGCCCTTCGCGAAGAGCCCGGGAAAAGGAATTTCTCTGAGCCGTTGAAAGCGGAGCAACGACGCTCCTGCAATGCCACGACCGGGGTTTCATCCCCTTGTCCCCGCCGGGTTCCCCTCGCGGGCACCCGTATCCGGGTGGGCGACGCCCTCCTCATCGGTTCTCACTCCGCCCACCGTGACCCGGCCGTGCCCCCGAGGATCTGCGCCGGGTGCCGTCACCGTTCGTGCGCGGTCCCCGGGCCTTGCCGGTCACCGACGACCGTGTCGCATGGGCCGGACCGCCCACGCACGGGGCCTCGGGGGGTGCTCAGCCGGGCCTTCCCATCGTGCGCATCATTCCCGACAGCTCCCGTTCGAAGAAGTCGAAGAACCCCTCGGGGTCGGGGCCGGCGTTGATCAGGCACAGGTGGTCGAACCCCGCGGCGGCGAAGTCGCGCACCACCTGCATGTGCTTGTCCGGGTCCGGGCCGCACGCGAACACGTCGCGCATCGCGTCCCTGCTGATCAGCGCGGTGGCGGCCTCGAAGTTGATCGGGTTGGGCAGCTCGGACTGCACCTTCCATCCGGTCAGGGCGAAGCGGAACAGCTCACGCGCCGAGTCCATGGCGTCCCCCTCGTTGGTGGCCCAGGCCAGGGGCACCTCCGCGTAACGCGGACCATGGCCCCCGGTGTCCTGGTAGACCCGGGTGAGCGCCTTGCTGGGCTCGGTGCAGAACAGACCGTCGCCCTCCTCCGCCGCGAGCAGTGCGGCCTGCTCGCCGCCCGCGGCCACGATGATCCGCGGCGACTCCTCCGGCAGGTCGAACACCTGGGCGTCCTCCAGGGTCAGGTACCTGCCGTCGTAGGAGTGGTAGCCGCCCGACCACAGAAGACGGATGATCTGGATCGCCTCGCGCAACATCTCGTGGCGCCTGGCCGCGTTGGGCCACCCCTTGCCGACCACGTGTTCGTTGAGGCGTTCGCCCGAGCCCACCCCCAGCGTGAACCTCCCCTCCGACAGCAGGGCGGTGGTGGCCGCGGCCTGCGCGACGATCGCCGGATGCACGCGGATGGTCGGGCAGGTGACGCCCGTGACCAACCCGATGTGATCGGTGCGCTCGGCGATGGAACCCAGCACCGACCACACGAAGGGGGAATGTCCGTGGCTGTACAACCACGGATGGAAGTGGTCGCTGATCTCCACGAAGTCGAACCCCGCCTGCTCGGCGCGGATGGCCTGGTCCACCAGTTCTCTGGGCCCGAAGGCCTCGGCGAACAGCTTGAAACCGACCTTCATGACGTCCGCTCTCCCTCATCACTTCCGTCGGTCGACGGGCTCCGCGCCGGAGTGCCCCTGCCTTCCGTGCCACTGACCGAGGCGGAACGCGGACAAACACCGTTGACTCCCATTTGGGTCGGTGTTCACCGCGCCAGTGCGAAGGAGATCCGCCGCGCACACCGAGGGGAGTCGGACACGGCGAAGCGGGTAGGTGCGAGCAGGCCAGGAGACCGACGAGCGAGGAGGCGACATGCCCGAGACTCCGCCCCCGGCCCAGAGCCAGCCGCACCCGGGTCGTACCGAACCCATGGAGCCGCGGCCCCGGGACGAGATGCGCGACTACGAGGGACGTGGCCTGTTGGAGGGGAAACGGGCGCTGATCACCGGTGGCGACTCGGGGATCGGCCGCGCCGTGGCGGTGGCCTTCGCCAAGGAGGGGGCCGACGTGGTCTTCGGCTACCTCAGCGAGGACGACGACGCCCGGCACACCGTGGACCTGGTGCGGGAGCAGGGACGTAAGGCCGTGAGCGTGCGCGGGGACCTGGCCGACGAGTCCTTCTGTTCCGAACTGGTCCGTCGTGCCGTGGACGAACTGGGCGGGATCGACATCCTGGTCGAACACGCCGCGACCCAGGCTCCGGTGGACGACTTCTCGGAGTTGAGCACCGAGCAGTTGCGCCGCACGTTCGACGTCAACGTGATGGGGGTGTTCTGGACCGTTCGCGAGGCGTTGCCGCACATCCCCGAGGGGGGTTCGATCATCATCACGGGGTCGATCAACGGCCTGCGCGGCAACAAGTCGCTGATCGACTACGCGTCGAGCAAGGCGGCGGTGATGAATCTGTCGAACTCTCTGGCCCAGACGCTCATGGACCGGGGTATCCGGGTCAACTGCGTGGCGCCGGGGCCGGTGTGGACACCGCTCATCCCCTCCACTTTGGGAGAGAAGGGCGCGGAGGGTTTCGGTCAGCAGGCGCCGATGGGCAGGGCGGCCGATCCGGACGAGATCGCGCCCTCGTACGTGTTCTTCGCCAGCGGGCTCCTGTCCTCGTACTACACCGGGGAGACCCTGGCCCCGGTCGGCGGGGAGATCCAGGCCAGCTGAGGTTCGTCGGACACCGTAGGAGGGGCGGGACCGGTCGGACCGGTCCCGCCCCTCCTTCTTCGCCAGGGTGTGTCAGGACGAGCGGGCCCTGGCGGTGCGCCGGTCGTTCTCCTTGCGCAGCGCCTCCACGAGTTCGTCCTTGTTCATGGACGAGCGCCCCTGGACGCCGAGTTCTCGGGCCCTCTGGTAGAGGTGCTCCTTGGAGGCGTTGGCGTCCACTCCCCCCGCGGTCTTCTTGTCCTCGCCCCTGCCCGCCCGGGGGTTGGACGCCTGCTCGTCCGAGGGGCCCGAGCGCTGCTTGGGCACCCAGTGGTCGCCCTTCTTCTCGAACTCGTGCTTGAGCGCGGCGAACGCCACGCGGTGTGCGCGTTCACCCTCGCCGTACTGCTCCACCGCCGAGTCGTGCGCCTTGATCCAGGTGCGCTGGGCCTTTTTCGGAGACCTCTGGAGCGTCGACGGAAGTTCGTCCGCACCGGGCATGGTCCTCACTCCCTCGTCATGCGCCTACAAGGTCCGCCTGCCCAAGCGGACAAGACCGAAAACACCGCGTGGCCCTGTCCTATAACACCCGCACGTACTTCGCCGCACCACCACTGGTGGTTCAACGGATGCACATTCATCGAAGCGACACCATAGTTAACCCACGAGTGAAGGGAATATGACTTCTGGTACCCGGTCCCTTTTCACTCTCTGTCCGCGAGAGCCCGGGTGACCTCCTGTCGGTCTCCATACCTGGACCCCTGAGGTATGGAAGGTCGGCTTCCCCCCCGGGGAGAACCCAGTCCGCGCCGCCTGAAAGGCGCGTGGATTCCCGCTGCACGAGAAAAGGAAAAAGGCGTGCGAACATACCCCCTTTCCCCCGAAACCGAAAGCCCTCGCCCGAGTCTGCGCGCACGGGTGACACGCTTCGCCTCCCGCGCGGCGATGACCCTGGCGCTCGTGGCGGGCGTCACCGGCGGTGTCGTCGCCCCCGCACACGCCTCCAACCCCTATGAGCGCGGCCCGGCACCGACCGAGCGGAGCGTCACCGCCACCCGCGGCCACTTCGACACCGACAGCGTCAACGTGTCGTCGCTGGTGCGCGGCTTCGGCGGCGGAACCATCTACTACCCCACCGACAGGAGCCAAGGAACGTTCGGCGGCGTGGTCATCGCCCCGGGCTACACGGCCAGCTCCTCCTCGATGTCGTGGATGGGCCACCGCTTCGCCTCGCAGGGCTTCGTGGTCTTCACCATCGACACCATCACCCGTGTGGACCAGCCCAACAGCCGGGGCCGCCAGATCGAGGCCGCCCTGGACTACCTGGCCAACGACAGCCGTGTCGCCGACCGGGTGGACGGCGACCGCATGGCCGTGATGGGTCACTCGATGGGAGGCGGCGGAACGCTCGCCGCGGCCAACAGCCGTCCCGAGCTGAAGGCCGCCATCCCGCTGACGCCCTGGCACACCCAGAAGCGCTGGTCGAACGTGCAGGTTCCGACCATGATCATCGGCGCCGAGGACGACGTGACCGCCTCCGTGCGTCTGCACTCCATCCCGTTCTACGAGAGCCTGGACAGCAACCTGGACCGCGCCTACGTGGAGCTGCGCGGCGCGAGCCACTTCGCTCCCAACGTCTCCAACTCGACCATCGCCAAGTACAGCATCTCCTGGCTGAAGCGCTTCGTGGACGAGGACGAGCGTTACACGCAGTTCCTCTGCCCGGCGCCCAGGACCGGCTTCGGCACGGACTTCTCCGACTACCGGGACTCTTGCCCGCACTAGGGGGCCCGAGCCCGTGTCCGCCCCCGGTCGCACGGAGTATTCCGTGCGACCGGGGCGATTCCCCCCCAGCGGCGGCCCGGAGGATCTCCCTCCGGGCCGCCGCCCTTCGTGCCTTCCACCGTGACCCGCGCCCCGAAAACGACTCGACGGCTTCCCGGCGCCCTGTCACAGTGGTGCACCATGACGACCCCCCGATATGTGAACGCCGCGGATCTACGACTCATGCAGGGCCTGGCACAGCGTGTCACCGCCGTCCGACCGGACCTGATCAACAGCGACTCCTCGTTCGGCGAGCTGGCCTGGAACTGGGGCAGGGGACACGCCACCGACCACGCGACCTGGCCATGCCGGCTGTGGTTCTCCGGCGGGGACCTGGTGGCGTGGGGTTGGGCGCAGCTTCCACGGCGGGTGAGGATGAACGACGGGTCGGTGAGGGACGTCACCCGTGCCTACCTGGCCTATCAGGTCCATCCCGACCACGCCGAGCTGGTCGACGAGGTGATCGACTGGTACGACGCCACGGCGGCGGACGCCGACCGTACGGTGCGGCCCAGCGCCTCCGACGAGTTCGCCCTGGAGCGCTGGGCGGCGCACGGCTACGGGACCGACCCGGCCGCGCTCGGCGACACCGGGTCCTGGACCCAGCTCAACGAGCGCGACCTCATCGACGTGGAACGGCCGTCGCTCCCCGACGGGTTCCGGTTCCGCGACGCCGACGAGGTCGAACCGGAGGCCGTGGTCCAGGCCCACCTGGACGCCTGGTCCCCTTCGTCGTACACGGTCGAGGGCTACCAGGGCGTCCGACGGGCGCCGGGGTACCGCGGCGACCTGCACGTCCTGGTGGAGGCGCCGGACGGAACGATGGCGTCCTCGGCGATCATGTGGCTCGACGAGGTCAACAGGACCGCCGAGTTCGAACCGGTCGGCACGCACCCGGACCACCGGCGCCGGGGATTGGCGAGGGCGTTGCTCCTGCACGGGATGCGTCTGGCGCGGGCGGCCGGGGCCACCCACATGACGGTCGCCTCCTTGGGCGCACCGGGACATCCCGAGGCGCGCGGTCTGTACTACGGCGTCGGTTTCCGGAAGTTCACGCAGGACGCGCCGCTCCTGAAGACCGCGGGCTGAGGTCCGCTCGTCCGGTCGACCACCGGTCTGGCGTGCGGGACCGACGTGGGCGGGACCCTCACCACCGCCCTCTCCACGGACAAGGCGCCCTCGCACACGAAACGACCCCGAGGCGGAAAGCCCCGGGGTCGTCGGTGCGTGATCAGAAGATCATGACAGGTCAGTCGTGGAAGACCAGCTCGTCCGGGCTGAGGGCCTCGAAGTCGATCTCCTCGTTGGGGCCGCCCTCACGGTCGGTCACCCGCGTGTCCTGGATGATCTCGATGTCGCCGCCCGCCTGGTACTCCAGGACGTACACGCCCTGGTGGCCGCCGTGGTCGCCGTCCGCGGAGGAGAAGGGGACGGGGCTGGGGCCCTGCCACTCCATGGACTCCATGGTGTCGATCAGCGCCTGGCGGGTGAGGTCCTCACCGGCCGCCTTCAGGGCCTGCGCGAACATGACGGCCTGGGTCATACCGAAGACGTGGGTGTTGGTGATGGGAGTGTCCTCGCCGTACTCCTCGTAGATCTCGACGAAGAGCTGGGCCCACTCGTCGTTCTCGTCCTCCACCCGGGGCATGTAGCTCGTGATGAGCATTCCTTCGAGGAAGGCGTCGGCGGGAACGTCCTCGGCGTCGGTGCCCTCCGTGAACTGGGAAAGCAGTGCCCGAAGGGTCGCGGTGTCGCCTCCGATGCTGGAGACCACCCACTGCGGCTCGTAGCCGATACGGGCCGCCTCCAGCATGCCGAGCGCGACGAACGCCGGGATGCAGGAGCACACGACGACCTCGGCCTCGGTGCGCTCGAACTCGGCGATCTGCGCGCTGAGGTCGGTGACCTCGGACTCGTAGTGTTCGCGGGCCACGACCTCCTCGGCGAGGTACTGGTCGAGTCCGGCCTGGGAGTCCTCACCGATGTCGTCGTTCTGGTACAGGTAGCCGACGGCCTGTCCGGGGAAGTTCTCGGCGATGTACTCGCCCTGGATCTTCGCTTCCTTGGTGTAGTCGGTCTGCCAACCGTAGGTCAGCGGGTGTTCCTCGGGGTTGTTCCAGGCCAGGGCGCCCGAGGACGGGAAGATGTCGGGCACTCCCTCGTCGTTGAGGTAGTCGAGCACGCCGGTGTGCGTGGGCGTGCCCAGGCCGCCCACCATCGCGAAGATCTCGTCCTCGATGACGAGCTTGCGGGTCACGTCGATCGTCTTGGAGGGGTCGTAGCCGTCGTCCTCCACCCGGTAGTCGATCTCGCGCCCGTTGATTCCACCCTGGGCGTTGACGTAGTCGAACACGGCGCTCGCCCCCTGGGAGACCGCCATGTACCCGGCGGCGGCCGGGCCGGTCAGGGGCTGGTGGGTGCCGATGACGATGCTGTCGTCGGTGACCCCGGTGGAGACGTCCAGGTCGGTCGCCGACCCTTCGGTGACCTCGCCGGCGCCACCGCACGCGGTGGCCAGCATGGTCAGGGCCAGGGTCGCCGCCAGTGCGGCCCGGGTTCCACTGCGGTTTCGCATGGTGATCTCTCCTTGGTTGGGGGAAGCGGTGAGCGGGTCTTTGTTCAGCGGGACTTGGCGGACCTGACGCGGGCGGCCAGGCGCTGTAGCGCACCGTGGACGCCCAGAGGCCAAAAGCGCAGGACGAGGATGAGGACGATGCCGAAGATGACGATCGGAAGGTTGTTCTCGGCGTCGCGGCTCATGCTCAGGGGTCGGGCCAGGTCGGAGATCCAGATCTGCAGGTAGACGATCGAGACGGCGGCCCACAACGAGCCCCACAGGCTGCCGATACCGCCGAGGACCAGGGCCGCGAGCAGTGTCAGGGACAGGGCGAGCGTGAAGCTGCTCGGGGTGACCGTGCCGAGCACGTAGGCTTGGAGGCCTCCGGCCAGCCCTCCGGCCGCCGAGGCGATGACGAACGCGACCACCTTGGTCTTGCCGACCGGGATTCCGGCCATGGCGGCGGCGGTCTCGTCGTCGCGGATGGCCCGCATACGGCGGCCCAGGCGGCCGGCTGAGATGGTGGCCAGCACGGCGAGTCCGAGGACCACGGCGGTCCACACGACCAGGGCCTTCCACTCGCTGTTGGTGAAGAGGCCCTGGAGGAAGGGCGGGGCGCCCGCGGTACGGATGTTGAGGCCGTTGCTGCCGCCGAGGAACTCGTGGTAGCGGTGGGTCAGTCCGGGCAGGCCCACCGCGAGGATGAGGGTGGCGCCCGCGAGGTAGGGGCCGTGCAGACGGGCGGTGGCGGAGCCGACGGCGATGCCGGCGACCACGGACACCGCCACGATGATCAGCATGTTCACCGCGAGGGGGAACATCGGCTGGTGCAGCACGAGCAACGCCATGGTGTAGGCGCCGATCATCATGAACGCGCCGTGGCCGAGGGAGACCTGACCGCTGCCGCCGACGAGCAGTTGCAACCCCGCCACGGCCAGCATGGTGTAGCCGACGGCCGCCAGGCGCAGCGCGGTGAGGTCACCGGTGACGAACAGCAGCGCGGTGACGACGGCCAGGCCGAGGCCCGCGAACAGCAGGTGGCGCAGGGGCAGGGGCAGCGAACGCCGTCCGCCGGTGGAGGACACGCGCGGACCGGTGGCCGCGGGGGTGGAGGCGCGCTCCGCGCGCTGTTGGGTGGGTGAGGACATCGGCTACACCTTCCGCGCGGTCGGGCGGGACAGGATGCCGTCGGGGCGCACGCTCAGCACCACGACGACGATGACGAGGGCGGCGAGGGTCGCCAGTTCGGGCCCGGCGTAACCGGACACGTAGGACATGCCGAGGCCGATGAGCAGACCGCCCAGGACCGCGCCGAACGGATTGTCCAGGCCTCCGATGACGGCTGCGGTGATGCCGTAGACGAACACCACGTCGAAGACGTTCGGGGAGATGAACGGCGGTCCGGCGAGCATGCCGGCGAGAGCGCCGATGAAGGAGGCGATCGCCCATCCGGCCGTGAGCATCAGACCGACCTTCACACCGCTGAGCCGGGCCGACTCGGGGTGGAAGGCCGCAGCCCGCATGCGCAGGCCCAAAGGCGTGAACCGGTACAGGGCGAACACCAGCAGGGCCACGACCGCGACCGCGATCAGGGCGAAGGCGTTGGCCGGCGAGAAGCGACCGACGTAGCTGAAGGCGTATCCGAAACCATGCTGGCCGTTGCCCCAGACGACGCCGACCAGCCCCTGGATGACCAGCAGGAGGCCCAGGGTGACGATGATGGCGTTGAGCTGGGAGACGCGCGCGATGGGCCTGATGACGACCCGTTCGACGAGGGCTCCGATGGCCAGACCCACGGTGAGGGCGGCGGCGAAACCGAGCCAGTAGGAACCGGTGAACTGGGTGACGCTGTAGGCGGTGTAGACCGCCACCAGGGCGAGCGCGGGCTGGGCGAAGTTCACCAGGCGGGTGGCCTGATAGATGATGACCAGGGACAGCGCCAGCGCGGCGTAGATCGCCCCGGTCGACAACCCGTTGAGGGTCAGGTTGATGAAGTGGGTCATGGAGGGACTCCTCTAAAAGCCCAGGTAGGCGTGGCGCGTGCGGTCGTCGGCGAGGAGGTCGGAGGAGGCGCCCTCCGCTACGACCCGGCCCTGGTTGAGGACGAACCCGGTCTCGCTGACCGAGAGCGCACCGGCGGCGTTCTGCTCGACCAGGACGACGGTGAGTCCGGTGCGTTCGCGCAGATCGCTCAACAGGGCGAAGATCTGCTTGGTGATCAGGGGCGCCAGTCCGAGGGAGGGCTCGTCCAGTAGCAGCACCTTGGGCCTGGCCATCAGGGCGCGACCGATGGCGAGCATCTGGCGTTCACCGCCGGAGAGGGTGCTGGCGGACTTGCGCCGCCGCTCGACCAGGGGCGGGAAGAGCTCAAGGACCTCGTCCATGGCCGCCTTGCCACGGCGGTCGGAACGCCACAGCCCGCCCAGGCGCAGGTTCTCCTCGACCGTCAGCTCGACGATGACGCCGCCGCCCTCGGGGACGTGGGCCAGACCCCTGGTGATGACCTTCTCCGCGGGCAGGCGGGTGATGTCCTCGCCCTCGAGCAGGACGCGACCGGACGCGGCGGGGTGGAGTCCGGTGAGCGTGCGCAACAGGGTGGTCTTGCCCGCACCGTTGGCGCCCAGGACGGCGCACAGACCACCGGCGGGGACGGTCAGGGACACGCGGTCCAGTGCGCGGACGGCACCGTAGGAGGCGCTGAGCTCCTCGACGGACAGGATCGGTCGGTCGGTCATCGGGCGGCTCCGTTCGCGTCGCCGTTCGTGTCGTCGTTCGCGTCGGCGGACGTTCCGAGGTAGGCCTGGGTGACGGCGGGGTCGGCCTGGACCTCTTCGGGGGTCCCCGTGGAGATGACCCGGCCGAAGTTGAGGACGACGATGTGGTCGCAGACCCGCATGACCAGGTCCATGTGGTGTTCGACGAGGACGACGGCCATGTTCTGGCTGAAGCCGCGGATCTGGTCGGCGAGCGCGTCGATCTGGTTGCCGGACAGGCCACTGGCGGGTTCGTCGAGCAGGAGGAGTTCGGGTTCGCTGACGCAGGCGCGGGCGAGGGCGACCTGTTTCTGCACGCCGTAGGGCAGGGTTCCCGGCAGGCGGTGGGCGTACTCGGCCACTCCGAAGCGTTCCAGACAGGCCAGGGCCCGGTCGCGCAGTTCACGTTCGTCGCGGTGGTGTCGGCCCAGCCCCGAGATCAGGGACAGGGCGCCTCCTCTGGCGAGGCGGTCGGCTCCGGCGACGACGTTGTCCAGGACCGTCATCATCGGGAACAGGTTGAGGCCCTGGAAGGTCCGTGCGATGCCGGCACGGGCGAGATGGTGGGTGCGGCGACCGGGCGGGGGCGAGCCCTTCCAGGTGATGGTGCCCGCGGTGGGGCGCAGGACGCCGGACAGCACGTTGAACAGGGTGGTCTTGCCCGCGCCGTTCGGACCGATGAGTCCGACGACGGACCCGGGCGCGACCTGGAGACCGACGTCGTCGAGCGCGGTGAGACCTCCGAAGCGCACGGTCACTCCGTCCGCTCTCAGGAGGTGCTCCGTTGCGGTCTTAGTCATCACTGCCTTTCTCACGGATCCGTACCGACCAGTTGGTATGAGGGGATGCCGGTCCGCCACCGCGGTCTCGGCCTCTTCCGGTCAGTTGAACAAGCGGGCCAGGTCCACGCGGGACCTGATGTTGAGCTTTCGGAAGATGCCGCGCAGGTGGTGCTCGACCGTACGCGGACTGATGAACATGTGGGCGGCCACCTCCCGGTTCGTCGCCCCTTCGGCGACCAGCCGGGCGATCTGCTGCTGTTGCGCGGTCAGCTCGCTGGTGGAGGAGGGGTCGGGGCCGCGTTCGGCGGTTCCGATCGCCCGTAGCTCGGCGCGGGTCTGCCTGGCCCACAGCCGTGCCCCGAAGCGCTCGAAGGACTCCAGCGCGTTGTACAGGTGTTCGCGGGCCCGCCCCGGGAGGCGTGCCCGACGCAGATGGGCACCGAACAACAGCTGGGTACGGGCGTGTTCCACGTCGTCGTCACCACAGGTCCGGTGCAGGGCGAGGGCGGTCTCGAAGTGGTCGGCCGCCTCCTCGCCCTTGGCCAGCAGGCCCGCGCCGCGGGCGGCCAGGGCGAGCGTGCTGGGGCTGCCGACGGACTCGGCCCAGCGCCGGTATCCGGCGAGGGAGGTGCGCGCCCACTCGATCTCGCCCATGCGGGTCGCCGCCTCCACGAAGTGCGGAGCGGTGAGCAGCCGCATGGTGGGGTGGCCGTACCCGGGGGCGGCGTGCACCAGGGCGCGCAGCCGGAAGAACGCCTCGGCGGCGTTGCCTCGGGACAGTTCCAGGACGGCCAGTGCCCACGCCGCCAGGGCGGCGGCCAGGCCGAGGCTGTTCTCCCCCGCTTGGGAGGCCACCGCACGGGCCCGGATACGGCAGGTGTCCACGTCTCCCTGGATGGCGGCGATCATCGCCAACGAGGCCAGGTGCTGGATGGCCCAGACGGTCTGCCCGCTCTCCCGGGAGGCACGTAGTCCGGTGAGCGCGGTCCCGGCGGCGGAGGGGAAACGCCCGCTCCAGAACTGGGAGAAGACCAGGAAGCCGAGCGCCGCGGGTATGGTGGCCCGCTCCTCCCGCAGATGGCTGACCTCGACGGCCCGTGAGGTCGCCGTGCGCACGAACGGCGCGTCGCCCAGGTACAGGCCGCTGACGCCCGCCCAGATCAGCTCGGAGGGTGTGGGGGTGTCGACCAACCCGGTGGCCTCGCGCAGCAGGGGGATGGAGTTGGCGTACTCGCCCCGGAAGGAGACGGCGCTTCCCTCCAGATAGGCGGCGATCCGGCGCATGGGCGCGGGGTCGTCCGGGCCGACCAGGGGGAGCGCGAGTTCGGCGGCCTGGCCGTAGAGGCGAACGTCGCCCGCCAGGGAGGCGGAGTCGGCCGAACGCACCAGGGCGCGCAGGGCCAGCGAGCGGTCGTGCGCGATGAGTTCCCGGCCGACGGTGAGGAGCCGTTCGGCCACGTCCATGGTGTTGCCCCCGCGCATGACGATCTGGGCGTCGATGAAGTCGGCGGTCACGCGGCGGCGGTCGGACACCGCCAGGGGGCGGGCTCGGGCCAGGAGCCGGGTGGCCCGGTCGGAGTCCCCGGCAGCGTAGGCCTCGTAGGAGGCGGTGGTCAGACGACAGGCACGCTCGTCGGGGTCGGGCGTCAGTTCGGCGGCGCGTTCGTGGGCGTGGGAGGCGGCGAGACGTCCCGCGAGCCGCTTGGCGCGGTGGGCCGCGGCGGAGACCGCGTCGGAGAGTTCGGCGTCGGGGGTGCTGGTCCCCGCGGCGGTGTGGCGTGCGAACTCCACGGGGGAGTGCTCGGGGTCGTACACCCCGGCCAGGGCACGGTGGGCCGCGCGCAGACGGCCCGCGGGCGCGTCCTGGGCGATGGCCTCGCGGACGAGCGGGTCGGGGAAGACGACGGTGTCGCCCTCCACCCGCACCAGGCCGCGCTCCTCGGCCGGTTCCAGGGCGGTGACGTCCGACTCTCCGAAGGCCTCCAGCAGCAGGTGGAGGCGGGCCTCCCCGTCGCTGAGCGCCGCGAGCAAGAGCAGGCGGCGGGTCCGTTCGGGCAGTTGGTGGTGGGGGACGAGGAGGCCGGCGCGCAGGCGGCCGGGCAGGCGCGGCGGTTCGGGCAGGGGGTCCTCGCCCAGGAGCTGGGCCCGGGACAGTCCGCGCAGGAAGCCGAGGACGGCGGCGGGGTTGCCGTGGCAGGCGCGGACCAGGGCCGAGCGTACGGCGGCGGGCAGGGTCACCGGCGCGTTGTCGGTGAGGATGTCGTGGACCGCCCGGTCCTCCAGGGGGGTCAGGAGGTGTTCGGCGACGCCGGGGATGAGCGCGTCCGGGGTGGGTTCGAAGGCCGTCGCCGGCAGTCGCGGGCCGGCGGGCTTGCCGTAGCCCTCCCACGCGGCGAACACGACGGCGATGGGAAGGCCGACGAGGCGCCGCGCGAGGAAGGCGAGCGCGTCCAGGGAGGGGGTGTCGAACCGATCGGCGTCGTCCACGCACAGCAGGAGGGGCCGCTCCGCGGCCGTGTCGGAGAGCAGTTCGAGCAGCCCTGTGTAGAGGGCGAGGCGGTCCGCGCCGGCGACCGTACCGCCGGTGAGGTCGGGAAGCCGCTCGCCCAGGGGGCGAAGGAGACGTTGGAGCCCGGCGAAGGGCAGGTCCGCCTCGTCGGTGATCCCACCCGCGTGGAACACGGTGAAATCACCTGCGGAGCCGCGCAGGTGCTCCAACAGGGCGGTCTTGCCCCGCCCGGGACCACCGGAGAGGAGCAGGGACGCACCCTGACGCGACCTCGCCCGCTTCAGGGCATCGGCGAGGATCCGCTGCTCCGTGTCACGACCTCGGAGGCGGACGCTGAGGGGTTCGGTGTTCCTGCCAGCCACGTGCCCCACATTGGCACAGGGCGCCCCGTTCCGGCAGGTGCGGGCGGGCACACTGGTCGTTTCACCGATGCCCGTACGGATGCCTCCGAGGGCCTCTCACGGGAGGTCTTCGCGAGGCGCTCATCACACCGAACCCCCGGCCCCACCTGCGATTCCGCCGTCGTGAGAGTGACGAAGAACACCCGCCGAAGCCCCGGAGCGGACTTCGGGGCGGTTATCAAGACGTAACGTACGCGCGACCACGCACCCGCGATTCCGACAAACAGGTCAGAGAGTAGCTTTCATGAACTTTTTGCCACTTTTGGCACCAAAAGAGTCTGGAGGAGGTCCGACCGGGAGAAGGGGAGGGCTCTCGCCCTCGTTCCTCCACGACGACGGCGCCCCGGCGTCACCGTGATCGGGGACAAGCGACGCCGGGGCGGGACCACCGCAGGTGATCACACCTGGCCCGGTGTTCCCTCTCCGAGCAGTTCCTCCATGGTGGGCGGGTCGGCGCCCTCCCTGGTCACCGTGACCGCCGCCACGGAGACCGCGAACTCCACCAAGGCCGTCAGACCCGCCCGGTCCAACCCCGCCAGGCGGGCCCGCGGCTCCTCCCCCACGAGGTCGTGACGGTCCAACCAGTTCAGCAACGCGCCCATGAAGGAGTCGCCCGCGCCCACGGTGTCGGCCACCTCCGCCCTCGGCGCGGCCACCGACACCTCCATGCCCTGGAGGACGGCGAGAGCGCCCTGGCCTCCCATGGTCACCACCACCAGCGTCGGACCCGACGCGGCCAGGGCGTGCGCCGCGCGCACCGGGGACAGGTCCGGATAGAGGAAGGCCAGGTCCTCGTCGCTGGCCTTCACCAGGTGCGCCTGCGCCGCGTGTCGCAGGGCGAGCGCACGGGCCGCGTCGTGATCACCGATGACGTCCCGTCGGATGTTGGGGTCCAGGGTGAGCGTGACCCTTCCACGTTCGTGCTCCCGACGCAGCATCGCCTCGATCAGGGAGGCGCCCGGCTCACGGAACAGCGCGATCGAGGCGGCGTGCACGGCTCGCACCCCCGGTTCCAGCTGCCGGGGAAGCTCCTCCGGACGCCACCGCCAGTCGGCGGCGTCGTCCATGCGGAAGTCGTACCGGGCGGATCCGTCCGGGGCGAGCGTGGCCAGGGCCAACGCCGTCGGCTCCTCGGCGGTCAGCAGACCGGCCGGATCCAACCCCTCGGAGAGCAACCGCCCGCGGATCATCGCGCCGAAACCGTCCGACCCGATCCGGGCGAGCAGCCGGGTCGGCGTGCCCAGCCGTGCGGCCGCGACCGCGGTGTTGGCCGGCCCTCCTCCGGGCGCCGCCTTCAACACGTCCGCGCCGTGGGCGGTGGGCAGCAGGTCCATGACGTTCTCACCGACCACGACGAGCCTGACGTCGCGCTCATCCGCCCGTTCGGTCACGAAGGTCCGGTCGTTCGGGGATTCGCGCGTACTCATGAGTCCGCTCCGAGGACGGGGGCGTCGGCGGGCGCGAGCGCGGCCGCGAGGGAGGTCGACAGCCCGATCTGGGGCAGGAGTGTCGCCTGGTAGGCGTGATAGACGTCCGGCTTACCCGACCACACACCCGAGACGGGCCGGTTGTCGGGGTCCAACTCGTGGTGCCAGCTTCCGCGCGCACGGTCCACGTGGTACCGATCGGCGTAGGCCCACCAGCGCTCGTACAGGTCGGTGTAGGAGGGTTCGCCCGTGTGCTCGGCCAGGGCCCAAGCCGCCATCACGGCCTCGGCCACGACCCAGTGCATGCGCTCGCGCACGACCGGACGGTCCTGCCAGTCGAGGGTGTAGACGAAGCCGTCGGCGCCGTCCACGGCCCAGCCGCGTCGCACGGCGTGGTCGAACAGGGACTCGGCGTCGGTGCGCAGCCAGCCGGGGACGGGCTCGCCGGCCCGGGAGAGCGCGAGCTCCAAGTGGACCAGCAGCCGCGCCCATTCGAGCAGGTGACCGGTGGTGCTGCCGAAGGGGCGGAAGGGGTGGTCGGGCCGATCCCGGTTGTAGTCCGGGACGGGCTTCCAATCCGGGGTGAAATGCTCGGGCAGACGCCAGTCGTGTGCGGCGGCCACGCCGTGGATCAGCCGTTCGGTGATCGAGAGCGCGCGACGGACCCACAGGACGTCACCGGTGGCGTCGGCCGCGGCGAGGAAGGCCTCGACCATGTGCATGTTGCTGTTGGCCCCCCGATACTCCTCGGTGGTGGTCCACCCGCCGTCCCAGCTCTCCAGGACGGCGCCCGCCGACTCCTCCCAGAAGCGTTCCTCCACCACGCGCAGGGCCTCGTCGAGCAGTTCTCGGGCGCCGGGACGGCCGGCGACGGTGGCGGTGGAGGCGGCCAGGACCACGAACGCGTGCTCGTAGGCGGACTTGCGAGGAAGCTCGTGGGAGCGCTCCCGAAATGCGTTCGCGCTGGTCGTGTCCGGGGCCTGGTCGAACCATCCACCCGACTCCGCGTCACGCAGGGGGCCGTTCGCCAGCGAGGCCACGCCGTGGTCGGCCGGCCGCGTGGCGTCCGCGTCGCCACGGAGGTGGGCGAGGGAGAACACGTGGGTCATCCGCGCGGTGATCCAGGTGGCGACGGGACGGTCCTCCACCCGCCCGTCGGCGTCGAGTCGACCGAAGCCGCCAAGGACCACGGAGCCCGCGGCGAAACCGGTCAGACGCCGTTCCTCCTCGCGCAGCCGGCCGGGGCTTCCCGGGACCGGATGTGTCGATGCTGTCACTCCACTGCCTCCTCGAAGGGCTCGGTTCGCGAGTACACGCTATCCCGCGTCTCGGGCACGGCGGTAGCCCGAAGACCTCGGCCGACAGGGCGCGCCACCGCCCCCACCACGGCGGATTCCCACGCGCTGGGCGGAAGGGGCGTGTACCGCTCCAGGCCGCCTCCGGAAAACCTCGTGCGAGGGGCGCTCCGGTCTGACAGAGTCACCCTCGCCCACGGGCGGTGGCGCCACCCCTGGGGGCGACACCGTCGACCGCCCGTCCCGACTGCTCAGGAGGATTCCCATGTCCCATGCGCGTTCCCCGGCACACTCCCAGGAGGACGACCTCGCCCGCGACCCCCTCCCCCTACGCGACCGGACCGCCCTGGTGACGGGGGCCGGCAGGCGCGGCGGTATCGGCTACGCCATCGCCCGGCGTCTGGCCGCCCACGGCGCCTCGGTGATGGTGCACCACTACCGGCCGCACGACGTCGCACTCCCCTGGGGCGGTGACGACATCGACGCCGTCCTCGATGGAGTGCGCGCCGTGCTCGGCGATCCCCACGCACGCGTGGCCGACGTCGCTGCGGACCTGGAGGACCCCGAGGCGTCCGCACGGGTGGTCGAGGCGACCGTCGACGAGTTCGGTCACCTCGACGTCCTCGTGGCCAATCACGCCCGCAGCGGTGGGGACGCGCCGCTCGACGGGGTCACTCCGGAGATGCTCGACGGACACTGGGCGGTGGACGCCCGGTCTCCCCTCCTGCTCGCCCAGGCCTTCGCCGCACGGCACGACGGCCGTCGCGGGGGCCGGGTCCTGTTCATGACCTCCGGGCAGATCCACGGCGGTATGCCGGGTGAGGTGGCGTACGCGTCGGCCAAGGCCGTCCTGGCCCAGATCACGCCCACCCTGGCCGTCGAACTGGGGCCCCGGGGCATCACCGTGAACACCGTCGACCCCGGGCCGGTGCAGACCGGTTACATCGACGACGAACTCATGGGGCGCCTCCTTCCCCGCTTCCCCATGGGAAGGGTGGGGACGCCGGACGACCCGGCGAGGCTGATGGCGTGGTTGGCCACCGACGAGGCCGCGTGGATCACCGGACAGGTGATCAGCGCCGACGGCGGTTTCAGCTGTTAGCCTCCCCACCCCTACCCGCGGCGTTGCGCTCGGCGACCCTGGCTCCGCCGCGTTCGGCGGCGCGACAGGTCCACCGGATGTGCTCGACGACCGTGACCGGATCATCCGCCATGGGGATGTGTCCGCTGCCGATCAACGAGACCATCCGCGCGTTGGGCACCCGTCGGTGGGCTTGGAGGGCACTGGACGGCAGGAGCGTCCGGTCCCGGTCTCCCCAGGCGATGGTGACGGGACACTCGATGGGTCGGGCCGTGAACTCGTACTCGGCGATCAGCGGCACCAGCCGGATGTAGGGAGATCCCTTCCGCAACCCCCTGACACTGAACCGGGTGGCCTTGGCCGAGGGGGAGGAAGGGTCGCCGCGTAGGGCGATCCGCGCGACGGCCCTGGCCGGGGCGGTGTCGGCGAGGCGCTCCTTGACCGGCATCGGGACATGGGTCGCGAGCCGGGACAGGGCTCCGACCGTACGCAGTCCGAACCGGGCGAGGTCGCCGGAGAACCCGGCCGGGGAGAACACCGTCACCGAGGCGGCCACGCCCCGCACACCCAGTTCCAGGGCGATCGACCCGCCGAGCGAGTTGCCCGCCAGGTGTGGGCGGTCCCATCCGTGCAGTTCACAGAACCTCTGGACGTCGTCGGCCATGGTGAGGACGTCGTAGGGCTCGTCCTGGGCGGGCGCGGGCGTGGCGCCGAACCCGGGCAGGTCCACGGAGACGACGCGGTGGTGCTCGGCGAGCAGGTCCGTCACCGAGGTCCAGCTCTGACGTCGGTCGCCGAGGCCGTGGAGGAGGACCAGAGGGCTGCCGCTCCCCTGTTCCTCGAAGGCGATACGTGTCGGGTCCATGCGATCTCGCCTACCCGATACGAAGCGCACCACCACACCCTCACCGCCACGGGCGGCACCGTGTCCGTCAACCGCCGCCGGGGTCCCTCGTCAGCGTCACACCCGCCACCACGGCCAGCAGTCCGAGCAACGGCGACAGGCCCAGGCCCAGTCCGCACACCGTCAGTGTCAACATCCCGCCGCCGATCAGGGCCGCCGCGATCAGGACACGGACCATGCCGGGGGAGCCCTCCAGCGCCACGGGCGGGGTCTCGAACCGCACCGCCCAGTGCGCCAGCGGCACGATCAGCGGCAACAGCACCGCCGCGCCCAGCAGCCCCCACAGCAGCCACAGGCCCGTCATCGGCTCCGGAGTGTCGATCCCCAGGCCGAACACCACCACGCCCGCCACCACACTGATCGGCAGCATGTGCCACAGGTAGACCGTCATCAGTTGCGGGCACACACGGTCCAACAGGCGTGCCGGCCCCGGCTGCCGCGTCCACGCGCTGATCCGTTCCCGCGACAGCACCGCGACGCCGACCTGGAGCACGCCGACCGCCGCCAGCACCAGGGTGGGCGGGGCCACGTTCGAGTCCTCGGCGGCGAAGACACCCGTCATGTTCAGCGAGTACGGGCCGACGAACACCAGGGCGAGCGCGGCCAGGCCGCCTCCCGCCGCCATCATCGCGGCGTGACGGCGGCGGATCGTGCCGCGGGCGTAGGCGAAACCGAACTGGTGCACACCCAGCCACACGAACGCCACGTTCAGATAGCCGACCCACTGCGTGTCCGTTCCGAACCGGGTCAGGTCCACGACCGCGGCGGCGCCCAACAACGCGACCGGCACCCATCCACCGAACCGCTCCTGCGCCCGGACCAGCACGGGGGTCGCGACGACCACCAGCACGTACACGGCCAGGAACCACAGCACCATGCCCGCCGCCCCGGCGCCCACGAGCACCGGTTGGACGGGAGAGCCCCCCAGGACCAGCAGGTGCGAGGCCGCGATCCACACCACCGCCAACGGCACCACCGGCCAGGCGAGCCTGCGCAGCCGCCGGGCGAACCAGGTGGACGCGGGCACGCCCCGCCCACGGGCCGAGCGCCAGCTGATCATGTTGGCCGCGCCGCCGACGAAGAAGATCAGCGGCATGACCTGGGAGACCCAGGTCAGGAGGAAACCGCCCTCGGAGGTCAGGACGCTGCCCGCGTCGAGGCCGCCCTGCTCCCGCACCAGGACGGGCAGCCACCAGTGTTGGAGGACCACCAGGGCCATGACGAAGAGCCGGACGACGTCGAGGAACCTGTCCCTGCCCGTGTCCGACGGCGGCCGGGAGGGGGCCGCCGCCACGGTGGCGGTGGGGTACGCCGGCGGCGCGCCTCCGGGTTCCTGTTCTGCGCTCACGGTCATCGTCCGCTCCTTGGTCTTCCCGTGCGGGAACGTCCTGGGCACGCGTGCGCACAGGGATTCCACCGCACCGGGTCAGGGGATGGGGGCACGCTCTCGCACGTGTCCGGTGGCGTGTTCGCGCCAACTCCAGGGCCGATGACGCGTCGTGACGACCCTAGGCCTGGACCGACCGCGGTCGCCATGGTTCTGGCGCCACTCTTGGGCCGGCGGCCGACCCGCCCACGAAGGGTGGTGTCTGCACCACCATGGGGTGGAACACGGAGGGAGGAGGTCGTCCCAGGGACGGCCTCCTCCCTCCCGAGAAGGTCTCGCACACGGTACCGCGTACGGGCACGTCCGTGTGTCGAAGCGGCTCAGGGAGTGGTGGGCATGGCCCGCTTGTGCGCGGTCCTGCGGTACTGGCCCACCAGGGTCTCCTCCACGTGCTCCGGTACCGGAAGCCCCTCCAGGAAGTCGTCGATCTGTTCGTAGGTCAGACCGAGCGCCTCCTCGTCCGACCGCTGGGGTGTGAGCGTCTCCAGATCGGCGGTGGGCACCTTGTTCACGAGGTCCTCGGGGGCGCCCAGCGCGGCGACGATCGCGCGCACCCGACGCTTGGTCAGGCCTGCCAGCGGGACGAGGTCCACACCGCCGTCGCCGTACTTGGTGAAGAAACCGGTGACCGCCTCGGCCGCGTGGTCAGTGCCGACCACCAGCCCGCGTACGGCGCCGGAGACCGCGTACTGGGCGATCATGCGCTGCCTGGCCTTGACGTTGCCCAGGACGAAGTCCTCGGAGGAGTCGCTGTCGTAGGTCAGACCGGCGGCGGCCAGGGTCTCGGCCATGGTGTCGGTGGCGGGCTTGACGTCGACGGTGAGACAACGGTCCGGAGCGGTGAAGGCCACCGCGCGGGCCGCGTCGTCCTCGTCCTTCTGTTCACCGTACGGAAGACGCATGGCGACGTACTCGCACTCGTGACCGTTCTCCCGGGCACGGTCCACCGCGATGCGGCACAGTCGACCCACGGTGAGCGAGTCGACCCCGCCGCTGACGCCCAGGACCAGTGCGGTGGAACCGGTGGAGATCAGCCTCTCGGCGAGGAAGGCCACGCGCCGTTCGATCTCGACGTCCACGTCGAAGTGCTCGGAGACCGCGAGGTCTCGGATGATGTCGCGACGGGCATGGCTCAACTCGTTGTCGGTCACTGCGGTCCCCCGTGGATGTGGTGGTGTGCCTGCTGATTATCGCCTCTTCGGCGGTTCGGAGCGGGATCAGGGTGGAGGTCGGGCATGCCGGAGGGAGGGCGGCGGCGAGGGACGGACGGCACGGCGAGGGACGCGCCGTGCCCCTCACACGCCACTGCGCAGACGACGGGCGAAACGCTCGTAGTCGACGACCACGCCGTCGCCGTCCACCGACAGCCGGTACTCGCGGTAGAGGGGGTCACGGTAGGTGTAGCGTTCCAGGCCCTCCTCCGCGGGGTGGCGAATGTAACGCTGGCGGACTCTGCGCACCCGGAGGGAGGGGATGTCGATCCAGGCCACCTGGATGTCGCGGTGCTCGCCCGGTCGCAGGCCCAGACGCCGGATCGGGAGGGTGTTGGTGAGCGGGGTGGCCGCCACGTCCACGTCCAGACAGCCCACCAGGTCGGGCAGGGGCGTGCCTTCGGCGTCGGTCCAGTGGCCGCCCTGGACGTGGAGGGCGATGCTCTCCAGCCCTTGGGAGGACAGGACCTCGGCGCGCACCCCGCGTGTGGTCCACGCCAGGTCGGTACGGACGGTGAAGCGGGTGAGGAACCGCTCCTCCCCCATGACGACGGTCTCCCCGGCCTCCAGTCGGTAACCGTCGGGCTCGGGGATGAGCGTTCCCAGACCGAGCCCTTCGGGGACGTCGGTCCGGGTCCACACGGCTGGATGTTCCGTCAGTGACGACATGTCACCGTTCTACCGTTTCAGGGGCGAGCGCGCCAGAGCGCCAGGAATCGGGCACCCGAACGGACACCCGAAACCGGGAACCAGGGCGTGCGTGCCCCGGCAGACGGTCCTGCCGGGGCCGTGGCCTCGGTGGGGAGGGTCAGAGCCTGGCCCCCTCACCGGAGGAGGAACCGGAGCCGACCCCGCGGACTTCGGCCTCGACACGGTCGAAGTCGCTCTCCATCCGGGGGCTGACCCTGGCCAGACCGTTGAAGACGAGGATGGCGGCGACGCTCAGGACGACCGCGGGGACCATGGCGTACAGACCAAGGCCGAGGAACCGCTCGTCGATGAGGTCCCAGAGGATCGCGGTCGTACCGCCCGCGACCATGCCCGCGAGCGCGCCGGACCAGGTCATACGCCTCCAGAACACCGAGAGCACCAGCACCGGACCGAAGCCCGCCCCGAACCCGGCCCAGGCGTAACCGACCAGGTCCATCACCGACCGGTCTCCCCACAGGGCGATGGCGGCGGCGGCCAGGGCCACGGCCACCACGGTGAGACGACTGATCCACAGCAGCGTCCTCGGGTGGGCGTCCCGGTCCACGAAGGCCTTGTAGCCGTCCTCGGTGAGCGCCGAGGCGGCGACCAGCAGTTGTGAGTCCGCGGTGCTCATGACCGCGGCGAGGATCGCGGCGAGCAGCAGCCCGGCGACCAGCGGGTGCGTCAGGGACTCGATCAGACGGGGGAAGACCTGCTCGGGGTCGGCGAGGGGGGTGTCGAAGTGGGCGATGCCGACGAAGCCGACCGTCACGGCCAGGAACATGGCGGTGACCGCCCAGGTCACACTGACCACGGCGGCCTTGGGGATGTCCCGAACCGAGCGGATGCCCATGTAACGGGCGAGGATGTGCGGTTGGCCGAAGTAGCCCAGGCCCCATGCCAGACCGGAGACGATGACGACCCAGCCGAGGGTCTCGGTGCTCACCCACCGACCCAGGTCCGCGTCGAGGGCGGTGCCGCCGACCGCCGACAACAGTCCTGTGCTCCTCTCCGAGACCCCCTCGGACAGACCGCCGAAACCGCCGAGCGCGGTGAGCGCGATGACCGGGACGATCAGCAGGGCCAGCCACATCATGGCCGCCTGCACCACGTCCGTCATCGACACGGCGAGAAAACCGCCCAGCACGGTGTAGAGCACGATGATGCCCACACCGATGGCGATGGCGGGCCCGGGGTCCAGGCCGAAGACCTGGTCGAACAGGGCGGCCACGGCCACCAGGCCGGAGGCGACGTAGAAGAAGTAGAAGACGAGGATGAGGGCCGCGGAGACCCCACGCAGCAGGCGGGTGGGGTCGTTGAAGCGGTTCTCCAGGAAGGAGGAGAGGGTCAGGGAGTCGGAGTCGCCTCCGGCCCGGGAGTCGGTGACGCGTTCGGTGTACACGCGCAGCCGGGGCGCGAGGATGATCCAGCTTCCGGCGAAGCCGCAGGCCAGGCCCACGGCGATCCAGGCCTCCCCCAGTCCGGAGACGTAGATGGCGCCGGGCAGGCCGAGCAGCAGCCACCCGCTGAAGTCGCTGGCGTTGGCGCTCAGGGCCGCCACCCAGCTGTTGAGCCGCCGCCCTCCGAGCACGAAGTCCGACTGCGAGGCGGTGTTCTTGTAGGCCCAGAGCCCGATGGCCACCATGGCGGCGAGATACAGGCCGAAGGTCACCATGGACCAGACCACGGAATCGTCCACGACCGGCTCCTCCTTTCCCCGCGCGCGGGTCGGTCCCGACGCGCCGGCTCACGAATACGGCGGAGGATCCCTGCCCCCTGTTACCTGGATCACAAACTCGACGCGTGGAACGAACACCGTTTCGATACCTCGCCGAGTCCTTTGGGGACGACGGCCGGACCCGTCTGTCGCGCCATGACGGTGTGCCCTGGCCCTTCGGAGGGCGCTTCCGTCACGCTCGTTCCAGAGGGGAATCGCGGCGGATCTCTTTTTTCGAGGTCCCTTTCGCGTTCCGGTTCCCGAGAAGTCGTGCAGGCTCTCTCACGTTCGAGGGACACGCGACACCGGTAAAAGGAAGCGGCACGACGGACCGGAGGCCGGGGCTCCGGCCGGCACGTCATCCCTTCTGCCTCGTTCGAGGTCGCCCCTCGCCCTCCCCGGTGAACACCCAGGGGACCCGAGGAGGACGTTCCCCTCGCGACCCCCGCCCGCTCCGGCATTCCCCGGCTCTCAAGGAAAAGAGGCCGCGATGAGCGACCACAAGGAGACCACGTGGTCCTTTTTCCGAGAAAGTGGAGAGAACGACCTCCGTATCAAGGCGGACGGGCCGACGAAGACTCGAAGGGGAGTCTCCGTGAGGAAAGGGCGCGGCCCCGGGACACGCGCCACGTCCCGGGGCCGCCACCGCGGGAGAAGCAGCCTCCTCCCGCGGTTCCCCGCAGGGGCCACCGCTCCGCCGAAGCGGGACCCCGATCCTGCTCCGCCGGTCAGTCCCAGTCCAGGCCGCCGCCGGTCTGGTACTCGATCACCCGGGTCTCGAAGAAGTTCTTCTCCTTCTGGAGGTCCATCATCTCGCTCATCCACGGGAACGGGTTCTCCGTCTCGCCGAAGATGGGCGCCAGACCGATCTGTTCGGCACGGCGGTCGGTGATGAAGTGCATGTACTTCTCGCACAGCTCGGCGTTGAGTCCGAGCACACCGCGCGGCATGGTCTCGCGACCGTAGGCCACCTCCAGCTCACAGGCCTCGATGAGCATCTGCCGGATCTCGGCCTGGAACTCCTCGGTCCACAGGTGCGGGTTCTCGATCTTGATCTGGTTGATCACGTCGATACCGAAGTTCAGGTGGATCGACTCGTCCCGCAGGATGTACTGGTACTGCTCGGCGATGCCGACCATCTTGTTGCGCCGGCCCAGCGAGAGGATCTGCGCGAATCCGGTGTAGAACCACATGCCCTCGAAGATCACGTAGAAGGCCACGAGGTCGCGCAGGAAGGCCTGGTCCGCCTCCGGGGTGCCCGTACGGAAGTCCGGGTTCTCCAGGTTCTGGGTGTACTTGAGCGCCCAGGCGTCCTTGGCCGTGATCGAGGGCACCTCCCGGTACATGTTGAAGAGTTCGCCCTCGTCCAGGCCGAGGCTCTCACAGATGTACTGGAAGGTGTGGGTGTGCACCGCCTCCTCGAACGCCTGGCGCAGCAGGTACTGACGGCACTCGGGGTTGGTCAGCTGCCGGTACACGGCCAACACGATGTTGTTGGCCACCAGCGACTCGGCCGTGGCGAAGAAGCCGAGGTTGCGCTTGAGCATCAGGCGCTCGTCGTCGGTCAACCCGTCCCGGGACTTCCACAGCGCGATGTCGGCCTGCATGGCGACCTCGGTGGGCATCCAGTGGTTGTTGCAGCCCGCGAGGTACTTCTCCCACGCCCACGTGTACTTGAGCGG
Source organism: Nocardiopsis sp. ATB16-24 (assembly GCF_030271535.1). Classification (GTDB taxonomy): domain Bacteria; phylum Actinomycetota; class Actinomycetes; order Streptosporangiales; family Streptosporangiaceae; genus Nocardiopsis. The sequence goes on along the minus strand of NZ_JASCXJ010000002.1, from coordinate 150,146 downwards.
AAGCAGCTGGTTGACGTCGGCGCGGGCGTTGATCATCGCCTTGTCGTCGACGCTGACCCGGGCGGCGTCGCGCTCGATCTCGCCGAGGCCGCTGGTGATGCTCGCGCTGTTCTCCGAAACTGCGGTCATACTGGGGTTTTTCCGTTCTCCGGTCATGCCGGACACATCGTTGGTGTGACAGGGACTGGAACCGTGCGCCGGCGGCCGCGCGTGCGGCCGCCGGGGAGGTCCTTTACTGGCAGGCCTCGCACTCGGGGTCCTCGATCGAGCAGGCCTGACCCTCGACGATCTCGAACTCGTCCTCCTCCGCCGCGTTCCGGCCACCGGAGGCGGGCACGGGGGCGGGCACGGGGGCGGGGCTCGGAGCCGGGGACGGGGCGGGGCTCGGCGAGGGAGAGGCCGCGGGGGTGGCGGCGACCGCGTTGAGACGGCCGTCGGTGCCCTTGAGAGTGCTCTTCTCCACGTGCGTGGCGCTCTGCGAACGCAGGTAGTAGGTGGTCTTGAGGCCGGAGCGCCAGGCACGGCGGTACAGGGCGTCGAGCTTGCGCCCGCTGGGAGCCGCCATGTACAGGTTCAACGACTGGGCCTGGTCGATCCACTTCTGACGACGTGAGCCGGCGTCCACCAACCACTCGGGGTCGACCTCGAACGCCGTGGCGTACAGGGCCTTCAGGTCGGCGGGCACACGGTCGATGGCGCCGAGACTGCCGTCGTGCATCTTCAGCTGCGAGACCATGTCCTCGTCCCACAGGCCGCGCGCCTTCAGGTCCCGCACCAGGTAGGGGTTGACCACGGTGAAGTCACCGGACATGTTCGACTTGACGAACAGGTTGCGGTAGACCGGTTCGATCGACTGGCTCACACCGGTGATGTTGGCGATGGTCGCGGTCGGGGCGATGGCCATCACGTTGGAGTTGCGCATGCCGGTGGTCTTGACGCGCTCGCGCAGCGAGTCCCAGTCCAGGGTCCGTCCCCGGTCCATCTCCAGATCGCCACCGCGTGCTTCGGCCAGCAGCCGCACCGAGTCGATCGGCAGGACGCCCTGGCTCCACAGGGAGCCCTCGAAGGTCTCGTAGGAGCCGCGCTCGGCGGCCAGCTCCATGGAGGCCTCGATGGCGTGGTAGCTGATCAGCTCCATGCTCTGGTCGGCGAACTCCACCGCGCCCTGGGAGGCGAAGGGCCTGCGCAGCTTGAACAGGGCGTCCTGGAAACCCATCAGGCCCAGCCCCACGGGACGGTGGCGCATGTTCGCGCGGCGCGCCTCGGGGATGGTGTAGAAGTTCACGTCGATGACGTTGTCGAGCATGCGCACGGCGGTGCGGACGGTGCGACGCAGGCGCTCGGCGTCCAGGCCCTCCGGCCCCACGTGCTGGGCCAGGTTGACCGAGCCCAGGTTGCATACGGCGACCTCGTCGGCGCTGGTGTTCAGCGTGATCTCGGTGCACAGGTTGGAGGAGTGCACCACGCCCACGTGCTGCTGCGGCGAGCGCAGGTTGGACGGGTCCTTGAAGGTGATCCACGGGTGCCCGGTCTCGAACAGCATGGTGAGCATGCGCCGCCACAGGTCGACGGCCGGAAGCCGCTTGAAGACCTTGATCCGGCCGGCCTCGGCCTCCGCCTCGTAGCGGGTGTAGGCCTCGGCGAACTCGGCACCGTACTTGTCGTGCAGGTCGGGGACCTCGTCCGGCGAGAACAGGGTCCAGGTGCCGCCCTGCTCCACACGCTGCATGAACAGGTCCGGAACCCAGTTCGCGGTGTTCATGTCGTGGGTGCGGCGGCGCTCGTCACCGGTGTTCTTGCGAAGGTCGAGGAACTCCTCGATGTCGATGTGCCAGGTCTCCAGGTAGGCGCAGACCGCGCCCTTGCGACGGCCGCCCTGGTTGACCGCCACGGCGGTGTCGTTGGCGATCTTCAGGAACGGGACGACGCCCTGGCTCTTGCCGTTGGTGCCCTTGATGTGCGCGCCCAGCCCGCGCACCGGGGTCCAGTCGTTACCGAGACCACCGGAGTACTTGGACAGCATCGCGTTGTTGCTGATGCCGTGGAAGATCGCCTGGAGGTCGTCGCCGATGGTGGTGAGGAAGCAGGAGGACAGCTGCGCCCGCACGGTGCCCGCGTTGAACAGGGTGGGTGTGGAGGCCATGAAGTCGAACGAGGACAGCAGCTCGTAGAACTCGATGGCGCGAGCCTCGCGGTCGTCCTCGTTGAGGGCCAGGCCCATGGCCACACGCATGAAGAACGCCTGCGGCAGCTCGTAGCGCACCTCGTCGTTGTGCAGGAAGTAGCGGTCGTAGAGGGTCTGGAGACCCAGGAAGGTGAACCGCTCGTCGCGCTCGGGGCGCAGGGCGGCGCCCAGGCGGGCCAGGTCGAACCCGGCCAGCGCGGGGTCGAGCTGGCCGAGTTCGACACCACGGCCGACGTAGGCGGTCAGGTAGGCGGCGTAGCGCTCGCCCATCTCGGCCTGTCCGGCGGTGTCGGGGGCACCGCTGATGAAGGTGAGGGCCTCGCGGCGCAGCTTGTCCAGCAGCAGGCGGGCGGCCACGTAGGAGTAGTCGGGGTCCACCTCCACGAAGCTGCGGGCGGCCATGATCAGGGCCAACTCCACCTCGGAGTCGGAGATACCCGGATAGAAGCCACGACGGGCCTCGGTGAGGACCTTCTCCGCCGAAACACCGGTGAGCCTTTCACAGGCCTCGGTCACGACGTGCTCGATCCTGTCGACGGCGGAGGGGGGATTACCGTCGCCGGCGGTCCGGACGGATGCGGGCACGGCCTCGACGTCAAGGGTCATACAGCGGCTCCAACCTCGATAGAAGAGTCCCGGCGGGGAGGGGACACGAGAAAGCAAGGCGCGCGTCGCACGCCGGTGGACCGACGCACCGGGTGCGTACGGTCGTGGAACCGGCGGGGCGCGGCGGCTCACCCTCGAAGCCCCCGTCGTCAGCGCACGCTCCGGTGCGCACCGGTGGCAGGTATTCGGACTTGTGGACGGTCACCGTTCCGGAGGTCTCCTTGGGGGTCGGTCCGGAACCTGTGGCGGTCTTCCACTCACCGCTGCGGGGCAGTCCCGGTTTCGCACCGGGTTCCCTCTCGCCTCACCCCGAGGGGTGAACCACCAGCGGGAGAGATACTACATCTAGGGGATGGCACCCCGGTACACCGCAAGATAATGGCGTGTCGCGGGCATCGTCAGGGGTGAGTCGGGTGTCGGAGCACACCCGGGGCGTGGTATGGGAAGGCCCGCACACGTCTGCCGAACGACCGGTGTCCGCACGTCTGAGGCCCCTTGGAGAAGCCCCGCGCACGGGTTCGCGAAGGCAAGGGGCCGGGCGTGTCGCACACCCTGGACGGACGTTGGAAACCTCACGTCCCCGTTCCGCCTCGACGGGGTGTCACTGCGCGTCGAGCCGCCGGTCCAGGGCGTCCTCGTCCAGACCGAGGTCGACGCGGATGCGAAAGCGGATCCGCAGTAACTCCGACAACAGGTCGTGGACGTAGGGAGAGGGATCCATTCGCAAAAAGCGCCGCGCGCCGCGCGTGGCCCAGCGTTCGGCGCCCTCCAGGTCGTCATGGGCGTACAGTGCCTCGGCGACGTGGATGTAGGTCTGCAATCCCGGGGGGTCCTCCGACTCAAGGCGCCTGAGGTGGGTGTAGGCGCGTTCGACCTCGTTCAGTTGCAGTAGCGCTCCGGCGCTGAGGGCGTGGGCGTCGATCACCGTGGGACCGCCGTCGTCGATCGCCCGCTGGTAGGCCGCGCAGGCCCTCTCGAACTCCTGGGCCATCTCCCACTGTTCGCCCGCGCGCACGAACAGTTCCGCGCGGGAGATCTCGCTTCCGGCGTCGACCCGGTTGGCCAGGTCCAAAAGCTCCGCGGCGACGCCTTCGTGTTCACCGGATCGGACCGCGTGAAATTCCAGGCGGTCGAGTTCCGCCGTCGTCACGTGGGTCAACCGCATCGCCCCCATCCCCCACTCGCACTCCCATGCTCAGGTCAGGGTCTGGCGCGCTCCAACGCCTGCCAGAACCCTTGGCGCAACCCGTCCCGGACCTCGTCGCGCAGCAGGTAGTCGATCGGCAGGGAGGAGCCCTGAAGCAGACGGGCCTCCAGGTCGGAGGGCATCCGCGGTCTGCGGGCGAGGACCGCCTCGACCCACAGGGCGGGCGCCTCGCGAGCGATCGTCTCCGCGAAGTCGTTCCCTTCCTTGTGCGCGACATGCACCGCTTCGTCAACGGTATGCGCGGCGGAGCGTGTCCGCTGGGGATATCCAGGACTGGGACGCGGTTCCTGGTAGTGGCCGGTGCTGGACCGGCCGGCGTGTTCGGGACCAGTAGGCGGCGGCCCCCCGTAGGAGGAGGCTGCCCCACCGCGGTGGGCGGTGTCAGTTTCCGTACTGGTCCCATAGGTAGGGTTTGCGTCGTTTGCACCACCGAATCCGGGATTGTCCCCCGCACCGAACCGTGGGTCCTGAGGTGGGACGCCTCTTTGTGGTGGCGCGTGCCCCTGCTGGCCGTGCTGTGCGTCCGGAGCGAACGAGGGCTGTGGTCCGCTGCCGCCCGCGAAGGACTGTTGGGGGCCCGTCCCGCCGGCGAAGGACTGCTGGGGCCCGGTCATGGACTGCGCCGGACCGGACGCCTGCCGAGAGGGCAACCCGTAGCCCGACTGGTCGGCGCCGCGAAGCGACTGATGGCCTCCGGTGACGGGGTAGCCACCCCCCTGCCCGCCCTGGCCCGGGTGTCCTCCGGCCATGGAGGCACCGGGGTAGGAGCCGTTGCCCCCCACGTTCGGTGGTCTTTGCCCCCCGGAGGGGAAGCCGTTGGCGTCGACACCACCGGACTGTTGGGCCTCCGCGGCCGATCCGGCCAGGTGGTCGCCGCCTCCGCGCTGCTGGGCGAGGCTCCGACGCATGGCGCGCAACTGCTCCATCGCGCTGCCCTGCGGGACGGGCTGCCCACCGGTGCCGGCGAACATCGCCTCCAGATCCGCGGAGGAGGACGCGGCCGGCTCGACACGGCCGCCCCCGGGCTGGGCCGTGACGGGCTGTCTGGGGGTCTCAGGGCTCGAGCGGGCCCGGCCGTTGGAGAACGGCGTGGTGGTCTTGGCCGCGGTCTCCTGGGCGGAGCCGCCGCTGGAGAGCAGGGTGACGTGCGGACGCAGATGTCCCGCGCCGATCTCGATGAGGTCGTCGCACTCCCTGCGCAGGGAGCGGGAGATGGTCCAGTTCCCCTCGACCGAGATGTGCACGACGGTGACGCGTACGCCCATGTCCTGCACGTCGGCGACGACGGGGGCCATGTCCTCGTCACCACTGACCAGGACGGCGTCGCACAGGACACCGGTGCGGGCCAGCGTGGTGAGGTCCCGTTGGACGTAGCTCTCCACGCCCTCCCGGCGGCCGGGCCTGATGCGCGCGGCGCGGAACTTGATGCCGGGGATATCGGCGATGCCGTCCTGCTCCTGGGTTCGCCGATCATCGGCGACGGCCTCGTACCAGTAACAACGCAGGAGCGGCAGACCTGTACGGTCACGCGCGACCTCGTTGAGGAACTGGACGAGTCCGGTGTAGTCCCAGGAGACAGAGTCCCGGTTGCGGGTTCCGTGCACGGCCATCGCGCCGTCCGCGAGAAGATATCCCGCGTCAACGAACAACGCGCAACGGTCCACTGACACCGCCCCCCTTCCCTGTCGTCCTCTGGGCCATTTCCATGACCCGGCACAGCCTAGCCAATGTCCGTGTGGTTTCGCGCTCCCCTTCCGCACACGGAGAGCCACCTTCTCGCTACAGCGTGACAGGGGGCGAGGTTCCGTCTCGCCCTCGTCGGTGGGCCGTTCGGGAAAGGAGGGGTCCGACCGCGGAGCCGAGCCGTGTCAGGGGTGGTGGAGGGCGCGGCCCCATGGCCACGGCTCACCGGAGGGCGACGGGCGCGGGCGCCCGTGTCCATGGCGACACGTCGAGCGGGTCGGACCACTCCGACGCCATTCGTGGACACATCGTTGTGCGCCGAGGCCCTGTTCCCACAGGTGCCTCTGGGACCACTTTCGCCCCAGGCGGCGTGGCGCTCTCCGTACCCGGCCGTCCGGGACCGGGGTCCGCCGGTCCGGAAAGGACGGAGAGTGCGGCGGGACCGACCTGTTGCGGCCGGTCATCAGGGATCTCGCGGAACGCCGCTCCTTCCGACGAAGCCGTGTTCGCGGTCATGGACCCGCGTCGGACCCCGCACGACGTGGTGCCCTGGGGCGCATGGGCGGGTGCGCGGGCGGCCCGTGTGCGCGCCGGGTCGGTGGCCGGGAGGGTGGAGGGGCGTCCGCCCGAGGGCGGAGGCGTGGATCCGAGGGGCGGGGATCGGGCAAGGGCCCGCGCGTCGCGGTGATGGCCGACGACTACGATGTGCTCACCACGGCGGGCCGGAGACCGCCGGCCTCCTTCGTTCCCCTCGTGCCCGATGTCCTGACCATCGGCGTGGGCCTGGTGGTGCGCCGGGTCGCCGGCACCGAAGGACGCGGTGGGCACGAACCATCGGTCCAGGCCATGCGTGAGATCGGCACGAGCGCGCCGATGGTGTCCGGTGGTCGTGACGAAGGGCGGACCCCGCTCGGGGTGTACGCGGCCGAGCGGCACGCCGGACGCGGCGCGTGAACGGCCCGCGGCGGCGCCGTACGGCCGCCCGGACCGCCCTGCGCCAACCCCACGACGAGCGGCACCGACTCCGTCCGTCCCCCGGGCCGTCGGTGCGCCGATCCTCCGAACAGAAGCGGGAGTGTCATGCAGCCCCAGCGTCAGCCCTTCGAGCAGGGCGACCGACCGGACCTCGCACCTCCGGCCGCCCCACCCGGGTGGCGACAGGGGGCGGGGCCGCCACCCCCTCACCCTCACCCTCACCCTCACCCCGGCCACCATCAGTACCCGTATCCCGGTCACGCCGCGCCCGCCCCTCAGGGGTACGCTCCCCCCTACCAGGCTCCGGCCGCCCCGATGCTCACGGCCCCGGAGCAGTGGAACCCCGCCGCTCCCGGAATCGGGATGGCCGAACCGAGCCTGCGCTTCGCGGCACGGCTCATCGACACGCTCTTGTTCTTCATGCTCTGGTTCCTCATGATGCTGGCCGGAACCGGCATCAGCGCGGCCGTGGGCGGGGGCGAGATCGAGGGGACCGCCTCGAACGTCTTCACGGTCTTCTACGTCTTCAACTTCTTCCTGCTCCCCCTCCTGCTGGAGTGGTCGCAGGTCACCCTCTGGGGGCGGTCGCTGGGCAAGTTGATCCTCAACCTGTGGGTGGTGCGGGCCGACGGAGGCGGAAGGGTCACCGCCGGCCGCGCGCTCGTGCGGGCACTGCTCTACGCGCCCGGCCACACCAACCTGATCAACTGGCTCCTGCCCTGGTCGCTGACCAACGTCCTGTGGTCCCTGCGCGACAAGACGTTCCGGCAGTGCCTCCACGACAAGGCGGCGGGCACGGTGGTCGTCCAGGTCCGCGGCTGAACGACGCTCCCGCCGTGTCACCCGGTTCTCCACCGTGGAGATGACCACCGGGGTCGGGTTCCACCCCGTTCAGGCCATGCCGCGCAGATCCGTCAGCAGCCCGGCCAGGGTCTCGGAGGCCTTCTCCGGGGCCGTCCTGCGCACGGTCCAGCCACGCAGCTCCGCCAGACGCGCCACGTGGGCCAGGTCGGGGTCGGTGAGGACGTAACCACACGGTGCGTCCGGCCAGTCCGAGAGCATCGGCAGCGGTTCGGTCCGGTACCCGTCGGGTTCCTCCTCGACGTCCGTCCCCGCCTCCACCCCCTCCGGGCTCTGGGACCTGACGATGTCCGCCCGGGTCGGGGTGCCCGGTTGGGGCAGGAACGCGTCCACCAGCACGTAGCCGAACACCGGCCGATGGGCGGCCCTTTGGGCCTGCCCGACCGCGCCCACCAGTGGGCCCGATCCCCCCTCGGCCACCAGCGCGGTCGGAGCCTGGGGGGCGACCAGACGGTTGATCTCCAGGCTGGCGCGTGCGACGTAACGGGTCCCGTACGGGGGCCGGTCGTCGCCGTCCACCTCGGGCCGCACGGGGGTGAAACCGTGGTCGGGCAGACCGTCGGCCAGTCCCGGCAGCCGTGTGGAGGCGCCCAGGGTCGGGGGCAACAGGACGGCGATCACGCGGTGGCTTCCCTGGTCTCGTCGCGCACCCACTCCAGGTAGGCGGGGTTCCCTCCGGTGACGGGCACGGCGACGACCTCGGGAACGTCGTAGGGGTGCACCTCCCGGATGTGCGACGTGAGATCCTCCAACCGGTCGGCGGAGGTCTTGATCACGACCATCCACTCCTCGTCGGCCTGGACCCGTCCCTGCCATCGGTAGAAGCTGGTGATCGGACCGCTCACCTGGGCGCACGCGGCCAGGCGGTGTTCGACCACCGACCTCGCCACCCGTTCGGCGCCCTCCCTGCCGTCCACGGTGGTCTCGACCCGAACGGCGGTCTCGGACTGCGTCATGGTCCTCCATCCGACCGGGCTCCGCGGTGTCGTGCGTTCCACCCGGTGTTCTAGGCTCGGTGCTCATGAGCGAACGTGATGAACTCCTGCGTCACATCAACGATAAGGCGGTCGTACGCGGGAAGGTGACCCTGTCCTCCGGTGTCGAGGCCGACTACTACGTCGACCTGCGTCGGGTCACCCTGGACGGGGAGGCCGCACCGCTGGTCGGCGCGGTCATGCTGGACAATGTCGCGGACCTGGAGTTCGACGCGGTGGGCGGTCTGACACTCGGTGCGGACCCGGTGGCCACCGCCATGCTGCACGCGGCGCACGCGCGCGGACGGAAGCTGGACGCCTTCGTGGTCCGCAAGGCGGGCAAGGCCCACGGTCTGCAAAAGCGCATCGAGGGCGCCGACGTGCGGGGGCGTCGTGTGCTGGCCCTGGAGGACACCTCGACCACGGGAGGCTCGGTGATGACGGCCGTCGAGGCGCTGCGGGAGGAGGGCGCCGAGGTCGTGGCCGTCGCGCTGATCCTCGACCGGGGCGCGCGGGAGAGGATCGTCAAGGAGGGGTTGGAGTACCGGGCGGTGTACGAGGTCTCCGACCTGGACATCTGACGTACCGGGGGCGTCGGCCTCCGTGACCGGCGCCCGTGGCCAGGTGGGCGTTCCCGCGTCCAAGGACGGGGCGGCCGCCTCGGTCACTCGACCGTGAAACTGTGCCCGGATTCCTCACCGGAGATGTCGTGGCGCTCGCCATGGACGAAGACCTCGACGGACTCGGGTTCGCCGATGGTGACCTCCAGGCCCTCGTCGGCGTTGGCGTAGTTCACCGACTGGCCCTGGCTCATCTCCTGGTCGAGCAGGACGTCGCCACCGGGGATGCGGACGAAGACATCGCTGGACTCGCCGATGACACGGATGTACAGCACACCCATGTTCGTCGGGTCCTCGCTCTCGGTGCCCGCCCCGGAGGCGTTGGCGCTCACGTTGGTCCCCGGAAGCGAGCGGTACAAGAAGAACCCGCCGAGGGCCAAAAGCGTGATCAAGAGCAGGACAGCCCCGACGATGGCCAGTACCTGGCCAACGCCGCGAGGATCATTCCTATGCCTTCCCACGGCGTTGAATGTAGCGCGTATCACGGGAAAAAGCGACAGCAGTCGCCTGGAAGCTCCTTGGACACCACAAATTCGGTCACAAAGGAAGCTCGGTATCTCCGTCCCCACAAGGGTTCGCGGTGTCGTGGCGGACACTCCGATCCCCCGTCCGCACCGGGCCTCCGCGGACAGTCTGGTCTAGACCTTTCCAAGGGCTCGGGGTATTCGGGATACTTGTAGGACACCCGGTGGACGCGCCCGGACGCACGGCCCCGATCTCGGGGGTCACCCCCCGGCCTCCGGACCGCCACCGGGCAACGCACGTGGTGTGCCGCCGGTCCAGACCGGCGGCCGCTCGCTCCAGGCCGATTCAGGGAGAGACAAGCATGCCTATCGCCAGTCCCGAGGTCTACACCGAGATGCTGAGCCGCGCGAAGTCCGAGGGCTTCGCCTACCCGGCGATCAACGTGACCTCCAGCCAGACGCTGCACGCTGCCCTGCGCGGCTTCGCCGAGGCCGAAAGCGACGGCATCATCCAGATTTCCACCGGCGGCGCGGAGTTCCTGTCCGGCGCCACGGTCAAGGACATGGTCACCGGCTCGGTCGCCTTCGCCGAGTTCGCCCGTGTCGTGGCCGACAAGTACCCGGTGAACATCGCCCTCCACACCGACCACTGCCCGAAGAACAAGCTCGACGGCTTCGTCCGCCCGCTGCTGGAGATCTCCAAGGAGCGCGTGGCCAAGGGTCAGGAGCCCCTGTTCCAGTCCCACATGTGGGACGGCTCGGCCGTCGAGCTGGAGGAGAACCTCCAGATCGCGGAGGAGCTTCTCGCCGACTCCAAGGCCGCCCGCACGATCCTGGAGATCGAGGTCGGCGTCGTCGGCGGTGAGGAGGACGGCATCGTCGGGGAGATCAACGAGAAGCTGTACTCCACGCCGGAGGACGCGCTGCGCACCGCCGAGGTGCTCGGTCTGGGAGAGAAGGGCTACTACATGACGGCCCTGACCTTCGGCAACGTGCACGGCTCCTACAAGCCGGGCTTCGTGAAGCTGCGCCCGACGGTGCTCAAGAACGCCCAGGACGCCGTCGCCGAGAAGTACGGCAAGGCCAAGGCGTTCGACTTCGTGTTCCACGGCGGTTCGGGATCCTCCATCGAGGAGATCCACGAGGCCATCGAGTACGGCGTGGTGAAGATGAACATCGACACCGACACGCAGTACGCCTACACGCGCCCCGTGGTCGACCACATGATGAAGAACTACGACGGTGTGTTGAAGATCGACGGCGAGATCGGCAGCAAGAAGGCCTACGACCCGCGTTCCTACGGCAAGGCCGCCGAGGCCGGCATGGCCGCCCGCGTCGTGGAGGCCGCCCAGCACCTGAAGGCCGCCGGCAAGAAGATGAAGTGACGTCGGTCCACCACGACCGGTGAGCGGTGCCCGGCGGCTTCGGCCGTCGGGCACCGCGCTCTTTCACGGACCCGCTCCGGGCGCCGCCCATGCACTTTCTCTAATAAAATATCTCGAAATACCCCAAATCAATATCCCTTCGTTCTTCCACAGCCCCGTTTCATGAAAGGGGCCCCGGGAATTATCCTGAAGCCCCACTCCCTCGAAGTGGAATGAGGAGAATTGAAGGACAGGAATCGTCTCGCCCGCCTTCTCACGGCCGGGACGCTCGCCGCAGGCGTCGTGCTCGTCGGGGCCTCGGCCGCCGGCACGGCCTGGGCCCAGGGCGAGACCACGACCCCCCGGGTCGCCGCGTGCGGTCTGGGCGCCGGCACCCCCACCACATCGGGAAACTCCATCTCCGGAACCGGATCGCGCACCGGTTGCGGCGGCACCGTGACCCTCACCGTCCAGGTGCGCAAACACCGCGTGGCCTGGCCCGACAAGGTCGTGGCGGAGGCAGGTCGCACCCACTTCGCCAACGGCGTCCTCCGAGCCACGGGAAAGTGCGACGGCAACGGCACGTATTTCACCGAGACGCGTAGTTCCAGCGGTAACAAGATCTCCTCCGGCCGCGTCGACCGATGCTGACCAGGCGCTATCGGGGTGTGCGCACGCGCGCACGCCCCGACGGCGGCCACCCTCGTACGGAGAGTGGAAACGGACGGACGCATGCACATCACCGCTGAGCACCTGGAATTCGCCTACCGAGGGCGCCGGAAGGTGCTGCACGGGTTGTCCTGGACGGTGGAGCCCGGGGTCACCGGGCTCCTCGGCCCCAACGGCGCGGGGAAGACGACGTTCCTGTCACTGGTCGTGACGCTGCTCGCCGTCCGGAGGGGGCGCCTGCTCCTGGGGGACCACGACCTGTCCACCACGGCAGGCCGTGCCGGAGCACGACGGGCGCTGGGGTTCGTCCCCCAGCGCTTCACCCTGGCCGGTGAGCTGACCGTCGCGGACACGGTGGCCTACGCCGCGTGGGTACACGGCGAGGACCGCCGCGCATGCGGAGGCGCCGCCCGACGCGCGCTGGAACTGGTCGACCTTCAGGACCTGGCCGACCGGCGCACACGCACCCTGTCGGGAGGCCAACGCCAGCGGGTGGGCATCGCCGCCGCGCTCGCGCACGGCCCGCGGGTGCTGGTCCTGGACGAGCCCACCGCGGGCCTGGACCCCGGACAGCGGCTACGTGTGCGGGAGGTCATCGCCAGGCTGGGGCGGGACCGGACCGTCCTCGTCTCCACCCACCTGATCGAGGACGTGGCGCACCTGTGCTCCAGGATCGGCGTCCTCGCCGGCGGGCGGATCGAGTTCGACGGCACCTTCCCCGAGCTGGAGACGCTGATCGAGGACGACACCGGCGGGAGCGTCCACGGCTCCGGGTTCGAACGGGCCTATGACCGACTGATCGCACGGATCGGGGATCGCACGTGAACACCCTGGCCTCCCGGGCGCGGTCCTCGGCCCTCTTCTGGCCGGTACCGCCGACCCTCGTGCTGGTCCCGGCCGCGCTCATCCTCGTGACGACCCTCGCGGCCACGTGGGACCGGCTCGGCTGGCACGCCCTGGACTGGGTGTACCTGTCCTCGCAGGTGGGCGCGCAGGCCCGGATGCCGGTCGTGGTGTCGGCGGGGGCGGCCGCCCTGGTGGCGGCCCGGTTCGCCCGTGCCGGTCTGGTGTTCGCCCAGCCCTGGCAACCCCGTGTGGAGCGCGACCTCCCACTGCGCCACATCACGGTGGTCGTGGCCTGGTGCCTTGGCGCCTATCTGGCGGGCATGCTGCCCCTGACCTTCGCCGTGGCCGCGGCGGGCGCGGGCTCCCCCGACCCCGTGGCGGTGACGGGCGCCCTGGCCGGATTCGTCGCCCTGACCCTGTGGGGTTACCTGTGCGGTGTCCTGACGCGCGGCCTGCTCGGTGTTCCCGTCGCCGTGGGCACGGTCTTCCTTCTCACCAGCCTGCCCCTGGTCATGGACGCCTGGGCCGCCCTGTCCCTCCAGCTGCCCTTCTCCCCCTCCCTGGGCGTGCGCGAGTCCGCCGCCCTGGGCGCGTACCGCCTGGGCTTCTTCCTCCTACTGGTGGTCGCGCTCTGGCTGACGGCCGTCCGGTCGTTGCGCGCCCCCCGAAGGTTCTCGGCCGTGCACGGGTCGGCCGTCGCCGCCGTGGCCGTGACCGTGCTCCTGCCCCACCTGCACCCGTTCCCCCTGGTCGTCCGCGCCCCGGACGGGGCCGAGGTCTGCGAGGAGCACGGGGGTGTGCGCTACTGCGTGCACGAGGGGCACGCCCGGGACCTCGACACGATCACCGGTCTGTCCGCACCGGTGTTCGCCGCCTACGGTCTGGCGGAGGCCGCGCCCGTCGAGGTTCGGGACCAGAGCCTGGCCCGCGACGACGAGGAGGTGCTCGACGGCCCCGAACGCGGTGTGCTCTGGTTCTCGGTCTATCCCGGTTGGGACCCGCACCAGGAGGTTCCCACCGCCGCCGCGGCATGGTTGGCGCCCGACTTCCACCGGTGCGGCTCCGAGGGCGCGGCCCGGCTGGGCCGGGACGCCGACCCCCGGGAACGGCGGGCCGCCGTCGTACTCGGGCTGGAGTCGTGGCTGGTCTCCCAGGCGTACGGGGGCGAGGAGCACGGTGACGGCCTGTTCTCCGGAGCCGAGCCGGACGAGGTCCGCGCGTGGATCCGCGAGGACCACGAACGCCTCGCCGCCTGCGCGGTGGAGCCCGAGGAGCTGCCGTGGCGAACGTGATCTGTCGGCCCTGGCTGCTGCCGACGGCGGGGGCCTGCGCCGCCGCCGTCGCCGCGACGGCCTTCGGCCTGGCCGCACGGGGGGCCGTGGTCCCGGTGGCGGTGTTCGACTGGCCCCACGAGGAGCAGCGCGTACCCGTCGTGGAGTTGGTGTGCGTGTGCGCGGCCATGGTCGGAGCGTGGTCCACCCGACCTCGGCTATGGGTGTGGGAGCGCTTGGGCGGCACCCGCACCCGGATACGGGCCGCGGTGACCGCCGCGATCGGCGTGGCCCTGCCGGTGGCGGGGGGAGGTGTCGTGCTGGCCGCCTCACCGCCGGCGGAGAACACCTGGCTGCTGGTGACCAACCTCGTGCTGGCGTGCTCGGCCGTGTACCTGTTGGCGCCCTTCATGGGCGCGATCCCGGGCGGGATCGCCGTCCTGGCGGGGATCTTCCTGGGGGCGGCCGTCTGCAACATGGCCACCGGCCTGAACCGCGTGGTGCCCTACTCCTACGCCGGAACCGACGGGTGGATCGCCCCGGACCTGCTGGGACCCGGCGTGGTGACCGCCCTGGCCGCGATCGTGGCGGCGGCGGCGCTGGGAGCGCACGCGCTGACGCACGGTGCCACGCCATGGACCCGGCTGAGCGGGGAGGAGACGGGTTGAGCCGGGGCCCGGTGGCAGGATGGAGGCATGAACCTGCACCAGAACCTGCTGAACGAGCCGCCCGAGACGCGCCTGGCCGACCATCCCGAGGCACGCGAGGCGCTCGCAGCGGCCGACGACCCCACCCCGGTCGCGGGGCGTTTCCCCGAGTACTCGGCCGCCTGGGCGCGCCTGGCCGAACTGGCCCTGGCCGAGGACCGGCCGGTCACCGCCTACGCCTATGCCCGCACCGGTTACCACCGCGGCCTGGACCAGCTGCGCCGTTCGGGGTGGAAGGGCCACGGCCCCATCCCCTGGGAGCACGAGCCCAACCGGGGTTTCCTGCGGTCGCTGCACCTGCTGGGCAAGGCCTCCGCCGCGATCGGCGACACCGAGGAGGCCGAGCGTTGCGCGACCTTCCTGCGCGACTCCAGCGCCGAGGCGGACAAGGCCCTCAACGGCTGATCCCCTCCGGTGTCAGAGGGGCCGTCCGATGTCCGGGACGGCCCCTCGCCCGTACGGGCGGACCGTGCTCTGGCGAGACGCGGCGAAGACGGTGTGCGCCCGGGCATCGGCGCGTGAACAGTGGGGCGCACATGCCCCAACGCCCCACTTAAACCGGATGCGCAGGTCGTGTACGCTCTACACGCAACGGCCCCTGTCGCAGCCTTGCGTCAGGGGTTTTCCGTGTTCGGGGCGGCCAAGGCCCCGGTCAGGTGTCGAGCGAAGAGGTAGAGACCAATGCCGGCGATCACGCTCGTGGGTGCCCAATGGGGCGACGAGGGCAAGGGCAAGGCGACGGACCTTGTCGGCGACCGCGTGGACTACGTGGTGCGCTACCAGGGCGGCAACAACGCCGGGCACACGGTGGTCATCGGCGACCAGAAGTACGCCCTCCACCTGCTCCCCTCGGGCATCCTGTCCCCGAACGTGGTACCGGTCATCGCCAACGGCGTCGTCATCGACCCCGGTGTGCTGCTGGAGGAGCTGAGCGGCCTCCAGGAACGAGGCGTGGACACCTCGCGCCTTCTCATCTCGGCCAACGCGCACCTGATCATGCCCTACCACCGGGCCCTGGACAAGGTCAGCGAACGCTTCCTCGGCAAGGGCAGGATCGGCACGACCGGACGCGGCATCGGACCGACCTACGCGGACAAGGTCTCCCGTCAGGGCGTGCGCGTACAGGACATGTTCGACCCCAAGATCCTGCGCAAGAAGATCGAGCTGGCCCTGAACGACAAGAACCAGCTGCTCACCAAGGTCTACAACCGACGGGGCCTGGACGCCGACCCGATCATCGAGGAGTACCTGGGCTACGCAGAACAGCTGCGCCCCTTCGTCGCCGACACCTCGCTGATCCTCAACAAGGCCCTCGACGAGGGCAAGACCGTGTACCTGGAAGGCTCCCAGGGCACCCTGCTGGACATCGACCACGGCACCTACCCCTTCGTGACCTCCTCCTCCCCCACCGCGGGCGGCGCGGCGGCCGGGTCCGGCATCGGCCCCACCCGCATCACCAAGGTCGTGGGCATCCTCAAGGCCTACACCACCCGCGTGGGCTCGGGCCCCTTCCCCACCGAACTGCTCGACGAGCAGGGCGAGTGGCTGCGCACCCAGGGCGGCGAGTTCGGCGTCACCACCGGGCGCAACCGCCGCTGCGGCTGGTTCGACGCGCCCATCGCGCGCTACGCCACCCGGATCAACGGCATCACCGACTTCTTCCTGACCAAGCTGGACGTGCTCACCGGTCTGGAGCGCATCCCCGTGTGCGTGGCCTACGAGATCGACGGGGCCCGCCACGACGAGATCCCGCTGACCCAGACCGAGTTCCACCACGCCAAGCCCGTCTACGAGTACCTCGACGGCTGGTCCGAGGACATCACCGGCGTCCGCGATTTCGACGAACTCCCCAAGAACGCGCAGGCCTACGTGCGTACCCTGGAGGAGATGGCGGGAGCTCCGATCTCCGCCATCGGCGTCGGACCCGGCCGCGAGGAGACACTCGAACTGCGTTCCCTGGTCTGACCCCCGTCTTTCTGTTCCGTCTTCCACACGAAGAGGCCCCCAGTAGTGAAAGCCCTCGTTCTCGGCGGCGGAGGCCGCGAGCACGCCCTCGTCCGCGCGCTGTCCCTGGACCCGGGTGTCACCAGCATCCACTGCGCACCCGGCAATCCCGGCATCTCGGAGCTGGCCGAGAACCACGTCATCAACGTGACCGACGGTCTGGCGGTGACCGAACTGGCCGCGCGCATCCGCGCCGAGCTGGTCGTGATCGGCCCGGAGGCGCCCCTGGTCGCCGGTGTCGCGGACGCGCTGCGCGAGCGCGGCATCCCGGTGTTCGGTCCGGACAAGGCGGCCGCCCATCTGGAGGGTTCCAAGGCCTTCGCCAAGGAGGTCATGGAGGCCGCCGGGGTGCCCACCGCCCGGGCGCGGGTGTGCAGGACCGCCGGTCAGGTGTCCGACGCCCTGAAGGAGTTCGGCTCCCCCTACGTCGTCAAGAACGACGGCCTGGCATCGGGCAAGGGAGTGGTGGTGTGCGACGATCGCGCGCTCGCCGAACGGCACGCGCGCGAGTGCGGCCGCGTGGTCATCGAGGAGTTCCTCGACGGTCCCGAGGTGTCCCTGTTCGTCCTCAGCGACGGCGTGCACGCGCTTCCGCTGATCCCCGCGCAGGACTTCAAGCGCGCCTATGACGGCGACCAGGGCCCCAACACCGGCGGTATGGGCGCCTACGCGCCGCTTCCATGGGCTCCGACCGGCATGGTGGACGAGGTCATGGAGACGGTCGTGCGACCGACCCTGAGGGAGATGAACCGGCGCGGCAAGCGCTACCAGGGGCTGCTCTACGTGGGGCTGGCGCTCACCTCCCAAGGACCGCGTGTGGTGGAGTTCAACGCCCGCTTCGGCGACCCCGAGACCCAGGTGATCCTGGACCGACTGGCGACTCCGATCGGCGCGGTCCTCCAGGCCACCGACACCAGCGGCCTGAAGGGCATCGGTTCCCTCCAGTGGAAGAAGGGCGCCGCGGTCACCGTGGTGGTCGCCGCCGAGAACTACCCCGGCGACCCGGTCAAGGGCGACCTCATCGGGGGACTGGACGCGGCCAACGCGATGGAGGGCGCGTACGTGCTGCACGCCGGCACCGCCTGGGAGGGCACGTCCGCCGTCAGGTCCAACGGCGGTCGGGTGCTCAACGTGGTGGGCACCGGTGCCGACCTGCGCCAGGCCCGGGAGCGGGCCTACCAGGCGGCCTCCCTGATCGAGTTGCGCGGCTCGTTCCACCGCACCGACATCGCCGAGCGGGCCGTGGCCGAGCTCGCCTAGGAAGAAGCCAGGACACGAGCGGCTTCGTCGTCGACCCCGGACCCGGCGGAGGGGCCTCCGGGACGTCCTCGGCCCTCCTTCGACGAGCGGGGCCGCGTGACCCGCCGTACTCACCGGAGTCGGGTCGGGGTCGGCGCTCGCCGGCCCCTCCGCCGGGTCCGGCCGGGCACGTGGCGCAACGCACTCGCGCCCGCCACGCCGAGATCTACGAGCGCTTGACCGGGGACAGGACCGTTCCATGAGGCGCCACGCAAGGGTGATCCGACGCACGTGAGCCCCGAGGGGCGTCGAAAAGCGCGTATGGTGGTGACGTTGTGCGCGGCATCGGCACAGGCGGGCGGCCACGTGTACGGCCTCCCCGTCCTTTCCCGTCAGGCGAACACCTCTTTGGCCGTTGGACGGGACTCCATCCGCGATCCGCGGGTATACCACGTTTCGGACCGGTATACGTGAGCAGGTGCTATAGAGTCTTCGCGAACACCGGTTCACTGGCCGCGCAGGTCACGCGCACGATGGTCGCAACGTTCCAGGGGAAACCCGCGTCCAACACCGTACCGGCGAACCCTGACGAGGGTGACCTTTTTTCACATCTGCCTCACAAAGGAGCACATGAGCATGGGCCAGGAGGTTCGTTACCGCGTCCGCGGCGGACGCCCCCTCAGTGGAACGGCGTTCATCCAAGGCGCGAAGAACGCCGTCCTGCCGATGATCGGCGCCGCCCTTCTCGCAGCCAGGGGCCGTACTGTGCTGCGAAACGTTCCGGTCATCGAGGACGTGTACCGAGCTCTTGAGCTCGCCGAACACGTAGGTGCCAAGGTCGAGTTCCACGAGGCCGAGCGGACCGTCGTCATCGACGCCTCCTGCCTCAACGACCCCGAACGCGCCGTCCTACCCGCTGAGATCGCGTCCCGCTTCCGCGGTTCCGTGCTCTTCGTTCCCGCGCTGATGCACCGCACCGGCCGTGCCCGCATCGAGGGCGTCGGCGGATGCAACCTGGGCAGTCGCAACCTGGACTTCCACTACCGCGGTTTCGCGCGTCTGGGGGCCGAGGTCACCGAGGACCCCGAGCGCAACCACATCAACGTCGAGGCCAGCAACCTGCGCGGTGGCCGCCTCTACCTGGACACGCCCTCCCACACGGGAACCGAGAACCTCATCATGGCCGCCGTGCTGGCTCCCGGCACCACCGTGATCGAGCACGCGGCCCTGGAGCCGGAGGTCCTCGACGTCATCGCGTTCCTGTCCGCCATGGGCGCCAAGATCAGCGGCGGCGGCACCGGCCTCATCACCGTGGAGGGTGTCGAGGAGCTCACGGCCGTCGAGCACACCATCATGACCGACCGCATCGACGCCGGTGTGTTCGCCATGACCGTCGCCGCCACCGGCGGCGAGGTGAGCCTCGTGGGCGCCCAGCTGGACCACCTGGGCGTGGCCCGCTGGAAACTGGAGCAGATGGGCGTGGGCTTCTCCCAGGAGGGAGCGGTCCTGCACGTGCACCGCGACCCCTCGGTGCCCCTGCGGCCCATCAACGCCGTGACCTCGCCCTTCCCGGGCTTCGCCACCGACCTGCAATCCCCGTTGATGGCCCTGTCCACCCTCGCCGAGGGTGAGAGCTACATCCACGAGGCCATCTACGACGGCCGGTTCGCCCTGGCCGACGAGCTCACCAAGATGGGCGCCAAGATCGAGGTGGAGGGCACCCGCGCCATCGTGCACGGACCCGCCGACCTGCGCGGCGCCGAGGTCATCGCCCACGACCTGCGCACCGGCGCCGCCCTGGTCCTCGCCGGACTGGTCGCCGAAGGTGAGACAATCGTGGCGCCTGGCTATCTGGTGGACCGTGGTCACTCTCAGTTCGCGACTCGGCTCGCCGCGCTCGGTGGTGACGTGGAACGCGTCATCTCCTCGTAGGGAGCCGAATACACAGGTCAAGCCGGGGTGGGGGCTACCTCTCCCACCCGGGCTTTCGGCGTTGATATGGAAAACGATCTTCTTGGCCCCGCACAATGGGTACGATCTCGGCAATGCCGTGACAGAGATCGGGTCGGGGAACCAGTGGGCGCACATAGTGAAGAGCGTGGAATGGTAGCGGGGAGCAGCCCGAGGTGAGTGCCCAGCGTACTGGCGATTTGACGATCGGCGTCATAGGGCCGCATGAGGTGGTCGAACGTGTCATGCTCATGGGCCCTGGGTCCACCGGACCCCTCAACGCCAGACTCATCGCCGCCGCGTACCGAGATGAGCAAGAGGCGACGGACAAGGTCGTCAGGCTGGGTTCGGCGATCGATGCCTACCTGTTCGCCAGCCCTGTCCCCTACGAGTTCGCACGCAAGGCGGGGGTACTCACCATGCCCGCCACCTTCGTGCCTCTGGGCGGGGCGAGCCTGCACGAGGCCCTTCTCCGAGCGACCCTGGACGAGCGCTATGACCCGACCAGAGCCAGTCTGGACGTGCTCAGCCGCTCCGACGTTGTGGAGGCCTACTCCGAGGTCGACCTGCCCGTGGACGGTATCCACGTGCACGAAGAGCTCACCAACACCGCACAGCTGACGTCGTTCCACGAAGGACTGTGGCGCCGCAAGGCCACCAAGATGGCGATCACGTGCGTGCGCGGGGTCGCCGAACGCCTGGAGGCCATCGGTGTACCGGTGGTGCGGCTACGGCCCACCAACGCGGGCGTGCGCAGCTCCTTGCAGACCGCGGTCCTGCTGGGTGCGCACCACCGACTGGAGGAGGCGCAACTGGGCGTGGTGGTGGTGGACGTCCCCACCCTGCGCGACTCCACCCGGCGGTCCACCCCCCGCTATTGGCGGGAGGAGCTGCGGTTGTCGCTGCACAGGTTGCTGCTCCAGGAGGCGCACCGGATCAACGCCACGGCCCACCGACTGGACGACCACTCCTTCATGGTGACGGCGACCCGCGGGTCGCTCGTGACCGCGACCGAGGGTTTCCGTCAGCCACCGTTCGTGGAGCGGATCAAGGCCGAGCTCGGGATCGCGATCGAGGTCGGGATCGGCATGGGGCGGACCACCCAGGACGCCGAGGCGCACGCTCGGGCCGCGCTGAACCGTGCCCAGGCCTCGCGCCAGAGTTTCGCGGTGGACCGTGAGGGGCGTTCCCTGGTGCCCGCGCAGCGCGCGCCGGCCCGCCAGGCCTCGGAGCCGCTGCGGACCAAGGGTCGCGAGACGCTGGTCCGGCTCTCGGAGAAGATCGCCGAGGAGGACGGGCCGCTGGTGGTGGACGCGGAGAACGCCGGACGGATGCTCGGTGTCACCTCCCGGACCGCCCGCCGGCTGCTGCGCACCTTGGTGGAGGAGGGGTTGGCGTGGCCGTTGCCGCCCAACCGCACCCTTCAGCCGGGCCGTCCCCGCCAGCTGTACCGACTGATCGTGGAGAAGTTGGACAAGGACTCCGCGGGCAAGTGACCACCGTGGTCCCCGAGCGCGCCTGAACGGCCGCCAGGACCACGCGGACGTCGCGAGAGGGGGTGCTCCCGTGCGGGAGCGCCCCCTCTCGCGTGCGGGCGCTGGGGCGCCGTGCGGGACCGTTGCGCCGCAAGGCGGCGGGCCGGAAGGGCGGCGGACGGGAGGGGGAGGGAACGATCACCGTCCACAGCCTGTGGACAATGCGGTGGCCGCCCACACCCCTGCCCTGCCGGACTCGCGCTCATGCACGACGACGGTGGGGACACCAACGACGGCGAAGCCTCCGGCCCACGGCTCAAGTTGCTCCTCATCGGAGGAGGTTCGGGGACGGGGAAGACCACGGTCGGTTGGGAGGTCTCCGAGGTCCTCAAGCGGCGTACGCTCGCGCACTGCGTGCTGGAAGGCGACTTCATGGACCAGGTCCATCCCGCCCCGCCCGGTGATCCCGACCGGTCCGGGATCACCGAGCGCAACGTCGCGGCGGTCTGGAGCAACTATGCGGCGCTCGGCCATCGTCGTCTCGTCCACACCAACACCGTCGGTGTCCTGGAGGAGCACATGCTCCGCCGAGCCATGGGAGGCGGGGACATCGCGGTCACCCGGGTACTGCTCACCGCGAACGAGCCCACCGTGCGCGAGCGCCTGGCCGTACGGGAGACCGGCTCACAGCTGTTCTCCCACATCGAACGCAGTCTGCGCGCGGCCGCACTGCTGGAGGCCGAGGCCCCGGCGGGGACCGTGCGCGTGGCCACGGACGGTCTCACGGTCGAGGAGGTCGCCACGAGGGTCGTGGCCGCGACCGGATGGTGAGCCGCCGGTGCGCCGTTGCTTCGCGGACTCGACAGAGCTTGCCTCGTTCCCGGTCGGAGGTGTTTCCTTTTACCGGAAGGTCGGCTTCACAACCGTTGGATGGGGGATGGAGTGCTCACTCGACTGGAGGTCGATGGGTTCAAGAACCTGTTGGGCCTCGCGGTGGACTTCGGCCCCTTCACCTGTATCGCCGGAGAGAACGGCGCGGGCAAGTCGAACGTGTTCGACGCGATCCAGTTCCTGAGCCTGTTGTCCAGTCACTCGCTCATCGAAGCCGCGCACGAGGTACGGGGATCGGGCGGCGAGCGGTCGGGGGATCCCCGTGAACTGTTCTGGAACGGCTATGGTTCGCAGACCCGGCGTATGCGCTTCGCCGCGGAGATGATCGTCCCCCGGAGAGTGGAGGACGATTTCGGGCGCGAAGCCGAGGCGACCAGCACCTATCTGCGTTACGAGCTCGCTCTGGGCTTCCAGCCTCCCCGAGGCTCGGACAAGGTCGGCCGTGTGGTCCTCCTTGAGGAGAACCTGCGCCATATCAACCTCAGCGAGGCACCGCGACGGTTGCGCTTCCCCCACAGTAAGAAGGAGTTCCGGGACACCGTTCTGAAGAACAGGCGTAGCGGTCAGGCCTTCATCTCCACCACCACCCAAGACGGACAACCCATCGTCAGCATCCACCAGGACGGTGGAAGCCGCGGTCAGCCCAAACCCGCCGCGGCCTCGCGTGCTCCGGCGACCGTGGTGGGCACCGTGACGAGCAGCGACGACCCCACGATCCTCGCCGCACGCAGGGAGATGCAGTCCTGGCAGCGTTTGGCGCTGGAACCGACCGCGCTCCGCACAGCGGACCGTTACACCGACCCGCAGACCATGGGCGCCAACGGAACCCATCTGCCCGGCACGCTCTTCCGTATCGCGCAGCAGGAGCCCCACGGTGATCCCGACCGGGTGTACGCACGCGTGGCGGGCAGGCTCACAGACCTGGCCGGAGTTTCGGTCGACGAACTATACGTCGTCGAGGACGAGGTGCGGGAACTGCTCACCGTCCAACTGAAGGAGGCGAGCGGTCTGCGACTCCCGGCTCGCAGTCTCTCGGAGGGGACCTTGAGGTTCCTGGCTCTGTGCGTCCTCCTGGAGGACGCGTCTGTTCAGGGCGTGCTCTGCATGGAGGAACCCGAGAACGGTATCCATCCGGGAAACCTGCCGGCGATGGTGGACCTCGTCCGCGACCTCGCTGTGGACCCCGGACGAACCCCTGGTGAGGACAACCCTTTCAGACAGGTGCTCGTGAACACCCATTCGCCAGGGGTGGTCCAGACCGTGGCACCCGCCGACCTGCTGTTCGCCGACACCGTGCAGCGCAAAAGCGCGGACGGAGAACTCACCAACGCCCTCAGACTACGTCCCATCCAGGGAACGTGGAGAGCGGAGATCCCCGGGAGCGTCTCCGTGACGCTTCCGGACATCCTTCCCTACCTCACCGCCCCTTCGGGTGCCCAACTCTCGCTGGAGGGAATGTGACGGTGCGCGTCCTCTTCCTCGGAGAGGGCACCAGTGACAGTGGCATAGCCGATCACATCTCCGCCATCGCCGCTGACCGGGGTGTGGAAGCCGCCGTCACCAGCCCTGAGCTGGACCGGATCAAAGACGTCGGCCACGCGCTCTCGGACAAGCTCGCCAAGATCAGGGAGCTGGGCGGACAGTACGAACTGGTCGCCGTCCACCGGGACGCCGACGCGGTGGGCCGTGACCTACGTCTAAAGGAGATCGAGGCGGCCATCCGCGAACACATGCCCCAGGTCGTTCATGTACCGGTGATCCCCGTACGGATGACCGAAGCATGGCTTCTGGTGGACGAGGAAGCGATCCGAAGAGTGGCGGGCAACCCCAATGGCCGGTGCAGGCTCACCCTCCCACCGCTGAAGCGGGTGGAGTCGGTCGCCGACCCCAAAAGCGAACTGAAGCGGCTCCTGGCCACGGCCTCGGAACTCTCGGGGAGAAGACTCGAAAGGTTCAACCGTCGGTTCTCAGAGAACCGACGACAACTTCTGCAACGCCTGGACGCCGGCGGGCCGGTCGCGAAGCTTCCGTCCTGGCAGGCGTTCGTCCACGACGTGGAGAACGGACTCCGCCGGCTGGGCCATTGATCACGAGACCACCGTCGAGGAGGTCGCCACGAGGGTCGTGGCCGCGACCGGATGGTGAGCCCCGGTCCTTCTCCCACAGGCTGTGGACGAAGGACCGGGGCCCGGCGTCGCCGTCAGCGTCGCTTGTCGTAGGAGGTGGCGACGGAGAGGAAGACGTCGTTCTCCTCCGGGGTGCCCAGGCTCACCCGGGCGCCCTCACCGGGGAACGGACGCACCGAGACCCCCTCCTTGGCGCACGCGTCGGCGAAGTCGAGAGTGTCCTCGCCCGCACGCAGCCACACGAAGTTGGCCTCGGTCGGCGGCACCGTCCAACCCGAGGCGATGAGCGCCTCGCGGACGCGCCCGCGCTCCTTGACGGTGTCCTCCACACGCTCCAGGAGCTCCTCCTCCGCCTGGAGGGAGGCGATCCCCGCCGCCTGGGCGAGGTGGTTCACCGCGAACGGCACGAGGGTCTTGCGCACGGCCCCGGTCACGTGCGGATGCCCCACGAGGAAGCCCAGGCGTACGGCGGCGAGCCCGTAGGCCTTGGAGAAGGTGCGCAGCACCGCGACGTTGGGCCGGTCCCTGTACAGGGAGATCCCGTCGGGCACCTCGGGGTCGCGCACGTACTCGCGGTAGGCCTCGTCCAGGATCACCAGGACGTCCTCCGGCACGCGGTCCAGGAACGCGACCAGTTCCTCCTCGCGCAGCGAGGTGCCGGTCGGGTTGTTGGGGTTGCACACGAGCACCATGCGGGTGCTTTCGGTGATCGCCTCCGCGATCGCGTCGAGGTCGTGCGTCTCGTCCTTGAGGGGCACCTGGACGGAGGTGGCCCCCGACAGTCCCACGAGCAGGGGATAGGCCTCGAAGGAACGCCACGCGTAGACGATCTCGGCTCCGGGTTCGCCGACCGCTTCGAGCAACTGCTGTAGCAGCCCCACCGAACCGGCGCCCAGACCGATGTGCTCC
This sequence comes from Nocardiopsis sp. ATB16-24, assembly GCF_030271535.1. Lineage (GTDB taxonomy): Bacteria > Actinomycetota > Actinomycetes > Streptosporangiales > Streptosporangiaceae > Nocardiopsis. Next base: position 125,120 of record NZ_JASCXJ010000002.1, on the reverse strand, counting down.
TCGGGGACGTCCAGGCGTCGGGCGAGCGCGGAGGTGAGTTCGGAGGCCCCCGGGTCCGGATAGCGGTTCAGGTCGGCCGCGGCCCGGGTGATGGCCTCACGCACCGAGGGGAGCGGTCCCAGAGGACTCTCGTTGGAGGACAGCTTGATCGAGCGCCCGTGGGGCCCCACGACCTTCTGGCCGGGCTTGTAGGCCGGAATACTTTCCAGTACCGACCTCAGATATGACGATTTCGACTCCGACACCATTGTCCTTCCTCAATACTTTGTGCTAACCCCGCGACACGCTCAGCGATATCGCGTCCGGGTCGGCCACCGCTCCCAGCGGAAATATCGCACAAAAGAGGAGATACCACCATGCGCTTGCGCCTCCGCTCCACCACTTCCACACGAAACTCCGCAGGCCAGGGCCCACAACGGAGGACAGGTCGGAACTTCGTCCGATCATTGGCCCTACCGATGACCCTGCCTTTGACGGTACTGCTGGGCGCGTGCGGTGGCGACGAGGCCGGGCAGACCGACGAACGACCCGTCCTGTCCACCGCCGAGGCGGCCACCGCACTGCACGAGGCACAACCCCTGCACGTGCGCGACGTCACGCTCATCTCCGATGGAAGCGAGAGCGGCACCTACTCCGAGCTTGTCACGGTGCGGTACAGCGACGAGGTGCGGGCCTCCACCGAACTCGACAAACCCGAGTGCCTGGACGCGGCGAACCAGTGGGGCGACCTGGAGGGGGTGCGGGAGGCCCCCGCGTCCGTGGCCGCCTACGAATGGAGTCAGGGTGCGGTGACGCACATGCTGGTGCGGGTGGACGAGGCGACGGCGGAGGAGGTGCTGTCCACCGAGCCGCCGGAGAACTGCACCGAGTACACCGCCATCCATGAGGACGGTTCCTCCTCCGCCTATGGGGTGAGCACCCTGGACGGCGTGCCACAGATCGGAGACCGGTCCCGTGCCCTCGCCATCGAGGTGGAGTCCGCGGGAGAGCGGAGCCGCATGGTCAGCCTCATGTACCGCAACGGCGACCTCGTCGGCACCACGTCCATCCTCGGCACCGGCGAACCGGCGGACTACGAGGAGATGCTCGTGGAGTTCAGCGAGGCCGCCGTCGAAAGGCAGCGACAGATGCTGGGTTGAGTGTGCGCCGCGTGCCGGGACGGACCTACCCTCACCGGCCGCCGGTCCTGTTCCCGGGCCCGGAGTCGCTGAGCGCCGACCACGGGAACAGGACCGTTCCGCAAGGACGTGGGTGCCCTAACCGGTCGGCGCCGGTCTGCGCTCGTCCGGGTCGCCGTGGTCGTGTCCCCGCGGCGCCCGCTCCGCGGGCTCGCCCAGGATGGAGAGTCCTCTGGCGGCCCGCAGGCTCTGTGCCGCCCTGTCGGGGTCCTGACGCCGCTCGTGCAGCCTGGCCGCGACGCTCGGACGGGGCAGTTTGCGCGGAGGGCCGATCAGCTCGGCCTGGGAGACGGCCCCGTAGGAGGCGAGCACCGCCCCACTGGCGCGGTCGACCACGACCGCACGCACGGCCGTGTCGCGCCTGCCCCCGATCCTGACCGCGTACACCACGTCCACGCGGCGCCCGTGCCGGATCCCGTCGTAGCGCAGGAGTCGCCAGCAGCCCTTGCGCCACACGTCCGTGGGCTCGGGCTTGATCATGACCGGTTCGTTGGTACGCCACACCTCACTGCGCTGAAGCACCCGCATGGTGTGGTTCAGCGGAACCTCCCGCAGCTCGCACGGCTCCTTGTGCGTGGAGCGCGTCACCATGTCCCGGAGTTCGGGACTGAGCAGCGCCAGGATCAGCAGTTCGGCGCCCAGCACCCAGGCATGCGACGGTGTGGGCGAGGCGAGCACCTGCCACCCGGCGGGTTCCAGTCCGAGCGTGGTCAGGGCCGCGGCCGACAACAGACCGGCCCGGGTCAGCGTGCGCCGGCCGACCGGGGCGCGGCTCAACCCACCGAAGCATCCGCAGCCCGCCTCGGGGTCTCGTCTGCGGACCAGGAACAGGACCACCACGGAGACGGCGAACACGATCGCCGTCAGTGCCCGCGCCGCCTCGCCCGGAAGGCCGTTCGACACCAGGAGGCCGACCCCCAGTGCGGCCTCCAGCAGGCCTGTGGCGACCGCGGACGGGCGGCGCAGGCGTTCGGACACCAGGACGGCGAGACCGCCCGTGTCGGCCGCCCTCCCGCTCATCTTGGTCACGGCACCGAGCAGGAGCAGCACCGCCAGGAGCGGTAGTTGCACCTCACGGACCACTGCGAAGATCTCCGACGACATGTTCTCATCCCTCCCCGTCGTGGACGGTCACCGTCGCGTTGAAGCAACCGTCCTCCAGACGCCCTCCAAGGGCGACGAACCCGGTCATGGTGAGTGAGGCGATCCTCCCCGCGCCCTGGCCACCGCAGGCGGGGCACAGATCGCACAGCCAACTGTCGGCGGCCGCGCAGGCGACGACGGGGAACACGGCGCTGTCCTTCGTACAGTCGTTGCGCAGGCTCAGCGTGGCTCCGACGGACAGCAGGGGCAGGGGGGCGCAGGGAGTGCGCCGGTCGCACGCGGGGTCGTGGCCGACGATGTCGAGCGCGGGGTAGGCGACGGCGTCGAGGTGGGCGCGGGGGTCCAGGTGGGTGGAGCGGCCCCAGGCGGGGTCGTACCAGGTGGCGATGCCGTTCAGCGTGCCGCCGTACCGGTGCGTGGGAGGTCTGTGCGGTGTGGCTCGGAGGGGATAGGGCGGCTGGGTGGTGGCGGGACGCGTCGCCCACACGGCGCCCTCCCGCCAGACGCCGACCGCGTCGAAGACGTAGCCCGGTTCCAGTCGCGGGTGGCGGACGGTGATCCGGCCCGAGTTGCGGTAGGGGATGACGACGGTCAGACGGGGACGCCCGTGACCGGGGTCGACCTCCAAGGTGTCACCGTCACGGGCGACGATGACGCCGGTGGCTCGGGCCGCCTGTGCCCACACGCGTTCGGCCACGGGATGGCCGCCGGCCATGCGCAGCACCACGGCGTCGTCCCCCGGGCGAAGGTCGCCCGGCCCGACCTCGCCGCCGCGCCAGAACGTGGTGTCGTGGTCGTACAGGAAGCGCTCCTCCCCCTCGGGGACGGCCATGCAGAGCATGCGGGTGTTCGCGCTGACGACCACACCGCGTGTGACCCGGGCTCCCAGAGGCGTGGGATCCGGGACGCTTCCGGGACCGAGCACCACAGAGGTGAGCCTTCTGCGGTCCCGTCTTTCGGCTGTCTCCGACATGTCGAACGGACCCCCTGCCACACGACCCTCTTCCGTGCTCTTCCCCGCGTCACCCGTCTCCTGGGGAGACCTCATGCCATCAGGGAAGCATCCTGCTCACTGCTCACACGGCTTGGGGCGCTCGGAGTCGCCCCACCACAGCCTGTCGTCACAAAGCTACGCATAGAACCCAGAAAGCGCGAAAGATTCATAAATCCACACAAGGACACATGGAAAACGCCTGATATCCCTCCTTCCGCCGCCTCCACCACCTCCCGCCCGAGACGAGACGCCAAAGCAGAAGGTTGTGCCGTTTATCAGCACATGACGCATGGATGCCTGGATATTTGCTTCCCCTGTGTGAGAGTTGAGAGGGAGGAAGCGAGACGAAAGCCAACGTAGCGCCCGTGAAGGTCGGTGGTCGGCGTGACGGGAACTGCCCAGACCCCCAGGTACGACGAGTTCAGCAGCTACGTGGCCGAGCGCGGGCCCGCCCTGATGCGGATGGCCCGCTCCCTGACCAACAGCCACGCCGACGCCGAGGACCTGTTGCAGGCGGCGCTGGTGAAGACGTTCCTGGCCTGGGACCGGATCGCCAACCCCAAGACACGTGACGGATACGTACGCCGGGCCATGGTGAACACCCAGATCTCCGAGTGGCGGCGCAGGCGGTTGGAGGTCTTCCCCACCGACGAGATCCCCGAACAACGCGTGGAGGACCCCACCTGGCGCACCGACCTCGCCGACGTGGTGGAACGGGCCGTCTCGCGGCTGCCCGAACGCCAGAGGGCCACGGTGGTGCTGCGCTACTACGAGGACCTCACCGAGGCCCAGATCGCCAAGCGCATGGGGGTCACGATCGGCACCGTCAAGAGCACGCTGTCCCGGGCCGTGGACAAGCTGAGGCTGGACGCGGACCTGATCATCGAGCGCACCCTGGGCTGAGGCGCGGGCCGGTCCCGTGGTGGCGTCGCTCCCCCCGCCTCCGCCCCGAGCCGGACGAGGCCGGAGAAACGGACCCGCCGCTCACCCCCGAGGAGCAGGAGGCGGGGGAGCGTCAGGGCGCGCACCTGGGGTGGCGGCGGGCCCCGTACCAGCGATGACACCGTTTCCGGCCCCGGCCGCGAGGCCGCCCGCAGGCGCGGTCTCCGGAGTCACATCCGGTAACGGGACTTCGTTTTGCACAACCGTCCTGAGTGTCTGTAGGCTGTCCTCACCGAGGAGGATTCGCCTAGTCTGGTCTATGGCGCCGCACTGCTAATGCGGTTTGGGTGCAAACCCATCCGGGGTTCAAATCCCCGATCCTCCGCCGGTCACGAGGGGCCCTCGCACACACGCGACGGGCCCCTCGTCCCTTCCCCGCACTGAGGCCCCGGAGCCCGTCGGAGAGGTGTCGCGGTTCACGGACGACCCGCGGCCCGGAACCTCGGTCGGAACCGTGTTGGTGGAATCCGGCCCCGGACCTCACCGGTTCGAGGACATCGCTAGAACTCCCTTCGAGAGCACAGCCACACGCTCAGGGAGAGACATGTCGTGTTGAGCGCTGCGGTGACCACGAGGGCCCGAACGAAGAAAGCGGCCCCTCCCGAGTCCACCAGGACAGCCTGTGCACCCGTGAGCGCGGACGGGGTCCATTCGGAGATCACGGGCACCTGAGCGAGGATGGCCATCGCGGCCAGGATGCCGGCCGTGACACCCAGAACGGCGAGAACGTTGCGCACCAGTCCGGCCGCGAGTGCGACCACCGCCGTCACGAATGTGAAGTAGACGCAGCTCAGCAGCGTTCCCAGGAGGTAGCGCCAGAAAGGCACCGCCCCCAAGAGCAGGCTCGTACTCGCCCATGCGCACAGGGACCCGAGGATGTGGGCAAGGACGACGACTGATGAGGCGACCGCCCAGCGGGGCAGGATGAGAGCCGCCGTGCGATGCACCCGGGTGCGGTAGAACAAGGCCCTCGACGAACGACTGTCAAAAGCCAGCGCCATGGCCGCGATGAGCACGTTCGCCAGCAGCAACGGACCCGAGGCGTTGCTCAGAAACGTGGCGATACTGCTCTGAGGTGTCGGGGCGGGCATGGCCGGAGCCGTCCCGGTGGGGTCGAGCGCTGCGATGATCTCGTTCGCGTACAGGGCCATGATCGGAGAGGTCACGCCGAAAAGGACCATGAGTGCCGTCGCGATCAGCAGACCGGGAGTCCTGAGCGTGCGCAGAAGCTCCAGGTGCCACAGTGCGGAGTTCACCTCCCCTCCCTCGTCAGTGAGACGAAGGCCGATTCGAGTCCGGCCTCGTGGGCGGACATACCGACCAGGCCGATCCCGGCTTCGGCCAGTACCCGAGGGATGCCCGCCTCCCCCACCTCGATCGAGGAGGCCTCCACATAGAGGCAATGGTGATCCACGGGCTCGACCCGTGTCGCCCACTCCTGTCGTGCGAAAACAGCGACCACCTGGTCGACCTGACCACGGATCCACAGGTGCCAGGCAGGACGCAGATACCGGTTTATCAATTCTCCCACCGATCCCTGGTACACGACATTTCCGGATTTGAGCACCGCAACGTCGTCGCACACACGTTGGACGTCGTCGAGGAGGTGGCTGGAGAACAGGACCGTGTGCCGACCTCTCATGCCGGAGATCAGGTCCAGCAGTTCGGCCCTGCCCTGCGGATCCAGCCCGGATACGGGTTCGTCCATGACGATCAGGTCCGGTTCGCACACCAATGCGGCCGCCAGACCAAGGCGTTGACGCATCCCTCGTGAGAAGGAACGATGACGCCTGTGGGCACTACCGGCGAGCCCCACCCGTGCCAAGGCCTGCTCCACCTTCGCCCTCGTGACGTCCTCACCGCGCAGCCTCGCTCCGAAGGAGACCACCTCCGCGGCGGTCAGCCAAGGCTCGAAGTCGGGCACGTCCGGGCACAGCGCGAGACGCTCCGCACGCACGGAGACGCTCCCCCTGTCAGCTCTGCGCAGACCACAGAGCAGGGAGATGAGTGTGGTCTTGCCGGCCCCGTTGGGACCGACCAGACCGAACACCGTGCCCGCGTCCACACGAAGCCCCACATCGAACACCCCCGCGCCATTCCCATAGTCACGGGTGAGTCCCTTCGCGACGACGGCAGCGCCCGACATCTCCTCTTCCGCCTTTGTCATCGACCACTCTCCTTTTCCATGGAGAGAACTCCGATCACATAAATAATTCAGAAACAAGCCAGTTGGATTTCAGATTATCCCCACAGATGAACACGCACCATCTGCGGGCAGGCACGTTCATGTCATGTGCATTCAGCACAGAGGAACCGAAATCATGAGGGGAGGCACGCACTCATACCCATGAGAACACCTGGGAGACGGGGGTGGGAGGGAGCCTATAGGATGCTCGAAAAAGGGATGCCTTCTTTCGGAGCGTCTTTCCCTCGTCCTGCAATGTCCGTACTCACCGTGAACGAGGTCCGTGTTGGTGGGTGAAGCGTCTCCGACCAGGGTTCTGATCGTCGACGACCAGGTCCTCATGAGGGAGGGCCTGCGCAAACTGCTGGAGATCGAACCGGGGATCAAGGTCTCAGGTACCGCCGCCGACGGTGAGGAGGCGCTCGGACTCCTCACGGGCCCCGAGCCCTTGACCGTGGACCTTGTGCTGGCCGACGCGCGGATGCCCGTCATGGACGGGGTGACGCTGATCAGACGCCTACGCCAGACGCGTCCGGAGATCCCGGTGGTGGTCCTGACCACCTTCGACGAGGACGAGTTGGTCCTCAGCGCACTGCGGGCGGGGGCGAAAGGCTACCTGCTCAAGGACACCATGCCCGAACGCCTCGTGGACGCGGTGCACAGGGCGGCGAGCGGAGAGACCGTACTGGGGAGCTCGGCCACGGAGCTCCTGCTCAACGTCCTGTTGAAGCACCCGGGTACAGACCCGGCCCAAGCGGAGAACGGAGTCCCGTCGGCCCCCGCCGCCTCGGGGGAAAGCGTGCTGTCCCAGAGGGAGGAGGAGGTGGCCCGACTGGTGGGTGTCGGGGCGAGCAACCGCGAGATCGCCCGCAAGCTGTTCATCTCGGAGGGTACGGCCAGGAACCACGTCACGAACATCCTGCGCAAGCTGAACATGCGCGACCGTATCCAGCTCGCGCTGTGGGTCAGAGAACGGGACGCCTGACTCCGCTCTTCCAATGACCCACCAGGTCCGCGTACAGGTCTGAGGCGAGCAGCAACTCCTCGTGGGTACCCACCAGAGGCCGTGAGCCGTCCAGAAGAAGGACGATGTCCGCGCGACGCGCCGAGTCGATGCGGTGGGCTATGACGACGAGGGTCCCCCTCCGGGCACGGAATGCCTCTTCCACGTGCCTTTCGTCGGAGAGGGCGAGGTGGCAGGTCGCCTCGTCCAGAATGACCAGCGGGGCCGGCGAGGCGTAGGCACGGGCAAGCGCGAGGAGTTGCTTTTCACCGTTGGAAAGCGCCTCCGGGTCGACCGCGGCGTCCAACCCTCCCAGCCGTGCGGCTAGTCCTTCGGCTCTCACAGCCGCCAGTGCTCTCCACAGGTGCTCGTCCGGAGCCTTCTCGCACAGGTACCCGACGTTGTCACGCAGGGTTCCCGTGAACACGTAGGCCTCTTGGGGAAGGAGACACACCAGATCCGTACGGCGGACACCTCGTCCCGCGGGGTCCACACCCCCCACTCGGACCGTCCCCTCACCCGGTCGGACCAGCCCCGCCAGCAGGAGGGACAGGGTCGACTTGCCGATGCCGCTGGGACCGACCACGGCGAGGTGGCCGCCATGGGGCAGATCCAGGTCCACCCCGTCGAGAACGGGGTGGGCGCCCCCCTCGTAGGCGAAGGAGACGTCTTTGACGGCCACGGAGGCGTCAGTGTGCGTCATCCTCCGAGCGCCTTCGACAAGACGTCCCGAAACAGCGGGAGAGGTGTCACGCAGTCGGCGAAGTGAGACGAACAGGGCCAGTCCCGCTCCTCCGAGCACCTCGGTGAGGAGGCGCATCACCGGTTCGATGTTGGCGGCCAGGTAACTGATCGCTCCCACCACCATTCCCACCGTCAGGCCGTCCGAGCCACCGATGAGCAGCGGTGCCGCCACCAGCACGCACAGGACGGGGGCGTAGGATCCGAAGGATGTGAGAACACCGCGCAGCGCGACCGCTCTGGCGAGCGCCAGATCGGCGTCCCTCTCTGCGCGGACGTCGTGGAGCACCTCGGCATGGACAGGGCCCCAGGAACGGGCCGCGGTGATGTCGCGGCTTCCCGCCAGCGTCTCCCCGACCGAGCGCGCGACGGTCTCGTTGGCCACGACCGCCGCGTACCGGCGACGCACCAGGGTGCCCAGTAGGACCGCGAAGAGCACGGTGGCCAACAGCACCGGAGGCAGGGCCAGGGCCAGTACGGCCGGGGCCAACGCCAAAAGTCCCACTGTGGTGGCGACGAGGGTGAAAACGAAGCGGCGCGCGCCGCTGAGCAGGGTTCCAGCCGTACGCCTGACCTCCTCCACCTGTTCGGTGATGCGTGCCACCTTCGCACTGTCAGGGACTCCGTGGAGGCGGTCTTCGCCGTGCACAGCGGAAGTCACCACCGCGCCGAGCAGGTCGTCACGGAGGGGTTCGACCACGGCTCCCGTGGCGGAGAGGGTGAAACGTGCGGCCAGAGCGCCGATGACGTGAACGGTGAACAACAGCCCCAACCACATCAGGCCTGTACGGAAACTCCCGGCGAGGAAACCTCCGTCGATCGCCTGGGCGATGAGCAGGCCTGACAGGGTGGCGGGCAGGGCCTCCACCAAGGACCATGTTCCCAGCCGTACCAGCGCTCTCCATCGCCGCGTCAACGACCGTGCCACGAGCGGCCAGCCTGGTCGTGGGTACTCGGAACAGGAGTCGTCATTCCGCCTGGACGGCATGGGAGTACCCTTCCGTGTCGGGCGCCTCGGTGGCCCGAGGAGCGTGTCGGGCATTCTGTTCCTCACTCCCGAAGAGCTCTCGGTAACCCGGTCGGCCGAGAAGCTCACTGTGGGGAGCGAATCCGCGTACCCGGCCGCCGTCCAGCCACAGCACCAGATCGGCGCGGGCCGCCCTGGACATGCGGTGGGCCAGAACGATCTGCGTCCGGTCGGACAGGGCCGTGTCCAGCACCTCGGAGATCTCATGCTCCGTGACGCTGTCCAGACTGGACATCGCCTCGTCCAGGATCAGCAGGCGTCCCCGGTGTGCCATCGCTCGCGCGAGACCGAGTCTTTGCAGTTCACCGCCGGACATGGGCGCCTCTGACGGAGGGGTGTCATAGCCCTGGGGCAATCGGCGTACGAAGGCGTCGGCGCGGGCCCGGCGTGCCGCTTCGACCACTGTCGGAAGGTCGAGTTCCCCATTGCCGAAACGGATGGTGTCGGCGAGAGAGGAACCCAGATGGGCAGGACGCTCGAAGGCCCATCCCACCGCCTCCCCCAGAGCCTCGGCGGAGAGCTCGTGTACAGGGACGCCGTCGATCTCCACGACACCCTCGTCCGGATCTCGCAACCGGCCGGCCAGCGCCGCCAGGAGGGTCTTACCCGCCCCCGACCGCCCCACCACCGCCACCACGGTGCCGCCGGGAACGCACAGGTCCACCCTTGACAGCAAGGACCCGTTCGGACCGTGGACCCCGACTCCACGAAACCTCACAGACCCCGGCCCGGGAGGAAGGTCTCGGTTCCCGTACCTCATCACGGGCGTGTCCTCGATCTCCGTGAGCCGGTGTGCGCCCGCCCGTGCCTGAGCCAGCCCCATGAAGACCGCGACCTGCTCGAAGAGGCCGAGGGCGAGCAGGGTGTAGCCGGAGGCCGCGAGCAGACTCCCCGGGCTGATACCGCCTGTGGTGAGGGCGTACCCCGCCGTCGCGAGAACGAGCACCTGCATGGCTGGAGCGAGAAGCCCCGCTTGCCAGCTCACCTTGGCCTGCATGTCCCACATGGCCCTACCCACGGAGCGGAGTTCGGGCAGGAGGCTCAGGACACGTGCGGCCTCCCGATGCTCGCTTCCCGCCGAGCGCACCGACCTGCGACCGGCCAGGACTTCGAGCAGGAGACCGGAGATCTTTCCCTGTACGGCGAGCTGACGATCGAGGACGGGAGTGGCCCTGCCCACGAAGGCCTTCATGAGCAGGAAGGCCGCGGGCACACCCGCCAGGAAGGTACAGGCGATCCTCGGATCGACCCACCACAGTGCGACGAGCGCGCCTCCGGATACCGTGACCGACGCCAAAAAGCGTCCAGGCAATGTCACCACCGAGGCAGCTACACCGGTGGCGGACGTGATCCTCATGGTCAGGTCCCCTGTGGTGAACCGTTCCCTCTCGACGGTGCCGAGGCGAAGGAGGCGGTCGAGAAACCGACGCCGCAGTTCTACCGTGGCATCCGCCACGCAGAGGGCCGTCATCATCTGGGTGCCCACGTTGGCGAGTGCGACGAAGACGACCACACCGCCGAGCCACCATACGGCGCCGCTTCCTTGCTCGCCGAGACGGTCGTCGACCGCGGCCGCGACCGCGGCGGGAACGAGGAGAGCCGCCCCCGCTCCGACGAGGCAGAGCGCTGTGAGCAGGATGTTACGTCCCAGATGGGTCCGCACCGTTCTCACGAGCAGACGGTCGGCTGGTCGGTCGGTCAAGGAACGTCTCCCTGGGGGTCTGAGGAAAACGAGGGAAGAACGGTGGCCCGCGCTCGAGGAGCGCGGGCCACCGCGAATCACATGCAGATGACGGCGCTGACCGTGCTGCCCGTGGCGCAGCCGGCGACGCTCGCGGTACTCGTGATGCACACGCTGAGGCTCGCCGTGCTGATGACGGTGCTGTCCGCACCCGCCTGGGCCTGATCGTTGATTCCGACCTGTCCTTGCAGGTCAAGGACGAATCCCATGGTTCTTCCTTTCCAGGAGAGCAAAAGATGTGTCAGAGCGTGGAGGCTTCGGTGGTCGTCTCAACAAACGGCGACGCTGAGGGTCGACAGACACCCGAAGCTGCTGATGGTGCTTCCGGGGCTCCACGTCGCAGGGGAGTTGTCAGCGGCCATCGAGTCCATGGCCTGTAGGTCGAGGACGTAAGACATGTGTGTCCTTTCAGAGGCGGTTCAAGCCGTCGATCGTCCGGGGCGGGCTCTGAAGATCCGGATACCGCCCCGGGACGGGTCAGCACCAGAAGAAGCTGGTGCCACTGGCGCAGGCGAAGACGCTCTCGGTGCTCAGTGGGCCGAGGGCCTCCTCACCGGGTGCGGCATGGTCGAGGTTCTGCAGATCCAGCACGAAAGACATGTGTTCTCTCCTCAGGTCGTGGTCCCGCTCAGCAGGCGGCGACGCTGGCGTTGCTGAAGCAGCCGAACCAGCTCCACGTGCTGGGCTTGAGCTGGAGCTCGTGGCCACCGCGATCGGGCATCGCCTGCAGGTCGAGGACGAAGGACATGGGTGTCTCCCTCAGAGGTGTCAGGTTTCGGGGGTTACAGAGCCGTTCTCCTGGAGGAGGTGGACTCGTCCAGGCCCGAACGAACCCTGTGAGTCGTGGACGTCGTCGCGCTCCAGGGCATCGCTCGTGTCAGCAGAAGACGACCGACGCGCCGCTGATGCAGAACACGGGACTGACCGTGCTGGGCCCCATGGGTTGCACGTCGCCTTGAGCGTCGACGCGTACGCTCTGCAGATCGAGAACGAAGGACACTGTTCTTCTCCTTTCTTCGTGTCGTGGTGTGTACGGCCTCGTCGAGGCCGTCCGTGACCGGACTCGTCGCTTCTTTCCGTCACTCCCTCGGAAGAGAGGTCAGACGGAGCGTCGATGCCGGGTCAGGAAGGGCAGCATCGGCCGGCTGTCGTCCTTCACGGCCGAGAGGGCGAGAAGAATCCCCGCGCCGCCGGTGCCCAAGTCCATGGAAAGTCTCATCAGCTGGTCTCCGGGGAAGGCGATGTTCCCCCGTAGCCCGACCATGTGGCGCCTCAGATGGTCCCGCTGGGCCTCCACAGCACGGTCGAGGGAGGGATCGGGCGTGTTCGGATCGCGCAGATGGGCGAGGAAGGCCATCTGCCCCGCGGTGCCATGGAAGAGGATGGGGCACACGCAGAACTCGGGTTCGGCCGCTCTGCGGATGCGCCTCAGCGCCGTCGCGAATTCGGGGTTCTCCCGGTGGCGCAGGTACTCGGTGATCACGACACCGATGCCCGCAGACCCCGTTCCGACGTAGGGCATGCTTCGCCAGCCCTCGTTCGACAAAAGGGTGTCGTCCTCCTCGGAGTGGATACACGTCTGTAGGTCGTGCTCGATGGCCAGGGCCGCGTTGTCCAGATGGGCCCCGTCCCCCGTCGCGTCGTAGAGCCGAAGGAAGAGCAGGGCACTGCCCGCAGATCCGTAGAGCAGCCCGGCCTTTCGGTGCCGACCCTGCTCGTCGACGGTGGGAGGGGGGTCGTCGCGAAGCCTGGTGGCGATCTCATCGGCGTCACGGAGGGCCTGCCGGCGCAGGCCCTCGTCACCGAGACGTTCGGCGAAGTGCAGGCGGTTGAGGGCCACACCGCTGAGTCCGCCGAAGAGCTCATGAGGCATGGCGACCTGCGCGTCGGCCTGTGCCATCTCCAGGACTTCCCGGGCCTCCTCGGTCCTACCCAAGTGGTCGAGGGCAAAGGCGATGCCGTGCAGCCCGTCGTAGAAGCCCAAGCGGTGTGGCCCCTTGTGCTCCCGAACCCGTCGTACGAGCCAGTCCTCGTGCTCAGGGCGCCTGCCCTGGCCGGCGACCTCCATCGCGTAGAGCACTCCGGCCGCCCCGTAGGCCATACCGAGACCGCCGAAGTCGAACTGACCGACGTCGCCGGGAAAGAGCCTGTCGGTTCTGTGGGGGGTGGCGCTCGCCCACACCCCACGGCCCACGGACTCCTCCAGAGCGGTCCAGTCGGGGCGACGCTCCGCCCCACCCACGATGAGCTCGTGACTGCGGGCCATCTCCTGCCGAGTTCCCGCCCATGTCGACGGTCCGAGGTCGAGATCGGACAGCACCCGCTCTCCCCATCCGTCGGGGACGGGAAAGCGCTGCTCCACCTCCTCCACCAGACGCACGGCGCTGTGGCTGTCCAAGCCCAGGAGGACGGTCACCGGCAGGAACAAGGCGAGCTTGACACACGCCAACGCATAGCGGTCCGCAGCGACGGCCTCACGGTTGTCAGGTGGCATGAAGCCGGGCGCGCCCATACCGATCCGCTGCTCGCTGTCGGTGTAGGTCGATATCTCGAAGTCCACGAGGCAGACTCGGCCGTCCTCGCGCAGGAGCACGTTGTTGGGGTGCAGATCCCCGAAGGCGATCCCCCGCTGGTGCAGCCCTGACACCGCGGACTCCACCTGGTCGGCCACGTCCACCGCCCAGGCGGTGTATTCGGCGAGAGCGTCATCATCCTGGTGCGGTCTGATCAGCGGCAGCCGGGCGACCATCTCCTTGTTGAGGGTGGTCCCCTCCACATACTCCTGGACCAGGAAGTGGTGCTCCCACAGTTCGAAGTAGTCGTGGACGTCCACGACCGTGTCCACGTCTGCGAGCTTTCGCAGGAACTCGTACTCGCGCTCGAGCCGGCTGACGGCGTCCCGACCCAGCTGGTCGAGTCCGGCGTGCGGACGCGCCTCCTTGAGCACGACCTTGGGCCCGTCGGGGTCGTCCACCCGCGTCGCGAGATAGATACCCCCACCGTTGGAGAAGTGCAGCGCGGAGTCGATGGTGTAGGGAAACCCCTGGGGCGCACTGCTCTGAGCGCGCTCCTCGACCGCGGGTCGGAGGAAGTCGGGGACAGCGACCCAGTCGGGAAGGGTGAACACAGGGTCGCGCTTGTCCGGGACGAGTTCACCTTCGGGAGTCTCGATCGCGGGTACGGGTTCTCCCAGTTCGTTACGGGTGTGGCGCTCGGAGAAACCGCCGTAACGGACGTAGAGGGGGCCTTCTTTCCAGCGCAGATCGCTCAGGATATAGGCACCCCCGAGACCGGCGAGAGGTCCCTCCAAGTCTTCCAGGACGCACTTCAACTGAGTGTCGTCCTCGGGGTAGATGGTGATGAACTTCCCACTGCCCCCACGGTCCGCATATTTCAAATTCCTGGATATGAGAGTTGACTCCCCCATCAAGAACTTGAATGATATATTGTTCAAAAAACAGTAGTCTGAAACTATGTCAAGAACCTTCTGTGCAGTTTCTCGATTTGCTGAAACATGCACCTTCCAGCCCTGACTCCGTAGGGTGGACCCTTTCTTCAGATAATTGAACCACGGACCCTTCGTAGCGGTGATCCAGCCCTCCGGCACAGGCATGGAAGCCTGCTGGTACATGCCTTCACCAGAGTTCCATCTGTTCGGCTCGTCATAGAAGAGCCTGTCAGCCAGGCAATATTCGAAATACCGGAGCTTCATTTTCCGCCCTGGGGATACGAGATTCTTCAGGCCGAGCGAAACACTATGAGGACCGTTCTTTGCAGTCAAGCGGAAAAGAGCCGAGGAGAGTCCTTATCCGGACACAATGCACCTCTTGCAGAAGGAGCCCGGTTCTGCCACACACAATAATTCACGAAGGATCGAAGTAACTCCATGAAACCAAGTGATAACTCTTTGGAGTAAATGGGTCCAGGTATGTGACTGAGGTCATGAGGATGCTTCGGCCAAGAGCCCCTCAAGACCTGTTCTGGAGCTTTGCAAAGACGGATGAGGGATGCGTGCGCCCTGTTCAGGGAGGTTGAAGCGGCTCAAGGGGACGGGTGGAAGTCTCATACGGCGACCGGCGCACCACCTTGGGGACACCGTCGTCCCCGGCCACATCGACAGCGGCGTCACCACGTCCTGCGCCGCGGAGCGTGCCGGGGAGGTGTCCTCCTCACTCCCGCGTCCCGGGTGAGACGCAGCTCCTCGACCCCTGAAAGGCTCCACAACGGACCTGCCGACGAGCAGCGTCGGCTTGTTCGAGGGCAGCCGGAACCACGTGGACACGGGTACGCCGCGTCCGGCCGGGGCGCCGGCTGGCACAGGGGACGCGCTGGTCCTGCCCTCCGCGCGGTTCCGGACGATCTTCCCGTCCTCCCCTGACCAGGACCTTCCGATGCGGTCGCGCTCGACGTCCACCACACGATCCGCTCATCTCTTCGGACGAGCCGGTCACCTTCCTGGGAGACCGTCTCCATGGCCCGTTCCACCGGTGGCCTTCCCCCGTCCTCCCACGTGCCCGGGCCCACCTTCCGCACAACGACCGATCACCGTTGTGCGGCCGTGCACACCGGAAGGCGCGCCCGCAACCGCACACCTCCTTCCGGTCCTCTCTCCTCCACCGACAGCTCGCCGCCGAGCGAGCCGATCCGCTCCCTGAGACCGGTGAGCCCGGTGCCCCTGTCGAGTTCGGCCGCACGAGCCCCCACCCCGTTGTCGCTGACGTCCACCTCGATATCGTCGGAGCACCGCACGCGCACCCGGACCCGGTCTGCGTCGGAGTGGCGAAGGGCGTTGGTCAGGGCCTCCTGCAGCATGCGGTAACACGCGAGCTCGACCTCGTCGGTCGCGGAGGGCCATTCCCCCTCCTGGACGAAGTCGATGTCGATGTCCGGCCCTGAGAGCGCCTCGGCAAGAGAGCGCATGGCCTCCGCGCCCGCGCGCCCCTCCAGCTTCAAAGGACGCAGCGCGTGCACCCAGCGGCGCGTGTCCTGTAACGCCTCTTGAGTCAGCCCCCGAGCGTTCTCCACCTCCGTCCACGCCTCCTCCGGTCGCAGCGACCGAAAACGTTGTGCGTTGGCCAGGGTCAGGTTGATCACCGTCAGATAGTGGCCGACGGAGTCGTGCATCTCACGCGCCATGCGCGTGCGCTCCGTGGTGACGGTCAACTCGCCGACCCGGTCGGCGTATCTCGTCAGTTGCTCATGCGCACGTTGGAGCTCCGACATCAGCCTCTCCCTCTCGGTCATCCCCCGGCGCACCTCCATGAGCGCACCGAAGACGATGAGCACGGCCAACGACTGGAAGGTGACCAGGACCGTACTCAACAGCGCCGCAGCAGGGGTCTGCCCGGGGCTGAAGATGACGGTGATGAATGCCGTGAGCGCCACGATCACGATGTAGGCGACGGCGGTCGGGGTGCCGAAGACGAGGACGGCGTTGCAGATGGCGAGCATCGTGAGCACGAACGCCGGGAAACCGCCCCACAGGAGGAAGTACAGGGTGCCGAGATAGAAGAGCAGGGCCGCCGCTCTGCGTCCGGCCCTGGTGTCGGCGGACCAGGGAAGCATGAGCCAGAGCGCCGAGAGCAGCACCACTGCGGCGAGACTGGAGATCCTCAGGAAGTTCCACATCTCCTCTGGCAACCGAACGTCCTGTGTCCCCTCCGTTCTCAGGATGGAGGAGACGGCGTTGACAAGGGTGAACAGCGTCATCGCCCCCCAAAAGCACAGGGAAAGGACGCGCGGTGCGCGCTCACCGTCTAAAGCAAGCCAATCCGACAGGACGTTTCTTCTTTCGGACATGAGCCACAACATATCCGAACCCTCCGCCAGGTCCTTTTGTGCTCGACGCACATGACGACAGGCACGCACACGAGGACGTCCAGCCGTGCAACTTCGTGCCACCAGGTGGATGTGTGGGCGCCTCCGCCGTTCCTAGGATGGCGGGAAACCTCGGCAGGAAGGCGGGAGCATGACGGAGGATTCCTTCTACCTCGCAGTCGGTCATCCCTCTCGGCGCAGGCTCCTGGAGCTCATCCAGGAAGAGCCTGACATGACTGTCAGCGCAATTTCCGAACGCCTCCGCATCAATAAGCCGACGTTGTCCGCCCATCTGCGTACGTTGCGCGAGGCGGGGCTGGTCGTGGCGAGGAGAGCGGGAGTGCGTATTCACTATCGCGTGAACAAAGCCGTTCTTCTGGAAGGTGTGAGGGGGATGCTGCGTCTCGCGGGACTGGAAAGGGACGCTTCGCCCGAGAACACTGGTTCGAGGAGGAAAGGAGACCCTTGTGACGCAGCGATCTGAGCTCCCGGCACGCACCGTTCCCGTACTCGGTCTGGTGTGTGCTGTGGCCTGCCTGCTCGCGATGGCGGGCACGAGCTGGATGGTCTGGGATCTGGTGCCCGAGACGGTGACCACGCGGGAGGCGAGCGGACAACGCGACGCCGTACACGTGCCCCGCCCCCTGTTCCTCTCCCTGGCTCCCGCCGTCACTGTTCTGGTCACCTCCCTACTGGTGGCGGTGGCTCCCCTCGACCGGGTGATCGAACATCGCGTGGGATTGAGGGTGGGTGGAGACGCCCGCGCCAGGGCGCGCACCCTCGATGCCGTCCTGGTCGTCATGAGCCTGCTCTTCCTCGTGTTGCATTTCCTGGTGATCGCGGTGGGAACCAACGCTTCCGTGCCCGTACTTCCGATCGCGGCCTCTCTCGGCGGGGTGGTGCTCATGGTGGTGGGCGTGCTGATGTCCGTTTCCACACGATCGTGGTCGATGCCCGAGGCCCCCTCCCTCAGGAAGTGGTCCGAAGCGTGGCGGCGTGCACAACCCCTGACGGGAAGGGTGATGGCTGTTTCCGGGGGACTGCTCGCACTTGCCGCGCCCGCCGCGTTCGTCCTTCTTCCGGGTCCTCTTCTCGGAAACGCGGTGATGGCCGCGGTGACCGTGGCGGCCACCCTGCTCCCTTTCGGGGCGGGGCTGGTACGCGCCGCCTCGGAGGTGCGCCGGGACGGGTCGGACTGAGCCGGCAGGCCGACCGGTGACGGTGTGCCCGCGTCGGAGACATGGACGATCTTCGGGTTTCGTGGCACGGGGGCGATCCGAGGTGTGATCGAGGAAAGGCGCGGGAGCGGTTCTCACGACGACGTCGCTCCTGGGGCCGCGACATCCCTCGAAAAAAGTTCCAGGAGCGACATCATCACACGAAGGCGGGAAGGGGCGACTCTCGGTCCGTTCGCCGCCGCGACCGTCTCCCTCACCCTGGACACCCGCCGCCGACCCCCACCGTTTACCCGCCTGCCCCTCGGGTAGCGGCCAGCAGACTTCCCACAGCTGTGGAAAAGGGTGGTGGCCGTGGCCTGGAGAGATCGGATCGCCGACCCCTGGGGGTCCAGGACTCCCTACGGACCGGGGCAGGAGTGGCCCGTCAGGGTGGACAGCCACCTCGCCGAAGGCGTGAGTCCCGACCAGGTGGACCGCTGGGTGCGGTCCGCGACGATCCTGCACTCCAACGGCGACGCACTCGACATCGCGGTCAAGGACGATCGCATCGTGGGGGTGCGGGGCAGGGCCCAGGACCGGGTCAACCACGGCCGCCTCGGACCCAAGGACCTCTACGGGTGGCAAGCGGGCGATTCCCCCGATCGGCTCACCCGACCGCTGGTGCGCCGGGACGGCGCACTGGTCGAGACCGACTGGGACACCGCGATGGACCTGGTCGTGCGGCGCAGCAAGGAGCTGCTCGACGAACGGGGGCCCAGCGCGCTGGCCTTCTACACCAGTGGACAGCTGTTCCTTGAGGAGTACTACACGCTCGCCGCCATCGGCCACGGCGCGATCGGCACCAACCACATGGACGGCAACACCCGCCTGTGCACGGCCACCGCCGCCGCGGCGCTCAAGGAGTCGTTCGGGTGCGACGGCCAGCCCGGCTCCTACACCGACGTCGACCACGCCGACGTCATCGCGTTCTACGGCCACAACGTGGCCGAGACTCAGACGGTGTTGTGGGAACGCGTCCTCGACCGGTTGACCGGCCCCAACCCTCCCCGCCTCCTGTGCGTCGATCCCCGGACGACCCCGGTGGCCCGGGAGGCGGAGGTGCACCTGGCGCCGCGTCCGGGGACCAACGTCGCGCTGATGAACGGCCTCCTGCACGAGGTCGTCCGCCGGGGCATGGTCGACCGCGACTACGTCGACGCCCACACCGTCGGCTACGACGACCTGGTCGCGGGGGTCGTCGACTACACACCCGACCACGTCGCCCGGATCTGTGATGTCCCCGCCGAGCGGATCCGAGCGGCGGCCGAGCTTCTCGGCACCGCCGAGAGGCTGCTGTCGACCGTCCTCCAGGGCTTCTACCAGTCGCACCAGGCCACCGCGGCGGCCGTGCAGGTCAACAACCTCCACCTGGTCCGCGGCATGCTCGGTCGCCCCGGGGCCGGCGTCCTCCAGATGAACGGACAGCCCACGGCGGAGAACACGCGTGAGTGTGGGGCCGACGGCGACCTCACCGGTTTTCGCAACTGGAACAACGACGATCACATCGCCGATCTCGCCGCGGTGTGGAACATCGATCCGATGCACATCCCGCACTACGCTCCGCCCACGCACGCGATGCAGATCATGCGTTACGCGGAGAAGGGGTCGGTGAGGCTGCTGTGGGTCAGCGCCACCAACCCGGCGGTGTCGCTGCCCGAGCTGCGACGGATCCGCGCCCTGCTGGCCCGACAGGGACTCTTCCTGGTGGTGCAGGACATCTTCATGACCGAGACCGCCGAACTCGCCGACGTGGTGCTGCCCGCCGCGACCTGGGGAGAGAAGACGGGCACGTTCACCAACACCGACCGCACGGTGCACCTGTCGGAGAAGGCCGTGGACCCACCCGGTGAGGCCCGGCCCGACCTGGACGTCTTCCTGGACTACGCGCGGCGGATGGACTTCCGGGACAGGGACGGTGCGCCCTTCCCGCAGTGGCACGATCCCGAGTCGGCCTTCGAGGCGTGGAAGCGGGCCAGTGCCGGACGGCTGTGCGACTACACGGGCATCACCTACGACAAGCTGCGTGGCGGCAGCGGCGTCCAGTGGCCGTGCAACGCCGAGAACCCGGACGGCACCGAGCGTCTCTACGCCAACGGCCGGTTCTGGGCCGCTCCCGAGGACTGCGAGAGCTACGGCCGCGACCTGGTCACCGGCGCTCCCATGAGCCCCACCGAGTACGGGGCGATGAACCCCGAGGGCCGGGCGATCATCAGGGCCGCCGAGTACATACCTGCGCACGAGGAACCGGAGGGGGAGCACCCCTTCGCGCTCATCACCGGTCGCACGGTCTACCACTTCCACACGCGCACCAAGACCGGGCGCGCTCCGCAGCTGCGCGAGGCCGCCCCCGACGTCTGGGTGGAGGTCTCCCCCTCCGACGCCCGGGAGATCGGGGTGGCCGAGGGCGATCTCGTCGAGGTGACGTCGCCGCGTGGGCGTATCCGGGCACGGGCGCGGATCAGCGACATCCGCCCCGGCGTGCTGTTCGTCCCGTTCCACTACGGCTATTGGGACATCCCGGGGGACGGTGCCAGGGAACGCGCGGCCAACGAGACGACCGTCACCGACTGGGATCCGGTGTCCAAGCAGCCCCTGTTCAAGACCTCCGCGGCCGGACTGCGTCTGGTGGAGAAAGGCGGCGGCGTGGTGGCGCCCGCGCCCACGACGGCGGCGTCCCGGCCCGTCGATCCCGAAGTCCCCGCGACCGAGGGCGGTCCCGACACCCTCGCGGAGGAACTCATCGACGGAGGTGGGGCATGAGGATCGGTGTGGCGCTGCGTGAACTCCACGGTTCGGAGAGCGCGTTGGAGGCCGAACTTCTCCGGGTGGCCGAACGGCACGCGCGGGAACACGAGATCCACCACGTGGCCACCGACCTGGCCGCCTGGTCCGGTGAGCACGTACGCGAACTCGTCGGGGCCGGGTCCCGCTACGGTCTTGACCTGGGGGAGTCGGCGGCACGCGATCCCGAGCCGCCCACCGAGGAGTCGGGTGAACTCCCTGGAGACGACTCCGACCCGGACATGCTGCTGCTCGCGGACCTACGTCGGCTCTATCGCATGGCCGCGGGGGTGTCGCTGGACTGGGATCTGCTCGGCCAGGGAGCCCAGGTGACCGCGGACACCGAGCTGCTCGCGCTCACCAAGCGGTGCCACCCCCGGTCGCTGCGTCAGATGAAGTGGGCCGACGCGATGCTCAGGACGGTCTCGCCTCAGATCCTGGCCGGTTGAGCCCGTCGCGGAGTTCCCTCCCTCAACTCTTGGGCAGCAGGGACCCCAAGGGGCCCAGGTCCAGGTTCAGGTCGGCGACGGACAGCCCGTAGCGCTCACGCAGCTCGGTCATGCGCTCCTCCAGCAACATCAGGGTCATCCCGATGCGCTCCTCCTGCTCCTCGGTCAGGTCGCCCACGTCCACACGACGCAAGGCCTGCCTCTCCATGAGCTGACGCACCAACTCCACCACCGTGAGCACCAACTTGATCAGGTCACGCTCGACCGTGTCGGGTTCGACCTCGATCCGCTCGCGCAACCCCTGCCGCCCCGTGTCCGACGAAGGCGGGTCCCCGCCACCGCGCGCCGTGCGGTCCAGGGCGCCCTGGAGTTCGCCCAGGATGTCGTGTCCTCCGTCGTCGAGGTCGAAGGCGACGGTTCCGCCGGTGGTGGTCACGGGCGTCCCTCCCCCGCGGGTACGCGACTCAGCCATGGCGGATCCTTCCGTTCAGGGGATGGCCGCCCTCCCAGGGCGAGGGCACGTTCTCGTTGACCGACGACACCAGTGCCCTCAGGGAGATCCGGACCAGGTCGATCCCGGCGATGGAGACCGTCAGGTCCCCGGTGAGCACCACCCCCTTGCCCAGGACACGGTCGAGCACGTCGACCAGGGAGATCTCCCTGTTGGCCAGGGGATGGTCCTCGTCCAGCATGCGGGTGAGGGAATGGGCCCGCGGGGGAAACCCCCGATCCGAGAGCCCATGGGCCGCGGCGCGTACCTCGGGCAACCGGTTCACACGCCCACCTCCGAGGATCGCGGTGAGGCGAAGGAGTAGGGCACCCACGGCCCGGAGACCTCGATCCTGACGCCCTCGCGCGCGTGGGAGCGCAGGTCCCGCACCGCGGCGAGGAAGTCCTCCACCCGTTCCTGGTCCACGAGGTAGGCGTGGTTCATCACGTTCTCGCCCGGTACCTCACTCAGCGCGGCGTTCTGGGGTGGGTGCTGCTCGCGCGCGTGGGAGAGCCCGCTCAGCACCTCGTCGGTCCGTTCGCACAGGACGGCGGCCCTGCGCCAGGTGTCGTCGCGAAGCTCCCGTTGTTCCTTGCGTCTGCGCAGGTAGGCTCGCCCTCGGCTCTCACCGGGGAGGCTTCCGCCGGAGGGTTCGGTCACCGGGGAGCGTGTGCCCGCGTCGGCGTAGACCTTGACCCCCAGTTCGACCCGTCCCGTCAGTTCCCGCAGGGTCGCCTCGAAGGTCTCGGCGTGCGCGCGCAGGACCCCCCTCACGCGTTCGTCCCCGTGGTAGACGGTGGCCAGTCTCAGCGGAACGGTCACCGCCAGACGCGCGACCGTGTCCACGACCCCGTGGTGGGCTCTGACCATCTCCTCCAGCAGGCGCAGGTCCTCCAGGCGGGACTTCAACGCCTCCTCGTCGAACTCCTCCAACGGAACGGCGCTGACCACCGCGGTGAGGTCCTCCTCCGTCACCAGGTGGAGTGGACGGCCTCCGACTCCGACCGTCCCCTCGACCGCTTCGCCGTCGAAGGGGCGGCACACCGCGTAGACATAGCTCGCGTACCCCGTTCCGTGCGATGTCACCGCTCCTCCCCCTTCGACTCGCGGGACCCGCCACGGGAGGCCCCCGCCGGTTCTCTCTTTCCCGACCCCTTTTCCACGGATCCGCTGTTCTCCTCCAGGGCCGCTATGCGCTCTCGCAGGCGCCGGTTCTCCTCGGCCAGCTCCTCGTCCCGGTGCCGTCCCGTTCCGGAGGTCAGGGCCTCGTCGTGCTCCCACCAGTCGATGCCCATCTCCTTGGCCTTGTCCACCGAGGCGACGAGCAGACGGAGCTTGACCGTGAGGAGTTCGATGTCCAGCAGGTTGATCTGGATGTCCCCCGCGATCACGATCCCCTTGTCGAGCACGCGTTCCAGCACATCGACGAGGTTGGAGGGCGCCGACCCTCCGTAGGGCCGGATCTGTCCCACCTCACTCATGGCCCTCAGCTCCCTCGGTGCCGCTCGGTGGTGCCGCCTCCGCGCTCAACGACCCGTTCCGGTCCGCTGGACGGGTTCGGTCCGCCGTTCCGACCCGGTGCTCACCGTTCGTTCGGTTCCTCGGGCTCCTCGTCCTCCGGCTCCTCATCGAGGGGTTCCTCCTCGTCCTCGTAGTCCTCTTCCTCGAATTCCCCCTCGTCCTCCTCGGGTTCCTCGGGCTCCTCGTCCTCGTAGTCGCCTTCCTCGTCCTCCTCGGGTTCCTCGGACTCCTCCTCGTCCCCCTCCTCGGACGCCTCGGCCCACGCGGCGAGCTCCTCCCTCTCCTCGGGTTCCAGCTCGGCGAGCTCCTGCGCCTCCTCCTCGTCCAGGTCCTCCAGTTCGGCCCACTGCTCGTCGGTCAGCCCGGCCTCCTCCATGGCGATGGCGTCGTCGTGGGAGAGGGTCACCTCTCCCTCACGGATCTCGCCCCTCCAGCCCTCGACCTCCTGCGCCTCCTGTTGGGTCAGCATCATGACCCGGCGTCGGTAGAGCTTGAGGTCCAGGCGCAGGCGTCGTCCCTGGGCACGCCAGATGTTGCCGGTCTTCTCGAAGAAGCCCTGGGGGTAGTACTCCACCACCAGCAGGATCCGGGTGAGGTTCTCACCCAGGGGGTGGAAGGTGACCACGCCCTTCATGGTCCCCTTGGCCGCCTCGGTCGACCACGCGATCCGTTCGTCCTGGACCTGTTCGGTGACCTTGCCCTTCCAGTTCCGACTGGACCAGAGAATCTTGCCCGTCCAGTTGGAGGTGACCTCGTCCTCCTTCTCCACGCTCTGCACGCCCTTGGCGAAGGAGGCGAAGTCGGGAAAACGGGTCCACTGGTTGTAGGCCACGCGAACGGGGACCCCCACGTCGATGTTCTCGACGATGTTGACGGACTTGGACGGTTTCGCGCCGCTCTTGCCCTTCGACCCCCCGCCGAGGGCCTGTTTGGCCTTCTCCTTGACCCCCTTGGCTCCGCCGGAGGCCACCGCACTCGCCACGCCCTTGCCCTCGGAGAGCTTGCGTCCGGCCTCGCCCACGGCCGAGTCCTCGCTGGTGAACCGCTTCACGACGTCACCGAGCTTGCCCGTGGCCCCGCTCACCACGCTGCCGGCCTTGGCCTTGAGGTAGTTCTCCACCGCGTCGGCGAGTTTGGCCGTGCCCTCGTTCTTGTCGGCGAACGAGCGCAGCTTCGTCAAAGGTCCCTCGGAGTCAGTCCCGTTCACCCTCGTCCCCCTCACTCTTCCGGCGGGTGGTCCTGCCGCCCTTGCCTCCGCCGCGTTTGGCGGTCCCCGAGGAGCGTTTGCCCGTGCCGGACGCGCTTTTGTCGGAACCCGAGGCGGTGCCGCGAGACCTCTTGCGCGTCCCGGAGCCTTTCGCGTCCTCCTCAGAGGCGGTGTCGGGTTCCTTCTCCGACTCCTCCGTGCCGTTAGTCTCCTCGTCCCTTTCGGGTTCCTCCTCGGAAGCGGTGTCGGACTCCTCCTCCGCCCTGCCGGTCTGTTCGTCCTCCTCGGCGGTGGTGTCGGACGCGGCACCGTTCTTCTCCGCCTCCTCCCCGCCGTTATCGGAGCGAAGGTCCTCGGCCTTGCTGTTGAGCGATTCGGCCAGGTCGCCGGCCCATTTGCCCAGGAGGTCGCCGGCCGCGGACTTGCCCGCGTCGAGCAGTTGCTCCTTCGACTGATCCTTCAGCTCGCTCACCCCGGGCAGGGAGGAGACGTCCTTCACGAGTCCCTGTACGAACTGCTGGGGTTTGATGTCCAGCTTCTTGGCCCCGAAGTAGAGTCCGAGGCCGATGGCCATCTTGAGTTTCTTCTTGCGACCGAGCAGGTAACCGCCCACTGCCGCGGCCACGATTTTCGCCGTGGTGCCCACGGAACCTCACCTCAATATCCTTGTCGAAGACCCTGGAACCTCGCGGCTTCCTCCAGTCGGTCCAACAGCTCGTCCTCCAGCCGGTCGAACTCCTCCTCGGACAACTCGCCGTTGTCGAAACGCTCCGCCAGCTCCGTCAGCTGTCGTCGGACGCGCACGGGATCGTGGAGTTCCTGTTCGGCCACGTCCAGGGCCTGGCGTGCCGTCCATTCGACGAAGCGGACCGGAGCGATGGGCGCGGTGATGATGGCGCTGATGAGGCCCATATCCCTCTCTTCTTCCGATCGGTGCCCCGCGGGCGGGTCAGTTCCGCGGCGGTTCCACGAAGCTGTACGGGGGCATGGGACCGTTGACGCGTACGTCCATGTAGGCGTCCGTCTCCCGCTGGACCGTGGCCGCCCGACGTAGGAACTCCTCGCGTCCCTTCCAGGGCAGCAGGAAGGACGTGTTGGTCAGGCAATCGTCCACGAGCGGTCCCGTGGCCACGCGCTCGGCGTGCTCCGTCAAGGGCCGGACGACGGTGGCGGCGTCACGTCCCTTGCGTTCCTCCAGAGCCCGGGCGACCCTCTCCCCGAAGGCCATCCGTTCCGCGGGGGTGCCTCCTCCGCTCCTTCGCAGGGACTCGTTGCGCTCCCTCAACGCCCTGTCGTCTCTGAGCAGGGCCTTGAGGACCTCCTCCTCGACGTACACGGCCTTGACGTTGAACTCCACCCGGCCCTCCAGTCGGGAGAGCAGTGCGGAGTAGTGGTCCCCCTTGTCGCGGAGCTGCTCGGTGACCGCGTCGTCGTCCTGACTCACCACGCCGAAGCGCATGGGCAGGACTCCGCGACGCCGGGTCAGTTCCTGGAGCACCTCCTGGTGCGCCGTCAGGTCCCGTCGCTTGGCCCGTAGTCCCTCGGGAGCGTCACTGACCACGGCGGCGATCCCGCGGGCGCGCACGAACCGCACGGGGGCCGGTTCACGGCCGACGCCGGACAGTTCCAGGCCGTCCAGTGACTCGTCGTCGTGGACGATCCCGTAGACGTAGGTGCTCACTCCTCTTTCGCCTTCCTGGTGGTCCTGCCGCTGCTCTTGGAGGAACGGCGGGCCGGCTTCTTCTCCTCGTCACCATCCTCGTCATCGCCCTTCTTCTTGCTCAGGGTGTCGGAGACCGCCTCGACGGCTCCCGAGAGCGCTCCCTTGGACTTGTTCTTCGCGCCCTTCTCCACGCCGCCGCTGAGCAGGTCGGGCAGGCCCGAACCGCCACTGGTGCCGAGATCGAGGCGGTTACAGGCCTCCGCGAAGCGCAGGTAGGTGTCGACGCTGGCGACCACCACGCGCACGTCGATGGTGAGGATCTCGATTCCCACGAGCGAGACCCTGGCGAACACGTCGATCACCAGGCCCTTGTCGAGGATGAGGTCGAGGACCTCGTAAAGGGTGCCGCTGGGCCGGCATATCGCCGTCGTTTCCTGTATCACCGTCATCGGGCCTTGCTCCCTTCGTCAGTGCGCTCCGAAAGCGGGTGGTGCTTTTCGTCGAACTCCTTTTCCCGAAGGCGTTCACACCCCGTAGGAGCGGGTCCGCGTGTAGCGCTTCGCCCGGTGATAGCCCTGGATCTCTCCTTCGGAGTCGAGGTCCACCGAGTACGTGGCCAGCAGGCTCATCGTGTCCGGGACCCGTCTGAGTTCGAGTGTCTCCACGGTCATGTTCCAGCCGTCCTCGGACGGCTCGAATCCGGAGACGCTCTCGACCTGGAGCCCGGTGAGCTCCTCGAAGCGGTCCCGGGTCGCGTTCACGCGTTCGGCCAGGCTCTTCGAGCTCCCCCTGCGCTTCCGGAAACCTTTCTCCCTCACGTCCTCCTGACCCATGAGCCCCCTCCTCCGCACGTTGCCCGTCCCTTCCTATCCGTGTCCTTTCTCCCGCCCAAGCACCGAAAGTAAAAAGCCAGACAAAGCGCTTCTCATCACAGAGGATTCGCGGGGGAGGGCGGTCTCCCGCGCCACAGGAAGAAGGGGTTTCGATCTGCCCGAAAATAGAGCGACCTTGAAAAAGGACGGCAAACGCGGGCGAATAGTCAGATTTCAGACATCAGACAGGCCAGTTCGGTGGCCAAGGGCAGGACTACGGGACGCGCGGACGGGAGGAGAAGTGGGACCGGCCGGCCGCACGGGCACCACACCGTGCACACGGCGGGACGTATGGTCGGCACCGAGAATCCGCCGGGAAGCGTCCACGTGCCGAAGGCCCCGAGCGAACTCTCTCCCCGGAGTCGGCGAGAAGGTCGACGATCCCTGGAGGACGGTGGGTTCGGAAGGTCGTCCCTCAGCGTCCGGCGAGATCGACCAGGACCGCGGCGGCCACCCGCTCCCCGCTGACCAGGGCCCCCTGGAGCGAGGGCGTGTCGCGATGGTCCCCGGCGACGTAGAGCCCCTCCTCCAGACGCACGGGGCGACGGAGGTCCCCCAGAGGCGGTGGCGCCGCGGGCAGGGCGTCCGGTACGTGCACCGTGCTCACGTGTTCCCAGTCGCCGCCGCCGGTGCCCAGGATCCGGGCGGCCTCGACGCGGACCTCGGACGCGGACGGCCGGTGCGGACCCACCGTGGAGGAGGCGATCAGCGCGCGTCCCGGGGGCGCGTAGGAGGGGGCGGTGGCCGTCATCACCATGACGCTGCTCAGGCGGGGCCCCCGCCGCCGGCCGCGACCGTCCACGTGCAAAAGCGGGTCCTCGTGTCTTCGGGCGGGACGGCTGTGGAAGTAGGTGGTGGCCGGTCTCGGCACCGGCGCGGGCAGTGAGGGCACAAGCCGGGCGACCGCGACCGGGCCGACCGCGACCACCACGGCGCGGGCGTTCACGGTCCCGGCCTCGGTGACCGCCCTTCCGGGAGCCACCTCGTGCACGGGTGTGCCCGTCAGGATCCGTGCGCCCCCGGCCCGTGCGGCGAGCTGGTCGGACACGGCCTGCATCCCCGCGTGGGGGACCGTCAGCCGCCCGCGGGCGAAACTGCGCCAGACCAGGTCGTTGACCCGGCTGGAGGTGGCGAGGGACTCGTCGAGGAAGACCCCCGTCAGAAAGGGGCGTACCAGGGTGTCGACCGCGCGCTTGCCCAGACCGCGACGGCGCAGCGCGGTGATGATGTCGGTCTCGGGCCGCTTCTTGAGCCGGTCCGCCGGTTCCAGGGCGTCCCCGGCCACCATGCCCAGCAGGCGGAAGAGGTCGGAGGGACGCACGAGCGTGCCGGAGAACAGCGACAGCGAGGACAGGGCCCCGGAGGGGGACGCGTGCAGACGCAGCAGTCCGCGGTCGGTGCGTACGGCCATCCCCTTGGGGAAGGAGCGCAGGCGCAGGGCGTCCAGATCCAGGCGGCGGCGGACCGCCGGATAGGCGGTGTTGAGGACCTGGAAGCCCCGGTCGAGCACGTAGCCGTCCTGTTTCCCGCTGCGGACCCGCCCTCCCACGCTCTCCTCGGCCTCCACGACGGTCACGTCGAGCCCGGAATCCGCGAGGTCGGCGGCGGCCACCAGGCCGGCCACACCCGCCCCCACGACCACGACGTCGCAGCTCTGCGGCAGATCGCTCATTCGGCCAGCGTAGGTCAGCGGTGTCCGCCTGGCCCGTACGTCGGCCGGCGAGCCGTGTCGCACTCCGCACACCTCGGCCGGCGCGAAGAGCCCCCTGCGACCGAGTCGCTAGGATGTGCGCACAGGCGCGGCACCGGCCCGGCCCGCCCTCCCCCTCTCCCCGGGCCCGGGGAGGACCCGCGTGCACCAGCCCCCGCCCCTCCGGTTCCCGAGCCACACGGAACTGTACGGCCGACCGTTCGAGGTCCTCGCCTTCTGCTGGGTCACGGCCGGTTCTCTCGTGCTCGTCGCGATGGGTGCGAGACTTCTGGCCTTCGTCGTCGACGACGCCCTCTGGTTCGGTCTGGACCCGGTATGGGCGGCGGCGGCCGAAGCCCTGGCCCACACCCTCGGAATCGTCTCGCTGGCGCTCTCACCGGTGTGCGTGATCGTGGGAACGGTCCTCCTCGCCACGGTACGGCCCGTGGGACCGAAGCTCCTGCCTCCCTGGACCACCGGGGAGCGGCTGCGCCGGGCGCGAGCCCTCATCCGCGACCATGCGTTGAGCGGCGACCCCTGGACCGACCTGCTCGCCCGCTCCTATGCCGGTGTCCGGCTGTACTGGGGAGGCCGGCTGACGAAGTGCCTGCCGGCCGCCTGTTCCCTCCTGTGCTGTCTGTGGATCGTCCCAGGCGTGTTCGCGATGGCGCGGGCCGTACGGGAACAGGATCCGGGCGCTCTCGCGCTCCAGCTGTACGGAATCCTCGTCCTTCTCTGCGCGATCCTGATGAGCTTTGTGACGAGAGCCCAGATCAGGCGTATGCGCGACTTCTGCCACCTCTACGACTCGACCTACCGAGGGATGCCACGGTGAACCGCAAACGCCCGCCCTCGTCCTCCCGACTCCAGTGCCTCGCCCAACGCGACCCTCGCCGGTACAGGGTCGCCATCGGAATCGTCAACGGGATCTTCTGCGGCGTCTTCTTCGGCCTCTCCATGGCACTCCTCACCCCGTTCACCTTTCGGAACACGGGAGGGTTCACCCCCGAAATCCTGCCCTTGAGCGTGATCTCGGGGGTGGTCTTCGGAGTGATCATGGGGGTGTTCTTCGCCGCCACCGCGACCTCGACGCCTCTTCCCCCTGGCACCGACCGCGCCCGGAAGCGTGAGGTCGGGCGGCTGCTCCGCGCCGGGGCCCCCGGGCCCGATCCCGTGGCCAACCGCCTCGCCCGCATCCGGGCCGAAGCGCTACTGAGGGTCCCCTACCTGCCCAGAACCGCGATCTTTCTGCTCTCCGTGGGCCTGGCGTCGAACGCGTGGGCTCTGGGGAACTCCAGTGGACCGGTGCCCTGGATCCACGTCTTCGGAGTCCTGTCGTTCCTCCTCCTGTTGTGCCTCCTGCTGCCGCACCTCGCAGAGGAACGCGGAAGGGCCCGGGCCTTCCTCATCGCCTCGGAGGATGCGCCGGGGGTGCCGCGCGACGTCCCCTGAGATGAGCCCGCCGCCGGTCAGGACCCCAGGCCCCGGAACCCGCGGACGCAGAGCGGGAAGAGCAGGCCGACGAGGCGCCGTCCGGATCACCGGCACGGTGGCGCCTCCCCCGCACGCTCGGGAGACGACGGTCTACGTACGAGGGCCGTGGGAAGGAGTGCACGGTGATCGCGACCGCGCACCGCCCGCACACCGCGCACGACGTCGATCGGGCGGCCGTGACGGAGGACGACAAGGTCACCGGGCCGGGTGTCCATGGGGAACCGGTGTCCTTCAGCGGCGTGTGGCCCGTGCCAGGGCGGCTGTGGCCAGCGCGAACAGCACGCCCCCCGCCAGCCAGTAGGGGCTCCACAGGAACAGGTGCCAGTGGAGGACGGGGGCGAAGGTCTCCGAGACCCCGACGATCCCCGCCACCATCAGGAGCTGCTGGACGAGACCGGCTCCGCCGTACAGCAGCAGCAGTGCGGCCGCCAGCCACCCGCCGCCCACGAGGAACCAGCGAGGAAAGGCCCGCCCCCACGCCTGGACGAGACCGAGCGCCGCCACCACGGCGGCGAACTTGACCAGGACGGACGCCCATACGGCCGCCACCATCGCCGGATCCCCGTCGCGGGCCGGCCGGGTGACCGCCTCTCCGATGGTCTCCAGCAGCCACTCACCGCCCAGCGCCCAGTGGAGGCTGATCAGGGCGAACAGGAAGGCCCACAGGGCCGCCGCGTAGGCGTGCCGGCGGGGTGCCACCACGGAGGTGAGAGGGGAGGGGCGTCCGACGGGGGCGCTGGGGGTCGTCATGGGGGCCTTTCGTCGACGGATCAGTCCAGGAGGCGGTTTCCCGCTCGGGCTCGGGCGAACACCAGCCGGAAGGAGAAGAAGGCCACCGTGAACCAGGCCAGTCCCGCCGTCACCATCAGACCCAGGGCCGTGAGGACCTGGACGGCGCTGCCGCCGCCCTCCACCAGGCGTACCGCCTCCAAGGCATGCGTGGCGGGCAGTGCCTGGGCCGCCCAGCGGATCGGGGCGGGCCAGTAGTGCAGCGGCACCACGGCTCCGCAGAAGGCGGTGATGTAGAGGGTCGCGATCGTGCTGATGACGTTACGCGCCCCGGAGAACACCAAGGCGACCGACCCCAGCACCAACGTCATGCAGTAGCCGCTCAGGGAGGCCAGCGCCGCGATGCCCACCAGGACCGGCACCTGCCACGGCGACCAGGTCACTCCGAAGAAGGGCGGTACGGCCAGCAGGGCGATCGACGTGGTGACGGTGGCCGAGGCCGGCCATTGGAGGCTGCGCCCGAAGAAGAACAGGCCCGGTTCGATCGGGGAGGCGGCCAGCAGGCCCAGTGTTCCCTGGTGCCTGTCCCAGCAGGTGGAGGCGGTGGCCATCATCGTCTCCGCCACGCAGATGAGCACGGCGGCTCCGAGGACGACGTACACGGTGTACTCGGGGTCACCGACGAGGACGCCGATGAGGCTGTAGAAGACCACCTGGCACAGCAGGCGCACCAGCCAGCCGAAGAGCCAGGTCCTCCACGTGTAGATGACGGACATGTCGACACGGGCCAGGACGGCGGCCTGGCGGACCGTGGTGGCGGCGCGTGAGATCACGGTCCTCCTCTCAGACGCGGGACAAGGTGCCCTCCGCGCGGGCACGCCGAAGGAAGCGGACGAGGGTGGCGGATCCGAAGGCGAGCGCCAGCGCACCCAGGAGGACCACCATGGCGAGCCGGAACGCGGCCGACTCCACGGGGCCGGGCGCGAGCGCGTCGCGCATCAGGTCCGCCCCCCAGGACAGGTAGAGCACGCGGCTCAGACCCTCCAACCAGCCGGGGAAGAGCGCGACCGGGACCATCACACCGCTGAGCAGGAACATCGGCATGGACAGGGTGTTCTGCACGATCCGCGCTCCGGGGGCGACGATGAACAGCGCCGAGAGGGCCGTGGCCGTAGCCGCGGTGGACAGGGCGGTCGTCACCGCCGCGAGCACGAACACCACCGGATGGTGCACGGTGACCCAGTGGCCGAAGAAGACCCCGGCGACCCCGATGGCCAGGACGAAGGCGGGGACCGAGATCAGCATCGCCCCGCACAGACGGCCGAAGACCAGTGCCGGGAAGGAGAGTGGCGAGGCGACGAGAGGCTCCAGTCGTCCGTTCTCTCGGTCCTCGCTGATCATCTCGCCGGAGAACATCAGCGCCGCCGTCCACAGGGTCATCAGGGTGGGGGCGATCACCGTGTAGGAGGCCAGGTCCGTGCGTCCGGAATAGAGCACCATCGACAGGAACACCACGGTGTGGAAGGGCGCTCCGACCAGCGCGAAGTAGCTGTCCACGCTCCGGGTCATCTGGCGGGTCTGGAAGGTGAGACCCGACCAGAGGCCGAGTACGAGGGGCCTCAACCGTCCACCGCCATTCCGCGCCGGCCCACCAGGTGCAGGTAGACCTCCTCCAGATCCGGGGTGCTGCGGGACACGTCGCCGATCCCGGCCTCCACCAGCTCCCGCAGCACGGCGAGGGTGGCGTCCGGGTCGTCGGTCTCCACACGTGTCACCGCCCGGCCCACCCGCCGCACCGACACCACGCCGGGCATCGCGGCCAGCCGTTCGCGCAGGGGGTCGGGTACGTTCCCGGCGTCCACCCGTTCGTAGGAGGAGACCAGACGGCCCACGGTGTCCGGACTCTCGGTGAGCACGAGCCGGCCCTGGTCGATGAGGGACACCCGGTCGCTGAGCGCCGCCGCCTCGGCCATGTCGTGGGTGGTCATGAGGATCGTGGTGCCGTTGCCTCGTAGTTCGCCGACGAGCGCGCGGAAGTCGTGCGCGGCCACCGGGTCCATCCCGACCGTCGGCTCGTCCAGGATGAGCACACCCGGGTCGCGGACCAGACCGCGCGCCAGGTGCAGACGCTGTTTCATCCCTCGGGAGAAGGAGCCCACGCGCTCCTCCGCCCGGCCCTTCAGTCCCACGCGCTCCAGGAGCTCGTCCACCCGTCTGCGCCGCCGGGCGCCCGTGAGTCCGTACGCCCCGGCCCAGAAGGCGAGGTTCTGTCGAGCGGTGAGTCGGTCGTAGGCGCCCTTGTCGCCGCCGAACACGATGCCGAGGGATTCCTTCACCCGCGCGCTGTCGGTGACCACGTCGTGCCCGAGCACCCTGACGGTTCCGGAGGTGGGCAGCAGCACGGTCGAGATGATCTTGCACAGCGTGGTCTTGCCCGCGCCGTTGGGACCGAGCAGGCCGTGTACCTCGCCCCTGGTGACCTCCAGGTCGATTCCGCGCAGCGCTTCCGACTCCTCACCTCCTCTGCGCCGGTAGACGCGTCTGAGCTGGGTGATCTCCAAGGCGCACAAGGGTTTCCGGCCTCCGGGGGGTCGTCACGGATGCGAGGCGCCGGGCGGGTCGCCTCCATGTATCTCGACATCGAGATACTTTGGTCATCCTACGCCACGGACCATTCCGACGCGTGGCCGCTTCCGGACACGAGGACTTCTCCACCGGCCCTCCCGTCGAGGGTCACGGCCGAACGTCACCACGGTCGGGCACGATGGACGGGACCGCGTCCCCATCCGTCGACCCCACGGGAGCCGCCATGTCCGACCAGCGCTGCGCCTGGGCACGGGAGGCGTCGGACCTGATGAGGGCCTACCATGACCAGGAGTGGGGCAGGCCCTCCCACGACGACGCCCATCTGTTCGAGATGCTCGTCCTGGAGGGCGCGCAGGCCGGGCTGTCCTGGTCCACCGTGCTCGCCAAACGGGAGAACTACCGGCGGGCCCTGCACGGGTTCGACCACGACCGGATCGCCGAGTACGACCGAGGGGACGAGGAGCGGTTGCTGCGGGACGCCGGGATCATCCGCAACCGGCTCAAGATCGCCTCCCTGTCCCGTAACGCCCGGGCCTTCCGTCGGGTACGCGAGGAGTTCGGCACCTTCGCCGACTACCTGTGGGGGTGGGTCGACGGTGCGCCCGTGGTCCACCACTTCGACGAACCGTCCGAGGTGCCGACGACCACCCCGCTGTCCGACCGCCTCAGCAAGGACCTGAGGAAACGCGGCTTCACCTTCGTCGGTCCCACCATCGTCTACTCCTACCTCCAGGCCGTCGGCGTGGTCGACGACCACCTGGTCGGCTGTCCCTCCAGGTCCGGCCGACCCCGCCCCTCCTGGGCTTCCGACACGGACCGAGGGCGGCCTTCGGGGCGGGCGCCCGTACACCGTGGGGCCACGGCGCGTGGACCCACTCCCTAGACTGACCGGTACCCCGGACCCGGAGCAGGACGGCCGATGCCCACGCGAAACACCAGCAGCGGGGACCCCGCGCGCAGCCTCGCCCTGCTGTGGCGGACCCAGGAACCGGTCAGCCGACGGAGCAAACCGGACCTGAGCGTGGACCGGATCGTGGCGACCGCCTCGGAGATGGCCGACGTCGACGGGCTCGGTGCGCTGTCCATGCGCAAGGTCGCCGAACGTCTGGGCGTGGGGACCATGTCGCTGTACACCTACGTCCCCGGCAAGGGCGAACTGGTCGATCTGATGCTCGACGCCGCCTACGCCGACATGTACGCGGACGAGGAGCGTCCCGAGGGCTGGCGTGCTCGGTTGAGCGCGGTGGCCCGTGCGAACTGGTGGTTGTTCCTCCGCCACCCGTGGATGTTGCAGACGCCGCGCGGACGCCTGCTGGGACCGCACTTCCTCGCCAAGTACGAATACGAACTGTCCGCGGTGGAGGGTCTGGGCCTGACCGACATGGAGATGGACTCCACCGTCGGCCTCGTCAACAGCTACGCGGAGGGTGCCGCCGCCCAGGCCGTGGCCGGTGGGGAGTCCCAACGGACCTCGGGCATGACCGATGGTCAGTGGTGGCGCTCCCACGGTCCGATACTGGCCACGTTCATGCGCGACGGCGACTACCCGATCGCCTCACGTGTGGGCACCTCGGTGGGGGTGGAGCGCGGCACGGTGTACTCGCCGGAGCGCGAGTTCGACTTCGGTCTGGAGCGCGTCCTGGACGGCGTCCAGGTCCTGGTGGACTCCCGCATGGCCTCCTGAGCGCTTTTCCCTCTTCACCGGCACCCCCTTCATGAAGAATGAAGGGAGTTATTTCCTTTTCCGTGTCATATAAGACAGGAAAACAGTCGAGTATCCACGGACAGAACGGTGTGACCCGCTCCTTCCAGGGTACGGTGAAGCCCGCATTCCCACCTGCGTGCAACACTGGAAGGAACGATATGGACGATATCGACCTGTCGTTGATCGGGGACCTGTACCGCAGGTACCGAGAACCACTGGCCCGGGTCCGGAACTCACAGCGCGATCTCCTCCGTCGCACGCGGGGACGCATGACTGCGCAGCTCGATGACCTGGAGGCGGAGATCACCTACATGCTGCTGCGCGAGACGCGGCCTGAGACGGTGATGGAACTGGGCACCTTCCACGGCTGGTCCACCACCTGGATCCTGTCGGCGCTGCGCGACAACGGCACGGGAAGGCTGCACTCCTTCGACATCGTGGACGACGTGGTGACGAACGTGCCCTCCGACCTGTCCCTGGGCCGCTGGGAGTTCCACAAGGGCGACATCCGCCAGAACCTGGCGCAGGTTCCGACGGACATCGGCTACCTGTTCGTGGACGCCGCGCACAACGGTCGGTTCGCCAAGTGGTACCTGGCCGAACTCTTCCCCCGGGTCGCCCCGGGCACCCCGGTCAGCGTCCATGACGTCTTCCACGGCAGGAGGGCCCTGCCGCTGACCGAGGGCGCCGTGGTGCTGTCGTGGCTGCGCCGGACCGGAACGGACTTCTTCACCCCCTCCCGTAAGCGTGCGCCCGCCCCCCACATCGCCCTTCTCGAACTACGGGAGAAACTGGGCCTGGGCGAACCGGTGCACACCGGCGAAGACAATCCGATGATCTTCTTCCGAATGCCGGGAAAGCGCGCGGAGAAAACGTCGCCCGGGACCACAACGACGGGAAACTGAGACAAGAAGCGCGCATTTCACGGAAGCGACGACGCGCGCCTTCCTCGAAGAAGAACGGGTCCCCCGGCCCCGACCGGGGGATTCACGGAGTTCCCATCTCACAGGGCCGCCGCCCGCCCGGCCAGATCGGTGATCCGTTCCCAATCCCCCGAAGCGACCGCGTCGGCCGGGGTCAGCCAACTGCCGCCCACACAGCCCACGTTCGGCAGGGCGAGATAGGCGGGGGCCGAATCGACCGTGATCCCACCGGTGGGACAGAACCGCACCTGCGGCAGGGGACCCGTCAGCGACTTCAGGAACGCGGCGCCGCCCGCGGCCTGGGCGGGGAAGAACTTCATCTCCGACACACCGCGTTCCAACAGCGCCATCGCCTCGGACACGGTGCTCACTCCGGGCAGGAAGGGCAGACCCGTGTCCGCCATCGCCGAGGCGAGCGCGTCCGTACAGCCGGGGCTGACCAGGAAGCGGGCACCGGCCCCGGCCGCCGCACGCGCCTGGTCGGGGGTGACCACCGTGCCCGCGCCCACCACGGCCTCGGGCACCTCGGCGGCGATCCGCTCGATGGCCTCCAACGCCACGGGGGTGCGCAGGGTCACCTCGATGCCCGTCAGCCCCCCGGCCACCAGTGCCCGCGCCAGCGGCACGGCGCTCTCGGCCTCCTGGACGACCACCACCGGCATCACCGGGGCCAGGTCGAGGATGTCGGCGCCCGAACGCGGACTCGTCGTCATGTCGTCTTCTCCAAGATCGGTCGAAGGTCGTGGGAGGGCGCGCCGCGGCTGTGCGAGCCGGTCCCCCGGCGCGCCCCGGGGTTCAGGATCCGAAGACCCCGGCCCCCGTCTCGGCGGGGCCGACCGCGCCGCGCAGAGCGGCGAAGAGCTCACGGCCGGTGCCGGTGGAGGCGTCCGCACCGGGGCGAGCGGCCTCACGCCCGGACAGGTCCGCCAACACCTCCAGTGTTCCCTTGGTGGCGTCCAGGCGGATCGGATCCCCGTCGCGCACGTACGCCAGTGCTCCGCCCGCCTCGGCCTCGGGGGACACGTGGATGGCGGCGGGCACCTTGCCCGAGGCACCGGACATGCGCCCGTCCGTGACCAGGGCCACCTTCTGTCCCCTGTCCTGGAGCACCGCCAGCGGCGGGGTGAGTTTGTGCAGTTCGGGCATGCCGTTGGCACGCGGCCCCTGGAAACGGACCACCGCGACGAAGTCACCGGTCAACTCGCCGGCGGTGAAGGCCTCCTGAAGCTCGGACTGGTCCTCGAAGACGCGGGCGGGGGCCTCGACGACGTGGCGGTCGGGGTCGACCGCGGACACCTTGATGACGGCGCGTCCCAGGTTGCCCGAGAGCATGCGCAGGCCGCCGTCGGGGGCGAAGGGTTCGTGCGCACCGCGCAGCACGGTGGTGTCACCGCTCTCCTTGGGCCCCTCCTCCCAGACCAGTTCGCCCCCGTCGAGCCTCGGGGTCCGCCTGTAGCGGCCCAGGCCCTCGCCCATCAGGGTGCGCACGTCCTCGTGCAACAACCCCGCGTCCAGCAGGGAACCGATCAGGTAGGCCATGCCGCCCACCTCGTGGAACCGGTTCACGTCGGCGGCGCCGTTGGGGTACATACGGGTGAGCAACGGCACCACCTCGGACAACGCGGCGAAGTCGTCCCAGGTCAGTTCGATCCCGGCGGCGCGGGCCACGGCCACCAGGTGCAGCGTGTGGTTGGTGGACCCTCCGGTCGCCAACAGGGCGACCACCGCGTTGACGATGGCGCGCTCGTCGATCTGGCGTCCGACGGGGTTGTGGTCGTCCCCCAGCGCGGTCCGAGCGAGGACACGACGCCCGGCCTCGGCGGTCAGGGCCTCGCGCAACGGGGTGCCCGGCTGCTCGAAACTGGCCCCGGCCAGGTGCAGGCCCATGACCTCCATGAGCATCTGGTTGGAGTTGGCCGTGCCGTAGAAGGTGCAGGTGCCCGGGGCGTGGTAGGCCGCGGACTCGGCCTGGAGAAGCTCACGACGGCCCACCCTGCCCTGAGCGAACTCCTGTCGCACACGCGCCTTGTCCTTGTTGGGCAACCCCGAGGGCATGGGACCGGCCGGCACGAAGGCCACCGGCAGGTGGCCGAAGGACAGCGCGCCGATGAGCAGGCCGGGCACGATCTTGTCGCACACCCCGAGCATCAGGGCACCGTCGAACATGTCGTGGGACAGGGCCACCGCGGTGGCCATCGCGATGACGTCCCGGCTGAACAGCGAGAGCTCCATGCCCGCGCGTCCCTGGGTGATGCCGTCGCACATGGCGGGAACCCCGCCCGCGAACTGGGCGACCCCGCCCGCCTCGGACACGGCCGCCTTGATCAGCGCGGGGTAGGACTCCAGCGGTTGATGGGCGGAGAGCATGTCGTTGTAGGAGGAGACGATCGCCAGGTTGGGGGTGACGTCGCCGGACAGCTTGAGCTTGTCGGAGACACCACAGGCCGCGAACCCATGGGCGAGGTTGGCGCAGCCCAGGGCCGCCCGGGCCGGTCCCTCGGCCGCCGCCGCGTCGATCCGCGCCAGATAGGCGGAACGGGTCGGGGCGCTGCGCTCCGCGAGGCGCCGGGTGACGTCGGCGACGACGGGGTGGACGGTGGCTCCGTGTCCGGTGTCGTCGGGAATGTGCGCGGTCATCGGGGTCGCTCCTCTTCGTACCACGTCCGGCCTGTACGGCCGATGAGCCGGTGCGCGCCCGCGGGGCCGGCGCTCCCGGCCGGATAGGTCTCGGGGGTGATGCTCAGGCCGTTCCAGGCCTCGATGACGGGATCCACCCAGTGCCAGGCCGCCTCGACCTCGTCGCGGCGCATGAAGAGGGTGGGGTCTCCCGCCAGGACGTCCGTCAACAGCCGCTCGTAGGCCTCGGGTGAGCGGGTGGCGAACGTGTTGGCGAAACTGAGTTCCAGGGGGACCGACCGCAGCCGCAGCGCTCCGGCTCCGGGCGCCTTGGCCAGCGTCGTCAGGTGTATGCCCTCGTCCGGCTGGAGTCGGATGACGAGGCTGCCGGCCCCCGGAAGGTTCGTTCCGGGAAAGATCGTGTGCGGCACCTCGCGGAAGCGGATCACGATCTCGGAGCGTGCGTGGGACATGCGTTTGCCGGTGCGCAGGTAGAAGGGCACACCCGCCCAGCGCCAGTTGGCGATCTCGGCGCGCAGCGCCACGAAGGTCTCGGTGTCGCTGACGGCCGGCCCACCGGGCTCGTCGAGGTAACCGAGCACCTCGGTCCCCCGGACGGTGCCGCGCCCGTACTGGCCGCGCACGGTGTCCTCGACGACGCGGTCGCCCGTCAGCGGGCGCAGGGACTGGAGGACCTTGAGCTTCTCGTCGCGTACGGCGTCGCGGTCATAGCTGGCCGGGGGTTCCATGGCGGTCAGGCAGAGCAGCTGGAGGAGGTGGTTCTGGACCATGTCGCGCATGGCCCCGGCGGAGTCGTAGTAGCCGCGCCGCCCGCCCACTCCGACCGTCTCGGCGGCGGTGATCTGCACGTGGTCGATCCAACGGGAGTTCCACAGGGGTTCGAGGAAGACGTTGGCGAACCGCAGCACGAGCAGGTTCTGCACGGTCTCCTTGCCCAGGTAGTGGTCGATCCGATAGATCCGCGACTCCTCGAAGACCGCGCCCACCGCGTCGTTGACGGCCCGGGCCGAGGCCAGGTCACGGCCCAGGGGCTTTTCCATGACCACGCGGGAGCCCCCGGTGACGAGTCCGGCCTCGTTCAGGCCGTGGCAGATCCGGCCGGAGATCATCGGCGGGACCGCGAGGTAGAAGACGCGGTCGCGTCCGGGGTCCAGGGCGCCGGTGAGGGCGTCCCACCCCTCCTGCTCTCCACCGACGTCCACGGTGACGTGGGACAGGCGGTCCAGGAAGCGTCGGAGCACGTCGGGTTCGGTGACCTGGACGGCGCGGTGGCCACGGACCGCGGCGGCGGCCTTGTCCCTGAAGTCCGCGTCCGTGAGGCCCTCGCGCGAGACCGCGACGACGCGGGTACGCGCGTCCAGGTGGCCGTCGCGGTCCAGCAGGTACAGGGAGGGAAGGAGTTTGCGCATGGACAGGTCGCCGGTACCCCCGAAGACCACCAGGTCGGTGGGGTGGGGCGCGGACTGCTGCGACATCTTCGGTCTGCTCCAGCGAAGAGGAAGGGGTGGGGGACGGGGGGTGGAGTGCGACACGAGGGGGACGGAACGGATCACCTCGGAGCCGTTGTCCCCTTTCGAGAGTACGCCCGACTATGGTAAAAAACCAAGCACACTTCAGAACAATTATTTACATAACCTCCCAGCCTTCCCGGCCGAACCCCATGATTGAATGAGATATGGCCAGAACCCGGGGACGCCTGTCCTCCTCAGTCACCAGCGGCCACATCCTGGAGCTCATCCGTTCCGGCACCGCCACCAGCCGCTCCGAGATCGGTCGGGTCACGGGTCTGTCCCGCCCCTCCGTCTCCCTGCGCGTGACCGAACTGCTCGACAGCGGGCTCGTCACCGAGGGGCCCGGGGCCGTCTCCAGCGGCGGACGTCCGCCGATCCTGTTGGAGTTCAACGCCGGCAGCGGGCTCATCCTCACCGGCGCGCTGGGCATGGTCCGCAGCCAGGCCGCCGTGTGCGACCTCAACGGCGACATCCTGGTCCGCACCCCGGGGGCGCCCGACATGGAACGGGGACCGGACGCCACCCTCCCCTGGCTTCTGGACACCTGGTCCGAGCAGCTGGCCTCCCTGGGGCGTGACCCCCGGGACGTGCGCGGGGTGGGCATCGGCCTGCCCGGAACGGTCGAGTTCCACGCGGGACGCGCCGACGACCGTCCCTTCCTCGGCAAGTGGGCGGGAATCCCCCTGGCCCCCCTGGTAGCCGAACGCTTCCCCGTACCCGTCATGGTGGACAACGACGTGAACGTGATGGCGCTCGGCGAGCACATCGCGGGCGGGCACGGCCACCCCGACGACATGGTGTTCGTGAAGGTCTCCACCGGCATCGGCGCCGGACTGCTGTCCGGCGGGCGGCTCCTGCGCGGGGCGCTGGGCGCCGCCGGGGAGATCGGGCACATCCCGGTGCGCGACGGCGGCGGACTCCCCTGCCGCTGCGGCAACACCGACTGTCTGGAGGCGGTCGCGGGAGGGCGACGGCTTCTGGCCGCCGCCACCGAGCAGGGCCGCCGGGTCACCACGCTCCAGGAGTTGGTGGCGTTGGCCGTCGAGGGCGATCCGGTGGCGGTGACGCTGATCCGGGAGGCCGGAAGACGACTCGGCCAGGCACTGGCCGGAGCGGTGAACCTGCTCAACCCCGAGGTGATCGTGCTGGGCGGCGACCTGTCCCAGGCCTACGACCACCTGGTCGCCGGCGTACGCGAGGTGGTGTTCCAACAGTGCACCGCCCTGGCCACCCGACAACTGCGCGTGGTGGCCGGCTCCCTGTGGGACGACGCCGGTGTGCGCGGCTGCGCCGCCATGGTGACCGAGGAGATCCTGTCGCCGGACGCGGTGAACAAGCTCCTGGCCGAGTAGGGTCCGCCTCCCCGGCGCACCCCCGGGACGCGGAGGGGAGTTACCTTCCCTCCCGACCGGGCATGCCTGAGGGAGGACGTCCCCTCCGAACGACCGCCCGGATCCCCTCGTCCGTGCCACCGACCTCCCGGCCCGCCCACGAGGAGGCGACCGCCGGTGGGACCCACGGCGCCCGTACTTGACAATCACCCCTCGTGTGGCGAATAGTCACCCCGCACCGGTCCCGCCCCACCGCACACCTCCGTCACTCCGTGATCGCGCCCGGGCGGGCCCCCGCCCGGAAAGGTCCCTGCCGTGCCCCTAGAGAACCCACTCGTGTTGATCCTGTTGGGTGCCGGAATCAGCCTGGTCACCAGCGCCGTCGTGACCGGCCTCCAGGCCCGCATCGTCAGACGCGACGACATCCGCGCCTCCTCCCGTACCTCCGCACGCGCGCTCACCAGTGCTTTCATCGCCGAGCGCGACTCCGGTGACAGCAAGGAGAGCTTCCTCGCCGAGGCCGAGCTGACCGTCATGTCGATGACCGACCGCAAGACCCGGGACCGGCTGCGCGACGTCATCCGCCTGCTGCGTGAACGGAGCCTGCCCGAGATCGAGGAACTGAGCGGCATCAAGTCCGAGCGCGCCCGCCACCTGCTGTGCGATCACGCCCTGGAGGTGCTCGGCGCGCACCTGCGCTCCGAGCGGCTCCCCGAGATCCCCGCGCCGGTGCGCAAGATGCTGTCCGTGGAGGAGGAGGCACTGAGCATCCACTCCGGAGAGGCGCCGCGCCCCAGCGAACCCATCACCAAGAGCGCGGTCACCGCGCGTCCGCGGCACACCGGCGGCAAGACCACGACACCCGCCCGCAAGACCACCAAGACCGCCTCGGGCAAGTCCACCACGAAGCCCACGCCCAAGAGCGGACGTTCGACCGCCACGGAGGGCGCCGAGAAGGAGAGCGCCTTCTGGGACGACTGATCCCCGAAGGGGCTCGCACACCGCACCGTCGTCCCTCACGTCGGTCCCCCGCCCGCGCCCACCGGGCGACGCCGAACGGTTTCATACCGACATCGAGGGGAAAACCAGGCACACGGGCTCCATGAGACAACCGCGGAGCTGAGGAATCGTGCGGCGTCATCGTGGTCAGATCACCGGCGCGAGGACAACCCTGACGCGCGGCTGCGAGGGACTTCACCTAGGATCTCTGCCACGCGCGTTTTTCCCGTGTTGTCGGCGACACACGTTCTCCGGCACCGCCACCACTCGTGGGCCACTCACGACCCTTCCGGAGATCCCGGATCCGGCGGACCCTCACATCCGGTACCTCGCGCGGCCTCCATCTTCCTCCGGACACGGAGCACGTGCCTCCCCCGGCCGTCGTCCGACCGTTGGCACGCCCCGCCGTCCGAACTCACCGAGATTGCACAATGCCCGCTGACGAGAATCCCGCCGCCGACCCAGGCGCGGAGCACACACCCGACGAGGAGCCCACGACCGGTTCCGAGACCACCGACCCGGCCCAGGCCGACCCCGGTGGCGACGACCGCTGTCGGGACGACGGCGACGCCCCCGACGGCACGGACGGGCAGGAGGACCGGAGTGAACGCCCCGGTCCGGACGACCGGGGCGCCCAAGACGACCGGAAGGACCAGGAGGCTCAGGGCGAGAGTCCCGCCCCGGACGACCGGGAAGGCGAGGGACGTGCGGACGTCCCCGACACCGAGCCCCCGAAGGACCGAGGGAAGGACGGGGACGACGGCGAGTCCGCCACGTCCTCCGCCGACACGACGGAGCACGGTGAGGAAGCGGGGAGCGCCGGCGAGAAGGTCGCCGCCGTCCCCGTGTCCCCGAGGAGGCGGCGCCGCCTGCGCCGGATCCTGCTGTGGACCGCCGCGAGCCTGGCCCTGGTCCTGATCGCCGGGGTCGCCACCGCCTACGGCTACTACCGCTCGCTGCGTTCGGACATGGTCCGGCACGACATCGACTCGGTACTGAAGGAGGAGGACCGTCCCGAACGCATCAACGACGCGGTCAACGTCCTCTTCATCGGCACCGACGGCTACGAGGAGGGGAGCACCGCCTACTCCAGCGAGTTCGAGGGCGAACGCTCGGACGCGATCATGCTGGCGCACATCTCCCCCGAGAAACGCGTCTCGGTGCTCAGCTTCCCGCGGGACTCCCTGGTCGACCTGCCCCAGTGCGACCCCTACGGCGACGCCGAGGGAACGCAGGGCTACTTCGGCATGATCAACGCCGCGATGTACCACGGCGGACCGCCCTGTGTGGTGCACACCATCGAGTCTCTCACCGACATTCGGATCGATCACTTCGTGCACCTGAGCTTCATGAGCTTCCGCGACGTCGTGGACGCCATCGGTGGTGTGGAGATGTGCATCCCCGAGCCGATGCGGGACCGTCGCTCCAAGCTCGACCTCGACGCGGGCCGGCAGACACTCGACGGTGAACAGGCGCTGTCGTTCGTCCGGGCACGCTACGAGATCGGTGACGGTGGCGACATCGGTCGCATCGACCGCCAACAGATGTTCCTGTCCGCCTTGGCCGACCAGGTCACCGGCGACGACGTGCTCACCAGTCCGACCAAGCTGAACGGCGTCCTCCAGGCGATAGCCCAGAACAGCACCACCGACCACGCGCTCACGTTCGACAGGATGCTCTCGATCGCCGTGACCATGGCGGACGTGGACCTCACCGACATCGAGTTCCACACGGTCCCCTGGTACCAGGCGCCCTTCAACCCCAACCGGGTCATGTGGTACGAGGACGAGGCCGCGGAGCTGTTCACCGCCATTCGCGAGGACCGCCCCCTGCCCATGTTGATGGCGGACGACGCCCCGGCGCCGCAGGATCCGCCGGGCGCCTCGCCGTCCCCGCTGGACGAGGACTCCGCGAACGCGTCTCCGCCCTCGGACCAGGACGATCCCGCCCGGCCGGGCCAGGGACGCGACGCCACCTCCGACCCGTGCTCCGACGGTCTGGGCTTCGGTACGGAGGACGAGTCCGAGTAAAGCGGTGACCCCGGCGGGTCCGCGGTCGGATCCGCTCCCGGTGCCCGCCCCGGTGCCGGGGCGAGGAACCTCGTCGGGACGAGGAGTCCGCCACCCGTGTCGGGGCATCGGCCAGACTCGGCGAGCGTGCTCCGCGTCGGACCCGCCCATGGACCGCACGGACACAGCAGAGACCGCGGCCCCGGTCCCCCCGGTCCGGAGCCGCGGTCGTACCTC
This sequence comes from Nocardiopsis sp. ATB16-24, assembly GCF_030271535.1. Classification (GTDB taxonomy): domain Bacteria; phylum Actinomycetota; class Actinomycetes; order Streptosporangiales; family Streptosporangiaceae; genus Nocardiopsis. Next base: position 80,337 of record NZ_JASCXJ010000002.1, on the reverse strand, counting down.
GGGCGACGGGGACTCCCGCCCTTCCACCGGTACGCGCCTGGAACCCCCACAGTTCCCCATGGCGCTTCGTCAGTGGAAGGTGGTCCCGCGCGCCGCCCGAGGCCTGTGCGTCCGCCACGACCGGCGGACGCACGTTCCAGAAAGGTCAGACGAGGTCGCCGGACAGTGTGTCGTCCAGCGCACCGGTGTCGACGGCGGGCAGACCCAGATCGGGCATGCCCTTGACCCCGACCAGGTCGTTGCCGAAGGTGTCACCACTGGGAGAGAGCTGCGTCGTACGGACGGTGTCGACGAGGAGTTCGGTGGCGGAGGCCACCTCGGGGCCCGCCACGGGCAGGGCGTCCTCGGGAACCGGCAGCAGCTCGATCGGGGCGTCTCCGATGGGCTGGGGCAGGTCACCACGGCCGGCGGACATGGGCAACACGTCGTCGGACAGCACCAGGTCGGAGACCAGACCGGCGGCGCCTCCGGTCAGGTCGGTGTTCTGACTGTCGACGAGGGTGACGGGACTTTCCGCAGCGGCCAGGGGCAGCGTCCCCTCGCTCAGCAGACCTTCGCCGAGCAGGTCCGACAGCGGATCGGCGGCGGGCGCGGCCTGAGCCGACCGCTGAGGCTCACTCGGCTCGTACAGATCGCCCAGGAAATTCGAACTGAACAGACTCGTCAGCAGACCCGACGCGGGGCTGTCGGCGGTGGGCGCGGCCTGGGCCAACGGCAGAGTCCCACCACCCACGCCCAGACCGCTCAGCAGATCCCCACCCAACAGGTTCCCGCCGAGCAGACCCGACAGCGGATCGGTGGTGGGCGCGGCCTGGGCCAACGGCAGCACGTCCTGGCCGGAGTCCAGGACCGTGCTCAGCGGACCGATGTCGGCGGCGTTGTCCTGCCCGGTGGTGATCGGTGCGTCCGTGGAGACGAGGTCACCGAGCCCCACGCCCAGGGCCTCGGGCGCGGACTGGTGACGCACGTCGGGTCGAGCGGAGATCTGCCCGGGTTCGATCTTGGCCAGTTCACCCAAAGGCGTGGTCAGGCCCTCCGTCAACGGAGCCGGGACCTGACCGCCCAGGTCGTCCAGGGCCAGGCCGCCGGTGGCGTCGCCGAGGACGTCCGCCCCCGCGATCCCGGTACCGAGGGCGACGAAACCCGCGGTGCCGGCGGCCATCAGGAGGGTCCTGGCGGAGGTACGGGCTGTGTTGAACATCGTGTGGTCCTTCCGGAGTTGCGTACGTGGCCGTCGTGTGGACGTCGGAGCGGGTGTCGTTCCCCTCGTCCGACGGCCCGTTCCCCTGGCGGGGAGGGATCCGTCCGTTGCGAGCTTTCCGGGGAAGGCCCGTCGCTCCTGGCGGGAGCGACCGGCTCGGCCGGTCTTCAGTCGTGGGTCTGGCTGACCACGGCCTGACGTGAACCTCGCCGTCGAGGTGCGCGGCTCACGTCAGTTCCCAGAGAAGTCCGGATCGATCGCTCACCGTGACGGTTCGTGAGCGTTCCGGGGCTGGGAGGGTGCGCGCCTGAGAAGGTCGCGGAGCGACCTGGGAGGGGAGCCCGCTAGTCGGGCGAGAAGGTCGGCTCGTCGGCGGACTCGGCCGGGACCGAGCGCAGGACGTGCCAGGCGGCCTGGAGTCGGCCGGGGGCCGGGGCCGGGGCGCCGGTGCCGGTCAGGTAACCCGCGAAGGCGGTGCCGGAGACCGGGCCCCCCGTGGCGGTACCGGTGGCGGCGCTGTTCTGGGCCGGATGCGCCGAACCTTCGGCCGCGAGTGGCGTGAAGGTCTTCTCGGCGGCCGGTTCGGCGTCGTACGGCGCCGTGGTGACCGGGTCCGTGTAGACCGGAAGGAGCCGCGGTCCGGTGTCCTCGTGAGGCTCTACGGTGTCCTGGTCCTTCGTCGGCGTACCGTCTCCGGTCCCGGAGCGGGCGGCGGGGCGTCCCTCGTCGGAAGGTGCCGTGCCGGGAACGGGACTCCAGAGGAGGTGTCCCTCCCCCGGGTCGGTCGTCGTCCGGATCATGTCGTGGACCTGCCGCGTGACGCCGTCGCCCACGGACGCCAGAGCCGGGACGACGGGGGCCGGGCGGGCGAACACCATACGTGTGGCGCCCTCGCCCACGGCCATGACCGTCTCGGTCAGCGGCTCGTTGACCTTGGTCGCGGTCGTCGGGATCCGACCCACGACGTCCATGTGCTCGACGTCCGTCCGCGGAACGGAGGACTGCGCGGTGCCCGCCACGGTGGCCGGGAGCACGCCCGCCCCGTTCGTGCCGGACGGTTCCGTGTCCGGCCGCGTCCGATCCGCCGTGGGGTGCTCGGAGCGGCCCGGGTCCCGCTGTTCTTCGGAGTCCCCCTGCGCGCTCTGGGAGGCCGCGCCCTGACCGAGCAGGGCCGTGGTCTCCCGCACCAGATCGGCGCCCACCGGCCCCTCCTCGGCCCGGACGGGCTCGGAGGCCGCCAGCCAGGCGGCGATCAGGGTCGCGCAGAGCAGCGCGATGAGCAACAGCGCCCGCCGGACCGGTGCGGGGAGCACGGCGGAACGAACGCCGTGGGCGCTCGTGAGACCGTGAACTCCAGACACCGGGGTTCCTTCCATCAGGGGTGCGGGCCCCACACGCGAAAACCGTCAGGGCCGGGACGACGCCGCGGAGCAGCGCGTTCGGGGGCGTGGGACGCGGACCCCGAAGGGCCTTGGTGCGTCCGCTGACCGCGACGTTAGCATGAATTAGACGACCGGAACCCCGAATCTTCGTTAATTCCTGCCCGCCGGAACCGGTTACTGATCAGAAGGATGTGGCAAACCGGCGAAAAACCAACGACAATTCGACCATTACACCCAAGAAATAACTCGCATTGCCAGATCATCCGACCGGTTCTGCGGAGCTCGACCACCCTGTTCGGGGTTCTCCTGTCCGAAGGCGGGAATCTCCGACCCTGGTGGCCGAGGACCTGCCGTCACCGGCGTCAATCGACACCCGAGGGGGTGGACCATGGTCACGTTTCCCACGGACGAGAGGGTCCGTTGCTCGGTCTCTCCTCAGCGACCTCGGCGATCCCCGTCGACGGCTGCCACGACGAACGACGGGACCCTCTCGGAGAACGGTGACGAAACGGGGCATGGAGGCCATGTGAGTGTGACATCCGGTGCGGAACGTGTACAAGGGGAGATACTTGATTCCTCACCCGGTGTCGAGCACGTCGCCCTCCTTCCCCCCAGCGGCGGGGAGACGGCGGATGAGGACCGACCGCTCCGCGATCGGTGGCCGTGCGCGTTCGTCATACACGCCCACGGCACTCTCCCGAGACCCGCCCCTCTCGGAAGAGCCCCCGGCACGCCGTCCCTCGGCGAGCCGGAGACCACCACGACCTCAGGGAAGAACCTGCGCCTGCCGCGGCGAGCGGACGGTCACACCTACAGCACGCGGAAGGAGGCAGGGGCTTCCTTCCCCGCCTGAAGGCGGGGGTGTCCGCCCCACATCAGATGCCCGAGAGCCCCCAGAGTCACTCCTTGTCCCCCGACAACCTGAAAGACCTGCTCACGGAGGTGCGCTCGCTGGACTCGCGCATGTCCGCGCACAGCCGGGTGCGCTCCCTGTTGCAGGCCGTCCTGACCATCGGCAGTGATCTGGACCTGGCGACGGTGCTGCGCAGACTGACCGAGGCCGCGGCCACGTTGACCGGTGCGCGGTACGCGGGGTTGGGCGTGGTGGACGACGAGGGAGACTTCAGCGAGTTCATCCCCGTGGGACTCGACAAGGAACAGGCCGCGCGCATCCACCGCTTCCCCCACGGAAGAGGCGTCCTCAGAGTGCCCCTGAACGAGCGGGCACCGCTGCGACTGTCCGACCTGAGCGAACACCCCGAGTTCGAGGGTTTCCCCGAGGGACATCCGCACATGAGCAGTTTCCTCGGAGTGCCCATCCAGGTGCGCAACGAGGTGTTCGGCAACCTCTACCTCACCGACAAGGTCGTCGGCGGAGAGTTCGACGAGGAGGACGAGGCGATGGTCACCGCGCTGGCCACCGCCGCCGGCGTGGCCATCGAGAACGCCCGGCTGTACGAGGAGGCGCGGCTGCGCGAGCGATGGCTGGCGGCGTCCACCGAGGTCACCACCCGCCTGCTGTCGGGCGCGGGGACCACCGACGTGCTCGCCCACATGGCCGAACAGGCCCGGGACATCGGCGGCGCCGACACGGCCGTGATCATGCTGCCCGACCCCCACGCCCGAGGGCACCTGTTCGCCGAGATCGCGGACGGCCCCGTCGCCAAGGAGATCCTGGGCACGGCCGTCGCCATCCACGACTCGGTGTGCGGCTGGGTGTACGAAACGGGTGAGGCCAAGGGCATCCCCGACCTGGAACAGGCGAGCTGCCCGATGCTCTCCCACCACGGTTACGGTCCCGGCCTGGTGGTGCCGCTGGGCACCCCCGGCAACACGCGCGGAGTCCTGCTGCTGGGCAAACTGTCCGACAGGCCACCGTTCACCTCGACCATCCGGAAGATGCTGCACGGATTCTCGGTACAGGCCGCGGTGGCCCTCGAACTGGCCGAGGCCCGACATGACACCGAGCGGCTCGCGGTGCTGGAGGAGCGCGACCGGATAGCCAAGGACCTCCACGACGTGGTGATCCAGCGGCTGTTCGCGTCGGCGATGACTCTGATGAGCACCATGCGCCTGGTCACCTCGTCCGAGGCCGAGGAACGGGTCCAGCGGACCATCGACGAACTGGACGGCACCATCCGGGAGATCCGGTCGACGATCTTCGACCTACAGAACCCGCCGAGCCGTATGGACTCCTCGCTGCGTGAACGCATCCTGCGGTTGGCCGAGAACACCGCGCACAGCCTCGGCTGTCATCCGGGGGTGAGCCTGGACGGGCCGATCGACGCCTCCGTGCCCGACGAGATCGGCGAGCAGCTGCTCGCGGTGCTCGGAGAAGGGCTGACCAACGTGGCCCGGCACGCCAAGGCCACGGAGGTGCACGTGTCGGTGACGGTGGAGGAGACCTCGACCACCGGACGCCCCACGACGCTCACGCTGACGGTGACCGACAACGGCGTGGGCCTGCCCGAGGAGGGGCGGCGCAGCGGTCTGCGCAACCTGGAACAGCGGGCCCAGGCGCTGGGCGGCGGGTTCACCGCGCGAAGACAGGACGGCGGGGGCACGGTGCTGGTGTGGCGGGTGCCCGTCTCCCAGGCGCCGCCCGCGAACGACTTCTGAGTACTCACGACGGAGCCCGACGACCACGGAGACCCCGGGGGGTCGTGGAAGCGCTCCCGGAACGGCCGGGGGTCGTGGAAGCGCTCCCGGAACGACCGGAGGGCGATGGTGGACGCGACCGCGTACACGGACCACGAAGGCCGGGGGCGCTCCTCCGTCGCGCTCCTCGGGACGGGGAAACGGAGGGGATCGCCCACCGCCTGAGCGACGCCCCGTGGTCGAGGCGTGGTCCCCTCGCTCCGAGGCGGAGCCGCGCCGGTCACGGGACTTCCACCGCGGGCCGTCGGCGCGGGGACCTCCGTTCGCCGTTCCCTCCCTCGCGGGAGCCCGTCGACACGGGGACACGTCGGTGAGCGTCGAAAGCGAGCCGACCGGCACTCCGTCGGGCACCGGGAGCACAGGCGACCGGAGCGACCACGTGAAGGTCCGGAGGTCGGTGGTCCACGGTGATCCGTGCCCGGAGGACATCCTCGTGGACTCGGCCGGACGTCCGAGGACGGCACTCGACCAAGGCTCGGTCACCACGGCCGGGGTCGACGCCTTCGACGCCTCCACGGCCAGGGGTGCCTGCGACATGTCCGGCCCCGACCCGTGTTCACACGACGACGGTCTCCTGGAACGCCTGACGGGCCGCTCTCGCGATCCGTGGGTGCTCCACCGAGCCGCCTACGCCGTGGCGGGAGCCGACGCCTACGACTCCGCCGCCGGGGACGGGCGCCTCACCTGGTGCGCGGCCGTGTTCGACCACGAGGACGTCAAGGGGCCGCTCGGCGCCTTCCCCCTGACCCGGGACCGACTCCGGTGACGGGGTCAGTAACGGCGACCGCGCAGCTCCGCCACGAGCACGGCGGCCTGCGTGCGACGCTTGAGATCCAGTTTGGAGAGCAGGGCGGACACGTAGTTCTTCACGGTCTTCTCCGCCAGGTACAGGCGCTCCCCGATCTGCCGGTTGGTCATCCCCTCACCGATGAGGTCGAGGATCTGCCGTTCCTGCGGGGTCAGTTCGGCCAACGGGTCCGGTTCGGCCTGGGCTCCGCGCAGCCTCTCCAGCATCGCGCCGGTGCTGCCCGAGTCCAGGAGGGAGCCACCGGAGGCGACCGTGCGCACGGCGCCCACGAGGTCGGCGCCGTGGATCTGCTTGAGCACGTATCCGGCCGCACCGGCCATGACCGCGTCGTACAGCGCGTCGTCGTCGGCGAACGACGTCAGCATCAGGCAGGCGATGTCGGGATGGTCCGAGCGGATCTCCCTGCACACCTGCACCCCCGATCCGCCGGGCAGTCGCACGTCGAGGACCGCGACGTCGGGCAGCACCACCGGGATCCGGGCCAGCGCCTGCTCGGCCGTCCCGGCCTCGCCGACCACGGTCATGTCGTCCTCGGTCTCCAACAGGGCGGCGACACCGCGCCGGACCACCTCGTGGTCGTCCACCAGAAACACCCTGATCGGCTTGCGAGCGCCCTCTGCTCCACCGCCCGTCATCGGCTCACCCTCATCCTCGCGTCCACCGCGATCCACACACCGCTTCGAGGAAGACGGTAATACGTGTGGAGGGCGACACCTGGGTCGTTAGGCACGGAACCGCCCAGCCAAAGGTCCCCAAAAGGACAATTCACCCCTGCCTGAGACGCAAACCACCTGATCACACCCGATATGGGCATCGTCACCCGCGTCATTCACCGCATTCACCGCGCCGCGGCCTCGGTGTCACGGCCTCCGATCCGCCCAGGGCCGGGCGAGTTCGAAGGCACGGCAGGCAGCCAGCACCCGCGCGTCGGCGTGCCGTGGCCCCACCACCTGGAGCCCCACCGGAAGCCCCGCCGTGGTGAATCCGCAGGGCACGCTCGCGGCGGGCTGTTGGGTCATGTTGAACGGATAACTGAACCCCGCCCACGAGGTCCACCGTTCACCCTCCAGACCGGGCGGTGACTCGAGCCCCGCCTCGAAGGCCGGGATCGGCGTCGTCGGTGTCAGCAGCAGGTCGTACTCGGTGTGGAAGCGCCCCATCCGGGCGCCCATCTCCATCCGCAGGGCCATCGCGGTCAGGTAGTCCTGCGCCGAGTAGGTCAGTCCCTCCTCGATCACCGCGCGCAGTCCCGGATCGAGCAGGTCCCGCTGCCGTGCGGTCAGTCTCTCCGTGGCCTTGGCCACGCCGGAGAACCACAGCACGTGGAACTGCGCCCGTGAGTCGGGCAGGTCGGGGTCGGTCTCCTCCACCCGGGCGCCCAACCGCTCGAAGACGGCGACCGCGTCGGCGACCGCCCGGGCCACCTCCGGGTCCACGTCCAGCCCGCCCAGAGTGGGGCTGTAGGCGATCCGCATGCCGCGCACCAGTTCCTCGGCGTCGGTGCTCCGCCGGACGTCGCCGAGACCGGGCTCCGGCGGGGCCAGTGCGGCCCAGTCACGCGGGTCGGGTCGGGAGACGACCTCCAGCATCAGGGCCATGTCGCCCACCGTGCGGGTCATCGGCCCGGTGTGCGCGAGCGAGCCGAAGGGACTGGCGGGGTAGTGCGGCACCAACCCCCAGGTGGGCTTGATCCCGCAGGTACCGGTGAAGCCGGCCGGGATACGGATCGACCCGCCCCCGTCCGTGCCCGTGGCCAGCGGGGACATCCCGGCCGCGACCGCCGCCGCCGACCCTCCGCTGGAACCGCCCGGGGTGGTGGACAGGTCCCACGGGTTGCGGGTGACGCCGGTGAGGGGGCCGTCGGTGACGCCCTTCCACGCCAGTTCGGGCGTGGTCGTCTTGCCGACGAAGACCGCTCCGTTCTCCCGCAGCCGGGCCACCACGGGAGAGTCCTCCTCCCACGGCCCCTCCTGGGGAGTGGTGACCGACCCCTTCAGGGTGGGCCACCCCCTGGTGAGGTGGATGTCCTTGACCGCGGTCGGCACCCCGTCCAGGTCCCCACGGGGTTCTTTGCGCCGCCACCGTTCGGTGGACGCGCGAGCCGCCTCGCGGGCCTCCTCCGGACGCACCAGGCAGAAGGCGTTGAGGGCCGGATCGCTCCTCTCCACACGTTCCAGGACGGCGTCCACGGCCTCCACCGGGGACAGTTCCCCGGTGGCGTAGGCCGTGAGCAACTGCTCGGCGGACATGTCGGCCGGTGTGGTGGGCACACCTGGCCTCGCGCGCGGGATCGCGGTCGTTTCGGGGACGGCCTCGGCCGCCCCCGCGCCCTCGGTCCCGGCCCGGCCGGAACGGATCGTCACTTCAGCCTCCCATGTCACGCCGTCAGGGGTCAGCCGGGCACGTAGCCGCGGCTCTTGTCGACCACGTTGAGCAGTTCCCGCCCGTCCAGACGTCGGGCCAGGTTGTCGAGGAACAGGTCCATGAGGTCGTCGCGCCAGCCGACGACGTCACCGGCCATGTGGGGTGAGACCACCGAGCCCGGCAGCCCCCACAGGGGAGAGATCGCCTTGAGCGGCTCGTTCTCGAACACGTCCAACGCCGCCCCGGCGATGCTCCCGCCGTCGAGCGCCCTGACCAGGTCGTCCTGGACCACGATGGGTCCGCGTGCCACGTTGATCAGGCGCGCGGTGTGCTTCATCGATCCCAGGAAGCGGCGGTCGACCAGACCGCGGGTGGCGTCGGTGAGCGGTGCCGCGATCACGACGTAGTCGGCTTCGGGGAGCACGCTCACCAGGGTGGGACCGCCGTCGGACCCGCGCTCGGCGAGACTGGACTCGACCACGGTGCCGAAGTCGGGATCGCCCTCACGGGCGCGACTGCCCGAGGCGCTCACCCGCATCCCCACGGCCGTCAGCTTGCGTGCGATCTGTCGACCGATGGGCCCGGTCCCCACCACGAGGGCCCGCTTGCCCGCCACGCGCTCGGTCTCCCGGTGCTCCCAGCGGTGTTCGCGCTGGTGGTCCCAGGTCCTCTGGAAGTCCTTGGCGAACGCGATGACCTGCCCGAGCACGTATTCGGCGATGGGCTCGTCGAACACCCCCCGGGAATTGGTGACCGTGACGTCGCTGTCGACCAGTTCGGGGAACATGAGGTTGTCCACGCCGGCGGTGGCCGCGTGCACCCAGTCCAGGGAGTCGGCCTTGGACCAGGCCGAGGCGAGCGCCTCGGTGAACAGGTCCCACACCAGCAGCACGTGGGCCCCGGGCAACCTGGCCGGGAGTTCGTCGGCGGTGGCGTAGACGACCCCGCCCAACCGGGGGTCGTCGTCCATCCGCTCATGGCCGGGAGGAAGGTCGTCCCCGTGGAGGACGAGGACTCTGGGGCGGTCGTGGGGAACGGGACTGTTCACGGGCGTGCACTCTCCGGTCGGCGGCGGTTTCAGAGAGGTCGTCGGGAATTACGGGGATCGCCCTGCACGGAAAACGCTAGGGAGCCGACATAGGATTGTCAACAATCCACAAATCGGCGGTTCCCCTCGTAACCAGCACCTCTCGCACCACTGATGTAACACTCCCGAGATACCCACTCACACCGGGGTTATTGCCGCACCCAGGCCATGGACCCTAGGATTGTCAACAATAAACAGTTCGACCACAGAGCCGTTCCCGCAGGCCCGCTCTCCGACGCCGAAGGGACCACTCATTGCCCAGGTACATGACCATCACCCTGGCCCGACGCGGAGTCTCCTGCGTGGCCGAACTCCTGGACAAGGACGCACCCCGCACCTGCGAGGCGGTGTGGGGCGCCCTCCCTCAGGGCGACGCCGTCCAGCACGCCAAGTACGCGCGCAACGAGGTCTACACGATGGTGCCGAGGTTCGCGGCGACCGAGCCCGGTCGGGAGAACCCCACCGTCACGCCGATCCCCGGCGACGTCGTCTACTTCTCCTTCGACGAGGGCATGCTCGACCGCGGTTTCAAGGAGGACAAGGGGATCGACCACCTCCCCGGCGTCATCGACCTCGCCCTCTTCTACGGACGTAACAACCTCCTTCTCAACGGCGACGTCGGATGGGTCCCCGGCAACGTGTTCGCCACCGTCGTCGAGAACCTGCCCGCCATGGCCGAGGCCTGTAACGACGTCTGGCGCTCCGGGAGCGTCGGCGAGCGGCTGTTGTACGAGCGGCTGGAGCGCTGACCCGGCCGGAGAGGACCACACGGGGCCCACACGTCCGCGTGGATCGCGGACCCCGAACCGGAAGACCACACCGACGACCCCTTCCGTGGGAGAACACGTCCTCGCGCGGAAGACGAACGACGACACGTTCCCGGGAGGTGAGTGACCGATGCGGACCGAAGAAGACCAGGGCACCGGTACGCGGCAACAGATCCTGAAGCTGGCCGCGACCACGCGGACACCGTGGCAGGCGGGGGTCGGCGTCATCGCGCCCTACGACTTCGCGCTCGACCGCGAACTGTGGCGCTGGGCGCCCGACGACGTCTCGCTGTACATCACGCGACTGCCGTACGTCCACGTACCGGTGACGGTCGACCAGGCCGCCGCCCTGTGCCGGGAGGAGCACGTGGCGCCGGCCGTCCGCGCGCTGCTCGCCCCCGAGCCTTTGGCCATCGGTTACGCGTGCGCCTCGGGCAGCTTCGTACACGGCCTGGAGGGTGAACGACACCTGCACCGCACCCTTGTGGACGCGGGGGCGTCCGCCGCCGTCACCACCTCCGGAGCGCTGCTCCAGGCCCTGGACGCGCTCGGCGTGGACCGGATCGCGGTCGTCACGCCGTACGTGGACAGTGTGACCGACCGACTCCTGGCCTACCTCGCCGAACACCGCGTCGCGGTGACCTCCAGCGTGGGCCTGGGGCTGCTCGACCACATCTGGCGGGTGACCTACGACGAGGTGTCGTCCGCGGTGCACTCGGCGGACCGCCCCGAGGCCCAGGCGATCTTCATCAGCTGCACGAACGTACTGACCTACGACATCATCGCGCCTTTGGAGGGGGAGCTGGGCAAACCGGTGATCGCGGCCAACCAGGTGACCATGTGGGCGGTGATGAGGGCCGTGGAGCGCCGGGCCGTGGCCCGGGGACAGAGCCTGATCGACGTCGCCGCCACCAGTGCCGTCTGACCCGCGGGGCGCGACCGAAGGAGAGCGTCATGACCAGAGTCGGATTCCTGTACCCCGGATTCAGTGCCCAGGACGATTACGGGGCCTTCGCCGAACTGCTCGGAGGAGATGTCGAACTCCCCGTGGTGCACACGCTCATGCGTGTGGACGCACACCGGGTGGACGCCCTGCTCGACGTCGGCAGTGAGGAGGTGCTCGCCGAAGGAGCCCGGAAACTGGCCATGTTGGAGGTGGACGCCGCGGTGTGGGCCTGCACCAGCGGAAGCTTCGTTCTCGGCTGGGACGGTGCCCGCGACCAGGTCCGGAGGATGCGCCGGGTGATCGGGGCGCCGTCGTCGAGCACCTCCTTCGCCTTCGTGCACGCGTTGGGACAACTGCGCGTGTCACGGGTGGCGGTCGCCGCCACCTACCCCGAGGACGTCGCCCGGCGCTTCGTGGACTTCCTGACCGCGGCCGGGGTGACCGTACTGTCGATGGCCAGCCACGGCGTCGCCACCGCGGCCGAGGTGGGCGACCTGGACCCCGACGACGTCCTGGACTTCGTCATCTCCAACGACCATCCACGGGCCGAGGCCGTTCTGGTCCCGGACACCGCTCTGTACAGCGCCCACCTGGTCGAACCCATGGAGGCGTTGCTCGGCAAGACCGTGCTCACCGCCAACCAGGTCAGCGTGTGGGAGGGGCTGCGTCTGGCGGGTCTCACCGCCGCTCGCGGCTCCGGCCCCGGGACCCTGTTCCGCTCGGGCTCGACCATCGTCAACAGCGTTCTGACCACCCGTTAGTCTCGACGGGATGCCCGTTTCATCCCTGTCCCGGACCGAAAGGACACGCCGAACATGACCGCCCCAGGTCAGCTCAGACCCGTGCCCCGGCGCTCCACAGCGGAGCTGATAGCCGAACAGCTGCGGGCGGCGATCATGTACGGTTCGCTCGCCCCGGGGGACCAACTCGGCGAGGCGGAGTTGGCCGGACGGCTCGGGGTGAGCCGCGGCCCTCTGCGCGAGGCGATGCAGCGCCTCGTCCAGGAGGGGCTGCTGCGCAGTGAGCGGCACAGGGGCCTGTTCGTCCGTGAACTCACCCCCACCGACGTCCAGGACATCTATGTGGCACGACTCGCCGTCGAGCGGACCGCGTGCGAGCTGATCATGCGCGGCAACCGCGGCGAGGCGGTCGCCCGGCTCACACCGGCCCTGGACCGGCTCGCCGCGGCGGCGAACGGCGGGGATCGCGACGCCATGAGCGACGCCGATCAGGCCTTCCACCAGACCCTGGTGAGCTGTGCGGGCAACGGACGCCTGGAGCGGATGGCGCAGACGCTGCTGGTGGAGACGCGGATGTGCCTGACGGTGATGCAGAAGGTGTATCCGGAACCGGGGGAACTCCTCGACGAGCACCGTCGCATCCTGGACGCGATCGTGGACGGGGACGAGGAGGAGCTGATGCGTCTCATCGAGGCGCACATGGTGGACACGGTCGCCCGCATCAACGGTGACGTCGCGGAACCGGGCTCCGAAGACCGGTAGGAGGGAGTCCGTCCGGGTGACGGGAACCCCATAGGGGACCGAACATCCTCGCTGGTCACACAGCAGACGGCGAACTGGACAAGGAAGGGCCGGACCCCGTGTGGTCGCAGCTCGCAACCGTCCTCGTGGCAAGGGTCGAGCGTGGCGACCACCCGCCGCACAGGCCCGTTCCGAGCTTCACGCACCTTGTCCAGGAGTTCGGTGTCGCACGCGGGACCATCCGCAAGACGACGCGATACCTCGCAGAACACGGACGCGTGCGCGCACGGTGCATGGTCGTGGGGTGTTCGTGCTCCTCACGGAGCGAGCCGTCCAGGACAACGAGAGCCCCGACTGCTCCCCTCAGGGGAAGGGCGGGGTCGCGTCGCGTGAACACCCGGCCCGGCCTCGACGTTCACCCCGACCTCGCGAGGGCGTGGAAAAGCCCCGCCACGTGAGCCGTGACGGGGTGAGAACGGGGACGGAGCGGCAAGCGGTCCATGCCTGGAGCGGCGGGCTCGGCCTCCGGTGGAACGAACGGTTCTTCGGCCGTCCACACGAACCGTGGACGCCCGCCTCCCTGAGCCGTCCGAGGCCTCGGCGCGGGCCGGGACCGGGTCGCCGCGAGGTCAGATGCCGCCGATCCCCACGTACTTGGTCTCCAGGAACTCCTCGATACCGACGTTGCCGCCCTCGCGGCCCAGGCCGGAGTGCTTCACCCCGCCGAAGGGAGCCGCCGGGTTGGAGACGACACCCTGGTTGAGACCGACCATGCCGGTCTCCAACGACTCACTGACCCGCAGCGCCCGGTTGAGGTCACGGGTGTAGACGTAGCTCACCAGGCCGTACTCGGTGTCGTTGGCGGCCCGCAACACCTCCTCCTCTGTCTCGAAGGGGAGCACCGGGGCCACCGGGCCGAAGATCTCGGTGGAGGAGAGTTCGGCCGCGAAGGGCACGTCGGCGAGCACCGTGGGCTGGTAGAAGTGCCCCGGACCATCGCCCGGCCCACCGCCGACCAGCACGCGGGCACCCCGGTTCACCGCGTCGTCCACCAGGTGCTGCACCTTGTCACGCGCCTTGTCGTCGATGAGCGGACCCACGTTGACGCCCTCGTCCAGGCCACGTCCCATACGCAGTGCGCCCATGCGCCGGCTGAGCCGCTCGGAGAACTCCTCGGCCACCCCGGCCTGCACGTAGATGCGGTTCGCGGCCGTGCACGCCTCACCGATGTTGCGCATCTTGGCGAGCATCGCGCCGTCCACCGCGGCGTCCAGGTCCGCGTCGTCGAAGACCAGGAAGGGCGCGTTGCCGCCCAGTTCCATGGACGTGCGCAGGACCTGAGGTGCGCTCTGCTCGATGAGCTTGCGCCCCACCCCGGTGGAACCGGTGAAGGACAGCTTCCGGATGCGCCCGTCGCTCAACAGCGGTTCGGTGACCGCACCCGGGTCCGTGGCGGGGATGACGCTGAGAACACCCTCCGGCAGCCCGGCCTCGGCCAGGATCCCCGCCAGAGCGAGTGCCGACAGGGGTGTCTGCTGGGCGGGCTTGAGCACCATGGTGCATCCGGCCGCGATGGCGGGACCGATCTTGCGGGTGCCCATCGCCATGGGGAAGTTCCAGGGGGTGATGAGCATGGAGGGACCGACCGGCTGGCGCATGACGAGAAAGCGCGACTTGCCGTCGGGGGAGATGGAGAACCCACCCTCGATACGGACGGCCTCCTCGGAGAACCAGCGCAGGAAATCGGCGGCGTAGGCGATCTCGCCCTTGGCCTCGGCCAGGGGCTTGCCCATCTCCAGGGTCATCAGGATCGCCAGGTCCTCCTGACGCTCCATGAGAAGTTCGTAGCTTCTACGCAGGATCTCGCCGCGCTCCCGGGGCGCGGTCGCCGCCCATCCCGGCTGGGCACGGTGCGCGGCGTCCAAGGCGTCGAGCGCGTCCTCCTTGCCCGCGTCCGCGACCTCGCAGAGCGTCTCACGGGTGGAGGGGTCCTCCACTTCGAACGTGGCACCCGAAGCGGCGTCGCGCCACGTGCCTCCGATGAACAGCCGCTTGTCCACCTGCCCGACGACCCGTGCTTCCTGCTCCGACATGTTCACTACTCCCCGGTCGAGAATCGGCCTGTGGTCAGAACTGCCCAACGTGCGCCCACTGGACACCGTCGCGGCACGGATGTTTCCATAGCAGCGTCGATTGTCAACAATCCTACGGAACTCGTGACAAGGAATCGAGGCATCGCATGGCGGAGCTCTCCCCGATCCTCAAACAGGCGACACCGGTCGTCGCCGCCCGAGGCGAGGGCGCCTACATCTACGACGAGGACGACCGCCGCTATCTCGACTTCACCGCCGGCATCGGTGTCACCAGCACCGGCCACTGCCATCCCCGGGTGGTGGCCGCCGCCCAGGAACAGGTGGCGACCCTGATCCACGGCCAGTACACCACCGTGATGCACCGGCCACTGCTGCGACTCACCGAGCGACTCGGAGAGGTGCTGCCCCAGGGACTGGACCGACTGTTCTACGTCAACTCGGGCAGCGAGGCCGTGGAGGCGGCCCTCCGACTGTCCCGCCAGGCGACCGGACGGCAGAACGTCATCGTGCTCCAGGGTTCGTTCCACGGCCGGACCATGGGCGCGGCGTCGCTGACCACGTCCGGGGTCAGGCTCCGGGCGGGCATCGGCCCGCTGATGCCCGGCGTGGTGGTGTCACCGTTCCCGCACGCCTATCGACTGGGGATGTCGGAGGCCGACGCGGTCGCCTACGCGCTGCGCGAACTGGACTACCTGTTCTCCACCGTGACCTCGCCCCGGGACACCGCGGCCGTGTTCGTCGAGCCGGTGCTGGGGGAGGGCGGTTACGTCCCCGTCCCGGACGCCTTCTTCCAGGGACTTCGCGAGCGCGCGGACCAGCACGGTTTCCTCCTGGTCGCGGACGAGGTGCAGACCGGCTTCGGACGCACGGGCACGTTCTGGGGGCACGAGCCTTCGGGTGTCCGCCCGGACGTGGTCATCACCGCCAAGGGGCTGGCCAGCGGCTTCCCGCTGTCCGCGATCGCCGCCCCGGCCTCGATCATGGAGAAGGCGTGGCCGGGCTCCCAGGGCGGCACCTACGGCGGCAACGCGGTGTCCTGCGCCGCGGCGCTGGCCACGCTGGACGTGATCCAGGAGGAGGGCCTGGTGGAGAACGCCGCGCGCATGGGCGAGCGGCTGCGCCAGGGACTGGAGAGGGTCGCCAAGGCCAACCCGGTGATCGGCGACGTGCGCGGACGGGGGCTGATGATCGGCAGCGAGTTCACCGCCGCGGACGGCACCGCCGACGGTGCGACCGCGCAGCGCGCCCAGCAGGCCGCGGTCAAGAACGGACTGTTGCTGCTGACCTGCGCCCCTGAGGCGAACGTGGTGCGGATGATCCCGCCGTTGATCGTGACCGAGGACCAGGTCGACGACGCGGTGTCGCTGTGGGAGGCCTCCGTGAAGGAGGCGGTCTCCTGAGCGAGGGGACGCTCCTGTGCGGGGGCGGGCGGCCACGGGCCGTCCGCCCCTCCTGCGAGTCCGGAGAACCCGGCGGTCTCGTGTGTCCCTGGAGTGCGAAGTCGGGGGCTTCTCGACCCCTCCACATCACCCCTTTCACATCGACCCCACAGACATCCGCCCCTGTTCCGCTAAACCGAGGGTCACTCGGAAAATATATGACTTGAGTCACATGACAACTTTGTTACCAGTAAGGATGCGACCCGGGCCCGGCACGACCCTCGTCGACACTTGACGTAACCGTCCCACTACGGAGACATTGGGGCCCCTCCCTCCCGCACACCAGTGAGGAAACCCCATGATCGACCGAAGACTGTTCCTCGGCGGCGCCTCCCTCGCCGCCGTGAGCGTCCCCCTCCTCTCCGCCGCCGGCTGCTCCTCCCTCGAGGAAGGGGCCGAGCTCACCTCCGAGACAGGCAATCCGGGAGCGCTCCCGGTCACCGTCTCCAACGAGAGCGGCGCCTTCTCCGACGGTGAGATCCTGGTGTACATCGTGGGGACCGACCTGACCACGGACCGGCCGTGCAGAGTCGACGCCGACGGGATCGCGCACCCGATCAGCGAGTCCGACAACACCGACGACGGGTTCACCGACTACGCGATCCCGCTCTCCTCGGTCGGTGAGTTCTCCCTGCCCTTCATGTCGGGCCGCATCTACTTCGCCCTCGGCGGCAAGCTGGGGTTCAAGGTGGTCATCGACGGCAACGGCCGTCCCGCCTTGCAGTACCCGGCGGGATGGGTGGAGTCCGACCCCGGCCACGGGGTTCTGCACGACACGGTGGAGTTCACCCACGACGAGACCGGCATGTACTGCAACACCAGCATGGTCGACCAGTTCAGCGTGCCGCTGGGCATCCGGCTCCAAGGCGAGGCGGACCAGACCACGGGCACGTTCAAGCCGGGCGGACGCGACGCCGTGTTCGCGACGCTGTCCGCCGATCCCGACTTCTCCCCGCTCGTGGTCGGGAACGGCCGACGTGTCATCTCGCCGGGACACGGAATGGACGCCGGCCTCTTCCCGTCCGACTTCTACGACTCCTACATCGACGAGGTGTGGTCGCGTTACAGCACGACCGACCTGCGCGTGACCACCAACGCGGGCACTTTCACCGGCCGCGTGGACGGTTCGGGCATGCTGGTCTTCGACGGCGGCGTGGCCCCGATCGCCAAGCCCAGCACCCGCGACGTGTTCTTCTGCGACGGGGCGCTGCACGCTCCCAACGACGGGATCACCGGCCCGGTGGCCGCGATCCTGGGCGCGGCGTTCAACCGCTCCACCCTGCTCGACACCGCCGAACACCCCGTCACCGACCCCGCGGCCTTCTACGGCCACGAGATCACCAACCGGTACGCGGCCGCCTTCCACGACAACACCGTGGACGGCAAGGCCTACGGCTTCGCGTTCGACGACGTGTCGGACTTCGCCTCCTACATCCAGGACCACGCCCCGGTGTCGCTGCACGTGACCCTCACTCCGTTCTGACAGGCCCCCGTCCAGCGCCCGGACCCTCCGACGAAGGCGCGAGGAGGGGCGGCGACGGGGACCGTGCTCCCACGGTGCGAACCGTCGAGGGATCGAGGGGCGGGTCGGCCGGCGCGCGGCCTACCCGCCCCTCGACGCGGTCCCCTCCCCCACCGCGAGGGCGTTTCTCTCCGGGGGCGGGCCGATGTCGTCACGCCCCGTCCATGACCCGCCTCACACGGAGAATCCGGTCGGACCGCTTCCTTCATCGTGATAGAGTCGGAGACGTCGCCGGGGAGACCAAGCGACACACAACTGAACAGCAGGCACTCGTAGCTCAATGGATAGAGCATCTGACTACGGATCAGAAGGTTGGGGGTTCGAATCCTCCCGAGTGCGCCACCTTGAGACAGTGGAGAGAGCGCCCGGACCTGCACCAACAGGCCGGGCGTTCCCTTTTGTGCCAGGGCAGGGCATCCGGCTGGCAGCGACCGGATCCGGCCTCCTACGGACGGCTGTGGCGAATACGTGGTGAAGTTTTCAGCGCCCCAGGTTCCACAGAGACGCTTGGCTCGACCAGGGATATGAGCCTGGTCACTCATGGTTTTCTGTGTCCTGAGGTGCGGTCCGATACGGGCGTGATGGTCAGAAACCCTCAAAACCCTTCGCCCCACGACGCTTGTCGCGTTCTTCGTTGCCGTCGATGCACTTGGCGTAGACCCGCAGGAGCACCTCTTGGCTGTGGCCAGCCCAAGCCGCCACCTGGGCGGGGCTGATGCCCTCGTTGAGCCAGGTGGACACGCACGCGCGTCGCAGGTCGTAGGGCACCTGGGCGAGCGTGCTCTCCTGCTGCTCCTTGGTGAATACGGTCTTGCGAGCCCGGTGCCACGCCTGCCGGTAGACACCTGTGGCCAACTGGTGGCCACGCACACCGAAGAAGACCAACCCGTCCGGACCTTCTCCGAACTCGTCCCGGTGAGCCCGCAGGATCCGGGACAGGCGCGGCGAGCAGGGCACGGGCCTGCTTTCGTTCTCGGCTCGCCCCTTGGGTTGCCGGCGATCGCGCTGCCGGCCGGAGTCCGTCCATCGCTTACCGACATCGGGCGTGACTTCGCGGACGATGAGTCGCCCCCAGTCCTCTTCAGGCTCGGGATCGCACCACTGCTCCTGCTCGGGATCCCATACCCGAGGCTGCAGGTGCACCGCGGACCACTTGAGGTTGACGGCCTCCTCCGGTCTCAGGGCTGACAGATAGAGAGTGGAGAAGAACGCCTCCAGCCGGGGCCCACTCGGTCTCTGAGCTGCAATCGCGTCGACCATGGCACGCACCTGTTACGGGTTGGGCACCGAGGTCTGATCGAGCTCTTGGCTCACCTTGGGAGCCTTCCACTTCACCTGGGACAGGGGATTGACCTTGAGGTGCCCGCACTCAACGGCGTAGTCAAAGAGATGGGACAGGACTCGCTTGGCCTTGATGGCACTTCTCGCCGCGACTCGTGTTCCGTCTTTCTTCTCGCTGACCCTCGCCAGGAAAGTACGGGTGGTCGCGTTATCCTCAAAGGCACTCAGCGGAACAGTGTTCTGTTCGATCCAGTGGATCGCGGAAGCGATGTCGGCGGGTTTGTCTGTACCCCTGTGCTCGGCGTTATATGACCATGCCTGCAGGGCCTTCCTGATGAGGTCGCGCTGCGGCTTTCCGGTGGTCTTCTTCCACAGGACCTCTGTGGCATCCGTGAGGATCCGGGCGCGGTCCTTGCGATGATTTCCAGAGACCCCCTTCCAGTGGTCATCGACATACCTGCAGACGAAGGCGTACCAGCTCACCTCTTCTCTCTTTGTCCAGGAGACCGGTCGCCCGGTGGTGAGGGAGAAAGCTTCGCCGCGGTTGACGGCAGTCTTGAGTTCCGAGCGGAAAGAATCCGCCAGGGCGCTTGTGGGAAAGGTTTCCGGCCACGCCTTTTTTCCAACTTTCCACCTGACAGTGGAGGTGGTTCCGTTCTTTCCTTTGTACTTCCTGGCGCTCCAGATTTTCACATCGTAGGTAGTGTTCTCCATCAGTGAGGTGATCTCAATGAGTTCAGAGGCCGGGAGGAAAGCCGAGAACAGCTGAAAGGTGATACCGGGGTGTGAACCGTCGTTCCCCTGACACGGGCGTGGAGCCCCAGGTAGAAGGCGAGGTGTCGAATTTCCGCCGGACCACCATGAAAGGCTCCACGTGGTTCCCTATACTGCCACCCTCGACGTGGACCAGGCCACCGTTTGGCACGTTCCCGCCCTCCTAGCGGCCGAACGCCGCCGCATCGGCACCCCCGCCCGCTCCCGTGCCCTGACCTGCTACAAGCAGGCCGTCCTGCTCCTGCGCTGGTTTCGTGACGACACCGCCATCGAGGCCCTGGCCAGGGACAACCACATCTCCCGTGTTTCGTGCCGGGTTCTTTAGAGGCTCGGAACCAACGCTTCGTCCTGCTCTGACATCGATTCCTGCTGGTAGAAGTTGTCTTCGAACTCCGCTGGCGGGACCAGCCCGATCTCGCCGTGCAGACGGCGGTGGTTGAACCAGTCCACGTACTCGGCCACCGCGATCTCCACTTCGTCCAGCCCCCGCCACGGACCCCGGTTACGGACCAGCTCGGCCTTGAACAGCGAGTGGAACGCCTCGGCCAGAGCGTTGTCGTAGGAATCGCCGGTGGAGCCGGCCGAGGCCACCGCCCCCGCCCCCGCCTCGGCCAGCCGCTGGGTATAGCGCACCGCCAGATATTGGGTGAGTTCAATCGGTCGTTGCAACACCGGGCTGCTGGAGTGAGCGTAGTTGCTCTTCGAAGACCTCGGCCGGAGTCTGCCAGCCCACCACGCGGCGGGAGTGAGCCTTTTTCATCCTGCTTCTCGGAGCTGAAGGACCAGCGCCGCGCGGGTGATCTGGCCGGCTCGGTGCGGGCAGCAGCGTAGGCGGCGCAGGATGTGCCACTGCTTGAGCTGGGCGATCGCGCGTTCACCCGGTGAGCGGAGCTTGGCGTGGGCGGCGTTGGCGTCCTTCTTCCACCGCGGCTTGCCGCGGCCCTTGAACGGGCAGAACACCACCTCGGCCAGGCCTGCGTAGCCCTTGTCGCCCAGGCCGAGCAGGCCGGCGTCCTCGATGCGCTCGGCGATCTTCCAGATCCGGGCGGCCTTGGTGTCGTGTACCGCTTCGGGCAGCGACCAGGAGGTCCACAGCGGTTCACCGTCGGGGGCCGCGACGACCTGGATGTTCATGCCGTGCTGTTTGTGCTTGCCGGAGGAGAACGGCCGGTCGGCCGCCACCCGGTCACAGGCGAGGAGGGTCCCGTCGACGATCACGTACGCCCAGTCTTTGCGGCGGGCGCGGCGCAGCCCTTGTTCCAGGGTGGGCGCCTGCTCAGCCGGCAGACCGATGGTTTCTTGCACGTACCGCCAGGCGGTGGTGGTGCCGATGCCGAACCCGGCCGCGAGGTGGGTGAACGGCTCGCCCTTGGACAGGTGGACCAGCACCAGCAGGGCCTGTTGTGCCGGATCCAGGCGGCGCCACCGGGACCCGGCTCGGGAGCGGTGGGCGCGGATGGTAAGGGCTGCCAGGTTCAGGGTGCGGCGTGACAACGGCAGCGCGGAGCGGTAGAACAGCATGCAGAGCCCTTGGTGTGGCAGGTTTTCTTGGTCGTTAACCCACCTACCAGGGGCTTCTTGTTGTCAGGGGTGCTTCTACGTGGTCGGTACACGGCTGTGACCTGTGCCTTCAAGATGAAAAAGGCTCATTGGAGGACGTCGCCATGGTGGACCTGGACCTACCGGGTGAGGGGCGGGGACACAGAGAACAACGGTAACCACACACCGACACCCATGGCCACGCATGTCCGAAAAAGGACCAATGTCAGCCACTAAACCATTCCGCTAGTACCATATCTGAGGATTAGCCATCGGTGATCCCGATATTCTTTATCGGCTCACCGATACCTCCAGAACATGCGCGATTCCACGATGGGACTCATGAACAAAGCCCGCCCCCAGGCACCGAACCGGCCGAGCACCGATGACCCCTATCAGTTCCTGCACGAAGAAATCGCTGCACTGGCTATTGAACAGGGCCTTGATGTGTTCGTCTTCGCCGCTGAGGGGCGCCTCATCGGTGCCAGCCTCGGATGCCACACCCAGACGATCGAGCAGATCGCTGCCTCCAGCTCCGGTCTGGTCAACGGGGCACGCGGCTACGGTGACCGTGCTCAGATCGGAGGCGTAGAGCGTCTGGTCACCCGATATGCCGGAGGGGCCCTGGTCCTGCTACCCGTGAACGAGGTGATCTGGGCGGGTTGTCTGGCGGAACTCGGTCGGGTGAGCGACACCGCTCACACACTGTCCCTGTTCACCGAGCGGATCATGTCCCTGGTCCCCAGCGAGGTGGGGTTGAGCCTGCCCGCAGTGGCGTTGGCGGACGCCGGGAACGGGGCCCGACGGTGACCACCTCCCGATCTTTGCGTTCTTCAACCGCCCCTTCCCCCTACCTCCCGGAGAACCCTCCACTGCCCCTGGTCGGGGAACACACGCTCGTCCGCTCGGTCGGCGCAGGTGCGGTTTCCGGAGCGACCGAGCTGGACCACCTGATGGCGTCCCTGTGGCGGCTCGTCCACGATCTCGGAGGGGGCCGGACACATCCGTTGTCGGTGTTGGAGATCGCTTCCCGGTCCGGACTCAGTCGCGGCACGGTCATTCTGGCCGTCACTGAACTCCTGCGGCGTGGGCGGGTTCGGGTGAGTCGTCCTCACACCGCCCCCCGCATCCCCATCGAGGAGGTGCGCGACGGCCTGCCCGCCACCCACTACGACCCTGCTCTGAGGTCGGCGAAGATCCTGGTTTTGGGCTCACCCGAGGTTCTGGCCCGCCGGTTCGTGGGGGCCTGCTCCCACACCCGACCTCTGGCCGTGCAGGAAACGGTCATCACCCCTGATGATGACACCGAAAACGGGACTGGGAGGATCCGCTCCGGGTCCTTGTTGATCTCCCTGGGCTCGCTCCCACTCGGTCCCCTACACCTGCGCCTGCTCGCCTTCCCCGAACCGGAGGTATGGGACGCGTTGTGGCCGAGCGCGATCCGTGACGCCTACGGCACGATCCTGCTCTCCCACCCCGACCATCTCGACGCCGCCGAGCGGGCACTGGTGGTACCGCGCCGCTTGGAGTTACCCGTACAGGTCGTGCTCCACCACCCCGACGGCACCGCTCCGGACCCGGTGGCGGTGGCCGCGGCCCTTGGGCTCTCCCCCGAGGAGGTGACGTTGGCCGACGTGCGCTCCGTCCCGGCCTCCCGCACCGCTTTGCGCGATCTCATTCACCAAGACCCTCGACGTCCTGACCGGATCCACCTGCGCACCCCGCACCACCCCACCGAGGACGAGGGCCAAGAGTCCGCGTCCGGGCTCCCTGAGGAAGGTCACCGATGAGGAAGATCCTGATCGTGGGGGCCGGTACCGCCGGTCTCCACCTTGCCCATGGTCTGGCTCGCTTCGACTACGACGTCACGGTCATCAACGGGTCCAGCAGCGGGGAGATCCGCGCGAGCCGCCCGTCGATCACCCAGTTCACACTCCCGAGCGCTCTGGCTTATGAGGAAGCGGCCGGCCTGGCGATGTGGGAACACGTGGCCCCGCGAATCACCGGCACCAACCTGCACCTGCACCCGCCGGGGGCGGAACCGGTGACGGTGAGTGCCCCTTTCGATGCCTACGGGGTCAGTGTGGACCGCCGGGAGAAGATGGCCGACTGGCTGGAGGCGTTCGAGGACCGGGGTGGCAAGGTCGTCATCCACGGCGTCACCGTCACCGACCTCGACTACTTCTCGCGGATGTTCGACCTGGTCATCCTCGCGACGGGACACGGCGAGCTGGGACAGCTCTTCGACCAGGGTGTGAGTGAGTCGGGGCAGCCGCCCCGCCGAGCGGTCGCCCAGGCGATCCTGGACGGTGTCCCCCACACCGAGCACGCCCAGTGGCACCCGGTCGCAGCCCCCGCAGGCTCACATCCCGGGTACAAGCCCGAACCGGTGGTGTCCGACTACGCCGAAGTGGTGTCCACTCCTCAGGTGCGGGCGATCCTCTCCCCAGTCCTGATCGACGCCGGCCCCCAGCACGTACTCCAGCTCATGGGGCCTGTGGGCGGAGAGATGGACGCCTGGCCCGACCGCCCCGACCCTGAGGAGTTGTTGCGGCTGATGAAGCGTCTGGTGCGCGAACACGCCCCCGTGCTCGCTGACAGGGTGGCCGAGGCATCGCCGCTCAACGATCAGGACGTCAGCGTCCACCAGTACAACCCCCACGTACGCACCCCTGTGGCCACCTTGCCCTCGGGCGGACTCGTTCTGGGGATGGCCGACGCCGTGGTCAGCACGGACGACCCGGTCGCGGCTCAGGCCGCGAACGTGAGCACGGCCAGCGCGAACCACTACCTGTCCCGCATCCTCGCCCACGGCAACGCCCCGTTCGACCGTGCGTGGATGACCGAGACCTTCATCGGGCACTGGGCGGGGACCCCCGATGAGGAGCTCCCCTTCGCCGGCATGGGGCAGGCCGCCGCTGGTCTGAGCCAGGTCCTCGACCAGATCTGGAGCCCACAGGCCCCTGACCACCTCACCCAAGTGCTGGGTGCCGCCACCCGACACCAAGCGGTGGCGGACCGGTTCATCGGGGATCTGGACGACCCCCGCCGCTATGCCGAATGGCTCTACGACCCCACCGCCGCACACACCTACCTGGCCGGCCTCCGCCGCTGACACCAGCGATCACCCTCCCTCCCCACCGGAGCACCACCATGCCCTCCCACCCCCCGAACACCATCACAACGGCCGACACCGACATCACCTTCAGGCCCGGCCTGTGGTCCCAGAAGAAGATGGCCACCCTCTACGACGTTGCCGTCATCCACGGCACCTACCCCCTGCTGTGGGGATGCCCCTGGACCCAGCCCGCCCGCCTCTACCAACGTGCGCTCCGCCCCGGCCTGACCGTGCTGGACATCGGCCCCGGTTCGGGGTTCTTCCTCGATCGTTTCGCGCCCGCGGACCTGAAGCTCCATCTGCTGGACCGCTACAGCGGGTCGCTGACCGCCGCCGCGACCCGTCTGGCCAGGTATCGGCCCGCCCTGCACACCGGTGACGCCCTCGACCCTCTCCCGATCGAGTCCTCCAGCGTCGACCTGGTCATCCTCGGCATGGTCCTGCACTGCGTGCGCGGGCAGGACATCGCGGCCAAGGAAGCGGTGTTCGACCACATCAACGACGCCCTCAAGAAGGACGGTGCGGGCGAGTTCATCGGCTACACCGTCCTGTCCCACGGCGTGCGCCACGGCCTTCTGGGACGCTTGGGCCTGCCCCTGCTCAACCGCAAGGGGGTGTTCGCCAACACCGGCGACAGCCTCACCGACCTCGTGAAAGCGCTCGACGCCCGTTTCGACATCGTCGAACTGACGGTGCGCAACTCGGTGGTGCTGTGGCAGGTGAGGACCCGATGACATCCGCCCCACCCAGCACGGAGCCCGTCGCGATCATCGGCATGGGCTGCCGCCTCCCCGGAGACATCACCACCCCCGCTGGCCTGTGGGAGGCCCTGCTCCAGGGGCGGGACTGCGTCACCCGCATCCCCGAGCACCGGTGGAAGACCATGGTCGAGCACCTGCACCCCGACCAAGTCCCCGCCGAACCGTTCCCCGCCGGGGTTGTCGACGTCGACGCCTTCGACCGGGAGTTCTTCGGCATCAGCGCTGACGAATCCGACGAGATGGACCCTCAGCAGAAGCTCCTGCTGGAGACCGCTTACGAAGCCCTGGCCGACGCCTCCTTGCGCCCCGCCGACCTAGCCGAGTCGAGCACGGGGGTGTACGTCGGAGCGGCCTCAACCGACCAGGCAAGCGTGAACTTCGGCCCCACGCACCGGGCCGGGGTCCACACCGGATCCGGCGCCGGGATGGCGATCCTCGCCAACCGCCTCTCATTCCTGCTGGATCTGGACGGGCCCTCGCTGACCGTCGACACCGCGTGCTCCTCCTCTCTGACCGCGCTGCACTACGCGATGCGCGACCTGCGCGCCGGGGCGGTCGACACCGCGATCGTCGCCGGAACCAACATCCTCACCACTCCGGTGATCACCGCGTCGTTCGTGGAAACCGGGGTGTTGTCCCCGGACGGGGTGTGCCGCCCCTTCGACGCCCAAGCGAGCGGCTACGTGCGCTCCGAAGGCGTCGTGGTGCTCGTCCTCACTCGTCCTGACCAGGCGCACAAGCGGGGGCATCGGGTGTGGGCCCAGGTGGCCGGGACCGCGATCGGCCACGGCGGGAACTCCCGGTACCTACTGCGCCCGCGGGTGAAGGGGCAGATCTCGGTGATCCGCCGGGCCTTGGCCGATGCCGGCGTCCACCCCGACCGGGTGGGATGGGTACAGGCACACGGCACCGGCACCCGCGCCGGAGACCGCATCGAGGCCACGGCCCTCTCCGAGGCCCTGGGTCGGGACACGCCCGTCCCGGTGGGCTCGGTCAAGAGCACCCTGGGCCACCTCGAAGGCGGCGCCGGAGCACTCGGAGTCATGGCCGCCGCGCTGGCCGTCCACCACGACCAGCTCCCACCGACCCTGCACCATCGCACCCTGCGCCACCGCGTGGAAGGGCTGGTGCGGGTGCCCACCACCGTCGAGGACTGGCCCACCGACGACACCTCAGAGCCGGAGGAAACACGTGTGGCGGGGGTGTCCTCGTTCGGGTTCGGTGGGGCCAACGCCCACGCCATCGTCATCAGCGCACCAACCCCGAAACCGCCGACAGCACAAGATCCGATGCCGCTGCCCGAGACCGTGCTCGTCTCCGCGCACAGCCCGGCCGCGCTCGCCTCGGCCGCCGAACGTCTGGCCGAGCGCGCCCCGAACGCAGGCTCCGTGGGCACCGTAGCCGACACCGCCCTCGCCCGAGGCCCTCACCACCAGCACCGGGCCGCCGTGGTCGCCGCCGACCTGGGCACCCTCGTCCAAGGGCTGCGCAGCATCCAGGAGGGTACACCCAACGCCGACGTTGTCGGCCCCGGCCGCGCCACCGACGTCCGGCCGCCGGTGGTGTTCGTCTACACCGGGCACGGCGGCCACCACCCCGACGCCGGAGCCGAGCTGCTGCGAATGCCCACTTTCGCCCGCCCCTTCCACGCGGCCCGGGATGCGGTGACCGAGCACACGGGATGTTCGGTGTGGGAACCGGGCCAGAGCGTCACCTCCTTCGTCGACGCCCAGCACTGCACCTTCTTCATCCAGGTGGCGCTCACCGCGCTGCTAGCCGATCGCGGCATCGTCCCGGACGTGGTCTTGGGGCACTCGGTCGGGGAGATCGCCGCCGCCCACACCGCCGGGGCCCTGCCCTTGGGCTCGGCTGCGCGAGTGCTGGCCCACCGCAGCCGTCTGCTCAGCGTCCTGACCGAGGCGGGTGGGTTGCTGGCCATCCGTGCCGGGGTCGAGGAGACCGAAGAGTTCTTGGCCGCCTACGACGGGCGGGTATCCATCGCCTCCTACAGCGCACCCCGGGTCCAGGTCGTGGCCGGGCCATACGAGGACCTGCTGCACCTGCGCACCGTTCTGGAGGCCGAAGGCGTGTGGTCCAAGCCCGTCCCCGACGTCATCCCCGCCCACTCCGCGGCGGTGGACCCGATCCTGCCCGAGCTGAAGCGGGCTCTGGCCGGGTTGCGCCCCCAAGCGCCCCGGGTGCCGATCATCTCCACCGCCTACCCGTACGAGGACATGCCCGAGGCGGGGTTGTGGGGTCCGGCGTACTGGGCCGGACAGGCACGACAGTCGGTGCGGTTCACTGACGCCCTCCACCAGGCCGTCGATGTCTCCAACGGTCGGCCGGTGGTATTCGTGGAGATCGGTCCCCGCGCCCTGCTCGTCGAGCACATCGCCCACACCGTGGCCACCTCCAACCTCACCGTGGCCACCACCACCGACCCCGCCGGTCTGGCCCGCGCCGTCGGAGAGCTGTACGCCCTCGGTATCACCCCCACCGGGCCCACACGCCGCGCCCACCCGGACCTGGCCCTCGCCCCCGGGTGGGATCACACCACAACCCCCAGCTCGACAACCGGAGAGACTCCGGTCCGCACCCCCGTCCCCGGCGAGGTGGAGGCGTACCTGACCGCCGAGGTGGCGCGGCTCGTGCACCTACCCGGCGGCCTCGACCCGGCCTCCTCGTGGGCCGACCTGCCATTGGAGAGCCACACTCTCCTCGCCCTCACCTCACGGCTACGCCAGGTCCCGCACTGGGCGTCGGTGGACATCCAGGTGTTCCTGCCCGCGCGCACCTGGCGGCAGGTCGCCGCCACCCTGAGCGCTCTCCTGCCCGACGCACCCTAATCCACCCCTACACGCACTGCCCTGTCTCGCAAACACGACAACGAAGAAGGCACACCATGACCACGACGTTCGCTCCTAATCCGGTCTTCGTCGGAGGCCAGGCAGCCCTCAGACGGTACCGGTGTATTGGCGTTGAACACCGACCGTTGTGGTGCCCTTCTCCAGGTCGCCGGTCTCGTCCAGGATGAGGACCGCGTCTTGTTCTCCCAGATGGGTGCGGGCGTAGGTGCGTAGGTCCTCGATGAGGCCCACTTCGTTGACCTGGGCGCGGGAGAGTAGGTGCTGGAAGCGGTAGGGGGTGGAGTGCCCGGCGTGTTCGGACAGGGTCCAGCAGTTCTTGCGGGCCAGTGGGGCGAGCAGGCCGCGCAGGAGGTCGTGGGCGGTGTGTTGGGTCTGGGGTCGGGCCAGAGGGGTGGGTCGGACGTCGTGGCTCGGGGGTCATGCTCGCGACCTGCCGGTACGCCAGAGCTCAGATGCCCCGCCCCCGCCGACACACCTTCCGAACGCGGATCGACGCGCGATGAGGACATGTCGAGACACCTGACACACCCCAGGAACGTGTTAAGTTCATCCAGAATTCTTAACATGTGGCGTGGATATGTCGAAGGAGCTGACGCATGCCCTGGAGCCCCGACGTTCCCTTCAACGATCTGCCCCCACTACCGCCGGCCGGCCTCGACCTTGAGCCCAAGCCCGTGCTCAAGTCGACCATCGAAGCCCGAACAGCACTGGCGACACTTGCCCAAGCCGGCCAACTGCTGCCGAACCCCAACATCCTGATCCACGCTGTTCCTCTGCTCGAGGCGCAAGCCAGCTCCGAGATCGAGAACATCGTGACCACGGCCGATGAACTGTTCAAGTACGCCGACTCCGGCGGGGGAGACCATGCCACCAAGGAGGCACTGCGCTACCGCAGCGCACTGTTCGCCGGAGTCGAATCGATCAGGAACCGGCCGCTCACCTCCGCGACGGCTATCCGAATCTGCTCCGAGTTGCAGGGCCGGGAGATGACCATCCGAGCGGTGACCGGCACGCGCATCGCGAACCCGACCACACGGCAGATCGTGTACGCCCCACCCGAGGGCGCCGACCTCATCCGCGAGAAGCTTTCAGCCTGGGAGCGGTTCGTTCACGCTGAGGACGACCTCGATCCGCTGGTGCGCATGGCGGTGGCCCACTACCAGTTCGAGGCGATCCACCCCTTCCATGACGGCAACGGACGCACCGGCCGCGTCATCAACATCCTGATGCTGATCAAGGCCGGTCTACTGGACGACCCGATCCTCTATCTCTCACGCGCCATCATCGCCCGCAAAAACGACTACTACCGGCTCCTGCGAGCCGTGACGGCTGACGGTGCCTGGATCGCATGGGTCCTCTACATGCTCGACGTGGTCCGCGACTCCGCCGTATCGACGACGCGGAAGATCGAAGCCATCCGCACGTGCCAGGAGGACATCGCCGAGCGAGCTCGCGCCGCCACCCCGGGCGGTCGGGACGCACAGTTCTTGGCCGTCCTGTTCGAACAGCCCTACTGCCGTATCAACACCGTCGCCGACCGATGCGAGGTCTCGCGCCAGACCGCGTCGTCCTGGCTGCACGCCCTGGTCAAAGCAGGGCTTCTCGGCGATGTCAAGGTCGGTCGCGAACGCCTCTTCGTGAACCACGAGTTCCTGGACGTGTTGACGCGCCCCGAGTGAGCTGACACAAGTGGGTCGCGTGGAAGGGCCGAACGCAAAGGCAGAGCGTCAGCAGACCGGCCTCCTCAACCAGCGCGTTCGGCGACAGTGCGGCCTTCGGCTTCAGCACTCACGTTTCGCCCGCGGCCTCAGATCGTGGCGATGACGGCCTGGTCGTCCAGGTAGGCGTCCAGTTCCAGGAAGTCCAACAGCGCCTGGCGCGTACCAGCCCGGTCGGAGTCGTCGGTGGCGCGGGCCGCGCACTGCACACGCTCGGACACCACCCCGATCCCGGTGAGCTGGGCGACCGTGTGCCCGGTCTCCCATGTAATCGCCACGATTTCGGGCATCTTCGCCGCCCGGTCCCCGGAGATGATCCGAGACAGGGTGGACTGGGAGATACCCGTGGCGTCAGCGAGAGCACGCCGACTCATACCTGCCGCCTGCCGGGCGCGCTCGATCCGCGCTCCGATGTCCTCCACTGTCATCTTCGCCACCCCATCAGTCTGAATCATCTAGCCTCAACCTGATTCGGGCATAGACGTACGTTCCGCTCGGCACCACGGTTCGAGCAGCCGAAAACGTCTTCTCCAAGCGAGAGCGCGGGCGCAGAAGCCCCCCGACCTGGGAGACAAGGGCGGGCGGCTTCTTTCGTCCCGCCTCTGGTCCCTTGGTGTCCTTCCGGGACGCGGAAGGAACGGTCATGTGTGGGACGCCCCGGCCACGATGCCGTAGGCCAGCAGAAGCACGAACCCCACACCGGCCAGCACGACCAGGCATCCGCACCCGATCGCGATCTTCGCGAAGGTGGGAACGCGGATCGGAGGAGGTGCGGGGGGCGGGGGCGGTCCGTAGGGCATGGCCCCAGAGTAAGTGCCGTGTCCAGGACGCCGCGAGAGTGGTCGAGGCACCCACCGCCAACGGGTCTGGGGCCGGCGGTGGCGAGGCGGTCCCGTTCAGGGGTGTGCGCGCTGTTCCCTCAGGGGCGTCGTTCCTCCGAGGGAGGGTCGGTCGGGTTCACCGCGAGCTTCTCTTCGCGCCGGGCACGCCGCAGTGTTCTCCCGTGCTCGACGCAGGCCAGGGGGCGGAGCGCCAGAAGGCCCGGTCCCGCCCGGAACGTCGATCACTTCAGTGGCACCGATGTCGACGTTCGTGCGTCGAAGGGACATAGGACGAATGCACACACCGTGGTCGGTGGTGTCATCGGCCCTACGCCTGCGGCCCCGCAATCCACCGCGGCCACCCGGTCGTGATCGCCCCAAGGCCTGGCCCGCGCCTACCGAACGTCCGATGTGCTTCGAAGCCGACCGCCAGTGACCGAAGAGACCCCTGGTGATTCATCCAGGTGACCGGCCAAGAGCCCACGAGAGAGAAGATCCCACCCATGAAAGACGCATTGCTGGACCGTCTCGTCTCCCACGTCGAGCGCGCCAACGGTCAATTCACAGGAGGTTCGGGCTGGGAGGACGTGGACGAGTTCCACAAGATCGAGATCCGCCTGGTCACCAACGGTAAGGCGGAAAGCGGTGTTCTCATCAGCGAATTCACCTTCCTCCACCACCTCGGTGAGACCGTGCGTGCCGGTGACAAGAGGAACGCCCTCTTCCCCCGGCTCCGTGATGAGGTGAAGGCGATGGGGACCCCTGAGGCGGTCGCAGAGCGGATGGACGATCCCGAGACTTCCGAGGCCTTTCCGTACATCCACCTCATGACCGAGGAGTTCGGCAGGAAGTTCTGTACCCGTGTCGCACGCTCTTCGGTGACCGCGTGGACGTTGCTCGGCTTCCAGACCTCGGAACGTCCGATCAAGTGACCGCCGCCAGGGCCCGTTGAGCGGTACGCCCCGGAGAGGGTCGATACCGAGGCGAAAGCATGTCCCCCAGGCGCCACGGCCCGGACGCACACGGCACCCGGGCCGTTCTCCTGCCGACGGCTCGGTGTCCCCGGAGGCGGACTCCCGCCCGCGCGAAGGGTTCGGTCGGGTGGCCGGCCGAACCCTTCGCCGAGTTCCTCGCGTCCACCGATCGATCTCCGAGGTCATGAGGACCACTGGAACCCGCCAGGGACCCGGGGCGCTCCCTCCGCGCTCAGGTCAGCACGTGTAGGTCTTGGCGTCGGCGGCCTTGCTCCAGTTGCAGGAGCTGATGGTCCCGGTCGCGGAGTTGTTGTCGGCGCTCCCGGGCTTCTTCAGACGCAGGTCGGGGTTCTTCTTCGTGCCGTCGTTCGGCAGCACGTGGCGGGCGTACCCCCGGTACACGTGGTGCTTGCCGTTGGCGTCCTTGTGGTTGGTACCGCTGCCCGTGTGGACGTACACCGACGCCCCCGCCGGAAGCTTGTACGACGGCAACTTCCGCCCGTAGGTGTTCGTGGTGATGTCCGGAACGTACCCACTGAGGTTCACCGTCTTGTTGGTGACGTTCTTGACGATGAAGTACTCGCCGTTGAGGTTGCGGGACTTACCGTTCACGGTGTCCGCACCGGAGGCGTTCGGGCGCACGTGGGTGATCATCAGCGCCCCCGTCGTCGACGCCGCATGGACGGGCGCGGGAACGAGAATGGCGGCGAGCATCACCGTGGCGACGGCGGTGCGCAGGGTCTTACGCATATGGGGGTCCCTCTCGGGGGAGCGCGTCCTCCGATGCGCACCCACCCCATGGGGGTGCGCAGGCGGGGTGCCGGGGACGACAGGGAAAACAGTAGACCGATGACAGGCGCTACGCACACAAAATGGGGCAAGTCAGTGCTTTTTCTTCGCGGAGGTTCGAGGAGGCCGTCCGCCCACGTGGGAGGCCGTACGGGCGAACGGCCCCGCGCCGGCCAGGCCCGCTCCTCCCGAAAGCACAGGGACGGAGCGGCCCACGCGCCGTACGAGGCCCGGAGGACGTGACCGAAAGAGGCCACCGACGGCACGCGCGGACCCCGTCCGCATGGCACGGAGAAGACAAAGGTCGATGGTGAGACCGCCGACGACGATATGGCACGTGGGTGGGAAACACGACGCCGAGACGTCGACGCAGGAAACCCCACCTGCGCATGTCCGTCCATTGATCGGGGATCAGGAAACCGCGAATACACGTCCTCACGGGTACACCGTTCCGAGACGATGAAGAAACCAGGCCACATCGGTGGAACCGGCGTTCACCCGGAGTTCTCGGTGGACACGACTTCGCGAGATCCCGAGGTCGAAATCCACACCACCGGAAGCAAGCCGCCGAGGTCATGGGGACGATCTTGCGATTCGTGTTCTCTCCCGTCCCGCGGAGCCTTCGGCGTGGTCGGCGACGGCCCTCGCACAAGCCCCTGTCCACATGTGGCCAACGGCTACAAAAAAAACATACATGAATGTATGTTCTTGAACTGCCAGGTCATAGAAGGGAGAGACCCCTGGCAGGGTGGAAGGACGGGGGAAGACCCCCAGGATCGGGACCCCACATGGCGGGGGAATACGGTGCCACTCCGCCGGCCCGTCGAGCCGGCGATGGGACACCCCTGTGCGTGCGGTTCTTCTCCTGTTCCTGAAAAGAGGAGCACATGCCTTGTTGAACACAGTCGACCCTCTTCACAGAGGACCACCGAGGAGTTCCTCCATGCATTGACCATTCGGGGCGCCAACGGTCGGACCGACGATGGGAGACAGCAAAATCACGTGAACCCCCACCTGTGTCCATTCCGACACGGGACCAGGAGGATCTCCTCTCCGGGTGCTTTTCTCTGGTTCCAAGGACCACGGGCATCCGGTCCTACCGAAGAGCACCTGAAACAGCTTCCAAAGAAACAGAAGAGCCATAGGAAGGTCACATATGTTCATGCGATCACGGGAAGCCATTGAGACCGTCGATTGGGGAAATGGCACGAGTGACAGGCTTCTTGTGGAGGACGACAACCTCGGCTTCACCATCGCACACACCGTGGTGAGAGCGGGAACGGTGTCCAGACTCGAGTACCGGAACCACCTCGAAGCCTGCTACTGCATTTCTGGTAGTGGCTATGTCACGAGCGTCGACGGCGAGGTGAAGATCGACCTGGAGAAGGGGGTCCTCTACGCGCTCGACAAGAACGATCCTCATATCTTGGTCGCAGCAGAAGAAGAGGACATGGAGCTCATCAGCGTATTCAACCCTCCCCTGAAGGGGCACGAGAGGCACAACCTGGAGTCGAACGCCTTCTCCTCCTACTGAGGAATTCATGATCCTCGGTGACACACCGGGCACTCGTCCTGTCGGCGAGAGCCCGGTTTTTTCGAGCCCATAGAATCCGAACACACTCTGAACGGCCGGTGCCCGCGGTTTCCCTGGGGTCGTTTGCGGGGGAGGTCTCATCGACCACCACCCGAGAGGAGTCAGGTCGCGGCGATCACATTGGAGATGCACTTCAGAGGGTCATCCACCCCGAGACCTGGGAGAAGATAAACCCACATCGAGTCCAGATACTCGCAGATGTGCTGTCTCTGCTCGAACTGATCACCTATCTCCTGGATACCGAAAATACCTGCAACGATGACCCAGGAAACCTTATCGACATCCACACTCTCTCTCAGTTGCCCAAGCCCTTTGGCTTCCTCCAACAGGGAACTGACCTCGCACAGCCATATTGGAAAGGGGGAAGGGATCTCCTTCTCGACATGGGAGCTGTTCTTGATGATGCGCATCGCCGCCCTGCTGCACGTGTCATCGCGGAAACCCACAACGAGATCGTGAGCGAATATCATCAGGAGCTCGATCCCGTAGAATCCCTCCTCCCTCCTTTTCGGAATATACTGAATCCAGGTTTCTAATTTGTCGATGACCAGAGCCTCGGCGATATCCGCCTTCGAATCGAAATGAAAGTAAAGAGATCCTCGCGTCACTCCGGCGCGAGCAGATATGTCCGCCAGCCGAGTTGCAAGGTATCCGTTCTTGTCGAACTCCTCACCTGCGGACTCCAGGAGTCTTTCACGAGTACGAATCGCCCTGTCTTGCTTTTTCACAGGCCTCCCCTTTTGGCAAACCATATTATTTACCGGAAATGCACCTCTGTAGAACTGTCCGAACAAAGGATTCTTCCCGATTACTTTACCATACGGTATATTTCCTTCTTCTTACCGTACATGCCTCCTCCGCACACGCGACGCCCTCATTCCCGAACTCGGACAAAGGGGAAGCCGGTGTGCCATGGTCCGTCCTGTCCCGCCGACCTTCGCCCGCCCCTCTCTCCCTCACCGGCGGAGTCTCTTCCGAGAAAGGCCTTCCTGCCGTCTTCCGGAGAACCGCCGCCACTGACACGGCGGGGCCCGCATCGAATGCGGGCCCCGCGGACGGCCTCGTACACGAGGTCTTCTCCGGTGTCATGCCGGTTCTCGACGGCCTGATGTCCTCTCTCTCCGGCGCAGGATCGTCCCGAACCACCCCGCCGATGACCAGGCCATCGCAGGGATACCGGGCCACCTGGTCCTGGAGATGGCGTGGGAAACACGAACGGCCCCGCGCTTCGGGGACCGGGGCCACCGGCACATCGAGTGGAATCGAGGAAGGCCGGGGATCGGCGTGGCCGGAGGCACTCGCTCTCCACAGCAGCCTTCACGGCCACGCCCGCGGCGGCTCCGAGAGAGAGCACGCCGCGGGCGAAAGACGCGGTCTCCAGGGTCACCGCGTTGACCCGGTGGCTCACGCGCCTGTGGAGGAACCCTGCAACTTGGGGCTGTCGGCGAGCTTGAGCCAGATGACACCGCCGATGATGACGGCCAGCCAGAAGGCGCGCACCGGGGTCAGGACCTCGTCGAAGAAGACGGGGCCTAAGACCGCGGCGCCGACCGCTCCGATACCGGCCCACACGGCATAGCCGATACCGACGTCGATCGCCTTGAGGGCGACGCTGAGGCAGAACAGGGTCAGCAGGAAGAAGACGAAGGCCGAGGCCGACCATCCGAGAGTGGTGAATCCCGAACTGCCCGCCACGCTGAGTGCGTAGCCGACCTCGAACACTCCGGCCAGCAGTAGAACCAGCCAGGGGCCCGCCTTTTTTCCGGCTTTGACGCTGTCCTGGGTCTTGTCCGCTCTGATGGTGGTCATCAGGTTGGTCCTTTCAGGTTGGGAGTTGTGGATTACGCGGCGCCGCTGAGCTGGAGTCCGATGACCCCTCCGATGACGACCGCGATGCCGAGGCCCTTCTTCCAGTCCAGCCTCTGGTCGAGGAAGAGCGCCCCGACGATGACGATCCCGACGCCCGCGACGCTGGTCCAGATGGCGTAACCGACGCCCACGTCGAAGGTCAGCAGTGCGAGGCTGAGGAAGAACGTGGCGATCGCACCACTGACGAGGGTTCCGATCGTCCACCACAGCTGTGTGAAGCCTTGTGCCTTGCTCGCCGCGATACCGACCGCCACCTCGAAGAGGACGGCGATGCCCAGGTAGAGCCAGCTCATGATGTGCCTTTCCAGGGACGCACGGAGGGGCGCCCGTAGTGTGTGTTGATCTGTAGGTATCTGGAGAAGGGCTCCATGCCCCGGTCCACGGGGAGCCGGTGGGCGAAGCCCTCCAGCTTGTCGTCGGAGATCCCCAGAGCGGGATAGCTCACGCGGTAGTCGAATCCCCACTCCGCGACCACGTCACGGTCGACTGCGACGTAAACGGCGTCGACCTGCTGTTCGATGGCGAACCGGTAGCACAGACCGCAGGGCTCCCCGGTGGCCAGAAGCGAGGTTCCGCTGAGGTTCTTCGACCCGCGGGAGGCCATCGCGTCCCTCATCGCCACGATCTCGGCGTGGGCACTGTGGTCTCCGGTCTCCCTCACCTTGTTGACGCCGAACTCCGAGATCACGCCGGTGTCGTCGACCACGACGCCGACGAAAGGTATGCCGCCACGGTCGACATGGGTGATGCACGCCTCGACGGCCTGTTCCATGAACGTCCGCAACTCTGAGGAACTCAAGCCCACGGTCATGCCTCCCGGGCCACGGACTCGTCGACCAGCCGGGTGAGGTGCTCCGCGTCCAGCACGCCCGGTACGAGTCGTCCGTTGACCCTGAAACTGGGGACCGCCGAGACCCCGACGGTCTTCACCGCGAACTCCTGGTCCTCGTCCTGACGTCGACGTCGATCCTCGCTGGCCAGGGCGGCGACGACGTCGGCGCGTTCCAGTCCCACGGACACGGCGACGTCGATGATGACCTCGTCTTCGCCGATGTTGCGGTCCTGCTGGAAGAAGGCGCGGAACATCGCGTCGGAGTACGCCTCGCCCAGCCCGTGTTCCGCGGCCAACTGCAAGACCATGAACGCCTTGTCACTACGGGGCTGCGGGGAGATCGTCGGCAACTTTATGTCCACGCCCATCCGCCGTGCCATGGGATAGACGGACGCGTTCCACACCCGGGGCAGGTAGTCGTCCTCGGGCTTGAGCGTGGGGACGGGATCCGGCCTCAACTCGAAGGGGCGTATCTCGATCTCCACGTCACGCCGGCGACGCAGCTCCTCGATCGCATCCTCCACGAGGAAACAGAACGGGCATACATAGTCCACGAAGACTTCGACCTTGGTTGTCATCTCTCTCGCTCTCCTTCTCTGTCCCGACCCCACTGAAGTCTGCATGTACATGCAACTATTTGCACGCAAGGGGCCCCCAAGCCACACGCGCACCGGCGCGCTCAGCGCATGAGCGCCGCGACCACCTCGAGCGCGCGCGCCGCATCACCGCGGTCGAGGTGCGGGTGTTCCTCGGTCACGTGCTGTAGCAGTTCACGGATCTTCGCCTCGTAGGGTTCACGGACCGCCTCGACGGTGTCCATTCCCTGGTCCGTGATCACCGCGTAGACGCCTCGGCCGTCCTCGGGGCAGGTGTCTCGGAACGCCAACCCCTTGCCCTCCAGTCGCTCGACCAGCCGGGTCACGGAGCTCTGGTTCAGACCGACCCGGCGAGCGAGGTCGTTGAGCCGAAGCTCCCGGTCCGAGGCCCTGCTCAGATGGAGCACCGCCCGATAGTCGGCAAGACCGATACCATGCGTGTCCGTCAGCCACTTGCCCAGCACCGTGTCCACCGCGGCGACCAGTGCCGTCACCCGGAACCAGGCCGTGCTCAGGCCGTCGACCGCCGCGCCCTTCCCCACCTCCGAACGTTCCATGTACATGCAAGTAACAGTACCACGCTCAGTGTTCCCGGTCACCCCTCGGTGAAGAGCCTTCCGTAGCCCGAGATCCGGGAGCGCAGTCCCGTGCCCTCCAGGCAGGCCCATAAGAGCACCTGGTTCGCCGTCAGCACCGTGATGTCGAGCTCGCTCTCGATGTGTTCGATCGCTCCGATGGCACGTTGCCCGTTGCCGGTGATGAACACCGTCCTCGCACCGGTCCGATCGACGAGCTTCGCCACCGCCTCGGCGGTCGCAGCCGGACCGATGGCCAGGGGGCCGCCCTCCGGTCCGCTCGGCGTCACGGATATGACGTCGACCTCCTGGTCGGCGAAGTACGCCTCACCCTCCCGGCACAGGGGCTCGTCGAACCACGAGGGGGCCATGACCGCGATGCGCTTCAGACCGAGCTTCCGTATCGCCGAGACGGCGGCCGTTCCGGTCGTCTCCAACCTGATTCCGTGGCTGACACCGGACAGGCGTGCGAGCAGGTTCCGCTCCTGTTCGGGACCGATCTTGAACGAGGAGCTCGTGAAGGCCAGACCGACGGCGTCCAAAGGCGAGCTCGACAGGCTTTCCACAGTACGGTCGAGCACGTCAGGGTGGACGAATCGCAGCACGGGGTCATGGGCGATCTTCTCGTCGATGGTCCCCCCGGGGTGCATGGGGGCGAAATCGACACGCGCGCCGTGCACCGTGGCGGACACACCGGAGAGCATGGCCTGCGTCTCGGCCTCGGGCCCGATGTCGGCATGCGGAGTGACCACTCCGAGCCTGAACTCAGAACCCCATCCGTCGTACTTCCACATCTTCGGCTCCTTCCTATCGTGCGGTCATCGCGGCGGTCAGGGCGTGCGACGTCGGCGTACGTCCGCACTCGGTCACCATCTTCGGGTGCTTCTCCTGGATGACCCGGAGCAGCTCGGGCATCTTCGGATCGGTGTAGCTGCGCGCCCGCCCCTGGTAGACCATCTTCGTGCTCTCGCTGTTGCGCTGCTCGATGGAGCCGCCGTTGGGGTTGAAGCGCAGCACCTCGATGCCGTAGAGCGTGCACAGCAGGGCGTTGAAGATCGGGGCCGCCTTGATCCACCTGCCGTTGAGGTAGATCTGCGTGTACCAGTGCAGGAACTCCTCGCCCCCGACGAGATCGATCATCGCCGCGTCGGCGACGTGGTTGGTCACCACATCGGAGCACAGCATGGCCGGCACACCGATGCCGCGGCAGGCGGCGACGAACAGGATGCTCTTGTGCAGGCAGAAACCCGAAGCCTCGGTGACGACCTCGGACGCGCTGAGACCAGAGTGCAGTGGGACGTCGAAGACGTTGTAGTCGATGGAGTCACGTACTGCGTCGTGCAGCCTCTCCACTGCCTTCGCGACATTCGCCTCGGTGTAGCACCCGGCTTTTTCAATGAAACGTTCGACAGCGGGATCTCGATAGTCGAAGACTTCGGTGGAATCCGTCAGACGATTTTTGTCCATATTAATTCACGATCCCCAGCATCGTAGCGATCTTCGTTCGAAGAAGGTCATTCGAACCGGAGTAGATCGCCCCCGGAAGAGCGTCCATCAGGTCAATCGGAAGAGGCGAGGTCTCCAGATATCCGTTACCGCCATGGACCTGTATGGCGTTGAGCACGGAAGCGACGTTCGCCTCGCTTATGAAGATCTTTGCCGCTGCGATCGGTATGGTCATCTCGTCGAAACCGTCGATCCGGTCCGCGATGGATTCGATGAGCGCCCCACCGAGTTCGATGGCGATCTGGGACTCGACGATCCTGTTCGCGACGAGTTGGTTGCTTCCGATGCTCGTACCGAACTGCTCTCGTTCGTTGACATGGTCGACCGACCGCTGCACCAGCCGTTCCATCTCTCCGATGTTCCCGGCGAAGGCCAGAAGGATCTCCCGTTTCATGACCTGGTCGAGGATGAGGAGACCGGCACCGGAGTACCCGATCCTGTGGGAGGTCGGCACCTCCACCTCCTCAAGGAGCACCTCACCGATCGGGGAGCTGCGAAGGCCCGCCGTGGGCATCGCCCGGGAGGTGTCCACACCGGGCCACGCCGTCTCCACCAGGAAGGCGGAGAGCCCCTTCTCCTCACCGTCCTCGACGGTCTTGGCGTAGACGACCAGCGTCGAGGCCACAGGGGCGTTGGTGATGAAGCGCTTCGTCCCGTCGAGGACGTAGGTGTCGCCGCGCAGGGTCGCCGTGGTCGCCATGTTCATGACGTCCGAGCCGGCCGCGGCCTCGGTGATCGCGTGACCGCCGATGGCGGTCCCCGCCTCGGCCGCGGGAAGGTACCGCTCCTGAAGTTCCTTGCTCGCGAACCCGCGTAGGCAGTAGACGGTGCTGGCGAGCTGGGTGACCGCCGAGAACGTCAGTCCTCGGTCCGGGCTCGTTCTTCCCAGCTCCCGCACACGCCTGACCGCGGTCTTGAGGCCGGCTCCTCCGTCCCTCCCCATGTCCGAAAGGGATGCGAACAGGCCGCTCTCCGAGAGCCGACCCCACAGGTCGAGGGAAAAACCCTTCCGTAACTCCGGTTCCTCTTCCTCCCCGGGCCCGCGAAGTTCCTTCATGAACATCGACCACTGCTCTTCGTCCATTGCTTTCCTTACTTGTCCGCACCGACACGGTGTGAGTCAATGAATTTTGCGATTCCTTCGGGCGTCTTCAGAACGTCGGGGTCAATGGGAATAGAGTTGATCGGGATTCGGTAGGTACGACCACACCATCCGAGAAGCTGCACCGTACTGACACTGGTAAGGATCCCGGTGGCGTTGAGATCGATATCGGAAGGCAGGTCCTCGGAAGAGATGTCCTTTGCGAACTTCTCGGTGATGTAGTCCTTGACTTCATTTATAGTGGACACCGGCTACTTCCCTTCTGTCTGCTTCTTGATCATAGGAAGGTCTGGCTTTCCGTTCCCGTTCAACGGAAACGGACGATCGAAAAGATGAAGACGGTTGGGCATCGCGAAGGATGGAAGCAGTCTGCTCAACTGCATCCGAACCTGAAGACCGGAAGCGGGCCGGGGGGCGTGTTCTGCGGTGGTGTAGGCCAGGTGCAGTTCCGCGTCGGAGCCCTCTTCCCCGATCCAGGCACAGGCCATTCCGGCCAGTCCTGTGCGGCGGGCGGCCTGCTCGATTTCGTCCAGGTCGATCCTCTGCCCCCGGATCTTGACCGTGCGGTCTCTCCGCCCGAGGTAGGTCAAACGCCCGGCCGTGCACGAAACGCGATCCTTCATCGGATAGAGAGTGCGGTGCCCCTCGACCTCGACGGCCGGCAAGGGGTGCAGGGCCCCGTCCATGAGGTATCCGAGCGCCATCCAGGGGGTGCGCACCAGTACCTCGCCCTCAGCGTCCCCCGCGTGGTCGACGGGGACGTGGCCGCCCTCCGGCAGACCCAACACGATGTCGCAGCCGGTGATCGGCTCTCCCAGCGGCAACGTGTCGGCCTCCGCGAACTCCCGGGCCGACAGCTCCTGGATCGAGCAGTCGTTGACCTCGGTCGCGCCGTAGACGTTGTAGAACACGGCCGAGGGGAACCGCCGCGCGGCGGCGCCGCGAGTGACCTGCGCGGCGACACCGCCGGTGAGCACCAGGCCCGTGACCGATTCCTGGACGTCATCCTCCGCGATCGCCTTGACGAGCGCGTCGAGTGTGGACGGCACCGTCTGGAGGAAGGTGGGACGATGTTCGAAGACCAAGCGCCTGAGGTAGTCCGTGTCCTGGAGCCGGGCCGCGTCGGCGGCGACGACCGTGCCTCCGGCCGCCAGCACCGCCCACGTGTCCAGAAGAGAGACATCGAAGTTCCATGGGCTCAGGCTCAAGGACACGGTCGAGGCGTCGAAGCCGAAATACCTCTTTCCCCACTCCATGAACCGGACGATCCCCTCGGCGGGAATCGCGACGAGCTTCGGTGATCCCGTGGACCCGGAGGTGGGGAGGGCCAGGATTCCCCCTGCCGCCGTGTCGCCGGCCGTGTCCCGGGATTCGGCGAAGTGTGCCACCTGTCGCACGACCTGGTCGAAGTACCCGTCCGCCGCCGACGCGGGAACGAGCGCCGCAACGCCGCCGCGGTCGAGCAAGGAGACGCACTCACCGATGAGACGGGGACTCTTGAGGGCCCGGTAGACGCCGAACCCGGGGCCGGTCGAAGCGGCCGGCTCTTCGTCCCGCGCTTCGAGGATCCGGTCCGAGCGCAGGGACCACCCCCCGGAACCGCCTCCGACCACATGCATGGCCACTCCTCCTTCTGGTCGCTCCCTCGGCACAGGACCGGTGCCCGGTGGTCACGTGGAGCGGCTTCTCCGCTCGTCAGGGCAGGAGGAACCGCACCAAGTCATTTGATGTACATGCAATAACTTAGACTCTCCGTGTTCCTTCATCAAGCCCCTGTACGGGATCCGTTCGTCGAACCCTTTTCCCACCTCTGGGAAACGGCCGCGCGCCACTCACACCCTCAAACACAGGACAAGGGGGCCCCTGAAACCTTCCCGAGACCAGGAACACGCGCTGTCACCACAGGTCATCCTCACTTCCCCTTCCTTTGTCGATGTCCGTACCTTTCGACTTCGAACACGAACAGTGATTTCCTCGTGGCCTTCCGTGGAAAGTCGTCGACACGCGCCTCGGGTCGCGCCCTCCTCCCGAAGGCCCCGCCTCTCGACTCTCTGCACTGCTTCTGAACAGGCGTGATGGCACGTGAACGGTGAGGCGGAGTTCACGCGCGCAGGGGGCGATCCGGGCGCTCCTGAGTTCGAGTGCCCGTTCACCCTTTCACCTTCTCCTTGATCCGAGACGGTCGGCCGGTGTCCGGATCCGGCCATCGGCTGACCGTTCAGTAAAAGAAGGTGGCCGGAATCGGCCACCTTCACATCGGTCTCCTGGAACGGTGACGCGGGAGCACCGCGATCACCGGGCATGAGGATCTGATTTGTTCAGAAGAACAGCACCGGAGAAGAATAGAACCAGCACGTGCGGGAAGAATTATTCATGAATTCTCTTACTTCGGCGAAGG
Organism: Nocardiopsis sp. ATB16-24; assembly: GCF_030271535.1. Lineage (GTDB taxonomy): Bacteria > Actinomycetota > Actinomycetes > Streptosporangiales > Streptosporangiaceae > Nocardiopsis. The sequence goes on along the minus strand of NZ_JASCXJ010000002.1, from coordinate 37,475 downwards.
TGTTCTCCACCTCTTTCGGAAGGCCAGAACGAGCGTTCTTCTCCACCGCGTACGAGGGTGGCGGCCATACCGAGCCCCGGCGACGCGCCACTCCTGGTGGGACCGGGTGGCCGCATCCGCCTTACCGGGAAGCGGCCCGGTTTCGGGGCGCCCGAACATGGGAGAAGAAGCCAGGCGACATCGCAGATCCTCGGGCGGCACCGATCTCACAGCGTCACTCAGGCCGATCCACGGTCATTTCCCGAGATCATTTGCCGGAATCTCACATTATTCTTGACGACTGGGCGCTATGACCAGAATCTTCCCGAAAAGGAGAAGAGAGACTTCATCCGTCCTTCGTTGCCCTCTTGACACCCATATCTCGCTTCGGGGTTCTGTCCTTCCAGGCGAACTCCCTCAGGGCCGACCTGGGCGGTGCGGTGCCCCGGTCAGGCGGTCATCGACCGTCCACGACCACCGACCGGGGCACACCCTCCCCTCCTGGCAGGTCCTACACGTCCTCCCGGCACGTACCGTCCGCGTCGCAGAAGGACGACACCGCCTCCTCGTGGACCTCGGCGATCGCGTCACGGTCTTCCTCGGGCCCGACGGAGAGCACCATGTAGGTCGATCCGGCGAGAGTGAAGGCGGTGACCATCCCCCTTCTCGGGCCATGGACCGGGTGATCGTAGACGTACTCGAGTTCGGCGTCCCCGCCGGACGTCTCCTCCAGGCGGATCTCCTCGTACCCGTCCTTCCGGGAGCCGCCGCCGCGCACCCACTCTTCCAGCATCTGCCTCGGGAGGGCGAGGGGGCTCTCGTCCCACATGACCTGGAGCAGATAACGCTCGTCGCGGTCGGATATATAGGCGACCCCCGCCTCCGTTCCCTCCGTGGAACGGTCCCAGCCCTCGGGCACGTACAGCGCGAACCCCTCCGGATCCTCGTACCGTTCGGGTGCCGTCTCCTCCGTGGAATCCGCCTCCGTCTTCTCGTTCAAGGCCTGTACCAGGTCCGCGACGGTCAGCACAGGACCTCCGATCAGGAGTACGGCGGCGACCGTCGCGGCGGTGGCGCGCAGAATCCTGTCTCCGGGCAGCCTTCCCCACGGGTGCCGGGGAGGAGGTCCCCCCTCACCGGTGAGGAGCCCGCCGGTCGAGGGTTGTTTCCAGCGCTGCCCTTGGACGTCCCATTCGGCCTTGCCCGGAGCGACCATGTGCGTGTTCCCCTCGCTCACCCGTCGAGCCGAGGCTCTTCGGCCGCCCCTGAGGAGGCCTTCAGAAAACCGCTCAACATCTCCCACAGGGGTTCCGTCCCCTCGACGCCCCTCAGGACCATGCTTCCGCCGGCGCTGAACATGCGCACCAGACGCTCCAGGAGCGTACGTCCGATCCGGCCGGTGGAGGCGATCTCCTTCTCGGCCTTCTCCAACTCACCGTCGACCGCATCGACCTCGAACGTGCGCTCCCGTTCGGCGAGCTCCCGGCGGACGCGGGCCAATCCCTCCAACAACCCCCGGTACTCGGCGGTGTCGTCGACGCGGACCGACCTGTCCACCGCCCTGCTGCGCTTCCCGGTGGCCATGGCCCCTCCGGTGAAGTTCCCCCCGATCACCACCTGTCCGGGAGGGGCCGAGGTCACCCGGGTCGTCGGCGTGGGCGGGTCCGCGGCCCTGAGACCGCCCTCCCTCCTGCTACTGTCCTCGGCCTCGGCCTCCTCCCCCGTGGCCAGGGCGCCTCCGGCCATCGAACCGGCCATGTAGACCCCCGCGTTCTCCTCGCAGACCTGCTCCCGGTCACCACGGTTGTCGCCGACCATGTTCCACCTCTTCGTTCTCGTCGCCGTCGTGCTCGCCCGCGGAGGACCGCTCGTCGTGGCCGGCCCGCGCGCCCTCTCCCGTGGCGATGGCCCCGCCGGACATCGAGCCTCCGATGAAGACACCACCGCTGTTGATATTGACGATCCGCTGTTGGAACTCGCCGGTCTCGTAGCCGGCGGCGGCCAGGGCCTCGCGGACCCCCTTGGCCATCCGCTCCTGCACGGTCTTCACGTACCGGGCCACGTCCATCTCCTGGAACAGCGAGAGTTCATGGCTCTCCACCTGTTCTCTGAGACTGAACAGCGGCGCTTCGACACGGCTCGCCCTCGCTCCGTGAACGCGTGTGCGCAGCCAGGAGAGGAGGGCCTGGAACAGCGACGCACAGGCGACCACCGCCACGGTCGGTGCGCCGGTGAACGCCGAGAAGACCCTCTGCGGCCCCGACGCGGCGAGGAGGTTCGTCTCGGCGACCGCCTCCGCGACGCGAAACCTCTCACGGAGCGGTGTCAGTACGTGCGGGGCGACTTCGAGCAGGAGCGTCCTCCCTCGGGGATGGGCCCGGACGAAGACGGTGGTGACCACCTGCTCCTCCCAGCCGCCTATGCGAACACGGAGGAAGTGGCGGCGCTGCTCGGCGCCCTCCTCGACCGCCTCGCCGACCTGGCGGGAGACGTCGTCGTGGCCCGTCGGCAGCGCGTCCCGTCCGTATCCGAAGGGCAACGGCCCGGGCAGGAACACGCACTCGCTGAGCTCCATCCGGTTGAGACGATCCAGTCTGGTGCCCGAGTCGGCCAGGGTCTTCAACTCCCGCTTCACCATGTCGGTGATGCGCCGCCCGGTGATCTTCACCGCGGCCTGTTCTCCGGCGGCCTCGCGCAGTTCCAGGGTGAACGACCACGCCTTGTGCGCCTTCCCCGCTCCGAGAAAGGGGGTGGCGGGGTCGTAGACGGTCACTCCCGCGTGCTGTTCGCGGGCGATCCGCTCCAGGAGCGGGGTGTACCTCGTGGCGACCTTCGGCCCCTCACCGGTGAAGCCCTGCTCGCCGAGTTCGGCCACCAGGGCGTACTCCACCCACCCGCGGTGCCAGGCCACCACCCAGGTGAGCACGGTGAAGACGGCGACCACACCGAACGTGAAAAAGATCAACAGCCACCACTCGGTGAAGGGCGGGAGGAACGGAATGGAGGAGGTCAACTGCCACCACTCGGTGAAGGGCGGGAGGAACGGAGTGGCGAGGAGTGCCAGGGCAAGGACGATCGCGCCCACCCACACGACCACCCTGAGCAGGGAGCCCACCATGGCGAGCACGCTTTTCCGCTGTTCCCTCTCTCCCATGTCGTGCAGATAGAAGGCGCGCCTTCGCCCGGTCAGGAACCGACTGAGCCAGGTGAGGGGACCGAAGACCAGGAGCAGGAGGAGTCCCAGTCTCATGCCTTTGCCGAACGCCTCGGTGATCCGGCTCAGGTTCTCCGAATCCAGGAGGTCGGCGAGCATCGGCAGGAGGACGGCGAGGAGGAGCAGTGCCGCCACCCCACCCAGGATCCACAACGAGGCCTGCGTCTCCAGACGACGCGCACGCAGACCGTGGCGCAGGATCGGCACCACGTCGAAGCCCAGGGAGGGTGCCACCGCCCGCTCCGGGTGCTTCACGAACTCCCTGATGACACGGCGGCGGAACCGGTCGTCCAGGTACACCGTGGCGCACAGCGAGCGGGTCACCTCGCTGCGGGCGTAGGCGGAGGCGTCCACACCTTTCCGGTGCCCCCTCCCTGCCTCCTTCTCGGAAGGGTCACCGACCGCGCTACCCGGGCTGGACATCCGTCACCGCCTCGAACACGATCTCTCCCCTGGACCGCCCGTTCCCTCGGGAAGGAGCCTTCGCCCCGACCGGACCACCGCCCTGTTCCCTGTCGTTTTCCGGTCTCAGTGAGGGCCGGGGCACGTGGAGGTAGGCCTCCGCCCGGTACTCCTTGTCGGGAAGGTCCACCTCGGCGGCGCGGAACAGGCGGGGTGCCAGACCGACGTAGCCGCCGAGCACGGCGTCCTCGTAGACGCGCCGGGTGAGACCCACCGCCAGGAAGGTGATGTCCGGGTCGGAGCCGGCCAGTTCCGCGCGCAGTTCGGGTGCGTCCAGCAGGCGGTGCGTCTCGTTCATGGCCGTACCCGTGCCGTCGCCGTGTTCGTCTCCCCCGCTGTCCGGCAGCGGTCCCAGGCCGATGGCGGCGCGCAACCGCAGGCGCAGGGCCCTGTCCTCGAAGGCCAGGCCCGGCTGTACGTCGCCCAGGACCTCCTGGAGTTCGTTCATGAGCGGATGGATCAGCAGGGGGAGGTGTTCGGGCGGGACGCCGACCACGTAACCGTCACCGGTGGACTGGGGAAAGGAGGCGTTCTTCCACAGGCCTTCCAGACCACTGCCATGGAACGCCTCCGCCAGGGCGTCCCTGATCGTGTTGCTGAGGATGTGCTGGTTGTACGACGAGGTGCGTGAATACTTCTCCGCGTCCACCGCCAGCACGGCGCGGTACGGCGGCATCGTCCTGCTCGTGCGCCGTGAACGCCGGGGGATCTTCGTCGACATCGGGGCTCCTCGATGACGGGTGAGGAAGTGCTCCTCCCGAAGATCTCCTGCTTCACGTCCGTGCTGTGTCCAGAACTGGACACACCAGGATCATCGGCCTTGGTTTTTTCGGGATTCCTCCTCCCGCTCTTCTCCTTCGGCCAGCCTTCTCAGACGCTCGACATCGCGGATCGTGATGAACTGGCGCCCCGTACTGATCACCCCGAGCGAGCGCAGTCTGCCGAACTCGGCCGCGATCGACGCCCTGGACAGCCCCAGGGAGTCACCGAGTTCTCTTTGGGTCAGTCCGAACTTGAGCACGGTGCCCCGGTGAGCCCCCTCCGCCTTTCCGTCGCGGGTCGCCCTCGTGCCGATGTCGCTGCCCAGGAGGGCGGCGAGTCTGAGCAGGGTCGCCGCCAACCGCTGCCCCGAGGGCAGGGCGGCCATCTCCGAGCGCAGTTCCTCGCTCTCTCGCTGGCGCGTCACGATGTGCTCCCACAAGGCGCGTTCCAGGTCCTGCCCCTTGATCAACAACCGGAACTGGAAACCGCTCATCACGCGGGTGAGACAGGGTCCTCCCGACGCGGTGACCGTCGCCGTTCTGGGCAGACCGGACAACGCGGCGAACTCGCCGATCGCCTCTCCGGCCCCACGCAGGGCCATCAGCGACTCGATTCCGTCGGAGCGCACCATGGAGACTTTGATCATGCCTTCGGCGAGCATGAAGACGGTGTCGTCCTCTTCCCCTTGTCGGACGATCGTTTCACCGGTGTGGAACCGTCGGGTGGCGCCCGACTTGAGGAAAAGCGCCCATTGGTCGTCCGTCAGGAGCGCGCCGAAGCCTTGTCTGCCCATGTCTCCCCATTCCTGATGATGGCCAGGGCTTGGAAATGATGGTCTCCCCCCTGCGGTGGTCGACACCGACACGTTTATCGAATCGCGGCCTTCTCGCGGGCGAACCGTGCGTTACTTATGGGTAGTCGGTTCCGCGACGTTCTCCGCTCTCCGTATTGGACGGACCCCCGGGGCCGGGAATCCTTTCCCGTGGTGGGGACTCTGAGGCCGTCCTCCCATCGGTTCCAGGTCCGAGACGCTCAGGGCACACGCGACGGCCCCCGGGATCGGCGACCGATCCCGGGGGCCGTTTCAGGAACGGGCGACCTTCCTCGCTCAGCCCTCGTCGGACTCCTCGGCGTCCGTGGCTCCGGCCTTCCTACGGCGGACCAGATAGACGGCGGCTCCGCCTCCGGCCGTGACCGCGGCGCCGGCGGCGATCAGCGCCGCGACCGGGCCGCCGGTCTCCGCCAACGGACCGCCGGACTCGTCCCCGGTCTCCTCCTCGGACGGGTCGCGGACGTCCTCCTCGGAGGGCTCCCCGGCACCGGAGCCGTCCTCCTCGTCTCGGCCATCGTCCCGGCCGTCCCCACCGGTGGCACCGTCGTCTTCGTCGCCCGTGCCGGACTCGTCGTCACCATCGCCGTCCCCCGGACCCTCACCGGAGTCCTCGCCAGGGTCCTCCTCCCCGGCCCCGGCGGGGTCGGTGTCCGATGCGACGATGGTCTCGCCGATCCCGTAGGAGACGCTGAACCCCTCGTCGGGGAAGGTCACGACCATCTCCAGGGTCTGCCTCCCGCCCCACAGCTCCTGCTCCACGTCCATGTCCTGCCACCGCAGCGACTCGTTCCTGAGGGTTTCGTGCCAGGGCTCGGTCTCGGTGACGAAGGAGATCTCGGCGCCGAGTTCGTTCACCTCGACGGACTCGGTGCCCTGGTCGTGGGTGAACTCCCTGTCGCCGGCCCAGTTCTGGGTGACCGCGATCTCGACGCCGGTGAAGGAGGCGTGGAGGAGCGGCTCGTCCGATCCTCCTTCGGGGTTCTCCAGGCCGGGCTGGGAGACGCCGTTCTCGGCGGCCTCCCGCATCGCCTCCAGGTCGGCCTCCGTGAGTTCGATGCGCAACTCCTCGAACCTCACCCGGGAGAGCAGTTCGTCCTTGTCGACATCCGTGAGGACGGACGTGCGGGAGTCGGCGAAGATCTCGTCGTCGTAGGCGGTCAGGTACCGATGGGTCCCGTGGAAGTCGGCCTCTCTCGGGAAGAACACGGTGACCGCGGCGTCGCCCGCGATCTCGGCGTGCGCGTAACCGACCTCTCCGTTCTCGGCGTGGGCGGGAACGGCCGCCGCGACGCCGAGCGCACCGAACGCGACGAAGGCGAGACCGCCCTGGAGCACGCGTCGTACAGGAATGGGAGAGGAAGAAGACAAGGGAATCCTCGTTCGTGTGCGTCCGGTCCGTGACGACCGGCTGGGGGATGACGGCCGGGCCACGTCCTCGTCCAACGTGAGGGAGGGACCGGCTCGGGAGCGTGGTGTCCGAGCGGAGGCGGAAGCGCCGACCCTTTACCGATGAACGACCTTAGGCAACGGAAAACAACAGAAGGATAAATCGCAACAACAGAAACATAACCACCTGCACCCTCCCTTCAGGTGCACAAATAAATTCGGATCATCTCGAATTCTTTGTCAACCTTTCTACGCCGGGAACGTCCCTTCCTTCCCGGCGTCCGCGGGACACGGACGCCGGTGTGCCCAAGGAGCGAGTGGCCGGGCTGGAGAGGATGGTCGGCACGTTCGTGCCGGGCTTCGCGGTCTCGGAGGCCAACGGCCGCTTCGGTGAGGGGGGCCTGGACACACGCGAGCGTCGTGAACGGCTCGGCCCCGAGGAGCTGCCCGCACACCACCGACTCGGGGATGTTCTCGACCTCCCGGTCGACTGGGACGCCGAGTGCGAGGAAGGGATGGCGAGGTCGCTGGAGGTGGTCGAGAAGGCCGGTTTCCGAGGTGGAGCGGACGAACGGACCTGACACCGACCCGCCTTCCGTGCGTCCCGTCCCGGCCGCGCACGGACCCCCGACTATCCTCCGGAGAAGACTCCACCCGCCGTGGCGACGTCCGGAGACCGGCGAACGCACGGCGCTCCCCCCACAACGGAGGGCCCATGCCCGAACCGCGTGCCCGGACCACCAACTGGGCCGGCAACGTCACCTTCGGCAGTCCGCGGATCCACCGCCCCCGGACGGTCGACGAACTGCGCCGCCTCGTGTGTGAGAGCACGCGGATCCGCGCCCTTGGCAGCGGCCACTCCTTCAACCTCGTCGCGGACTCCGAGCACGACCTGGTACGCCTGGACGGTCTTCCTTCCGAAGCGGTGGTGGACGAGCGGAACTCGACCGTCACCGTCACCGCGGGCATGCGCTACGCCGAACTGGTCACCGCGCTGGACGCGAAGGGGTTCGCGCTGGCGAACCTGGCGTCGCTTCCCCACATCTCGATCGCCGGGTCCTGTGCGACCGGCACGCACGGCTCCGGGGACGACCTGCGTTGTCTGTCGGCCGCCGTCCGCGCGATCCAGTTCGTCGGTCCCGAAGGGGACCTGACCTGGCTGAGCCGCGACGAGGATCCCGAGGTCCTTCCCGGTGCGGTCGTCGCGCTCGGCGCGCTCGGCGTGGTCACCCGGCTCCGCCTGGACATCGAGCCGGCGTTCCGGATGGCCCAGCGGGTCCGTGTCGGGGTGTCTCTGGGGGAGGTGTCCGCACACGTCGAAGAGGTGTTCGGTGCCGCCTACAGCGTCAGCCTCTTCACCGACTGGCGCGAGGAGGGCATGGTGTGGCTCAAGCACCGCACCGACCGCGCGGAGAGGGGATGGGACGGTGGCCGCCCGGCGCGGCGGCAGGTGCATCCCGTCCCCGGAATGCCGCCCGAGCACAGCACCGAGCAGAGGGGGGCCGTCGGACCCTGGTACGAGCGGCTCCCCCATTTCCGACCCGGGCTGGAGCCGAGCGCCGGCCGGGAGTTGCAGTCGGAGTTCTACGTTCCCCGCGCCTCCGCCGAGGCCGCCTTCACCGTCCTTCGCGGGATCGGGCACCTGGTGGCCCCGGTGCTGCACGTCGCGGAGGTGCGGACGGTCCGCGCGGACGATCTGTGGTTGAGCCCCGCCCACGGCCGGGACTGCGTCACCTTCCACTTCACCTGGCACAGCGATCCGGTGGCCGTGACGCGGGTCCTGGCCTCCGTGGAGGAGCGACTCCTGCCGTTGGGTGCCCGCCCCCACTGGGGCAAGCTCACCACGATGGCCGCCGCGGACGTCATCGGCACGTATGAACGCGCGGCGGACTTCGAGGCCCTGACGCACAGGCTCGACCCCGCGGGGAAGTTCCGCAACGCCTTCGTGGACGACCTCTTCCCCCGGGTGTGAGACGGGGTCTTCAGCGGTCGCCGGACCGGAGTCTGTGCCAGGCGGTGGTCCAACGCCGCCGCTCTCTTTCGTCCTCGCCGGCGCACGCGGTCACGAAGGCCATCAGGAACACGTAGCGGGGCAGTTCGGTGCCCTCCAGGACCTCACGGAAGGTGGAGTGTCTGACCGCTCCCCCGCACAGGTGCTCCAGCTCGCGGTAGGACCAGTCACCCGCCCAGACGAGGTAACGGCGCATGATCAGCAGGAACTCGGCCGGGGTGCGAGCGTTCAGGGGGTTGGGACGTCGGTCGTACCCGGCCAGGGCGCGCACCGGAAGGCGGCTCTCGACGACGACGGCGTCGGTGGCCAGGACACGGTCCACCCAGCTGGTGCGTCTCAGGGCGCTGTTTGGCCCCGTGGGCTCAAGAACACCCGTGGTGGTCACACCTTCTCCTTATTCACCAGTCAACGAGTCTGGGATACGGCTGTTCGGTCACAGGAGAGCAAAAGGGAAGAGAACGACGAAAGCCGGTGGACGGACCGTCTCGGAAGCAACACCGACTGTTCGGTTACAGAGAAATCTACCGGATGATCACGACACACGAAAGCGGCGGTGGTCCCGATTCGGTAGGGGCATTGGCCTCCCTTGGGTACGACGACCTGTCTTTGTCCGTACCACTGTGGACTTTCTCTCCAAAATCCATCCCACGCCATCCGAAGAACGAGAGGAACGTCCATGGCAGGAAAAGCCTCGGAAGCGCTCCGAACTGGGAGATCATAACGATCCCTTTCACGCTTCATAAATAGGCAGACTCAAAATCCTGTTTCGGATGACCATAACTACCTCCCAGGCGGCGTGGCCCGGCGCTCCTCCCGCCCTCGGTCGCCGCGACCTCTCCGGAGCGGCCTCCTGCGGCGCACCCACCGGTGCGGGGAAGGCGCGTGAGCCTCGACCGCGCCCCGCGGGCGCCTTCGCCACAGCTCACAGCGTCGGGTACCCCACCTCCGCGCTTCGGCTCCTCCGGTGTGTCCGGCCCGCGCTCCGTCACAGCGCCCGATCTCGAAGGCCCCGACGCCGCCCGAGGAGGTGCGCCCACGCCCCGGAGAGGTCGCTCACACGGCGGACACGACCCCTCCGGAGGCGACCGTGTCCGATCTCACCAGGCGGGCCACCGTCTTCCATGTAGGACGCCGCGCTCATCCGGGTAGGGGATGATCCAGCATTTTTCCGGCATATAGCAAAAAATAGAACAACCAGCGCGAATCGCATCCTCGACACGAGAGGATCTCGAATCCGCCGTCAGGAGAGTCGCCTCTCGCGGAAGAAGATGTCCATGTTCTCCTCCATGTGACAGAAGAAACCAAGGTGGACAGCAGATGCAGAATCTCCCCTATTACTTCAGAAGAGCCCGGAGAATTCTCAGGAGAATGACCCCGTTCTCCCTCAAGAAGGCGCTCTTCCTCCCGGCCTCCCGGCGACACAGGAGAAGGGACACCGCGCTCGTCGTGTCCGCCTACCAGCGCGAACCCGTCCTCGCCCGGCCCTGGTCCGGTCCCTTCAGCACCGAGGACCTCACCGCCCGGCAGACGAACCGCTTCACCGACCTCCTGCGGAAACAGGACATCGCATACTTCATCGTCCGTTCTGACAACATTTACCACTATTCGGTCGCCGTGCCGGAAGAGAAAAGGGACGCCGTCCTTTCGGTGCTCTCCTCCCATTACAGCCTGCGCGGAACCTACGTGAAGACCAGGAACGGATATCGCCCCCTCTCCCCACGCCTCCTGCGCCGCCTCCGTCACGCGCCCGTGATCAGGCTCGGAGAGCACGTGGTCGGGGATCGGGGGCCCGTGGTGGTCGGACCCGCGCACGGTTTCACCATCGAGTTCTGGCAGGAGGGCGAGCGGTTCCTGGAGTCGCCCGACCATGAGGACAGACTCGACACCCTCCGGGTGGTGGCGCCCGAGCACATCCTGCGGGACTCGCTCATCGCACCCCAGCCCAACCCGGTCAGCGAGGTGATCCCCGGCAGGGCCCGAGAAGAGACCCGGGTCATGGTCGGAGACCGGTCACATCCCACACTGAACGCCTTCACCTGGGATCTCGCCACCGACATCACCTTCCCGATCGACGTCGTCTACACCTGGGTCGACGGCTCCGATCCGATCTGGCTCGCCAAGCGCGACGCCCACCTCGGTGACGAGGCCCCGGTCAACCCGGACGCGGCCTCGGACTCCCGTTACACCAGCAGGGACGAGCTGCGCTACTCACTGCGTTCGCTGGAGATGTTCGCCCCCTTCGTGCGCAACGTCTTCATCGTCACCGACGGTCAGACGCCGCCGTGGCTCGACACCGACCACCCCAGGGTGCGGGTGGTGGACCACAAGGAGATCTTCAGCGACCCGTCCCTCCTTCCGGTGTTCAACTCACACGCCATCGAGTCGCAGCTGCACCACATCGACGGCCTGGCCGAGCACTACCTCTACCTCAACGACGACGTGTTCTTCGGCCGCCCCGCGCACCCCTCCCTCTTCTTCCACCCCAACGGGCTCGTGAAGCTGAACCCCTCGCCCTACCGCTTCGGCCTGGGAGAGGTCAGTGCCGAGGACCAGCCCGTGGACGCCGCCGCCAAGCGCAACAGCACACTCCTGGAACAGCGCTTCGGCAGGGTGCCCACGACCAAGTTCAAGCACACGCCGATCCCCCAGCGCCGTTCGCTCCTCGACGAGCTGGAGCGGGAGTTCCCCGAGGCCTTCGCCCGGACCGCCGCGTCACGTTTCCGCAGTCCCGACGACCACTCCATACCGTCGTCTCTGCACCACCACTACGCGCTCCTCACGGGCAGGGCCGTGGTCGGAGGCATGCGCTACACCTACCTCAACCTCGCGGATTCCGACGCGGTACGTCTGCGGACCCGGGCCCTGCTGGCGCACAGGAACTTCGACTCCTTCTGCGTCAACGACACCACCGAGGCGGAGGAGGAGGCCGAGGAGCACATCACCGGGTTCCTCTCCGACTACTTCCCCTTCCGCAGTGGCTTCGAGCGCTGAGGGCGTCCCGTCCGTCCTCGGGGCGCGAAGGCCCCGACCGCCGGGGTCGGCCCGCCGCCCTCTCCCGCCGCCACCGGAGCGGAGGACTCACTCCCAGGCGAGGCGGTGGGCGGTGGACTCCTCCGTGGGCGAGTCGCCGAAGTGCCTCTCGAACAGCTCGCGTCCGTGCTCGGTCCGCAGGTACACGACCTCCGCCTCACAGACCCACCGGTTCCACGCCGCCGCGAAGGCCCTCGCGCCCTCGCGGTCGCGCCCCATGAGCGTGGGGACCGCGTGGTACACGGTCGTGTTCGGCAGGGGTCTGCCCGCGATGTGGGCTCGCGCGTGCGCGCGGGCCTCGGCCTCGTCCGCCGGTACGGGCAGGACGTGGCGGGGCACCATGTAGCGCGGACTTCCCCCCAACGGACCCAGCACCTCCTCCAGCGCGGTCGTGAACCTCTCCGCCGCCTCGGGCCCGGCACCGGTCAACGTGAACCGGTACACGCCGTCGGTGTCCACGTGGACGCGCACCCCCTCGGCTCCGACCGGCGAGTGGCCCGCGGCGCGGAGGGCGTCGGCGACCGCGCACGCGTACCGACTCGGAGCCACCGGTTCCGCCGCACGGCCGAGAAGCTCCACCGTCCGGCGCAGGCGGTGCGTCCGGTGGGCGAGGACGGCGACCACCGCGCACACCACTCCCACCACGAGCAGCCAGGGGAGGAGGAGGGCCGCCGCCGTCGACAGCGCGGCCAAGACCGCCGCGACGACCGCGAGGACGGACGTGCCGCCGTGCTCGCCGCCCACGGCTCCGGCGGGTGCGGGCAGTACGGTGGGCGGCTCGGGAACGGGGAGGTCCTCCCCCCGTACGGCGGGGGCGCGTGGTGAACGCACCCGCAGGGTGGGCAGCAGGGTGTCCTCGTAGGGTTCGCCGATCCGCCAGCGCGCACGCGTGCGTCCACGGTCGCGGGCTCGGGCGAGCATCCGACGGTTGACCTCCTCAGGGTCCTCGGGCGGTTCGTACGGAGAGAACGCCGGGTCCACGTGGGAGACCCCGCTCATCACCTCGCCGTCATCGCTCACCCCCAGATAACCCTGGTGTTTGCGCACGAACCGGTCCCAGTCGGCATCGCCTCGCGGATGCTCCCGGCTGACGCACACGACCGTCCAGGTGTGCGCGGTCTTCTCCGGCCAGGACGGGTCGAGTCGCAGCGCCCGGCCCCGGCTCTGCACGACGGCGGTCGGCGTGGTGGCGGTGGTCAGGTCGATGACCGTGTTCACCCCACGCGCGTCCCACCCCTCCCCCAGCAGGGCGCGGGTGCCGACGAGCACCTGACTTTCCCCGGACTCCAGGAACCGGGTCACCACCCCGACCCAGGTACGGGAGGTCCAGGGTCCCTCGATGACGTGCAGTCCGTCGACCTCCCGTGCGGTGAGGAGGAGGTGGGGGAGCGCGTCGCGCGCGAACTCCAGGAACGTCGCGCCGGTCAGCGGCGCCATGGCCACGGTACGGCCGGTGACCAGGACCGGGTCGAGCCCTCGGGTACGCGGGTCGGCGGCGAGCACGGCCAGTTGGAGCCACGCGGATCCGGCGTCGTCGGACAACACCCCCCGGAGGGAGGCGGGGGGCCTGGCGCTCGCGCGTTCGTGGTCGCACAGGACCAGGGCCCGTAGTCGGGGGCCGACCGCGTCCTTCTCCGCCGCGATGATCTCGACGGTGGCGTGGGACTTGGCGTCGCTGCGGGCCAGGACCCGGTCGACGGGCGAGGCTCCGGCGCGGACCCCGTGGCGGGTGAGGTGGTGGCCGACCGACGGCAGTGCGACCCGAAGGCGTTCGCGGGCCTCGCGGTCGCGTGCGGAGCCGGTGAGGCAGTGGCGCGCGTAGTCGCCGATCAGCGCGGTCCAGTCCTCGGCGGTGGGTGGACGCCTGTGCTGTTCGAGGAGGCGGGCTCCCTCGGGCAGCGCGCACAGTCCCGCGTGGTGCAGGCGCAGTACGGCGTCGGTGAGGGAGGGTTCACGGGCGGCGAGCCGGGCCCAGGACACCCGTGCCCCGTCGGCGGTGGCACGGTCGACGAAGCGTGCGTCCACCCAGGGCAGGAAGTCGGTGTCGGCGAAGCCGGGGGCGAGCAGCTCCGTGCACAACCGGGTGAAGCGGGTGCCCTGCTCGGCGAGGTACTCGCGTTCGGTCACGGTGGGTTCGGTGACGTAGGCGAGTTCGGCGAACGGCGCCAGGTACCCGTCGCGTACCAGGGCGGGGATGGAGGCCCCGGTGACGGGCTCTCCGAAGAGACGGTCGACCAGGTCCTTCTCGGCCGCGGTGAGGCTGTCGGCGGGGGTCCCGGTCAGGCCGATGACGTGTGCGTCGGGGAGTTCGGCGAGGATCTCGTCGAGCAGACGTCCCCACACCTGGAGCAGGTGGTGGCACTCGTCCAGCAGGACGGTGAGGGGACCGGCGTCGTGCAGGGCGTCCACGAGGGCGCGTCCGTTGGCGTGCAGCCGGTCGCGGACGGAGGAGGTGCCACGTCCCTCCTCGTCGGTCTCGGCGTCGGGGTCGAAGACGGCGAGGGACTGGTAGGTGAGGACGTTGACGCCGTCCTCCAGACCCCTGGAGCTTCCCGCGGTGCATCCCTCGGGACGGTCGAAGGACTTCCAGTGCGCGATCCACTGCCCCTGGATGGCGGTGTTGGGGACGAGGACGACGATACGGCGGCCCAGACGCCGGGCGGCCTCCAGCCCCACGAGCGTCTTGCCCGAACCCGGTGGGAGCACGATCCACGTGCGTCGATGCCCGGCGGCCCAGCGGGCGTCGACCTCCTCCAGGGCGGTGCGTTGGTAGGGCCGCAACTCCCCCGGCCAGACGGCTTCCGCGATCGGGACGAACACGTGGGACATCCGACCACGGTAACCGGGGCGATCCCGGCCGAAGAGGGCGGGGGCCGACGCCGGGCGGTCGTCCGGCGTCGGCTGCGGACCGTGAGCCGACCTGGGCGGAGGCGGATCGTGACGGAGGGGCCGGGCGGCCTCGTCCGCCGGTCAGCGCACCAGGACGGTGGTGTGCACGTCGATGTGGCCGTTCTCCCAGAGCCAGTCCATCGCGGCCAGACTCACCCGGGCGCACCCCTTGGAGGCGGGCTCGGGCGGGACGCTCGGGTAACCGTGCACGGCGATGCCACCGTGGAAGTACTTGGGTCTGTAGAGCGCCCCGTAGGGGCCCGGGTCCCAGGCGTCGACCTCGCGGAAGACGGTGTAGGTGCCGGTCGGGGTGGTGGCGATCCGCTCACTGCCGTCCGAGGCCTCGTAGGGCAGGCCCGAGCCGGTGGAGGTGTTGATCACACGCTTCACCTCTCCGTCGGAGACCACCAGCAGCAGTTGTCCGTCCAGGTCGATCTCCAGCAGGTCGCCGGAGGTGCTCTGGGCCCGCGGGCGCACGCCCTCGGCCAGGGCGGCACGGGTGTCGGGGCCCACGACGCCGTCCCGGGCGATGCCCGCGGCCTTCTGTAGCGCCACCACGGCCTGTTCGGTGTGGAAGCCGAACCAGCCGTCCACACCGTCGATCCAGTAGCCCAGTTCGGTGAGACGTTCCTGGACCGCGGACACCTCGGGGCCGGTGCTGCCCTGGCGCAGTTCCGTGCCGCCGCCGACCCACGCGGCGTGGGCCGGCGGCGCGAGCGGCGCCGATCCCAGGACGAGGGCGAACGCGGCGACCAGGGCCAGGAGCATGGTTCTCGTCGGATGCCATGAGGGGAGTGATCGGGGGGTTGCCATACGCTCTCCCTACCCACGCGGGCGGCTTCTCTCCCCCCTTCCGTTCCACGTGTGGACGTCCCACTCCTCCACGGGCGGGTCTTCGTGAGAAGTGCCGTGCGAGTACGGCCGGCCGTGTCGTCTCCGCCGTTCGCGGCGACCCGGACCTGAGCCTCGGCTCGTCAGGGACGTGCCGGACCCGTGTCTCCCGGCGCCCTCTCGTCGGTACGCGGACCAGAAGACCACCTGCACGTTCCGACTTCCAGGAAGCCGCGCTCCCGCGCGTGTCCATTGCGCGGTGTACGCCCCAGGGCTGCACCGACACTCCACCCACCGTGCGGCCACCGTCGCCGGCCTCTTCACCGACGCCATCTTCGGCGTGATCAACGCGACCGTCATGCTCGCCCTGTTCTCCGCGAGGCCGGAGAGCAGCGGCTACGTCGCCCAGGGCGCCGTCACCCATGTCTTCGTCGCTCCGGCCCTTCTCGGTACGACCGCCGTCATGGGCCCGCCCCTGGAACTGGGCGAGCGGGTGCGTTCGGGGGACGTGGTCACCGACCTGCTGCGCCCGGTGTCCCTTCTGGGCCGGCGGCCGGCCCAGGACCTCGGTCGCGCCACGTTCATCATGGTCTTTCGCGGAGTGCCCGTCTTCGCCGTCGGCCTGTTCCTGTCCGACCTGGCCCTGCCCGAGGATCCGCTCCGCTGGGCGGCCTTCTTCCTCCCACCGCTCTCCGGTCTTCTTTCGGAAGGCCCATGAAAGCACCGACATGGGAAATGGAATGATCATTCCTTATGGAATCGGGTGTTCTGTGGGGAATCGTGTTCGGTGTGCTGTCGTGCGCGTCGTACACGGCCGCGGCGGTGACCCAGCGCGGGTTGGCGGTGCGGGTGGCCGAGCCGCTCACTCACGGCCGATCACTGGCCGCTCTGCTCAGACACCCGCTGTGGTGGTCGTCCTTGCTGTTCAACGGAGGGCGGGCCGGTTTCCAGGTGGCGGCGGTGAGCCAGGCACCGCTGACCGTGGTGCAGCCCCTCGGAGTGCTGGTGCTGGTGTTCGGTGTCCCCTGGTCCGCCAGGAACGAGGGACGACGGGTCAGCGCCGCGGAGTGGCGCGGGGTCGCCCTCACCTCCGTGGCCCTGGGCGTCCCGCTGGCCGTGGCCGTGACCGGCGGCGGAGGAGGCGTGCTCGACGACACCGCCTCCCTGGTGGTCGGCTGCGGTACAACGGCTCTACTGGTGGCGACCGCCTGGCTCTCGGGAAGGGTGCGCTCGGTGGCCTGGCGCAGTCACCTGTTGGCGGGGGCCGCGGGAACGGCCTTCGGGGTCTCCTCGGCCACGGCCAAGACCTCCGTGGTGGTCATCGGGGAGAGCGGTGCGACCGGTCTGCTGCACGCCTCCTCGCTGGCCACCCCCGTGATCGCGGTGCTGGGGCTGTTCCTGGCACAGGCCGCCTACCAGGGCATGGAACTGGGCGCCCCGCTGGGGGTCACCACCTTCACCAACCCGCTCTCCGCCGCCGTGGTGGGCGTGGTGTTCATGGGAGAGAGCTACACGGGTGGTCGGGTCGGCCTCCTGGTCGCGGCGGTGTGCGCCTTGGTGGCGGCGTACGGGATCCGCCTGCTCACCGCCCCGGAGACCGGAGAGGGCGGTCGAGCCCCACGGGCCCGGGGGCCGGAGACCGTTTCCTGAAGCAGCGTCTCCGGCCTTTCGTTGGCGGACTCACCACAGGGGCCCACGGTGACGAAACCGGTTCCGTGGGAGCTCTGGGTTTCGTTGCGTCGTTTCGTCACGCACCAACGTGCTCGTGTACCGGTGGTGGGCGGGTCGCCGTCGGCCCCGGGGAGAAGGGACGCCCGAGCGGGGCCGCAGCGGCGGGATCGTCTCCCCGGGACGACCGTCGGGGCGCCTCCGAAGAGCGATGATGAAGAAATCCTCATGTACGTTTCATCCTGTGTTCCTCCTCGCCGGACATGCTCGGTGAGTATGAGATCACCACTGTCACTGCTGCTGACCGGCACCGTGGCGGCCCTCCTGGTCGCGGGGGCGGTCCTGGTGTGGGCGATGCCCGGGCGGGGATCCGACGTCGATCCCCCGGGGGAAGTGGTGATCGGTGAGTCCCCGGGTGTCGAGACCGTCACGCCCCCCGACGACGACGTCGTCACCCCTCCCCCGCCGGTCACCGACGACGGGACCGCGGAGGAGGACGTTCCCCACGACGCTGGCCCCTCGCCCGCGCCTTCGTCTCCGGCCGGGGAGCCGGGACGGGTTCCTCCCTGCGACGACGAGGACGACGAGGACGAAGAGGACGACGACGATGACGACTGAGGGCCCGTTCGACGGGGACTCCCCGACGGAGGACCTCGGCGGCGTACCCGGCAGAGGTGCCTGGGGCGGACCCGAGCGCACCGCTCTGTACCCCACGATGGTCCTGGAGGGACCCCCGCCGGAGGTGCCCCAACGACGCCGTGTCCCGGCCCGCCTGCTCATCACGGCCTGGGTCGTCCTGCTCATGGCGGTGGTCCTCCTGCTCGTCGACATCGTCACGTGGAGCATGCTCACCGCCAAGGGCGAGGACCGTGTCGACCGCGCCCTCTCCCAGGAGATCGGCGAGTTCCAGGAGTTCGCCGAGGTGGGGGTCGACCCCGGTACCGGGGAGCCGTTCACCGACGTCTCCACCCTCATCCGGGTCCACCTGGAACGTCAGTACCCCGACCAGGCCGAGATCCTGTTCGGCTGGGTGGAGGAGACCGCCCCCTCCGACACGGGCGCGGGGAGCGCACCCGGCTCCGCCTCCGAGGCCGGACGAATCCGCCAGGGTCAGGAACCGCCCTTCGACGTGTCCGCCGACCCCGACATGACCGCGGCCATCCTGGAGTCCCCCGGCGCCCGGGGAACCCTGGACACCCCCGCCGGCCCCCTCCGTTGGGAGAAGATCCGCGCTCTGCCCCCCGAGGGACAGGACGGCGCCCCGGGATGGTTCGTCATCGGCTACTTCACCGAGGCCGACGAGGACACGACCACGACCACCATGCAGACGATCGTCCTGGTCAGCGCGGTGGGACTGGTGGTCGCGAGCACCGCCGCATGGTGGGTGGCGGGTCGGATCCTGGCCCCCGTGCGCCTGGTACGCCAGACCGCCGCGCAGATCACCGAAGAGGACCTCACCCGACGCATCGACGTGTCGGGACGCGACGACATCGCCGCCCTCGCCGAGCAGTTCAACGGCATGCTGGACCGGTTGGAGGGCGCCTTCACGGCCCAGCGGCGGTTCATCGACGACGCCGGGCACGAGTTGCGCACACCCATCACCATCGTGCGCGGGCACCTGGAGTTGATGGGCGACGACCCCGAGGAGAGGCGTGAGGTCGTGCGTCTGGTCACCGACGAACTGGACCGGATGGGTCGGATCGTCGAGGACCTGCTCTTGCTGACCAAGGCCCAGCAGCCCGACTTCCTCCACGTGCGAGAGGTGTCCCTGGCCGAACTGACCAGTGACATCGACGCCAAGGTGCGCCCGCTCGGCGACCGTGACTGGCGACTGGAGAGGCTGGCCGAGGAGAACGCCCTCCTGGACCCGCAGCGGGTGACACAGGCGATGGTCCAGCTGGCCGCGAACGCCGTTCGCCACACCGAGCCCGGTTCCACGATCAGGATCGGCTCCGCCCTCGGTGACGACCACGTGCGTTTCTGGGTCGCCGACCAGGGGCCGGGCATCCCGGCCGAGGAGCACGGGCGCGTCTTCGAGCGCTTCTCACGAGGCGGAGGGGCGACCGGAGGGGACCGGGGCGCAGGTCTGGGTCTGACCATCGTCCGGGCCATCGCGGAGGCCCATCACGGGCGGGTGGACCTGCGCTCCACCCCGGGCTCCGGTTCCACGTTCACACTCGTCATCCCCACCGGAAAGAGGTACGTGTGAGTCGCATCCTCATCGTCGAGGACGAGGAGCGGATCGCCTCGTTCGTCCGTAAGGGCCTGGAGGCCAGCGGTTTCACCACGACCGTGGTGGACACCGGTGCCGACGCCGTGGACTACGCGGTGACGGGCGGTTTCGACCTGATGTTGCTGGATCTGGGGCTGCCGGACACCGACGGGTTCGATGTCCTCAGGCGCGTGCGCGCGATGGGCGTGGACATCCCCGTGGTCGTCCTGACGGCACGCGACGGCGTGCGGGACACGGTGACGGGCCTGGAGATCGGAGCCGACGACTACGTGACGAAACCGTTCCGCTTCGAGGAACTGCTGGCGCGGGTGCGGCTGCGCATGCGCGCCGAACGGCCCGTGGAGACGACCGTGCTGCGCGCGGGCGGCCTGGTGTTGGACCTGCGTACGCGGCGGGTCGCGGTGGAGGAGGTCTCGGTGGACCTGACCGCGCGGGAGTTCGCCCTGTTGGAACTGTTGATGCGGCATCCGGGGCAGGTGCTCACCCGGCAGCAGATGCTCTCGCACGTGTGGGGCTACGACCATGACCCGGGGTCGAACGTGGTGGACGTGTTCGTGCGTGCGTTGCGCCGCAAGGTGGGCGCGGAGCGGATCGTGACGGTACGGGGAATGGGGTACCGGTTGACCGATTGACCGGACGAACGCGCTGGTGACAGGGGGCGGAGGCGTCGATGACACCTCCGCCCCCTGTTGTTTTTGAAATCTTGACGGACCGAAACCCCGCAGATGACGGAGATGAGGGTTCCTTCATGCGTTTCTCATGGACTCCTCACTCTCAGTACGCAGGATGGTCACATGTTCTGGTTCGCCTTGGCGGTCAACTCGACCGCGATCACGGTCCTGTCCTACGTCATCTACTTCCGCCGTCATGGACGGCGCGATCTCCTCCTGGCCTATGTGGCGCTGAACACCGGCATCTTCGCCGTGGTCTCCATGCTGACCAACCAGGAGGTCGGTCTCGCGGTCGGCTTCGGGTTGTTCGGTGTGCTGTCGATCCTGCGGTTGCGTTCGGACCTGATCAGTCAGGGGGAGATCGGTTACTACTTCACCGCCATCGCCCTCGGTCTGGTCAACGCGGTGGCCGCCCCGATGCCGTGGGTGCTGCTGGGGCTCAACGTCCTGCTGCTCGCCGGCCTGTACACGGCCGACCACCCCCGTCTCCTCTCCCGGCACGAGCGTCGTGTGCTGACGCTGGACGTGGTGCACGAGGACCCCGTGGCGCTGCGTCAGGACCTGGAGGCCCGGCTGCGCGCCCGGGTCAAGAAGGTGGAGGTGACCTCGGTCGATTACGTACGCGACCTGATGGTCGTCGACGTGCGCTTCCAGGTACCGCGGCCGGTCCCCTCTCCCTCACGTGAGCGCTCCGGAGGCCTCCCTTCGCCGACCTGGTCGGCCGGACGATGAGCGCCACGCCCCTGTCCCGGCCCTCGGTCCCCGTGGAGACGAACGCCACGGAGACGCCCACCGTGAAGACGCCCACCGCGATCCTGGCGGAACTACGTCCGATGTCCCTCGCCGAGATCAACGAACGCGCCGCCCTGGTCACCCGCACCTGTCGTAAGTACCTCGTGCCCGCCGACATGATGGAACCCCTGTTCGCGGGGGCCGGGGACCGGTTCGGGGTGCTGACCATCGACGGGCGGTGGAACTTCCAGTACTCGTCCACCTACCTGGACACCCCCTGTCTACGGACCTTCCAGGACCACCGTCAGGGACGACGGATGCGCTTCAAGGCCAGGACCCGCACGTACGTGGACACCGGTGGGACCCGCATGTTCGAGATCAAGCTCAAGGGAACGCGCGGCGTCACCGACAAGACCCGGATGGAGTACGGGGGACCTCCGGATCGACTGACACCGCAGACCCGCCGGTTCCTGGACGACACGTTGTGCGCGTACGGCGTGGAGTCTCCGGACGTACTGAGCGCCAGTGCCGTCACCGACTACCGCCGTACCACGGTGGTGTCCCTCTCAGGCCTGGAGCGGGTGACCGTGGACACCGACCTGGTCGGCTACCGGAAGGGCTGGTCGGTGCGCATGCGATCCGACGTGGTGCTGCTGGAGGTCAAGACGCGCGGCGGTCTGACCGCGACCGAGCGCAGGCTGCACGAGCTCGGCGTCCGGGAGGCACGGTTCACCAAGTACGGCGCGACGATCGCCGCCCTGGAGCCCCGCGCCAGGGGCAACAGGTGGCATCGCGCGATGGGCGCGTGCCTGGAGAGTCCGACGGCCTGCACCCTGGAGCGCGCACAGATCGGCACGGGCCGCTGACCACTTCGGGGGACGTCCGTGGGGAAGGTTTCACGTGAAACATCACCTGACCAGCGTGGACGAGGCGGCCACCGTCCCGTATCCGAGCGGGACGGTGGCCTGGCGTGTCGCCCCTCCCGCTACCGGAGGGACCTCACGCCGCTCCCGATGTTCCCCCGTTCGACCCCGACGCTCAAGAGGGCCGTGGCGTTCGGGGCCCACCCCCGGGCCCTGAGGAGCGCGGAATCGGTGTGCGCGTGGTCCCCTCCGGGGATACGGGGGTGGAAACGACGACGCACTCGACATCGGGAGGGATCATGACGGTCCGGGAGATCGACGAGCGCGGGCTTCTGAGCGGGCCGCACACCACCGAACGACCGCGGACCACGAGCACGGCGGTCTACACGGCGTACTTCGAGGCACCCCCCGACCGGGTCTTCTCCCTCTGTGTGAGCAGGTCCGGCCTGGAGCGTTCCATGCCCGGCGGGGTGCGTGTCCTGCGCTGGCCCGAACGGGGGTTCGCCGAAGGCGAGGTGATGGTGTTGCGCTGGCGCCTGGCGGGTGTACTGCCCGTGCGCTGGGTCGGCGTCATCGACTCCTTCCAGGACGGCGAGCACTTCACCGACCTCCAACTGCGCGGGCTGTTCCGCTATTTTCGGCACACCCATGTGGTGACACCACAAGGGACCGGAACCGCCTACACCGACCGGGTGGAGTTCGCCTCCCGCTTCGGGGCCATGGTGGACCGCACGCTTGTGCGGTTCGTGATGAACCGGATGTTCCTCGAACGACTGGCCAGGATGCGCGAACTGGTGAGGACCCCGGGCTGACCGGGGCTCAGGGTCCTCCTCACGGAGGGAACGGGCCCGGCCTCCGATCGCCGCCTCGCCATGTCGACCTGGCGAGAACTCACGCTCGGGGCCGCCGGAACGCCGAGCGCCCGCCGGAAGGAGTCCGGCGGGCGCGAGGCGACCCGGGGTGGGGAGGGGTTCAGCTCTTGGCGGGCAGCGACTCCTGTCGTCTTCCGTACCAGGGCCACCACTCGGTGGTGCGACCGTGGGGGAACATGCGGTCCAGCCTGATCGTCACCCTCAGCGCGAAACCGCCCGCGATCATCCCCGCCACCAGGTCCGTGAACCAGTGGAAGTGCAGGTAGACCGAGACCGTCGACTGGAGCAGGGCGATACCGACGATGCAGTACGCCAGGCGTCGGATGATGTGCGGTCGGGCGGCACCGAACCGGATGATGAGGAACAGCACCAGCCCGTAGATGAGGATCGCGTTGGCCCCGTGTCCGGACGGGAAGGCCACGTTGCCCGGCCCCGCGAAGAAGTCCGGGTTGAAGTGCTTGGCGTGCCCCCGGTTGATGGCCAGCTTCATCACCGACACCATGGACATCATCCCGACCACTCCGACGGCGCTCAGCACCATCGGACGCCAACTTCGGTGCCAGTAGGCCAACTGGAGCGCGGTGACACCCAGGACGGGCAACGCGACGGCACGGGAGGCGACCGTGTCCGGCCAGAGGATGAGGAAGTCCCGTATCCGGTCCCAGTAGGGTCGGGGGAGTTCGTTCAGGAAGTTGTCGACCGGATGCAGCGGCCCGGCGGCGAGCATCGTCATGACGATCAGCGCGACGGCCAGCATGATGGCGACACGGTCCGAGGCCACTCCCCAGGCGATCTCGCTCACACTCGGCCAGCGGACCGCACGCACGACCGGGGGCCCCGGGTCGTACACGGTCGTACGCACCACGGGGATGGGGCCGCTGTAGGGACCCGCGGCCGGGGTCGTACGCTCTTGCCTGTCGTGCGGCTCGGTCAACTGCCTGGCCCGTGGATGTGGATGTCGTCGGGTCCTTGAAGAGTGCGTCATGTGCTCAGTGCTGTCTCACGCGTTGTGGGCTCGCCTGTGGCACTTGCGAAGCGCGGGGGACGGGCCAGCCGTTTCTACTGGTACTGATCTGACGTCCTCAGGCCGACTCGGGTGGACGGCGGAGGGAGGATTCCCTTCCGCCCACTTCCGTTCGACGGCCGAACCTTGGGACCGGTTCACCGGGTCGTGAACGGCCTCTGGCAGGATCGGCTTCCGAGGAACAGGGTCGACAGTGGCGTCTGTGTCGCGCTGCGCACCGCCCGAGTATGTTCAGCGCGGGTCAGGGCACCGTCATCGAACTCCTCGCCGTTGCGTGCGTCATGCTCCGTCTCGACCTTGTGTGGACATTGCCGACAGACGAGCCTACCCGGACACGGTTCCGTATCGGTGGTGTGGTCGCACACGTGTGGTCTTCCTCCTCGGCTCCCACCCCGCGCCCGACCGTCCGTCGACGCCGCTCCACCGCCACGCGACACGTTCGTGGACGATCCGCCGGCGCCCCGAGGCCTGTTGTCAGGTCGACCCGCACGCGTGTGGCACTCTTCAAGGAGCCTGTACAACGCTGAGCGAAACGGTCGCCGCACCGAGCGTGCGTCGGCCGCGGAACGGAAGGGCCCTGGATGGTCGACCTGCCCCGGTTGCCGGATGATCCCTCGAAACTGGCCCGTGAGCCGCTGAGGGAGCAGATCCGGCAGGTACTGGTCGAAGGCCTGCTGTCGGGGCGCTGGAAGCCCGGAGAGCGGATCGTGGAGCGCCGCATCGCCACGGAGCTGAAGGTGAGCCAGGCCCCCGTCCGAGAGGCGCTGCGCGAACTGGAGACCCTGCGCCTGATCGAGACGGTGCCCAACAAGGGCGCCCGGGTCAGGGCTTTCGGGGTCCAGGACATGGCGGAGATCTACCCTGTCCGCGCGGGGTTGGAACTGGTGGCCGCGCAGCTGGCCGCCCCCCGACTGGCGGCCGACCCCTCTCCCCTGGAACGGGAGGTGGAGGCCCTGCGGAGGGCGACCGCGCGGGGCGACACCGCGGAGCAGATCCGCCACAGCGTGGAGTTCCACCGCGAGATCGTGCGCGCCGCCGACAACAGCGTGTTGCTGCACACCTGGGAGTCGCTGGGCGTGGAGGTGTGGACCGCGCTCTCGGTGCGCTGGCTGGACATGAAGCTCCACGCCAAGGCCGCCGACCACGCACAGATCACCCTGGCCTTCCGCGAGGGGGACCCCGCGGTGGGCCGGATGCTCAGCGACCACGTGCTCAACTACGTCGAGGCCGCTTTGAAGTCGCACGAGGGCGTGGGCTGAGTCCGACCCGCTCCCCGGCGTCTCCTCCCCTCCTCGGAGGAACGTTCCGACCTGCCCCTTCGGTCCTTCTCCGTGGGGGCTCGCGTACAGTTGTATTGATCGATCATCGATCAGAGCATAGAGTGGGAGCGACGCGTGTCACACGATCGCCCTACCCCTCCCGGTCGTCGGGGGTCGTCCATCCGGCCGGTGGACGACCCCCGACGACCGACACCGTCAGACGGGGCCACGGATGCATAGGCCAGTGCAGACCGGGAAGCAATGCGGGCAGGGGTCCCACGGACAACTTCACACCGGATCCCTCCAGCGCTTCGCACCCGGAGAGAACGAGCCACGCTCTCCGGGACGCGCCCCGCCACAGCCACAGGGCGCCGCCGCCGCATGAGCCGCGGTGGCGGCGCACGCCGAGGCCACGCCCGACAGCGAGGCCACGGCGGGCCTGACACCTCCGGTCCACAGACCGGATCGGCAGGCCTTCTCGCACGTAGAAAGGCACATCATGGCTGACACAGCCAAGCCGAAGGGTCGCGCCGCCAAGTCCTCGGGGACTCGCAAGCGCGGACGCAAGGACACCTCCCCCGGCCTCTCCAACGAAAAACCCGAGATCCTGCTCGACTACTACCGCAGGATGTTGTTCCTCCGGCGCTTCGAGGAGCGTACGGCCCAGGCCTACACCCAGGCCAGGATCGGCGGTTACTGCCACCTCAACCTCGGTGAGGAGGCCACCATCGTCGGCCTGATGAGCGCCCTACGCGAGGACGACTACCTGTTCACGAACTACCGTGACCACGGGTACGCGATCGAGAAGGGCATGGACCCCAGGCGGGTCATGGCCGAGCTCTACGGACGCACCGACGGTGTGGCCAAGGGCTGGGGCGGCTCCATGCACATGTACGACACCGCCACCCGCATGCTCGGCGGCTACGGCATCGTCGGCGGTCAGCTGCCGCTGGCGGCCGGTGCCGCGCTGGCCATCACCTACCGTGGCGGCGACGAGGTCGTCATGTGCCAGATGGGGGACGGCACCACCAACATCGGCGCCTGGCACGAGAGCCTGAACATCGCCAAGCTGTGGAACCTGCCGGTCGTCTTCGTGGTGATCAACAACTTCACCGGCATGGGGACCACCGTCGAGATGTCCTCGGCCGAACCCGACCTGTACAAGCGCGGCGCCGCCTTCCGCATCGAGGGCGAGCGTGTGGACGGCCGGGACGTGCTCGCGGTCCGCGACACCACCACCAGGCTCGTGGAGCGCGCCCGTAAGGAGCAGACGCCGTTCCTGCTGGAGGCGTGGAGCTACCGGATGAAGGGCCACTCGGTGGTCGACCCGGCCAAGTACCGCACCGACGAGCAGAAGGAAGAGGCACGGTCGGAGCAGAACGACCCGATCCGCCTGTTCGACCGACAGCTCACCGAGGCCGGCATCCTCACCGACGAGCTGCGCGAGGAGATGGCCGCCTCCGTCAAGGCCGAGGTCGCCGAAGCCGCGGACTTCGCCGAGAACAGCCCGCACCCGGATGTGTCGACGCTCTTCGACTACACCTACGCCACACCGGTGCCCAACGAGTCGACCCGCATGCCCGCCGACCCGGTGTTCGCGGAGTAGGGAAGGAACCCACAATGTCTGTGATCACTTACCGTCAGGCTCTGCGGGACACCCTTCGCGCCGAGATGGTCCGGGACGAGAACGTGTTCGTCATGGGCGAGGAGATCGGTCTCTTCGAGGGCTCCTACAAGATCACCGAGGGTCTGCTCAAGGAGTTCGGACCGCGCCGGGTCAGGGACACCCCCATCGCCGAGGAGGGTTTCGTCGGCGCGGCCGTCGGCGCGGCCATGTTGGGCCTGCGTCCGGTCGTGGAGATCATGACGATCAACTTCTCGCTGATCGCCATCGACCAGATCATCAACCACGCCGCCAAGATCTACGGCATGTTCGGCGGTCAGACGAGCGTGCCCATGGTCATCCGCACACCCGGTGGCGGCGGCCAACAGCTCGGCGCCACCCACTCGCAGAACATCGAGCTGTTCTACTCCTTCGTCCCCGGTCTGAAGGTGCTCGCTCCCAGCACCCCGGCCGAGGCCTCGGCGATGCTGCGCGCGGCCATCCGCGACGACGACCCGGTCCTGCTCCTGGAGAACCTGGGTCTGTACAACTCCAAGGGCGAGGTCCCCGACGACTACGCCGAGCCGTCCAACGACGACGTCGCCACGATCGGCCGCGCCAAGGTCACACGCGAGGGAAGCGACATCACCCTCATCGGTTACTCCCGCATGGCGATGGTGGCCACCCAGGTCGCCGAGCAGCTGGCCGAGGAGGACATCGACGTCGAGGTCGTGGACCTGCGCAGCCTGCGTCCGCTGGACCGCCAGACCTTCGTGGACTCGGTCAAGAAGACCGGCGCCGCGGTGATCTGCGAGGACGACTGGCTCACCTACGGCATCGGCGCGGAGATCGCCGCGTCGATCCAGGAAGGCGCCTTCGACTACCTGGACGCCCCCGTCCGCAGGGTGGCGATGGCGGAAGTCCCCATGCCCTACGCCAAGCCGCTGGAGACAGCGGCCCTGCCGTCGATCGAGTCGATCAGCACCGTCATCAAGGAGACCCTGAGCGCCGTCGGCAAACGGGTCGGGTAGAGGGAGTTTCAAATATGAGCGAAATCCAGATGCCGCGCCTCTCCGACACCATGGAAGAAGGCGTCATCAGCACGTGGGTCAAGAACGTGGGTGACAAGGTCACCTCCGGTGACGTCCTGGTCGAGATCGAGACCGACAAGGCCGTCATGGAGTACGAGGCCTACGAGGACGGCTACCTGGTCAAGCAGACCGTCTCCGAGGGTGAGACGGTGCCGATCGGCGCGGTCATCGGTGTGATCGCCGACTCCCCGGACGCCGTGCCCGAGGACTCCGGTGCCGGCGATGCGGACGAACCCGAGCCCGACAAGGAGGAACAGGCCGAGAAGGCGGAGGAGATCACGGAGGCCGCCGAGGGCTCGGAGGCCGAACGGACCTCCGCCGCGCCCGAGCCGGCCGAGGACGGCCCCCGTCCGCGCACCTCCCCGTTGGCCCGGCGACTGGCCCGTGAGTACGGCCTGGACATCACCAAGATCAAGGGGTCGGGCCCCAAGGGCCGGATCGTGCGCGCCGACATCGAGGCGGCCCGGGAGAGGGGCACCGAGGAGACCGAGCACGCGGTGGAGGCCAAGGAGGAGGCCAAGCCCTCCGCGGAGCGGGCCGTGTCCGCCCCGGCCTTCGACGACGGACGCGACTCCGAGGAGCTCCAGGTCAGCAACGTGCGCAAGGTGATCGCGCGCCGCCTGACCGAGAGCAAGCAGACCGTCCCGCACTTCTACCTGCGCCGTACGATCGACGCCGAGGCGCTCAGGGCCTTCCGTTCGCAGATCAACGGGCAGCTGGAGAGCACCGGCGTGAAGGTCAGCTTCAACGACCTGATCGTCAAGGCCAGTGCGACGGCGTTGAAGCTGCACCCCGCGGTGAACACCTCGTGGGTGGACGGCAGGCTGCTGCGGCACCACCGGATCAACGTGGGCGTGGCCGTGGCCGTGGAGTCGGGCCTGGTCGTTCCGGTGTTGCACGACACCGACAAGGCGACGCTGTCGGAGATCTCCACGCGTACGCGGGATCTGGCGGGCAAGGCCCGTGACGGCAAGCTGAAGCCGCAGGAGATGAGCGGCGGCACGTTCAGCGTGTCCAACCTGGGCATGTTCGGTGTGGACAGCTTCTCCGCGGTGATCAACCCGCCGGAGGCGGCCATCCTCGCGGTCGGTGCGATGCGCCAGGAGCCGGTGGTCGTGGACGGCGAGGTCGTCGTGCGCAACCGGATCGCGCTCGAACTGTCGGTGGACCACCGTGCGGTGGACGGCGCCGTGGGCGCCGCGTTCCTCAAGGACCTCGCGGAGATCCTGGAGGAGCCGATGCGGATCATCCTGTAACGGGAGGGTTCCCCGCCTCTTCGACGCCCCGGCCGGTGACGGTCGGGGCGTTCTCGTGCGAGGAAAGGGCCGCCCACGGGCTGTGGACGGCCCTACCGCACCTCCTCGACTCCGGCCCGTCCCCCGCCCCGCCCTCCCCACGTGACCGGGAGACGTGCGGTGGACCGTGGCCGAGGCCGCGAGGGCGCCGGCGGCGCGAGGCTCGGTCGGCGTGGACGTGGTCGTCCACGCTCGTCCCGGATACCGTCTTCCCATGCCCCACGTGCTGCACATGACCGAACTCGAACGCTGGGCTCGCGGCGACCACCACATCGAGGCCGACTCCCTGCGGACGCAGGGGTTCGTGCACGCCTCTCCGGACGTGCCCACCCTGTTGGCGGTGGCCGACGCCCTGTACTCCGAGAGCACCGACCCGCTCGTCGCCCTCGTCGTGGACACCGACGCGGTCGACTGTGAGGTGCGGTGGGAGGCGGCCGACCCCGCCCCTCCCCTGGGCGTGGACGGCGACGTCCTCTTCCCCCACGTCTACGGCCCCATCCCCCGTGCGGCCGTGGTGGACGTGCGCCACCTGCGCCGCGACCCCTCCGGCCGCTACACGGGAGCCGAGGCCAGGCCCGCGACCGCGGAGGTGTTGGACCTGCTGCCCCATCCCGAAGGTGGTTGGTACCGGCAGACCTGGCGCAGCGAGGTGACGGTCCGCCCCGACGACCACCCCGGGGCACGTCCCACCGCCACCGGCATCCACTTCCTGCTGGCCCCGGGAGAGGAGTCGCGCTGGCACAGGGTGCGTTCCGACGAGATGTGGGTCTTCAACCGGGGCGGCCCGTTGCGACTGGAGCTGGGCGGTACGGGGTCCGCCCCCGAACCGGAGGGGCGGAGGATCCTGGGCCCGGGGATCGAACGGGGCGAACTCCTCCAGGTCCTGGTCCCGGCGGGAACCTGGCAGACGGCACGCCCCGTGGGCGACACCGAGTCACTGGTCAGCTGCTTCGTCTCTCCCGGCTTCGACTTCGCCGACTCCGAGGCCTGAGCCCCCTGACGGGCACGGTCGGTCGCGTGGTCACCGGTGCGTCCGTCCACCTGCTCGGCGGGTTCGGCGTCCGAAACACCGACCGGGGCCGCTCTCCACCCCCACCTCCGCCAGAACCCTCTGGCTACTCAACGTGACGATCCTTGGTCGGGGCCGCGACTCCTCCGCCCCCACGGCAAAGGCCCCGGAGCCGGTGCCTCTCCCCCGCTCCGGAGCCTCTCAACGAGCTACCCGGCCCTTCCCCGGCTCAGGCGGGGTGCAGTCGTCCGTTCCTCTGGGCCGCCACGTTGCTGTGCTGACCGACACTGACGGGGATCGTGTGACGCGCCTTGCCCTTGTCGATGCCCAGAAAGCGGTTGAGGTGCCCCTTCTTGCCCACGACGAACCAGGCGACCGCTCCGAACAGCGGAAACCAGAGAACGAAGAGGATCCACAGCAGCTTGCCCCCCGCCGAGGTGTCGCGATCGACCAAGGCGGAGATGACGGCCGAGAGCACCAACAACACCAGGAACGCGGCGACCAGCACCAGAGCGGCCCCCACGGTCCCCCCCATCCAGGTGACCGCCGGCTCCGCACGGTTCGCAAGACTCGTGATCATGGCTTCCCCCAAGCAAGGCATACTCCTGTCGTTACGCAGGGTAATCGCCAGGGGTGGGGCCCTCGCCTATTTCCCGGTTTCCGGGCGTTTCCACCAACCTCCACCCGGGCTTCCGTTTCCGCGGTGCCTTCACCCCGCGAAGGTGACGACTTTCGGAGAACGCCCCCTACCAGGGCTTTTCGCTGCTTTACTGAGAACCATGGGCGAGCTTCGGCGATCTGGTGGGCATACTCCCCTTCTCTCCTCCACGGTTCCCATCGGCGACGGTGGCGACACCGCCACCCACGCTCTCCGGTTCGGACGCACCACCGTCCGCCCGGGGGAGCACAGACATCGGAAGGACGGAAGAGGCGTGGTGAACCGGGCTCGGTGACCATGGCCAGGCAGCCCCGGTACCTCTGGCTGGCCCAGCAGCTACGCGAACCGATCCTGAACGGGGAGATGCCTCCTGGTACGAGGCTTCCCTCCCGGACCCGACTGGCGCGTTCCTACCGAGTCAGCGAGCAGATCTCCCGTACCGCTCTACGACTGTTGGTCACCGAAGGCCTGGTCGAGTCCCGCCCCGGCTCCGGATACTTCGTGCGCCCGGCGCCCGAACTCTTCCGGCTCTGCCGAACCGACTCCTCCTCCGGCTCCGGCCTGGGCGGACTCACACGGGAGACGCTCGGCACCGAACAGGAACGGTGCTCCCCGGCGCTGAGCGCCCGGTTGCGGCTGCGCGACGGCGACCCGGTGTACCGCACCACCTCTCGGGGCCTGTCCTCGGAAGTGCCCATCACCCTGCACCGGTCCTGGGAACCCGCCGCCCTCACCGCGGGCACCCAGCACACCCCCTTCGGCAGCGCGCCCGACACCGGTCTGATCGAGCGGCTCGGCGCCGCGGGGCACCCGGTCGATCGCGTGGTGGAGGAGGTCGGTGTGCGCGCCCTGCGCGACTTCGAGGCCTCGTTGCTCGACTCGGCACCCGGGATACCCGTGCTCGTGGTGGAGCGCACCCACTACAGCGGCAACCGTCCGGTGGAGACCTCCGACCTCATCGGTTCGACCGAGCAGTGCAGGCTCCTCTACAAGCTGACACTGGCCCGGGCCCGCCGTCCCGGCGACCCGCGCCGCCGCTGAGGCGGGAACGCCGCCGCCCCACGTGCGGCCGGGAGTGCCGGCCGCCTGGTGGACGAACGGGGGAGACGACCGTCGACCGGCCGTCTCCCCCGTGCACCGCGTGCGGTCAGCCCTGGACGAACTCCCGGGCCACGACCTCGGCGATCTGCGCGGTGTTCAGCGCCGCGCCCTTGCGCAGGTTGTCCCCGCACAGGAACAGGTCCAACGACTTCGGGTCGTCCAGCGACTGGCGGATACGACCGACCCAGGTCGGGTCGGTGCCCACGACGTCGGCGGGGGTGGGGAACTCGCCGTTGGCCGGGTCGTCCTGGACCACGACGCCCTCGGCGGAGCCGAGCACCTTACGGGCCTCTTCGGCGGTGACCTCCTCGGAGAAGGTCGCGTGCACGGTCAGCGCGTGGGTGGTGATCACCGGAACCCGCACGCACGTGGCCGAGACACGCAGGTCGGGCAGGCCCAGGATCTTGCGCGACTCGTTACGGATCTTCAGCTCCTCGGAGGACCATCCGTCGTCCTTGAGCGAGCCCGCCCACGGCACGACGTTGTAGGCCAGCGGCGCCGGGAACGGACCCAGCTCGCCCACGGCGGCGCGTACGTCGCCCGCCTTGTCCCCGAGGGTGCGGTCCGCGGCGACCTTGGACATCTGGTCGCGCAGGGTGTCGATGCCCTCCTGTCCCGCACCGGAGGCGGCCTGGTAGGAGGAGGCCACGATCTCCTTGACGCCGTAGGCGCGGTGCAGGGCACCGATCGCCACGATCATCGACAGGGTGGTGCAGTTGGGGTTGCTGATGATGCCGCGCGGACGGTTGCGGACCTGGTCGGCGTTGACCTCGGGCACCACGAGCGGAATGTCCGGGTCCATGCGGAAGGCACCGGAGTTGTCGACGGCCACCGCGCCGCGTGCGGCGGCGATCGGCGCCCACTCCTTGGACACCTCGTCGGGGACGTCGAACATGGCGACGTCCACGCCGTCGAAGACCTCGGGGGACAGGGCCTGGACCACGACGTCCTCACCGCGCACGCTCAGAACCTTGCCCGCGCTGCGCGCGGAGGCCACGAGGCGGATCTCGCCCCAAACGTTCTCACGCTGGGTCAGGATGCCCCGCATCACGGTGCCGACGGCGCCGGTGGCGCCGACGAGGGCGAGGGTGGGAAGACGGTTACTCATCGGCCGGTACCTCCGTAAACGACAGCCTCCACTTGGTCGGCGTCGAGCTTGAACTCACTGTGGGCGGCGCGCACGGCCGCGTCGATCTGGTCCTCCACCACGACCACCGAGATGCGGATCTCCGAGGTGGAGATCATCTCGACGTTGGTGCCCGAGGCGGCGATCGCGTCGAAGAAGCGGGCGGTCACACCCGGGTAGGAGCGCATACCGGCACCGATCAGCGAGACCTTGCCGATCTTGTCGTCGTAGCGCAGGGAGTCGTAGCCGACCTTCTCCTGGACCTTCTTCAAAGCCTCCACGGCCTGCTTGCCGGAGTCCTTGGGGACGGTGAAGGAGATGTCGGTACGGGAGGTGGAGACCGCCGACACGTTCTGCACGATCATGTCGATGTTGATCTCGGCGTCGGCCAGGGCCCGGAAGATCGTGGCGGCCTCACCGATACGGTCGGGGACACCGACGACGGTGATCTTGGCTTCGCTCCGGTCGTGGGAGACCCCGGAGATGATCGGCTGTTCCATGCCTTCGCTTTCCTCGACTTCCGAAACGATCCAGGTCCCGGGCTTTTGACTGAAAGATGAGCGGACGTGCAGGGGGATGTTGTACTGCCTGGCGTACTCGACACAGCGCAGGTGCAGGATCTTGGTCCCGCTGGCCGCCATCTCCAACATCTCCTCGTAGGAGAGCTTGGGGATGCGCCGCGCGGTGGGCACGACACGCGGGTCGGCGGTGAAGACCCCGTCCACGTCGCTGTAGATCTCACAGGCGTCGGCGTCGAGCGCGCCGGCGAGGGCCACCGCGGTGGTGTCGGAGCCGCCGCGACCCAGCGAGGTGATGTCCTTGGTGTCCTGGGACACCCCCTGGAAGCCGGCGACGATGCAGATCGCGCCCTCGGCCACGGCCTCCCGGATGCGGCCGGGCGTCACATCGATGATCTTGGCGTTGCCGTGCAGCGACGTGGTGATGACACCGGCCTGGGAACCGGTGAAGGAACGCGCCTCGTAGCCGAGGTTCTCGATGGCCATCGCCACGAGGGCCATCGACATGCGCTCGCCCGCCGTCACGAGGATGTCCAGCTCGCGGGCCGGCGGCATCGGGGTGACCTGCTCGGCGAGCTCCAGCAGTTCGTCGGTCGTGTCGCCCATGGCCGAGACCACGACCACGACGTCATATCCCGCCTTTTTCTGAGCCACGATCCTTTGGGCTACTCGCTTGATGGCTTCCGCGTCGGCCACGGAAGACCCACCGTACTTCTGCACGATTAGGGCCACGATCGATGCTCCTGAGGAGTTGGGATCAAGATGAAATGGAGTGTAGCCGGCGACTTCCCCGTCGACCCCGTCCGACCTGCGGCGGAGAGGGCGTGGAGCCTCGGTGCACCAGCGCTCGGGTTTACCCGGTCAGGCGGAGGTTACTCGCGATCCGCTCGAATACACGGCGAATGTGAGCTAGAACTCCAAACTGCGGCGTCCCTCGAAAGCACGTCCGAGAGTGACCTCGTCGGCGTATTCGAGATCACCGCCCACGGGCAGACCACTGGCCAGTCGGGTCACTTTCAGCCCCATGGGTTTGACCAACCGCGCCAGATAGGTCGCGGTGGCCTCCCCTTCCAGGTTGGGGTCCGTGGCGAGGATCAGCTCCGTCACCTGCCCGTCGGCCAGACGGGTCATGAGCTCCTTGATGCGCAGGTCGTCGGGGCCCACACCCTCGATGGGGCTGATGGCACCGCCCAGGACGTGGTAGCGGCCCCGGAACTCGCGCGTGCGCTCGATGGCGACGACGTCCTTGGACTCCTCGACCACACAGATGATGGCGGGGTCGCGTCGGGCGTCACGGCAGATGCGACAGCGGGTCTCCTCGGCGACGTTGCCGCAGACCTCGCAGAAGCGCACCTTCTCCTTGACCTCGACAAGCGCGTTGACGAGGCGTTTGACGTCCGCGTGTTCGGCGGACAGCAGATGGAAGGCGATGCGCTGCGCGCTTTTCGGACCGACGCCGGGCAGTCGCCCCAGCTCGTCGATCAGAGTCTGCACCGCGCCTTCGTACATCGCCTACCCACCAGGTCGGACCGGATCTTCGCAGGGTGGTCCGTCTACCCTTCCTCCACCGTATCCGGCGTGACGACCTTCCCGGTACCCGGGTGCCGCGTCGACCACGGCGCACGGAGCGTCACCGGCCGGGGCCCCGCGGGACACCCGGCCGGACATCCCGCCGACGCGAAGGTCCGTGCTCCGCGTTGCTCGCCACCCGGCCACCGAGGACGCTCGGGGCCGTGCGGGCGACCGGTGTCAGAAACCGGGAAGACCGGGCATCCCACCGGGCATACCGCCGCCGCCCAGGCCCTCGGCGAGCGGCCCCATCTTCTCCTGCTGGAGCCTCTCCACCTGGGACTCGGCGTCGCGGATGGCCGCCAGGACCAGGTCGGCGACGGTCTGAGCGCTCTCCTCGGCGTCGGTGGTGTCGATCGCCCGGGGGTCGATGCCGATGTCCTCGACCTGTCCGCGTCCACTCAGCTTGACCTTGACCAGGCCGCCGCCGGAGCTGCCCTCGATCTCGGCGTCCTCCAGCGCCTGCTGGGCCTCCATGAGCTGCTGCTGCATCTGCTGGGCCTGCTGGAGCAGGGCCTGCATGTCCATTCCGCCAGGGTTCACGGCCGTCTCCTCGCCGCACTCGTGGTGCTGGTGTTCGCTGTCATGTCGCTGTTTCTGTGAGCGTAACCGGTCATCGGCGAACGCGCGGAGTCCCCGGTGCCGTCGGGGGGTGATGGCCGGGAACGGCCGATGTCGGCCGGTGTTCGCCGGCGGAGCCGGCCCGGTCGCGGCGGTCGCCCCAACGTCCGCGGTCCGGGCGTGGTCGGAAGGATCGCCGCCGAGGTGACGTGGGCACCGGCACGGGGCGCGGCCTCCACCGCACGAACGGCCCGTGGGGGTCGATGGCCCGTCCCGCCACGACACGAGGGTGTGACGGGTGCCACGAGGAGGGACGACTCTCCCGAGGGGGTTTCACCAGGAGGAAGAACCAACGGTGGCGATACCATCACTCTCGGTTGAAAGGGTGTTCTGAGGGGCACAAAGGTCCCGGTAGTGCTCTCGCGCACGACCGGTACTGCCGAGAGCCACGGGGGACTGAAGACGTGTTGACCGCCAGGGAGCGCCACGCGGCGCTGGTCGAGGCGATGGTCGCGGACGGCACGCTGACCGACACCGCTCTCATCGATGCCTTCCGCTCCGTGCCCCGACATCGGTTCATCCCCGAGACGGGGGCACTGACCGCCTACGGCGCCTCCCTCAACGCCAACAACAACCCGGAGCAGTGGCTCGCGGCCGTCTACGCCGACAACGCCATCGTCACCCAGGTCGACGAGTCCACCGTTGCGGCCCGAGGGGAGCCACCGGCGTACCAGGAGGTGGGTTCCCAGGCGCGCAGGGAGGCCGCCACCTCGTCGAGTTCCGCGCCCACGGTCCTCGCCCGGTTGTTCGAACTCGCCGATCTGGCCAACGGGCAGCGGGTCCTGGAGGTGGGCACCGGCACGGGGTGGAACACCGCGTTGTTGGCCCACCGTCTGGGCGACAGGGCCGTCATCTCCCTGGAAGTGGACCCCCGCCTGGCCAGGAGCGCCCGAGAGTCGCTGGAGAAGGAGGGTTACTCGCCCACGGTCCATCTGGTCGACGGGTACGAGGGGTACCCTCCCGGCGCGCCCTACGACCGGATCACCTCGACCTTCGGTGTGCGGCGGATACCACCGGCGTGGTTGGAGCAACTGCGCCCGGACGGTCTGGTGGTCTGCCCTTGGGGTCTGCTGGAGGGCGCCGGTGTCCTGGCCCGTGTGGAGTGTCCCGGAGACGGTTCCGCGCGGGGAAGCTTCCACAACGGAGTGGGTTTCGTGCCCCTGCACACGCCCGACCCCCCAGCGACTCCCGTACGGGACTCGGGGCAGCAGCCCGACGAGTACCGACTCACCCAGAACGATCCGGTGGCGCCCCTGCTATCGTTCCCGTCCGCGTTCGCCCTGTCGGTGATGGTGCCGGACTGGCGCGTGCGGCGTCGGTGGATCGGCACCGGGTCGGGTGTGTGGGTCTGCGACCGGAACGCCGACTCCTGGGTGCGCGTGTACCCCTACGGCACCTCGTGGATGATCGAGCAGGGCGGGCCCAGGAGCGTGTGGGACGAGTTCGAGGAGGCCCTGGAGCTGTGGTCGGGCCTGGGCGAACCGCGACCCGAACGGTTCGGGCTGTCGGTGGAGGCCGACGGGACGCACCGGGTGTGGCTGGACTCGCCGGAGGGCCGGAGCTGGCCGGTGTGAGAAGGCCCGGCGGCCGGAGAAGACGCCTCCCCTCCCGTTCCCGCGCGGCGACGGCGTTCCGTGGGCCGTCGGGACGAGACCGGAGCGGGGTCGGTCGGGACGGGGTCGCCGACGAAGGGGGGCCGGGCCCGTCAGAGCGACGGGTCCGGGGCCTCGTGCTCGATCTCCTCGATGAGTCGGCCGCCCAGTTCGGACTCGATGAGCGCGACCCCGGGGCCCGAGGGCGCAGAGCCCTCCGAGGACCGTGACCCCCCCGGACCCGACGCGGTCGGCTCACGAGACTCCTCCCGCACGGGTGCGGATTCCGCGACGGCGGGCGAGCCCCCTCCTGCCGGAGACGTGGGCGCCGGCTCGACGTTCTCCGGCGGCGGCGCGGCCGTGGCGTCCTCGTAGGGGTCGGGCGGAGGCTCCTGGAGTCCTGTGACGATCCGGTCCGGCGGCGGTCCGGCGGCGGGACCGGGCTCCCGGACCGGCTCACCGGTCCGCGCGAGGGGCTGGGCGGGCGCGGGTTCGGGCCGGGGCTCGGCCGGAGCGGGTCGCGTCGGCTGCGGCGCCGCTACGTCCCAACCGGAGGGCTCGGCGGGGCGCACGG
>NZ_JASCXJ010000001.1 GCF_030271535.1 Nocardiopsis sp. ATB16-24 | reverse complement strand
TGAGGTGCCGTCGCGGGAGGATGTGGGGCGGGTGATCATCAGTGGGGAGACGGTGGTGGACAATGTCAATCCCACGATCGTGCCGCGGGGGCAGGTGCGTGGTGCCCGCCAGGAGAAATCCGCCTGAGGTCCGTACTCGTCCGACACGACACGACGACGATCCCGCCGGGGCGCTCCGCCCGGGACGCCCCGGTACCGTCGAGGCCTTCCTCGCGGGTCAGCCCTCCAGCACCCGTTCCATACGCGCGATCTCCGCGTTCTGCTCGGCGATCACGTCGTTGGCCATCCTCAGCACCGTCTGGTCCCTGCCCTCGGCCAGAACCTCCTCCGCCATGGTGACGGCACCTTCGTGGTGGACCGTCATCAACTCCACGAAGAGCCGGTCGAACTCGTCGCCCTCGGCCTCCGCCAGTCGCTCCATCTCCTCCCGCGAGGCCATGCCGGGCATGTCGTCGTGGTCGATGTCCAGGTCGCACGCGAGCGCGTCACCACTTCGGCCGTGCTGGTGGGCGCCCTCGCCCTCCAGCCCACAGAAGTTCTGGTAGGCCGGATTCTCCCTGGCCGGTCCGAAGACGTTCTCCTCCAGCCAACTCTCCATGGCGGTGATCTCCGGTGCCTGGGCGGAGGCGATGCGATCGGCGATACGTTCGATGTCCTCGCGCTCATGGCGCTCCGGAACCAGGTCGGTCATCTCCAGCGCCTGTGCGTGGTGCCCGATCATCTTCACCAGGTAGATGACGTCGGCCTCGTTGTGGCCCTGTTCCTCGGCCAGGGCGGCGATCTGTTCCTCCGTCGCGGGGGAGGACGACGCGCCGGGCGCACCGGGGGCGATGACATTGGCCGACCCCTGCCCGCGGTCGTCCGCGCAGGCCGAGACCCCGAGCAACAGGAGAGCGGTTCCGGCCGTGAATGCCAGGCGACGCACGAGGTGTCCTCCGATGGGGTGGGCGCGGGCGTACCGCGGTGTCCGTGGTCCGGGTGTCCCTGAAAGTAACGTCCTGCGGGTTTTCTACTCACTTCCCCCTCGCTTTGTCCAGCTCTGTCGCCGGATGGGCG
This sequence comes from Nocardiopsis sp. ATB16-24, assembly GCF_030271535.1. Taxonomy (GTDB): domain Bacteria; phylum Actinomycetota; class Actinomycetes; order Streptosporangiales; family Streptosporangiaceae; genus Nocardiopsis. Next base: position 492,221 of record NZ_JASCXJ010000001.1, on the reverse strand, counting down.
CCGTTTCGTTTCGTTTTTCCTGGTCAAGCACGCTCTTTGGGCTCCTGTGCGGCGTATGTCTTTCCTGGTGTGAGATGTCCCTTCCCGGCGTTTCGCCTGGTGTGCCCGCGCACAAGGGGAGTACAACACCAAGTAGTCACATGGGTGCGTTCCGTGTTATCGGGGGTGGGGGCGATGGTGCCAGGGAACGGAAGGCGGCTTCGCCGGGGTGTGCTCGGGGCCGTGCCCCTGCTGGTCGCGGTCATGTTCACCACCGGAACGCGGGTCGATGACGACGTGAGCACGGGCGGGGGTATCGAGCACGTGGCCCATCTGCCCAAGGCCGAGGCCCTGGACAGCCCCGCCGCCCACAACTCCGACCTGGCCTTCACCGGTGACCACGTCATCGTCGGCAACTACCACGGTTTCGCCGTCTACGACATCTCTCGGCCGGAGGAACCCCGGCACGTCTCCACGGTCCTGTGCCCGGGCAGTCAGGGGGACGTGTCGGTCAGCGGGGACCTGCTGTACTTCTCGGTCGACTACCCGCGGGCGAACGAGGAGTGCGGTGCCTCGGCGGTGTCGGCCACCGATCCCGACGGGTTCGAGGGCATCCGGATCTTCGACATCTCCGACAAGGCGAATCCGCAGTACGTGGCCGCGGTGCGCACGGACTGCGGTTCGCACACCAACACGCTGGTCCCGGGCAAGGACGGCGAGCACGAGTACGTGTACGTGTCCTCGTACTCGCCGTCGGTGGACTTCCCCCACTGTCAGCCTCCCCACGACAAGATCATGGTGGTCGAGGTGCCTTTGGACGATCCCGCCGCGGCTGCGGTCGTCAGCGAGCCGAGACTGTTCGCCGAGGAGGCGCACAAGAACACCTCGGGTTGCCACGACATCACCGCCTATCCCGAACGGGACATCGCGGCCGCGGCCTGTATGGGAGACGGGGTGCTCCTGGACATCTCCGACCCGGTGAACCCGGTCGTCACCGAGCGGGTCCAGGACGAGAACTTCGCGTTCTGGCACTCGGCGACCCTCACCAACGACGCCCGTCACGTGGTCTTCACCGACGAACTCGGAGGCGGCAGCGCGGCCACGTGTGACGAGAAGACCGGACCCGAGCGCGGTGCGAACGCCGTCTATGCCGTCGACCACGGCGGAGCGGGGCCTGAATTGCGGTTCCGGAGCTACTACAAACTGCCTCGACACCAGGCCGAAACCGAGAACTGTGTGGCGCACAACGGTTCGCTCATCCCCGTCCCCGGCCGTGACTTCTTCGTGCAGGCCTGGTATCAGGGCGGCGTCTCGGTCATCGATCTCACCGACCCCGACCACCCCGAGGAGATCGCCTACTTCGACCGAGGACCGTGGGATCCGGAGAGCCTGAGCATGGCGGGCTCATGGTCGGCCTACTACTACAACGGTCACGTGTACTCCTCCGAGATCCAGCGTGGGCTCGACGTGCTCAGACTCACCGATCCGCGTCTGGTCGAAGCGGAGAGAGTGCGCCTGGAGGAGTTCAATCCGCAATCTCAGCCGTCACTTCCTTCACACTGATCACGTGCCAAACACAACCCTTGAATTATCGACGATATCCTCACGCGATGACACTTTCTCCTCTAGGAGATATTGTGCGTGACCAGGGAGGACCAGGGGCGACATAGGGCTCATGGAGAGTTTTCTTTTGTCGCCCTCTATGCGCATAGATGTTGAACTGTGTACCTTTTCCCTGTTTCCCTTCCACAGGATTCGGGAGTACACAGAATGGCGCCCTCTCCCCTCGTCCCTGAAACCCGGACCGTCGGGCGTGGACCGACGGGTCTCGCCCTGGCCGGAGCAGCCGTCCTCATGGTCGGTCTTCTCGGCCCCGCGTCGGCCTCGGCGGACGACACGTTCGTCAGCGACGCGGAAACCAGCCCCAACGTCACCCACGTGGCCAACGTCCCCAAGACCGAGGTCATGAGCGACTACAACTCCGACCTCGCCTTCAGCGGAGACCACGCCATCGGCGGCAACTACAACGGTTTCGTCATCTACGACATCTCCGAGCCGGAGGACCCGAGGATCGTCTCCGAGGTGCTGTGCCCCGGTGGCCAGGGGGACGTGTCGGTCAGTGGGGACCTGCTGTACTTCTCGGTCGACTACCCGCGCGCGGGTACCGAGTGCGGTGCGCCCGCCGTTCCCACGACCGACCCCGACGGGTTCGAGGGCATCCGGATCTTCGACATCTCCGACAAGGCGAATCCGCGGTACGTGGCCGCGGTGCGCACGGACTGCGGTTCGCACACCAACACGCTGGTCCCGGGCAAGGACGGCGAGCACGAGTACGTGTACGTGTCCTCGTACTCGCCGTCGGTGAACTTCCCCCACTGTCAGCCCCCGCACGACAAGATCTCCATCATCGAGGTTCCGCTGGACGACCCCTCCAAGGCGGCGCTCATCGACGCCCCGGTGCTCTTCCCCGAGGGCGGCAACACCAACACCTCGGGTTGCCACGACATCACCGTCTACCCCGAGTACGACATAGCCGCGGGCGCGTGCATGGGCGACGGCGTCCTGATGGACATCTCCGACCCGACCTCCCCGGTCGTCACCGACGTGGTACGCGACACCAACTTCGCGTTCTGGCACTCGGCGACCTTCACCAACGACGGCAGGACCGTGCTGTTCACCGACGAACTCGGAGGCGGTGGCGGCGCCACCTGCACCGAGGCGGTCGGCCCCGAGCGCGGGGCCAACGCCGTCTACGAGATCGACGGACACAAGGACGCCCCCGAACTCCGGTTCCAGGGCTACTACAAACTGCCCCGGCACCAGTCCACCACCGAGAACTGTGTGGCGCACAACGGTTCGCTCATCCCCGTCCCCGGCCGTGACTTCTTCGTGCAGGCCTGGTACCAGGGCGGCGTCTCCGTGATCGACTTCAACGACCCGAGGAGCCCGAAGGAGATCGGCTACTTCGACCGCGGCCCGATCAACGAGAACCGCCTCGTGCTGGGCGGCTCCTGGTCGGCCTACTACTACAACGGTCACGTGTACTCCTCCGACATCACCCGAGGGCTCGACGTGCTCAAGCTGGACGATCCCCGCTTCCGCGTGGCCGAACGTGTGCGGATGGAGGAGTTCAACCCCCAGTCCCAGCCCGAGTACAGACCCGGCCGGGGCGACGGCAGCTAGCCGGGAGGGACGGAGGTCCCGACGGACGGATCCGGGCGGGGACGGTGCTCGGGAGCGCCGTCCCCGTCATCCACCGAAGAGCCGGTCGGTGGGGGCGTCCACGGCCTCCAGGACCCGTCCGGTGAAGTAGACCGTGCCCAGAGCGAGCACACGTCGGCCGACCGCGCGCAGGGCGGCGGGGGACAGATCCTCGGCGTCCATGCGTCCCCAGTGGCCGGGCAGGGCGTGATCGAAGCGCAGATGCGCCTCGGGCAGACGCACGGCGGTCACGGGAAGGTCGCCCAGGGCCCGCACGGCGCCGGAGACGTCCTTGTGGTCGGGCAGGCACACGAGCACGTGGTCCACTCCGCCCCACAGGTCACACGCGTGGGCCAGGGCGGCGGCGACCCCGTCGCGGTCGATGGCCGAGTCCACCAGGACCTCCGTGCCCGGTGCCTCGCCCTCCGTCCTCCCACCGGGCACGGGGTGAAGGGAGAGCCGCCCCGGCAGACGCACGGTCCGCAGCACCGCGTGCAGTCGCCTCCTGTCCGAGGCGGGCAGTCCCATGTAGTCCAGCATCCGAGCGGCGGCGGCCGTCCCGAGCACCCCCGAGGCGGCGGACAGTCCCGGTGGACGCAGCTCGGGCGGCGGCTCCACCCCGGGCGAACGAGGATCGACCATCTCGGCGCGCACACGGCCGCCGGTGCGCTCCTCCAGGGCCACGTCGATCGCGGCGGCCACTTCGGGGGTCTGCGGCAGGCGCACCAGGGCACGGGTCCGTTCCCCCGTCACACGGGCCTTCTCCCCGGCGATCTCCTCCACCGTGGAGCCGAGGACCCCCACGTGCTCGGCGAAGACCCTTCCCATCGCGACGACCTCCGGGCCCACCAGACGCAGTTCGTCACGGTGACCGCCCATCCCGGCCTCCAGCACGCACACGTGCGCGCCCACCTCACGAGCGTGCACCAGGCCCGCGATCAGGAACAGTCCGCTCGGCGCCAGGTATCCCCCCGACGCCTCCACCGGCGGAAGCCTCCGTCGGGCGGCGTCGATACGGGAGCCCAGTGCGTCCAGTTCGGCGTCGGTCACCGACGTTCCGTCCACCCGCACACGTTCCCGATAGGCACGGAAGCTCGGACCGGTGACCAGTACCGTGCGCAGTCCGGCCGCCGAGAGCGCCGCCGCGGCCGTGGTCGCGGTGGCGCCCTTGCCCTTGGAACCCACGACCCCCAGCACCGGCGGACGTTCGGCGTCCAGTCCCAGAAGGCGCATCAGCGCTTCGGCGCGTTCCAGGCTGCGGGTCGTGCCGGGGTCCCGTCGGGTCCACTCGCCGAAGAAGGGGTCAAGACTTGGCATGGCAACAGTATGGTCTTGCGGCGTAGGTCACCGGATCCTTTGCCCGGGGGCCCGCGCTCCGATGAGGCGCGTACACTGGCGCAGGTGTACACCCCGAACGCGCGAGACACCGAGACGACGTGAGTGACACCAGCACCGAGCAGCGCTACGCCGAGGTGACCGCGGAGATACTCTCCCGGACCCCCGAGTCCGACATCGATCCTCGACTGGACCGGATCCGCACCCTGCTGGACCTCCTCGGAGATCCACAGCGCAACTTCCGCGTCATCCATGTCACGGGCACCAACGGCAAGACCTCCGTCGCACGCATGATCGACGCGCTCATGCGTGCGCGTGGCCTGCGTGTGGGCCGCTACACGAGTCCGCACCTGCGCACCGTGCGAGAACGCGTCGTCATCGACGGGGAGGCCATCTCACAAGCGCGGTTCGTCGAGACCTACGACGACATCCGCCCCTACGTCGAGATGGCCGATGCGATGAACGACGCGCCCCTGTCGTTCTTCGAGCTCCTCACGGCCATGGCGTACGCCGTCTTCGCCGACGCGCCGGTGGACGTCGCCGTGGTCGAGGTCGGCATGGGCGGCCGGTGGGACGCGACCAACGTCGTCGACGGAGACGTCGCCGTGGTCACACCCATCGGTATCGACCACACCGAATACCTGCCCGCCACGTTGGAGGGCATCGCCGAGGAGAAGGCCGGCATCATCAAACCCGACTCCGTGGCGGTGCTGGCCCAACAGCCGCTGCCGGCCGCGGAGGCCCTCCATCTCGGAGCCGCCGAGGTCGGGGCCCAGGTGGCCAGGGAGGGTCTCGAGTTCGGTGTCACCTCCCGCGAGATGGCGGTCGGGGGCCAGCAGATCTCGATCAAAGGCCTCACCGGTAGTTACGAGAACCTGTTCCTCCCCCTGTTCGGGGCACATCAGGCCGCGAACGCGGCCGTCGCCGTCGCCGCGGTGGAGGCCTTCGCCTCCTCGGGCGAGGACGTCGTGGGCCTGGATCCCACGATCGTCGGCGAGGCCCTGGCGGAGGTGGACTCTCCGGGGCGCCTGGACGTCGTGCGCACGAGCCCGACCATCATCGTCGACGCCGCGCACAACCCCGCAGGAATGATCGCCACCGCCGCGGCCGTGGAGGAGGCCTTCACCTTCTCCCGGCTGGTCGGAGTGGTCGCGATCATGGCCGACAAGGACATCGAGGGGATTCTCGATCCCCTCGAACCACTACTCGACGAGATCGTCGTCACCCGTAACTCCTCACCGCGTTCCTTGGAGCCGGAGGAACTGTCGGCCGCGGCCCGGCACGTCTTCGGTGAGGACCGCGTGCACGTGGCCGCCCGACTCGACGACGCCATCGACCAGGCCGTGGGCCTGGTCGAGGAGAGCGGCGAGTTCGGCGGAATCGGTGTTCTGGTCACCGGCTCGGTCGTCACCGCGGGTGACGCCGTCCACCTGCTCCGCGGCGCGGGGGAGTGACGGAACGGCGACTCACGACGAAGGGAACCCGCCGTGCGCGTAGTCTGCGCCGTCATCCTGGCCTTCGAGGCCATCGTTATCGGCCTTTTCGTGCCCGTGGCCATCGCGGTGGAGGGGATGGCCCCCGCCATGGCCGGGGGCCTGTGGGGCGGCATGGCCGCCGCCGCCCTCGTCCTGGCGGGCCTACAGAAGTACCGCTGGGCCCACTACGCGGGCTGGGTCTTGCAGGCCGCGTTCCTGTTCACCTCCTTCCTGGTGTCGGGGGCGATGCTGATCGCGGTGGTCTTCGTGTCCCTGTGGGTCACCGGTGTGGTCATGGGTCGTCGCACCGACGCGATGAAGGCCGCGCACGAGGCACGCGCCGCGGCCGAGACGACCCAGGAGGACGGGCCTGCCGGTGACGAGGCGGCCTCCGCGCGGTCCCGGCAAACGCGATAGTGTGACGCAGGTCCACGCGGGCGGCCGGTCCGGGAGCGATTCCCCACCTTGGTCCCCGTGTCCGGGACCCATCACCCGAATCTTCCGCGTGCGGACGCCCATCTGCGCCACGCGGAACCCCAGTGAGGAGTTGACACGCACGTGGAGCGCACTCTCGTACTCATCAAGCCGGACGGCGTCCGCCGCAACATCGTCGGCGAGGTCATCTCGCGTATCGAGCGCAAGGGCCTGAGCCTGGTCGCGATGGAGCTGCGCACGCTCGACACCGAGACCGCCAAGGCGCACTACGAGGAGCACGCCGAGAAGCCCTTCTTCAACTCGCTCGTCGAGTTCATCACCAGTGGCCCCCTGGTGGCCATGGTCGTCGAGGGCGAACGCTCGATCGAGGCCTTCCGTGCCCTGGCCGGCGCCACCGACCCGGTGATCGCCACCCCCGGCACCATCCGTGGGGACTTCGCGTTGGAGGTGCAGCAGAACATCGTGCACGGTTCGGACTCCACCTACTCCGCCGAGCGCGAGATCAAGCTCTTCTTCCCCGACCTGTAGGTCCCGAAGACGACGAGAAAAGGCCGCGAGCCCCCTGACATGGGACTCGCGGCTTCGTCGTTCGTGACGACTTCGCACGGTTCGTCTGCTGCGAGGCAACAATTCGGTGTGTTTGCGTAACTGTCTAAGTGCTGACCGTTACGATGCGGAGGACTGGATACCTAACGTACTGGAACGACTACGTATGGTCGTTCCGTGCAACCACGCCCGACACGGCGCCTCTGGGGACGTTACATGCCGAACAACCTTGCTTTTCTCGGCCGGGACATGGCCGTTGACCTTGGCACCGCCAACACTCTCGTGTACGTGCGCGGCCGCGGCATCGTTCTGAACGAGCCGTCGGTGGTCGCGCTCAACACCTCGACGGGCAGGATCGTCGCCGTCGGTATCGAGGCCAAACAGATGATCGGCCGCACACCGAACAACATCACGGCCATCCGCCCCCTGAAGGACGGCGTCATCGCCGACTTCGAGATCACAGAGCGCATGCTGCGCTACTTCATCCAAAAGGTCCACCGTCGGCGTCACTTCGCCAAGCCCCGGCTCATCGTCGCGGTCCCCAGCGGGATCACCTCCGTGGAGCACCGCGCGGTCAAGGAGGCGGGCTTCCAGGCGGGCGCCCGTAGGGTCCACATCATCGAGGAGCCCATGGCCGCCGCCATCGGAGCGGGGCTCCCCGTCCACGAACCGACCGGGAACATGGTCGTGGACATCGGGGGCGGTACCACCGAGGTCGCCGTCATCTCCATGGGAGGCATCGTCACCTCGCAGTCCATCCGCGTGGGCGGTGACGAGCTGGATCAGGCGATCACGACCTTCGTCAAGAAGGAGTACTCCCTGATGATCGGGGAGCGCACGGCGGAGGAACTCAAGACCGCCGTCGCCTCCGCCTACCCGACAGGCGCCGAGGAGGTCCGCGCCGAGGTGCGCGGACGCGACCTCGTCAGCGGCCTTCCCAAGACCATCGTCCTGTCCGAGGCCGATGTGCGCCAGGCCATAGACGAACCCGTCACCGCCATCATCGACGCGGTGCGCATCAGCCTCGACAAGTGCCCGCCGGAACTGTCGGGGGACATCATGGACCGCGGTATCGCCGTCACCGGGGGCGGCGCCATGCTGCGAGGACTGGACGAGCGGCTCCTGCACGAGACCGGGATGCCCATCCACATCGCCGACAACGCGCTCGACTGCGTCGCCGTCGGCTCGGGCACCTGCGTCGAGAACTACGAACGCCTCCACCAGGTCCTCGTTCCAGAACGGCGGCGATGACATGTTCCGTGACTCACCCAGATCTCGACTGTTCCTCGCCGTGCTGGTCACGCTGGCCGTGGCCCTGCTCGTCCTGGACTCCCGTCCCGGAAGCGACCCGGTCACCTCCGCCGCCCGTGTCGGCGGTGAGTTCGTGTTCGTTCCCGTGGCGGCGGGGGTGGGATGGGCGGCCTCGCCGGTGACGGCCCTCCGTGAGGGGATGCGCTCCGAATCCGCCGAGCGCGTCGCGGAGTTGGAGAAGGCCAACGCCGATCTGAAGGCGCAACTCCAGGCCGCGCGCATCGATGAGGAGCGGGCCGAACAGCTCGACGAACTCCTGGGCCTGGCCGGCCTGGGCGGTTACGAGATCGTCACCGCCCAGGCCGTCACCCGTGTCACGGCGAGGGGCTACGCCGACACGGTCACCATCGACGTCGGCACCGACGCGGGCGTACGGCCCGACATGACCGTGGTCAACGGCTCCGGGCTGGTGGGACGTGTGACCGAAGCCGGTCGACGCACGGCCACCGTCACGCTCGCCACCGACGTCGACTCGGCGGTCGGCGCCCGACTGGAGGGCAGCCGCAAGATCGGTGTGGTCAACGGTGGCAGTGTCCCGGGCGGGCCCGAGGCCGCGCTGACCCTGAGGCTGTTCGACCTGGAGACGCCGGTGGAGGCGGGCACCAGGGTCGTCACCCTCGGTTCGCACGAGGGCGCGCCCTTCGTCCCCGGCGTTCCCATCGGAACCGTCGACCAGGTGCAGGTGGCGCCCGGCGAGCTCAGCCGGGTCGCCCGCGTCACACCGGCCGTGGACTTCGCCTCCCTGGACGTGGTGGGCGTGGTGGTCCAGGGCCCCGAGCGGGATCCACGTGACTCCGTGCTCCCGCCTCGACCCGAGGAAGAGGAAGGGGATCGGTCATGAGGGCCACGGCCACGTTGTTCCTGGTCGCCGTCGCGATCATCGTCCAGACCACGGTCGTCAACCGTCTTCCGTTGGAATGGGGAGCCGGCCCCGACCTGGTGATCGCGATGGTCGTCGCGGTCGCCCTGACGACCACCCCCGCGGCCGCGGCCGGATGCGGTTTCGCGGCCGGACTGGCGGTGGACGTTCTGCCGCCCGCCGAGCACGCCTTGGGCCGCTACGCCCTGGTGCTGTGCCTGGCCGCCTACACCCTGGCCCTGCTGCACAGGAACACCGGAGCGGTCGGCGCGTTGGGCGGAAGACCCTCGGTGTGGGCGGTGGCGGGCACCACGGCCGTCACCGCCGCGGGCGTGGGCGTGGGTTACGCGGCGATCGGCCTGCTCATGGGGGATCCCCGGGTGTCGCTGATCTCCGCCGTGGTCAACATCCTCGTGGGAGCCGTACTGACGGGCCTGATCTCTCCCCTGGCCACATTCCCGCTGCTGCGCATGCGAGAGGCGCTCTCCGGCGGTGAGCACACCACGATCCAGGGCCTTGTCTCTCCGGGGAGGTGGTGAGCCGTGCTCAAGGCACCCGTCGAAGAATTCGAGCCTCCCGGGCGCAGGCTGGGCATGATCGGACTCGTCCTCGCCCAGATCCTGGTCCTGGCGCTCTTCGCCCTCTTGGCCGTACGACTGTGGTACCTACAGATCCCGATGTCGGAGCACTACCGTGACCTGGCGGTGGCCAACCACCACCAGCAGCTCCTCATCCCGGCCACGCGTGGGCAGATCCTCGACTCCAGTGGACGCTCCCTGGTGAGCAACCGGGCGGAGCTGGTGGTCTCGGCCGACTACCACGAGCTCCTGGGCATGGAGGACGGCGGGGAGAAGGTCCTCGGTGATCTGTCGAAGGTGCTCGACGTGCCCTTGGAGGAACTCCGGCAGCGCATGCGCCTGTGCGGTCCGGAGGTGAGCCGTCCCTGTTGGCCTGGTTCTCCGTACCAACCGGTCACGCTCGCCGAGGACGTGGAGCCGGCCGTCGCCCTGAAGATCATGGAGAGCGCCGAGGACTTCCCCGGTATCAGCGCCCAGGTCCAGGCCGTGCGCGAGTACCCCCAGGGCGAGCACGGCTCACAGATGCTCGGCTACCTCCAGCCCGTCACCCAGGAGGAACTCGACGCCCGCGAGGACCTGCGGACCCAGTTCACCGGTATCGACCAGGTGGGCCGTGACGGGGTGGAGGCGGTCTACGACGCGCAGCTGCGCGGCACGGCGGGCAAGCGTGTTCTCGGCGTGAACAACCACGGCGAGGTCATGGACGTGATCTCCGAGACGCCTCCCGAACCCGGAAAGCACCTGGTCACCCACATCGACCTGGGTGTGCAGAAGATCGCCGAGGAGGCGTTGGCCGAGGGCATGGCCAACGCACGGCCGCGCTACAAGGCCGACTCCGGCGCGGCCGTCGTCCTGGACGTGCGCACCGGCGGAGTGGTGGCCATGGCGAGTCTGCCCACCTACGACCCGGCGATCTGGCGTGGCGGTATCGACCAGGAGACCTTCGACAGGATGCTCAGCGAGGACGCCGGTGAGCCACTGCTCTCACGTGCGGTCCAGGGCACCTACCCGCCGGGCTCGACGTTCAAGGTCTCCTCTCTGGCCGCCGCGGCGGAGAACGGGTACTCCTTGCGCAGTACCTACGCCTGTCCCGGTTCCGTGTCCCTGGCGGGGCAGAGCTACGAGAACTACGAGGGCCAGGGGCAGGGGTCGCTCGACCTGCACAGGGCCATCGTGATCTCCTGCAACACCGTCTTCTACAACTTCGGTTACCAGATGTGGAAGGAGGACGGCGGGCTGCACCCGGAGGAGGAACCCAAGGAGGCCATGGCGAACATGGCCCGCGGTTTCGGGTTCGGTTCCCCGACCGGGATCGACCTACCCTACGAGACCGGCGGGCGCATCCCCGACAGGGACTGGAAGCGCACCTTCTGGCAGGAGACACGGGAGAACAACTGCTACCGGGGCGAGCACGGCTATCCGGAGGTCGCCGAAAGCGATCCCTCACGTGCCAACTACCTCAAACTCCTGGCGTACGAACAGTGCGTGGAAGGTTTCGAATGGAGGGCCAACGAGGCCATCAACTTCGCCATCGGTCAAGGCGACGTCCTGGTCAGCCCGCTACAGCTCGCCAACGCCTACGCGGCCATCGCCAACGGCGGCACACTGTACGAGCCCCGCATCGGCAAGGCGCTGGTCTCCGCCGACGGCTCCGAGGTGGAGGAGATCGAACCGGTCGTACGCGGCCGCCTGCCGGTCGGTGACGAGACCCTCCGGTACATCCAGAAGGCGCTCACCGACGTGCCCAAGGAGGGGACGGCCCGGGGCGCCTTCGCGAACTTCCCACAGGACGAGGTGTCCATCGCGGGCAAGACCGGAAGCGCCGACGTGGAGGGACGCCAGGTCTCCTCCTGGTTCGCCTCCTACGCGCCTGCGGACGATCCGCAGTTCGCCATCGTCGTCCTGGTCTCCCAGGGCGGCACCGGCGGCATGACCTCGGCTCCCATCGCCCGCGCCATCTACGACGGCATCTACGGTTTCGACTCCTCCGACGACGCGGGGGAGGGGGAGGAGGACGAGAAGGGAGCCTCGTCCTCCCGACCGCTCCTGCCCGGCGGCAAGCCCGCCGAGGAGCTGCCCTCCATCCGTCCCGACGGTTCCATCGACGTGCTGGATCGGTAGCCATGAGCACATACCTGGGAACATCACGCACACGCGGCGCCGAACTCGGACGCAGCGCGGCGGGCCTGGCACGCCGACTGGACTGGACACTGGTCGTGTCGGTGGCCGTCCTGTGCGTCATGGGCTCCCTGCTGGTGTGGTCGGCGACCCTGCCGGGGGACGGCGGCGACCCGTTGGACTCCACCGGTCACCTACGCCGTCAGCTGCTCCACCTGGCGGCGGCGTGGGTGCTGTGTCTGGCGGTGGCCTCCATCGACCACCGGACGATCCGTGCGTACGCGCCCATCGTCTACCTGGGCACGGTGATCGCTCTGGTGCTGGTGCTCACCCCGCTCGGCGCGGTGATCAACGGCTCACGCGGATGGATCGTGATCGGTGGTTTCCAGTTCCAGCCCAGTGAGCTGGCCAAGGTCGGGATGATCCTGCTCCTGGCCACGCTGCTGGGCGAGCCGCGCGACGGCGAGGCGCGGCCGATGACACGGGACGTACTGTTCTGCCTGGTGGTGCTGGCGGTGCCGCTGGCGTTGGTGATGGCCCAGCCGGACCTGGGCACCACCCTGGTGCTCGGCGTGATCTTCCTGGCGATGCTCACGCTCTCGGGCGCTCCGGTCGTGTGGGTCACGGGCATGTTGGCATGCGGGGTCGTCGCGGCGTTCTGCGTGTGGTGGTTCGAACTGCTGGAGCCCTACCAGGTGGACCGGCTCGCGACCCTCATGGACCCGGCGGCCGACCCGATGGGCGCCGGGTACAACTCCAACCAGGCGTTGATCGCCGTGGGGTCGGGCGGTTTCAACGGAACCGGACTGTTCCAGGGGGAACAGACGCACGGACGGTTCGTTCCCGAGCAGCACACCGACTTCATCTTCACCGTGGCGGGGGAGGAACTGGGGTTCGTGGGCGCGATGCTGGTGATCGGCCTGTTCGCGTTGATCCTGTGGCGGATCCTGCGGATCGCCCAGGAGTGCGAACAGCCCTATGCTCGCCTGCTGTGCGTGGGCGTGGCCGCCTGGTTCGGCTTCCAGACCTTCATCAACATCGGCATGTGCCTGGGCATCATGCCGGTGACGGGCCTGCCCCTGCCGTTCGTCTCCTACGGAGGTACGGCGATCCTGGCCAACATGGTCGCCCTGGGTCTGGTCCTGGGGGTGGGTTCCCGACACCGCCGGAGCTTCGCCTAGGAAACGTCCGATCCGCGGTCGGCCCCGTCCCCGGTGGCGCTCTCCCGTTCCACGGCGCCATCGGGGCGGGAGCGGCGGCGCACCGGGACGGAAGGGGTGAGGAGCCCGAACGCCGGTAGCCTGGAGATATCCGTGCGGGCGCACACCATGCGCCCCGGTGACGGCTCCCGCCACGACGGGAACCGTGCGTTCTGACACGATGTCCGCCGAGCGAAGGCCCACACCATGTCCGTCGAAAGCCTCTTTCCGAGACTGGAACCCCTGCTGACACAGGTGAGCAAGCCCATCCAGTACGTCGGGGGCGAGCTCAACTCCGTGGTCAAGGACTGGGACGAGACCCAGGTGCGCTGGGCGTTGATGTACCCGGACGCCTACGAGGTCGGTGTGCCCAACCAGGGCGTACAGATCCTGTACGAGATCCTCAACGAGCGCGAGGGCGTGTTGGCCGAGCGCGCCTACGCGGTGTGGTCGGACATGGAGAAGCTGATGCGCGAGCACGGCGTGCCGCACTTCACCGTGGACGCACACCGGCCGCTGATCGCCTTCGACGTACTCGGGATGAGCTTCGCCAGCGAGATGGGCTACACCAACATGCTCACCGCGCTGGACCTGGCCGGTATCCCGCTGCACGCGGCGGACCGCACCGACGAGCACCCCCTCGTCCTGGCGGGCGGGCACGCGGCGTTCAACCCCGAACCGATCGCCGACTTCCTGGACGCGGTGGTACTGGGCGACGGCGAGGAGATCACGCTCGCCATCACCGAGATCATCCGCGAGTTCAAGGAAGAGGGAGAACCGGGCGGACGGGACGGACTGCTGCTGCGCCTGGCCGCGACCGGCGGGGTGTACGTACCGCGCTTCTTCGACGTGGAGTACCACCCCGACGGGCGGATCGCCGCGTACACGCCCAACCGGCCGGGCGTGCCCGGCACGGTGCAGAAGCACACCGTGATGGACCTGGACCAGTGGCCCTATCCCAAGAGCCCGATCGTGCCGACGGCCGAGTCCGTGCACGAGCGCTACAGCGTGGAGATCTTCCGGGGCTGCACACGCGGGTGCCGGTTCTGCCAGGCGGGGATGATCACCCGACCGGTACGCGAGCGCAACAAGGAGACCGTCACCCGGATGGTCGAGGAGGGTGTGAAGGCCTCGGGTTTCCAGGAGGTGGGGCTGCTGTCGCTGTCCAGCGCGGACCACAGCGAGATCGGACAGATCGCCAAGGGGCTGGCGGACAAGTACGAGGGCACCCACACCGGCCTGTCCCTGCCCTCCACACGCGTGGACGCCTTCAACATCGACCTGGCCAACGAACTGACGCGCAACGGGCGACGCTCGGGGCTGACGTTCGCGCCGGAGGGCGGCAGCGAGCGGATGCGTCGGGTGATCAACAAGATGGTCACCGAGGAGGACCTGATCCGCACGGTCACCGCGGCCTACGCGGCCGGGTGGCGACAGGTGAAGCTGTACTTCATGTGCGGTCTGCCCACCGAGGAGGACGAGGACGTCCTGGCCATCGCCGACCTGGCCACCGAGGTGATCCGGACCGGACGTGAGGTGACCGGGCGCAAGGACATCCGGTGCACGGTCTCCATCGGTGGGTTCGTGCCCAAACCCCAGACGCCCTTCCAATGGGCGGGGCAGACCTCGCACGAGGAGATCGACGCCCGGCTGCGCAAGCTCCGTGACCGGTTGCGCGGCGACCGCAGGTACGGCAGGTCCATCGGACTGCGCTACCACGAGGGGCGTCCCTCCATCATCGAGGGACTGCTCTCCCGGGGCGACCGCCGGGTCGGACGCGTGATCGAGGAGGTCTGGCGTAACGGCGGACGGTTCGACGGATGGAGCGAGCACTTCTCCTACGACCGGTGGACGAAGGCGGCCGAGACGGCCCTGGCCGGACTCCCCGTGGACGTGGACTGGTTCACCACTCGTGAACGGGACGAGGACGAGGTCCTTCCCTGGGATCACCTGGACGCGGGACTCGACCGTGGGTGGCTGTGGCAGGACTGGCAGGACTCGCTGCACGGCGAGGATTCGCTGGAGGTCGACGACTGCCGCTGGAACCCCTGCTATGACTGCGGTGTGTGCCCCAGCATGGGGACCGAGATCCAGATCAACGCCCCGGCGGAGGGCCGTCCCCTGCTGCCGCTGACCGTGAAGTAGTCACGGCGGGGAGAGGGGAGCCCGCGTCCCGCCCCGGCCGTGCTCGGAGACGAAAAGGACCTCCGGCCACGGCCGGAGGTCTTCGGAAGGGGAGGGAGCGAAGCCGTCCGTCCCCGTGACCCGGTACCGCCGTCCCTGGGAGGCGGCCCGGAAGGTCGAGGAGTATGGCCCGGCGCCCCGCTCGCGCCGGGCCATACGTGTAGTAAGACTCCCGGGGTGCGTCCGAGGTTGCCATCGGAAGCAGATTTTCTTTGGATTTTTTTCAGCGGACCCCGCGTTCTCATGGTGAACAGCGGTTCGTCGCCCACTCTGGTCCGTCGAGGACTTTTCGACCGCAGGTCAGTGGGGGAGATACCGGTATGCGTAGTCCTGTTGGCGCATGTGCACCATCGCGCACCGTACGCTGAACAGGACGAGGAACAGCCCCTTCAGGTCGCCCCGCGACCGAACAGGGGGCATGAGGAAAGGAGTTGAGCTGCCCCCCGTATCCGAGGGCACCACCTCACCCTCCACCACCAGGCACGGACAACGGCTTCGCGTCCGCTACGCCAAACGCGGACGCATGAGGTTCGCGAGCCACCGTGACATCGCCCGGGCTCTGGAGCGCGCCCTGCGCAGGGCCGCCGTACCCGTGGCCTTCTCCGCCGGCTTCTCGCCTCATCCCAAGGTCTCCTACACTGGTGCGTCCCCCACGGGGGTCGCCAGCGAGGCGGAGTACCTTGAACTCACTTTGGCCAAGACGTGCCCGCCCGCACGTGTGCGAGCCGACATCGACGGGGCCATGCCCGAGGGCATCGACATCGTCGAGGTCGTCGAGGCACGGGACTCCGGGCTCGCCGATCGGCTCCAGGCCTCCGAATGGCAGGTGGAGATGGTGGGCGTCGACCCCGACGACGCCGCCAAGGCGGTGGCCGCCTACCTGGCCGCCGACAACGTCGAGGTGGAGCGGATGACGAAGAAGGGTCGTCGCCGCTTCGACACGAGACCGGCAGTGGTCCGTATCGATGTGTGCGCTGATTCCCGTGGGCGTGCCCCAGAGGAACGCCACACGACATATGCCATACTTCGGATGGTCGTACGGCACACGACACCTGCTGTCCGGCCGGACGACGTGCTGACCGGCCTCCGCCACGTGGCCGACCTCGCGCCGCCGTCATCACCGTTGATGACTCGGCTGGCGCAGGGGCCACTGGACGAGACGACAGGTGCGATCGCGGATCCGCTCACCCACGACCGGCTCGGCGCCCACACGGCTCCGGGCCCCGCGGACGATAACGCGGACGAGCGGCGCGACAGCGCACCACGGCCGTCAACGCCCATGACGGGACCGCGAGAATGAGCGGTTCCAGTGCGGGGAACGTGGGCGAAACCACAGGACTCTGCCCCGACTGCACCTCGGTGCCGTCGGCGCTGACACAGCGACGACAGTCCTTGTGAGCCGCGCCGCCGACCGACAGGTCGCTGCGCGCCCGAGGACTCTGACGGGAGACCGCCCGGATGCTCGATAACGAGCCCAACAACGGTGCCGAAGGCACCGCGGGTACAACTGAAACACACAATGACAAGGCGGCGGTGCCTCCAGGAGGGGGTGGCGAGGTGCGGGTGACCTCACCCGCACCGGCCAAGGGCGTTCGCCGCGCGGCTGGACCACCCCCCGAACCGGACGACGTCTTCGCCCCTCCCACGATGCCGGTCACCTCTCTCGCCGGTTCCGGCGCGGGGGGCAAGGTGAACACCAAGGTGGCCACCGCCTCGCGCAGGCGTACGGTGCGAGCCGCGGGACGCCCCGACGAGGACGCGATTCCGCCTCCCGGCCCCAGCCGCCCCACCAAGGCCGCGGCGACCGGTGCCGAGGAGGAGCGGGCCACCGAGCCGGTCGGCGGGAGTATCTTCCAGGCCCCGGCCACGCTCTTCCAACCACCGGTGACCAGCCAGGCCCCTCCCCGGGACCGGGACACCGCCACCTCCGACGAGGCCGCCGAGGACCAGGAGCAGGAGGAGTCGACTCAGTCCCCTGACGCGGGGGACGAGGAGACGGGAGAGGGCCGTTCGAGCCGTCGCCGTCGCCGTCGCGGTGGCCGCGGACGTGGCCGGTCCCGCTCGGAGAGCGACGCTGAGACCGCCGACGAGACATCCGAGGAGACGGCCGAGCGGAAGCCGGAACCGAAAGAGGGACCCGCCGCCGAGGACCCCGGCCGCTCCGACGGCTCGGAGGAGACCTCCGACGAGGGTCTCGAACAGGGTGGCAGCCGTCGTCGGCGCCGTCGTCGGCGCCGCTCCGGCACCGGTACCGAGACCGCCGGTGACGATCCGCCCAACACCGTGGTCCGGGTGCGCGAGCCGCGGCAGGACAAGCCCATAGAGGACGAGGTCCAGGCCGTGCGCGGGTCCACCCGGCTGGAGGCCAAGAAGCAGCGCCGCCGTGAGGGCCGGGAACAGGGCCGCCGCCGCGCACCGATCGTCACCGAATCGGAGTTCCTGGCCCGACGCGAGTCCGTCAAGCGCGACCTCGTGATCCGCCGGATCGGCGACCGGACCCAGATCGCCGTCCTTGAGGACGACATCCTCGTCGAACACTACGTCGACCGCTCCACGCACCGCTCCTACGTGGGGAACGTGTACCTGGGACGTGTACAGAACGTGCTGCCGTCCATGGAGGCCGCCTTCGTCGACATCGGCAAGGGCCGTAACGCCGTTCTGTACGCGGGCGAGGTCAACTGGGACTCCTTCGGCCTGGAGGGCCAGCCCAAACGTATCGAGTCGGTGCTCAAGTCCGGCCAGTCGGTCCTGGTACAGGTCACCAAGGACCCGGTCGGTCACAAGGGCGCCCGTCTGACCAGCCAGATCAGCCTGCCCGGTCGCTACCTGGTGTACGTGCCGGGCGGTTCGATGACCGGTATCAGTCGTAAGCTCCCGGACAAGGAACGGGCCCGCCTCAAGCAGATCCTCAAGAAGGTCATGCCCTCGGGCGCCGGTGTCATCGTGCGCACCGCCGCCGAAGGGGCCAGTGAGGAGGAGCTGGAGCGCGACATCACGCGCCTGGCCAAACAGTGGGACTCCATCAAGCGCAAGTCGAAGACGGCGAGTGCCCCGGCCCTGCTCAACAGCGAGCCGGACCTGACCGTGCGGGTCGTGCGCGACGTGTTCAACGAGGACTTCTCCAGCCTGGTCGTGTCCGGCGACGAGGCGTGGAACACCGTTCACGAGTACGTCGACTACGTGGCCCCCAACCTCGCCGACCGGCTCTCCCACTGGACCGAGGACCGTGACGTCTTCGCCGCCTACAGGATCGACGAGCAGATCAACAAGGCGCTGGAGCGCAAGGTCTGGCTGCCCAGTGGCGGTTCGCTCATCATCGACCGGACCGAGGCCATGACCGTGGTCGACGTCAACACCGGCAAGTTCACCGGCCAGGGCGGCAACCTGGAGGAGACGGTCACCAAGAACAACCTGGAGGCGGCGGAGGAGATCGTCCGCCAGCTTCGGTTGCGCGACATCGGCGGCATCATCGTCATCGACTTCATCGACATGGTGTTGGAGTCCAACCGGGACCTGGTGTTGCGCCGCATGTTGGAGTGCCTGTCGCGCGACCGTACCAAGCACCAGGTGGCCGAGGTCACCTCACTGGGTCTGGTCCAGATGACCCGCAAACGGGTCGGCCAGGGCCTGTTGGAGGCCTTCTCGCACACCTGCGAGCACTGCAACGGACGCGGCCTGATGGTCACCAACGAGCCGGCCGAAGGCAAGAACGGCGGCAACGGCAACGGCAACGGTAACGGCCGTAAGAAGAAGGGCAAGGCCGACAAGTCCTCTGACAAGGACGCCAAGGCCGACAAGTCCTCCGGGAAGTCGGAGGAGGCGTCGGGCAGGTCCGAGCAGACGGACACGGGAGCGGACGGCTCGGATTCGGAACGCACACCCGAGCGGTCCCCGGCCGCCGCCGAGAGCGCCGAGCCGGCCAAGAAGACCCGTAAGCGGACCTCCCGCTCCCGTAAGGCCGCCGACGCGCAGGAGCAGGAGGAGATCACGGCCGAGGACGAGGCCGGCCGTCCCTCCGCGCCCGCCGAGGACGCGGACTCCACCGAGGAGCGGACCGAGGCGACGGATTCCCCGGAGGGGGACTCGGAGCCCTCCGAGGAGGCCCCGGCCAGGAGGACCCGTACCCGGCGTGCCACCTCGGGTCGGACGAGCGCCCCCGCCGTGTCCGATGCGGACGGATCCGCGTCCTCGGACGAGGACGGAGAGGACGCCGTCACGAACGCCTCCGATGAACAGGGCACCGGCACGGAGACCTCCTCCGAGGAGGAGACGACCGAACGCCCCAGGCGCCGCCGTACCCGGCGCACCAGGTCGGCGGCCACCCCGCCGACCGCCGTGGACGCGGGCTGAGTCCGGGGCGATGAGCCCTTCCGTGGTCCGGCCCTGGTATCCACCAGGGCCGGACCACGGCACGTGTGCGGGCCTGGGGTCGGCCGGTGGTAATCTGAGGGACGGTGCGTCGGCGCGTTTCACCACAATCGCGCGCCCCGATACCGAAAGTGCTCTCCACGCAGGGTTTGTTTCCCTCAGATCCCCGCGCCCCGCTACAGGCGATCAGTGGATCGTGGAACGAGGCTTCTCCCCGACCAGGGGAGACGAACCTCCCGGCAGGCCTGGGCACAGGCACTGACGGACCCCGGACCCCGGACCCCGCGTCTTGGGGATGGTCCCGAGCATTATTCGTTGAGCGAGCAGGAAGAGAGTTACCCGGTGTACGCGATCGTGCGAGCGGGCGGCCGACAGGAGAAGGTGTCTGTCGACGACGTCCTGACCATCGACAGGGTCTCCGAGGAGACAGGCGCCACCATCAAGTGGCAGCCCATCCTCGTCGTGGAGGACGGCAACGTCGTCAGCGACGTGGACAAGTTGAGCGGTTACACGGTCACCGCCGAGGTCCTCGGCGAGACCAAGGGACCCAAGATCAATATCCTGAAGTACAAGAACAAGACCGGTTACAAGAGGCGCCTGGGCCACCGCCAGAAGCACACTCAGGTGCGTATCACCGGCATCGCGGCGAAGTAGGAGGCCTGGCACAATGGCAAGTAAGAAGGGCGCTTCGTCCAGCAAGAACGGTCGTGACTCGAACGCCAAGCGGCTCGGGGTCAAGCGCTTCGGCGGCCAGGCCGTCTCCGCCGGCGAGATCCTGGTCCGTCAGCGCGGCACCAAGTTCCACCCCGGTGCCAACGTCGGACGGGGTGGCGACGACACCCTGTTCGCACTGGTCGACGGTCAGGTCAAGTTCGGTAACTTCCGCGGACGCAAGGCCGTCAACATCGTTCCCGCCGCCGAATAGGGCTGTGCGGACGTTGTGAAGGCGGGCCAGGGAACACTGGCCCGCCTCTCGCGTTGTCACTGGATGACACGTGTGTCCTGTCAGGCCCCGAGACGGGGCCGAAGAGTAACGGGGAGAGCTATGCCAGACTTCGTCGACGAGGCGGTCCTGCACGTCAGGGCCGGGAACGGCGGGCATGGCTGTGCCTCCGTGCACCGGGAGAAGTTCAAGCCCCTGGGCGGCCCGGACGGTGGTGACGGCGGCCGGGGAGGGGACGTCGTCCTGGAGGTGGACGCCCAGACCGCGACCCTGCTGGACTATCAGCGTCGCCCGCACCGCACCGCCCGTAACGGCACCCCCGGCCAAGGCGGTCACCGAGCGGGCTCCAACGGGGAGGACCTGGTCCTTCGGGTGCCCGACGGTACCGTGGTCACCCGCATGGACGGTGAGGTCATCGCCGACCTGGTCGGCCACGGCACCCGACTGGTACTCGCCAAGGGCGGAAACGGTGGGCTGGGCAACGCGGCGCTGGCCTCCAGAAAGCGTAAGGCGCCCGGTTTCGCCCTCAAGGGCGAGGAGGGTGAGGCCTTCGACGTGCGCCTGGAGATGAAGACCATCGCCGATGTCGGCCTGGTGGGCTTTCCCAGCGCGGGTAAATCGTCGTTGATCGCCGCCATGTCCGCCGCCCGCCCCAAGATCGCCGACTACCCCTTCACCACCCTCGTGCCGAACCTGGGCGTGGTGGAGGCCGGACACGTCCAGTACGTCATCGCCGACGTACCCGGCCTCATCCCCGGTGCCAGCGAGGGCAGGGGCCTGGGACTGGAGTTCCTGCGTCACATCGAGCGCTGCCACACCCTCCTGCACGTGGTGGACTGCGCCACCTACGAGCAGGGACGTGATCCGGTCAGCGACCTGGAGGCGCTGGAGGCGGAGCTGTCCGCCTACGGTGCGCGCACCGGGGTGGACCTGTCCGACCGCCCCCGTCTGGTCGCTCTGAACAAGGTCGACGTCCCCGAGGCCCGGGAGCTGGCCGAGCTGGTGACCCCGATGCTCACCGAGCGCGGTTACCAGGTCATGGAGATCTCCTCCGCCTCCCGCGAAGGCCTGCGCGAGCTCTCCTTCGCCCTGGCGGAGCAGGTGGCCGCCGCCCGTGAGGCCGCGCCACCGGCCGAGCCGACGAGGATCGTGATCCGTCCTCAGGTGATCGGAGAGGTCCCCTTCGAGGTGATCCCGCTAGGCGACAACGCCTTCCGGGTGCGAGGGGACAAACCGACCCGCTGGGTGCGTCAGACCGACTTCTCCAACGACGAGGCCGTGGGCTACCTGGCCGAACGTCTCAACCGTCTCGGCATCGAGAAGGAACTGGCCAGGGTCGGCGCCACCGACGGCGCCGAGGTGCACATCGGGCCGGAGGAGGATTCCGTGGTCTTCGACTGGGACCCCTCCATGGACGCGGAGGCCGTCCCGGCCGGCCCGCGCGGAACCGACGCCCGGCTGGGCTGAACCGCGCGGGGACCGACGGCCCGGCCGAACAGGCACGAGCGCGGCTCGCGACGCCGCGCCACTGGATGGAAAGCCCTCACTGTGCACAGCGCAGGCCTCGAACAGAACGATTCCCTGGAGAAGACGGGTCGCGCGGCGGTGGCCGCCGCGCGACGGGTCGTGGTGAAGGTGGGGTCCTCCTCACTGACCACCCCCGACGGCCTGATCGACTCCAGCCGCATACGTGACCTCGTGCGGGTCCTGTCGGAGCGACGCGACACCGGTCAGGAGGTGATCCTGGTCTCCTCGGGCGCGGTCGCGGCCGGGATGACCCCCCTTGGCATGTCACGCCGTCCCCGGGACCTGGCCTCCCAGCAGGCCGCCGCGAGCGTGGGACAGGGGTTGCTCCTGGCCGCCTACACGGCGGAGTTGGCCGAACGCGGCCACACCGCGGCGCAGGTCCTGCTCACGGTCGAGGACATGATGCGTCGGGTGCAACACCGCAACGCCCAACGCACCCTGCGCCGTCTGCTGGACATCGGGGCGGTGCCGATCGTCAACGAGAACGACACCGTGGCCACCCATGAACTGCGGTTCGGCGACAACGACAGACTGGCGGCACTGGTGGCGCACCTGATGCGCGCCGACGCCCTGGTCCTGCTCTCGGACGTGGACGCCCTGTACGACGGCGACCCCTCCGTGCCGGGGTCGTCCGTGGTGGGTCTCGTGCGAGGCCCCACCGACCTGGACGGAATCGACATCGGCGGCACGGGCGGCCGTGGTGTGGGCACCGGGGGGATGGTCACGAAGGTGGAGTCGGCGCGCATCGCCACCCAGGCGGGGGTGCACACGGTGCTGACCTCGGCCGCCAACGCCCGCGCCGCTCTGGCCGGCGAGAAGGTGGGGACCCTGTTCGTGCCGGGCCGTGGGCGGCGCCCCTCCGCCCGCCAGTTGTGGTTGGCGCACGCCACGGCCGGGCGGGGCAGCCTGGTCCTGGACCCTGGCGCGGTCATCGCGGTGGTGAGGGAGAAGGCCTCGCTGCTGCCCGCCGGTGTGGTGAGGGTGACGGGCGACTTCAGCGCCGGCGACCCGGTGGACCTGTGCGACGAGCAGGGCAGGGTGGTCGCGCGCGGACTGGTCAACTACGACGCGGCCGAGGTACCCGACCTCATGGGGCGCTCCACACGGTGGTTGGCCCGTGAAATGGGACCCTCCTACGAACGGGAACTGGTGCACAGGGACGATCTGGTGGTGCTCTGAGTCGTCTGCCCCGGGCAGTGAGGGATCGGGTTCCTCGCTCACGGCGGCGGCGTCTCTGTAGGCTGGTCGGCGTACTCCCGCCATGACCGGAGAATTCCGGTTCGCGGTCGCCGTGTGTAAAGGAATCCATGCCGAGTCTGGCCGTACGAGCCCTCTCCCCGCTGTTCCGGGTGACGCGTAAGCGTCCCATGACGACTCGGGAGAGCGCACGGAAACGTATCACGGCCCCCAAGGCGGACCCCGCGCCTCCCTCCTGGTTCTCCCGGCGCCACACGGTCCACGTGCGTCGCGTCGGTGGATTCGACAGCTACACCGTGGTGCCGCGCGGGGGAGTGGAAAGGGTCGTGCTGTACGTGCACGGCGGATCCTACGTCCACGAGATCTCGCCCTGGCACTGGAGGTTCATCGCCGCACTGGCGGACGCGGGCTGCCTGGTGGAGGTGCCGATCTACGGGCTGGCGCCCGGGTACACCCACCGGGAGGCCTTTCCCTTTCTCCGGGCCGTGCACCGGCAACTGCCCACCGACAGCGGGCCGGCGGTGTTCATGGGGGACTCCGCGGGCGGGGGTCTGGCCCTGGCCTACGCCCAGTCCCTTCTGGGCGAGAACGGGGACACGACGTCACCGCTTCCGCGTCGGCTGGTGTTGATCGCCCCCTGCGTGGACCTGACCTTCTCCCACCCCGACATCCGGGAACTGGACCGTGTCGACCCCTGGCTGGGGCCGGTGGGGCTGCGAACGGCGGCCGAGGCCTGGGCGGGCGGGGACGATCTGACCGATCCCCGGCTGAGCCCGGTCAACGGCCCGGTGGCGGGGTTGCCGCCCACCGACGTCTACATCGGTACCCACGATCTGCTCCTGCCCGACGTCCGGCGGTTGGTCGAGCGCATGAGGAGGGCCGGGGTGGAGGTCGATCTCCAGCAGGAGGCGGGTCTCTTTCACGTCTACCCCCTGGTCCCGTGTCCGGAGGGGCGAGCGGCACGGAAACGGATCATCTCCTCGCTGCGGGAACCCTGACCGTGCGAAGGAGGCCTGCCGTACTCAGGTGAGCCTTCTGACCACCGACAGGGGCAGGCGTCTCATCGCGAAGCCGATCGGCACCCACGGCCAGGCGGGTACGTACGCCTTCACCTTCCGCCTCTCGATCGCGGCGACCATGGAACGCACACCCGTCTCGGTGTCCACCATGAACCGCGTCCGCTGCTCCACGTGCTCGTTCATCTCCGAACGGATGTAACCGGGGTAGATCACGGACACGTCCAGGCCGGGCACACGCTCCGCGCGCAGACCCTCGGCGATGGCGGCGACACCGGCCTTGGTGGCGGCGTAGACGGTCATGGCCTTGCGCATACCGCGCAGAGCCGACATCGACGAGATCATCACCAGGTGACCGTGCCCCTGGTCCCGGAAGATCTCCATGGCCGCCTCCGACTGGGCCAGGGCCCCCAGGAAGTTGGTCATCGCCGTCTGGCGGTTGGCGTCGTACCGACCCCTGCCCAGGGCGGCGCCCTTGCCGAGCCCGGCGTTGACGATCACCCTGTCCACGGTGCCGAAGGTCGCCGCCAGGTCCTTGAACACACGGAACACCGCCGCGTCGTCGGTGACGTCCAAGGCGCGCAGTTCCACTCGGCGGCCGGGGTCGGCGGCGACGATCTCCTCGCGCAACGCCTCCAACCTCTCGGTACGCCGTGCGCACAGTCCCAGGTCGTAGCCGAGTGCGGCGAACTGGCGCGCCATCTCGGCCCCGAGCCCGGCGCTGGCACCGGTGATCAGGATCGTTCCCTTGCCCATGTGTTCTTCCCTCGTGCCGCATCCGTCGCGTCCCCTCCCACAGCGCGCCGCGTGGGGGAGAACGCGAAGTCCATGGCATTGACACTACGGCTTTGTTGAGCAACACTCAATAGAGTGAGCGAGGGAGCGCGGCGGCGCACACGGATGACCCAGGACGAACGAAGGCGCCAGTTGGTGGGGATCGGGTTGCGGATGCTGGTGGAAAGACCCATCCAGGACCTGTCCGTCGACGAGGTCGCCACGGAGGCGGGGATCTCCCGAGGGCTGCTGTTCCACTACTTCCCCACCAAGACCGCCTTCCATGACGCCGTCGTGTCCGCGGCCGGGCGTCGGGTGGTGCGCAACACCGCCCCCGACGAGGGGTTGGAGCCGAAGGAGGCGCTGGCGCAGTTCGTCTCCCGCTACTACGAGCAGATCGACCGGCGCCGTGAGTCCTACCTGGCGTTGGTCTTCGGTGGTGGGGCGGTGAGTCTGGACGGGGGACGCGTGGAGGACCTGCGCGTGGCCATGGCCGAACGCGTCGCGGCGATCCTGGTGACGGACGGGGACGCGTGGCCGGTCGTGCACGGGTGGATCGCCTACGTGGAGGCCAGAGCGCTGCGGTGGTCGGCCGAGCCCAGGGAGGCCAGGGACGGGATACGCGAGGAGACCGCCCACTGTGTCCGTGCACTGGAGGCACTGCTGTCGGTGCGCTGAGCCGGACGTCCTCCCCCTAGGATGCCTGCGTGAGCGAACGAACGATGAGCCGAGGCGACGACCACCCCCAGCGGGGAGAGGTCCGCGAGATCCCCACCGCCCGCAACGCCACCACCCTCGTCTACGCGCCCGAACGCGACGGTCTCGCCGACGCGGGGGAGATCGTGTGGACCTGGGTCCCCTACGAGGAGGACCCTCGGCAGGGCAAGGACCGTCCGCTGCTGGTGATCGGCCGACGGGGGCACCGTCTGCACGGGCTGATGCTGTCCTCCCGGCGCCCCGACGACCGGGAACGGCAGGACTGGCTGCCGATCGGCTCGGGTCCCTGGGACCGCGAGCAACGTGAGTCCTACGTGCGGTTGGACCGGCTCTTCGAGTTCGACGAGGACGACATCCGCCGTGAGGCCGCGGTCATGGACGAGGAGAGGTTCTGGCTCATCGCCGCGGTCCTGCGTGAACGCTACGGCTGGCGCTGAGGGGCCGGCCGGAGCCGATCCCCGCCATGGACGACGTCACCCCGTCGTTGACCCGGCGCTATACGCTGGAGATGTTCACCCTGGCGTGATTCCCGACGCCCTCCGACGTCGAAGGGCCGGAGCGCCGGGATGGCCAGCCGACCCAAGAGAGAGCACCATGAGCGACATCGAGCGCGAGGTCCATGAGGTGGCCGGACGCGCCAGGGACGCGGCAGCCGACCTCGCCCCGCTCAGCCGGGCGGTCAAGGACGCCGCGCTGCTGGCGATCGCCGAGGCCCTGGTCAAGCGATCCGACGAGATCACCGCGGCCAACGCCGAGGACGTGGAACGGGCACGACGGGACGGCGCCGATCCCGCCGTGATCGACCGACTCACCCTCACCCCACAGCGGATCGAGGACATCGCCGAGGCCGTCCGTGACGTCGTGGATCTCCCCGACCCGGTGGGGGAGACCGTTCGTGGTGCCGTGCTGTCCAACGGTCTGGAGTTGCGCCAGATCCGTGTTCCGCTCGGTGTCATCGGCATCATCTACGAGGGGCGCCCCAACGTCACCGTGGACGCCGCCGCGCTGTGCCTCAAGAGCGGCAACGCCGCCCTGTTGCGCGGCTCCTCCTCGGCCTATGCCTCCAACACCGCCATCGTCACCGTCCTGCGGGACGCCCTGGAGGGCACGGGGGTGCCGGTGGACGCCGTCCAGATGGTGCCCGGGCGCACGCGCGAGTCCTCCGCCGCGCTCATGCGCGCGCGTGGCCTGGTCGACGTGCTCATCCCACGGGGCGGAGCCTCCCTCATCCAAGCCGTGGTCCGTGACGCAACGGTCCCGGTCATCGAGACCGGCGACGGTCTGTGCCACGTCTACGTGGACGCCGACGCCGACCTCGACAAGGCGGTGGCCATCGCCACCAACGCCAAGGCCCAGCGCTGCTCGGTGTGCAACGCGGCCGAGACCCTGCTGGTGCACGAGGCCGTGTCCGACGCCTTCCTGCCGCGTGTACTGGAGTCCCTGGCCCAGAGCGGCGTGACCGTGCACGGTGATCCCCGCGTGGTGGAGACCGCCGCGGCGCACTCCACCGGAGCCACCGTGGTCGAGGCGACGGAGGAGGACTGGAGCACCGAGTACCTGTCCATGGACATCTCCGTGCGGGTGGTGTCCGACATCGACGAGGCGATCGCGCACATCCGTACCTACTCCACCAAGCACACCGAGGCGATCGTCACCGACTCGCTGGAGGCCTCCCGCCACTTCGTCTCCAGGGTCGACTCCGCGGCGGTCATGGTGAACGCCTCCACGAGGTTCACCGATGGTGGAGAGTTCGGCTTCGGCGCCGAGATCGGCATCTCCACCCAGAAGCTGCACGCCAGGGGACCGATGGGCCTCACCGAGATGACCTCCACCAAGTACGTGGTCACCGGAGACGGCCACATCAGGTAGTCGTGACGTCGGGGCCCTCCACCACGGTGGAGGGCCCCGACGCGTGCGTACCGGCACCGAGAACGAGGAAGGGGCCCGTCGCCCGGTGGGCACCCGCCCCGTTTTCCCTCACAAAACCTGGACAGAAGGGAATCGTCATCCAGGAAGTATTCCCAAAACGCAGCCTGGTCGGTACTTTCGCTGTGGTGTCACGGCGCTCTCCCGCACACTTCAGAGCGTCTACCCCCACGGTCACAACGAAAGGAATCCCCCCGAATGAAGCTTCGGAGCAAGGTTGCGGCCATCGCCACGACCGCTTTGGCCGTCGGTGGTGTCACGATGGTGGCCGCCCCCGCCCAAGCCGATCTCGTCACGCTCTGCTCAGGCCATGGCGGCGCGATCACCCTGCCCACGGACCTGGCGGTCCCGGCCGGTAAGAGCTGCTTCCTGGACGGTACGGTCATCCAGGGCGACGTCACGGTTCGCCAAGGGGCCAACCTCCACATCGTCGGCGGTGAGATCCAGGGTGAGGTGATCGTCCAGAAGGACGGCTACTTCGACGCCCAGGAGAGCAGCGTCGACGGTCGTGTGGTCAACCGCGGCTCCTACGGCACCTACCTGGAGGAGAGCTCGGCGGGCGCCGCCCTGCGCGCCGTCCCGGTCGAGGGCGGCAACACCGACGGCTTCGCCTACGTGGTCGACTCCTCCGTCCGCAACATCAACGCCGAGGTCGGATCCGTCTACCTCTCCGGCTCCCGCGTCGGAGGCGCGGTCAAGGCCGACGGCGTGGAGTACGTCGACATCTACGACTCCGTGATCCGCGGTGCCCTGTCGGTCACCGACCCCGACATCGGAGGCATCCTCTGCGACAGCGAGGTCATCGGAGCGGCGACCTACAGCGGCGGTTCCGGTCCCCTCGCGGTCGGCGCCGGCGAGAAGGAGGGCTTCTGCTCCTCCGTCAACTACGTCGACGGAGACCTGAGCGTCACCGGTGTGAGCGGCGGCGTCTACATCGACAACAACATCATCGGCGGCGACCTGGTCACCTCCGGCAACAACCCGACCGCGCAGATCGGTGACGCCAACCGGGTCCGCGGCGGCGTCCTCACCGAGGAGATCGCCCTGCGCAGCTTCTCCGCCTCCGTGGTGGAGGAGTTCGAGGCCCACGAGGAGCAGCTCGCCGAGGAGGTCGAGCAGGCCCGCGCCGAGACCATCGACGAGGCCATGGCCGCCGGCCCCGCGTTCTAGGACGGCCGTTTCCACGGCTCGCGGTCCCTACCGCGCCGTCGGTACCGTACGCGGGCGGGCCCTTCGCCCGCCCGCGTACGGCGTTCCTCAGCCCTCCACCCAGACGGGGCGGTCGGTGCCCCAACGAGTGGCGGGGGCGGCCCAGTCCGTGGGGGCTCCCTCGTAACCGATCGGCGGTGGTGCGTGACGCAACAGGCCGTAGGGGGAGGGGGTGACGATCAGTCCGACGGACCCGTGGAGGCCCCCGCCCACCGGTTCGGCGGTGACGTCGTGCAGCAGCCAGTCGGCGGTTCCCACCAGTGAGAACCGGAGAAGACGTCCCCGTCCGTCACGCTGCCGTTCGGTCAACGCGCGAAGGACGCCCGCGGCCATCAGGTAACCGGTGCCGTGGTCCAGGGCCTGGGCGGGCAGCACCCCCGGTCGACCGCCGCCGGTCGACTCGACCGCGGCGATGCCGCAGGCGGCCTGGACCAGACTGTCGAACCCTCTCCGCGTGGCCCACGGTCCCGACCATCCCCAGGCGCTCAACTGCGCGACGACCAGACCGGGGTGGCGGTCCACCAGTTCCTCGGCGGCCAGGCCGAGGCGGTCCAGGGAACCGGGACGGTAGCCGATCACGACCACGTCGGCCGAGTCGAGGAGCCCGTCGAAGGTGCTCCGGTCCTCAGGGGAGTTCAGGTCCAACAGGGTGGAACGCTTGCCCGACCCGGTGTCGATGTGACCGTCGGTGTCCTCCAGGAGTCCGGGCGGGTCCACACGCAGTACGTCCGCGCCCAACAAGGCGAGGGTGCGGGTGGCGACCGGGCCCGCGATGACCCGGGTCAGGTCCAGGACGCGCACCCCCGAGGCGGGCAGGGAGGCCGGAGGCAACCGGCGTCCGCCGCCTTCGGCCGCCACCGCGATCTCGGTCAGGGGGTGACCGCACATGAGGGACCTCTCGTCGTGCCGAGTGGCCACGGCCACGGCCAGGCCGCCGGCCGCGTAGACCCTCTCCTGCACCTCCGACGCGGTGAGCCCCGCCAGTGCCTCGGTGAGGGGCCCGACCGATGACGCCCCGGTGTCGTCCGGCGTTCCGCCGGTGCCCACCCCCAGTGCGGTCAACAGGCGGGCCCGGTGGTGGGGGTAGTTCGCGTGGGTGCGCACCCACCCGTCGGCGGTCCTCCAGAACCCGGACAGGGGTGCGAACGGGGTCGGTCTACGTCCGTCCACCGAAAGGTGCCGCTCACTGACGAACGCGGTGGCCACGGCGGCCTCGTCCACCCTCACCCGGGGAAGGGCCCCGCCCTCACGGGAGGCCTTGAGTTCGGCCGCGGCGAGCGAGCACGCGCCGACCGTCGCGCGCGCCAGTTCGCGCACCGGCAGCACGGCGGGGAGCACCTCTCCCGCACCCTGGTAGGAGACCTCGGTGGTCAGGTCCGCGTCTCCGCCGATCGCCCGCCATGCGCGTACCGTCGTGACGTCAGGTTCACTCGTCATGGATGCGTACTCTCCGACTCCACCGCACCGATCCGAGGACGGGTCTTGGGACACCGGGCCGATCCCCGTCACCACCGGCTCCTGTCACCAGCAGGCCCCGGACGTCGGTGGTGTTCCCCGAGCGGGGACGGCCGTAACGGAGTGTGCCCCCGGCGGTGGGGCGGGGCACTTCGGCTCCGGCTCCCCACGGGGCGAGGAGAGGGGACCTGTTAGTGTCCGGCGGACGGACGGTGCCGGGACGAGGAGGAGCACGTGCGGACGACCGTGGCCTACGGAGATCACCCCAGCCAGATCGTGCACATCCGGGAGCCGGAGGGCCGTGGCGGTCCGACTCCGGTCGCCGTGCTATTGCACGGAGGTTGGTGGCGCGACCGGTTCGACGCCTCCCTCATGGACCCGCTCTCCCAGGATCTGGCCGACGCCGGATGGGCGGTGTGGAACGTGGAGTACCGCCGCACCGGGGACGACGACGGAGGGTGGCCGCAGACCCTGGAGGACGTCGAGGACGCCCTGACCCTGCTCGGCGAGACCGCGGCCGGGGATCGGGGCCGCTACGACCTCGGCCGGGTGGTGTCCATCGGCCATTCCGCGGGTGGACACCTGGCCCTGCTCAGCGCACTCGACACCGGTAGGGCGCCCGTGACCGCCGTGGTCGCGTTGGCCCCCATCACCGACCTGGCGCGCTGTGTCGAGGAGGGGCTGGGCGAGGGCGCGGTCGAACCGTTCCTGGGTCCCGTGCCCACGGCGCGGCCGTACGGCGAGAGTTCGCCGGTGTCCCGAGTGCCGCTCGGGGTCTCCCAGGTGGTCGTGCACGGTGACGAGGACCAGCGTGTCCCCGTCGAACACAGCCGCGACTACGTGGCCGCCGCGCGCGCCGCCGGGGACGACGTGGACTATCGCGAGATCGCGGGGGCCGACCACTTCGCGGTCATCGATCCCGCGCACCGTGCCTGGCGGGAGGTTCGGGAGTACCTGTCGGGCCTGTGACGACCGCGCCCGCCCGAGGTGTGCGTCGTGCCCCGTGTGCCCCGAGCCCCGTGTGCCCCGGGACGGGGCGCACGGTCGCCGAGAGGGCTCCTCGGGTGGGGGAGAGCGCCAGTCGGGGTCAGGAGGACCTGGCCGAGTCCTGGTCGCCACGGGCGGAGCCGCCGCGCCAACGGTCGGCGACGGTGTCGAAGATCTTGCCGCCCGCGCTGGCGGCGCTTCCGGCCACGTCGCGCAGGGTGCCGATCAACGGGTCGCCCGAGCGCTCCCACGCCTCCTTGTAGGACCTGGCCGCGTTGCGTGCCTCCTCGCCGATCCTGGCGTCGCGGTCGGAGGACCGGCGCGGGTAGTCGCCACCGATGATGCGGTGGTAGGAGCCCTCCTCCAGCCACCGGTGCAGCTCGGCGAGGCGCACCACGGCGAACGGGTGGGTCTGGCCCATCAGGCTGAGCAGCTTGAGCAGGCCGTCGCGGGCGTCGCCCCCGGATTCGTACTCGCGGGCCTGCTCCAGGAACGCGTCGGGGTTCATCTCGGCGAGTCTGGACCCGCCGGCCATCTTCATCAGGGCGCGCTTGCCCGCATCGGGATCCTGGCAGGCGAGGAGCCCGGCGCGGTCACAGGAGAGCTCCGACTTGCGGTACCACTCCTCCAGCGCGGCGACGATGGCCTGGAGTCCGATGAACCCCAGGGGGACCCACGCCACACGGGACGCCAGCTGGATCAAGGCCAGCAGCATGGTGCGGTAGACGGCGTGGCCGCTGAGGATGTGGCCGACCTCATGACCGATGACGAAGCGTTGCTCCTGTGCGTCCAGGAGTTCGAACAGGCCCGTGGTCATGACGATGAACGGGCGCTGGCTGCCGATCGCCATGGCGTTCGGCCTGGGGTTCATCTGGATGTAGAGCTCAGGCACCTCGTCCAGGTCCAGGACGTAGGCGGCGTCGCGCACGTAGTCGTACAGGTGGGGGAACTGGGTGGGCCCGACCCGTACCGAGCCGGAGAGGAACATCAGTCGCAGGGCCCGTTCGTTGAACAGGCCGGACATGCGCTTGAACACCTCGTCGAACCCGCGAAGGGACCGTAGCGCGACCAGGGCGCCGCGGTCGGCGGGATGCTCGTAGGCACGGGGAGAGATCTCGGAGAGCCGGACGCGAACGCGGTCTGGTGTGTTGGCCATACCGGCATGCTATGTGCCGGAATCGCGCTTGGCCACGGTTTCGGCAGTCGAGATATGACGCGAAATCCCGTGTCGCCCGAACGCCCGGGGAAGGAAGAGGACATGGTACTCGTTGTTCCAGAGCAGGGGCGAAAAGGGGAGTAAGGAGACTGCGCTGGTGTCGTGGTCGGCTACTCTCGGTTGGCCGATCCCGGCAACTTCCACGGCGAAACGGAGCGCACAGTGGCGCACGAAGCTTCCGGTGCCCCTCGGGGCGCAGGTCCCTCCGCGCTACGGGGTGGGACCGCCCCGACCAAGGTCGGCATCATGGGTGGTACCTTCGATCCCATTCACCACGGACACCTCGTGGCGGCCAGCGAGGTCGCGCACCTCTTCGCGCTCGACGAAGTGGTGTTCGTCCCCACCGGTCAGCCCTGGCAGAAGGATCTGGCCAAGGTCACCCCCTCCGAGGACCGTTACCTGATGACGGTCATCGCGACCGCCGAGAACCCGCAGTTCCGGGTGGACCGCATGGAGATCGACCGTGCCGGACCCACCTACACCCTTGACACGCTGCGTGAGATGCGCGCCAAGTACGGACCCGAGGTGGAGCTGTACTTCATCACCGGGGCCGACGCGCTGGGAGCCATCCTCAGCTGGCACAACGTCGACGAGATGTTCGAGCTCGCGCATTTCGTAGGCTGTAACCGTCCGGGACACCACCTCAGTGACTCCGGACTCCCCGAGGGCAAGGTCTCCCTGGTGGAGGTGCCGGCGCTGGCCATCTCCTCGACCGAGTGCCGGGAGAGGGTCCGCAAGGGCGAACCCATCTGGTACCTGGTCCCCGACGGCATCGTCCGCTACATCAACAAGACCGGGCTCTACAGAGAGAGCTGAAAGGCAGCAAGCACAACGTGACAGCCACCGACAGGGCGCTGGAGCTGGTCAGGGTCGCCGCAGAGGCCGCCTCCGACAAGCGCGCCCAGGAGATCATCGCCTACGACGTCAGCGAGCAGCTGGTCATCACCGAGGCCTTCGTGCTCTGCTCGGCCCCCAACGATCGGCAGGTCCGCTCGATCGTCGACGAGATCGAGGACCAGCTGCGGCTCCAGGCCGGAGCGAAGCCGGTCCGGCGCGAGGGCGAACGCGACGGGCGCTGGGTGCTGTTGGACTACGCCGACATCGTCGTGCACATCCAGCACGAGGAGGAACGCGGGTACTACGGCCTCGAACGGCTGTGGAAGGACTGCCCGGAGATCGAGCTGCCCGAGGGCGCACGCGGTACCGAGCGCACTCCTCTGGACGGGCAGTAGTGAGCGACATGCCCCGCGTGCTGTTCTGGCGGCACGGACGTACGTCCTGGAACGCGGAGAACCGTTTTCAGGGACAGACCGACATCGAACTCGACCCGGTCGGCCACGCGCAGGCCAGACGTGCGGGGGAGCTGCTCGCCTCCCTGAAGCCGGACGTCATCATCGCCTCCGATCTGAAGAGGGCGGCCGACACGGCGGGATACCTGTCCCGGGCCTCAGGGGTGCGGGTGGACTTCGACACGGGGTTGCGCGAGCGTTTCGGGGGCTCCTGGGAGGGCCTGACCGGAGTGGAGCTGTCCGAGCGCTGGCCGGTCGAACACGCCCGGATGGACATCCCCGACGGGGAGTCCATCCCCGAGGTCGGCGACCGGATGTGCGCGGCCATCGAGCGCGGCCTGGGCAAGACCCCGCCCCGGGGGCTGCTCATGGTGGTCAGCCACGGCGCGGCGCTCCGTGTGGGCATCGCCAGGATGCTGGGGATCCCCGACGAACAGCGCGAGCTCCTGGGGCCGCTCAGCAACTGCTGCTGGTCGGTGCTCCAACAGCGGCGGGGCCAGTGGCGGCTGATGGAGCACAACGCGGCGAGCCTTCCCGAACCGGTGGTGCTCAGCGACGACGCGTGAGCGTTTCGACGTCCTCGCCGGATTCCGCTATTGTTCAGGGAGTCGGCGGGCCGCAAGGCTCCATCGACTCCCACACGGGGCTATGGCGCAGTTGGTAGCGCGCCTCCATGGCATGGAGGAGGTCTGGGGTTCGAATCCCCATAGCTCCACGCGACTTCGGGACGGTCCCGCTCACGTGAGCGGGACCGTCCCTATTATTTTTCGGTCCGACCGTCCGGACCCGGCTCGGAGCCCCGGGCCGGGGCGGGTCGTCCTCTCCAGGGCCTTGGGCCCCGAGCCGTCACTCCCGCCGCAGCCACACCGCCGTGTTCCCGGGAAGTCCTTCGTCGAGCTCGGCGCTGGCCACCAGCACCTCGCCCGGGGGCAGCTCCACCGCCTCCTCCCCGAGGTTGACCAGTACCAGCACGTCCGATCCTCGCCAGAAGGCCAACAGCGGCCCCCGGTTCAGGGTGTCGTCCCAGGTGAGCACCTCGTCCGAGGAGAAGCGTCGGCGCTCGGTCAGGGCCCTTCGGTACAGTTCGAGGGTCGAGTCGGGATCACGTTCCTGCGCCTCCACCGACCAGCGGCCCCACCCCTCGGGTTGCGGCAGCCACGGCTCGGCGCCTCCGTCGGAGCCGAAGCCGTACGAGTCCCCCGCGACCGTCCAGGGCAGCGGCACACGGCATCCGTCCCGTCCCTTGTCGGTGTGACCGCTGCGCACCCAGCGAGGGTCCTCCAGCGCCTCGGTGGGCAGGTCGGCCACCTCCGGCAGCCCCAGTTCCTCGCCCTGGTACACGTAGGCCGAACCCGGGAGCGCCAGTTCCAGCAGCGCCAACGCCCGTGCCCGACGCCCGCCCAGTTCCAGGTCCGTCCTCGGGGCCAGACCGTCACCGAGCAGCCACGCACGCTGGTCGGTTCCCTGGGGCAGCCCGAGGACCGACACCGGACGCACCACGTCATGGTTGCCGATCACCCACGTCGGCACCGTCCCCACCTGTGTGGCGTCGGCGATCGAGGACTCGATCACGGCGCGATAGGCGTCGGCGTCCCACCGGGTCATGAGGAAGTCGAAGTTGAAGGTCTGGTCCAGCTCGTCGGACCGCGTGTACAGCACCCGGCGTTCCGCCGGCATCCACACCTCGCCCACCGTGACCCTGGGCGGGTCGAACTCGGACAGGACCCGCCTCCAGTCGCGGTACACCTCGTGCACCTCGGGCCGGTCCAGGAGGGGGTGGTCCGGGTTGGCCGCGATGTCCTCGAAACGGCCGCCCTCGACCAGTACCAGGTCCCGCAGCGGTTCGCGCATGTCCTTGACCAGCGCGTAGGCCACGTCGATCCGGAAGCCGTCCACCCCGCGCCGGCTCCAGAAGCGCAGGATGTCGCGGAACTCCTCGCGCACGCGCTCGTCGTTCCAGTTCAGGTCGGGCTGCTCGGGGGCGAACAGATGCAGGTACCACTGCCCGTCCGCGGCCCGACTCCACGCCGGACCGCCGAAGGTCGAGCGCCAGTTGGTGGGCGGCAGCTCCCCGTTCTCCCCCTTGCCGTCCCGGAACACGTACAGGTCCCGCTCGGGAGATCCCGGCCCGGCGGCCAGCGCCGCCTCGAACCACGGGTGTTCCTCGGAGGTGTGGTTGGGGACGATGTCGATCATCACGCGCAGGCCCCGCGCGTGCGCGGCCTCCACCATCGCGTCGAAGTCCGACAGCGTTCCCAGTCGAGGGTCCACGTCCCGGAAGTCGGCGACGTCGTACCCGCCGTCCGCCCAAGGGGAGGGGTAGAACGGCGAGAGCCAGATCCCGTCCACGCCCAGCCCGGCCAGATGGTCCAACCGCGAGGTGATCCCCGCGATGTCGCCGACACCGTCTCCGTTCGCGTCGGCGAAGCTACGTGGATAGATCTGGTACAGGACGGAGTCACGCCACCACTGCCGCACGATGTCTTCCCCCTTGGGTGAGTCGGATGATCCCATGATTCGTTGTCCACATCGGGTTCCTCTGTCCCCCCAGCCCGGTCGCCGTTCCCCGGGGTCCTACGAGGACAGGCCCCGTGTGCCCCTGGGCGCGGCGGTGGAGTGCCTCAGGATGATCTGGGTGGGCATCTCCACCTGGGTGCCGCGTTCCGTGGTCCCGTTGAGGACGCCCACGGTCAGACGACCGGCGGTGAGTCCGGTGTCGTAGGGCGCCTGGTCGACGGTGGTCAGGTCCAGCACCGCCGCCGCCTCGTGGTTGTCGAAGCCCATGAGGGAGAGGGAGGTGGGCACCCGCACGCCCGAGCGTCGCAACGTACGGTGCGCGCCCAGCGCGATGGTGTCGAACTCGGCGAGCACGGCGGTGGGCGGGTCGTGGTCCGACAGGAGTTCGCCCATGGCCAACTCACCGCCCTCGATCCCCGGTGCCCTGATCACGCTCCACGGCGACAGTCCCGCCCGGGCCATCGTGGACTCATATCCCTCCAGGCGGTGTCGTGAGCTGCCGCTGGACCACGAGCCGTTCCGGGAGCCGATGTAGGCCACCCGTGTGTGCCCCAGGTTGAGCAGGTGCCGGGTGGCGCCGGCCGCGCCCGCCCGGTTGTCGATGTACACACTGGTCCGCTCCCGCTCGCACTGGCCGACCAGTACCAGGGGGACCCCCACGTCGTCCAGACGTCGGCACTCCTCCTCCGACAGGTCCATGGAGACGGTGATCACGGCGTCGGTGTTGCGTCGGAGCGGAAGGGCCCGTGTCCATCCCTCTCGGGCACGGATCTCGCCGACCTGGTACACGAGCATGTCCAGGTCGGCCTCGCGCAGAGCGTCGCTGATCCCCGCCAGGGCCACGCCGAAGTACCACTCCTGGAGGAAGGGCACGATGACCGCGACCCGCCCCGTGCGACCGGTGACCAGCCCCGAGGCGTTGCGCGAGACCACGTAGGAGAGCTCGTCCGCGGCGCGCTGTACACGCCGGCGGACCTGGGGGGCCACGCCGGGAGCGCCGCGCAGCACCCGGGAGACCGTGGAGAGGGAGACCCCCGCACGGTCGGCGACGTCCCGCATACTCGCGGGTTGACTGGACATACCTACCACGGTAGGAGGAGAACCGTGTTGTGGCAACGTTTTCACTCGTGAAAAGCACGGAGCCTCCTTCTCATGCGTGCGACTCGCGAGATCGGGCATGTTCCTTGTTGACCAGGTCACAGGAGCGGTGGCATCGTTTTCGCACGGCTCCAGGAAGGCCCAGGACATACCCGACCCCGAGCGCCAGGGCACCCGTCCGGTGCGGAAGGAGAGAGTCATGCCAGTGCTTCCACGCCAGAAGAGATACGCGTTGCGCGCCTGCGCCGCGGGGCTGACGGCCTTGAGCCTCACACTGGCCACCGCGTGCGGCGAACCTCCAGGAGAGGAGGGTCAGACCGACGGTGGTGAGAGCGCCGGGCTCGCCGAGGACCCTCAGTTCGTATGGGCGGTCACCGGGGCGGACCGGGCGATCCACGAGGACGTCGCCCGCCTGTGGAACGAGAACAACCCGGACCAGCAGGTCGAGGTCTTCTTCCTGGCGCCCACCGCCGACGAGCAGCGTCAGGCCATGTTCCAGGACTTGCAGAACCAGGCCGGTGAGTTCGACGTCCTCGGCCTCGACGTGATCTGGACAGGCGAGTTCGCCGACTACGGCTACATCGAGCCCCTGGAGGACCTGCGCGGGGAGGTCGAGGGCGTCAGCCTGGAGGGGGCCATCGACAGCGCCCAGTGGCAACAGGAGCTGTACGCGCTGCCCTACTCCTCCAACGGAGCCTTCCTGTACTACCGCACCGACCTCATCGACGAGCCGCCCACGACCTGGGAGGAACTCTACGAGACCGGGATGGAGGCCGCCGAGGAGGAGGGCATCTCCGCCTACGTCGGACAGGGCGACCAGTACGAGGGCTTCGTCGTCAACTACCTGGAGATGTTCTGGTCCGCGGACGGTGAGCTGTTCGACCAGGCCCAGGAGCAGAGCACCTTCCTGGAGGGCGACGCCGCCACGACCGCCCTGGACTTCATGACGGAGGCCTACGAGAGCGGCTTTTACGCCGACGGTTTCGACTCCATGGTCGAGGACGACGCTCGCGCCCTGTTCCAGGCGGGCGAGGCCGTCTACATGCGCAACTGGCCCTACGCCATCCCGCTCCTGGAGGGCGAGGAAGGCGAGGAGAGCGCGGTGGCCGGCAACTTCGCCGTCGCGCCCCTGCCCACCTTCACAGGTGAGGGCACCACCAGTGCCTTGGGCGGACTCAACAACGCCGTCAGCAGCCTGAGCGGCAACAAGGAGCTGGCTCGCGAGTTCGTTCTGTGGGCCGCCACCGACCCCGAGGCCCAGGGCATCCTGGCCGAACACAGCCTGCCGCCCACCATGCTCAGCATCTACGACGAGGTCGACGACCCCGACTTCGAGATGCTGGGGGAGATCCTCACCGAGGCGCACGCCCGCCCGCCGGTGCCCGGATACAACTCGCTGTCCCTGGCCATCCAGGACAACCTGCACCCGGCCTTCCGTGGACAGGAGGAGGCCGGTCCGGCCCTGGACGCGGTGAACAAGGCGGCCGACAACGCCCTCACCCAAGAGTAGAAGCCCATGGCGAAGACCCAGAAAGTCCGTGTGAGGCAGGGCCTGGGCGAGCGTGCGATGGGGCGGATCTTTCTCGCCCCATCATTCGCCTTCATGGCCGTGATCGCGCTCTTCCCGGTGTTCTACGCGATCGGGAGGAGCCTCTACGACATCCGGGGATTCCACCAGGAGTTCACCGGACTCGACAACTACCTCCGGGTCCTGAGCGACTCCGGCTTCTTCAACGCGGTCTGGAACACCCTGGTGTTCACGGTGGCGTCGGTGTCGCTGGAGTTCGTCATCGGCATGGTGTTCGCGCTGATCATGCACCAGGCGTTCGTCGGACGCGGCGTGACCCGTGCGGTCATCCTGATCCCATGGGTCATTCCGACCGCCGTGGCCGCGCAGGTGTGGCGGTACATGTTCGACCGTAACCCGGGCTTCGTGAACTCCGTCCTGGGCACGGACATCAACTGGCTGCGGGACCCGACCTGGTCGATGGTCGGCGTCATCAGCGCGGACGTGTGGAAGACCGCTCCGTTCGTGGCCCTGCTCCTGCTCGCGGGCCTACAGACCATTCCCAGGGACTACTACGAGGCCGCCAAGGTGGACGGAGCGGGCGCGCTCCAGCGGTTCTGGACCATCACCCTGCCACTGCTGCGCCCGGCCATCGTCGTGGCCCTGCTGTTCCGCACGGTGGACGCCCTTCGCATGTTCGACTTCGCGTACATCTTCACCGGTTACTCGAACTCGCTGGCCACGCTCTCGGTCTACGCGCAGCGCTACCTGATCCGGGACCCGGATCTGGGATACGCCAACGCGCTGTCCACGGTCACGTTCGTCATCGTCATGATCGTCGGTCTGGCCTTCATCAGTCGTCTGGGCCGTCACATGGTCGGTGACGTGGCGGGGAAGGAGAAGTGATGGCGGCCGAAACGGTGAGGCCCAGTGGGGCGGTCCACAAACCACGTCGTCGGATGCATCCCGCGGTGGGGAACGCGCTCAAACTCCTCGGACTGGCCGTGGTGCTGTTGTGGTGCCTGTTCCCGTTCCTGTGGATGGCGATGACCAGTCTGCGGTCGGGCTCGGCGGCCATCACCGAGCCGAACATCTTCCAGGGACCGTTCGACTTCAGCAACTACCGCGAGGTTTTCGACCAGGGATTCCAGTTCGCGCTCCGCAACTCCCTGATCGTGGCCTCGGTGACCACACTGATCTGCATCCCGGTGGCCTCGCTGGCGGGTTATGCGTTGGCGCGGCTGCCGTTGGCGGGCAAGTTCGTGATCCTGGCCGCCACGCTGGTCGCGACACTGTTCCCGCCGGTGGCGCTGGTCAACCCGCTGTACCAGATGTACCTACAGCTCCACGACTGGACCGGGATCAGTCTGCTCAACTCCTACGCCGGCATGATCATCCCCTACGTGGCGCTGACCCTGCCGCTGGCCATCTTCATCCTCGCCACGTTCTTCGCGGGAATCCCCAAGGAGGTCGAGGAGTCGGCGAAGGTGGACGGGGCCACGCCCTTCCAGGCCTTCCTGCGCGTGGTCGCGCCGTTGGCGGCGCCGGGCGTGGGCGCGGCGGCCATCCTGACCTTCGTGTACGCCACCAACGAGTTCCTCCTGGCCTTCTCCTTCGCCCCCAACGACCTGAACGTGCAGACCGTTCCGGTCTTCGTGGGCACCTTCCAACGAGTCGGCTACGAGAACCCGATCGGACAGGTCATGGCCGCCTCGGTGCTGGTCTCCGTCCCCCTGATCCTCTTCGCCCTGATCCTGCAACGCAGGATCGTGGCGGGCCTGACCTCAGGTGCCGTCAAGGGCTGAGGTCGGTGAGGGCGTGGGCGCCCGACCTGCACGGGTCCCGGGGGAACCTCCCTCCGGGACCCGCTCACTCCTTTCGCCCGCGCTCTCGGTACGGAAGGGAACGGACCACAGGGAGCGTCCCCTCACACGGCCCGGTGAGAACACGGTCGGTCGTGAGCACGGTGGCGACGAAGCCGGGCACGGCGTCGAGGGGCCGAGCTTGTTCGTGGCCGCCGGTTCACTATGTTCGTGGTGACGGGGGAGCACGATCATGGATGTGGGTCATGCGCGGGAAGGCACTGGTCGTCGGAGCGGGTATCGCCGGACTCGCGGTGGCCCACGGGCTCCTGCGTGAGGGGTGGGAGGTGGAGGTCCGCGAACGCCGGGGCTCACCGCCCGACATCGGCGGGGCCCTGGGGCTGTGGCGCGGGAGCATGGTCGCGCTCGACCGGCTCGGCCTTGGAGCACGGGTCCGTGAACGGGCCGAGCGCCCCCGTCGGGCCGTGATCGCCGACCCCTCCGGACGCGCTCTGGCCATGGTCGACCCACGACGGACGGACGCCCGCCTCATCTCCCGCTCGTCCCTGCTCGCCGTCCTCGTCGAAGGGCTCCCCGAGGGCGTCGTCCGCTGGAACACACCCGTCGTCGGGTTCGACGCCGACACCGAGGGTTTCGACGTGGTGGTGGGCGCCGATGGCATCCACAGCCTCGTCCGTCGCACCACCTTTCCCGAGGCGGCCGACCCCCGGCCGCTCGGTACGGTCGCCTACCGGGGCGCGGTGCCGGGGCGGGTGGAGGCGGCCACCGAGACCTGGGGAAGGGGCAGGATTTTCGGGGTCACCCCCTTGGACGCGCACACCACCTACTGGTTCGCCTGCCTGCGGACGACACTCCTCGCCGACCGACGGGGGCAGGACGAGGTGAGTCTGTTGCGCGAGCTGTACGGAGACTGGCATCCGATGGTGGCCTTCGTCCTGGACGCCCTGCCCGGAGCCGGGGTGGACCGGCGCGAACTGTACGACCTGCCCGCACTGGCGAGTTACGTTCGGGGCCGTAGGGCGCTCATCGGCGACGCCGCCCACGCCATGGCGCCCAACCTGGGGCGAGGCGCCTGTGAGTCGCTGATCGACGCGTCCGTCCTCGCCACTGCCCTGGGCGCCGAACGCACCGTCCACAGAGCCCTGGCCCACTACGACGGTCGCCGTCGCCGGCCCACCCGCCGGGTGGTCCACGGCTCCCGTGTACTCAACCGGGTGAGCACCGCGGTCCGCCTGGACGGGCAGAGGAACCACCTGATCCGCGCCCTGGGCTCCGTGCTCTGAGGCGGGTCGAACGTCCCCGTGCGGTGTCGGGCGGTCCGACGGCTCCTGGGGTGTGTCGCTTCCCTCGGCCGGACACGACACACCCGGCCGACCGTCTCAGCGGCGGGTCACGTCGCTCCGATCCAGGTCGGCGACGTCCTTGCCCATCAGTTCGGCGGTGATCTGCAACTCCGCCAGAGTCGCACGCAACACGTGCTCCACCCCCGCCGCGCCGTCCACGGCCAGCCCGTACACCCATGGGCGTCCCAGCAGCACCGCACGGGCGCCCAGCGCCATGGCCACGGCCACGTCCGCCCCCGAGCGGATCCCCGAGTCGAACAGCACCGTGGCCCGGTCGCCGACCGCGTCCACCACCTCGGGCAGAGCGTCCAGAGCCGCCACGGCGTTGTCGATCTGTCGCCCGCCGTGGTTGCTGACCACGACGCCGTCCACGCCTGCGGCCACCAGGTCGGCCGCCTCGTCTCCGCGCACCACACCCTTGACCAGTACCGGAAGGTCCGTCCAACGACGAATGCGGGCGATGTTGTCCGTGCTCAACGCCTTGTTGGAGAACGCGCCCAGGAAGTGGAACACCGCCTCGGTGAAGACCCCGCCCGGTTCGGGGTCGGCCTTCAACCGCGAACGGAACTCGGGGTCGCTGAAGTAGTTCGCCGTGCCCTGACTGCGCAGGAACGGCAGGTGCCCCAAGGCCAGGTCGCGTGGGCGCCAGCCCAACCGCTTGGTGTCGGAGGTCACCACGATGGCCTTGGCTCCGGCCGCCGTCGCCCTGCGCACGAACGACTCGGCCAGGGCGTCATCGCCGGGCCAGTACAGCTGGTACCACCACGAGTCGACCGCCTCGGCGACCTTCTCCATCGGGGTGGACGCGGCCGTGGACAGCACCATCGGGACCCCCACCGCGTTGACACCCCTGGCCACCGCCAGTTCCGCCTCCTCGTGCACCTGCTCCAGGACCCCGATCGGCGCCGTCAACAGGGGGGTGGCGTACTCCTCCCCGAACAGGGTGACCCCCAGGGCCCCGGACCCCTCCGAACCGGGGCGCAGGGTGCGGGGACGCAGGGCGTGGCGGGCGAAGGCCTCCTCGTTGGCCCGTGCGGTCCGCTCACGTCCCGCGCCGCCCTCCACATAGCCGAACGGTCCCGGCTCCAAGACCTTCTCGGCCAGAGCACGCAACTCCTCGTGGTGGTAGGGCAGGTGGGGAAGACGGCCGTTGGTCGCGTCGGCGTAGACACCGTCCTGGTACTGGGCGTGGTTCGTCATGGGTCCTCACAGGCGCCGGGGCACCGGATACGGGCGCCGCGGGGGAACGGCGCACGGAACGAAGGGTCGGGCCGCGGGGTCCCGGGGAGGTTCCCGTGGCCGTCGAGCCGTTCGCGCCGACCGGCCCTGGCCGGATGCTACCGTGCGCCCAGGTGACCGGCGTCACGTGCCCCGGTGCCGGAGATGTGCGGCGCGGCGACCGGGTCCCGGTACAGGTCGTCCCGTTCCATCGACGTTGGCCGCCGGAGAAGGCGATGGTCCAGGCGACGGCCTCGCGCCGCACCGAGCGCGCACCGTGCCGCGCCGACTCTCGGGCCTCCTCGATGATCCGATCGCCCGGCCTCTCCTCCGTGCGGCTGACCTTGACCGTGAGGATGGCGCGCAGCACCCTCCAGCGTTACTTCGTCGAACGCGGCCGGGCCGACGGAAGCATCGATCCCGAGGTCACACCCGTCTGGGCGCAACAGCTCCTGTGGGCCGGTCTCTACGCGGCGTGGACCTACGTGGGCGTCGGACGCACATCCGTCTACGAGGCGCTCAACCTGTGCGTACGCTCGCTGGTCAAGGCCGTGTCCGGCCTCGCGGGACACGACGAACGCGCCTGACCCGGAAGGGCCGGCGCGTTCTCGGGGAGGATACGGCCGGTGTTCGGCGAGGCGGGCCCGAGGACCGCAGTCCGCCCCTAGAGGTACAGGCCCGTACCCCGTTCCGGGGACTCGTTGGCGACGGCGTGGACGTCGCGCTCGCGCAGGATCACGTAACGCTCGCCGTTGACCTCGACCTCGCCCTGTTCCTCGGGGTCGAAGAGCACGCGGTCTCCCGTCTTGACGTGGCGGGCGTTGGTCCCGGCACCGACGACCTCGCCCCACGCGAGCCTGGTCGCCAACTTGACCGTGTCCGGGATGACCAGACCGGCGCTGCTTCGCCGCTCGCTCGTGTCAGGGACCGTCTTCACCAGCAGGCGGTCGTGGAGCATCTGGATTTCAAGCTTTGATTCGGCCACGACTCCAGGGTATGCGGCCCCGGAGCCGTCCACCGC
The DNA here is from genome assembly GCF_030271535.1 of Nocardiopsis sp. ATB16-24. Classification (GTDB taxonomy): domain Bacteria; phylum Actinomycetota; class Actinomycetes; order Streptosporangiales; family Streptosporangiaceae; genus Nocardiopsis. The sequence goes on along the minus strand of NZ_JASCXJ010000001.1, from coordinate 447,850 downwards.
ACGTTCACCCGCCGGCCCCACGTCGCGACCAGCTCCCGATCTCCGGTACAGTGAGGGCATCGCCGAGCGGGGGAACCGCCCGGCACACCAGGGGCTATGGCGCAGTTGGTAGCGCGCCTCCATGGCATGGAGGAGGTCTGGGGTTCGAATCCCCATAGCTCCACTCGACTTCGAGGCGATCCCGCCCATGCGGGGTCGCTTCTTCTTTTCCTCGGGAGGACCCCCGACGTCCTTCGAGGTTCTCCGGGGTCGAGGTCGCGCTTCCCGGCCACGGGCGACGGCGTGCCGGCGGACACCCCCTCGTCGATCGGGGCCCGGAGGGAACGGGCGGTCAGCGCGCCTGCGGCGGGGGAGCGTTACGCCCGTCCACGAAGGCGAGGAGCTCCGGGTCCCCCGAGACCAGACGTTCCACCTCCTCGCCTCCGTCACACCTGTACAGGGCCACCGTCACCTGTGACGGGGTCCGCTCCACCACCCGCCACACCGCGCCGTGGTCTTCCCAGCGGACCAGGGTCCCGACGGGGTCATGATGTGATCTGTCGCTCATACCGTTCCCTATGTCCCGTTGGGGGCTGGTCGAACATGAGAGGGGCCATGGGGTGGAAAGAGACGCCCTCGTGGGGGACTCGTCGGGCACCGAGGGGATCGGCGCGGGCCGGATGGTCGTCCCACCCCTGCGCGTCCTATAAACTCGAACCGTCGCCGCACGGCGCACGGGGCTATGGCGCAGTTGGTAGCGCGCCTCCATGGCATGGAGGAGGTCTGGGGTTCGAATCCCCATAGCTCCACTCGACTTCGAAGCGATCCCGCCTACGCGGGGTCGCTTCTTCTATTCCTCGGGGGCGGACTCCGCCCCGACGCGGGCTTCGCCCGGAGCGGACGTGTCTGAGCCTCCTCGGGCCCACGGGACCTCCTCCCACCCCTTGACCCTGGATGTGATGTGCCTCATAATCAACATGTAGGTTGATTAACAAGGAAGTTGAATACACAGATGGCGAACGACCCGTTGAGCCTCATATTCGCGGCGTTGGCCGACCCGACACGTCGGGCGCTGCTGGCGAGGCTCGCCGAGGGCGAGGCGACCGTGAACGAACTGGCGGAGCCGTTCCCCATCAGTCTCCAGGCGGTCTCCCGGCACCTGAAGGTGCTGGAGAGGGCGGGGTTGATCAGTCGGGGTCGGGACGCGCAGTGGCGTCCCTGCCGACTGGAGACCGCTCCCCTGGAGGAGGCGTCGGTGTGGATCGGGCGGTACCGCGAGCAGTGGGAGGACCGTCTCGGCCGCCTCGACGAGGAGATCCGCAGGATCCAACGTCCAAGGAGGAACGACCATGAGCGACCTCACAGTGATCGTTGAGCCCGGACAGCACGACGTCGTCGTCACGCGCAGCTTCGACGCGCCCCGCGACGTGGTGTTCAAGGCCATGACGAGCCCCGAGCACCTCAGCAAGTGGTGGGGGCTCAAGGAGAGCGAGACCGTCATCGATCGGGCCGAGCTTCGCAGGGGAGGCTCGTGGAGGTTCGTCGAGCGTATGCCCGACGGCCAGACCTACGCCTTCCACGGCGTGGTCCACGACCTCGTCGCCCCCGAACGCTTCGTGCAGACCTTCGAGTACGAGGGGATGCCCGGACACGTGTGCCTGGAGACCCACAGCCTGGAGGAGAGGGACGGGCGCACCCTCTACACGTCGGTGACCGTGTTCCAGAGCGTGGAGGATCGCGACGGCATGGTCGAGTCGGGTATGGAGGAGGGGCTCGGGCAGTCGATGGACTCCCTCGACGAGGTGATCGCCACCCTGCGCTGAGCGCTTCGGGACGGGTCGGCCGGGCGATACCGGCCGGCCCACCCTGTGGACGACCCTCCGCTCGTCGCCGGAGGCCGGTACTGTCGACCCGTGGCAGATCTCCCTGATATCCCCGTCATGCTCGACGCTGCGGTGGCGGCCCTGGGCGGTAGTCGTCGCGAGGGCCAGTCGACCATGGCCGAGGCCGTGGCCCGCGCCGTCGAGGAGCGCGAACACCTGGTGGTCCAGGCCGGCACCGGCACCGGCAAGTCCCTGGCCTACCTGGTGCCCGCGATCAGACACGCCATGGCCGAGGAGACCACCGTGGTGGTCTCCACCGCCACCATCGCCCTCCAGAACCAGCTCATCGACCGGGACCTGCCGCGCCTGGCCAAGGCCCTGGCCTCCCTGCTGCCGCGCGAACCCACCTTCGCCGTGCTCAAGGGGCGCCGCAACTACCTGTGCCGTCACCGGCTCCAGACCGCTTCGGAGGACGCCGAGGACGCCGAGCTGTTCGACCCCCGCCAACTCTCCTCGCTGGGCCGCCAGGTGGCCCGCCTGCACGAGTGGGCCGAGGAGACCGTCACCGGCGACCGCGACGAGGTCGTGCCCGGTGTCAGCGACCTGGCCTGGCGACAGGTGTCGGTCACCGCCAACGAGTGCGTGGGCGCCCGCGTCTGCCCCTTCGGGCAGGAGTGCTTCGCCGAATTCGCGCGCGAGGCCGCCCAGGCGGTGGACGTGGTGGTCACCAACCACGCCATGCTCGCCATCGACATGTCGCAGGGCCACCACATCCTGCCCGAGCACGACACGATCATGATCGACGAGGCGCACGAGCTCGTGGACCGCGCCACGTCGGTGGCCACCGGAGGGCTGAACGAGCGCGTCGTCAACACCGCGGCCAAACGCGCCGCCCGCCTGGTCGAGCCCGGTGTCGGCGAACGCCTGACCGAGTGCGCCGACGGCCTCGCCCTGATGTTCGGCGAGACGCCGGAGGGGCGTATGGACCACATCGACGACGCCTTGGCCAACGCGGTCGCCGCCGTCCGCGACGCCGCCTCGGCCTGTGTCACCGCCATCGGCCCCTCACCGGGGGAACTGGACCCCGAGGGCGCGAGTGACCGCCGTCTGGCCCTGGCCTCCCTCGGCGAGGTGCACGACACCGCGGTACGGATCCTGGAGTCCTTCGAACCGGCGCTCCGCGACCGGACCGAGGTGGTGTGGCTGACCAGGACGCCCGGCCGTCAACCCACGCTCAACGTCGCCCCGCTCGGTGTCGGCGGTCTTTTGAGGGAGAGGCTCTTCGGCGACCGTACGGTGGTCCTGACCTCCGCCACACTGACCCTGGGCGGTTCCTTCACCGCCCTGGCCCGGCAGTGGGGCCTGGGTCGTGAGGTCACCGAGGAGGCCGTCGAGGGTCGGGCGGCGGGCGCGGCGGAGGCCGACGGTGGCGGAGACGCCGTCGAACCCCGAAAGACCCCGGAACCGGGGGGCCGACGGGACGGGGCGGTCGGAGGGGACGACGACGAGGAAGGGCCCCACCGCGCGGCCGGGGAGCCCCGTTGGCGGGCGTTGGACGTCGGTTCGCCCTTCGATCACGCGCGCAGGGGCATCCTCTACGTGGCGACCCACCTGCCGCCGCCGGGACGCGACGGACTCGCCCCCGCCTATCTGGACGAGATCGGCAAACTCATCGAGGCCGCCGACGGCCGCACCCTGAGTCTGTTCTCCTCCATGCGAGCCGCGCAACAGGCCACGGAGGAACTCCGTGAGCGACTCGACCACACGATCCTGTGTCAGGGGGAGGACTCCACCGGCCACCTGGTCCGTCGGTTCGCCGAGGACGAGCGTTCCTGTCTGTTCGGCACCCTGTCGCTGTGGCAGGGCGTGGACGTGCCCGGCCCCTCGCTCTCCCTGGTGATCGTGGACCGCATCCCCTTCCCCCGCCCCGACGACCCGCTGGCCTCGGCCCGGCAACGCGCGGTGGCCGCGCACGGTGGCAACGGCTTCCTGTCCGTGGCCGCCACCCACGCCGCACTGCTGCTGGCCCAGGGCACCGGGCGCCTGTTGCGCTCCGGCGACGACCGAGGGGTCATCGCCGTTCTGGACCCGCGTTTGGCCACCGCCCGCTACGGAGGTTTCCTACGGGCCTCCCTACCGCCCTACTGGGGGACCACCGATCCGACGGTGGCCAGGTCGGCGCTGCGCCGTCTGTCCGGCCGGACGACGTCCGAATCCGCCGCCGGTCGGCCCTGAGAGGGGAGGGGTCGGGTCGTCGTCAGCCCCGGGTCCGGTAACCGAACAGCCGGATCGCGTAAGCGGGGGATTCGTCGTCCTCGGCCTCTTGGATGAACCAGCGATCGTCATGGTCGCCGACCAGCAGTTCGTTCCACATCATGTCGATGAGCTTGAGCCGGGAGACCACGGAGGCCTCGGGGTCCAACACGATCGAGTAGGTGTAGTCGGTCAGCCGCTGGGTCACCATGCCGACGGACTGCCCGTCCCAGATGGCGGGGACCGGGGCGTGGCCGATCTCGACCCCGCACAGCCGCAGTTGCTCGACCTCCTCGTCGAGGGCCTCCGCGGCCAGGGCGCCGTCCAGTCGGAGGGCGTCCTCCAGTTCGTCGCGGTCCTCGTCCGCGCGCAGATAGGCGTGGTAGGTGCGGTAGCCGCAGTTACGGCACTTGCGCCAGACGACGCAGCGGGCCAGCCCATAGGCGGACTGCGCCTCGCCGACACTCTGGTAGTCGCTCACCTCGCGAATCGTGCCGCAGTCGCAGCACAGGGCCGTGAGATCCTGCTTCATCAGAGTCCCCCTTCCCAGGCGAGTATGCGACGGATGGAGCCCGTTAGGGAACCCGTTCGGCGAGGAAGTCGCGGCAAGGAGTCGTCATCAATGCCCAAAATGACCCGGTAGAGGGTTTCGGACGTGATCTCGGCGGCGTGTCGATACGGCGGGTTCCGCCCGACACGTCAGTGTGTGGGGCGGGCCTCACTCATCCAGGGACAGGCCGCGTTTGTTACGGGCGCTCCAGTCGCGCATCCGCTGCGGATAACCGACGATCTGCACGTCGTAGGCGGGGACCGCCAGGTCACCGGCGACCTTGCGGATCACCTCGGGGGATCCGCACCGACGGCGGATCCACTCGCCGTCGGTGGCGACCGCGACGGCGGTGGCCCTGGTGGCGAAGGTCTCCGGTTCCACGAAGAACTCCACCCCCACCCGGCTCTTGGCGAAATCGATCAGCGCCTTGATGTCCGAATCCTCTACTGCCCGGTCGAAACGGGCCTTGCCCTGGCGGTTGGCCTTACGGAGTCCGAAACGGTCTCGCCATCCCATCGGCGCTGTGTCCCCTTAGTGCGGCTGGTCGGGCGGGGCCGTGGTGTTCCTCACCGGGGCACCACGGTGGTCCGAGTCTAGCGGGCCGGGTCCACCCCCCATCAGGTGCGTAAGCACTGTGGAATACAGGTTTTCGTGTTTTCCGGACAGGCCTGTCACCACACTGCTACGTTCTGTTCTCATGCGGCACTGACAGGGGGAGAAAGCATGCCGATGTGGACATGGGCGGCGGAGGTCGCCCGCCGGCTCAGGGCGGTGGGGCAGACGGAGTTGGCCGACGCGGTCTGGAGTCTTCCGGTGCTCTGTGAGGCCGGGGACTCGGTGCGTGTCGAGGCGGTGGCGCGTTCTGCCCTGCGTACCGCGCGCCGACTGGTCGCGGAGGCGGGCGGGACCGAACCCGAGGTGCCGGGGGTCTTGGGGACGCCGACCCTGTTCTTCCTCGCCCATTGGCCGTTGGCCGTGCGTGTGGGCGCTCTCGCCGAGGGCAGGCGCGCGCTCGACCAGGTCAGGGCCGCGGCCGGTGACGAGCCCGGACCGCACGAGCACGGACCCCTGCCCGTCTCCCTGGTGGAGACCCTGGCGCGCTGCCACGCCAACATCGACGCCCGCGGTACCGTCGGTCTGCGCCGTGAACTCCTCTCCACCTCCAACCTGGCGGGATGGGAGCGCACCCCCGCATGGCCCGCACTCGTTCTCGCCCGGGTGAACCTCCTCATCGACGAGGACCTGCCGGATCGGGCCGAAGGAGAGCTGCGGCGCTATGAGCACACCGCCACCGGTCCCGCCCTGCTCGGCTCCGAGGGCGTCTTCACCCTGGTCAGGTCTTTGCGCCACCAGGACAAGCACGTCCACGCCCTGGAGACGCTGGACCGGATGGAGGCGGAGTCGGCCCTGGACGAGGCCGATCCGCGCCGGATCGCCCTGCACCGCCGTATCCGCTTCGAGCGGGCACGGCTGCTGTCCTGGTCGGCCCGCCTGGGTCAGTGCCGTCCGGAGGAGGCCATCGCATCGCTCCCCACGGTGGAGGAGGCCGAGGCACACCCGAGCCTGCGGCCCGCCTGGGTCGACGCGGTGGAGAACTTGGTGTGTCAGGGGGCCGTGCGCAATGACTGGCGCCTGGGGGTGCGGGTGACCACCTGGTCACGCTACTTCGAGCGGGTGGGCGCGCCCCGCCGTGGTGCCGAGCTCGCCCTCTCCGCCGCGCGCCTGGCCTCGGGGCGAGGGGCCCGCTGGGTGGCGAGCTGTTCCGCGCTGAGGGCGGAACGGCTCATCGGGGAGTTGGGGCGGACGGAGGAGATCATGGGGGACCTGAGGGAGGTGCGCGGCATGATCGAGCGGATGCCGCCCACCCGACCCCTGGCCCCGGCGGAGAGGGTGTTGGAGTTTCTGAGGTCGCAGCCGACCGAGGAGGTCGACCCCGAGCAGCAGGCCGAGCAGGTCAACGCCGCCCTGGAACAGAAACCGCACGACACTTCGCTGCTGACCGCCCTCGGCCAGGTGGGACGCACGCTGATGCTCTCGGACGCGGCGACCGAACCGCAGTGGCGGTACGTGCGGGAGCGCCCGGGGGATCAGCGCGCGGCGCTGTCCCTGCTGGAGACCCTGCTGCACGACAACGACACGGCGGGGGTGCGGGCCCTGGTGCGGACCCTGGCCGCCGGTGCGCTGGACGGCGAAGCCGTCCGGGTCGGACCGGAGCGCGTCGAGCGGACGAGGTCCATGGCGGAGACCCTGGCACCGCGCTCTTAGGGCCCGTCGGCGACGTGCCACGGGAGGGCCGGAAGCGGCACCGCGAAAGGGACCGGGCGAAAGGCGTGAACGTCCACCGCACGCCTTCTACGTGGTGGGGGTGCGTACCCCGCCCATGAGCGCGCGGCCGGCCGGATAGGCCAGCGCGGCGGCGGGCATCGGAGCGGGGCGTCCGCTGGCCAGTACCCGGACCCGGCCCGGCCCGCTCCCGGTCGGCGGTTCGCCGATGCGGCGCAGTGCCTGGGCGGCCACGGCCCCGGCGGCGGTGAACAGTGTGACCCCTTCGCCCAGGGCCGCCGTGATCTGCTCGCTCACCAGGTCGTAGTGGGTGCAGCCGAGCACGACGCCGCGCACGTCGTCGGGGGTCGACTCGGCGGCGTAGGTCACCGCGTCCTCGATCAGCCGGGGGTCGGCCGACTCCACCGCCTCGGCCAGTCCCGCACAGGCCACCGGGGTCACCTCCACGCCGTGAGCGAAGGTCTCGATGAGCCGACGCTGGTACTCGCTGCGCGTGGTCGCGGCGGTGGACCACACAGCGATCGGCCCGCCCGCGGCGGCGGCGGGTTTGATCGCGGGTACCGTGCCGATCACCGGGATCCGCGGCTCGAACTCGGCCCGCAGCTCCGCCAGACCGTGCACCGAAGCGGTGTTGCACGGCACCACCACGGCGTCCAGCCCCGGCTCGCCCGCCGCGTCGAGGGCGACGCGCGCTCCGGTCAACGCACGCGCGATGACCTCGTCCGCGGTGCGCGGACCCCAGGGCATGTGGTCCGGGTCCATGGACAGGAACAGGTCGGCGTCCGGGCGCGCGGCGTGCAGGGCGGCCGCGGTCGAGAGCATGCCGATACCGGAGTCTACGAGAGCGATACGCACGAACCCAGATCCTACGACCAGTGCTGTACCACTGTGATGAGCCGGAGCCCACGGGTCCGACGAGCCCTGCCGGAACGGCCTTCTCCGTACGGGCACGGTGAGAGGAAGTCCATGGGCGACACGGAACAAATGGGGTAGCACAACATCATTACCGATAGGTAGAACTGAGTGGATCGGTCCGCCCGCGCGGGTCCCGCGCGGCTCGGCGCCGATCGACGGTGTGCGTCGTCAAGGGACGGGAACTGGGATGGCTGCTCAACAGCAGGGAACGGTCACCGATGCCTCCGCCGGAGGGCGGGCGGGCTTCGCCGGGCACATCGCCGCGGTACAGAGACTGCGCCGCGACTACAGGGCGCTGCCTCCCGACGTACCGGTACGACTGGCCAAGCCCACGTCCAACCTCTTCCGGTTCCGCGAGGCCGGTGACGCGCCCGCCCTGGACGTGTCGGGGTTCACCGACGTCATCTCCATCGACCCCGTCGAGCGTCTCGCCGACGTGGGCGGCATGACCACCTACGAGGACCTCGTCGCCGCCACCCTTCCGCACGGGCTCATGCCGACCGTCGTTCCGCAGCTGCGCACCATCACCCTCGGTGGCGCCGTGACCGGTATGGGCATCGAGTCCTCCTCCTTCCGCAACGGTCTGCCGCACGAGGCGGTCCAGGAGATGGAGATCCTCACCGGCGCCGGCGACGTCGTCACGGCCAGGCGGGACAACGAGTTCAGCGACCTCTTCCACGGCTTCCCCAACTCCTACGGGACGCTGGGGTACAGCCTGCGCCTGCGCATCGAACTGGAGCCCGTCTCTCCCTACGTGCACCTGCGCCACCTGCGCTTCCACGACGCGAAGGAGGCCATGGAGACGCTCGCGCGCGTCTGCGCCGATCACGAGCACGACGGACGGCCGGTCGACTTCGTGGACGGGGTCGCCTTCGCCCCGGACGAGTTGTACCTGACCCTGGCCCGCTTCACCGACCACGCCCCCTGGACCAGCGATTACACCGGCAGGGACATCTACTACCGGTCCATCCAGCGCTACGCGGGCGAGGGCCCGGGCGACTACCTCACCATCGACGACTACCTGTGGCGTTGGGACACCGACTGGTTCTGGTGCTCGCGGGCCTTCGGAACACAGCACCCGCTGGTCCGGCCCCTGTGGCCGCGTGCCCTCAAGCGTTCCGACGTCTACCGCAGGCTCGTCGCCTGGGACCGGCGCACCGACTTCTCCCGACTCCTCAACCACTACAGGGGCAGGCGCCCTCAGGAACCACTCATCCAGGACATCGAGGTGGGCGTCGAACGCGGCGCGGAGTTCCTGGACTTCTTCCACGACCAGATCGGGATGACACCCGTCTGGATGTGCCCTCTGCGTCTGCGCGAACCCCGGCGCCCCGGACTGGGCGAGGGAGAACACGTATGGCCGCTCTACCCGATGGAGGAGGACCGCCTCTACGTCAACTTCGGCTTCTGGGGTCTGGTCGACATGAAGCCCGGTCAGCGTCACGCCCACCACAACCGTCTGATCGAGGAGAAGGTCGCCGAACTGGGCGGCCACAAGTCCCTGTACTCGGACTCCTTCTACACGGAGGAGGACTTCTGGCGGTTCTACAACGGTCCGTCCTACACCGCGCTCAAGGAGACCTACGACCCCCAAGGACGGCTACTCGACCTGTACGCCAAGTGCGTACGCAACAGATGAGCCATGACACCACTGGGACGTGACCGCGGGGACGGGGACGCCCCACGGTAGGAGGAAGGACAGAGCATGAGACTCGCCGAGATCTTCGAACGCGTCGTGGGGCCCGACGCGCCCATCCGGTTCACCGCCTACGACGGCAGCGCTTCCGGGGACCCCGACAGCGACATCACGCTGCACGTGCGTACCCCGGTCGCGGTCAACTACCTGGCCCAGTCCCCCGACGCCGTCGGCCTGACCCGTGCCTACGTCTCCGGCCACCTGGAGCTGGAGGGGGACATGTACACCGCCCTCAGACGCATGGCGGACTTCGTGTTCCACAGAGGGGTCGGCGTCTCGGGACGCGACCTGTTCGAGATCGCACGCTCCGTGGGCTGGGTCAAGTTCGTCAACCGGGTCGCCCCGCCTCCGCAGGAAATGACCAAGGGGCGCCTCGCCGGCCTGGGATGGCGCCACTCCAAGCAGCGCGACGCCGAGGTCATCCACCACCACTACGACGTCTCCAACGCCTTCTACGAGTTGGTCCTGGGGCCGTCCATGACCTACACCTGCGCGGTCTTCGACGACGAGGACGGTTCCCTGGAACGCGTGGGGCGCTTCGACGGCGCACTGGAGAGCGCGCAGTCCCGCAAGTACGCACTGGTGTCGCGCAAGCTCGGTCTGGAGCCGGGCATGCGCCTGCTCGACGTGGGCTGTGGATGGGGCGGCATGGTCATGCACGCCGCCCGTGAGTACGGTGTCCGGGCGCTGGGCGTCACCCTGTCCAAGGAACAGGCCGACTGGGCGGCGAAGAAGATCGCGCAGGAAGGACTGTCCGAGCTGGCCGAGGTCCGCCACATGGACTACCGGGACCTGCCCGACGGCAGCTACGACCGGATCAGCTCCATCGGACTGACCGAGCACGTGGGAGCGAGGAACCTGCCCTCCTACTTCGCTTCGCTCAACGCCAAACTCGTGCCCGGGGGACGGCTGCTCAACCACTGCATCACCCGGCCGCGCAACGACCTGGCGCCCATGAACCCCAAGGGCGTCATCAACCGGTACGTGTTCCCCGACGGTGAGTTGGAGGGCCCCGGCCAGATCCAGACCGCGATGAACGACGCCGGTTTCGAGATCCGCCACCAGGAGAACCTGCGCGAGCACTACGCGCTCACCCTGCGCCACTGGGGCGCCAACCTGGAACGCAACTGGGACGAGGCCGTCGCCGAGGTCGGAGAGGGCACCGCCAGGGTCTGGCGGCTCTACATGGCGGGGTGCGTGCTCGGCTTCGAGAGGAACGTGGTGCAACTGCACCAGATCCTCGGAGTGAAGCCGGACGGCACCGACGCGCACATGCCGTTGCGCCCGCGGTTCTGACCACCTCACCCCTTCCCGGGGCGGTCCCGTACGGGACCGCCCCGGGGCACGCCGACCGCGCTCTTCGCCGACTCGACCGACGCCCCGCCCGCCGGGCACGGACCCGCCGTGTTCGCGAGGGGCGGCTCCCGGCTCGTCCACAGGCGCTCCGGCGAGAAGGGCGACATCATGTATCCAGCCGCACACCCACCGGAAGGGGCACGCCGTGTCCGAGTCCTTCGATGACAGCGCCAACGGGCACACGTCCGACTCCGACGTGCCCGGGCACGTCAAACGGACCGCCATCGACCTGATCGCCGCCTACGCCGATCGGGACAGGAAGGAGCTCGACGAGGTCCTTCCGCGCGCCTTCGACGACGCCGACGCCGTCGTCTCCGAATTGAAGGTCATCGCGGCCTTCCTCAGCCGCCGTGTCCAACAGACCGGTGTCGTGTGGAAGCCCGCCGACTCCCGGGAGGCCGTCGCCCGGATGGCGGCCGAGATGCTCCCTCCCGAACTGGAGTTCGCCGTCTCCACCGCGTGGGAGGCCCACACGGTCGGAGAGGAGGAGGCCGCCGAACGCTTCACCCGGGGCGACCCCATGGTCTACGTGCACATGCTCGCGGCCTTCGCCGCCGCCATCGGTCTGGCGGTGTACAAGCGCGCCGAACTCCTGTCCACCCTGCGCCAGGTGACCGGACTGGCCGAATAGACCGTGATCCCCACAGGCCCCGCCCACCTCCGCCACGGCCCTTCGAGCTCCTCGACGGCAGGGGGCCTCGACGTCCGTGGCGTGGCGGGCCGTTCTCGCGCGCCCGGTCGCGGCGTCCGCGCAACCCCCTGCGCCCCCGGACTCGGGGGCGGACGGGCGACGTTCCTTCGCCCATGACCAGGGCGAACAGGAAGGAAGGGGCGACACGCGTTCTTCGTTCCACGATCGCGACACTCCCTCCCAGAACGCCTCTCTAACGGCTCAGACACAAAATATAGTGGTTTACTTCACTCCAGGTGGTTCTTTACGTAGGTTTCCTACCAACCCTGAGGGGACCCTCGAAAGGAACGGGAGGCGTGCCGATGGCCCGCAGACGAACACACGGATACGTTCTGCTTCCCGCCGCGGCGGCGGTACTGGTCCTTGCCGCGACGGCGTGCGGAACCGGAGGAGGCGGTGGAGGCGACGCCTCCGACACCGACAGCCTCCTGGTCTGGATCATGCAGGGGACCAACCCTGACGAGACGGGCTTCTTCGAAGCGGCCAACGCCGCGTTCACCGACGAGACCGGTGTCGAGGTCCAGGTCGAGTTCGTGCCCTGGCAGGACGCCCAGAACAAGATCTCCACCGCCATCGCGGGTGGCACGGTGCCCGACGTCGTCGAGCTCGGCAACACCCTCACACCCGGCTTCGCCGACGCGGGAGCCCTGCACGACCTGTCCGGATACGGCATCGAGACGGACCGGTACATCCCCGGTCTGATGGAGATGGGACAGATCGAAGACGGCGTCTACGGTGTGCCCTGGTACGCCTCCATCCGCTCCATCGTCTACCGCAGCGACCTGTTCGAGGAACACGACCTGGAGGTCCCGCGGAACTGGGACGAGCTGCGCGAGACCGCCCTGGCCCTGTCCGAGGCGGAGGAGGACATGATCGCCTTCCCCGTACCGGGGGACGCCCAGTACTCGATCATGCCCTGGATCTGGGGCGGTGGCGGAGAGATCGCGGTGCAGGGCTCCGACGGCGGCTGGACCTCGCAGATGGACACCGACGAGGGGCGTGCCGGAATCGAGTTCTTCACCGACCTCGCCCTGAAGGACGGCACCTCCACCACCGGGGCCGTCAACTGGAACGAGATCGACGTCATGGAGGCCATCGCCGACGAGGAGGCCGCCATGGCCATCCTCGGCAGCGCCAACCCCAAGGCGATCCTGGAGGCCAACCCCGACCTGGAGGGCAGGATCGACTCCTTCACACTGCCCGGGCAGGACGGCGGCCACATGCCCTCCTTCGCGGGCGGCTCGTTGCTGTCGGTCTTCGAGGGCACCGGGAACGAGGAGGCGGCCTGGCAGTACGTCCAACACCTGACCGGTGACGAGTTCTCCATGCGCTGGGCCGAGGAGACCGGGTTCTTCCCGGGGGCGATCGAGGGCGTGGACGAGTTCTCCGCCTCCGCCGACCCCATCCTGGAGCCCTTCGCCGTCCAACTCGGCGAGGCCAGCCGGGGCGTGCCGGTCACCCCCGCCTGGACCCAGGTGGAGGCGGAGAAGGTCCTGGTCGGCATGCAGCAGGACATCCTCAACGGCGAGGCCACGGTGGAAGAGGCCACGGAGAGCGCCGCGGACGAGATCGAACGCATCCTCAACGGAGGGTAGACACGTGCGAACACCGGTCGGGCTGGGCACCAGCAGCGGACCGGAGCAGGAGGTCCAGCGCCCGTCCGGGCCGTCCCCGCGGCGGCCCGGGGCGCGGAGGGCACCGCTCCTGGGCATGCGAGGACGCCGGGCGCTCCTTCCCTGGGTCCTGCTCACCCCCGCGCTGACCGTCATCGGGCTGCTGTTGTTGTTCCCGCTCGGCCGGATCGTGTGGCTGTCCTTTCGCGAGTACCGGCTGCGCAACCTCGTCTCGGGCGAGTCCGAGTTCGTCGGCCTGGACAACTACCTCACCCTGTTGACCGACCCGTACCTGTGGCAGGTCGCGATGCTCAACACGGTGGTCTTCGCCGCGGTCGCGGTGCTGACCACCATCGTCGTGGGCACGCTGGTCGCGTTGCTGCTGTCCACGCTGAACCCCGTGCTGAGGATCTTCGTGGTCTCCTGCATCATGGTGGCCTGGGCCATGCCCGCGGTCAGCGGCACCTACGTGTGGCTCTGGATCTTCGATGTCGACAGCGGCGTCGTCGCCCAGGCGCTGGGCTCCATGGGCCTGGTGGACCCTTCCGGGTACAACTGGTTCGCCGACCGACTGTTCTTCTACGCCATCGTCACGCTCAACGTGGTGCACGGCGGCTTCCCGTTCGTGGCCGTGACCGTGCTCGCCGGCCTGCTCACGGTGCCCAGGGAACTGCACGAGGCGGCGCGCATCGACGGCGCGGGCGCCTGGAAACGCTTCTGGCACGTCACCTTCCCGGTTCTGCGTCCGGTCTTCGCCGTCGTCACCGTGCTCTCCACCATCTGGGACTTCAAGGTCTTCGCGCAGATCTACCTGATGCCCGGCGGAGACGTGGGCGGCTCTCAGATGCTCAACCTGGGTGTGTGGTCCTACGTGCGGTCCTTCGGCCACAACGACTACGGTCTCGGTTCGGCCATCGCGGTCCTGCTGACGCTGCTGTTGCTGGTGGTCACCGTGTTCTATCTGCGCGCGCTGTTCCGAGAGGACGGGCTCCGATGACCACGGCGACGCGGGGAGAGGGCTCAGTGGACGCCCGAGACCAGCTTGTCGCGTACCCGGCGCCAGTCCACCGAGGACAGGGAGTCGCGGTGCAGGTCCTCGCGCACCGCGGCCATGGTGCGCAGGTCGTACTCGCCCAACGGGCGTCCCTCGTCATGGTTCCCGTTGACGAGGTCGTCGACGTAGGAGTGCAGCAGTCGCCCGCTGGGATCGTCCAGGGCGTGTCGGACCGCGTGGTCCCGGAAACGCGCGTCATGGGGGATCCAGTTGATGACGACCTCGGTGGGGGAGGGGCCGGAGGAATCGTGCACGGCGCTACGCCACCGCCTCCGGCGACCCCGCAGACACAGTCATGTCTCCTCCTCCAGCGCCGGGGCGCCAAGGTGGCCCGCCCCCGGCCAAAGGAGGATTCTAACGGTCCGCTTCGGACCTGGAGCAACCGGATCCGGCCCCGCGGGCACCGTTGAGGAGGAACACCGTGGTCACGCGCACCGACACACCCGCCGCCGACACCTCGTGGGAACAGCGCGTCCGCGCCGCCCGCCGCAGGGGAGAGGTCCTGCGCACGGTCCGGTCCCTGGCCAAGGGGCTCGGAGTGGCCGTGCTGTTGCTCTTCACCCTCTTTCCCGTCTACTTCATGCTCGTCAGCGCCTTCTCCGACAGGGCCACCGCGGGCACGGGGTCGCTGTTGCCCACCGGGGTGTCCCTGGACAACTTCGTCTACGTACTGACCGAGGCCGACTTCGGCACGTACATGCGCAATTCGCTCATCGTCGCCTGCATCACCGTGGCCGGCGCGTGCGTGCTGTCGCTGCTGGCCGCGGTGGCGGTGGCCCGATTCCGTTTCCGGTTGCGCACGGCCGTCCTGGTGATGATCCTCATCGTGCAGATGGTGCCGTTGGAGGCGTTGGTCATCCCGCTCTTCCTCCAGGTGCGCGACCTGAGGCTGCTCAACACCGTGCTGGGTCTGGGCGCGGTCTACGTGGCGCTCTCCCTGCCGCTGGCGGTGTGGATGATGCGCGGCTTCGTCGCGGCCGTGCCGGTGGAGGTGGAGGAGGCCGCCTACATCGACGGTGCCTCATGGAGTCAGATGTTCTGGAGGGTGTTGTTCCCCCTGGTCGCCCCGGGACTGGTGGCCACCGCCATCTTCTCGTTCATCGTGGCGTGGAATGAGTTCGTGCTGGCGCTGACCTTCATGACCCAGAGTGAGAAGTACACGGTGGCGGTCGGGCTGCGCCAGTTCTTCGGCCAGTACGCCAACGACTGGGGACATGTGATGGCCGCCTCCACGCTCATCACCATCCCGGTGATGGTCTTCTTCGTCCTCGTTCAGCGTTTCCTGGTCTCCGGACTCGTCCAGGGAGCCGTCAAGGGCTGACCGGTGCCTTCGGGACCCGCCTTCGGGACGCCGCCTTCTCCGGGCGCCGTCGAGGGCGGGTCCTTCGCCGCGCCCCCACCGAAGACGGGTCCCGATCCCCTCGGAAGGAGGATCGGGACCCGTCGCGGACTCAGTCGCGCAGCTCGCGCTTGAGGATCTTGCCGGTGGAGGTCATCGGCAGCTCGGTGCGCAGCTCCACCTCACGGGGGTACTTGTAGGCGGCCAGACGCTCCTTGGCCCAGTCGACGAGCTCCTCGGGGGTGACCTCGGCGCCCTCCTTGGGGATCACGAACGCCTTGATCTCCTCACCGTGGGTGTCGTGGGGGACACCGACGACGGCGGCCAGGCTGACCGCCTCGTGGGTCATCAGGACCTCCTCGACCTCACGCGGGTAGACGTTGTAACCACCGCGGATGATCATGTCCTTGGAGCGGTCGATGATGAAGTAGAAGCCCTCCTCATCGCGGCGGGCGATGTCGCCGGTGCGGAACCACCCGTCCCGTATCACCTCGGCGTTGACCTCGGGGCGGTTGTGGTAACCCTTCATCACGCAGTGCCCGCGCACCGCGATCTCGCCCTCCTCCTGCTGCTCGTTCCAGTCGGCGTCGATGAGCTTCATCTCCACACCCCACACCGGCAGACCGATCGAGCCGGTCTTGGCCTTGACCTTGGGGTTGTTGAAGGAGACCACCGGCGAGGTCTCGGACAGGCCGTAGCCCTCCTTGATACCCACTCCGAAGGTCTTGGTGAAGTCCTCGGCCAGCTGTCCAGGCAGGGCGGCGCCCCCCGAGACCGCGTCCACGATGTTGCCCGCGATCTTCTCGATGTCGTAGGTGCCCGATTCGGCCGTCTGCACGGCGTTCAGCAGACCCCAGTACATGGTCGGCACGCCCGCGAAGCCGGTGACGTTCTCCTTCTCCATGAGCCTGAGCGCCTCGGCCCCGTCGAAGCGCGGCATGAGGATCATCGTCCCGTGCCGGTACAGGACCGCGTTGAGCATGACCGTCTGTCCGAAGATGTGGAACAGCGGCAGGACGACCAGGCTGATGTCGCGTCCCTCGGGGTGGGGATTGACCAGACTGGAGGAGACGACGGCGTTCATCATCAGGTTGCTGTGGCTCAGCTCGGCGCCCTTGGGCTTACCGGTGGTGCCACTGGTGTAGATGATGACGGCGGTGTCGTCGGCGCCGGCCTGCACCGTCTCGAATTCGCCGGGCTGACCCTCCAGGGCCTTCCAGAAGGTCTCGGCCCCCTCGATCGTGGACTCGGTGGCGCCGGGGGTGGCGGGCAGGTCCACGTAGAACTCACAGCCCTCCACCTGGCCGAAGGCCTCGAAGGCACGCTCGCCCAGCGGGAGTTCGGGAGTACCGGTGAAGGCGAAGAGCGCCTTGGCCCCGGAGTCCTCCAGGTGGTAGGCGATCTCACGGGGGGTCAGCAGAACGTTCAACGGTACGACCACCGCGCCCGCCTTGAGGGCGCCGAAGTACACGAAGGGGAAGTAGGGCACGTTCGGACTGGCCAGCGCGATACGGTCACCGGGCCTGACTCCCCGGGAGACCAGGAGGTTCGCGACCTGGTTGGCGATCATGTCCGTGATCGCGTAGTTCAGGCGCAGGTCTCCGAAGACCAGACACTCCTTCTCGGGGACCGACCGGGCACCGTCTTCCAGAAGCACGGACAGGTTGAACATGGGGCCTCCCGAAGACAGACGGAACGAAGACGGACAGGGCAGGGCGGAACTCCAGTGTGACCCGGACCGCGTGTCCTGTGCCACTTTGACCGAAGGGTAACAAACCGGCCGGTCGGTGTGGAGAGGGAAGAGGGTGGCGATTCCCCGATCCGCTCCCGTGCCCCGTGTCCGACCTCTCCAGGTCGGCGGAGGCACCGAGGGGGAGCGGGGCTGGGGAAGGCGTCCGCGTCCGGCCCCGCCAGCCGCTAACCTGAGTCGTGTACACCCAGGACCGGTTAAGGACATTGGTGATGACAGCGGTAGACGGCGACCAGACCCGGGGCGACACCTACGACGCCCGCGCCCTCCAGGACAAATGGCAGGCGCGCTGGGCCGCCGAACTTCCGTTCGAGGCGAACGAGGACCCCGCGGACACCCGCCCGCGCTCCTACATCGTCGACATGTTCGCCTATCCCTCGGGCGACCTCCACATGGGCCACGCCGAGGCCTACGCCATCGGCGACGTCATCAGCCGTTACCGTCTCCAGCGCGGGGACAACGTCCTGCACCCCATCGGCTGGGACTCCTTCGGCCTGCCCGCCGAGAACGCGGCCATCAGGAACAACTCCCACCCCGCGGAGTGGACCTACGCCAACATCGAGACCCAGGCGGCCTCGTTCCGTCGTTACGGCATCAGCGTGGACTGGTCACGGCGTCTGCACACCAGCGACCCCGAGTACTACAAGTGGAACCAGTGGCTGTTCACGCGTTTCTTCGAGCGTGGACTGGCCTACCGCAAGGAGGGCCAGGTCAACTGGTGCCCCCAGGACCAGACGGTGCTGGCCAACGAGCAGGTCGTGCAGGGCAGGTGCGAGCGCTGCGGCACCGAGGTCGTCCGGCGCAAGCTGAACCAGTGGTACTTCAAGATCACGGACTACGCCCAGCGCCTGCTGGACGACATGGACCAGCTGGACGGCGGACGCTGGCCGGACGAGATCCTGGCCATGCAGCGCAACTGGATCGGCCGTTCCACCGGCGCGGACGTCCACTTCACGATCGAGGGCCGTGAGGAGCCCGTCACCGTCTTCACCACCCGGCCCGACACCCTCTACGGCGCCACGTTCTTCGTCGTGGCCGTCGACGCCGAACTGGCCGAGGAGCTGTGCACCCCCGAGCAGCGCGAGGCCTTCGAGGCCTACCGCGCCGACGTGGCCAAGCTCTCCGACGTCGAGCGTCAGGCCACCGAGCGCCCCAAGACCGGCGTGTTCCTGGGCCGTCACGCCATCAACCCCGTCAACGGCGAACGCATGCCGGTGTGGGCCGCCGACTACGTCCTGGCCGACTACGGCCACGGCGCCATCATGGCCGTGCCCGCGCACGACCAGCGTGACCTGGACTTCGCCCTGGCCTTCGACCTGCCGGTCCGCGTCGTGGTCGAGACGGGCGAACCCGACCCCGTGGAGACCGGCGTGGCCACCATGGGAGAGGGCACCCTGCGCGACTCCGGCCCGCTGGACGGACTGTCCAAGGCCGATGCCATCGAACGCATCATCGAGGTGCTGGCCGAGCGTGGAACCGGCGACAGGACGGTCAACTACCGCCTGCGCGACTGGCTGCTGTCCCGCCAGCGCTACTGGGGCACGCCCATCCCGATCGTCCACTGCCCCTCCTGCGGGGAGGTGCCGGTCCCCGACGAGCAGCTGCCCGTCACCCTGCCCGAGCTCAAGGGCGCGGAACTGGCCCCCAAGGGGATCTCCCCGCTGGCCGCGGCCAAGGACTGGGTCGAGGTCGACTGCCCCTCCTGTGGTGGTCCCGCCGAGCGCGACACCGACACCATGGACACCTTCGTGGACTCGTCCTGGTACTTCCTGCGCTACTGCTCCCCTGACCTCGACACCGCCCCCTTCGACACCGAGGCGGTCGAGAAGTGGGGTCCCGTGGACCACTACATCGGTGGCAAGGAGCACGCCACCCTGCACCTGATGTACGCGCGCTTCTTCACCAAGGTCCTGTACGACATGGGCATGGTCTCCTTCACCGAGCCCTTCCGCCGTCTGACCAACCAGGGGCAGGTCATCAACCAGGGTCGGGCGATGTCCAAGTCCCTGGGCAACGGTGTGGACCTCGGACAGGAGATCGACGCCTACGGCGTGGACGCCGTCCGGCTGACGATGCTGTTCGCCTCCCCTCCCGAGGAGGACGTGGACTGGGCCGACGTCTCCGTCGTCGCCGCGCAGAAGTTCCTCAACCGCGCCTACCGGGTGATGAGCGAGGCCGGTGCGGCCGGTGAGCCGGGCGTCGACCCGGCCAAGGGCGACACCGAACTACGCAGGGCCACCCACCGGGCCATCGACCAGATCACCACGCTGGTCGAGGCCCGCCGGTTCAACGTGGCCATCGCCCGTGTCATGGAACTGGTCTCGGCCGCCCGTAAGGCCATCGACTCGGGTCCGGGCGCCGCGGACCCGGCGGTGCGCGAGGCCGCGGAGTTCACGGCGGTCGCCCTGTCCCTGTTCGCGCCCTACGTGGCCGAGGAGGGCTGGGAGAAGCTGGGACACAAGGGCAGTGTGGCCGTCGGCAACTGGCCCGAGGCCGACCCCGAGCTGTTGGTACAGGAGTCGGTCACCTGCGTGGTCCAGGTGCAGAGCAAGGTCCGCGACAAGCTTTCCGTGTCGCCCGACATCGACCCGGCCGAGCTGGAGCGCCTGGCCCTGGCCTCGGAGAAGGCACGCAACTTCATCGGGGACAAGCAGGTCCGCAAGGTGGTCGTGCGCGCGCCCAAGCTGGTGAACATCGTCGTCGGCTGACCTACGGACGGTGGCCGTGGACCACGGCCACCGTCCGCGTGGGGTCGGCGCGGTGGTTGACAGGGAGGCGGTGGCCGGGTGGGGCCCCTCGTACGTGTGGCGGTGATCGGGGCGGGCACGGTGGTGCTGTCCGCGGTCGCGATCGGCGGCGGGTTGTTGCTGGCGAAGGAGGACCCGGACGTTCCCGACCCCGGTGACGTCCATACCGCCGCCCCCACGTGCGAGGTGGTCCCGGCCGGACTCGTCGCCTCCCTGGTGCCCCACGCCGTACCGGAGAGTTCCGAGCGCGGTCCTCTCGCGGGAGGCGAGAACACGGTGTGCTCATGGTCCTCCGTCGGCCTGGCCGAGGACTCCCAGGGGGTGCTGCGCGTGGACCTGTCCGTCCGCTTCACGGACGTCACCGGAGAGGAACCGATCTCCGGGGAGCAGCGGGCGGGGGAGGCCTACGACGCCCTGGTCCCGGTGCGGGGCGAATCGGTGGACCTGCCCTCGGGGCGGGGTCGAGTGTGGCGAGGGCAGGCGCCCGGCACCGCGGAACTGGCCTTCACCGTCGACAACCTGGTGGTACGGGTGGCCTATGCCGGGACGTCCGACTCCGAACCGGTCGACTTCGACCAGGCGCGGGACCTGGTGGTGGAGTTCGCCGAGCGGCTCGGAGGCTCCTTGTGAACGACCGGGACCCCGGCTCGGGGCGTCCGTGGCAGCAGCCGGGCCAAGGACGTGAGGAGCCCGGAGGACACCGTTCCTCCCCGTGGTCGGAGCATGAGGACCGGGCGTCAGCCCGGTCGACACCACAGGGGCGGTGGCCCGAGGGGCCGGGCCCGACGCACGAGGCGGGGGCACGGCACCCCCAGGACGGGTGGCACACCGGCTCCTGGCCGGTACGGCCTCCTCTTCCCCCACCCTCCCAGGGACCTCCCGGCGCGTGGGGGCCACGTCCTCCCGAACCCGAGGTGGTGCCGTCGGTCCAGCCCCAGAGCCGGGGGTGCGCCACCGTCGGGGTCGTCGCCGTGGCACTGGGACTGCTCGTGCTCGCGGCGGGAGCGGTCGGATACGCGGTGAACCGGGAAGTCGCCGAGGCGGGTGACTTCGCCTCCGCGCCCGAGTGCGACATCGCCGAGACCTCGGTCCTGGAGGAGTTGGTCCCCGGCCACGAGTTGGAGGTCGAGGAACCGATCGGCGGTCCACAGGAACCCTTCGGCTCGGGCCACCAGTGCCGCTGGGCCACTCCGGGAGGCCCTGGAGAGTCGGTCCCCGGCGTCGCGACGCTGGTGGCCGTGGCGGCACCCGACCCGGGCGGCATCGCGACGGCCGCCGACAACCTGCGCTCCACCACGGCCCAGCACGACACCCGCGAACTGGACGGGATCGGTGAGGAGGCCGTGACCTGGACCCAGGGCGAGCCCTACACGGTCTCCTGCGTGGGCACCCGGGTGTCCAACCTGTACCTGGAGGCCTGTTACACCGTGGCGGCCGGGTACGACGCCAGGACCTCGGGCGATGAGGAGCGGATCAACGCCGGAGCCGAACAGTTCGCCCTGTCGGTGCTGGAGGCGTTGTCGGAGTGAGCGGTACTCACCAGAGCCCGTCCACGAACTCCTCCAACGCGGGGGCGACCTCCTCGGCGAAGGGACGTTCGGCGTCCAGGACGGCGGCACCCGGCTGGTCCGCGTAATAGCGGAAGATGTGGTCGGTGTCGGCGATGTCGACGCGCTCGGCCTCGTCCAGGCCGGTCATCAACCGGTCCACGTCCTCTCGGGAGACCTGGGCGTCGTCCTCGCCCCACAGCACCAGCACGGGCGTGCCCTGAGGCAGGTCCTCGGCGAGCCGCACGGGGTCGAAGGAGTCCATGAAGGCCAGGAAGTCCGTGTTCGCGGGCGAATAGAGTCCGAGAACGCCCCCCTGCGGGACGTCGGAGTCCTGGAAGGAACGCCCCGCCCTGATCATGGCCCGCGCGGTGCGGACGTCGGAGAGCAGCCTCACCGCCTCCCCCTCCCCGATCTGCTGTTGGGCCTCGGCCACACGCACCTGTTCGGTCACCTGTCGGTCGACCAGGTCCAGGTAACGCGTGCCGGGAGGCGCGGCCAGCACCAGCGCGGGGGAGGGGTGGTTCTCGCCGATGAGCTCGTGGACGCGCAGCGCGTAGAGGGCGCCTTCACTGTGCCCGACGACGAGTACCCGTCGGGGGTCCACCTCGGGCTGGGCGATGAGCTCCTCGTAGGCCGCCACGACCTGCTCGTCGAAGATCCGTGGATCGACCGGGTCGTCGGAGTCCGGCGGCTCGAAGTCCGGGGCACTGCCGTACTTGTCGTACCGCAGGGAGGCGACCCCGGTGTCGGCGAGCACGCGGGAGAGGTTCTGGTTGGTGTTGGCCTCCGGGCGCAGACGGCTGTTGCCGTCGCGGTCGGTGGGACCGCTGCCGGAGATGATGAGCGCACCCGGGACTGTCCCCGAGGCGTTCTCCGGCGACCGGAAGCCGGCGGACACCTCGTGTCCGCCGCCCTCGAAGGTCACCTCCCGCTCCTGACCGCCCACACCGGGAGCCTCGACCGTGCGGTCCTCGGAGGGGGCGCAGGAGGTGGAGAACAGGACGGCGGCGAGCACGCCGACCACGGCGGTGCGCCGGCGAGCGGTCGAGGAGGCAGGTGTGAACACCCCCTCAGACTAGCGGCCCGGTAGGCCCTCCCCACGCCCCCGTCCGGCGACGCCGCCCCGACGGGCGGACGGGGAGTCGCCCCACAGGACGACCGCCGGCCGCTGCGCGTGTCCGTACGCGGGGGGCGCCCCGGCCCGTCCGAGGGGCACGGACCGGGACGTCCGCCACGCTCAGACGCGACGCATCACGGCCACGACCTTGCCCAGGATGGTGGCCTGGTCGCCGTTGATCGGTTCGTAGGCCTCGTTGCGCGGCAACAACCACACACCGCCCTCCTCCTCACGGCGGAACACCTTGACGGTCGCCTCCTCGTCCAGCAGCGCCGCGACGATGTCGCCGTTGTCCGCCTCGGGCTGTTGGCGGACCACGACGAGGTCTCCGTCGGTGATGGCCGCGTCGATCATCGAGTCGCCGACGACGGTGAGCATGAACAGACGACCCTCGCCCACCAGTTGACGCGGCAGGGAGAGCACGTCCTCCACCGCCTCCTCGGCCAGGATCGGGCCACCGGCGGCGATCCGGCCCACGAGCGGCACGGCCGCGGCGCGGGAGGGGTCGATGTCCTCCGGCCTCAGGGCCTGTCCGCCGGCGCGTCCGGGGGTGCGCAGTTCCACGGCGCGGGGCCGGTTCTGGTCACGGTGCAGGTAGCCCTTGCGCTGGAGCACCTTGAGCTGGTGCGCCACACTGGACGGACTGGACAGACCGACCGCTTCCCCGATCTCCCTTATGGACGGGGGGAAACCCCGCTCGCGCACATAGCGCTGGATGCAGTTCAGCACGCTCTGCTGACGCGCGGTCAGTTTGGGGGCTTCGGGCGTGGACCCGCCGTCATTCTCCACTGCGGTGAGCACGGTGGCGGTGTCTTCGGTTCCGGGATTCTCCTCCGGCACGGCCGGGCCTCCTCGGCATTCGGTTCGGTCAGGGCCTGCTTGTGTGACTGACCACCACCGGCTCGCGACCGCGCCGACCTGGGGTCCACGGGAGGTGGAACCGGTGTGAAATCACCGCCAACTTTAGTCGTTGCACACGGTGATATCAAACAAGCGTTCGAGGTCGGCGTAATTGCGCGACGCTTTTTCGCGGCCAATTTCCGACCTGCTCTTATGTGTGTACACGTGCTCACGTGGAGTTGTACGCCGAATGCGCGAACACGTGTCCGTGAGACGAGGATCGGCGGTATGCGGAAGGTCCCCCGTCGGGTGGCGGGTCGGCCGAAATTCCGTGGGCGTCGCGGGGTGCGGAGGCGCGGGCCGTCCTCGCCCGTGGGTCCGCTCGTCCGCGGCGCTATCCTGTACCGCGGTGCCGGGCGTCCCCGCACAGGCCCGAGGGCACCGTCCCCCTCCTCCGAAGGCATCGGAGTCATCACGCCTCGTCCTCCCCGGGCGCATGTCGCGCCGGGGGCGTGTCGCGTGCCGGGTTGCGTCGCGCGACGCGGACCTCTAGGTTCGATCTCTAGATTCGACCACAACATCTGGGGCTTGAAGAGATGAAACCGCCCAGAGGTTGTGGTTTAGTGGTGCTTGCGGGTTGTCGCTCGGTGAAAGAAGCAGGTGAACGAGGATGCACTGTCCGTTCTGCCGCCATCCGGACACCAGGGTGATCGACAGCAGGTCCACCGACGACGGAGCCGCCATCCGGCGCAGGAGGTCCTGCCCCGTGTGCGAGCGCAGGTTCACCACCCAGGAGACCGTCCTGTTGATGGTCGCCAAACGCTCCGGGGTCACGGAGCCCTTCAGCAGGGCCAAGATCATCGCCGGGGTGCGTCGGGCCTGCCAGGGCCGCCCGGTCTCGGAGGACGCGCTCGCCAAACTCGGGCAGCAGGTCGAGGAGGAGATCCGCGGTCGCGGCGTGGCCGAGATCCCGGCACACGAGATCGGCCTGGCGATCCTGGGCCCCATGCGAGAGCTGGACGAGGTCGCCTACCTGCACTTCGCCAGCGTCTACCGCGGCTTCGAGAGCCTCGCCGACTTCGAGGCCGAGATCGCCAGTCTGCGCAGGGACCGCAAGCCCGAGGGTGAGGACCCCCTCGGTGAGAAGGTCGACCGGTAACGACACCACCCGGAAGTGCCTTCCCGCGGTCGGGAAGGGACCGCGGGCCGGACGCCGCCGGGAGGCGGACACGGGGTGAGGCACGCTCGAATCCGGCCACCCCACGACAAGGACGCCGCGCACGGTGGGCAGTCCGTGCACACGAGGTAGGGGGAGACTCCGCGATGACGGAAACCGCCAGCGGCCCGACGGGGCGCAAGGGCAAGAACAGCCGCAAGGGGATGAAGATGAAGCGGGTGTTCACCTCGACCGGTGTACACCCCTACGACGAGTTGGAGTGGGAGCGCCGCGACGTCGTCATGACGAACTGGCGCGACGGCACGGTCAACTTCGAGCAACGCGGAGTGGAGTTCCCCACCTCCTGGTCGATGAACGCCACGCAGATCGTGGCGAGCAAGTACTTCCGCGGCGCCGTCGGCACCCCCGAACGCGAGTGGAGCCTCAAACAGCTCATCGACCGGGTCGTCGGCGTCTACACCGAGACCGGGCGCGAGCACGGCTACTTCGCCTCCGAGGCGGACGCCGAGGTCTTCGACCACGAGTTGAAGTACGCCCTCGCACACCAGATGTTCAGCTTCAACTCCCCGGTGTGGTTCAACGTCGGCACCACGTCGGCCCAGCAGGTCAGCGCGTGCTTCATCCTGTCCGTGGACGACACCATGGAGTCGATCCTGGACTGGTACAAGGAGGAGGGGATCATCTTCAAGGGCGGATCCGGCGCGGGTGTGAACCTGTCGCGTATCCGCTCCAGCAAGGAACTGCTCTCCTCCGGCGGCACCGCCTCGGGCCCCGTGTCCTTCATGCGCGGTGCCGACGCCTCGGCCGGGACCATCAAGTCCGGCGGCGCGACCCGCCGGGCGGCCAAGATGGTCGTCCTGGACGTCGACCACCCCGACATCGAGGAGTTCATCGAGACCAAGGCCCGTGAGGAGCACAAGATCCGTGCCCTGCGCGACGCCGGTTTCGACGTGGACCTGGGCGGCGAGGACATGTTCAGCGTCCAGTACCAGAACGCCAACAACTCGGTGCGGGTCTCCGACGAGTTCATGCGTGCGGTGGAGACCGGTTCCGAATTCGGCCTGACCTCCCGTACCACCGGCGAGGTCGTGGCCACCGTCGACGCCGGAGAGCTGTTCCGGCGCATGGCCAGGGCCGCGTGGGAGTGCGCCGATCCCGGGATCCAGTACGACGGCACGATCCAGGACTGGCACACCAACCCCGAGAGCGGACGCATCAGCGCGAGCAACCCGTGCAGCGAGTACCTCTCGCTGGACGACTCCTCCTGCAACCTGGCCTCGATCAACCTGTTGAAGTTCCTGCGCGAGGACGGCACCTTCGACGTGGAGCGTTTCACCAGGCTCACCGAGCTGGTGATCACGGCGATGGACATCTCCATCACCTTCGCCGACTTCCCGACCGAGAAGATCGGCGAGACGACCCGCGCCTACCGCCAGCTCGGCATCGGCTACGCCAACCTGGGCGCCCTGCTGATGGCCAGCGGTCACGCCTACGACTCCGACGGTGGGCGCGCCGTCGCGGCGGCCATCACCTCGCTGATGACGGGGACCGCCTACCGGCGCAGCGCCGAGCTGGCCGGGGTGGTCGGACCCTACGCCGGCTACGCGCGCAACGAGCAGGCCCACAAGAGGGTCATGCGCAAGCACGCCGCCGCCAACGACGACCTGCGCACCGTGGGCGCCCTGGAGGAGCCGATCCACTCCGCGGCCACCCGTGAGTGGGCCGAGTGCCTGAGGATCGGCGAGCGCAACGGATGGCGCAACGCCCAGGCGAGTCTGTTGGCGCCCACGGGGACCATCGGCTTCATGATGGACTGCGACACCACCGGTATCGAGCCCGACTTCTCGCTGGTCAAGTTCAAGAAGCTGGTGGGCGGCGGTTCGATGCAGATCGTCAACCAGGCCATCCCCCGCGCCCTCGGCACCCTGGGCTACCAGGACGAGCAGATCGAGGCGATCGTGGCGTACGTGTCCGAGAACGGCCACATCGTGGACGCGCCCGGCCTGAAGCCCGAGCACTACGAGGTGTTCGACTGCGCGATGGGCCGCCGCTACATCGAGCCCATGGGGCACGTGCGGATGATGGCCGCCGTGCAGCCGTTCCTGTCCGGTGCGATCTCCAAGACGGTGAACGTGCCGGAGGAGGCGGGGGTCGAGGACTTCGAGCACATCTACTTCCAGGGCTGGAAGATGGGACTGAAGGCGCTCGCGGTCTACCGTGACAACTGCAAGGTGGGCCAGCCGCTCTCCAGCGGTAAGACGGAGAAGAAGGCCGAGCCCGAGGAGCGGGTCGTCGAGGTGGTCCGTCCGGTCCGGCGTCGCCTGCCCAAGAAGCGTCCGAGCGAGACCACGTCGTTCTCCGTCGGTGGTGCCGAGGGGTACATCACGGCGGGCTCCTACCCGGACAACGGTCTGGGCGAGGTGTTCATGAAGCTCGGCAAGCAGGGATCGACCCTGGCCGGGGTGATGGACGCCTTCTCCATCGCGATCTCCATCGCCCTACAGTACGGGGTGCCGTTGGAGACCTACGTGGAGAAGTTCACGAACATGCGGTTCGACCCCGCGGGCATGACCGACGACCCCGACATCCGCATGGCCCAGTCGGTGGTGGACTACATCTTCCGTCGTCTGGCCCTGGACTACCTGCCCTACGAGGACCGCGCCGCCCTGGGAGTGTTCTCGGCCTCCGAGCGTGAGGCCCAGGTGGCGGGTGACGATCCGGCCCAGGTCGCGGCTCAGGTGGAGTCCTACGCCCAGTCCGCGGCCACCAGCGAGACCCGGTCGGAGGAGGCCCCGGCCGAGTCGGAGAGGCCCGCCACGGCGGAGAGGCCCACCAGCGCCCACTCCACGGCCGAGCTGATGGAGGACAAGGGCTTCGTCGCCGACGCGCCGTTGTGCATGACCTGCGGTACCAAGATGCGTCCGTCGGGCAGCTGCTACGCCTGTGAGGGGTGCGGGGCCACCAGCGGTTGCAGCTGACCCCGGGCGTCCTTCCCAGGGAGCGCCGTGGAGCGAGGGCCCGCCACCCGGCAGACCCTCGCCCTCGCGGGAGGCGGGCGGGCTTCAGCGCTACCGGATCGAGGATGGCCGCTCGGGCGGCTCGGGAAAGACCGCATACTCCGCATGAGCACGCCGCGTCAGCGGCGTCGAGGACGAGGAGAGGGGCACGGCGCCCGACGCCGTGCCCCTCTCCGTGTTCACCGACCTGGACTTCTCCCTCGGTCCTCCTGGTCACGCTCGGGACACGACCTCTGGGTTTCGGTCGTCTCTCATGTCAAGGTTGGTCTGTCCACTACGGCTCGTCTGGCCACGTGAACGGCCTCCCCCAGGAACCGGACCGTGATACGCGGCGTCGAAGTCGATAGTTCCCCGAACCTCCCGACAAGGAGTTCATGCCTATGTCGTTCGCGCAGACCGTGCGCAGCGCGGCCGGCGCCGTCGCCCAAGGGGGCGACCCGCGCAAGGCGGTGTCAGACGCACTACAACAGGCCACCGAAGGCGGTGGGCTCGACCCCAGGGACTTCATCGCCGCCCGTGAACAGGGCGACTCGGTCGGGACCCGGATCGAGCAGAAGAGCACCTCCCTCAACAACGCGGGCGAGGCGATCAACCGCAGTTACTACGAGCGTGGCTCCGGTGGTCCGGTCCACGTCATCTGTCCCATGGTGATCCCTCGGGGTCGTACCTTCGTGACGATGCTCCCGGCCATCGCGCTGGTGGCCCTCGGCCTGCTCGGAGCGGTCACGCTGCTGGTCCCGCAGGCCATCGCGGGCGGAAACCCGCTGATCCATCCCTTCTTCGGCATCCACTACTGGATCATCACGCTCGCGGTGGCCGCGTTCATGTGGTGGCGCCAGGGCATGGTCATGGTGCCGGAGGGCTGTGAGGCCATCGTCACCCGCTTCGGCAAGATGGAGAACATCTACCAGCCCGGCCGGGTCACGCTCTTCAACCCCTGGAAGCGCGTCTCCTACATCGTCAACACCACCCGCGAGTACCCCTTCAACGCGCCGATCCGCTCGGCTCCGACCAAGAGCGGCGTACAGGCCTCCATCGACCTGTTCGTGCAGTTCAGGATCGTCAACGCCACCGACTTCGTCTACACGCTGGGCGGGGTGCACGGCTTCCAGGAGAAGCTCAACAACGCGATCAGCGAGACCACCCGGAGCCTCATCTACGACCAGGAGGCCTCGGGCATCTACGACATGGTCGGTGACAACACCCAGAGCCTGCTGGAGCAGCTCAACCGGCAGTTCAGCGGGATCGTGGAGCTGACCAGCGCCAACATCACCCACGCCGAGCCCTCCAGCCAGGAGTACCGGATGGACCTGGCCGCGCCGGAGATGGTGCGCGTGGCCAAGGACGCCTACACCTTCGAGTACGAGCTACAGTTGCGCAAGGAGCAGAACGAGGGTGACCTGAACAAGGAGCTGGCCACCCTCAACGAGACCCTGTCCGCGATCCAGGCCGACATCGCCCAGTACCAGGCGCAGATGGACACCGCCCTGGAGAGGGAGACCAACCGCGCCCGGTCGCTGGCCCGCCAGCGTTTCGTGGAGGCCGAGTCCGAGGCCAACGCCAACGCGGCCCTCCTCCAGGCGCAGGCCTTGGACATCCGCGCGGTCAGTGCCGCCGAGGCGCCCGAGATCCTCAACTACCGCTTCCGCCAGAACCTCCTGGACAAGCTGGAGGCCGTCGCCGACTCCCTGCCCCAGGTGCTGCGGATCGGGTCGGGCGACTCCGCGAGCGTGGACTACCTGCGCATCGCCCAGGAGATCATCGGTCAAGCCGACACCGCCCTGTTCTCGCAGGAGGACATGGAGGCCATCCGCTCTCGGCTGGGTGAGATCCGCGGCCGTATCACCGAGCGGGAACAGGAGATCCGTGCACTGGTGGACGACGCCGACGCCCCGGACAAGGAGCGGAGCGACGGTGAGGACCCCGGTGAGGACCTCGTGGAGGAGATCCGCCAGTCGGTGTCCGAGGAGGCCATCGACGGACGTCTCTCCGACGCCTCCCAGGCAGGTCAGGAGACGTACGGGCGGCCGGAGCGACACGACGCCCCGTCGTACGGGGAACAGCCCCTGCCGCCGTGGTCGCAGAGCGGCCCCCAGCAGCCCGGACAGAACCAGGGAGGTCAGTAGATGAGCCAGCCCGTGAACGTCGGAAGAGGCTCCAGCATCAAGGAGTCCCTCGCCTCCTGGGGCGACCTGGCGAGCCTGCTGCGCGGTGGTGACCAGGGCGCGATCGTCCCCGTCGTCATCCCGCGCGACAACCGGGGCCTGCGCTGGATGATCCTGGTCTGGTTCGGTCTGTTCGCTCTGTGCTCGGCGTTGATGATGGCGCTGAACGGTGCGGTGGGCGGGGTCGTCGCCGGCACCGTCTACACGTTCCTCGCCATCCCGACCCTGCTGGTCGGCGTGATCAGTGTCGTGGTGGCCGGCCTGCTGTGGTGGCGCGGCTCGATCGTCGAGATCGAGGAGGGCACGCACGGCGTCCTCACCAAGTACGGCGCGGTCGTGAAGGCGATCGGCCCCGGACGCCACTACCTGTGGCACCCGTGGTCGAGGGTGGACTTCGTGGTGGACACCCGTACCGAGATCCCCTACACGGCTCCGGTACTGGCCTGCCCCACACGTGAGAACGTGCCGCTGAAGTCGATCGAGTTCTTCCTCAAGTTCCAGATCATCGATCCCATCAGGTTCGTGACGATCATCGGTGCCAGCAACTTCGACCTGGTGCTGTCCAGTGCGGTGCAGGACGCCATCCGCCAGCGCAGCCGTCAGGTCAACACCGAGTCCGCCTACGACCTGCGCGGCTCCAACGTCGAGGACATGCGGCGTCTGCTCAACAACCAGCTGGAGAAGTACGGTGTGCGGATCACCGGCTGCAACATCCCCGACGTGCAGCTGCCCAACCAGTACCAGCAGCACCTGGCCACACGGGAACGGGTCGCCAAGGAGCTGGTGGCCTACGAGCAGGAGTGGGAGCTGACCCGCAAGCGTCGTATCGACACCCTGCTGATGGACATCGAGCGGTCCAAGAAGACCCGCGACGCGAAGATCGTCGAGGTCAACGCCTCCCTCAACAAGGCGCGCAAGGACGTGGCCCAGATGTTGCAGGAGCAGGAGACCGAGGCCCAGCGGGTGCGCTACGAGATCGAGACGCGAGGCCGGGCCGACCTGGTCGCCGCGGAGAACGAGGCCAAGGCCCAGGAGCGTCTGGCCACCGCCTACCGGGACAACCGGGCGGTGCTGGAGTACGAGTTGGCCCGCCGTCGCCTGGACGTGGGCGCCGCGCTGGCCGAACGCGCTCCGCGCCCCGTGGTGGTGCAGACCGAGAGCGGTTCCGGGGACGGCTCGGCCTTGTCGACTCTGCTCACCGCACAGCTGCTTCCACAGGTGATGGACGGCGGTTCCGCGCGGCTCCGACGGGCAGAGTCGGCGGTCGACGCGCAGGACGTGCTGGAGTCGGCGCAAGGAGCCGTCGCAGCGGCGGCCGGGCGTCAGCAGCAGATGGCCGAGGAGTACCGCAACCAGCAGGACACCGCGATGCGACAGCAGTTCGAGCGCGGTGAGGGCTACGGCGGGCAGGGACGCCGCCGTTAGAGAGGATCTTCGTCCTCGTGCGCGAGGACGGGAGCGGGAGGGGACCGGGGCCGGGAACGGCCCTGGTCCCCTCCCGCCGTAGGGACCGGATCACGATCACGAGGGGTGCCGCCTCAAGGGGGCACCCCGTAACGCCTCCGGCCGGTTCGTCAGTGGTCCACCCAGACGTACCAGTCGCCTGACACGTGCTCGTAGATCTTCGACCCCTGGCCGGGGACGAAGACGCCCTCGGGGATCTCCTCGGTGCTGTGGGCGAGACCGGAGGGGGCGAAGAGCCCCGAGCCCTCGACCGCGTAGTGCGTGATGCCCTCCGACACCGAGATGCTGTGCAGCGAGTACAGTCCGGCCCTTTGGCCGTTGAGCGGGATGGTGGTGAGGTCGTCGGCGTCCTGGCGCAGGGCGAGCAGTTCCTCGGCGGAGGCCTGCACCCTCGCCTGCAAGGGGACGTCGGCCGCCGCCAGACCGAGCGCCGCCGCGGCGATCAACGGCGCCGAGACCCAGCGCAGCCAGTAACGGCGGATCATCGGACGCGCCACGGCAAGCGCGATCCCCAGACGTAGAGCCCCCATACCCGCCAACAGCAGGCCGCCCCCCAGACCAAGGACGAACGTGGGCAGGTGCCCCGCGGGCACGCTGTCCTCGAAGAGCAACGCCAGGCCGATCACCCCGCACGCGGGGATGTAGAGCCGTCCAGGCGGGCGCGAGGCCCAACTGATGAGGCGTTGGCCGAGGGTCGGCTTCTCCGCGATCTCGATCAGTTTGGCCATGGACCCGTCAGGGTCCGGGCCGGAAGCTGCGGCGGACATGGTGTTCCCCTCACCGAATCCGTGTCGTGGAGACGCTGACCTGGAGTAGAGGTGGCGAAAGGGGCCACTGGGCCGCGTCACAGTCGAAAAGGCCGTCGTGGTACGGCCCGCTCCACAGGATAGAGCAGTGGCGGGGAGTGCTTGGGGCGGTGTGACGAATCGTCGCGGACTTTCCCGTGCGCGTCGGGTGCCCCGCGGTGTCGTGCCCGCTGCGGTACGTCCGTCGCCGGCGACGACACGAGGAGGCCGGGGGAGCGTCGTTCGACGCTCACGCGTATCGGCGCGCACACCGCCGTGACCAGCGACGTTCCCGCATCGAGGAGGGGAGTGGCCCGGGGGAGGAGGCTCCGGGAAGGTCGGTCACCACCACCGCGCCGGGCAGCGGACACGTCGGACGTGTGAGCAGTCCCACTGCGGGGTTCCTGGGAGGGAGATTTCCACCAGGGGCCTGTTCGTTCCCCGATCGGGACCGGGCGGAGGCCGGACGGCTTAAGGTGGTGGCGTGTCGACCACTCCCTCACCAGCAGCACCACCGACCGCCCCCACCTACGAACTGGAGGAGGAACTCCGTTCCTCGGGAGCGCGGGTGGTCGCCGGTGTGGACGAGGTGGGGCGCGGTGCCTGGGCCGGCCCCCTCCTGGTCTGCGCGGCCGTCTCCGGTGAGGGTGAACCTCCCGCCGGTCTGACCGACTCCAAGAGGCTGACACCCGTGCGCCGCCGAGAGCTGGCCGAGCGGTTGCGTCCCTGGGTGGCCGACCACGCCTTCGGATGGTCCTCCCCCCAGGAGATCGACGAGGTCGGTATGACCGAGGCCCTGCGACGGGCCTCCCGCCGTGCGTTGGAGGCCCTCACCCCGCGTCCCGACGCGGTCATCCTCGACGGTGGACACGACTTCATCGGCCGACCCTGGCGGGTCCGTACCCAGGTCAAGGGCGACCTGACGTGTGTCAGCGTCGCCTCCGCCGCCGTCCTGGCCAAGGTCCACCGTGACTCCTTCATGGCCGAGCTGGCCGCCGAGCACCCCGGATACGGGTTCGAGCGCGCGGCCGGGTACCCCTCGCCCACGCACCGTGCGGCACTGGCCGAACACGGCCCGACCCCACACCACAGGATGAGCTGGGCCTATCTTGACGATCTGCCCGAGTGGAGGCACCTGCGTAAGGTCCGTCCCGTCTCCGGCGGACAGATCTCCCTCCTGTGACCTGCCAGGACACGGCGTCCGCCCCTCCGGGAGGGGAACCACCTCACCCTCCGCGCGCGGGTCCGCGGAGGAACGACACGCCGCCCCGCACTGGACATCGGACCCACGAGGGGCAAGGCTTTGGCTGTGGGTGTCGGCCCCTCGGTACCCCGTACCCCCGCTCCCCGCCGGTCAGGAGAGCCGAGACCGCCCACGGACCCCCAACGCAGGAAGGGGCAGAGGTGACCCGTGAGATGAGCTCCGCCGCGGAGCCGGGACAGGACTCGGGGCTCGATCGTCTGCGCGCTCTCTACCACCGGATCCCACTCGGCAGACGGCTCGTCTGTGCCCTGGTGCTGCTCACCGTGGTCGCCGTCCTCGCCTTCCTCACCGGCCTTCCCGTCCTGGGCGCGGTCACCGGGACCCTCGTCCTCCTGGTGGTCCTGGCCGCGCTCATGCGTTCGGTCGACGCCTTCGTCACCGTGATGGTGTGCGTGCTCTGGCTCGCCGTGGCCGTCCCCCTGTTCCAGATCCCCCTCACGGGCGAGCCCGTGACCCTGATGATCCTGCCGCTGCCCCTGGCGGTCGTGTCGGCCGCCGGTCGGGTCCGCGAGTTCCCCGTGTGGCATACCACCGCGCTCGCTCTCACCGCCGGACTCATCGCCGGGTTCTCCCTCGCCCTGGCCGGGCTGGTCATCGAAGCCTTCGACGCCTCCTGGGGCGTGGCCCTGCTCTACCTCGCGGCGGGAGCCTGTCTGTTGTGGCGGCTCTCGGCGTCTCGTCGGATCGTCAGGGAGAGTGAGAACAACCGGCGGGAGACCGACAGGGCCATGCCCGTCTCCCGCCAGGGCGGGCCGGTCGAGAGACCAGGCCCCTCCGGCGGCCCCGGAGACGCCGGAGACCGGAACCGGGCGTTGAGAGGACGCTCGGAGGCCGTCCCCCGCCCCGCCCGGTCGGCTTCGGGACAGGCCCCCGACGACGAGCCGGTTCCCGTCGACCAGGCCCTGGCCGAGTTGGAGGACATGATCGGGCTCGACCCGGTCAAACAGCAGATACGCGGGATCGCCGCCTCCATCGAGGCCGCCCGGCTGCGCGCCGACGCGGGTTTCCCCGTCGAACGTCCCCTGCGCCACATGGTCTTCTCCGGCCCGCCCGGTACCGGCAAGACCAGCGTCGCCCGCACGCTGGCCACGATCTTCCACTCCTTCGGTCTGCTGCCCACCTCCCGCGTGGTCGAGGCCCAGCGCGCGGACCTGGTGGGGGAGTACCTGGGCGCCACCGCCATCAAGACCAACGAACTCATCGATCGCGCACTGGGCGGCGTCCTCTTCATCGACGAGGCCTACTCCCTGGTCAACGAGGGCGACGGCCAGTCCGACCGTTTCGGCAACGAGGCCGTGCAGACCCTGCTCAAACGCGCCGAGGACGACCGCGACGGCCTTGTCATAGTCCTGGCCGGATACGAGAAGGAGATGGACTCCTTCCTCTCCTCCAACCCGGGCCTGGCCTCACGGTTCGCCACCCGTATCAACTTTCCGAGCTACTCCTCCGACGAACTGTCGCGCATCGCCGAGTCCCTCGTCCGCCAACGTGGGGACACCCTGGAGGCCGAGGCGGCCCAGGCGCTGCGGCGGAGGTTCGACCAGGTGGTCCAACGTCAGGTGATCGACGAGCTCGGCAACGGCCGTTTCGCGCGCTCGGTGGTCGAGAAGGCCTCCCAGGCCCGGGACGTGCGGGTGGTCACCGCGGGGGTCGACGGTGGGACGCCGGCGCCGCGACCCGAGGCCGAGGACCTCATCACCGTCCGGGCCGCCGACGTCGAGTCCGCCTACCGAGAACTGACCTCCCGCCTACCGGGCTTCGGTGAGGCCCCCGACATCGAGGAGGCGCTGGCCGAGCTGGACGCCATGATCGGCCTGGAGCCGGTCAAGGAGCAGGTCCGTTCCATCGTCGCCCAGCTCCGGGTGGCCAAGCTCCGTGAGGAACAGGGCCTGCTCAACCAGGCGCCCATGCGACACTTCGTGTTCTCCGGTCCGCCGGGCACCGGTAAGACCACCGTGGCGCGTGTACTCGGCCGGGTCTTCGCCGCCCTGGGATTGTTGGGTCGTGCCGACGTGGTCGAGGCCCAGCGCGCGGACCTGGTCGGTGAACACCTGGGGGCCACCGCGGTCAAGACCAACAGGCTCGTGGACCGGGCGCTGGGCGGCGTCCTGTTCGTCGACGAGGCCTACTCCCTGGTCAACCCCGGATACAGCGGTGGTGACGCCTTCGGGGCCGAGGCCATCCAGACCCTGCTCAAACGCGCGGAGGACGACCGTTCCCGGCTCGTGGTGGTGCTGGCGGGATATCCGGCCGAGATGGAGCGCTTCCTGGCCTCCAACGCCGGACTGTCCTCGCGCTTCAACGTCCGGGTGCGTTTCCCCTCCTATACGCCCGACGAACTCACGGAGATCGCCCGGACCGTGGCCGCGCGCACCGGAGACGCCTTCGACGACACCGCGCGCGAGGATCTGCGCAGCATCTTCACGCACGTGTGCGAGGCCGGATGGATCGACGAACTCGGCAACGGCCGTTTCGCCCGCTCGCTGTTCGAGAAGGCGTGCTCCCACCGGGACCTGCGCGTGTCCCAGGAGCTGGGGGAGGCCGCGACCGCCGATGATCTCACGGTGGTGACCAGCGCCGACGTGCGCAAGGCCTACGCCGAGGCGACCCAGCAGGTGTAGGGGTCTCCGATGGGAACGTTCCTCCTCCACCTCCGCCCCCGCGTGCTGCTAGTGTCCCGACCATGACCGCTACCTCACCCGTGTCCCCCGTCACCCAGGCGCTCATCCTCGCCGGCGGCCAGGCCACACGCCTGCGTCCCTACACCGACACCCGGCCCAAGGCGATGGTGGAGGTGGCCGGGCGGCCCATCATCGACTACCAACTGGAGTGGCTCGCGAGCCACGGTGTCGAACAGGTCGTCGTCTCCTGCGGCTACAGGGCCGAGGTGTTGCGAGAGCACCTGGAGACGAGCCGGGGCGGGCCGGAGACCACGTTGTTGGTGGAGGACGAGCCGCTCGGACGCGGCGGTGCCCTGCGCTACGCCTCCACGGGGCTACGTGATCCGGAGGCCCCCTACTTCGCCCTCAACGGCGACGTGCTCACCTGGTTCCCCCTGGACGAGATGGCCGCCCACCATCGGGAGAGGGGAGGGCTGGCGACCCTGGCCCTGGCCCGGTTCCGCACCACCTGGGGCGTCGTGGACGTGGACGAACAGGACCGGATCGAGGGGTTCACCCAGAGTCCGCTGCTGCCGGTGTGGATCAACGCGGGCGTGTACCTGTTCGAGCCCGGTATCACCCCGTTGCTGCCCGCCAAGGGGGACCACGAGTCCTCCACCTTCCCCGACCTGGCCAAGGAGGGGCGCCTGACCGCCTACCGTATCGACGGGTTCTGGCGTGGGGTGGACACCGTCAAGGACGTCAAGGAGGCGGGAGAGCAGATCACCGCCATGCGTGAGGACTCCTGACGGCGACGGGACCGGCCGTCGTTCCCCCCGAACGCAGGTCGGTGGGCCTTGCGCGGGCGGCTTGGGTATCGTCACGGACGTGACGAACGACGGCTTCATTCTCTCCAGCGTTCCCAACTTCCGTGACCTCGGCGGCCATCGTACGGCCACGGGCCGCACCGTCCGCCGTGGTCTGATGTACCGCTCCGACGCCCTCCACGCCATCGACGCCGACGAGTTGGCGGTCTACAACGGCCTGGGCATCCGGCAGCTCGTCGACCTGCGCACCCCCCACGAGCGTGAGACCCTGCCGGACGTCACGCCCGAGGGGGCCGAGTACGCGGTCGTGCCGGTGCAGGACCCCGAGACGGTCGGAGCCGGCTTCACCCTGGCGCTGACCGACCCCGAGAAGGCCCGGAGGATGTTCTCCGACGGCGCCGCCGAACGCTTCATGCACCAGGTCTACCGTGAGCTGGTCACCGACGCCGAGGCCCTCAACGGCTACCGTGACCTGGTGGAACGCGCGGCCAAGGGCCCCACCTCCCTGGTCTTCCACTGCACCGCGGGCAAGGACCGCACCGGGTGGGGGGCGGCCCTCCTCCTCAGCCTGTTGGGCGTGGAACGGCAGAGCATCGTCGCCGACTACCTGGCCAGTAACGAGCGTCAGGCCAACACCGACAAGTGGATGCGCTCGCTGGCCGCCAAGAGCGGCCTGGCGTGGGAGGACGTCATGCCGGTGACGCGTGTGCGGGCCGAGTACCTGTACACGTCCTTCTCCCACATCGACGAGGTCCACGGCTCCTTCGAGGGCTACGTCACCGACGGTCTCGGCGTCTCCCACGCCACCGTGGAACGGCTGCGCGAACGCATGCTGGTCTAGGTTGGTCGAGAGCCGTCGAACCGGTCACGGACACGGCGGATCGGCGTGGAAGGTCTCTCGGGTGTCCGCCGCACGGATCAGGTCCGGGCGGCGGACCCGTCCCCTGACGCCCTCTGAGACAGGGTAGGTTTCACAGCGCGTCCAGGCGGCGGCGCAGATCGCTCTCACTGGTGGCGGAGTCGAGCACCTCGCCCAGCGTGGCCAGTACCCTGGGGCGGTCCACGCCCCGGTCCAACATCCTGCGCGCCGCCGTCCACAGATTCGCGGGCTGTCCGTACCACAACCGTCTGGCCAGTCGCTCGTGTCGGTCCAGTTCGCGCTCGCGCTGGGGGTCGTTCCCGGTCAACGGCCGGTACCACCGGTCCTGGCCGGTGGAGTGCCGGCCACTGTGCGGAGTGGAGGCCTCGTACTCGCCGTAGTGGTCCAGCCGCAGCAGAGCCCTGCGGCCTCGGGCGGTGTGGGGGTCGAACTCCTCCGGTGCCCACGTCACCAGCTCGCTGGCCAGCAGAGGGAAGGCGAACATCCGTCGTGCCAGTGAGGCGAAGTCCCCGTCCGGCAGCAGTCTGCGGATCGCCTCCTGACGCAACCCCAGCGGGCGTGCCGGATCACGGTAGATGCGATGGAACTCGGCGGTGGACTCCCACACCGCGTCCAACGTCGCGCCCACCGCCACCTCCGGCAGTCCGCTGCGCGCACCCGCCCAGCGCACCCATGCCGCCAACACATGGGGCATGGCCTCCTGCTCCTCGGTCAGGAGCACCACCCGGCCGGGCAGCCAGTGCAACAGGAACGACTCCACCTTGCGCGGGCTGACCCGCAGTGGCCGACCGCTGTCCACATCGCAGCCGTGCGCGATGATGTGGTCGGTACAACGGCTGGCGGCGTAGGAGTCGGAGAGCTCGGCCGCCTCGTCGGAGGCCAGGAAGCGGGCGGCCAACACCGCGCGGCGGTCGCGTCGCCAGGCGGGGACGGGAGAGGTCTTCTCACCAAGGGGAGGGGAGGGCAGCGCCCGCACTCGGGCGTTGGCCAGCGGGAAATGCGTGGCCAGCGAACCACCGGTCAGGTCCGCGGCCTTCATTCCGACCAGTTCCACGGTCGGCCCCGCGGACCGGTCCGCCAGGGTGTCGGCCACCGCCTGCTCGGTGCGCTCCAACGCCCAGGACAACAGCGTTCGGGCCTCGGTCAGCTCCAGAGGGGAGAACCGGGCGAAGTCATCCGTCTCGGCCCTGCGTCGACACTGCTCCAACAGCCGTTCGACCTTGGTGGTCACCCAGGCGTCGCGCAGCACCCCGCCGCTGTTGTGGTCCAGGACCAGGATGAGCGCGTGCTCGGGCGACAGAGGGTCCCGGCCGCCGTGAGGGTCGTGGCCACGTCCGAACACGCACACCACGTCGTCGGTGTCGCCGAACTGGTCACCGCTGATGTAGGCGGCCACCGGAGTGACCGCACCGAGCTGGCAGGCCCAGTCCGGCACCTGGAGTCCGCGTTCCCGCAGCGCGATCATCCCCTGCTCGGCCAGGCTCCGTTGCGTGGTCGAGGTGCCCAGTGCGGCGACCGCCGCGAGCACGCCGAGCCCGGCGGAGGTACCCGAGGCGGTGGCATGCGCGATCAGGCCCTCGCCGAGAAGGCGTTCGACGTCCATGCCCGGGACCCGCTCTCCCCACCAGGCGCCGATCATCTCGCTGAAGGCCAGTTCGGCGTCCAGAGGATGGCGTACGGCGAGCAGTGCCCTGGCGGCGCGCAGCATCTCGTCGAAGACGGCACCGGGTACCGGTTCGGGACCTGTGGGTGGAGGCATCAGGGAGGACACCATCCGAGCGTATGCCGGCCTCGGGCATGGAACCGGCGTTCGGAACGCTCCGGGGCGGCTCCATGACGAGGACCCGCGAAGAAGGCGCGCGGGTCGGTCGGGAGGAGCCGCTCCTGTTCGGAGGACGTCGGTTCAGAGCTTTCCGGAGACGGCGCGACGGCCGGTGAACAGAGTCTTGCCCGGCCCTCGCGGCGCCTGCCGGATGCTCTGTGAGGGCGGCACGGAGTTCACCATCGCCTCCAGGTGTTCGCGGGCGACCCGCTCGACCAGATGCGGCGTGACCGTGATGCCCAGGTGTTCGACACAGTTCCAGGTGTCGCTGACGCAACGTTCGACGCAGCGATGGGACAAGGCGCTGAACTCATCGTGAAGTCGTGCTGAGATCTGCCTGAGATCCTGGACCGGGAAGGTCTGGAGCATTCTCGCTCACACCCCTAGTTTCGAAAGATGGCCTGGACGGTGACCTCCACCCATTTCACTTGTTCTGGACGGACTGTCAACCCCTCTCCCGGCGCGCTGTTGATAAAACCTCCGGGAATCATTGTTTACCCGAATACCACCATCACCGCAGGTCAGCACAATGAAAAGGATGTTTCGGGCATATGGTGTTCCTGTTTCCCGGGAGAGAGACGCAGACGCTCTGAGGCGCCATGGTCGGGAACCGTTCGGAGTACGGAGAGGAAACCCCCGCCCTTCGCGACACGGCCCTCCAGTGGCCTACTGTTTACCTTCCGCATGCGAGGACACCCCTCCCCGCGGAACGTGCTCGCCGGCCACGACCGCCGTTGCGCCCGGACGACTGTGTCTTATGCTTGGGCGGTGTCAGCGGCCGAGAGGAGTCGGTGAGCGTGACTCCCGGGAGCCGCGGAGCCTTCTGAACGCCTTCGGCGCCACCCGCTTTCCGGCATTCGCGCCGCGGACGGTCCGCGTGGTCGACAGGGGTTACGCGGCCAGGCAGCACCCCCAACGAAATCCGGATGGGGAATCGACGGTTCCGGAGGTGTCGAGCAGTTGAGTGCCGAGACGTCCATTCCTCCGCCCCGGACCACCAGGACGGAACTCCCCGACGCGGTGAAGACCCTTCTCACCGACTCTCCGGTCGGATTCGCCCTGCTCGGCCCCGACGGCGTCTTCGACACGGTCAACCGGTGCCTGGCCGCGGCCCTGGGGCGCACCCCCGCCGAATGTCTCGGCAGGACCCCCGGCGACCTGCTGCGCGAAAGCGGTGAGCACGAAGCGGCGGCCGAGCACCACACCCGGCTGGACGGGGTGCGCGAGGAGGGTCGTGTCGTGCGCGGCCGTTACCGCGCGCCTACGGGCCGGATGTGGGAACTGACCTGGTTCCCCGTGACCGCGCCGGACACGGGGGAGTCCCGTGTCGCCCTCATCGCGGTCCCCGGCGTCGACCAGGACGAGGACGCCGGGCACGACGGAGGTCCGGCCCAACGCCACGAGCAACGACTGCGCGCCCTGCTACAGGCGGGCAACCAGATCTTCTGGACCGCCGGCCCCGGCGGTGACATCCAGGAGGACTGCCCCCAGTGGCGGAGTATCACCGGACAGGAGCCGGAACGTTACCTGGGACGCGGTTGGCTGGAGGCCCTCCACCCCGACGACCGCCCCCGGGTCGAACGAGCCTGGGACGACGCGGTCCTGGACGTGACCCCCTTCGACGCCATGTTCCGTGTGCGCACGGTCTCGGGCGGTTACGGGCACTATCGGGCCCGCGCCCACCCGATCATGGACGGTCCCCGCCCCGCGGAATGGGTCGGCACCCTGGC
This sequence comes from Nocardiopsis sp. ATB16-24, assembly GCF_030271535.1. GTDB lineage: Bacteria > Actinomycetota > Actinomycetes > Streptosporangiales > Streptosporangiaceae > Nocardiopsis. The sequence continues at coordinate 406,563 of NZ_JASCXJ010000001.1, read as the reverse complement.
CGACATCACCAACGAGCGGGAGGCCGACGAACTCCGACGGCGCCTGAACCAGCAGCTCAGCGAAGCGGCGATGCGCACCGCGCGCCTACAGAAGGCCACCTCCGACCTGGCCGAGGCGCTCACCGCCGACGAGGTCGTCAACGCCATGTCCGAGATCGGACGTTCCGGAGTGGGCGCCGACCACACGTGCGTGGTCCTGCTCGACCGGGACCGTCTCCGGCTGCACACCATCGCCACCGAGCGGGCCCACCGGCTGCCCCGCTCCGTCTTCCCGCTCGACCACCCCGACATCGCGGCCCGTGCGATCGCCGACCGAGTGCCCCGGCTGGCGGCCGATCCGGCACGGCTCTCCGAGCTGCTCGACGACGCCCCCGAGGTCGCCGAACTGGTCCGCAGCACACCGGAGAGGGCCTGGGTCGCCCTGCCGATGATGGCCGCGGGCCGTCCCATCGGCGCGCTGCGCTTCGCCTTCTCCACACCCCGGGAGATCACCGAGGAAGAGCGCGTCTTCCTGGAGGCCCTGGCCGGTCAGTGCGCGTTGGCCATCGGTCGTGCCACCCTCTACGAGCAGGAGCACAGCACCGCAGAAGAACTCCAGCGCAGTCTGCTGCCCGAGGAACTGCCGGAGGTGCGCGGCGTACGGCTGGCCGCCTACTACCGGTCGGGATCACAGAACGTGCAGGTCGGAGGGGACTGGTATGACGCCTTTCCGCTTCCCGACGGCCGCGTCGCCGGGGTGCTGGGCGACGTCATGGGCAAGGGCATCCCCGCCGCGGCGGGGATGAGTCGCATCCGTAACGCGCTGAGGGCCCTGGCCTTCTCCATGCCCGAGCCCGCCGACGTCCTCGCCGGGCTGGACCGCATGTTCGCGGCGACGGAGGGTATGGACCAGGTGACCACCCTGGTCTACTTCGTGCTGGACCCGGTCACCGGTCAGCTCGACCTCAGCAACGCGGGGCACCTGCCACCACTGGTCGTGGCCGGCAACGCGGGTCCGTTCCTGCTCGACACCGAACCGGACACACCGCTCGGAGTCAGTTCCGAACGGGGGCATCACAAATTCTTCGTGCAACCCGGTAACACTGTCGCCCTGTATTCCGATGGACTGGTTGAGAACCGCAAACGGTCCGTCGACTCCGGACTCGGTGAGCTCGTCGATGTCGCGTCGTCGGCTCCGCCGGAGGCGGTGGGCGATCCACAGCAGATGCTGGAGTACCTTGTTGAGAGCATGCTCGATGGGTATGAGCAGGACGATGACGTCACACTGCTCGCAGTTCAGCTTCCGGTGATCGATTCGGCACCGGAGCAGTAGCACCGGTTCGTGGCCGAGCGGTAGACCGACAGCAGACCGTACGAACAAGTCCATTGCCTTGTCTACAGTGAAGAAGCCGTTCCACCCCGCGACGTGGGGGTGATCCTCTACGGGGGTGACCTCCCGGAGCGCATACGCTTGAAGGGGCGAACTCTCCGCTGAGCGCATACGCTGAAAAACCAACGGCTTCCCCGTCCTAGTGGGGGACGATCCCAGGCCGCAGGTGGGAGAGGGCGTCGTCGCCCGGTCCCGGCCAGGCGGACCACCGGGTCCGACAATCTCGCCACACGTCCGTTCGAGAGGTGTTTGTGTCATCTGCCAGTTCGACTCGCTCGAAGCAGTCCGAGTCACTGCAAGAGCCCGTCATTCAGCAGCTGATCGAGCGTGGGCGGTCCCAGGGCTTCCTTGAGCCCGAGGACGTGCGCCGTGCCTTCGAAGAGGCCGAGATCCCGATGTCGCAGGCGCAGTCCGTGCTCCGCAGCCTCGCGAAGGAGGGCGTGACCGTGCTCGTTCCGGAGTCGGCCTCCTCCCGGCGCAAGACGCCGCGGCGCAAGTCGGCGACTACGCGGTCCACCTCGACCAAGCCCGTGAAGACCACCAAGGCCGCCAAGCCCGCCCGTGCCGCGGCGGCCCAGGAACAGCCCGAGACGGTCACCGAAGTGGTCGACCCCGCGGCGGAGGCCGGCGAGACCGCTGAGAAGGCGGCGCCCAAGAAGACCACCGCCAAGAAGACCACCGCCAAGAAGGCCGCTCCCAAGAAGGCGGCTCCCAAGAAGAGCACCGCCAAGGCGGCGCCCAAGAAGACCACGACGAAGAAGACCACCGCCAAGAAGGGTCTCGAACTCGCAGCGGACGGCGAGTTCACCGAGGACGAGGCGAGCCTGGACGACCTCGAACACACCGGCGCCGAGCTGGAACTGGTCGAGGACGCTCCGGACCCCACCGACAAGGACACCAAGCCCGCCAAACCCGAGGTCGTGGGCGCGCCCAACAAGAAACCCGCCAACGAGGACGAGTCCTTCGTCCTCTACGACGATGACGACGACGCCCCCGCGGCACAGGTCGTCGCGGCGGGTGCGACCGCGGACCCGGTCAAGGACTACCTCAAGCAGATCGGTAAGGTCCCGCTGCTCAACGCCGAGCAGGAGGTCGAGCTGGCCAAGCGCATCGAGGCCGGCCTCTTCGCCGAGGAGAAGCTGGCGGAGGAGGGCGACCACCTCTCCTTCGAGTTGCGCGACGAGCTGGAGTGGATCGCCGAGGACGGAGGCCGTGCCAAGAAGCACCTGCTGGAGGCGAACCTTCGTCTGGTGGTGTCGCTCGCCAAGCGTTACACCGGTCGCGGCATGCTCTTCCTGGACCTGATCCAGGAGGGCAACCTCGGTCTGATCCGTGCGGTGGAGAAGTTCGACTACACCAAGGGCTTCAAGTTCTCGACCTACGCGACGTGGTGGATCCGCCAGGCGATCACCCGTGCCATGGCCGACCAGGCGCGCACCATCCGTATTCCGGTGCACATGGTCGAGGTCATCAACAAGCTGGCCCGCGTGCAGCGTCAGATGCTCCAGGACCTGGGTCGCGAGCCCACCCCGGAGGAACTGGCCAAGGAACTCGACATGACCCCCGAGAAGGTCGTCGAGGTACAGAAGTACGGCCGTGAGCCGATCTCACTGCACACTCCGTTGGGTGAGGACGGCGACAGCGAGTTCGGTGACCTGATCGAGGACTCCGAGGCGATCCAGCCGGGTGAGGCGGTCAGTTTCACCCTGTTGCAGGAACAACTGCACTCGGTCCTGGACACGCTCTCCGAGCGGGAGGCGGGTGTGGTGTCCATGCGCTTCGGACTCACCGACGGCCAGCCCAAGACCTTGGACGAGATCGGCAAGGTCTACGGGGTCACCCGCGAACGCATCCGACAGATCGAGAGCAAGACGATGTCCAAGCTCCGCCACCCGTCGCGCTCGCAGGTGCTCCGCGACTACCTGGACTAGTCCGTCCGGGCGGTCGACCGCCCCGGGACCACGAGGACCGGGCCGGCCCCGATGCACCGTTCCGACCAGACGGGACGGTGCATCGGGACCGGCGTCCCTACGGTCCGCGCGGGTGTGGCGATGCCCGCGTGTACCGGAGCAATCCCCCGTGGTGCTCCAGGACCTCTGCCGTGCTCCGAGGCCTTCCTCGGGGCGATGTGTCATCCATCCGACGAGGACCATGCTGCCGTACACGCTGTAGGTAAGGCATAAAGTCGCGATACCGAGTCGTTATGTGACGGGGAGTGGCGGGCGCGCCGCTCCTTTGTCGTGTGACCGAACGTCTCCCATGGTCGAGTGGACCCCCGTGCCGTGCGTGGGCCTGGGGAGAGGTTCAGTCGCGGACGATCACGTTGAGGGTGCGTGGGTCGGGAAGTTCCGCCGTGTACCCCAGGTCCCGCAGGGCGGAGAGCAGTTCCTCGGGGGTGTCGGCGTCCACACCCTCCAGGAGGAGGGAACGGGCGACGTCGCCCCGAGCGGCCTTCGCCATGTGGCTGACGACCGAACGCTGGACCGCTCCGTCCACGAGGCGCTCACGCAGCACCTTGACGGCCACGCGGTCGACCGGCGCGAAGGCGGTGACGTAGGAGGCCGACCGGCAGTCGACCAGGAGTCGGCCCGCGACCATCTCCTTCAGGGGTTCGGAGAGCGCACGCCGCCAGTAGGCGCCCAGACCGCCCAGGGGCGGCAGCCTCACACCCATGGACAGGCGGTAGGGAGGGACCCGGTCGGCGGGGCCGAGCACGCCCCACAGGCCGGAGAAGACCAGCACCCGCCCCGCGGCTTCCGGCAGTTCGGGCAGGCCGAGACGGTCGTAGAGCACGCCCGTGTACAGGTCCGCCGCACGCAACGTGGGTGCGGCGGTCAGATCCAGGTTGCGTTTGAGCGCGTCGGCCTGTCTCACGCTGATGCCCAGGGTCTTCAGGGCCGTGTCCGTGGGCCCCGCGCACAGATCGACCAGGGCCTCCATCACCTTCTCGCGGGCCCCGGCCAGTTCGGGGAGGGTCAACGCGTCCAGGGCCAGACAGGGCCCCTCTCCGGATGTGGCCTTCCCCTCGGACGGCGGTAGCAGGATGAACATGTCGGGACTTTCCAGGTGGGCACGGACGTGTGACGGCCCGCCCATGGTAGGGCTTTCGCGCACGCCCCCGGCCGGAGGAGGGCGCGGGGTGAGGCGGATCGGTGGGGCGTGCCGTCGAAGAGGCACGACCGCGACGGTCTTTTCACTAGTATGAGCCCCTTCGTCAGGGGAGAGGGGCACGTGTGCACGAGTGGGCGCGAAGGGTGAGGCGGGACTGGCCGCCCTTCGAGGAGGAGAGGCGCGGCGGCTGGTGGTTCGGGTTCGCGGAGGGGATCACCAAACGGGCCAACTGTGCGCTGGTCGTGGATCCCGACGCGGACGTGTCGGAGGTCACCTCTCGTTACTCCACTCGTGGGCTGCGTCCCTGCGTACAGGTGTGGCCGGGGGAGGAGGCGGTCGATCGGCGTCTGGCCGACCACGGTTACAGGGTGGTGGAGCCCACATTGGTCCTGGCCCGTGAGCTCGACGAGCGCCCCGAGGGTCCGGGAACCTCCCGGATCGACGACTCTCCCGGCCCGGCGTGGGCGGATCGGCCCGAGAGGCGCATCCTCGGACAGGTCCGCACCGCCTACGGAGTGGCGGAACGGGGTCTGGGGCGGGGCGCGGCGGTGCTGGACGGGGAGTCGGTGGGCGTCTGTGGGATGTTCACCGAACCGCACGCGCGCGGCCGGGGCACGGCGGGCCGGCTTCTGGCCGACCTGCTCGGCTGGGCCCACGACAGGGGCGCGCGCCGGGCCTATCTGTGCGTGGTCGCCGACAACGTCTCCGCGTTGCGGTCATACGAGCGTTCCGGGTTCGTCGGGGTCTCGGAGTATCACAACCGGGTCCTGCCCTGAACGAGCCGAAGGCGGCGGTTCGTCAGAACCGCCGCCTTCGTTCCCGTTCGTGTGGCTAACGCTCGTTCGTTCAGCTCTTGTTGAGCTTGTCGGTCTCGTCCTGGATGTCCGAGGCGATCTTGCGGAGAGAGCCGTCGTGCTTGCGCGCGTGGTGAGCGCAGAACAGGAGCTCACCGCCGGAGTTCAGCAGCACGCGGACATAGGCCTGTGCACCACAGCGGTCGCAACGGTCAGCAGCCGTGAGCGGTTGGGTGGGGGCAAGGGTTCCAGTCACTTCGCCATCCTCAATACTCGGCGTTAGTCACCTCTGACAACATTTAACCCGACCAGGACCTTCCCAACCTGATCCCTTGTACGCCGACAGCGGAATCTGTCTGGTTGATGCCCTGGCAAGGCCTTTCTGGCTCGACGTCGCTTCTGGTCTGGTTGTACCCGGCGTCGAGGTTTCGCATCCCCCTAGGAGGACAAGTGGAGTGTCCAGGTCGCATCCAGCGGAGGTGGTAGTCTCGCGCGGGGCGGGCTCCGTCCTCCCGCTGAATCCCCGGCGGTAGCGAGTGACCGGCACGCCGCCTCCCTATGTCAGTGCGGCGCGATACAAAGGGCACGCACCGCATCAGCGCCCCGACAGCCCTCAAAACGCAGGAGAAGTCCGAGTGACCGCCTTGACCGCAGCCGTCCACGACCCCGAGGATTACTCCGCCCGACACCTGTCGGTCCTCGAAGGTCTCGAGGCGGTGCGCAAACGGCCGGGCATGTACATCGGGTCCACCGACAGCCGCGGCCTCACCCACTGCATGTGGGAGATCATCGACAACTCGGTGGACGAGGCCCTTGGTGGCTTCTGTGGGCGGATCGACGTCACCCTGCACGCTGACGGGTCGGTGTCGGTGAGCGACGACGGCCGGGGCATCCCCGTGGACGTCGAGCCCAAGTCCGGCCTTCCGGGTGTGGAACTGGTCATGACCAAGCTGCACGCCGGCGGCAAGTTCGGCTCGGGTTCCTACACCGCCTCGGGTGGTCTGCACGGCGTGGGCGCGTCGGTGGTCAACGCTCTGTCCTCTCGGATGGACGTGGAGGTCGACCGACAGGGCCACACCCACGCGATGAGCTTTCGCCGGGGGATCCCCGGGCGCTTCGACGCGGCCGGTCCCGACGCCGGGTTCACCGCGGCCTCGGGGCTGGAACAGGTCCGTAAGGTGGCCAAGAAGATCACCGGCACCCGCATCCGCTTCTGGCCGGACACACAGATCTTCCTCAAGGACGCCGAGATCGCCCGGGAGTCCCTGCTGGAGCGGGCCCGGCAGACCGCCTTCCTCGTACCGGGGCTGACCATCGCCGTGCGCGACGAGCGGACCGAGGGCGAGTCCCCCCACGAGGAGGAGTTCCGCTTCGACGGCGGGATCAGCGAGTTCTGTACCTTCCTGGCCCCCGACGAGCCGATCAGCGACGTGCTGCGCATCCAGGGCAGCGGCAGCTTCACCGAGACCGTGCCCGTCCTGGACGAGGCCGGGCACATGGTGCCCGCGGACATCGAGCGGCGTCTGGACGTGGACGTGGCCCTGCGCTGGGGCACCGGCTACGACACCACCGTGCGCTCCTTCGTCAACGTCATCGCCACGCCCAAGGGCGGCACCCACATCAACGGCTTCGAGCGTGCCCTGGTGCGGGTCATCAACGACCAACTGCGCGCGACCAAGCTGCTCAGGAACAGCGACGACCCCGTCATCAAGGACGACACCCAGGAGGGGCTCACGGCGGTCGTCACGGTCCGCCTGCCCGAACCCCAGTTCGAGGGGCAGACCAAGGAGATCCTCGGTACCTCGGCGGCGGCCAGGATCGTCTCCCAGGTGGTCGGCAAGGAACTGCGCGAGTTCCTGACCTCCACCAAGAAGGCGGAGAAGGCCAAGGCCCGGGCGGTTCTGGAGAAGGTGGTCGGGGCCGCCAAGGCCCGTCTCGCCGCACGTCAGCAGCGCGAGACCCAGCGTCGCAAGAACGCCCTGGAGAACTCGGCGCTGCCCGCCAAGCTGGTGGACTGCCGCAGTGAGGGGCTGGAGCACAGCGAGTTGTTCATCGTCGAGGGGGATTCGGCTCTGGGAACGGCCAAGCTGGCCCGCGACTCCGAGTTCCAGGCGCTGTTGCCGATCCGGGGCAAGATCCTCAACGTGCAGAAGGCCTCGGTCGCCGACATGCTCAAGAACGCCGAGTGCGCGGCCATCCTCCAGGTGGTCGGTGCCGGATCGGGCCGTACCTTCGACATCGACGCCGCCCGCTACGGCCGGATCATCCTCATGGCCGACGCCGACGTGGACGGGGCGCACATCCGCTGCCTGCTGCTCACGCTCATCTACCGGTACATGCGTCCCATGCTGGAGGCCGGAAGGGTGTACGCGGCGGTCCCCCCGCTGCACCGCATCGAGCTGGCCAACCCACGGCGCAAGCGTGGCGCCAAGCCCCAGGACCGCTACATCTACACCTACTCCGACGCCGAGCTCAACCGCACGTTGCTGGATCTGGAGAAGCGCAAGATCGCCTGGAAGGATCCGGTGCAGCGCTACAAGGGGCTGGGGGAGATGGACGCCGACCAGCTGGCCGAGACCACGATGGACCCACGCCACCGCACCCTGCGCCGCATACGGGTGGAACAGGCGGAGGAGGCCGCCTCGGTGTTCAACCTGCTGATGGGCAACGAGGTGGCTCCGCGACGCCGCTTCATCCAGGAGGGGGCACAGGAACTCGACGTGGCCCGCATCGACACCTGAGCCCTTCCTCAGGGGGCCCGAGGCGGTTCCCAGACCCCCTCCGCCAGGAAGCGGTCGATGGCCTTCCGGTAGGGGGCGGGGTCCAGGCCCTTGCCCGCGATCCAGTCGTCGTTGTAGTAGCTGTGCTGGTAGCGCTCACCGCCGTCACAGATCAGGGTGACCACACTGCCTTGGCGGCCCTCGCGGAGCATCCTGGCCACCAGGTGCCACACCCCCCACAGGTTGGTGCCCGTGGAACCCCCGGCGGACAGTCCGGTGACGTCGTTCAGGTGGCGCATCGCCGCGATGCTCGCCGCGTCGGGTACGGGCATCATCAGGTCGATCACGGAGGGGACGAAGCTCGGCTCCATACGGGGTCGACCGATCCCCTCGATCCGGGAGGGCATGCCGGTGGCGTAGTCGGTCGTGCCGGTCACCCAGCCGGGGAAGAAGGCCGAGTTCTCCGGGTCCACCACCGCCAGGCGGGTGCCCAGGCGTCGGTACCGCAGGTAACGGCCGATGGTGGCGGAGGTGCCGCCGGTACCCGCTCCCACCACGATCCACTCGGGGCAGGGGTGCCGCTCCAGCCCCAGCTGCTGGAAGATCGACTCGGCGATGTTGTTGTTGCCACGCCAGTCGGTGGCCCGTTCGGCGTAGGTGAACTGGTCCATGTAGTGGCCCCCGGTCTCGGCGGCCAGCCGTTCGGCCTCGGTGTACATCGCGGGAGGGGCGTCCACGAAGTGACAGCGCCCGCCGTACCGCTCGATCAGTGCGATCTTCTCCGGACTGGTCTTGCGGGGAAGGACCGTGATGAAGTCCAGGCCGATGAGTCGTGCGAAGTAGGCCTCCGACACCGCGGTGGAGCCCGAACTGGCCTCCACGATGGTGGTGTCCTCCCGAATCCAGCCGTTGGCCAGCCCGTACAGGAACAGCGAGCGGGCCAGTCGGTGCTTGAGGCTGCCGGTGGGGTGTACCGACTCGTCCTTGAGGTAGAGGTCGATGCCCCACTCCGGAGGAAGCGGGAACACGTGCAGATGGGTGTCGGCTGAGCGGTTGGCGTCGGCCACGACGCGGCGTACCGCCTCGTCCGCCCAGGAGCGGACGCTCGCGTCGCAGCGGTCCACCCAGGGGGCGCCGTCGCCCGGTTCGGTCGGTGAGGGTGACATGCCCAGAAGACTAGAGCCTGTTCGGTGGGCCGCGCCCGGTCTTCGGGCGAGGACGCCCACGAGGTCACCGGAGACGCCGAAGGCGTGGTCCTCCCAGAGGCCCGAAAGGCCGGAGTCTCGGAAAGGAACGCCTCCGACGGTTCGCTCCGGCGTCGGGGAGGGAGCCGGGTCCCCGAGAGGGATCCCGGCCTCGCGTCCCGTTGTCTCCGGTCGCTCCCTCAGTCCAAGGAACCACCGGACATCACCGCGTACATACGGCGATAGGTGGCCGCTTCCTCACTGCGGTTCTGTCGCTCCAGCGTACGGGCGAGCGCGATGTGCGCCCAGTTGTCCACCGGGTCCAGCTCGATGATCCTGCGGAAGGTCCGCTCGGCCTTGTTGAGCTGTGCGGAGTGGAAGTAGGCGCGACCCAGCAGCTCCAGGAGGGAGCGGCTCTCCGGCTCTTTCTCGACGATCGGTTCGAGAGTACGGGCGGCGTAGATGGGGTCGCCCAGTTCCATGAACATGCGAGCGCGATTGAAGGTGTCGTAGGTGTTCTCTTCCACGGTGCTCCTTCCGACGGCCACGGGGCCGTCCCGGATCACAACGGCGGGGGTACCGGCCGCATTCCTTGGCGGAGGCGCGGTACGGAGACGGTGGGCGGGAACGCCCACCGTCCGTACGCACACTGAAGGGATCCCCGAAGACGCGGGTCGTCACACGTGCGGGACCGCCGCGAACCTGGTGGAACGGGTCCCTCACAGACCCGTGGGGGTCACCCGGCCGGTGTCCACGTCATAGATCGCGCCCGTCACCGGAAGATCGGCGGGCAGCAGAGGATGGTGCCGAATACGCTCCAGGTCGTGGTGGAGAGCCCCCAGCTGGTCGTTGTCGGTGTGGAAGTCCAGACTGCGGGTGTCCACCCCGTACTCCTCCCAGATGGTGTCGTGGACGACCTGGTCGTTCTCCACCGAGGCCATCTTGCAGCGGGTGTGCGGCATGACCAACACCCGGTCCACGCCCAACAGGTACACCGCCAGGACGAGGGTCCGCAGGGTGTCATCGGTCACGCGGGCGCCCGCGTTGCGCAGGATCTTGGCGTCGCCCGGCTTCAGGCCCAGGGCGTCCAGGGGCTCGATCCTGGAGTCCATACAGGTGACCAGGCCCAGTCCGCGCGCGGCGATCGGTTTGAGACCACCCAAAGAGAAGGTCTTCGTATAAGACTCGTTGGCCGCGATGAGGTCGGCGAAGGCGTCTGTGGAGGAGGTGGTGTCGCTCACGTGGATCCGCTTCCTTGTCCCATGGTCGCGCATGGGCCCGTGTGCACCGGAAGGTCTTCCGGTGCACACGGTATGGCGTGAAGTGCTCAGGTTCCGGACTCGGGGCGGGTGATCCCCGAATCGGTCTGCCCACTGCCTACGGTAACGATCGCGCGCGGAAGAGTTTCACCCGACCCGTCCCGACGGTCGTTCAGATCGGGCAGTCGGACCGGCTTTCCGTCGGCTCGCGCCGCACGAGCCGGGGACCGGCCGATCCAGGCCAGCAGCAGCGTGTCCTCGCCCTTGAGGTAGCGGTGACAGCGTACGCCACCGGTGGCCCGCCCCTTGACCGGATAGGCCTCGAACGGTGTGACCTTGGCGGAACCGGCCTGGGTGCCGTCCAAGGCGCCGGCGGAACCGGAGACGGTGACCACCACCGAGTCCTCCGGAGCGGGCACGGCGCCGAACCACAGCACTCGCGCCTCCTCCGACAGGCGGATGCCCGACACGCCGCCCGCGGGTCGTCCCTGCGGCCGTACGGTGGAGGCCGAGAAGCGCAGCAGCTGTGCCTCGGAGGTGACGAAGGCCAGGTCCTCCTCTCCGGTGGAGAGTTGGGTGACGCCCACGACGCGGTCATCGTCCTTGAGCGTGATGATCTCGAAGTCGTCCTTGTTGGGCGGGTAGTCGGGGGCCACCCGTTTGACCACACCGCTGCGCGTTCCCACCACGAAACCGGGCCCGGAGGCGTCCATCGCCACCACCGACACCACGCGTTCGTCCCCGTCGAGCTGGACGAACTCGGTCACGTCCAGACCGGAGGCCAGCGGCGGGGCCTCCTTGCCCTCGTCGGGAAGCTCGGGGAGCTCGACCACCGGGACACGGATCATCCGGCCCAGGTCCGTGACCAGGCCGACGTCCGAGCGGGAGGTGGTCGGGACGGACACGTGGACCGCGTCGTGCGGTACCCGCAGCCCCTCGTACAGACGCGGCACGGTGGCGCCCTTGCTCCGGCCGATCATGCCGTCCACGCCCATCAGCACATGACAGGGCTGGTCCGCCATCTCCAGCGGGATCACCGCGTTGCGGGCGACCCCGTCGCTCTCGCGCAACCGGGTACGGCGCGGGGTGGCGAACGCCTTGGAGACCTCGCCCAACTCCTTGGAGACCAGGCGGCGCAGCTTCTTGTCCGACTCCAGGACCGCGGTGAGCGCCTCGATCTCCTTGTTCAGCTTGTCCCTCTCGGTCTCCAGTTCCAACCGGTCGAAACGGGTCAGGCGGCGCAGCGGGGTGTCCAGGATGTAGCGGGCCTGCACGTCGGACAGGTCGTAGGCGCCCATGAGCGCCTCGCGCGCGGCCGCGGTGTCGTCGGCCTCGCGGATCAGGGCGATGACCCGGTCGATGTTCAACAGGGCCACCAGCAGCCCGTCCACCAGGTGCAGACGCTCCTGGCGTTTGGTACGGCGGAACTCGCTGCGGCGGCGCACCACGTCGAGACGGTGGGCGACGTAGACCTCGAGGAGCTCGCGCAGACCCAGGGTCTGGGGCTGGCCGTCGACGAGCGCGACGTTGTTGATGCCGAAGGACTCCTCCATCGGAGTCAGGCGGTACAGCTCCTCCAGGACGGCCTCGGGGTTGAAACCGTTCTTGATCTCGATGACCAGGCGCAGGCCCTGGTTGCGGTCGGTGAGGTCCTTCAGGTCCGAGATGCCCTGCAACTTCTTGGACTGCACCAGTTCCTTGATGCGACTGACGACCTTCTCCGGCCCCACGTTGTAGGGCAGCTCGGTGACCACCAGACCCGTTCGACGCGCGGAGACCTTCTCGATGGAGACGGTGGCACGCGTCTTGAAGGTGCCGCGGCCGGTCCGGTAGGCGTCGCGGACGCCGTCCAGTCCGACGATGGTGCCGCCGGTGGGCAGGTCGGGGCCCGGTACGAACTCGGTGAGCTCCTCCAGGGTGGCGTCGGGGTGGGCGATGAGGTGGCGGGCCGCCGCGATGACCTCTCCCAGGTTGTGGGGGGCCATGTTGGTGGCCATGCCCACCGCGATTCCGGAGGCGCCGTTGACCAGCAGGTTCGGAAAGGCGGCGGGCAGGACTTCGGGTTCGGTCTCCTGACCGTCGTAGTTGGGTTTGAAGTCGACGACGTTCTCGTCGATGGAGGAGGTCAGCAGCTCGGCGGCGCGGTCCAGACGGGCCTCTGTGTAGCGCATGGCCGCGGGGGCGTCGTCGCCGCCCAGGGAACCGAAGTTGCCGTGGCCGTCGACCAGGGGCACGCGCATGGCGAAGGGTTGGCTCAGGCGCACGAGGGCGTCGTAGATGGCGCTGTCACCGTGGGGGTGGAGCCGACCCATCACTTCCCCGACCACACGGGCGCACTTGACGTGGCCGCGGTCGTGCCGCAGCCCCATCTCGTTCATCTGGTAGAGGATGCGCCGCTGTACGGGTTTCATGCCGTCGCGCGCGTCCGGCAGCGCGCGTTGGTAGATGACGGAGTAGGCGTACTCCAGGAAACTGCCGCGCATCTCCTCGGAGACGTCGATGTCGATGATCTTCTCGGCGAGATCCTCGGGGGGACGGGAAGTAGTACGGGCCATGTCCGTAATTCTGGCCTGTGCCAGAGACTGAAACGTACACGGACGCGTGGCCGGAGGCGTGTGAGTCGTGCGCCGGGTGGGTTTTGTCTGCTCTGAAGAGGTGGTTTTCGCCCCGTGAACGAGGCGAAAACCACCCTGTCGGAGTGTCGGACGTCAGTCGGTGAAGGGGATCGAGACCCAGGCACCGTCCCCGGGGCCGACGAGGACCCGCGAGTCCTGGTCGCCCAGGGCGCTCCACAGCTCGACGCGGACGGAGCCGCCGGTCAGGTCGCCGAGAGCTCCCTCGGTGCTCGCCGTTCCCCGGCCGTGCGTGTACTCCTCCCAGCCGTCGAGATCGTCGGTGGCGAAGTAGTGGTAGGTCTCCGTCCGGTCGTCGGTGCCGTCGCCGTCCAGGTCGTAGACCACGCGGATCTGGACCGCGTTGGCGATCGAGCCGCCGGAGTCCACCGGCAGGGAGAACTCCGTGCCGCCGCCGGTGTGGGAGCCGGTCAGCCCGTCGACGCGCAGGACGACCCGGTCCGAGGGCGGCAGGCCGTCCTGGTTGCGCCCTCCCGCGGAGGGCACGGTGATCTCAGCGACCGAGCCGTGCTCGGTGCCAGAGAGGGCGGAGGGCGTCAGGTACAGGCGACCGTCGCCCACCGTCCCGTCGCCCGGCTCTCCCGGCTCACCGGGCTCTCCCGGCTCACCGGGGTCACCGCCGCCGCCCACGCCCGTGGTGGAGGCCAGGGAGCGCGGTTCCACACGCAGCTCGACACCGTCGGAGAAGGAGACGGTGATCGGCTCCGTACCCGGGTTGAACGCGGTGTGGGTGCGGTCGCCGCCGTCGGTGAAGACGGCGTAGTGGGCGGTGTCGGCGGTGACGGAGGTGTCGACCGTGCCCACCTCGGCGAGTGTCGAGACCCACTGGTAGGTGTGCGCCTTGGACTCGCCGGCCTCCGGCTCGTAGGTGCGCCACTGCTCCTCGAACATGCGCAGGGCGTCGTCTCCGTCGGACAGGGCGCGGTGCTCCCAGTGGATGTCGCGCCAGATCTCGGGCTCGTGCCCCAGTCGGTCCACCAGGGACCGGTACACGGCCCCCGCGTGCTCGGGGTCGTGTCCCAGGTAGAGAGAGGCCGCGGTGATGGGCAGGTAGTTGATGCCGTAGTGCTCCTCGACGCCGCCGTCCCACCAGATCCGGTAGTCGCCGCCGTCGCCCCAGACCATGCCGACCACGTCGTGCCCGAATTCCTCGGGGAAGGTGGTCCCGCCGTGGTTCTGCCAGTAACGGGCGATGGCCGAGGCCTGGGTGGTGTGCAGGTACACGCCCAGGTCGCGCAGTTCCTCATCGCCGGTGAGCGCTCCGAACAGTGCGGTGGCCGCGGCGAAGTGCATGCCCTCGGAGGAGGACTCCTGGTTGTTGCCCGCGGCGAACCCGGCGTGTCCGGAGGCCCAGCCGTGGCCGGCGTAGGGCGAGAAGGAACGCAGACGCGGGAACATGTCGTCGTCGGGGTCGGTGGCGGCCACGTCGCGGATCAAGAGGCGGATCATGCCTCCCCACGCGTCCTCGGAGGCCCATCCGTTGTCGTAGCGGGCGACGACGGCCGCGGCCGAGACGAAGTAGCCGTAGTGGAAGTCGTGGTCGTTGAGTTCGGTGGCCGCGCCGAAGCTGTCGGGGTAGCCGAGCATGGTGCCCCAGTCGGCCTCGTAGGCGAAGTGGCGGGTGCCGCCGACCGTCAGCCAGTCCTCCAGACGCCCCTTGAGCAGGTCGAGCATCTCGTCACGGGCCTCGGTGTGTCCGAGGGAGTCGGCGATGGGGACGAGCTGGGCCAGGCGTCCCATGGCCTTTCCGTCCCAGTAGGTGTCACCGGGTTCGGGGAAGAGCTCGGACTCGGCGAGAACCTCGTCGATGAGCAGGCGCATGCGGTCGTGGTCGGCGCTGTCGACCGTGGGCAGGCTCGGCAGGACACCGTGTGTGGTCAGCTCCGTGGTGAAGGCCGGCCCCTCGACCACGCGCATCTCACCGCGCGGTGAGACGTAGGAGAGGTCGGTCAGATCACTGGTGGCGTTGTCCCAGTGGTGGGGGTAGAGCGCCATCACGGTGCCCGTCTCCCCGCCCTCCCGGGCCTCGGTCTCCACCCGGTAGGTGCTGGTCAGGGTGGAGGCGGCCTCGTCGTAGTCGTACTCGACGACGGACCCGGTGACGAAGGAGTGGGCGTACGGGGCGAAGAGGTCCAGGTCCTCGGGGGAGGGCAGGACGGCCACGGAGTAGTGACCGTGGTCGCCGGTGGCGGCGGTGAAGGTGCCTCCGGAACGGACCCAGGGGGCGTCGGAGGGCGAGAAGAGGGCGTAGTGGCGGCCGCCCACGCTCGCGCCCACCACCGAACCCTCCTCGTGCCACACCTCGGGTGTGCCGGAGAAGCTCACCTGGGCGTCACCGCCGTCGGTCTCGGCGTAGGCGAAGGGCAGTCCCTGACCGATCGTGACGCGCAGGGTGGGGCCGCCCCCCTCCCAGTGAGCGGTGACGGTCCAGTCACCGTGGTCGGCGACCCGGGTGTCGGGGGAGTTCAGCCCGACCGCACCCAAGGACAGGTCCGCGACGTGGGGATGTTCGTACTTGAGCCCGTCACCGACGAGCCGGTGGTCCTTCGGGTAGCCCATCTCCAGGCCGCCCGCGTGGGGGCGGAAGCTGGCGGGGTGGGCGAAGAGGTTCTCTCCGTAGGGGTTGTCGGGATAACGCTGGAAGATGAGAGAGGACCACCACTCGTTGGTGGGAGCGTGTCCCTCGTAGTCGTCGGTGACCTTGGGGTCGACGGGGGCGCCGTTGAGGTCGGAGGGACCCGGTGCGCCGGCGGGGAGGGCGTCGCTGTAGCTGCCGGAGCCGACCGGGACCTGCGCGGCGGAGGCCGGGGTGGCGGTGAGCGCCAGTGGCACGGCGACGGCCATGGCGGCCGTGACCGCCAGAGCGCCGGTCCGTAGGCGTCGGAGGGACCTGTCGCCCGCGCGGACGCGACGTGGCGACGGTTCCTCAGGGGGGAATCGCATGTCCTCATCCCTTTCGTTGGAGTACATGGCGGCCCCGGGAACGGGAGCGCTCCCACGGCCGGGGCCTGACAAGGAGTGTTCATTCGAGCACGTCACATGGCAATGGCGGGAAACTGTAAAGTTTCCATACTGTTACGGGAGAGGCCTCGGAGCCGGGGGAGGAGAGCCGCCCCCACCGTGCCGTGTCGGGAACCGACCCTGTGGACGACCGCTTCGGTGTCCCTCGACTCTGGTACCAAGGAACGTATGGCCACACCCACCCCTGACGACCCCGTCTCCGCCGATCCCGCCGACGACGCGCTGCGCGAACGCGCCGAGGAACACCTGCGCGCACTGGCCGGAGACTCCGCACGGCTGCGAGAGGACCAGTGGACGGCCATCCGCGCCCTGGTCGCCGAACGGCGCAGGGCGCTCGTCGTCCAGCGCACGGGGTGGGGCAAGTCGGCGGTGTACTTCGTGGCCACCGCCCTCGGCCGCGCGCGGGGCGCGGGACCCACCGTCATCGTCTCTCCGCTGCTGGCGCTGATGCGCAACCAGATCGCCGCCGCCGAGCGGGCGGGCATCCACGCACGCACCATCAACAGCTCCAACATCACCGACTGGGAGAGCGCCTACGCCGAGGTGGCCGCGGGCCGGGTCGACGTGCTGCTGGTCAGCCCCGAACGTCTCAACAACCCCGAGTTCCGGGACCGGGTGCTGCCGGAACTGGCCGCGGGGGCGGGACTGGTCGTCATCGACGAGGCCCACTGCGTGTCGGACTGGGGGCACGACTTCCGCCCCGACTACCGGCGTATCCGCTCCCTGCTGCACGACCTTCCCGAGGGCGTTCCGGTGCTGGCCACCACCGCCACCGCCAACGAACGCGTCACCCGTGACGTGGCCGAGCAACTCCGTTCGGGAGAGGCCGGCCAGGAGACGCTGGTGCTGCGCGGCCCCCTGGAACGCGAGAGTCTGCGCCTGGCCGTGGTCCGCCTGGCCGACTCCACCGCCCGACTGAGCTGGCTGGCCGAGCACCTGCCCAAGATCCAGGGCTCGGGCATCGTCTACACGCTCACCGTGAGCGCCGCCCAGGAGACCGCCCGATTCCTGACCGAGCAGGGCGTGGACGTACGCGCCTACACCGGCCAGAGCGACCCCGACGAGCGACGTGAGGCCGAGGACGACCTGCTCGCCAACCGGGTCAAGGCCCTGGTCGCCACCAGCGCGCTCGGCATGGGCTTCGACAAACCCGACCTGGGCTTCGTAATCCACCTGGGCGCGCCACAGTCCCCCATCTCCTACTACCAGCAGGTCGGCCGCGCCGGACGTGGTGTGGAACGGGCCGAGGTGGTGCTGCTGCCGGGGCGTGAGGACACCCGGATCTGGGAGTACTTCGCGGGTCTGTCCTTCCCACCCGAGCAGACCGTGCGCCAGACCCTGGACGTGCTCTCCACCGCCGACCGGCCACTGTCACTGGCCCACCTGGAGACCCGGGTGGACCTGCGCCGCACCCGACTGGAGCAGATGCTGAAGGTGCTGGACGTGGACGGGGCCGTGCGCAGGGTCCGGGGAGGCTGGGAGGCCACCGGGCGTCCGTGGACCTATGACGCCGAACGCTACGCCGCCGTCGCTCGGGAGCGGGAGCGCGAGCAGCGGGCCATGCTCGACTACCTCGATCTCGACACCTGTCGCATGGAGTTCCTGCGGCGCCGGCTCGACGACCCCGAGGCACGGCCGTGCGGTCGCTGTGACGTGTGCACGGGGGAGTACTGGAACACCGACGTCGACCCCGCCCGGCGTGAGGCGGCGGCCGAGCACCTGGACCGTCCCGGCACGCCGATCACGCCGCGCCGCCAGTGGCCGACGGGGATGAACACCCTGGGCGTGAACCTGTCGGGGCGGATCAAGGAGGAGCTACGGGCGGAGGAGGGGCGGGCCCTGGGCCGCTTCACCGACATCGGATGGGGCGAGGACCTGCGCCGTGTCCTGGCCGAGGACTCCTCCGACGCTCCGGTGGACGAACACCTGCTCCAGGGCGTGGTGCGGGTCCTGGCGGCCTGGGACTGGAGTCGACGCCCCGTCGGCGTGGTGACGATGCCCTCGCTCACCCGTCCGGGGATGATCACCGACCTCGCCTCACGGCTGTGCCGACTCGGGCGGCTCGAACCCGTGGGTGCGCTGGAGTACCGCACCCAGAGCGGTACCGGACCCCGTAGGCACAACAGCGCGATGCGCCTGGAACAGGTGTACTCGGCACTGGTGGCGGGAGAGGGGCTGAAGAGCCGGATGGCGGACCTCCAGCGGCGCACCCCGGGACCGGTGCTGCTGGTCGACGACTTCACCGACACCGGATGGAGTCTCACCGTCGGCGCGGCCCTGCTGCGTCAGGCCGGGGCTCCGGCGGTGCTGCCGCTCACGCTGGCCACCGCGGGAGGGTGACCTCGGGTGCCCCACCGAGGCGCCCTCGCACCGTACGAGGCCGACCTCCCGAGGGGCCGAACACGGACCGGGAGCACGAAGGAGGCGCGCGAGAGGCGCGGCCCGGACGCCCGGGCCGCGTCGAGGAACGTCGCTCAGATCGTTGATGGGAGTTTCCTGAAACCCCTGCGCACATGGCGAAGGGCGTTGAGGATCGGTGTGTGACGACCAACCTTGACGCCCTTCTGACCGCACTCTACGTCCATCTGGACGACCACGTCCTGCCTTCACGCGAACAACCCGTCGAACGCGGCCCCAACCGGCTGCTCACCGACGCCGAACCGGTCTGCGTCGCGGTGGCCCAGGTCCTGCTGCGGCATGATTCCGAACGCCACTGGATGCGCGCCACCCCGCACCGCATCGGCCATCTAGCGGATGCGCTGGCCTCGGGGCGCGCCACGACGGACCGGCTGTCCGTCGCCCAGGTCCGGTCGGGCGCCCGGCTGATGCAGGGCACGGGCCGCCAACTGATGACCCCGCGCCAACGCCTCCTTCGGGTGACGCCCGGCCAGCCACGCGGGCAGGAACCCCGCGATGAACGCATCGCCCGCCCCGACCGAACCCGGAGAGGGATCCACCTGTTCGGCGGGCGCGGTCACGCAGTCCTCCCGGGTCTTGGAGGCCCACAGGCCGCCCTTGTCCCCGAGCTTGATCACCACGTTCGGGTACCAGGCGGTCAACACCTTGGCGGCGGCCTCGGGCTCGTCGCGTCCGGTCAGCACCCGCGCCTGGTCGGTGTTGGCGAACAGCAGGCGAGCACCCTGGGTCCACTCCAGGAAGTTCTCCGCGCCCGCGCGCTCCAGCGGCGCGTGCGAACCGCCGTCCACCGAGATCGACATGCCGCTCTCCCGGGCCATGCGCAGAGCCACCCTGGCGGCGCGGCGGGAGTCGGAGTTGATCAGGGTGTATCCCGAAAGGTGCAGGTGCCCGTCCGGGCCGAACACGTCGCGGGGCAGGTCCTCGGGCTGTAGGCGGGCGTTGGCTCCCGGATCGCTCAGCATCGTGCGGTCGCCCTTGTGAGTGATCATCACCACACAGGTCCCGGTGGGGCGTTCGGGGTCCATCACCATGCGCGAATCCAGGCCGTAGCCCATGAGTTCCATCTCACGGGTACGTCCGGTGATGTCGGAGCCGCGACGGCCGACGAACGTGGTTTCGGTGCCTTCCACGGCCAGCCACGAGGCGATGTTCGCCCCGGAACCGCCGCCGTACATGATCACGGACGCCGGAGTGTCGCTACCGCGGGCCAAAGGGTAGAACGCGCGCGCGACGGCATCGGTCATCAGGTCACCGATCACGACCACTCGTGTCATTTCGCCAACCACCGCCGAGGGTTATGAGAATCCGTGCTCGCACGACGTTAACAGGTGAACCGTCAGCGGCGTGTAACGAAGTGACAGCACCCCGGCCACACCGCCTCCGGACCTGATACCGGGCCCCGAGTCGCCAGGGGACGAGCTCGCGGGAGTCCCGGCAGGCGTCGGAGGACGTACCGAGCCTACCTTCGGGCGGGGTTTTAGCCGCGCCCGGACGGACTTTCCCCGGATTCGGTCGTTTGTCGTCTAGTCTCGCACTCGTGCAGTCCTACCCGAACCACTGGGAAGCCGATGTCGTCCTGACCGACGGAGGCACCGCGCACCTGCGCCCCATCACCCCTGAAGACGCCGACCCGCTCCGTGACTTCCACTCCCGGCTTTCTCCGGAGACCATCTACTACCGGTTCTTCGCGCCCTACCCCAAGCTCTCCGATCGCGACGTCCAACGTTTCACCACGGTCGACTACGAGGACCGTGTGGCACTGGTCGCCACCATCTCCGACTCCCTCGTCTCCGTCGTGCGCTACGACAAGGTGGGGCCGGAGGAGGCCGAGGTCGCCTTCGTCGTGGAGGACGCCCACCAAGGCCGGGGCCTGGCCTCGGTGATGCTGGAGCACATCGGCGCGGCGGCCCGAGAACGCGGGGTACGCCGTTTCATCGCCGACGTGCTGCCGGAGAACCGGCGCATGATCAACGTCTTCCGCGAGGCCGGATACACCGCCCAGCAGACCTTCGACGAGGGTGTCATTCGCCTCACACTCGACCTTCAGCCCACCGACGTCTCCACCGAGGTCATGCGCGACCGGGAACAGCGCGCGGAGTCGCGTTCCATCGCCCGTCTGCTCTTCCCGAGCTCCGTCGCGGTCATCGGTGCCAGTCGCGCGGCCCACACCATCGGCCAGACCTCCCTGCGCAACCTGCTCAACGGCGAGTTCCAGGGACCCGTGTACCCGGTCCACCCCGAGGCCAAGGCGGTCGTGGGCGTACGCGCCTACCCCTCCGTCCTGGACATCCCCGACCAGGTCGACCTCGCCGTCGTGGCGGTGCGCGCCGACACGGTGGCCGACGTGGTCGAGCAGTGCGCGGAGAAGGGCGTGCACGGACTCGTCGTGGTCAGTTCCGGGTTCGGGGAGGCCGGCCCCGAGGGGCGGGCCCGACAGGACGACCTGGTACGCACGGCGCGGGCCGCCGGAATGCGCGTGGTCGGGCCCAACTGCCTGGGCATCGCCAACACCGACCCCGGGGTCTCCCTCAACGCCACCCTGTCACCCGATCTGCCGCCCACAGGCACGATCGGCTTCTTCTCCCAGTCCGGAGCCCTGGGCAGGGCCATCCTGCAACGCGTCGCCGAACGCGGGATGGGCCTGTCCACCTTCGTCTCGGCGGGCAACCGCGCCGACGTGTCCGGCAACGACCTCATGCAGTACTGGCAGGAGGACCCCGCCACCGAGGTGGTCCTGCAATACCTGGAGTCGCTGGGCAACCCACGCAAGTTCACCCGTCTGGCCCGCCGCCTGGCCAAGCAGAAGCCGGTCGTGGCGGTGCGCAGCGGAGGCTCGGCGCGCGCCACCCCCACCGGCCACGCCGCGGGCGGGCTCGCCCTTCCCGACTACGCGGTCACCTCCCTGTTCCAGCAGGCCGGCGTGGTGCGGGTGGACGACATCACGCAGATGTTCGACGCGGCCCAGGTGTTCGCCTACCAGCCGCTGCCCGTCGGGCCCCGTGTGGGCATCATCGGCAACTCCGACTCCCTGGAGCTGCTGGTCAAGGACGCGGCGGTACGCCAGGGGCTCAAACCGCACGACCCGGTCAACCTCGGCCCGCAGGCCACCGCCGAGGACTTCGACCACGCTCTGGAGTCCGCGCTCGCCGATGACGAGGTGGACTCGGTCGTGGTCGTGTTCATCCCCGCCCTGCACCCCATCTCCGACGACGTCGCCCGGGTCCTGCGGGCGCGCTCCCTGGGCTCGACCAAGCCCATCGTCACCACCTACCTGGCCCGGCAGGGCATGCCGGAGGAGCTGCGCCACCTCGGTGAGCGGGGACAGACGGCGCGTGGCTCGGTCCCCTCCTACCCCTCCCCCGAGGACGCCGTACGAGCCCTGGCCTACGCCACCCGCTACGCCCAATGGCGCGACCGCAAGGCGGGTCGTCACCCCGAACTCCCCGACATCGACCGCGCTCGGGCCCGGTCCGTCATCGACCGCGCTCTGAGGAACACCGCCCCCGACGAGGAGCGGATCGCCTGGTTCGGAGGCGAACGCCGTTACGACGAGGAGACGGCGGTCTCCAGTGAGGACGCCCGGGAGCTGCTCTCCTGCTACGGCATCCACGCCTACCCCGACATCCCGGTGTCGTCCGCGGAGGAGGCGGTGGTGGCCGCCGGTGAACTCGGTTATCCGGCGGTGGTCAAAGCCGACTCCCCCGACCTGCGCCTGCGTGCGGGCGGCACGTTCGTGCGCGCCGACCTGCGCACCCCCGAGGACGTGCGCAGCGCCTTCACCTCCTTGCACGAGCGATTCGACGGCGAGGCCTCACTGGTCGTGCAACGCATGGTCGCCCCCGGAGTGCCCACGGTGATCCGGGCGGGCGACAACCAGTCCTTCGGGTCGGTGGTCTCCTTCGGCCTGGCGGACGTGACCGCCGAGCTGCTCGATGACCGGGCCTTCCGCCTGGCGCCGCTCACCGACATGGACGCGGCCGACATCATCCACTCCGTACGTGCGGCTCCGTTGCTGTTCGGACTGCCGGCGGGGGCGACCTCCCTGGCCGAGCAGCCCAACGTGGAGGCGTTGGAGGACCTGCTCATCCGCGTGTCGCGACTGGTGGAGGCCTTCCCCGAGATCGGTTACGTCGACCTGGACCCGGTCCTGGTCAACGCGACCGGGGCCCATGTGCTGGGTGCGCGCCTGTGGCTGCGTGAGGCTCCCGAGGTACGGCCCGACGTCGGGCCCCGACGACTGCGCGGGGTGACGTTCTGATCAGGGGATGGGCCTCCCGTTTTCCGTACCGGTCGCAAAGTGTCACGGGAAGGAGGCAGGATAGGAGTATGAGGAAAACACGTGCCGTGTCCACGGACTGGCGGCTGGAGATCGAACGCAGCGGGTACTACCCCGCGCTGGTGATCGACGCCGTTTCCAGTGCTCTGGGCAGCGAGAGCGCCGAGTCGTTCATCGTGCACCACGAGGCGACCTTCGACCCTGCCATGGAGATGCGGCGGCACATCACGGTGATGCTGCTGACCGCCACCCGGCTCGTGGTGTGCCACACCGATGAGCACCCGCCTACCGAGCCCGGCGGCACCTCGCACGCCTCCACCACGACCGACAGCATCCAGCTGGGCAACATCCAATCGGTGGCGCTGACCCGGGTGGTGCCCAACCCCGCCCAGTACACCCCCGGCAGCACCCCCAGCGAACTGGTGCTGAGCATCAACCTGTCCGTGAACTGGGGGGCGATCGCCCACATCGACCTCGAACCGGCCTCCTGCGCGGACGAGACGTGCGAACTCGACCACGGATACACCGGTGCGGTCACGGCCGAGCCCCTCACCCTGCGTGTGAGCGAGGCCGCGGACGGCACCGCCGCCGTCTCGGCGATGACGCACTTCGCCGACGCGCTGTCGGAGGCGACCACCCGCCGCTGAGGGGCGAAGAAGCGGGGCCCGACGACGGTGGGCACGGACATGGGTCACGTGGTCCCGGGAGGACAGACGGTCGGGCCTGGGAGGGGCGTGGTGTCCCGACGACACGGCGGGTCTAGGGTGGGGAACCGCGTACAACACGCGAACCGGACGCGTCCGGCCACAAGCTCGGCGCGTACGCGCGCCGCGACCGGCGTTCGCGCGCTCCGATCCTCCCCCACGCGGGGACGCACCAGGAGAAAGGCCCGCCCCCGATGACGCAGGATCAGCCCACGACGCCCGACACGTCCTTGGTGCGCCTGAGCACCGACCGGGCCATCGCCACGATCACCCTGGACTCCCCCCGCAACCGCAACGCCCTGTCCGCGCGGCTGCGCTCGGAGCTGTCCGGGGCCCTCGCCGCCGCGGTGGCCGACGACGAGGTGCGCGGCATCGTGCTCACCGGTACCGGACCGGTGTTCTGCGCGGGAGCCGACCTCAAGGAGGTCGGAGCCGCGTTGAGGGGCGACCCGGTGGAACCGGCGCCCGAACTCCCCGAGATCTTCGAGCAGATCATGAGCGCCCCCAAACCGGTGATCGCCGTGCTCAACGGCGCGGCCCGGGCCGGGGGCATCGGGCTGGTGGCCGCGGCCGACATCGCGCTGGCGCCCGAGAGCGCCACGTTCGCCTTCACCGAGGTGCGTATCGGCGTGGTCCCCGCCATCATCTCCGTGCCGCTGTCCGCCCGGATGCACTCGCGTCAGCTCAGTCGCTTCTTCCTCACCGGCGAACTGTTCGACGCCTCCGCGGCGGCCCGAGCGGGGCTCATCACCCAGGCCGTGCCCGAAGAGGACATGGAGCGCGCGGTGGAGGAGGTCCTGAACGGACTGCGGGCGTCGGCGCCCCGAGCGCTGTCGCGGACCAAGGAACTCCTGAACGAACTGGGTTCGGGTGACCTGGCCGCCCCGGAGCGTCGTCCCGAGGCCTTCCGCAGGATGGGCGAACTGTCATCGGAGTTCTTCGCCGGTGAGGACGCCGCCGAGGGCCGTGCGGCCTTCTTCGAGAAGCGCCCGCCCCGCTGGGCCCGCTGACGCCGCTCCCGCCGTTCCCCGCTCCGTGGCTCCGTCATCGCAGCGGTGGGAGGGAGGCCGTGGGCGGCCCATGCCTCCCTTCCGCGGGGCCGGGCGGGGGAGCGGGCTCCTCTCCCGTTCGGATCGCCCGGTGCGCGGCCCCGGTTCGTCCGCTCCCCACGAGAGGCCACAATGGTCGTGTGAGTTACTCCGGAGATACCAGGGTCGGCGGTCCCGCCGACCTGCGACGACTACCGCATCTGACGATCGCCAAGATGGCCGTCGGCCCGATGGACAACAACACCTACCTGCTGCGTTGCCGCAGCACCGGTGAGGCCGTGCTCATCGACGCCGCCGCCGAACCCGACCGGATCCTCGAACTGATCGGTGAGGACGGACTGACGAGGGTCATCACGACCCATCGCCACCAGGACCACTGGCAGGCCCTGGCCGATGTGGTGGGCCAGACCGGTGCCCGCACCGTCGCCCATCCCGAGGACGGCGAAGAACTCCCCGTCTCCGTGGACGAGCCGGTCGTCCACGGAGACCGTGTCCCCGTCGGGGACTGCTTCCTGACCGTCGTCCACCTGCGCGGGCACACACCCGGTTCGATCGCCCTGCGTTACGACGACCCCGAGGGCCACACCCATCTGTTCACCGGCGACAGCCTCTTCCCCGGTGGTGTCGGCCGGACCTGGTCCGACGAAGACTTCCGTGTCCTGCTCGGGGACGTGGAGAAGCACGTGTTCGGCGTGATGGCCGACGACACCTGGGTCTACCCCGGACACGGTCGTGACACCACCCTGGGCACGGAGCGCCCGCACCTGGACGAGTGGCGCGAGCGCGGCTGGTAGGGGCGGGGCGTCAGGCTCCGAAACAGCAGAAACCCCATGGCCCGAGGTGAGCGGCCACCGCCTCGGGCAGGGGTGTCCCCGAAAGGAGCGCACGGTGGAAGCGCGACATCGCCCCTCCGGTCCCGTGGTCCTCGACGGGAACGGGACTGGCCACCACCGTACGGACCCCGGCGGCCAGCAGCGCACCGACGAAGCCGAGAGGAGCCCCGGCGCGGCCGGCGAAACCCCGACCGCTCCCACAGGTGGACAGGATCACCGTGTGCGGCACCCGGGGTGGTGAGACCAGGTCGTAGGCGAGCAGAGAACCGTCGTGCAGGGTGATCGAGGCGAGCATGGGCGAACGGTCGGGGACCCGTCCATGCCCGGCCAGGTGGACCAGATCGGCCTGGCCGAAGGCCGCCAACACGTCGAGACGTCCCGCCCGTCCGCCGGTGAGCACACGCGCCCCCGGAAGGAGGCGGCTCAGCTCGGCCACCTCGTGTCCGGCCCCCGACGGCTCGTGCGCCGCCACCAGCAGTACCCGCCCTCGGGAACGGGGCGTGCCATGGGACACGCGGTCCAACCAGAACCGGGCGGTGGGCACCAGCTGTACCGGGCGCCCCCGCAGCCCGGGGAACATGCCCCACGGTGGATCTTTGAGGTAGGGGTCGCCGGCCACCACCAACGGGCGCTCTCCGAGCAGGGGCGACAACGGCGTCACCAGGGCGCGGGAGACCGCCTCCGCCGCCGCCCGGGGATCGGGAGCGGCCCCGATCCCCGGGAACGACACGGAGTGGACGAATCCGGCGAGGAGACGCGCCACCCGCGTGACCGGGCCCAGCGCACGGGCGTGCACGCGTCCGTCGGCGACCACGAGTGCCCACGCCTGACCGTGGGTCTGTGTGTATCGGACGAAGGCCCGGTCGCCGAGGCGCTCCGGCAACACCTCCGCCAGAGGCGGGAGGGTGCGGACCCTTCGCGGGCCGTGCGTCGGCCGCGCGGCGCGCTTCTCGTGATGGGCCTGCCAGCGGGCGGACTCCAGAGCCCTGACCAGGGGAGCGGTGGCGTGTCCTTGGACGAGCGCCCGACGATAGAGCCGGGACAGCGAGGCGGTCGTCGGTGTGCGCACGTCGGGACCGGGTACGCGCGCGACCGCCCAGGTCCGGGCCAGTTCCGCCCATTCCAGCGCGGTTTTCGCGTCCCCCGCCTCCAGCGCGCTCTCCAACCCGGCTCGGATCACGTCGGGGTCCTCGCGCGCCTGAGCGAGCCAGGGCCCCGGGGCGAGGGACACCGCGCCCTCCAACGTCTTCAACGCCCGTTGCGGGGCGGTCCCACCGCGGGGTTCGGGTGCGGCGAAAGGCCTTCTGACGGTCAGAGCCGTGTGCGCCCGGGGCACGGGGGCCGACGCGCGCGCCCGAGCCGAGCGCAGGGCGATCCTTTCGAGACGGGTCGCTGGCCGATACCACATCGAGGACGCCCCGAACATGTGCCGCACCCGGCGGGTGAGTTCGACCGTGCGGTGGTGGTCGCCCCGGAGCAGGCGCAGCTTGGCCTCCACCAACATGGTGTTCGCCGACCCGGAGGACTCCCCGTCCCCCGCTCCGTCGGCCAGCGCGGTGGCCGCCTCCTCCACCAGTCCCTCGGCCAGCAGGGCTTCGGCCAGGTCCACGTGCAGGGCCTCCCTCCGTTCGGGAGGAAGGAGCCCCACCAGGCCGTGGAAGGTGGCGATGGCGGTGGGTGTGTCGCCCCGGTAGAGGCTGAGACATCCCAGGTTCTGACGGACGACCAGGCCCATGAGCTCCAGGCGGCGTTCCTCGGCCAGGGAACGCGCCGTGTGCAGGTGTTCCTCGGCCTCCTCGAAACGACCGCGCAGGGTCTGTGCCAGTCCCAGGTTCAGCAGGACCCCCGGCATCACCGTCGCGGACTCGGCCACGGGGTGGTCGCGCAGCCGCCGATGGGCGTCGCTGAGCAGGGCCAGGGTCTGGTCGAGCATGCCGCCCTGCGCCAACCGCACTCCGCGGGTGACCTTGGCGAGCAGCTCCCTGCCGGAGCGCGGCGCGGAGTGTTCGACTCCGTCGACTTCGACAGGGGAAGAGGGAACGGGGGAGAGGGGATCCGGTCGGGCGGAGGGGGACACGTGAAGGTGCCTTTCGCCGAGGGGTGTACCGGTTCCAGGAATAGCAGCGCTCAGGAGCGTACGGGAAGGGCGGGCAGGAACGGGGGGAGGGCGTGGTGGGTGCGAATCGGGACGAAGGCAGGCGAAGGAACATGATCGAGCGTGCGTTCGTACCCGCCGATAATCCGGTTGTGGAGAGTCCTGTTCTGTGACCACCGGACGATCGGGAGTCGTGTTCCCTCGACGTTCGAGGAGGTCGACCGGTGCGCGGACCTCGGGGAGTCGGCCGTCCGCTCAGACGGTGAACCACTCGGTGATCATGGGAGGCCGACCCGACCGGTGCAGGGACAGGCTGAGCGGCCCCTTGGCCAGGCCCGACACGGTGAACCCACCGTCCTCCCCGACGTACAGGCTCTCGTGGGAGTCGGGGCGACGCAGGCGTAGGAGCGCGTGGTCGTACTCCCCGAAGACCAGTCCGGTCACCGTACGGAGCCGGCCGTCCACATGGACCCGAAGGTGGACGATGAGGTCCTCGTGTTCGAACCGCAGGGCGGCCACCACCATGCCGTGTCGGCCCTCGTCCACGGAGCGGTGTGTCACGGCCGTCGGGACCGTCTCCGAGGTCAGTCGAGCGATCGCGGCTTCGTCGTCGCCGCGGTCGAAGGCGGCCAGGGCGGTCGCGCGTCCGGCCCACGCCCAGGGCGGGAGGGGATCGGTCAGATGTCCCACGTCGGTTCCTCCAGGAGGCGGCGGAGTCTGCGGAGCATACGGCGCCGCTGGTTCGCGGCGGTTCTCGGGTCCGCCCGCTCTTCGGGGGAGCCGGGAACGGAGGGAGTGGTCTGCGCGCATTCGGCGAGATAGCGCAGTGCCGCCCGCCGTTCCCCGGGGTCGGTGAGTCGCTGGACGGCGCGGTGGAGTTCTTCGATCTCCTCCTTGCGCAGGTACTCGGTCTCGGGGTCCGAGGCCTCGTCGGACGCATCCAGACTGTGGGGGTCCACCGGTCGCAGACGCGCGCTCTGTCGGCGTTGGCGCTCGCAGGCGTCACGTGTGACCCGGCGCAGCCAGGCACGAAGGCTCTCGGGGGAATGGAGCCGGGGCAGGTGTTGGTTGAGGGTCAGCCACACGGTCTGGACCGCGTCCTCCTTGTCGGGGCCCGACAAGTGGTAGGAGAGGGCGATCGCGTTCACGACGGGCAGGTGACGGTCCACGATCGCCTCCCACGCTCCGTGTTCTCCCTGACAGGCCCGCCGCACGAGTTCCGCGTCGCTGGTGGGAGCGCTCGGCCCTGCGAGCGGACGCGGGTTGGATTCGGTCCCCGCCCGTGGCCCGTTCCGGAGGGTGCGGGAGGCAGCGGATTCGCTTCGTCTGCCCGTCTTCTGTGAGGTTCCACTCGGATCGGGGCCGGCCCTTACGTGGCCGGAAGTGGCCGAAACCGAGGAAGGTGGGAGTGCTTTCTGTGCAAAAAAGGTCGAAAGTACGGTTTGAGGAGGTGTTCGGGTATCACGGATGCCCTCATGTGACTGGTCTGGCACACCCGCCCCCACTATGATCGGATTCCCGCTCGCCGTGGCCCACGCTAGTGTCCAGGGCCCCTGGTCGTGATAGGAACGCTGGAAAAGAGCAGTGTGAACGCTGGTTCTCAAGGTGCCCTTGGGGCACAATGGGGCGAAAGTATTCAGGCGGGTATGCAACCTTCTCGTGGTACGAGGGCGTCGGGGAAGCGCACTCGTTCGTAACAGGAGGTTCGGTGTCCGCACGTGGCGTCTTGTACGTCCACTCAGCGCCCGCGGCGCTGTGCCCACACGTCGAGTGGGCGGTCGCGGGCGTCGTTGGAGTACCCGTGAAACTCGACTGGGTGGCCCAGCCCGCGGCACCCGGCAACCATCGTGCCGAGCTCAACTGGCAGGGCCGGCCGGGGACCGCGAGTGCGATCGCCTCGGCGCTGAACGCGTGGCAGCGCCTGCGTTTCGAGGTGACCGAGGAGGGGTCGCCGGGCTGCGACGGCATGCGTTACAGCTACACGCCCTCCCTCGGCATGTTCACGGCCCTCACCAGCGCGGCCGGAGAGGTCCTCGTTCCCGAGGGCCGTCTGCGACTCGCCATGGAACGGGCCACGGCGGACGGCACCGAACTGGCCTCGGAGATCGACCGTCTCACCGGCCGCGCCTGGGACGAGGAACTGGAGCCCTTCCGCTACGCGGGCGACGGCGCCCCGGTGCGCTGGCTCCACGCGGTGGGCTGACCCGGTTCAGGGCGGCTCCTCCTCGCTGGGCCAGATGGCGGAGGCGAGCAGGACCGCGGCCCAGATCCCCAAGGGGACGAGCGGCCAGTACGGCACGAGTTCGCCTCCCAGCAGACTGACCAGGCCCCACACGCTCGTGAGGGCCGCCGCGATGGCCGACCACCAGCGCCACTCATCGCCCCACTCCCCCCACGGGGTCGACAACACCGAGACGTCACCGGGTTCGCCTGTTTCCCGACCGTTGCGAGGTTCGGGGACGGTGTGCGGTGTCGGGGAAGGAGAGTCCCGCCCTACGGGAAGATCACCCCAGACGGGACCGAAGGTGGGAAGCAGCACCTGGGCAGAGGGCAGATCCCGGGTCAGCGCACGCAGGTCGCCCAACACCACCGCCCCCAGCGCCAGACCGACCCGACGGTCGTACTCCTCATGGTCCAGACGCCCCTCGACGAACGCGGTGGTGAGGCGGTCCACCGTCAGGTCCCGTTCGGCGTCCGAGACGCGCATCCGGCTCAGCGGCAGGCGCTCGTCCTCCACTTCCCACCCCCAGGCGCGAGTTGGTGACCACACGATACGCGTCACGTCCGGCGCGGAAAAGGGCTACACGGAAAGCCGATCCCCGCAGCCGTAGGAAGGGTCGCGGAGTCCTTCGCCGACCGTCTCCCCGGGGAGCGCGGAGCGGGAGCGTGGAGTCAGTCGGATAACCATCGGGCGACGATCCCGCAGGTGGCCGGGTCCGCGCCGCCGACCAACCCCGTGTGCTCGTAGGAGCCCCGATAACGGAACGGGCTCCCGTCCAGACGGGTGACCAGTCCCCCCGTCTCCTCCAGAACGAGAGAGGGCGCGGCCACGTCCCAGTCGCGGACCGGCACGTCCTTGACGAACAGATGCGCCGAGCCGTCCGCGACGAGGCACAGTTTGAGGGAGATGCTCCCGCTCTCCAGGTACTTGTCGTAGCCGAAGCGTTCGTGGACCCGCAGAGCGATCCCCCTCGGCTCGGGGGTGTTGTCGGTGAGCACGCCGTACCCGGGAGGGGCGCCTTCGAGCGCAGGCAAAGGGTGCCCGTCCCGGTGCGCGCCCCGACCCCGTACGGCCGTGTAGAGGGTCGAGGTCTCGGGTGCGAACACCGCGGCGATCTCGGGGCGACCGTCGACCATCAGCGCCGCCTGCGTGACGTACCCGGGGAACCCGTGGACATAGCTGGCGGTTCCGTCGATGGGGTCGATCAACCAGTACCGGAACGGTCGGTGACCGTGCAGCGACGTGGCGTCCTCCTCGCTGACCACCGGGATCCGTCCGTCGATCGAGGACAGGCGTTCCGACAGGGCCCGATGCGCCATGACATCGGCCCGTGCCTTGAACTGGTCCCCCTCCCACACACCGCTACGGGCCGAGGCGTCGCAGCGCCACCGGCGGAGCAGACCGCCGACCTCCACCACCACCGAGGCGAGGGCTTCGGTGAGGTGGAGCGGGTCCGACACCGGGCCGGTCACCACGCACGCACCGGCACGACGGGGGGCTGACCGCCCGTGGGCAGCTGACGGGTCAGTCCCGCGGCTCCCAGGGGGGTCGGTGAGATGCCGTGCGAGGTGAAATCGGACTCGTCGAGGAAGTCGTCGGTCCATCTCCGCACCATCGCCACGCCCTCACGCCAGTCGTCGGTCAGACGGGGACCGTCCCCGACGGCCTGCCTCAGCAGACCGGCGATCTCGTCGACCCCGGCGGCCACCGTCAAGGACGCGGTGGAGGAGAACCTCGGGTTGATCTCGAACACCCTGGGTCTGCCGTTGTGATCGAGGCACAGTTGCACGTTGAAGGGACCGTCGGCACGTAGAGCGGACTGCACCGCCCGGCAGGTACGGGTGATCTCGGGGTGACGTCGGGTCACCGCGTACTTGGTGACCCCCTGCTTGAGGACGACCTCCTTGGGCACCACGGCCTGCACGTCGCCATCACGCCACACCACCACCGACACCGTGTACTCGGGGCCGGGGATCCTCTCCTGCACGATGAGCTCGTCGGCCGCGTAACCGCACTCCGCCACGACCCGGGCCATCTCGTGGATCGACTCCACGACCACCACCCCGCGGCTTCCCCGGCCGCTGCGTGGTTTGACGATGAGCTCGCCGGAGGGGGAGTCCGCCGCCCGACTCGGCCACTCCGAGGCCAGCCAGGTGCGGGGCACACCGATCCCGGCGTCCTCCAGCTCCTGCATCAACACGTACTTGTCCAGGCAGGTGGTCACGAAGTCCAGCCGGGGTAGCAGCACCTCCACTCCGTCCTTGGCGAGCTCGCCCACGTGGACCAGTTCCTCGTCCACCAGAGGGATGACGGCGACGGCGTCCTCCTCGGCGCACAGCGTGCGTACCCGGGGCAGGAAGGCCTCACTGTCCCCCGGCGGCACCAGGTATCCGCGGTCGGCCAGGTACAGCCCCGGGGCGGTGGGGTCCACATCGGTCGCCACCACGCGGAAACCCTGCGCACGAAGGTGGTGAATGGTCCCGGGAGTGGGAGCGGACCCCGCTGTCGTCACCACGACGGTCGGTTTCCTCACAGACTGCTGTGGCACCGGCAGAACCCCTTCCAAACGTGTACGGCGGACATGCGGGGGATGCAACGAGCCTAGACCGCGGGACATCCGATGGCTCGTAATTGGCCGATGGGGGTCGCCGGGTGAACCACGGGGCCCTCTCGCGCGTGTACTCATCAGCCCCCGGGAGGAAAGGGCCGAGGGCGGGTGCGCGGCGGCGCCGCGCACCCGCCCTCGACGCGGGGGACGCACCCGCCGACGGTGGGAGGTTCCTCCCCGGCACCCGTCTACTTCTGCTCGTAGACCGGGGCGATCATCGCGCGACCCACCGCGTGCGAGAACAGATTGAAGCCGAGGAAGGCCGGACTCGCCGAAGCGTCCAGTCCCAGGCTCGGGACGTCCACGGCGTGCACCGCGAAGATGTACCGGTGCGGACCGTGTCCGGGTGGCGGGGCCGCACCGATGTACCGGTGCGAACCGGCGTCGTTGCGCAGGGTGATCGCCGATTCCGGCAGGCCGGAACCGTCTCCCGCGCCAGGCGCCAACTCGGTGACGTCGACGGGGATGTCGGCCACCGCCCAGTGCCAGAAACCACTGGCGGTGGGAGCGTCCGGGTCGAAGCAGGTGACGGCGAAGCTGCGTGTGGTCTCGGGGAACCCGCTCCAGGACAGATGTGGTGAGACGTCCTCTCCTCCGGCGCCCATGATCCCGCTGACCTGGGCCTTGGGCAGGGTCTGCCCGTCGGCCACATCGTTGCTGGTGACGGTGAACGACGCGATCCGGGGCAGGAAGTCGTAGGGGGAGGGTGGCGTGGCCACGAAGGGGCCTCCTTCGTTCGTCTGGGTGCTCTCGTGCCGCCTGGCCGGACCTCCCACGGGAGGCCGACGGACGCAGGCCCTACGAACATACGCCCCGAAGGGCGCGCACGTCCCAGGAGAGGCTCACGTGTCGGAGGAAGAGAAGAAGGGAGAGGGCGCCTCAAGACAACAGACCGACCGGGCGGTACGGTGCTGTCGGCACGGCAGGAGAATCGGATTCGGTTCCAACACTGACAGGGAGTCTCCATGACCACTCGCTGGGGCATCACCATTCCGCTGGAGGGCGTTGCGCTCCCCGATCAACGGGCCATCATCGAGGGGATGCCCGACCTCGGCTACACCGACGCCTGGTCGGCCGAGGCCAACGGCACGGACGCCTTCACACCACTGGCCCTGGCCAGTGTGTGGGCCCCCGAACTGCGTCTCGGCACCGCGATCGTGCCCGTGTACACCCGTGGCCCCGCGACCCTGGCGATGAGCGCGGCCACCATGGCCGCCGCCGCTCCGGGCCGGTTCTGCCTGGGCGTGGGGACCTCCTCCAACGTGATCGTGGAGCGGTGGAACTCCATCCCCTTCGAAGAGCCGTACAAGAAGGTCCGCGACACCGTGCGCTTCCTGCGATCCGCCCTCACCGGAGAGAAGGTCAAGGCCGAATACGACACCTTCGGTGTCCAGGGCTTCACGCTCGGAGCCGTGCCCGACCAGGCCCCGCCGCTGTTCGTCGCGGCTCTGCGCCAGGGCATGCTCAAGCTCGCGGGACGTGAGGCGGACGGCGCCATCATCAACTGGCTCTCGGCGGAGGACGTGCGCACGGTCGCCCCCTACGTGCGTCAGTACGGGGAGGACAAGGAGATCGTCGCGCGGATCTTCGCCATTCCCGACACCGACGCGGAGACCGCCCGCGGGATCGGCCGTTGGGCCATCTCCGCCTACCTCAACGTCCCGGTCTACCGGGCCTTCCACGAGTGGTTGGGGCGCGAGGAGTTGAACCCGATGTGGAAGGCGTGGGAGGAGGGCGACCGTAAGGGAGCACTGGCCGCGATCCCGGACTCGGTGGTGGACGAGCTGATCGTCCACGGGCCCGCGGAGTACTGTCGCGAACGCATCCGGGCCTACGCGGACAACGGGGTGACCACGCCGGTGATCGCGCCGATCGGGACGTCGGGCAAGGACCCGGCCGCCGTCGTGCGCGCCCTGGCCCCACGGGACTGAGTACGGGCGCCGGTCGGTACCGGGGTGACGTGGGGACCCGACCCACGGCGATCCTGCCCCCAGCGTCATCGTCGACCATCGACGGTGACGCTGGGGTCACTGTGGCCGGCCGCCCTCCACACCACTGGTCACGGAGCGGGGTGATGCGGTAACAATGGTGCGGGCGAGACGCCCCTTCCCGCGAAAGGTACCCCCATGAAGCGATCCCCGCTGCTCACACTGCCCTTGGTCCTGGTGCTGTCCGTCACGGCCTGCTCCGGGGAGGAGGAGGCCCCCGAACAGGCCGTCGAGGCCGACACCGGGACGGGCGGGGAGCACGAGGCGGAGGTGTCGCGCGCGGCCGAGGGCTTCGTCGCCTCCCTCCAGGCGGCCGACGGCGAGGCGGGCTGCGCGCTGATGGACGAGGCCACACGGGCGGTGCTGGAGGAGGCCCAAGGCGCCGACGACTGTGTCACGGCCTTCGTCTCGTATTCGGAGTCCCTTGGGGGAGGCGAGGACGTCGAGGTCGGTGAGATCGTCATGGACACCGACCTCGGAGGAGACGTGCCCATCGCCACGGTCACCCTGCTCCATCCCGACGAGGACCACGGCACCCTGGAGATGCGCCAGGACTCCGATGACCAGTGGGTCGCCACCCGTCTGCCCGGCGTCACCCTGGGCGGAGCCTGAGCCTCCACCGCCCGGGCTTTGATCAGGGCTTGCGTGCGACCGCGCCGAACTCGTCCATGATCCTCGGGCTGCCGATCCGTGACTCCTCCGGCCTCCACAGCGGGATGGACACCACCCCCGGTTCCACCAGTTCCAGGCCGTCGAAGAACCGCTCGATCTGTTCGAGGGTGCGCAGCGTGATCGGGTTGGAGGAGGCCGCGTTCCACTGGCGCACCCCCTCCTCCATGGCCTCCCCGGTGGCCGCGTTGGTGGAGTGCGTCAGCACCACATGGCTTCCCGAGGGAAGCGCGTCCATCAGCCGCCGAACGATCGTGTACGCCGAGTCGTCGGGGATGTGGAAGAGCACCCCCAGCAACGTGAGCGCCACCGGGCGGTCCAGGTCCAGGGTGCGGGAGGCCTCGCGCAGGATGGTGTCGGGGTCGCGAAGATCGGCCTCGACGTAGTCGGTGCGTCCCTCGGGGGTACTGGTCAGCAGGGCCCGGGCGTGTGTCAGTACCAGCGGATCGTGGTCGACGTAGACGATCCTGGAGTCGGGCGCCACCGACTGGGCGACCTGGTGGGTGTTGTCGGCGGTGGGAAGGCCCGTTCCCACGTCCAGGAACTGGCGGATGCCCCGCTCGACGGCCAGGAAGCGCACGGTGCGTCGCAGAAAGGCCCGGTTCTGCACGGCCATCTCGCCGATCATGGGCAGGACGGACAGGATCTGGTCGCCCATCGCCCGGTCGGCGGGGTAGTTGTCCTTACCGCCCAGCCAGTAGTTGTAGATACGTGCCGAGTGCGGTTCGGAGGTGTTGATGCGATCGTCACCGGTGACGGGGGGAGTATGTGACATGGAGGTACCTTTCCGGGGGTGTGGAGTGACATGTTAGGACATGGATCCCCTGTGTGACGGGGGTCGTGGGCCGAGGAGAGGGGAAGGGCGCGCCCGTGGAAGGCCCACGCGAGGAAGGGCGCGATACGCGAGACCGCCCGCCTCCGTCGGACCTTCGCCCCGGTCCCATGACGACCGCGATCCCAGGGCCAGACGCCCATGAACCCAAGGAGTCCAATGAAGAGGTTCACCCTGCCGGGGACGGACATCACCGCCCCGAACGTCGTGCTCGGCCTCATGCGCATCGCGGACAAGAGCGACGACGAGATCCGCGCCCTGGTGCGCTCCGCCCGGGACGCCGGGGTCGACTTCGTCGACCACGCCGACATCTACGGCCGGACCCTGCACGAGTGCGAACGGCGCTTCGCCGAGGCGATGCGCCTGACCCCGGCCGAACGTGACGAGATCACCATCCAGACCAAGGTGGGCATCGTCGGCGAGGGCCCCTACTTCGACCACTCCTACCAGCACATCGTCGCGTCCGTCGAGGGGTCGTTGCGGGCCCTGGACACCGACCGCGTCGACGTCCTCCTGCTGCACCGCCCCGACGCCCTCGTCGAACCCGAGGAGGTCGCCCGGGCGTTCGACGACCTGGCCACGGCCGGGAAGGTGCGCGCGTTCGGGGTGTCCAACCACACGCCCCGCCAGATCGACCTGCTGCGCAGGTACGTGCGCCGGCCGATCGCGGTGAACCAGCTCCAGCTGTCCCTCACCCACGCCCCGATCATCACCCAGGGCCTGGCCTCGAACATGCTCGGCGAACCGCAGTCGGCGACCATCGACGGGGGTGGGGCGCTCGACCACGCCCGGCTCCACGACATCACCGTCCAGGCGTGGTCGCCGTTCCAGGCGGGGTTCTTCGACGGCGTCTTCCTCGGCTCGCCCAAGTACGCCGAACTCAACGCGGTCATCGACCGACTCGCCGAGGAGTACGGCGTGCCGCCCATCGCGATCGCCACCGCGTGGATCACTCGTCACCCCGCTCGCATGCAGGTCGTCCTGGGCACCACCACCCCCGAACGGGTGACCGGAGCGGCCCAGGGGTCCGATCTGCCCCTGACCCGCGCCGAATGGTACGAGCTCACCCGCGCGGCCGGACACCGTATCCCCTGATCGGAGGCAGGCCCGCCGGTGGCGGGCCACCGTTCAGCCCGGGGAGGCGTCGACCCGTACACGGTCGGTGTTCCCCTCGGACAGGAACGACGCCAGCCGCTCACCCTGCTCGACCACGTCCACACGCTCCTTTTCCGACAGCGGCCTCAAGGGAGCGACCACGACGGTGTCGGACTCGGTCGTCCAGGTCGCGGCGACACGGCCGTCGACCAGCACCACGCGCTCACCGGCGACCGAGAGGCCACGGTGGGCGTCGTCGACGATCCGGCCGCGGTGGTGGTAGCCGAGGACGGCGTTGTCGAACGCGAGCAGGAAGCGCACGGGGGCGGGAGTGCCGGGGTCGGGACGTGGCGCCCGGGGAAGGTCCAGCAGCTCCCGGCCCCGTTCGTCCCGGAAGGAGACCAGTTCTTCGCGTACCGCGGCCACGGCGGCCGGCAGGCCGGAGAGACCGCACCAGGACCGAAGGTCGGTCGAGGTCGCAGGACCGTACGCGGCGAGGTAGCGCCGCACGAGGGTCCGGCCGACCGGGTCGGAGCCGTCCGGAGCGGGCGGGGCGATCTCCCGGCCGAGCCAGGAGGAGAGCAGGACGTTGCGCACCCCGCCCCTGGCGCGCCACAGACCGCGCGGAGGTGTCTGTGCGACGGGGAGCAGGGCGGGGACCAGCATGTCGGCCAAGGCCCGCCTCCTCGAAGCGGGTGGGTCGCCGGCGACGGCCCGCACGAGTTCGGCCATGGTGCGGGGCTGCCCGTCGGACATCACGGCCAGGCCCGCGGACGAGAGTGCGTCGAGGTCCACGTCCTGGAGCTCTCTTCGATGGACCCCGAGAGTCCGTTGGAACAGCATGGAGTCGAAGCGGGTCCGCCAGGCCAGGACGTCCTCGGCGGTGAGCAGGTGCACGGTGCGGCGCATGAGGTGGGTGCGCACCACACGCCGATCGATCAGCTGCCCCGACAACTCCGACGGCGCGAAGGTGTGCAGCCGTGACCAGAGCCCGACGAACGGTTCCTGCGGTTCCTGCGCCTGGAGGCCGCACAGGTGCGCCACGGCGTCGGGGACCGACATGTCCGCGGGTTCGAGCAGCAACTGCCGTGCGAGCATGGCGCGGTTGAGCGCCCGGTCGTCCAACACGGTCATGCCGGCACCGCCTCCCACGTGTCGGTGGTACGGGCTCGCGTTCTCACGGGGTCCCTCCTTCGTGCGGGGGCGGGTCCGATCAGTCCGGTGGACCGGACCCGGATCACGATGACAGGGCGGCGGGTCGGGGGGGTGCCCTCCTCGCCCGTCCGGGCGCGGTGGGCGTGTGCCTCAGGGCAGGGGGCGCAGATGGGCGTGCGCCCAGGCGGCGAGTGTGGTCGGCGTGGTCGTGAGCAGGTCGCGCTCGTTCTCGGGAACGAAGTCCCCGCTCAAGCCGACCGACATCCCGACAAGGCCCTCGATCCGCTCCTCGCCCAGCCCGGCGGCCCGCAACGTGGCGCGGAAGTCGTCGACGGGGATGTGCTCGGCGCGCACCCGCCGCTCCATCGCCCGGCCGAGGACGTCCGCCACCTGCGAGAAGGTCAGGTCCTCGGGGCCGTGCACGGCCTGCACCTGGACGCCCGACCAGTCGCCCGCCAGGAGCCTCGCCGCCGCGACCTCACCGATGTCGCGCGGGTCGACCCAGGGCATGGAGTGGTCGAGCGGCCACGGCGTGGGCAGGACACCGGAGCGCAAAGAGGCCAGGTCCATGAGCAGGTTGGTGAAGAAGTAACCGCAACGCAGGTGCAACACGTCGGCCCCGGTGGCGTTCAGCGCCTCCTCGGTCCGGGCCAGGCCGTCGATCTCACCGGCCCCGTGTCGCTTCTCCGCACCCACGCTGCTGAGGAAAACGGTGTGCGCGATGCCGTTCTCCTCGACGGCTCGCGCGGCGTTGGCGCCCATGCGGGTGTGGTCGGCGATCGGATCGTCTCCCGAAGGCGGCGGATTCACCCAGAAGAGACGGTCGGCGTCCCGTGTGGCGCGCAGGACGGCATCGACGTCCCCCTGGTCGCCTTGGACGACGTCGACCCGCTCGCGCGTGGCCGTGTCGAGCCTGCCGGGATCACGCAACAGGAGCGTCGGACGTACGCCCGCTTGGAGGAGCAGACGCACGACCCGGGAACCCACGCGTCCGGTGGGTGTGGTGACGACGATCTGGGCGGGGGCGTGTTCGTATGCCATACCGGGAAACTACAGGCGCCCGGTGTCGAAACCCGGTGGCAATGCCGCGGGGGCACGTGCTCGTCCGCCCGGCGCGTGGGAAGGGGCGGGCTCGGGTGGTCGGCCCTGTCGAGGGGACGACTCACTCGGGCGTGCCTCCCCGCCGTGGCGGGAGTCGGTGCGTTCACCGTCCCTCGTGGTCGTGTCCCCGGGTGGGTCAAACCTCGTCCAACCCGCTCGTACTCCGGTGGTTTTCCCAGGGAATCCGCCATCCCAACCCTTAGGGTGACATCGCCGACACGAAAAGCGACGTCCGTGCGCGAGGAACCGGACCGGCCGCTCGGTCGCTCTTCGAGGCCGGGCCCGCCCGGTCGCCCGCCTTCTCCGCCACCGCCGGTCCCGAGCGGCCGTTCCGCCGCCCCGCTCCGAAGGTGCCGGAATCGTCGGCCATCGCCCGTGCGGATCGTCCGCGCCACCACGACCGTCCTGGAGGAAGCACATGAACGTGTCCCGGCGCTCCCTGCTCGCGGGAACGGGAGTCCTCGCCCTCGCCGGGGGGCTGCCCCGGACGGCCGTGGCCGCCGCGCCATGGCGGAAGGAGGGCGTCGAGCCGCCGCCACGGAGCCGGTTCGTGCGCAAGGACGTGGCCGGGTTGTTCGACGCCGACACGGGGGCCTGGGCGCCGGAGCTGTACTGGTACGCCAAGGCCGTCGGCTGGATGAAGGAGCGACCACGGACCGAGCCGAACTCCTGGGAGTTCCAGTGGTACACGCACGGCAGGCCCCGGCGCGAGGAGGGGGATCCCCCCGAGTGGGGCCAGTGCCCGCACAGGAACGAGTACTTCCTGCCCTGGCACCGCTGGTACCTGTACCACTTCGAACGCATCGTGCGCGACGTCATCGTCACCGAACTGGGGCAGGAGGACATGGCCGACTGGGCGTTGCCGTACTGGAACTACGCGCACCTGGCCCCCGATGGGGATCCGGCGGCTTCGGAGGAGTGGCGCAGGATTCCGCTGCCCTTCCGGCAGGACAGGATCCGCGATCCCCGAAGTGGGGAGGAAGAGGACAACCCGCTGTACCTGCCCGTGAGCATGGACGGCCGCTGCCTGGGGGAGGACCCCATGGCCTTCGACCAGGTCGATCCGAGCGCCGCGATGCGGGAGGAGTCCTTCTGGCCGCCGCGGAACGGGGGAACCGAGCGAGCCGGCTTCTCACAGGTGCTGGAGCGCTTCCCGCACGGGCTGGTGCACAGCAACATCAGCGGCCTGATGGGCTCGGTGCCGACGGCGGCCGGTGATCCGGTGTTCTGGCTGCACCACGCCAACATCGACCGCTTCTGGGAGGCCTGGCTGAACGGGCACCAGGTCCCCGACGACCGGGTGTGGCCCCAGGCGCGACCCAAGCACGACCCCGAGGAACCCGATCTGCCCTTCCTGTTGCGTGACGTCAACGGCGAACCCCACGTCCTGGAGGGCCCGCTCTTCGACTTCCCCGAGGACGCCTACGAGTACGAGTCCCTGACCGACGGCATGGGCACCGGTGAGGCGCGGTCGGCCTTCCTGCTGGCGGAGGCGCCGCCGTCGACGCCCGCGACCACGTTCACGGTCACCGACGACGTGACGCATCTGCGCACGGAGCCGCTCACCTTCTCACTCGGCGGTGAGGTGGGCGTCGCGGACACCATCGCGGGCGCGATGGAGTCCGCTGAGCGGGTCGTGCTCACCTTCGAGGGGGTGCGCGCCGACGCGGCGCCGTGTGCCGCCTTCCTCGTCTTTCTCGGAGGGGACGAGTCCGACACCGACCCCGCGGGGCCGGCCTTCGTGGGGCATCTGGTGTTCTTCGAGAACGTCGGTGGTCATGGAGCGCACCTCGACGGCACGGAGTTCTCCTTCGACGTGACCGAGACGCTGCGGCGACTGCCGCAGCAGGCCTGGTCCCGTGACCAGGCGCCCGTGGTCCGGGTGGTCCCGGGCCCGCTGGCGGGGGCGAAGGCCACCGCCGAGGCCGATCCGCGCTTCGCCCGCGCGGCCTTCACGGTGGTCTGACGTCTTTGGTGATCGGTGGACCGAGGTGGAAAGGGGCGTGCGTCGGGCTCCGCCGGCGCGTGCCCCCGGGCCGTTCGAACGCGGACGGAATTTGGAAGCGGGGCACGATCCGGGGTGGAAACGGGCGCTTCAGGCACCATTGATTATCTCTCTTAGTGAAAGCTCATGTACTTTCCGTGTGCGTCGTGGTGTGCGGTGCGGCAAGAGCGGTGGGCGGGAGAGACATGGGAGAACCGGGTGGAGCGCGAGAGCCGGTGGGGCGGGCGGGTCCTCACGGAGGGAACGCGTGGTGGCGTGCCGAACGGCCGCTGCCCGTGGACGCGGCGACCGGAGGCGCACACGGCCCGTCATGGCACGGCTCCGGCATGGAGCGGTGGTGGTTCACCGCCCACCTCGACGACGGCGCCTCCGATCTCGGGCTCGTGGTGTCCTTCGCGCGTCATGGCACTCCCTCCGCGATCGGTGAACCGATCGGATCCCATGCGGTGGTGTGGCACCTGAGCGATCGCCGGGGTCGGAGAACACGATCGGAGTCCTGGCTGGACCAGGGATGGGTGGATCTCCTCGGCTCCCTGACACGATCCGACCGGATGATGGACCCCCGTATCCGCCAGGCTCTTTTGGAGGAGCTCTCCCAGGGCCGCCTGCTCCGGCCCGACCGTATGCTTCCGGGACCCGCACGGCAGGGACCCGACGGGCTCGACCTGGACTGGGGCGGCGTCGCGCGGCTGCGCGAGGACGGGGCCGGAGCCCTCGTGGTCGAGGCCGATGGGGAGCACACCGGTTTCCGGCTGCGCATCGTCCCCCGGGAGAAGGGCTCGCCGCAGATCGCCGGTGCTCCGGGACACGGCACCGAGGTCGGGTGGACGGCCACCCACCGCGTCCCACGGCTCGATGTCGAGGGCACGCTGCGCGACGGTGACCGACACAAAGGTGTGACGGGAACGGGCTGGTTCGAGCACTCCTTCGACGACCCCTGGTCCGTCTCCTGGGACGACCGGGCCGACACGGGCGTCACCCGGTGGCGGTTGCGCGCGCACCTGGACAACGGATGGGAGGTCGCCGCCCACTGCGTGGGTCGGAACGGAGCGGGAAAGGAGAACACGACCACCCATACCGGCGTCGCCATGCTGTGCTCGCCGGCCGGTCGACGGATGGAGGCTCCCGCGACCCTGCGTCCCTCGCGGACATGGACCTCCCTGTCCACACTCAACACCTATGCCACGGGCTGCGACATCGAGATCCCCCGACTCGGGCTACGGTTGCACGTCGCGGCCTGGTCCCCCCCGCCAAGAGGCGCGCTCCGCGCTGGCCCCCATGGGCATGCTGGAGGCGCAGGTCGACGTGACCGGGACGATGGGGGAGGCTCCGGTGCGGGGCGGGGGCCTGTGGGAGGTCCTTCCCGTCGACCGGTTGAAGGATTTCGAGCAGCACGTCACGAAGGTCAGCACGGTCGTCCACGCCGAGGTCGACCGGCTCTACCCTCCATCCCCCAACAGGCGCGCGCTGGTCGCCCTCGCCGGTACCGAGGACCGTCCCGAGCGCCTCGACGAGGCGGTCCTTCAGGACCTGCACGCCAGCCTCGTGGTACCGATCCGCCACAGCACGGCGGGCCTGGGCAAGGGGTGGCGCTCTTACCTCCTGGCCGCGGTCATCGAACTGTTCGGGGGCGACAGCGAGCTCTACCGGCCCCTGCTGGGCGCCCTCGAATTGCTGAACACGGGCAACCTGATCGTCGACGACGTCGAAGACCGCTCACCGCTACGACGGGGGCGTCCCGCCGCGCACCTCGTCTTCGGTGAGGACATCGCCATCAACGCCGGCACCGCGGCCTACTTCGCGATGGACCGCGTCCTGCGCGAGGTGCTGCCCGATGACGCCGCCCTGCGGCTACGGATCTACGAGGTCTACCTGCGGGTGCTGCGAGCGGGCCACGGAGGCCAGGCGATCGACCTCGCCGGGCACCGAGCGGCCATGGACACCGCGGTGCGGACAGGGGACGCCGAGATCCTGCTGCGTCGGGTGCGCACCGCCCACCGGTTGAAGACCGCTCTACCGGCACGGGGAGTCGCCGAGGTCGGCGCCCTGATCGCCGGCGCCCGCGACGACCGGATCCAAGCGGTGGGGGACTACTTCGAGGAGGTGGGCCTGGCCTTCCAGATCTCCGACGACGTCGCGGACCTGCGCGGGCTCAGCGCCCCCGACGGCGACGGTGGACGCGACGCCACCAAGCACATGGCCGAGGACCTGCGCGCGGGCAAGGTCACCATGCCACTGGCGCACGCCGTCGCCCTTCTGCCGTCCCACGAGATCACCGACCTCTGGCACACCGTCCGTGACGGTGAGGCCGACGAGGCGGCCATCGCCGCGGCGGCCACGAAGCTGGAGGCCTGCGGCGCCGTCGCCGCCTGTGTCGAGGAGTCCCGAAGCCGTGTCGACCAGGCGTGGAAACCCCTCCACGACCTGCTCCCCTGCACGTGGGCCTCCATCATGATGCGCGCCTTGGGCGCCTACGCGGTCCACCGTGAACGCGAGTAGCCCCTCCGGACCCGATCGACTCGCCGCGTGTTCGGAGCCCTCGCTATGCGGCGGACACCCCCGAGAGAGAACGACAGTGAACGATCCCACCCCCACCGACATCCCGCTGAGGGTCACCGGCCTGCACAAGTCCTACGGGCGGCACCGCGTATTGCGCGATGTCGGACTAGCCCTGCCCCAAGCCTGCCTGGCAGGCCTGGTGGGCGAGAACGGCTCCGGTAAGACCACACTGCTGCGGATCCTGGCGGGCAGACTCTCCCCCGACCGTGGCCGGGTGGACCACCCGGCCGGGCTGGGCTACTGCCCGCAGCATCCCGTGCTCAACCCGGCCTTCACCGTCGTCCAGCATCTGCGCTTCTTCCAGGTCGCTTACGGCCTGCGTCATCTGCGTCGCGCCCACGAACTGCTGGAGATCCTCGACTTCGCGGACTACCGGGACCACCGGGTCGCCACGCTCAGCGGAGGTACACGGCAAAAACTCAACCTCACGCTGGCGTTGATGCACGACCCGCCCCTGCTGTTGTTGGACGAGCCCTACCAGGGCTTCGACTGGGACACCTACGAGCGTTTCTGGAAATTGGCGGCCGAACTGCGCGAGCGCGGTCGCTCCGTCCTGGTCGTCTCGCACATCGCCTTCGACACCGTACGCTTCGACCGGATGTGGCGGCTCCGGGACGGTCGACTGACCGAGCTGTCGATCGCGGCCACCGCACCGGCCACCGCGGAGGGGGGACGATGACGCGCCGAGCATGGACCCGCTACGTCACCGCCGCGCGCTTCGCACTGTTGGAGCATCTGCGCAATCGCCTGGCCCTGGCACTGGTGGTGTTCTTCGTCCCCACCTGGATCACCTTGGTCTACCTGGTCATCGCCGACGCCGAGGTGGGCTATTTCCTGCGGGCCACCGGGGAGACGGTCGTCGTGCACGGCAACCACGTCAGCAAGATCTCCGGCGCCGTCAACGCGGTGACGCTGATCGTGGGGTTCATGATGTTCATCGTCACCTACCGCTCCTTCGAGTTCGACGAGCGCCTCGCCACGGCGGGCTACCCTCGCCCGTACCTGCTGGCGGCCAAGCTCACCGCGTT
This sequence comes from Nocardiopsis sp. ATB16-24, assembly GCF_030271535.1. GTDB lineage: Bacteria > Actinomycetota > Actinomycetes > Streptosporangiales > Streptosporangiaceae > Nocardiopsis. The sequence goes on along the minus strand of NZ_JASCXJ010000001.1, from coordinate 361,836 downwards.
GACCACGGCCTCCCTGCTCATCAGCGCCTATGCGGTGGCGGTGATCTGCCTCTACTGGGTACCCGAGCAGCCGGTGATGCTGTGGGCCGCGCTCGCGGGCGCCGCGCTGGCCTTCGGCGGGATCGGCGTGATGCTGGCCGCCCTGCTGAGGGGGGAACTGGAGGGGATGTTCTGCATCATCATGCTCTCCATCATCGACATGGGTCTCCAAAACCCTGTCGCCAATCCCACCGCCGACAGTGACATCGTGCGGTACCTGCCCACCTACGGGACCATGCAGGCCGGCGTGGCCGCGGGGTTCCAGGACACCGTTCCCCTCACCTACCTGCTCCTGGGGCCGGTCTGGTTCCTGGCGGCGGTCGCCGTGGCCGCCGCGATCTATGGCCTGCGCACCCGCGACCGTCGTCGCGGCCAGGGCCTCCTGCGAAGGGCACGGGTGTCCGCGTCACGCTGACCGCACGGGCCGGTGGCACGCGTTCATGGGCCTGCCGAGGCAGAGGACGAAGAAGTGTCCCCCGGTACCGGTCTTTCCGGTCTTTCCGCGAGCCCGGTGCCGGCACACTTTCCAGGGCCTGAAAATGCGCTGGAACCGGGCTCGCGGAAAGGGGTCCGCTGTTGACGAAGCGACCCCAAAAACGCCTCAGGCCAGAGCCGAAGCTCTGGCCTGGGTGATGCTGGTGGGCGATACAGGATTCGAACCTGTGACCTCTACCGTGTCAAGGTAGCGCTCTAACCAACTGAGCTAACCGCCCGCACGAAGCGGTGGTGAGGTGGAGACGGGATTCGAACCCGTGTAGACGGCTTTGCAGGCCGCTGCCTCGCCTCTCGGCCACTCCACCGAGTTACACGACAAGCGCCGGGGCGCTCAGCGTCTCCTCCGAGCGGACGACGGGATTCGAACCCGCGACCCTCACCTTGGCAAGGTGATGCTCTACCAACTGAGCTACGTCCGCCTGCCGCTCGGCCTGGAACTCTCGATCCCCGCCGTGCTGCTGGTAAGAACTTTAGCGGAAAGTCGTCAGACGGCAAATCGGGGTCGGGAGGCATCGGTTCGCTGTTCACGCGCTGGGTAGGGCCACTCCGATGGCCGCATGACGGTCGCGGCGTTGGTGTCACGGCGCCGGGGCGGACGGACGTGACACATGGGCGGGACGGGGGAGAGGCGATATGAGCGGGAGCTGTGGCGACCGCCGGAACGGGGTGGACCGGCCGTGGCCGTTGGCGCGCGAGGCCGCCGGTTTCCTGGGGGAGCAGAAGGGCTGTGCGGCACGTGACACCCCTGTGGAGCGGGCTCTGGGAGCGGTCCTCGCCGCCGACGTACACGCCTTGGTGGGTCTGCCCGCCTTCGACGCCTCGGCCATGGACGGTTTCGCGGTGGCGGGGCTGGGCCCCTGGCGGCTGATCGGTACCCAGTTGGCGGGACGGACCCCGGCGGCGATGGGGCTGCGGCCCGGCGAGGCGGTCGAGGTCGCGACGGGTGCGCGGGTGCCCAAGGACACCGAGTGCGTCCTGCCCTACGAGGCGGCCACGGTCCGCGGCACGACGGTGGAGGGGGTCGCCGAGCCGGGCCGGCACGTGCGTTGGACGGGGGAGGAGACCGCCCCGGGCGAGATCGTCCTCAGGCGCGGGACGGTGGTCGGTCCCGCGGCCCTGGGCCTGGCCGCGAGCCTGGGACATGAGACCCTGCCCGTGTTCCGTCCCCGTGTCGCGGTCCTGGTCACCGGGGACGAGGTCACCACCTCGGGCCTGCCGGGGGAGGGGAGCGTGCGTGACGCCATCGGCCCGATGTTGCCCGGCATCGTCGACCGTGTGGGCGGTGGAATCGAGACGGTCCGGCACCTGGGGGACGAACGGGCGTCGTTGTCGCAGGCGGTGGCGGAGGCGGACGCCGACGTGGTCGCGGTGTGCGGCTCCTCCTCACGGGGACCGGCCGACCATCTGCGTTCGATCATGGAGGAACTGGGAGCGCGGATCGTGGTCGACGGGGTCGCCTGCCGTCCGGGCCACCCCCAGTTGCTGGCCCACGACGACCGGACCGTGTTCGTGGGGCTGCCGGGAAACCCCGGAGCCGCCCTCGTCGCCGTGTTGACCCTGCTGATCCCCCTCCTCGCGGCCATGTCCGGCCGCCCGGACCCCTGCACGGGGCTGCCTCCGAGCGCGCTGGAGGGGCGCGTGCGCGCCCACGAGGGGGACACCAGACTCGTGCCGGTCCGTCTGGAGGGGGATCGGGCCCACGCGGTCGGTCACGATCGGCCGGGCAGCCTGCGCGGAGCCGCCCTGGCCGACGCCTACGCGGTGGTCCCCCCGGGATGGGAGGGCGCGCGGGTGGAACTGCTCCGTCTTCCCTGAGGGGGACCTGCGCCGGACTCCACGACGTGCACGGGGCTCGGAGGAGGATCTCCTCCGGGTCCCGTGCGCACGGCTTCCTATCCGCCGGCCTGTTCCATCCGCTCAGGGGTCGCCTGCGCGGGGGCCGCTTTCACGGAGGGGGTCTCCCCGCTGTCCGGAGAGGACTCCGACGCGGGCGGCTCCACCGCCGGGTTGCCCCGGCCGCGCAACAGCACCCAGGCCTGTACGGCGGCGTACAGGACGATGACCACCGCGATGGCGCTGGTCAGGTGCATACCGTCGGTGAAGGCGGACCGTGCCGCCTCCATCAGCGCCGCTCCCTGGGCGCCTCCCAGATCCGCGGCGGTGTTCGCGGCGCCGCCCAACGTCTCGCGCGCGGTGTCCACCGCGCCCGGGGACACGCCTTCCACCTCGGTCAGGCCCGCCCGGTAGGACGCGGTCAGCACGCTGCCCAGCACCGCGACACCGAGCGCTGCGCCCAGTTCGTAGGCGGTCTCGGAGATCGCCGAGGCCGCGCCGGCACGGTGCGGCGGCGCGGCGGACATGATCGCGCCGTTGGTGAGGGTCTCGGCGTATCCGGCCCCCGCGGCGATCAGGGCGAAGCCCACCGCCACGAACGCCACGCCGGCGGCCACACCGCTCTGTGGGGTGAACACCAGCACCGCGAAGCCCGTCGCGGTCACCAGCAGGGAACCGCCCACCACCGAGGCCAGACTCAGCCGGCGCGACAGCCGCACCGCCACCAGACCCGCCAGGATCGACAGGAGCAGGCCGGGGACCAGCACGAATCCGGCGCGCATCGGAGAGACGTCCAGCACCAGTTGCAGGTACTGCGTCAGGAAGAACAGCGACGAGACCAGGGAGAACACGATTAGCAGGTTGGTGGCCACGGCCACGCTGAACACCCGGTACCGGAACAGGTGCACGTCGATCAGCGGATCGTCGATCCGCGTCTGCCGCCTCACGAACAGGTAACCCAGGACCAGGCCGGCCACCAGGGAGAGCAGGGGAACCACGGCCGGCCCGCCGGTGGCCAGCTGTTTGACCCCGTACACGGCGGGCAGCATCGCGGCCATCGACAGCACCACGCTCAGCGGGTCCATGCGGCCAGGCTCGGGGTTGCGCGATTCGCGTACCAGCAGCGGGACCAGGACCAGGATCAGCGCCATCACCGGCAGGTTGATCAGGAAGACCGAGCCCCAGAAGAAGTGCTCCAGCAGCCAACCGCCCAGGATCGGGCCCAACGCCGCGCCCCCGGAGAACCCCGAGGCCCACAGGGCGATGGCCAGGAGCCGCTGGCGCGGATCGAGGAAGATGTTGCGCAGCAGCGACAGGGTGGAGGGCATCAAGGAGGCGCCCGCCAGCCCCAGCAGGCCGCGAGCCAGGATCAGCACCTCGGCGGTGGGGGAGAACGCGGCCAGGAGCGAGGCCGTGCCGAAGGCGGTGGAACCGATCATGAGCAGGCGTCGTCGACCGATGCGGTCGCCCAACGACCCCATGGTGACCAGGAGCCCGGCCAGGATGAAGCCGTAGACGTCGACGATCCACAGCAGTTGCCCCGACGTGGGCCGCAGCTGCTCACTCAGTTCGGGCACGGCGAACCCGAGCACGGTCGAGTCGACCGAGATCAGGATCACCGGCAGCACCAGGACGGCCAGGGCCGCCCACTCGCGCGGTCCGGCGAGCGTGGGCGCCGCGTCGTTGATGCCGTTTCCGGTCATGGCGGAACTCATCTCACCTCGTTACGTGTTGCTCGTGGTACGGCACTCGACTACGAGAACGCGGGAAGGACCCGGCGGAGGATTCCGGGCGGAAAGAGGACGGGAAGCGTGGTCGACCGGGCACATGCCGGGACTCTTCGACCGTCCGGACGGTACAGTACCGTCCAGACGGTACAGTGTCAATCGTGAATGCTTCGAACACCCGCGATCGCATCCTCGACTCTCTTCAGGACATCCTGATCCGCGAAGGTTATTCCGGAGTGACCCTGGAGGCCGTGGCACGTGAGGCCTCGGTGTCCAAAGGCGGACTCCTGTACCACTTCCCGTCCAAGGCCGCCATGCTCAGCGGGCTCATCGAACGCCTGAGCGCCCTGGCGGAGGAGGAGTTCCGCGAGGCGGTGGAGGGGGACGAGGGCGTGGTCCGTGTCTTCCTGCGCACCTCGCTACCGAGCAGCCCGGAGGAACGCGAGCTGTACTGGGCGGTCATCGCCGCGCTGCGCGGTCAGGAGGACCTGCCGGAGGAGGCCACCCGCAAGGTCCAGTACCTCTTCGGCCGCTGGGGCGAACTCCTGCACGAGGAACTCGCCGACCCCGTCCTGGCCGAGGTGATCCTGCGTGCGGGCGACGGTCTGTACATGTCGGCGATCGCCGGACTCCCCCAACCCGACCCCGAGCTGACCCGGCGGATGATCGACCGTCTCATCGAGGCCGCCGACGGGGCGCGCCGCCGTGGATGAGGCGCCCCTGCCTCCGCCCGCACCCCCAGGGCGCGGACGGAGCCGTGTTCAGACGCGCCGCTCCAGGACCTGGACCTCCTTGTCCCCTGCGGGAACCCGCTCGGTGGCGGTGAACCCCTGGCTCTCGTAGTACCGGACGAGGGCTCCGTCCCCGCCCGACCAGCAGTCCACCCGCACCAGTGGGATGCCCGCGGCGCGGGCCTGCCTGAGGGTGAAGGCGAGCAGTCTGGCGCCCACGTCGCGCCCGGCGTACTCGCGCGGGACCAACAACAGGCGAACGTAGAGCTCGCGCTCGTCCACCGGCGGAGCGAAGTCGGGGGCCTGTTCCCGGATGGTGAGGAATCCGGCGGCCTCACCGCCGACCTCGGCCACCCACAGGCCGTCGGAGGCCAGTCCCTCCACCAGGGCGACCCGTGCGGGGTCGTGCGACCAGGGGCGGTCTCCCCACTGTCCGGCGCGGCCGTGCGCGGCCAGCCACTCCACGGTGGAGTCGAACGTCTTCAACAACTCCGGCAGGTCCGCAGGTCCACCCTGACGCAGTCTCATGTGTGCTCCTCGCACATAGGGGGAGGGGGACTATGCACGTTAGCCGGTCGTCGGCGTACCGCGTACCGGCCCGGTGCGTCCGGAAGGAGGACGCCCCGGCCGCAGAGGCGCGCGACCGGGCGGCGGCGAATTCCGCTTTCGGCGGCCGCGCGTGGGAAGGTGATCGGGCGGTGCTGTTCAGGTGCGCCCGATCATGGTTTACTTCCCGGTAACTTCGTTGCCGTAGTCGGGCTCCACGCGCTCAGGGCGCCCGCCCACCCCCGCGAGGTGAAGTGTGCACTACCGCAAGGAGCGGGGCGCTCCATGTCGACCGCGAAGAGACTCTTCGCGAGACTGTCGTCACCTCGGCGGAGCGTCCACGGGGTGAGAACACGCAGACGGGAAAGCGGAGGGTGGATGCACAGGCTCACCAACCAGGTAAGACCCTACGCCTGGGGAGCTCGCACGGCCATTCCCCGGCTGCTGGGCGTGGAGCCCGACGGCACGCCCCAGGCCGAACTGTGGCTCGGCGCCCACCACGCTGCGCCGAGCACGGTCCACTGTGAGGACGGCCCCCGTTCCCTTCCGGGGCTGATCTCCGACAACCCCCACCGGGTGTTGGGGCGGCGCACCGTCGAGCGTTTCGGTGGACGACTGCCCTTCCTGCTCAAGATCCTGGCGGCGGAGGCGCCCCTGTCCCTCCAGGTGCACCCCGACGCCGCCCGTGCCCGCAGCGGTTTCGAGGCCGAGGAGCGCGCGGGGATCCCCTTGGACGCCCCCCACCGCAACTACCGTGACCCCCACCACAAACCCGAACTCCTCCTGGCCCTGGAACCCTTCGAGGCCCTGTGCGGTTTCCGCGAACCCGCCGCGGCCCACGCCGACCTGTGCGGTCTCGCCTGTGACCTGGCGGTCCGGCTGCGCGAGGATCTGGCCCTGCCCGAGGAGGGCGAGGCCCTGCGCACCGCACTGACCCGTCTGCTCACCCTCCCCGAGCAGGAGCGCGAACGGCTCATCGGCGACTTCGTACGCGAGTGGTCGACCGTCGGAACGGGGGGCTCCCACCGCGCCATCGTCGCGGACCTGGCCTCCCGCTACCCGGGCGACCCCGGCGCGGTCGCCGCCCTGCTGCTCAACCACGTCACCCTGTGGCCGGGCCAGGCGCTCTTCCTCCCCGCGGGGAACATGCACGCCTACCTCCAGGGCACCGCCATCGAGGTGATGGCCGGCTCCGACAACGTGCTACGCGCCGGACTGACCCGCAAGCACGTGGACGCGGTCGAACTGTTGGACGTGGTCGACTTCTCCGTGTTGCCCATCCCCTACGCCCGCCCCGAGCACCTGGACGGGCGTCGGGAGTTCCGTTCGGCGGCGCCCGAGTTCGCCCTGCACGAGATCGGGCCGGGACGCCTCACCGCGCACATCCCCGGGGACGGACCCGCGGTGCTCCTGGTCCTTCAGGGGCGGGTGGAACTGATCGCCGAGGTCGGTCAGGGGATGACCCTGGGTCAAGGGGAGTCGGTGTTCGTCCAGGCCGACAGCGGGCCGGTCAAGGTCGAGGGCCACGGGCACGTCGTGGCCGCGACCGTGGGGGACCTGTGAGGGGCCGGAGGCAGACCGCCGCGCCGGGCTCGGGCGCGTTCGGCCTCGGCGCGCCGATAGCCTGGGCCCCTCTGTTCCCGTAGACAACGCAAGGGGTAACACCATGGCGCTTGAGCGTCCGGAGATCGACTTCATCGAGGGACCGCCGCCCGCCGAACTGGAGGTCACCGACATCGAGATCGGTGAGGGCGCGCAGGCCGGACACGGCAGCACGGTCGACGTCCACTACGTCGGCGTGGCCTTCTCCAGCGGTGAGGAGTTCGACGCCAGCTGGAACCGCGGCGCTCCGCTGAGCTTCCGTCTCGGTGCGGGCCAGGTCATCCAGGGCTGGGACCAGGGCGTCATGGGCATGCGCGTGGGCGGCCGTCGCAAGCTGGTCATCCCTCCGCACCTGGCCTACGGCCAGCGTGGCGCGCCCGGCGCCATCAAGCCGAACGAGACCCTGATCTTCGTCTGCGACCTGGTCGGCGTCCGCTAGAGGGCGTTCTCGCCGGTACCGGACGTGTGAAGGGGCCCGTGCCGCGCTCTCGCGCGAGGCACGAGCCCCTTCTCCCGCTCTCAGCCCAAGGTTGCGCCCACCTTCACGTGGCCCTTGAGCAGGTCGCGGGCGATCGTGCGGCGCTGGATCTCGTCCGTGCCCTCGAAGATGCGCAGCAGGCGCACATCACGGTAGAAGCGTTCGATGGGCAGCTCACGGGTGTAGCCCATGCCGCCGTGGATCTGCATGACGCGGTCGACGATCTCGTTGGCCTTCACACCGCCGAACAGCTTGGCGATGGACTGCGCGTGACGGGAGTCCCGCCCCACCGACACCTGCCAGGCGGCGTGCAGCACCAGCAGACGCAACGCCTCGATCTCGGTCTGGGAGTCGGCGATCATCCACTGGATGGCCTGCCGGTCGGCGATGGGCGCGCCGAAGGTCTCACGCGTCTTGGAGTACTCGATCGCCATGTCCAGCAGCCGCTCGCAGCCGCCGAGCGCACGGGCGGGCAGCAGGTAGCGACCCTTGCCGATCCACTGCATGGCCAGCGCGAAGCCCTTGCCCTCCTCGCCCAGGATGTTCTCGTGCGGCACCCGCACGTCCTGGAAGATCAGCGCGGCGGGGCGGCGCTCGCCCATGGTGTCGATGGGCTCGGAGGTCCAGCCGGCCTCGCGGTCGACCAGGAAGCAGGTCACGCCCCCGTTGGCGCCCTTCTCGGGGTCGGTGACGGCGAAGACCATGGCGAAGTCTGCCTCGTTGCCACCGGTGATGAAGGTCTTCTCACCGTTGATGACCCACTCGTCGCCGTCGCGGACCGCGCGGGTGCGGATGGCCTTGGCGTCGGAGCCCGCGCCGGGCTCGGTGATGGCGAAGCAGGAACGACGTTCACCGGCGATGGTGGGCAGCAGGTAGCGCTTCTTCTGGTCCTCGTTGGCGTGGTAGAGGATGTTGTCGGCCTCGCCGCCGAACTTGAAGGTCAGGAAGGTCCTGCCCAGCTCGATCTCGATGATCGCGGCGGTGACGGGGTCCAGTCCCATGCCGCCGTACTCCACGGGGGTCTCCACGCCCCAGAAGTCGGACTTGCGGGCCAGTTCACGTAGCCGGGTGCGCTCTTCGGAGTTGAGACCGGGAGGGTGCCCCTCGCGCTCGCGGCGCAGCACCTCGTTCTCCAGCGGCATCAGCTCACGCTCGACGAAGGTCCGCACCCAGTCGCGGACTGCGCGCTGCTCTTCGCTCAACGAGAAGTCGATCACGGTCTTGCCTCCCCAGTAACCTAACGGTGTTCGGTTATTTGAGAGTACGGTGTCAGGACCCATGCACGCAAGAGGTCGTCCGGCAGGTGGAGAGCGGGCCCACCGGATCCGCCGAGGCGACCGAAGGAGCACACGACGGACCGGCATGCGATGATCGGGCCGGACGCCGGAGGGACCGGCCCGTCCGCCGCAGCGCAGGAGGAGACCCTTCCGTGGCCCGACCCAAGACACCGATCCTGAGTAAACCGGCCATCCGCCGTGCCGCGCTCACGCTCATCGACCGGGACGGGCTGGACGGGCTGTCCATGCGCAAACTCGCCCAGGAACTCGCCGTCCAGGCGGCCTCCCTCTACAGCCACTACCGCACCAAGGAGGAGCTGCTCAGCGACGTCGCCAACGAGGTCACCTCGCACATCGACGTCTCGGGGTTCGAGGGTGGTGACTGGCGCGAGGGGCTCACCGTCTGGGCCCGGTCCTACCGCGACGCCCTCGCCGCCCACCCCCACCTGCTGCCGGTGATCGCCGCCGGGCCCGGACGCCGGGAGGAGGCACTGCGCCGCGCCGACGCCGTCCACGGGGGACTGGTGGGCGCAGGATGGCCGCCCCGCTACGCGACGATGATCGGCGCGTCCACCAAGTACCTGATCGTGGGGGCCGCCACGAACTCCTTCGCGCGCGGATTCGACGACGACGTGCGCGTCTACCGGGACCGCTACCCCAACCTGTCCCAGGCCCACCGCCTGGCCGAGCACGCCGCCGAGATCGACGAGGCGAGCTTCGAACTGGCGCTGTCGGCCTTCCTGGACGGCCTCACCGGGGTCTTCGAGCGTGTCCGGGCCGGGGACTGAGACCGAGAGGCGGTCGCGCCCCCTCCCTGGACGCGACCGCCGACCCTCAGGAACCGGTCGGTCTGATCTCGGCGTCGCCCCGCGGTGACCGGACGCACGGTCGGTTTGCCGTTGGTCGAGTCGCTGGAACTGCTGGGCCGGGAGCGCACGCTGGAGCGGCTCAACGCCTGACGGGCCGAAGTCAACCGGAGGCCCGCCAGCTCTTGGGGGAAGACCTCCAGGAGTTCCGACGATGAGGGCCCGTCCCGCTGTCCGGTGGGTACCCAGTGCACCGGTTGTGGGAGGGCGGGCTCTTCGCCGTGCTGTGTGACCAGGCGTTCAGCCACTGCCATGCCTCTTCGGCCTGTGTGGGAGGTGGTTCGTGGTCGATCTCAGTGCGGGTGAGTGCCCGGTACAGCCGGGCTTGCTGGGGCAGTGCCCGCGGCGATGCCGTCAGGAATGCGAGTTCTTCGCGTTCTGCCAGGGAGGCCAGGCCTCGAACAAGTACTTCGAACACGGGGACTTCACCGTCACCGAGACCGCCTACTGCCGCAATTCGAAGATCGAACTCGCCCGTGCGCTGGGCGAGAAGATGGGAGTGTGAACGATGAGCAGCGTCATGACCGTGCTTGAGCGATCTTCTGGGGTCGCCGATCTGATCAAACGGCTCCGGCCGAGTACCCCTGTGGGGCGATTCGACAACCGCGACACCTGGGACAACAAGAACGGTGGTCCCTGGGACAACCGTTCCACCTGGGACAACTGGAGTAAGTAGAACGGGGAAGGTTCCGTGGAGACAACCCGGATCCGGGGCGCGAACGTGCTTCTGCCCAGCGACGACGAGACACCGGTTGCCTCGTGGCCGCATACGAACCCTCTGGAGGAGGAGAGGGTCGCCAACGCCGACTTCCGGTCGGTGGACCTGTCCTCTCACCGCCTGGTGGACGTCACCATCGACCGGTGCCGGTTTCGCACGTCGAGGCTGATGGGTGTGTCACTGGTACGGGTGTCCCTTCGGGATGTGCTCTTCGAGGGCTGCCAGTTCGACTACGCCACCTGGGCTCAGGTCAGGGTCGTGGGTGACGTGGCGTTCGTGGGCTGCTCGTTCAGGGAGGCCGCCTTCGAGGGGTGCGACCTGCGGAAGGCGGTCTTCGACGACTGCGCCTTCGGTGTGGATCTGCAAGACACCTCCCTGGCGGGTGCGGACCTGCGGGAGAGCGACCTGTCCGGGCTGTCGGGCCTGTCGTCGTTGCGCGGGGCCAAGGTGACCGCGATGCAGCTGCGCCAGCTCAACGAGGTCATGGTCCGCGACCTGGACTTGACCGTGGCCGAGGCGCCGCTGTGACCGACCGGGGAAACGGCCACGGAGACGGATCGGTTTAACGTAGCGAGGGCGTGGCCGCTCCGAGGTCATTGGTGTCGGGTCATGGCCTCTGATCCCACAGAATCCTTCTCACGACCGGGGGTAGCCGCTGGTGCCTTGTTCTTCGACATCCTCGGCCGTTGCGTGAACCGCCCGAGGTTGGCTGCTCGGGTGCACCGACGATGAGACAACGTCACCGTGGCCGAGGTGACCTGACATCTACGCGATCACGAACTACAGCTGCCGTGACGGACAGTGTGAGACGCAGACTCCAACAGATACGGCCTCGGGTGAGGACCTCGCCCCTGGCCACCGCGTTGCGTGATGAGATCATCGAGTTCTGCGCACCGCCACCCCCTGCTCTTCCCGGAGGGCATACGCCATGACCAGCCCGGTCACTGTCGGTCTGCTGCACCCCGGCCAGATGGGTGCTGCCGTCGGGCACGAGCTCACCAAGGCCGGCGTCCGTGTCCTGTGGTGTCCCGCCGGACGAAGTGAAGCGAGCGTCCGGCGAGCCGAACAAGCCGGACTCGACGCTGTTCCCGCACTGGGACAGCTCCTGGAGCGCTCCTCCGTGCTCATCTCCCTGTGCCCGCCGACAGCCGCGGAGCAGACGGCTGATGCGGTGAGGGAGGCGGGTTTCTCCGGTGTCTTCGTCGAAGCCAACGCCATCAGCCCCGAACGCGCGGAACGGATCGCGACCGACATGTCCGCTCACGGCGCACGTGCTGTGGACGGGTGCGTCATCGGCCCGCCGCCAGGGGGCTCCGTCTCCACCCACCTCTACCTCTCCGGAGAAGAAGGGAAGGTGGCCGCGGTCGCGGAACTGTTCGCTGATACGGCCGTCGTCCCGCTCCAGCTGGAGGGACCGGTAGGAGCCGCTTCGGCGCTGAAGATGGCCTACGGCTCCTATCAAAAGGCTGCCTGCGCTCTGGCTGGTGTCGCGCAGGCGTTGGGTCGTGCCCATGGGGTGGACGAGCACCTGACCGCAGAGGCGCGCCGTCTGGCCAAGTCCCCTCTGGCCACGCCGGAGTATCTGAAGGGCGTGGCGGCAAAAGCATGGCGTTGGGCCCCGGAGATGCGGGAGGTGTCCCACAGCCTGGTCGCCGCCGGCCTCCCCCCAGAGATGGCCGAGGCGGCCGCCACGGTGTTCGACCTTTGGGCACAGGACAAGGACGACCAGGACCTGCCCTTGCCGCACATCCTGGATCAGCTCAAACGAGACTGACGGGAACTCCACGCGGGTCACCGCTGCGGAGTTCCCCGGCGTCGACGCCGAGTTTGAAGGCGTCCCACTCGGCTTTCGTGTAGGTGAGCACGGGGGAGTGCGGGGTGGCGGTGTCGGTGAGGGTGAAGCCACCGCCTGGGAGGAATTGGGCACGTAGGCGTTCGAAGTCGGCGGTGGCGTTCGCGACCTGATCGAGGAAGTGTTCCCAGTCGTTGTCGGGAACGGTGAGGGTGGGGCCGTCGGGATGTTTCGTGTCGCCGATCTCGGTCACCCCCACACGCGGTACCCGCACCTGGACGCATGTCGCCCCGGTACTGCTGTAGCTGGACTTTGTCCATCTCATCGGGTGCCCTCCAGAAGCGCCGTGATGACTTCGGCTGACTGTACCGGTGAGAGCGCCGCGGATTGGATCTGGTCATAGCTCGCCTTGTAGGCGGCCAGTTCGCTCATGGCTTCGACATAGGTGTTCATGCCCCGACTGTCGATGTAGACCACCGGAGGCAGGTGGTTCCCGGCGTCGAGGATCGCGAAGGCTCCGTCGAGGCCGGCGTGTGCGCCGGCGGAGTCGGGGATGACCTGGATGTTGATGTTGGGTTTTTGTCCCATCTTCAGCAGGTGGCGTAGTTGGTCGTCGCGGATCTGCTTGCTGCCGAGGACACGTCGCAGCGCGTACTCCTCCACGATCGACCACAGGCGCAGAGGATCCGTTTCCCGGTGCAGGGTTCGTTGGCGTTCCATGCGGAGCCGAACGAGGTGGTCCACCTGGTCGGGGAGCAACAGCGGGTTGGCGGAGATCAGGGTGCGGGCGTACTCAGGGGTCTGCAGGAGACCTGGGATCAGGTAGGGATGCCAGTCCTTGATGCCGATCGCGATCTCTTCGAGCCCCAGGTACTTCTCGAAGTTCTTGCCGGGGAGTTCCTGTTCGAACGTAGTGGTGCGGTTGCGTCGTGGCCGACGTGACTGGGCTCCGAGTTCGAGCAGGGTGGGTTGTACGTCCTCGCTGACCTTCAGGACCTGGAAGAACAGGTGGAGGTCGGCTTTGGAGACGGGGGCCTGACCTCGTTCGATCTTCGACAGCTTGGCCGCACCGAAGCCCATCTGCTCGGCGACTTCGGCCCCGCTCATCCCGGCCTCGTCCCTGAGCTGCTGAAGTGCTTTGCCGAGCAGGAGGCGGCTGGCGATGGGGCCGTGCTGCTCTTGGGGCATCGGGCGGATCCCTTCCACGGTCATGCGGCGCTCGTCTCCCTCAGTATCCCGGCCGGATGGTCCCACCATGGACAGGTTCAAAAGTCTACAGGAAATTTCTGGAAAGTTGTTGCCGGGAAATTTCCTGTAGTGCATCGTCGGTGGTGACGAGCCGCGCCCCAGGGATCACGTTCGGTGCCCTGCCGCATGTGCCCAGCCCATGGCCACTGCCGGGACCCGGCTCCTCGCGTTCGACACTTGCGTGACTGAGGGGAACTGGCTATGAGCTGCTCGAATATCCCACCGCCGGGACAGCCGCCCGATGGGCGCGAAATCCCAAAACCGAGGTACGGCCGGAACCAGGAACGGCGGCCGGCGGGTGGATTGCCGGTACGGGGACGAAGCAAGCGGCTGGGAGTATCCATCGCCTACTTCGATGGGAGGCCAGAGCAGGTCGGGAGTGTGCGGGCCTGGTGTACGGGGGCCACTGGGCTGGATGAGGAGACCGCCGCGCCGGTCATGCTGGCCCTCAGTGAACTCGTCTCCAACGCCATACAGCACACGGCTTCGGGCGACCGGTGCGGGCGGGTGCGGGTGTCAGTGGAGACGATGCCCGGCGAGGTCGTACTGCTGGGGGTGACCGATGACGGCCCGAAGGCCGGACAGCAGATCACCAGGCCCCACCTGACCGGCCACCCCGAGGAACCGAGAGTGCATGGGCGAGGGCTGCACCTGGTGGCCGCATTGTCAGAGAAGTGGTGGTGGACCGGGGCCTGGGGAGGCCCGTTGACCATGTGGGCGTTGATCGACCCCCACCGAGCCCTCGGCAGCGACTGACCTTACCCCTACGTGCCGCCGAGGTGGGAAGCGCGGTTTCGGGTGGCGTACGAACCCGGGGCCAATGACACCCATCCGCGCAGCACACAACAGATGACAGAGAAAGTGGAGGCGCCCCGGCCCGGTGTTCGCACCACCGGGCCAGGGCTGAATCTCCACCTGAAGCAAGCAGGAGGAGATCGTGGAGAAGCCTAGCGGTCGGCACCGCAAACCCGTCCGAGGATGGGCACAGCAGGTGCAGTGGCTGTTCGGGGCGGTGCTCGCCGCGGTGCTGTGCAGCTCCGTGGACGCCCGGCGACAAGAACGGCGCCCACTGCCAGCGTCTCGCTCGGGAGTACGGGAGCACCCCAGGTCCTTGCCTGGCACCGGGACCGCTGTGCCTGGAGTGCAGAGGCTACGTTCGGGAAGCGCTCTGGCCGCAGCCCGACACCCACGCCCGGTTCCCCGGCCGGTGCGGGTACCGCGACCGCGTGAGCCCCACCCCTCCGAACAGGGCTGGTGTGTCGATGACGACGGGGTGCGCGGAGTACGCCCCTACCTGTTCCACCGTCCAGGACAGGCACCTCACTCCGGGGAACAGGTGCCGGCCGGGCCGGGGGAGTTCGATGAGCTGGCCGGCCTGGTGAGGACCTGGCTGGCCACCCACCGCTGAGACCCCACCCATGCCCTCGGGGCGGTGCCACATACGTGGTGCCGCCCCGAACCCCGGGGAGGGAGGCGCCGCCTCAGATCCGCGCGGACGTGCGCCAGAACGCCAGGCCTTGGGCGAACACCAGCCCCGCCGTGGCCACGGCGTAGGCGGTCCACAGCAAGGGCAGCCCTCCGGCCTCCACGGCGGGCACCGCCACCAGGGTCAGCAGCCCGTAGCAGACCGCGAACGCGTACATCGAGGGCCTGGCGTTCTTGACGCCCAGCAGGCCCATACCGGACAGGGCCTGGGTGGCGTCGGCCACGACCACCGCGAAGAGCACCGGAAGCAGCGCGGTCACCGTCCTCGCCACCTCCGGGTCGTCGGTGAGCAGTCCGATGATCGGCCCGGGGACGGCCCACACCAGCGCCGCGCTCGTCACGACCACGGGAAGGGCCACCAGGTGGGCGGCCAGGACGGACCGGCGGGCCCCGGCGCGGTCACCCCTGGCGGCGGCGCGGGCGGTGAAGGGGATCGACGACTGTCCGGTGGCCGTCGCCGCGAGGAAGGCGAAGGTGGAGACGACCACGAGCAGCTGGTGGGCGGCGGCGTCGGCCGGGCCGGTTCGGGCCACGGCCAGCGCCAGCACGCTCAGCGTCGCGAACTTGATCAACAGTGTGGATCCGGTGGGCAGACCCACCCGGGCGATCGCCCGGACACCACCGGGCCGGGGCGCGCCGAGGCCGACCCGGTGCCCACGCAGGACGGTCCTTCGGCGGGAGAGGTACAGGGAGAGGCAGACCGTGACGGACCCGTCGATCAGCGCCGCGACACCGGCGCCGTTCAGGCCCATGGCGGGCAGGGGGCCGGCCCCCAGGACCAGGGCAGGGGTGAGGACGACGGCGAGGGCGGTGGTGACCAGGCTCAGCACCAGGACGGTGCGGTTGTGCCCCAATCCGATGAGGAGCACGGTCACCGAGGCCTTCACCGACGTGATCACCACGTACAGACCCATGAGAAGGGGATAGACGCCGAGGGCGGCCAGCGTGGGTTCGGCCACCCCGAGCAGCCGCCCCCACAGTGGCGCGGTGCCCACCAGGGAACCGCCGAGCACGCCCAGGACCAGGGCCAGCCAGAGGCCGTCACGGACCACGGGGGCCAGGGCCCGCGGGTCTCCCTCCTTCTCCGAGATGAAGGGCATCGATCCGCGCAGCGCGCCCTGGACGACCATCAACGCCGGATTGAACACCGCGATGACCAGTGCGTACGCCGCCAGCTGCGTGGTCGCGGCGTTGCCGAGCACGCCCGCGGTGACGGCGCCGCCCGCCATGGTGGCGAGCATGGACAGGTAGAGGGGGATCGCCTTGCCCGTGATCCGGCGGGCCACCGTGCCCACGGAGGAGACGTCCTTGGGTGGTTCCGCGACGTCGAGGGAGCCAGGGGGTTCTCCGTCGGTGTCCGAACCGGACTCGGGGGGCATCGGTTCTCTCCTAGGGAAATCCGCTCCTTACGGGCATCTGGAAACCTAACACCTCTGACAGATCAGGGCGAAGTGAAAAAGCTTCTTCGAAAGACGTGGGGATCGCGAGAAGAAGGGCGAACAGAAGATCCTTCTCTTTCTCTCATCTTCGAAGTCCGACTCCCGGGCGGTCCACGGGAAGCGTTGGTAGCGTGGGCCTCGAACCCCGGCCGACGGGGCGGAAACGACGTAGGTGTCCGACAGGAGGACGGTTCCCGTGGCCAAAGAACGCGTGATCTGGGCGAAAAAGCTTCCCGAGGTCTATCAAAAGCTGGACGAGGTCGACAAGATCATCGCCGAGCACGTCGACATTCGTCTCCTTGAACTGGTCAAACTGCGCTCCTCGGTGCTCAACGGCTGTTCCTTCTGCGTCGATCTGCACACGACCAAGGCACTGAAGGAGGGGGAGGACCAGCAGAGGCTCTTCCTGGTCTCCGCCTGGTACGAGTCGGGCGGGATCTTCAGCGACGCCGAGCGGGCCGCTCTGGCGCTCACCGACGAGATCACCCGGATGGGTGAGCACGGGGTCTCCGACGAGGTCTACGACGCCGCCGCCGAGCACTTCGACGAGCAGACCCTGGCCGCGCTCATCGCCGCGATCGCGATGATGAACCTGTACAACAGGCTGGCCGTCACCAGTCACTTGCAGCCGCGCAAGCGCTGACGGGTCCGGCCGCCGCCCGGTACTCCGGGGCGGCGGCCGGGGCGTCACGTCCGTCGTCCCCCTCGCACGGGGGCGGCGTTCCCTCCGGGCCGTCGGGCGCAGGAGACCGCCCCCGGCCCGGAGGGCACGGGGGCGGACCGGAAGGGGCCCTCCTCAGGAACCCTGCTCGCTGGTCTGCTGTGATTCCCGGGTCGCTCCGGTCGTCTCCGTCGACCGCGAGGAGCGGGGAGCCGCGTGGGCGGCCCTGTATCCGCTGCGGTAGACGGCGTCCTCCTCAGGGCGCTCCCGCTCACGCATCCCGGACTGCCAGCCCGCGGTCAGGCCGTAGATCGCGATGACGCTCAGGGCGAGGGTCACCAGGGACCACATCGGCATCGCCGCGACGAAGCCGACCTGGGCGATGACGTTGATCGCCGCGAGCAGAAGGGCGACGCCGCGGGCCGCCACATGACGGGTCAGCAGGGTCAGGGCGGCCACGATCAGGGCCACACCGAGCACACCGAGCAGGCCGCTCCAGGCGTTGTACTCCCACAGCAGCAGGTCCATGCTCCCCGTCGTGTAGAAGATGGGCTGGTAGAGCGCCACCAGCCCTTGGATGATGTTGATCACTCCGGCGATGATCAGCAGGGTCGCGGAGAAGTACTGCCATCCGTTGGCTTCCTGCGTGCGCATGTCGGCTCCTTCCCGGCCGCCGGGGTCTTCGGTCGCGTTTCGGGACGGGGAGGCGGCCGCTCCTGATGTCCCCTCACGGACCGTGATCCGCGCGCCTCGTCTTCATCATCGGCCCCGCCGGGTCAGCAACCCTTCACCGATGTCTTCGGATCCGGCAAAGCCGTGAACTCCACACCTGTGGAGATGTAATTACGTAATTACGGAAACTCATGTAAAGTGGAGATGTGATGGCACGGACGACCGAACAGCGACTGGCGGACCTGGAGGCACGGATCGCCGCACTGGAGGAGGCCGCGGCGCGGGGGCCGGCTCGTCCCGGCGAGGTCGAGGGGGCGTCCGGCGACGTGTTCTTCGCGCTCAACGCCCTGCGCGCACACGTCACCGGGCGCGGTGGCGTGGTCTTCGCCGGAATCGTCCGGGGCGAGGAGGGAGAGGACGCGCTGGAGTGGCAGCAGGGACTTCCCGTCGAGCGCCTGGTGGGTGCCGATTGGTCTCGCATGGCCACCGCCCTCGACGCCCTGGGCAACCCGGTCCGTCTCCAGGTACTGCACGCGGTCTGGGAGGGCACCAGAACCGTCGCCGAACTGGTCGAACGCTCCGACTTCGGCACCACCGGCCAGATCTACCACCACGTCAACCACCTGGTCGCCGCGGGATGGCTCACCACCCTCCGGCGCGGCCACTACACCATTCCCCCCGAGCGTGTCGTCCCCCTGCTCGTCATCCTGACCGCGGCGAGTGGCACGCCCTAGAGAAGGGAAGGTCCGCCATGAGACCCGCGCCCCGGACCATCGTCGTCGCCTGCGTGGCGGCCGTACTGGTCATCGCCGTCGGGATCGCCGCACGGCCGCTGGTGCCGTCCCTGTCGGACCGGGAGAGCGGAGACCCCGACCTCCTGGCCCGCGTGCGCCCCCTGCTGTCCGAGGGCGTCCACGACCGGGTCGGCGTCGTGGAGATCGACGGCGACCGCACCCGTTTCGCCCACTTCGGTGCCGACGACCACACCGATTACGAGATCGGATCGATCACCAAGACGATGACCGGTGCGCTACTCGCCGAGGCCATCGCACGGGGCGAGGTCGCCGAGGACACCCGTCTGGGCGACCTGGTCGAGCTCGACGGGGCCCCGGCCGCCGACGTGACCCTGGCCGAGCTGTCCGGTCACCGCTCGGGGCTGCCCAGACTGCCCGGTCGACCGTCCGACCAGATCACCGGGGGCCTGGCCTCCGCCCTGGGCCGGGACCCCTACCGCCACGACCACGACACACTGGTCGCACAGGTCGCCGCCGCAGAACTGTCCGACCGCGGCGAGTCGCACTACTCCAACCTGGGCACGGCCGTCCTGGGGTACGCGCTGGCCGAGGCCGCGGGGACCGACTACGCCACCCTGCTGCGCGAGAGGCTGCTCGACCCCCTGGACATGGAGGAGACCTTCCTGCCCGCCTCCGAGACCGACCTCCCCCCGGACGCGACCATGGGGTACAGCGAACGCGGACGACGGGCCGATCCCTGGCTGGCCCAGGCCTACGCCCCCGCGGGCGGAGTGCGCTCCACCCCCGCCGACATGGAACGCTACGCCCGCGCACTGCTGGAGGGGGACGCGCCGGGGGCCGAGGCCATGGAACCGCGCTGGGACGACGGCCAGGGCGGGCGGATCGGGTTCGCCTGGGTCGTCGACGAGTACGACGGTACCGAGGTCACCTGGCACAACGGGGGAACGGGAGGGTTCTCCTCCATGATCGCCCTGGACAGGGAGGGTGAACGCGCGGTGGTCATGCTCGGCAACACCACCACCGGGTTGGAGCTCCCGGCGCTGGAGCTGCTGACGGGGGAGGACTCCTGATGGACCCGCTGACCCTGTTGCCCTACGCCGTGGCGTTGTTCCTCAACGGGGCGTGCGCCCTGAACGCGCTCGGTCTCCTTCTGAGGTCCTGGCGGAACAAGGGGCGATACCGACTCCTGGACCGCTGGGACGCGGCGGCCAGGACGATCGACACCCTCTTCTGGCTGCTGCTGGCGCTGTTGCTGACCCCGTGGACGCTCCTTCCCGTGGCGGTGTGGTACGCGGTCCTGGCCCTGACGGCGGCGTCCGTCGCGTCCGCGGTGCTGCGCTGGCCGTCTCTGCCCGTACGGGCACAGGACCGGAAGGCGACCGTCCGTCGCGTGTCCGCGCTCGGTACGCTCTTCGTCCTCGTGGCCCTGGTCGCCGCCCTCCTCCTCACCGGCTGAGGAGGTCCTCCCGGTCGAGGAGGGTCTCACCGACCGAGGAGACGACCACCGGGACGACGGAGCCCTGACCTGGACGGGCGTGTCGGCCCTTCCGGCGGAGCCGACCCGCACGGCCCCGGGAGCCCGCCCCCGACGCCCCTCGGCGATAACGTGGTCCGACCCACCCCGGTCGAGGAGCGAGGACACGATGGACGTGGAACACAGGGACGTCGAGGTCAACGGGATCCGACTGCACGTCGCCGAGCAGGGGAGCGGACCGCTCGTGCTCCTCCTGCACGGATTCCCCGAGAGCTGGTACTCCTGGCGCCACCAGTTCGCACCGTTGGCCGAGGCGGGATACCGGGTGGTCGCCCCCGACCAGCGCGGCTACGCCCGCAGCGACCGGCCCGAGGAGGTGGAGGCCTACACGCTCGCGCACCTGGTCGGCGACGTGGTCGGTCTGATCCTGGCGTTGGGGGAGGAGAACGCGGTCCTGGTCGGCCACGACTGGGGCGCCCCGGTGGCCTGGAGCACCGCGCTGATGCGCCCGGACCTGGTCCGCGGCGTGGCGGGCCTGAGCGTCCCGCCGTTCCCGCCCGCCATGATGCCCCCGCCCTCCGTGACCCGGAGGATCTACGGCGAGGGCTTCTACCAGGTCTACTTCCAGGAGCCCGGCCTGGCCGACGCCGAACTGGCCGCCGACCCCGTCTCGTTCCTGCGCCGGATCCTGGTCGGCGCCTCGGGCGACGGCCGGCAGGAGGACGAGCCCCGCCTGTGGATCGTCCCCGAGGGCGGCACCCTGCTCGACCCCCTTCCCGAACCACGGGAGCTGCCCGACTGGCTCACCGAGGAGGACGTGGCCGCCTTCGCGCGCGACCACGCCCTGCACGGGGACAAGGCCTACACCGGGCCGATCGACTGGTACCGCAACATCGAACGCAACCAGGGGCTCATGGCGCCCTTCCAGGGACGCGGCATCGACGTCCCGGCGATGTACGTGACCGGGGACAGGGACATGGTCCAGGCCATGCGCGGAGTTCCCGAACTGGTCGAGGCCCTGCCCGAGATCGCGCCGAAGCTGTACTCCAGCACGGTCCTGCCCGGCTGCGGCCATTGGACCCAACAGGAACGCCCCGAGGAGGTCAATGCCGCGCTGGTGGACTTCCTCACCCACCTGGAGACGAACGGCTGAGCGGAGCTACCTCACCGCGCGAGGGTCGTGGGTGTAGGTCGAGACCAGGGCCGTCAGCACCTGGGAGCAGCCCGCGTCGACGGTGAGGGCGGCGACGTCGTCGGCCCGGGTCCGTCCCCGGTTGAGCACCACCACCGGCTTTCCCTGCTCCACCGCGCGCTTGACGTAGCGCCGCCCCGAGAAGACGGTCAGGGAGGAGCCGATCACCAACAGCGACTCCGCCTCGTCCACCATGGCGTAGCCCTCCATCACCCGCGCCTTGGGCACGTTCTCCCCGAAGTAGACGATGTCGGGTTTGAGCATGCCGCCGCACGAGTCGCAGTCGGCCACCCGGAACCCCTCGGTGGAGGCCAGGACCGCGTCCGCGTCGGGGGCGATCTCCACGTCGGGCACCGTGTCGACGAAGTCGGGGTTGAGCGCGCTCAGACGCTCGGCCAGGCTCGCCCGGGGGACCACGGACGAACAGGACAGACAGATCACACGGTCGTAGCGGCCGTGCAGGTCGATCACCCGTCTGCTGCCCGCCACCTCGTGCAGGGTGTCCACGTTCTGGGTGATGATCCCCGCCAGGGGACCACGGTCCTCAAGGGCCGCCAGCGCGCGGTGGCCGTCGTTGGGCCGGGTCCTGTGCACGTGGCGCCACCCCACGTGGTTGCGGGCCCAGTAGTGGCGACGAAAGGCCGCGTCGCCCACGAACTGCTGGTAGGTCATCGGTGTGCGCGGCGGCGAGTCGGGCCCACGGTAGTCGGGGATGCCCGAGTCGGTGGACACCCCCGCCCCGGTCAGCGCGACCACGGGGCCCTCACCGAGGGCCTCGCGGATCCGAGCGGCCAGGGCCGCGCAGTCGTCGGCGTCGAACGAGTTCCTCACCCTTCGAGGGTATGCGCCGCCCCGAGTCGGGTGCATCCGAGCCCCGACCGTACGCGCAGGTGGGGCGGGCCCCGGTGAGGGGCCCGCCCCGAGAGGAGAGGGTCGGTCAGCCGAGGCAGACCAGCAGGTCGCCGCCCTCCACCTTCTGGACCGGGTCGATCGCCACCCGGGTGACACGCCCGGACACGGGCGCGGTGATGGCGGCCTCCATCTTCATCGCCTCGATGGTGGCCACCGTCTCCCCGGCCTCCACCTCGTCGCCCTGGGAGACCGTGAGGGTGACCGCGCCGGCGAAGGGGGCCGCGACCTGTCCCGGGTCGTCACGGTCGGCCTTCTCCGCCGCCTTCACCTGGGAGGCCAGAGCGTGGTCGCGGATCTGGAGCGGACGCAGCTGGTCGTTGAGCGTGGCCATCACGGTGCGGATCCCGCGCTCGTCGGCCTCGCCCACGGCCTCCAGCTGGATGAGCAGCCGCACGCCCGGGGACAGGTCCACCGAGTACTCCTCGCCGGCGCGCAGACCGTAGAAGAAGTCGGCGCTGGAGAGCACACTGGTGTCGCCGTAGGCGGCCCGGTGCTCCTCGAACTCCTTCGTCGGACCGGGGAAGAGCAGCCGGTTGAGGGTGGTCCGCCTGTCCTTGGCCAGCCCTTCGCGGTCCTGTTCGCTCAGCTCCTGGGTGGCCCGGGCCTCGGGACGGCCCTCCAGGGCCCGGGTGCGGAACGGCTCCGGCCACCCGCCCGGAGGCACGCCCAGCTCGCCGCGCAAGAAGCCCACCACCGAGTCCGGGACGTCGAAGCGTCCGGGGTCGGCCTCGAAGTCGGCCGGGGACACCCCCGCGCCCACCAGGTGCAGCGCCAGGTCGCCCACCACCTTGGAGGAGGGGGTGACCTTCACCAGACGGCCGAGCATCCGGTCGGCGGCGGCGTACATCGCCTCCACCTCCTCGAAGTGGTCGCCCAGCCCCAACGCGACCGCCTGCGTGCGCAGGTTGGACAGCTGACCGCCCGGGATCTCGTGGTGGTACACCCGCCCGGTGGGGGCGGACAGCCCCGCCTCGAAGGGCGCGTAGACCCGGCGGACCGACTCCCAGTACGGCTCCAGCTCGTTGACCGCGTCCAGGCTGAGCCCGGTGGAGCGCTCGGAGTGGTCGAAGGCGGCGACGATCGCCGACAGCGAAGGCTGGGAGGTGGTGCCCGCCATCGACGCGACCGCGCCGTCCACCGCGTCCGCTCCGGCCTCGGCCGCCGCCAGGTAGGTGGCCAGCTGCCCGCCCGTGGTGTCGTGGGTGTGGACGTGCACGGGCAGGTCGAACTCGCGACGCAGCGCCGAGATCAGCGTGGCCGCGGCCGGAGCGCGCAGCAGCCCGGCCATGTCCTTGACGGCGAGCACGTGTGCGCCCGCCTCGACGATCTTCTCGGCCAGCCTCAGGTAGTAGTCGAGGGTGTAGAGCTTCTCGCCGGGGTCGGACAGGTCCGCGGTGTAGCACAGCGCCACCTCGGCCACCGAGGTACCCGTCTCGCGCACCGCCTCGATCGCCGGACGCATCTGCTCGACGTCGTTGAGCGCGTCGAAGATCCGGAAGACGTCCACGCCCGTGGCCGCGGCCTCCTGCACGAACGCGTGGGTGACCTCGGTGGGATAGGGGGTGTAACCCACCGTGTTACGGCCCCGCAGGAGCATCTGTAGGCAGATGTTGGGCACGGCCTCGCGTAGCGCGGCCAGGCGCTCCCAGGGGTCCTCGGCCAGGAAGCGCAGGGCCACGTCGTAGGTGGCCCCGCCCCAGCATTCCAGGGACAGCAGCTCGGGCAGGGTGTGCGCGACCGTGGGGGCCACCGCCAACAGGTCCTTGGTACGCACCCGGGTGGCCAACAGGGACTGGTGGGCGTCACGGAAGGTCGTGTCGGTCACGCCGAGGTTCGGCGACTCACGCAGCCACCTGGCGAAACCCTCCGGGCCCAGTTCGGCGAGTCGCTGGCGGGACCCCGGCGGCGGTGGCGTCCCGGCCTCGGGCAGCGCCGGCAGCTTCGTGGCCGGGTCCACCAACGGGGGCCGCTCCCCGTGCGGCTTGTTCACCGTCACGTCGGCCAGGTAGGTCAGCATGCGGGTGCCACGGTCGGCGGAGGGACGCGCGGTCAGAAGGTGGGGGCGCTCCTCGATGAAGGAGGTGGTGACGCGTCCCGCCTGGAAGTCGGGGTCGTCCAGCACCGCCTGGAGGAAGGGGATGTTCGTGGCGACGCTGCGGATGCGGAACTCGGTCACGGCCCGGCGCGCGCGGTTGACCGCCGTGGCCAGGTCCCGGCCCCGGCAGGTCAGCTTCACCAGCAGGGAGTCGAAGTGCGGGCTGATCTCGGTGCCCGCGGCCGACGTACCGCCGTCCAGACGGATGCCCGAACCACCGGGGGAGCGGTAGGCGCTGATGATCCCGGTGTCGGGCCGGAAGTCGTTGGCGGGGTCCTCGGTGGTGATGCGGCATTGCAGCGCGGCACCGCGAACGTAGATGTCCTCCTGGGCGATGCCGAGGTCGGACAGGGTCTCACCGGCGGCGATGCGCAGCTGCGACTGCACCAGGTCCACGTCGGTGATCTCCTCGGTCACCGTGTGCTCGACCTGGATGCGCGGGTTCATCTCGATGAAGACGTGGCTGCCGTCCGCACCGACCAGGAACTCGACCGTGCCCGCGTTGCGGTAGCCGATCCTGCGGGCGAAGCGCACCGCGTCGTCGCAGATACGGTCGCGCAGGGCCGGGTCCAGGTTGGGGGCGGGGGCCAGTTCGATGACCTTCTGGTGACGCCTTTGCAGCGAGCAGTCGCGCTCGTAGAGGTGGACGACGCCGCCTTGGCCGTCGGCGAGGATCTGCACCTCGATGTGGCGGGGGTCGACCACGGCCCGCTCCAGGAACACGGTGGCGTCGCCGAAGGCGGAGGAGGCTTCGCGCATGGCGGCCTCGACCGCGTCGCGCAGTTGCTCCGGTCCGGCGACACGACGCATGCCGCGACCACCGCCACCGGCGACGGCCTTGACGAACAGCGGGAAGCCGATCCCCTCGGCGGCGGCCAGCAGGGTCTCGACGTCGTCGGAGGGCTCGCTGGACTCCAGGACGGGAACGCCGGCCTCTCGAGCGGCGGCCACGGCGCTGGCCTTGTTGCCGGTCAGGTCCAGCACCTCGGCGGGCGGGCCGACGAAGGTGATCCCGGCGCGCTCGCACGCGCGGGCCAGCTCGGGGTTCTCCGCGAGGAAGCCGTAACCGGGGTAGACGGCGTCGGCTCCGGCCTTCTGGGCGGCACGGATGATCTCGTCCACCGAGAGGTAGGCGCGTACCGGGTGACCCGGTTCGCCGATCTGGTAGGCCTCGTCGGCCTTGAGCCGGTGCAGGGAGTTGCGGTCCTCATGCGGGAAGACCGCGACGGTACGGGCGCCCAGTTCGTACCCGGCACGTAGCGCGCGGATGGCGATCTCGCCCCGGTTGGCCACGAGCACTTTGCGGAACATGGCGGTGCCTCCTGATCGGTCATGTCTCATGCCGAGGGTCGGCGCCGTTGCCGGGCCCCACGGACGTGGGTAACACGGGCACGATAACCAGAAGACGGTTCGGGAGGACAATCCGGGGTCGGCCTTTCCACAGGTGGGAGCCGGGGATATGACACACCGCACAGAAGGAGCGGCTCAGCGGCTCTCGGAGGAGGTGTCCGAGGACAGCGCGACCGCGTCGAGAAGACGTGCTCCCCGCGCACGCGGGGATGGTCCCCAGAAGCCCGCCCGCGACCGAACCGCCTGCGGATGAACGGTGGCCGTGTTCTGGTGGTCACTTTCGAAGCCGAGAATGACCACAGGAACACGGTCGCGGCGAATGGTGGGGCCCGCCGTCCCTCACAGGAGCGGCGGGCCCCGATCTGGCGGGCGCGTGCCCTCGACGAACCCGGTCGGATCAGCCCTTCGGGGTCACGACCTCCTCGGCCGGGCCCTCCACGCGGTAGTCGTCCAGCGCGGTGACCACGTAGGAGGCGTCCTCGTCGGTCTTCTCCTTCACCGAGGTCTCACCGGTCATGGCCACGAGGTTGTCCTCCGAGAGCACGTCGCAGTACTGCTCCAGGTCGCCCGTCGCCACCTTGGCGGCGTCCTCGGAGTCGAGCTTGTAGACGGCGTAGGAGCGTGCGCCCTCGACCGGCTGCCACTCCAGCTTCGTACGATCGTCGTCGGTGGTGGCGTCGAGGCCCTCCACCGCCCCCACCGTCGGCTCGCCGTCGCGGGACTCGTCGGCCAGCGGCGGCAGTACGGGGTCGCCGTAGTGGTCGTCCCGCACGCGCTCGTAGGCCTTCTCCCCGACGTTCTTCAGGGACTTGAAGGAGAAGTAGACGTCACCGTCCACCTCGGAGTAGTCGGAGGAGTAGTCCAGCTGCTTGCTGAGGGTCTTGTCGTTCCAGCCCTTGTCCTCGGCCCGGTAGGCGGCCTGTCCGATGTACAGGTCCACGTCGGTGTCCTTGACCTCCTCGGACCACCAGGGCACGAGCTTCTCGTAGTCGGCGTCGTCGAAGCCGCGCTCCCAGTACAGCTGCGGGACGACGTAGTCGATGATCTCCTCGCGAATCCAGGCGCGGGTGTCGGCGTGCTGGGCGGAGTAGGACTCCAGGCCCGAGGTCGGCGAGCCGCTGGAGTCGCTGGTGTCGTTGCGCCAGATGCCGAACGGCGAGATCCCGAAGCGCACCCAGGGCTTGGTCTCCTCGATCCGCTCGTCCACGTCCCTGATGAGCTGGTTGACGTTGTTACGACGCCACTGGTCGCGGTCGTCGAAGCCCTCGCCGTGCTCCTCCCACGACTCGTCGTCGTCGAAGGTGGCGTTCTCGGCGGGGTAGGGGTAGAAGAAGTCGTCGAAGTGGACGCCGTCGATGTCGTAGCGCTCGACCACGTCCATGATCACGTCGGTCACCCAGTTGCGCACGTCCGGGTTGCCCGGGTCGAAGTAGCCCTCCCGGCCGTGGGTCACCAGCCAGTCGGGGTTCTCCTTGGCCGGGTGGTCGTCGGCGAGCTCCTCGATGTCGGAGTTCATGCCGACCCGGTAGGGGTTGAACCAGGCGTGCAACTCAAGGCCCCTCTTGTGGGCCTCCTCCACCGCGTACTCCAGCGGGTCGTATCCGGGGTCGCCGCCCTGCTCACCGGTCAGGTACTTCGACCACGGCTCCATGTCGGACTCGTACACCGCGTCGGCGGTGGGGCGCACGTGCAGGAAGACGGTGTTCAGGTCGAGGTCGACCGCCTCGTCCAGGCGCTCGTCCATCTCCTTCTTCTGCTCCTCCGCGCTCAGTCCGGGCTTGGAGGGCCAGTCGATGTTGCCGACGGTGGTCAGCCACGCGCCGCGCATCTGCCGCTTGTCATGCGTCGCCTCGCATCCGGCGAAGGACCGGGGCCCGGCCCCGGGAGCCGCGGAGGGAGAACCGGAGTCGGATCCGGCTGCGCCGACAAGGGCGTACGTGGAGAGCATCAGCCCCGAGGCGGCAGCGACAGCCATCCACCGGGAGCGCCAGCGCGGTGAGAGGCCGGCTCGTCGTCCAAGGGTCAAGGGAGAACTCCTCTGAGCTGCGCGGACGTCCGGTTGACGTCGCATCGCGCCTCAGACTAAACGAAAAAGTAACGTTTTGGACAACGAGTTGCTTATTGGTGGTTTGAATCTCATTCGACCGGGAAAAGCAACCTACCGCCCTTCACGGGCCATGCCGGGAACGCAGCCGTTGCACGGGGCGGGTTCCGGTTCGGTCAAGAAAGGGCGAAGGCCCGGCCATGGCCGGGCCCGGGTTCCTCGGAGTCGGGTGGAGCGGTCAGCGGGTCAGCGCCGCGCGCAGGGGCCCCGGGCGCCGCCCTCGTTCCCGTCGCGTGCTCCTGCGGGCGAACGCCACGGCGGCTCCGCCGAGCACACCCGCGGTGACCAGTCGGCGGACGGCGGTGCGTCGTCCGCCGTGCCAGCCTCCGTGGACGCTGCCGCCGCCGGGCCGGTACAGGTTGCCGCTGCCGTGCTCGGCGGACTCGGTGTGGGACAGGTGGGAGCGTTCGACCTGGTCACGCATGAGGCGCTCGGCCTTCTCCGGCGCGCTGCGCGCCAGGGAGACCAGTCCCCGGACCGGTCCCGCCACGACCTCATCGCGGGGTCTGCGTACCACGCCCACGATGGTGCGGGCCACGCTCTCGGGGGTGTAGACCGGGGGCATCGCCAGCACCTTGCGTCCGGTGTAGTTGGCCGCGTGCTGGAAGATCGGGGTGTCCACCGCCCCGGGCAGCACGGTGCACACGTGGATCTGGTCCGCCCCCTCCAACGCCAGCTCCTGTCGTAGGGAGGAGCCCAGGCCGCGTACGGCGAACTTCGAGGCCCCGTAGGCGTGGGTGTAGGGCTGGGCGACGACGCCCACGAGGGAGGAGACGTCGATGAGCACACCGCGCCCCCGGTCCCGGAAACGGGGCAGGGCCGCACGGGCGCCGTGCACGTAGCCCATGAGGTTGACCTCCACCACGCGGCGGAAGTCCTCCAGCGGTACCTCGGTGAAGGGACCGAACAGCGACACCGCGGCGCAGTTGACCCACACGTCGATGTGGCCGAACCCCTCCACCGTGCGTCGGGCGAGATCCTCGACGGCCTCGGGGTCGGTCACGTCGGTGAGCACGGCCACCGCCCGTCCACCACGGGAGCGGCATTCCTCGGCGGCCTCCTCCAGCGCCCGCTCGCTCCGGGCGGCCAGTACCACCGAGGCGCCTCGGCGCGCCAGAGCCAGGGCGGTGGCCCGCCCGATTCCGCTGGAGGCACCCGTCACCACGGCCACGCTGTCCTTGACCTGCATCGACACTTCTCCCTCGCACCGACGCCATGCGTGCTATCGCGGCTACCCGGATTCCCGGCGTGGCACACGTCGGCCACGGCCTCGCGTCCCGGTGGGCCGGCGCCCGGTCCTTCAGTCGCCGCCCTGGGGATCGAACGCGGGCAGACCCCGGGCGGCGACGGTGAGGGCGGTGCGGACCAGGGCCCCGGGGCCCTCCGTCCAGGGGCCCCGCCCCTCCGAGGAGAGACGGACCTGTTCCTCGGCGGCCAGACGCAGCGCCACGTTGAGGGTGGCGGCCTGGAGGCGGACCGTCAGGTCGTCGGGGGAGGCGCCGGTGCGCTCGGCGAGGATCTCGGCGAACACCGACTCGGCCGAGTGGTGGACCTCCAGCCAGACCGCCATGAGGGCGGGTTCGCTTCGGGTCATCCTGATCAGGTCGATCACCGGGCCGTGCACGAGCGGCTCGTCGTGGTCGAAGACGCGCTCGCGTTCCAGGTACTCCAGGAGCGGGGTGTCCGGGGGGCAGGCGCGCAGATATCCGGCCATGGTGCGCAGGCCCTCGGTGAGCAGGGGCCGTACACAGCTCTCCTTGTTGGGGAAGTAGCGCCACAGGGTACGCGTGGAGACGCCGATCTCCTGCGCGATGTCGTCGCCGGTGGTGCCCGCGATCCCCTTCTCGGTGAACAGTCGGACCGCGGCACGCGCGATCTCCAGGCGCACGGCCTCCCTGCGCCGCTCGGTCATGGGCGGACGTCCTCGCCCCGACCGAGGAGCGGTCTTCGCCTGCTCGACCACAGCCATCCTTTCGTGCCGCCCCGGAAACGGCCCCACCCTACTGTCGGCTGGTCCCGGGCTTGTCACAATATTATTTGTCACTGAGCGACAAATAGTCATAGAGTGACGGAACAGCGGCGGTGCGCCCCCTGGTCGTGCTCCCCGGAACGACCCGCACGGCCCGAAAGGAGACACCGTGATCGACCCAGGGCTGCGGGACCGCAACGTCATCGTCACCGGAGCGGGTTCGGGGATCGGCAGGGCGAGCGCGCTGCGCTTCGCCGCGGAGGGCGCCAGGGTCCTGGTCGCCGACCTCGACGCCGACACCGCCACGAGCACCGCCGAGCGGATCCGCGCGGACGGTGGGACGGCCGAGACCGTCATCGGCGACCTCGGTGACCGGCGCGTGGTCGAGGAGGTCGTCGCGACGGCCCTGGACCGTCTGGGCGGCATCGACGTCCTGGTCAACAACGCCGGGATCATGGACGACCTGTCCGCCACCGCCGACGTCACCGACGCCGTCTGGGAACGCCTCATCCGCGTCAACCTGACCGCGCCCTTCCTCCTGACCCGCGCCGTCCTGCCGCACATGGTGCAGCGGGGCGCCGGGTCGATCGTGTTCACCGCGTCGGAGGCCTCGCTGCGGGGCAGCGCCGCCGGCACCGCCTACACCGCCGCCAAACACGGCGTGGTCGGCCTGGTCAAGTCCACCGCGGTCATGTACCGGGACAAGGGCGTGCGGGTCAACGCGGTCGCCCCCGGCGGCACCGCCACCTCCATCAACGTCGACGCCGCACCCGCCCCCGACGGCCCGACCGTCGTCGGCGCGTACGCCGCCAACATCGGCCGGATCGCCAGGGCCGAGGAACTCGCCGCGGCCATCGTCTTCCTGGCCTCGGACGCCGCGAGCAACATCAGCGGCGCCGTCCTGCCGGTCGACAACGGCTGGTCGGCAGTCTGAGCCCTCCGATCGGTTCCAAGCCGACGGATTCCCGCGAATGCGCGAGCACACGCCCGGTGCCGGCTCCCCGACAACGAACAGACCCCGTGCGCCCGGTCCACCGAGCGCACGGGGCCCGACCTTCGCGCGGGCAGGATCCCGGGCCCGCGCGACGGGCCTACCGGGCCCGGTCCCCGGGCCGGAACGGGGCGATCGGGTTGTCCAGCGTGCCGACCAGTTGCAACGCGGACGAGGGGTCCTGGAGATCGACCATCTGGCGGTTGTTCCGCAACTGGAGACGGTTCAGACACGAGAGCGGGAAGCGTTCCACGAACAGGTCGTGACGCGCGAACCGGTCGGCCAGACGAGGCTGCGAGGCCTGGTAGTCGGCGACGCAGGCGGCCACCGTGCCCCAGAAGGCGTTCTCGTCCAGCGTGCCCTCCCCGGCGAGAATGCCGTTCAGGAAGCGCAGGAAGCAGTCGAAGACGTCGGTGAACAGGGACAGTACCTGGACGGCCTCGGGCACCTCGGCGCGGATGCGCTCGACCCCGGCGGGCAGGGGCGTCCGGTCGTCCATCACCGCGACCTCCTCGGCGATGTCCTTGAGCAGGACCCGCTCGGGCACCCCGTCGCGTAGGACGAGGATGACGTTCTCACCGTGCGGCATGAACACCAGGCCGTGGGCGTAGAAGGAGTGCAGGAGGGGGACGAGGTAGGCGTCGAGGTAGCGGCGCAGCCAGTCGGCCGGATCCAGCCCGGACTCGTCGATGAACGCCCCCGCCAGTGAGCGGCCCTCCGCGTCGGTGTGCAACAGGGAGGCCATCGTCGCCAGGCGCTCGCCCGGATTCAGCAGGGGGACCGGGCTCTGGCGCCACAACGCCGCGATCATCTTCCGGTAGGGCGACCCCTGGGGAGCCGCCCGCGCGTAGTGCGCGGCGCGGTAGCCCACCGCCGCCCGCTCGCGCAGGATCCGGGCACCCGTCCCCCTCAGGACCGGGTCGCCCGCGAACAGTTCGGCGACCCAGTCGTTGATGGCGGGGGTCGCCTCCATGTACTCCGCCGACAACCCGCGCAGAAAACCCATGTTCAGTACCGACAGCGCCGTCTTGACGTAGTGGCGCCGTGGCCGCGAGGCGTTGAAGAAGGTGCGGATGGACTGCTGTGCCCGATACTCGTCCGGACCGTACCCCAGGCACACCAGGTCGCGGCGGGCCACGTCGGCGGCGAAGGTCACCGCCAGCCGGTTCCACCACTGCCAGGGGTGGAGCGGGATCAGGTGGTAGTCGTCGGGGTCCAGCCCGAGCCCGGTCAAACGCGCGGAGAAGGACGCCAGGACCTCGGGGCCCAGCTCCTCCCGCAGCAGCCCGTCACGGTCGACGTCCCACGAGCAGGTGAACACCGTGCGCTCCCGGCGGGCGGCGACCCACACCAGTCGTACGGGGTGGGCCGCCTCGGGGGCGTAGGCGTGGTACTCGATCGCGTCGAACCCCAGGCGGCCGTTGTTGGCCACGAAGCACGGGTGGCCCTCGGTCATCCCCGCCTCGATCTCCTGGAAGTCCGCGCGCGCCAACTCGGCGGCGTCGAGCGCGGGGACCGACATGCGGTAGGCACTGCTCGCCAGGGTGCTGCTGATCTCCTCCAGATAGACGGGCAGGACGTCCTCTCCCAGGGGGAGGGACCCACGAAGGTCCAGGACCAGGTCGAGCGCGTCCAACGGCAGGGGGGCGCCGTCGCGCCGCAGGTCACGCCGGACGATGCTGTCGGCGTCGATCCGCCAGTGGTCCAGGGCCATGACGCGTGCGGCGAAACGGTACTCGACGGCACCGTCGTCGCCGCGGACCGAGTACAGGCCGTCGGCACCGCGTTCGGGACGCAGCAGTCTCTCGTGGGAGAACTCGGCCAGGGCCTTGCGCGCCAGCAGTCGGTTGGCCGCCTCCCACGCCTGGGGTGACAGGTGGGCGGTCACCGACGCCGGGTCCTGGAGATCGTGTGCCGGGAACGGGGCGCTTCGGGGGGCCGACGGGTCCGAGGCCCTCGGACCGGGCCCGGTGTCGGACACGTGCGTGGTCATCTGTCCCCTCCCGCCGTGTGCGCCTCCGCGGCGAGGGCGGAGCGGAACTGTTCACGGGTACACGTGCTCAGGTGGGCCCGTTTGTCCTTCAGGTCGACGGTCGCGACGACGCGGAAACCCATCGCGGCGTTGAGCACGTGGACGGCGTGGTTGCGCACGTCCGGCTCGACGACGACGCGTTCGGTGGCGGGATCGGAGAACATCAGCTCCATCACGGTGGTGATGACGGCGCGGGAGAAACCGTGGACGGGGGTGTCGGTGGGGGCCACCAGGAAGTGCATGCCCGCGTCGCCGGGCAGCACCGTGTAGTGCTCGGCGAGTTCGCTGTGGGCGGGTGCGTAGCGTTCCACCAGGAAGCAGGGACGTCCGCGCCACTCCCCGACGTAGGCGTGCTCGTGCTCGGAGGCGGCCATCCGTCGGTAACCGCGGGCGACGTCGTCCACGGTGACGTCGGACATGAGCCAGAAACGGGACT
The DNA here is from genome assembly GCF_030271535.1 of Nocardiopsis sp. ATB16-24. Taxonomy (GTDB): domain Bacteria; phylum Actinomycetota; class Actinomycetes; order Streptosporangiales; family Streptosporangiaceae; genus Nocardiopsis. The sequence continues at coordinate 328,917 of NZ_JASCXJ010000001.1, read as the reverse complement.
TGGGGTGGACCAGCCAATCGCGCAGGAGAGGTGCGTCGGCCTCCGGGTCGACGGGGCGGACGCGGAACTCGCCGAGCCGGGGGTCGGTACGGGTCAGGACGGGCGCGTGCGCGGGAGGTGCCGTCTCGCTCATCGCTTCGCCGCCTTCGAGGTCTCGTCCACTCCGGTGCCCGCGCCAGGGGGCCGGGGGCCCACCGGGACGCCCGGGGCGGACATGCCCGCCTCGGGGGCGTTCACGGCGGGTACGCCGAACTCCTGGAAGGCGATCGACCGTTCGACGGCGTAGGGTTCCCGCCCCAGCATCGCGCGCAGGATGCAGGAGTTGCGGTAGGCGCCCATGCCCAGGTCCGGGGCGACGAAGCCGTGCGTGTGCAGTTCGGCGTTCTGGACGAACACCGCGCCTAGCGCGAACCCCTCCTGGTCCGCCCCGGCGGAGGTCTCCTCCTCGGCCCGGTCCACGCGGTAGTCGCGGCGCACGGCCAGGCGTCCCGAGTCGTCCCAGCGGAGTCGGTCGGTGATGGGGGCGAGGAAGCGCGGCAGACGGTACCGGTACCCGGTGGCGAGCACCAGACCGTCGGTGGCGAACGTGAAACCGCGGTCCTGATCGGTGTTGCGCAGCTCCAGGACGTACGCGCCGCGTGTGGCGTCGTACCGGGCGCCCGTGACCTCGGTACTGGTCATCATGCGCACGGGCAGCGGTCCGCCGCGGCTCCTGGTGTAGAGGAGGTCGTAGATCGCGTTGATCAGGTCGGCGTCGATCCCCTTGTACAGACCCTTCTGCGAGGACACGAGCCGGTCCCTGGTCCGGGCGGGCAGTCCGTGGAAGTGGTCGGCGTACTCGGGCGAGGTCATCTCCAGCGTGAGCTTGGTGTACTCCAGGGGGAAGAAGCGCGGCGAGCGGGTGATCCAGTTCAGCGCGTACCCGTGCGCGTCCATGCCCTGGAGCAGGTCGTGGAAGATCTCCGCGGCACTCTGGCCGCTGCCGACGACGGTGACACTCCCTTTGCCACGGAGCCCCTCCCTGGCGGACAGGTAGTCGGAGCTGTGCACGGCGTCGCCGGGCAGGTCCCGGCACGGTTCGGGGACGTGGGGCGGTGTACCGGTGCCCAGGACCAGCCGTCGCGCACGATGGACGTGCCGGTCGCCCGTCGTGGTGTCGGTGCAGTGGACCAGGTAGAGGCGCTCCCGTTCGTCGTACTCCACCGTCTCCACCCGACGGCCGAAGCGGACGGAGTCGCCCAGTCTCCGCGCCGCCCAGCGGCAGTAGTCGTCGTACTCGGCGCGCAGGGGGTAGAAGCGCTCACGGATGTAGAAGGGGTAGAGCCGACCGGACTCCTTCAGGTAGTTGAGGAAGGAGAAGGGCGAGGTGGGGTCGGCGAGGGTGACCAGGTCCGACATGAACGGGGTCTGGAGTTCGGCGTCCTCCAACAGCATGCCGCTGTGCCAGTCGAACTCCGGTTTCTCGTCGAGGAAGAGCCCGTCCAGGTCGGGGATGGGCGCCGTCAGGCAGGCCAGGCCCAGATTGAAGGGGCCGACTCCGACGGCGACGAAGTCGTGGACGTGGTCCTTTCCGCCGCTGGCGGCGGGTGCGGTGGGGCCGGTCAACTGTGCCTCCCGGGGGTGGTCGACAGGGCGTCGTCGGCCGACACCGTGTCCGTGGTCGGTTCCGAGGCACCCGCCTCGGGTGCCGCTCCGTGTCGTCTGAGGAAGCGGTCGGTGTGCTCGGCGAGCAGGTCCAGGACCTCGGCGATGTCGTCCCGCGTGGTCCTGGGGTTGAGAAGGGTGAACTTCAGGTACGCCCGACCGTCCACCACCGTGCGCGCCACGACGGCGCGGCCCGAGGCCATCAGCGCCTCCCGCGCGTACCGGTTGGCGGCGTCGAGGAGTTCGGGGGCGGCCCCGGGGAGGACCCGTCGGAAGACCAGGGTGCTGAGCGTGGGTCGGGTGACGACGGTGAAACGGGGGTCGGCGTCGAGCAACGACCAGGCGTCGGCGGCCAGGTCCAGCACGTCGTCGAAGAGGGCGCCCACGCCGTCGGCGCCCATCACGCGCAGTGTCAGCCACAGTTTGAGCGCGTCGAAGCGGCGTGTGGTCTGGAGGCTCTTGTCGACCTGGTTGGGGCACAGGTGGGAGGAGCCGTCGTCGGTGCGGGAGTTGAGGTAGTCGGCGTGGTAGGTGACGTGACGCAGCACGGTGGCGTCGCGGACCACCACGGCGCTGGAGCTGACCGGTTGGAAGAAGGACTTGTGGAAGTCGACGGTCACCGAGTCGGCGCGTTCGATGCCGCTCAGCAGGTGTCGGTGCCGTGAGACCAGCAGACCGCAGCCGTAGGCGGCGTCGACGTGCATCCACACACCGTTACGGGCGCAGATGTCGGCGATCCGGGGCAGCGGGTCGACGCTGCCGAAGTCGGTGGTCCCCGCGGTGGCCACGACCGCGATGGGAAGGGCGCCCTCGGATCGGCACCGCCTGAGCTGTGCGGCCAACGCGTCCGGTCGCATACGCCGGCGATCGTCGCAGGCCACGGTGATGACGGATTCATAGCCCAGCCCGAGCAGCGCGGCCGACTTGGCGACACTGAAGTGACCGGCCTCCGACGTCAGGACGCGCATGCGGGGCAGCAGTTCGGCCAGTCGGACGTTCTCGGCCCCGCCGTCCTCCGCGGCGTGCCGGTGGGCCTGGTCCCGGGCCATGAGCAGGGCTTGAAGGTTGGACTGACTACCGCCGCTGGTGAAGACGCCGTCGGAGCCGTCGCCGAAGCCGATGCGTCCGCACGTCCAGTCGATCAGCCGTTGCTCGATCAGGGTCGCCCCGGCGCTCTGGTCCCAGGTGTCGAGAGAGGAGTTGACGGCGGACAGGAGGGTCTCGCCGAGCAGCGCGGGCAGCACCACGGGGCAGTTCAGGTGGCCCATGTAGCGGGGGTGGTGGAAGTAGACGGCGTCGTCGAGGTAGAGGTGTTCGAGTTCGTCCAGGGCCGTGGCCGGGTCACCGATCGGCCGGTCGAGGTCGACCTTGTCGATTCCGGGGCGTAGATTCTCGGCGGTGGCACCGGTGAAGGGGCCCTTGGCCCGTGCGATCCGCCCCGCGACCCGGGAGGCGGCCTCGGCGGTCAGTTCGCGGTAGCGCTCGGTGCTGTGCCCGTCCAACAGCTGAGCCCGTGGATCGCTCTCCTGGTCGAGCGGGGCCGGCCGTCGCGAGCCGGTGCGGGTGTTCCCGTGCGGCGGGACCGGTACGGCCCGCGCGGGGGGGTTCATGAAAGGGACCTCCTGGAAACAGGCATGCCGACGGCGCCCGAAAGTCGAGTGCGGGCATGGGGGTCTGTTCGAACATCACGGGTAAGGGCGGCCTAACCAAGGGGAGGCTAGCCTAATTTCAGGGGAGCGTACAGTGTGAGGAGAACTACAAAAGAGGCATGTTTCATTGCTCTGTGTGGTGACTTCGGTGGCGACCTGCGGATGTGGTGATCGCGCAGAGTGACCGCCCTGGTGGGAACGTCTCATGGAGGTCGGTTCCGCACGCCTTGCGTCGAGGGCCGCGCCGCGCGAGGGCCCGAAGCGCTCCGAGGCGGAGGCCGACTCCCCGGCTGGAGGCGCGCGGCCCGAGGGGCTGGACCGTGACGGTTCCGTTCCGGTGTCGCCCGCGGTTCCGAAGGTGACCGCGAGGCAAAGATCGCCCCGAAAAGGGCTACTCACATCACGCCGTTAACGTTTCCGGTCGGTGTATTGGTGGAAATAAGGACTCACTGAGAAAGCGTGGTCGCGGGATCGGAAGGGTGACGATCACCGTGAGGGATCCCGGCGGTCCTGCGGCTTGAGTGTCGGGAATGGAGATCGGCCCTCAGAAAGGTGGGATTGTCATATTTCGCTCTCCGGTGAGGCGGTGGCTCCTTGAGGAGGTTCCGCGGTGTGGGTCCCGATCGACCTCGGGTCGGAGGATCTCTCGACGTTGTGTCGTGTCCGCGGACGCCGTGGGTTCGTTCCGGGGCGTCCGTGGCGGAGTGAGACGTGGGCACCCCTGTGAACAGCGGATTCGAAGGCGGTCAGATGGACCCGGCGCGTCGTCGACGCACGGCGCCATGTCCGTTCCGCCCTGCCGGGAAGGCCGGGGAGGGAGAAGGGAGGACACGGATCCGAGGTCGGGGGGAGGGATGTGCCCACCGAATTCGGACGGGGTGGGTCGTAGGGGGGACCCTCGTTCCCGCGTAGATGAGAACGACGACACGGAGGTCCGCGCAGTGTGGTTCTATCTGACTTATGACCTGGCCAAAAATTAGTGGGACACTGATAACTAATCGCTGAGACTCGTGCTCCACCAAGGTCGGGCAACAAGACGGGCCCGGAAGGTGCGCCAACACCCTGCGGGCCCTGAACCCCCAAACCAAACCACACATAAGTAAGGAAAAGAGGATCTGATGCGTCACTCTATCCCCTCGCCCCGTCGTTCCGACGAGGATCGTCCCCTCGCGGCACAGCCGCACCGTGCTCCGCTCGCCGGGCCCTTCTGCCCACTGCCCGCCCTCCACGACGTCCGGAGGACGCCTTCGGAGCAGCCCCCTTCCGTGTGCGGCCACCCCTCTTGCAGGGCACGGCGCGCCCAGAACCTTCCGCGACTGGGAGGCCACCGGTCCGAGTTCGCCGTCGAACACGCCCAGGCCGCCGCCGTCCAGGCGCGACACCGTGACCTGATCGTCTACTTCGGTGAGGCCACGCAGTCCTTCTGGGCGATCACCCCCACCGACATGGTGGAGGCCCGCGACGTCGGCGGCCTGCTGTCGGCGGTGCGGGCGCACACCGACCCGCCGGTCATCCGTCTTTGGATCGAGGACGTGGACAGCGTTCCCGCCCTCGCCTCGGAGCCGGTCCCCGACCCGACCTGGACGCCGACCTCGGACACGACCCCCGAGCCCGTCCCGGAACAGGCCGCCGGGCAGGCCGCCGAGCCGGCTCCGGAGCTGGTTTTGGCCTAGAGGACCTGGAGGAACGCCGCGGCCCCTCGGGGAGCCACCTCGGGAGGGCCGCCGCCCGCCCCGCGTCGCTCGGGGCGGGCCTCGCGGCCCCGGACACGGACGAACGCCGTGCGGAGTCGGTGAGGGCCATCCCCGCTCGGAGGTCTCCTCGCGAAGGTGAGACGATCGAAGGGATGTCCGAGAACCGACCGTGTCGACCGTTGCGCGCCGGGGTGTTCACCCTGGTGTGCGCGAGCCTGTCCGCGCACGGCCACGCGCTCTGTTCCGGACACGACGTCCCCCTCACCGGTCTCCTGATGGGGATCGCCGTGGTCCTGGGCGTGTCGTGGGTCGTCGCCGCGCGCCGCCACGGACCGCTGACGCTCTTCGGTTGGATGCTGTGGGGACAGTTCGCCCTGCACGTGGCCTTCAGCCACGCCCAGAACGCGGGACGGGGACACGCCGCGCACACCACCACCGAGGCGATCGCCTCCTCCCCGTCCGGAGGGTGGATGATCGTCGTGCACGTGCTGACCGCGCTGGTCAGTGCGTGGTGGCTGCACCGGGGGGAGAACGCGCTTTTCGCGTTCCTGCGTTTCATGGCGCTCTCCCTCCTGCCGGTCCTGCTCTTCCGGGACCGGGCCTGCGTGCCACCCGCCGGGGCGGTCGCCCCCGGAGGAGGGGGTGACGAGCGCGCCCCGTCGCTCCTGCCCTACCTCCGTCACGCCCGCGTCCTGCGAGGCCCGCCTATCCTTCTTCTCGACGCCTGAGCCTTCGGCGTCCCGCCGCCCTCAGAGGCGGAGCCCATGCCGGAACCCGCGTCCGGCGGTCCGCGACCGCCGTGACAGCGCCCGGCCCGCGCGTATGCGCCGCCCCCTCAGGCCGCGTCCTGTCGCGATCCCACGGTGCCCGCGGACCGAGGCACCACGAACCGAGCCCGCCCGCAGCCTGCGGCCCGGCCCGGACAGACGCCGTGCCGCCCCGCTCACGACCCTCGACCGCGGGCGCGGTGACACGAGAAAGAAGGACACATGACCATCCGACCGCGCCCCTTCGGTGCCGCACGGGTGTCGGCCGCCGCGGCCGCCCTCGCCATGCTCACCGCCTGCTCGGCGACCGCGGCCGACACCCTCGCGGAGACGGAGTACTACCTGGACCTGTCGGACGATCCGATGGCCGCCTCCGGCGTGGAACTGGCCACGGTCGACGGCGACCCCTGGACCTTCTCCGACGTCGCCGACGACCGCCTCACCCTGCTCTTCTTCGGTTACACCAGCTGCCCGGACGTGTGCCCGATGACCATGGCCGAGATCGACCTGGCGCTGGAACGGGCGGGCGAGACGGCCGAGGACTACGACGTCGTCATGGTCAGCACGGACCCCGCACGCGACACGGACGAACAGCTGCGCTCCTGGCTGGACCGTTTCGACCCCGGATACCAGGGGGTGCGCGGGGACATGGACACCACGATCGAGGCCGCCGCCGACTACGGCATCCCCATCGAGGCGCCGGAGGAGACCGACGGCGACTACCTGGTCTCCCACGGAGGACGTGTCGTGGTGCTGCTGCCCGACGGGGAGGCGGCGGGCATGTTCGACGAGGGCGTGGACGCGGACCAGATCGCCGAGCTCCTGCCCACGCTCAGGGAAGCACTGCTGTGAGAGGCGACCGAGAACGGGGTCACGTCTCACGCCGTGGTCTGCTGGCCGCCATGGGGACGGCCGGGATCGCGGGTCTGGGCGCCGGAGGGCTGGCGGGACACCTCTCCGGCACGGCCACCGACACCGCGGACGGGGAGGACCCCGCCCTCGTCTCCGCGCGGTCCAGGGTCGCACCGCGGGAGGGCAGGCCCCCGGCGTTGCTCACGCCCGTGCCGGCGAACGTCCAGGTGGTCGCGGTGGACGTACGGGCCCAGGACGGGCCGGACGTGCGCCGGACGGCGAGGGAGGTCCTGGCCGCCTGGAGCGAACAGGCCCGCTCCCTGCACGACGAGGGTCTGGCCTCCCTGGTGGAGGGCGCTCCCTCCCAGGACCTGCACCCCGCCTCCCTGGGCGTCACCCTTGGTCTGGGCCCCTCCCTCCTGGAGCGGGCGGGGCTGGCCGATCGGCGTCCGCCACAGATGGAGGACCTGCCCGAGTTCGGCACCGACCACCTCGACCCCGCATGGTGCGACGGGGACCTGATGCTGTACGTGGGCGCTGAGGACCCCTTGGTCCTCAGCTCGGCGGTCGACCACCTGCTGCGCACGGCCGGGGACCGGACCCGGGTGCGCTGGGCCCTCCCCGGATTCCAAAGGTCGGCCGTGGCCGCCGCCGACCCGGGGGCCACACCGCGCAACCTCATGGGACAGGTCGACGGGACGGTCAACCCACGTCCCGACGAGGCGCTGTTCGGTCCCCAGGTCCTGGCCTCCCACACCGACAGACCCCTGGCCTGGATGGACGGCGGCACCTACGTGGTCGTACGACGCATCCGCATGCTGCTGGACGACTGGTTCGCACTGGAACCCGAGCGACGCGAGGAGGTCATCGGCCGACGCCTGTCCGACGGGGCGCCCCTGGGAGGCGACGGAGAGCACGACCTCCCCGACCTGGCGGCCCGTGACGGCGGAGGGGAACCGGTCATCGCGCGCGACGCCCACATCCGGCTCGCCAGCCCCGAGAGCACCCTGGGTGCGCGCATGCTGCGCCGGAGCTTCAACTACGACCTGGGCTGGGACGCCGAAGGCCGCAGGCAGGCGGGCCTGCTCTTCACCGCGTGGCAGGCCGATCCGCGCACCGGCTTCACCGCGGTGCAACGCAACCTCGACGAGGGAGGGGACGCGCTCAACGCCTACATCAGGCACGAGGGGAGCGCCCTGTTCGCGGTACCGCCCCTGAGAGAGGACGAACCCCATGTGGCGCACTCCCTGTTCTGAGCGCGGTCCCGTATCTCACCGGAGAGGCGCGCGCAGCACCATCGGACACCGGAACGGGACCACGTCCCGACACGAACGCACAGGAAGAGGACCCCGAGGAACCATGCCGCGTGTACGGACCCCCAGAGGACATCGCCGACTCGGCGCCGCTTCGGCGGCCCTGACCGCACTCCTGCTCGCCACGGGATGCGGCGGTGGGCAGGACACCGAACAGGACGCGCGGACCGAGGCGTGGGAGGAACGGCGCGGCCACGCCGAGACCGCGCACCTACGGGTCTGGGACGCCTGGATGCCCGAACCGGCCAACCCCGAGGTGGGCGCGGTCTACCTGCGCGTGGCCAACCACGCCGAGACCGACGACGCCCTCACGTCGGTGTCCACCGACGTCTCCGACGACGCGGAGATCCACGACACCGAGACCACCGACTCCGGAGCCGCGGTCATGCGCCGGGTGGAGCGGGTCCCGGTGCCGGCCCAGGGCGAGGCCGAACTCGCCCCGGGTGGCTACCACGTGATGGTCAACGACCTCGCCCACCCCCTCGAAGTCGGAGACGAGTTCACCCTCACCCTGACCTTCGCCAGTGAGGAGGAGGTGGCGGTCACCGTCCCCGTGCAGCCGATGACCGCGGGACACGGTGAGGACTCCGGACACGACCACCACTGAGCCCGCCGCCCCTCCACGGAGAGGGGTCAACGTGGGGGCTCCACCGGATCGGGTGCGGTGGTCCTCCTCCCGACGGTGACGGCCACCGCCCCGATCACGGTCAGCAGGACGGCCAGTCCGGCCCAGACCATGCCCTGGGTCACCAGCATCTCCCCGGTCTCCTCCCCCGGGACCCTGCCGCCGTCGCGGCCCGTCACCGTGACCAGGAGCAGGACCACGGTGGCCGCCGCCACGAGGAGGCGACCGACGAGACCGGCCGACGCCCGCCACCGGTCCGGGCCCAGCAGACGGTCCCGGGTGAGACGTTCGGAGGGGCGCAGGGGTGACAGCAGCCTGACCAGGAAGAGCAGTGCCACGGGCAGTTGGAGCGCCCACACCACGGTCCGGAACCAGCCGTCGAACCACACGTTCGTCCCGTACAGCAGTGTGTGCCACACGCTGAGCACGTACACGACGATGACGAACCGGTGCAGGGCCCGCCACAGCCGGGACCCCGTCCAGGCGCGCACGTAGAACGCCGCCCCCAGCGGTATCGCCAGGTAGAAGGCGATCAGGCCCAGCAGGATCGCCACCTGTCCCGTCCCGGAGGCGTAACCTCCCGGGACGAAGACGTCGACGAAGGCCGACACCACCAAAGGACCCCATCCGAGGCCGTCGGCGTTCTCCCTCACGAGTTCGAGGAAGAAGGCGAACGCGTGCGCGAACATCAGCCCGAGCGTGGTCAGGCTGGTGGTGCGGTGCAGGCGCTCGACGCGGGCGTGGGACACCACGCTCCACCGGCCTGGAGCGGTGGAGCGCAGCAGCCCGAGCATGACGGTGATCCACGCCCAGAGCAGGGCGGACCAACCGAAGGCCTGACAGGCCCAGTAGAGCCAGTAGAGACGGGCGTCGTCCATGAACGGCATCACCACGACGGTGGGGGAGACGCCCGTGTGGACCCGGAAGTAGAGGAGCGCGAAGATCACCGCGGTGACGGCCAGGGCCGCGGTCGCGTCCAGGGTCATGAGTCGAAGGTCGGCGCGCAGGGCGCGCGTGTCGACGCGGAACCGTCTCCGGGAGGTCGGAGCCGCGCCGGGGGGTGTGGCTGAGGACATGAGAGGATCCCTGTCGTGAGGCGGGACCTCCATCAGAGCACCTGTGGTGTGCCCCCGGACACCCCCCGAAGCCCCTTAGATCAGACCCTTGCGCGCCAGCAACGGTCCCATGTCGGGCTTGTGGCCGAGGAAGTCGGTGACCGCCCTCATCGGGTCCACGCTGCCGCCCACGGAGAGCACCTTCTCCCGGAAGCGGTCCCCGCCCTCACGAGTGAGACCGCCGTTGCCCTTGAACCACTCGACGCTCTCCGCGTCCAGGACCTGGCTCCAGACGTAGGAGTAGTAGCCCGCGCTGTAGCCGCTGTTGAACACGTGCAGGAAGTACGTGCTCCGGTAACGGGGCAGGACCAGCGGGTGCAGGGCCCCCACCGCCTCCAGCGCCCTGGTCTCGAAGGAGGCGGGATCCTCCACCGTCTCACCCGGAGCCAGACGGTGCCAGGCCCAGTCCAGGAGGGCGGCGGCGAGGTACTCGAAGGTCTCGAAGCCCTGGTTGAACCTGCGGGCGGCGGTCAGCCGCTCCACGAGTTCGGCGGGCACCGGATCGCCGGTCTCGTGGTGCTTGGCGTAGCTGGACAGCACCTCCGGCCACAACGCCCACATCTCGTTGACCTGCGAGGGGTACTCGACGAAGTCGCGGGGAACGCTGGTCCCCTCCACCCGGGGGAACCGTACCGCCGACAGCAGGCCGTGCAGGGCGTGGCCGAACTCGTGGAAGGCGGTCTCGACCTCGTCGAAGGTCAGCAGGGTGGGACCCGAGACCGGCTTGGTGATGTTCAGGTTGTTCACCACCACCGGCCGTCGGTCCAGCAGGAAGGACTGGTCCACGAGGTTGTGCATCCACGCGCCGCCCTGCTTGGTCGGCCGGGCGTAGGGGTCCAGCAGGAACAGGCCGAGCGGGGAGCCGTCACGATCGAACACCTCCCAGGTCCGCACGTCCGGGTGGTAGCCCCGCAGGTCGGGGCGCTCGGTGAAGGTGATCCCGTACAACAGGGACGCCGCGTGGAAGACCCCGTCCTCGATCACCCGGCCGAGCTCGAAGTAGGGACGCAGGGCGTTCTCGTCGAAGTCGAAGCGGGTCCTGCGGACCTGCTCGGCGTAGAAGGGCCAGTCCCACGGCTCGATGTCGTGACCGGCCTGCTCCGCCAGCGCCTCGGCCTCCTTGTCGACGTTGCGTCGGACCGGGCCCACCAGCCGGGCGAGCATCTCCTCCACGGCGTCGACGGTCTTGGCCGTCTGGTCGGCGACGCTGTAGGCCGCGTGGTCGGGGTAGCCGAGCAGCTCGGCCCGCTCGGCGCGCAGGGTCGCCATGCGCACGGCGATGTCGAGGTTCTCGGGGGCGCGCTCGGTGCTCAGCTCGTACAGTCGCCTGCGGGTGTCGCGGTCGGTGAGCCGGGCCAGCGCTGGGTGCACCGTGGTGTTCATCAGGGGAAGGACGTACTTTCCGTCCTCCTCGATCGCGTCGATCTGGGCCTGGTCCAGCCCGTCGAGGTCGGTCACGTCGTCGGTGACGAGGGCGGACTCGCTGGTGGCCCGCAGGACGTTGCGCCCGAACTCGGTGGAGAGCTCGGCGAGTTCGGTGTTCAGCTCCCGTAGCCGGGCCTGTTCCTCCTCTCCCAGCTCGGCACCGGCCTTGATGAAGTCGAGGCGGTAGCGCTCCAACAGCCAGGCCTCCTGCGGATCGTCGGTGGAGACTCGACGGATACGGGCCCACAGATCCCGGTTGAGCAGGACGGCGTCGAAGTGCTGTGAGGAGCGGGGAGCGAGCAGCTGCTCGATCTCCTGGATGCCTTCGGTGGCGTCGGAACCGGCCAGGGTGTGAAGGACGGTCTGCACTCGTTGGAGGAGTCGGCCCGAGCGCTCCAGCGCCGCGATCGTGTTGTCGAAGGTCGGCGGTTCCGGATCGGCGGCGATCGCCTCCACCTCGGCGAGGTGCTCGGCCACGCCCTTGTCGAAGGCGGGCAGGAAGTGCTCCTCGCGGATCGCCGCGAAGTCGGGGAGTTCGTAGGGCAGTTCACTGGGGGACAGGAACGGATTGTCCGTCAAGGGATCGTGCTCCTCGTTCATCGGTGCCAGGACGTTCGTGCCGTTCTATCCTGCCCGTCGCGACCTGTCATCCGGATTCCCGTGGGGCCTCCTTCGGCGTGTCACTCTCGGTGCCCTGTGCGTTCCGTGCCGTCGGCGGACCGAGGAGCGGCCCGGCCGACCGGACGCCGTCGCCCGCATCGCCACCACCGGCCGACCGCTTCCCGGCCGGGGCGGCCCCGGGTCAACCCCCGTGCCAGGAACGCCACAGCGACGCGTACGCGCCACCGGACGCGACGAGTTCGTCGTGCGTGCCGATCTCGGTGATCCTGCCCGAATCCATCACCGCGATCCGGTCGGCGTCATGCGCGGTCTGGAGCCTGTGCGCGATCGCGATCACCGTGCGCCCCCGAAGGACCGCGGCCAGGGCGCGTTCCGTGTCGCGCGCGGTGGTCGGGTCCAACAGGGCCGTGGCCTCGTCGAGGACGAGGGTGTGCGGGTCGGCCAGGATCACACGGGCCAGGGCGACCTGCTGTGTCCGGGCTCCGTCCAGCGTGTGGGCGTCGACGCCGAGGCGGGTGTCCAGGCCCTCGGGGAGCTCCCCCACCCAGTCGGCCCCGACAGTCGCGAGCGCCTCGCGCAGTCGTGCGTTCTCCGCAGACGGGTTCGCGATGAGGAGGTTGTTCCGCAGGGTGTCGCGAAAGACATGGTGTTCCTGGGTGACGAGGACGACCTGGCGGCGCAGGCGTTCCGCGGGCAGGTCGGCGATGGGGACGCCGCCGACGTCGACTCTTCCCGAACGCGGTCGGTCGAGCCCGGCCAGGAGCCTGCCGAGGGTGGACTTGCCGGCTCCCGAGGCCCCCACGACGGCGATCCGCTCACCCGGCCGCAGGTCCAGGTCGATGCCTCTCAGCACGTCCTTTCGGCCCTCGTAGGCGTAACGGGCGCCGGAGATCTCGATGCGGTCGTCGACGGGTACGTCGGATGTGGACGGTGGGGCGGGCGGAACGGCCGCGATGCCCTCCACACGCGCGTACGAGGCACCACTGGCCTGGAGTTCCTCGACCCAGAGCAGGATCGTGTCCAACGGGACGCTGAGCCGACGCAGGTACAGGGTCGCGGCCACGACGGTCCCCAGGGTCACCAGACCGTTCTGGTACATCAGACCACCGGCCACCAGCACTCCGACGAGGGGGAGGGCCAGGGAGACGTCCAGGCTCGGGAACAGTACGGTGCGCAGCCGGAGCGTGCGCAGGCGTGCCCGTCGGCTCGTCTGGATCGCCTTCTCCGTCTCGTCGACGCGGCGGCTCTGCAACCCCAGTGCCTCGATGGTCCGCGCCCCGGACGCCGTGCTCGTCAGGGTCTCGGCCAAGGAGGAGTTGGCGGCGCCCTCGGCCAGGTAGGCCTCGCGGGCCCGGCGCAGATACCAGCGCAACGCGAACACGGCGGTGACCATCGACCCCATGCCCAGGAGCCCGAGCAAGGGGTCGAGGAAGAACACCGCGCCGATGAGGAAGAGGGCCTGGGTGGAGGCGACGAACACCTCGGGGAACGCGTTGCGCAGAGCCTCGGCGACTCTGGTGACATCGGCCGTGCCCCGCGTGACCAGGTCGCCGGTGGCGGCCCGCTCCACCGTCGAGGCGGGCAGGGCCAGAGACCGGTCGAGGAAGCGTTGACGGATGCGCGCCGCGGTGCGCTCACCGAAGCGGTGCCCGACATAGAGGGCGTAGCGGGACAACAGGATCTGTACGAGGGTGAACCCGACGATGGCCAGGGCCAGACGGTCCACGCTCGCCACGGCCTCAAGGCCTGGTGAGCGCTGGACGGTGTCCACGATGCTTCCGACCAGCCAGGGCACGGCCAGGCCCGTGAGCGCGGCCAGCGCGTTCAGGACGACCATCAGGACGAACGTCCATCGGTCCGCGAGGATCTCCTCCAGAGCGGCACGGCGTACCTGTGCCCGGTCCGCCACGGGAAGGGACACGGTCATCGCACGACCTCCCGGTCGGCGTCGCGTGAGATCAGCGCACGGTAGCCCGCTTCGGTGCGCAGCAGCTCCCGGTGGGCGCCGACCGCCGAGACCCGGCCCTCGACGAGGTGGACCACGACGTCCGCCTGGGCCAGGACCAGTGGCGAGGTGGTCGCGGCGACCGTCGTGCGTCCCCGCCTGTGGGCCCGGAGGCGCGAGGCCATGGTCGCCTCGGTGTGGGCGTCGACGGCGGAGGTGGGTTCGACCAGGAGCAGGATCTCCGGGGAGGCGTACAGGGCGCGGGCCATGCGCAGGCGCTGGAGTTGGCCGCCGGACAGGTTGCGTCCCTTGGCGGCCAGGGCGGAGTCCAGACCATCCGGCATGGCCTCCACGATGTCGGTGGCGGAGGCCGCGTGGAGCGCCGCGTGTACGACCTCGTCGTCGGGGTCGTGGCGCCCGGCGACCGCGTCACGCACACTGCCGGAGAAGAGGTCGGCGTCGTTGTCGGCCACCAGGATCCGTTCACGGACGTGGCCGAGCGCGACGGCGTCCAAGCGGAGGTCCCCCCAGGTGACGTCGGAATCCTCGAAACGTCCCAGTCGGTCGATGATCCGGGCGGTGTCCGAAGGCCGTGCTCCGGCGAGGGCGGTCAGCACCCCGGGGCGGACGAGGAGTCCCGACCCGGGGTCGTGCAGTGCCGACCCCGGCGGCGGGGCGGGCAGGGGCGTCACCGGGTCGGAGTGGTGGGGTTCGAGGGAGAGGAAGCGTGTCACCCGCTTGGCCGCCACCAACGCTCGGGCGATGTCGGATCCGCCTTCGATGAAACCGGACACGGGCACCACCAGGACGGCCGCGTACCCGTACACGGCGACGAGGTCTCCGACGGTGATCGCGCCGGCGGCGGCCGACCTGGCCGCCAGCCAGGTGACGACGGCGAGGAAGAAGGCGGGCAGGCCCAGAGCCAAGGCGCTCACCCAACTGGTCACCGCACCGACCTGATAACCCTTGTCCCGCAGCTCTTCGGACTCCTCGTGGTAACGGGACGCGAACACGCCCTTGCCCTCGAGGCCGTTGAGGACGTGAAGACCGCTCACCACGTCGACCAGGCGTGCGGTGAGCGCACCCTGCCGTTCGCGGTATCCGGTGGTGACGCCGAGCAGCCGATGGAGGAGAGGACCGACGACCAGGACCAGGGCGGGGACCCCGGCGAGGACGACGACCGCGAGCAACGGTGAGATCGCCAGAAGGAGGGCGGCGATGACCACGTAGGCCACCACGGCCCCCACACCCGGGCCGGTGACCGTGAGCGACTGGGCGATGACCCGAACATCGCTCATCCCGATCGCGGCGACCTCGCCACCGGACACACGACGGGGGAGCGTGTCACCCAACCGGACCGCCTGCCTGACCGTCGCCCGGACGGTCCGGAAGGAGGCGTCCATCCGGACCTTGGTCATGGTGCGGTGCCGGGCGATCGCCAGTGCCGCGTTGAGCACGCCGACCAGGAGGAGGACGGCGGCCCAGGCGAGCAGGGCGGTGTCGTCGTTCCCGGCCAGGCCGTCGTCGATCGCCCGCGACAGCAGATAGGGAGGAACGGAGAGGCCGAGCATCCAGAGGATCCCCAAAGACGCCCCGGTCGCGATCCTTCCTTTCTGGCTGGCGACCAGCCACAGAAGAAAACGGAAGGGGGTTCGTATGTTCTTCGGGGCGGGGGGATCGAAGGTGTGGCCCACTTGTCTGCCTTCACTCGTCGGCGACGGACGGAGGACCCGCTCGCCTTGTTCGGCACGATGTGCGTGGTGCGGTAGCGGTTTCTGCTCGAGCCGTGCACACCTTACCGACAAGGATTCGACCGTCGACGGCACGGGCGCGGTCCATACGGTTCTCCTCTGGTCGCGCTCAGGCGGGTACATGTCTCCGACTCGGCCGACGTGAAGGAAACGGGATCGGACGCCGGCGGTGCGACCGCACCGGCCTTCTTCGGCGGCACCGTGACGACCTCGATCGCTCACCGCGTCGATCCTCGAAGGGCGGACCGGACCCGGCGCCCCGACACCGGTCCGACCGCCTCCGCCCGGCGTCAGGCGGTCGGCCTGCCCTGGGCGCGTGCCCTGAGACTCCTCACCCGGACCACCACGAACCACACCACCAGCAGGCCGATGACCGCCAGCACGATGTTGCCGATCAGGTCGCTCCAGTGGACCAGGGCGGGTTCGATGGCCGGCCCGAAGGCGTAGCCCAGGCCGATCCAGACGCCGTTCCACACGGCCGACCCGATGACGGTGTAGAGGGAGAACCTCACCAGTGACATCCGCGCGATGCCGGCCGGGATCGAGATGAGACTGCGGACCAGGGGCACGCAACGGCCCAACAGGACGGCCAAGCCTCCGAAACGCTCGAAGAACCGCTCGGACCTGTGGAAGTCCTCGGCCTCCAGGAGCGGGGTCCTGCGAAGAAGCCACATGGTGCGCTCCCGGCCCAGGAGGGCGCCGAGCGCGTAGAGGCCCCAGGCGCCGACGAGACCGCCGACGGTGGCCCACACGATGGCGAGCCAGACGTTCATCTGCCCGGTGTAGGCGAGGAAGCCCGCACCGGGCAGAACGGCCTCGCTGGGCATCGGGGGGAAGAAGGTCTCGATGAGCAGGGCCACGCCCACACCGGGCTCGCCCAAGGTGACCATGAGGTCCAGGACCCACCCCAGGAACCCCTCGTACTCGGGAAGGGGCTCTTCCCCCGGCGGTGCATCCGGGCTCGACATCGTCCATGGTCTCGTCGGCATCGGGGTCCCCCTCTTCTCGTTGGCGGTCCCTGGGCAGGGAAGGACGACGCCGGTGCGGGAAAGGGGGAGTCCGCCACCCGGCCGCTTCAGGAGATCTTCCCAGGTGGAGGCCGTCCACGTCCTGCCATCACGGAAGGACGTGGTGAGGTTTCCGGCCGGGTGTGGGCGGTCAGTACATCTGGTGTGCGGGGCCTTGTGCGTCGAAAGGACGGCACCGGCCTGCGGAGACGCGCAGAAACCCGCCGTCGCGGGCTTTCCGCCGTCCGCGGTGGTGCGGTCGGACGGGAGGACATGATGGATCCGCGAGGACTGGCTCGGGCGCACGGCGTCTTCAACGTGCTGGGTGGCGCCTGGCCGCTGTTCCACCGGCGCAGTTTCGAAGTCGTCTTCGGCCCCAAAGCCGATGAATGGCTCCAGTACACCGTCGCCGGTCTGCTGGTGACCAGCGGCCTCTCACAGCTCCGTGCCTCCCGCACCCCGGAGGGCGTACGCCACGCCGCCCGCACCGGAGTGAGCACGGCGGCGGTCCTTTTGGCCGTCGACCTGGTCTACGTGCCCAAGGGGCGGATCGCTCCGACCTACCTGCTCGACGCCCTGATGGAGGCCGGCCGGCTCGTGGCGTGGTACAGGTGTGGACGAGCGTCGATGGACGGAGCCGGGCACTGAGGCGGGAGGCCGTTCGCCGACGAGTCGAACGGAGCGCCGAAAGAAGTCCGGGTGCGCGCCGGGTCGTCGGCCGTATGCCGCCATTGTGGCGTCCGGGCGTCGGGTCCGGGCCCAGGAGCGCTCTGTCGAGGCGTTCCCGCCGGTGGTTGGGTCCGGCGCGCGGGGGTAGGCGTCGGGGCATGATCGGACGCGTACTGTGGCAGGGGCTGGCAGCCGGGACCGCCGGGGCGGCGGTGATGACACTGGCGGAGAAGGTCGAGCAGCAGATGACGGGCCGTCCCGACTCCCATGTTCCCGCTCGGGTCCTGGAACGTCTGACGGGTGCGGCGGAGCGGCCGGGGAAGCAGCCCCTGCCGGTGAACTGGGCGATGCACTTCGGCCAGGCCGCGGTGCTCGGCGTGCTGCGTTCGGCCATGGCGCACGCCGGACTCCGGGGGTCGTGGTCCTCGGCGATGTTCACCGTGGTCAGGCTGACCAACGACCAGCTTCTGGAGAACGCCACCGGGGTGGGGGCTCCGCCGCAGACCTGGCCGCGTCCCGAACTCGTCGTGGACCTGCTGCACAAGGCGGTCTACGGTTTCACCACCGGTGTCGTCTCCGACGCCCTCGCCGCACGTTCCGGTCCCGGGCCCGGCCAGGAGCACGCGGGCGTCCTACCGGGCGGGCATTCCGACGTCGGCCCGCTTCCCCGCGACCGCTGAGACCTCGAAGCGCTCACGCCGTCGATGACGTGCCGGTGAATCCGTGGGCGGACGGTCCCCGGGCACCTCCTCCGCGTGTCCCTCGGCCCGACACGCCCCTGTGTGGAGACGGGGTCGGCCCCGTCTCCCGTGGGGAACGCGTGACCGACCTGCCGGCCGAGGTCGCCGGGGACCTCGGCCGGGAGGTCGGCGGTCGTCCACCGCCGGCCGTCGAAGAGCGCGTCGGTCACCTCTCCAGACTCGACCACGCGGGTACGAGCGAAGGCCCGTACCACGTCAGCAACCGACCGCTGACCAGTTCGGTCGGGGTGCGCACGAAGGACGAGGGTCCGTCCTCCGGCGTGAAGACGTACGGTTCGTCGGGCAGCAGGACCACGTCGGCACCCGCGGAGTCGATCGCCTCCGCTGTGCTGTGCGGGTAACGCTTCTGTTCGGGGTTGTGCGTCTCCAAGGCCCACACGTTCTCCCAACCGCGCCGGCGGAGCAGGTCGCCGGTGAAGGTGCGGGACCCCACCACCATCCACGGGTCGCGCCAGATCGGCACCACCACGCGGCGGGTCACGGGCGGAAGCCGATCCCCACACCACAGTTCCCGTGCCCGACCGAGCCAGTCCGGTCTCGGCCAGCGCAGGGCGTGATCGAAGAGACGTTCCAGGGAGCGGATCGCGTCGGGAACGCTCTCGATGTCCGTGACCCAGACGGGGACGCCCCGGGCGCGCAGCCGCTCCACGTCGATCCTGCGGTTCTCCTCCTTGTTGGCGATGACGAGGTCGGGCCTGAGCCGCTCGATGCCTTGGAGGTCGGGGTTCTTGGTCCCCCTGATCCTGGCGCACGCCAGATCCACCGGTCTGGTGCACCAGTCGGTGACCCCCACCAGCGCTTCGGCCCGGACATCGGCGAGGCTCTCGGTGATGGAGGGCACCAACGACACCACGCGGCGCGCGGGCGCGCGAGCGGTGAAGGCGGTGCCCAGGTCGTCGTGGGACATGTGGTCCTACACATTACGGCGGTACTGGCCGCCGACCTCGAAGAACGCCTCGGTGATCTGCTGGAGGCTGCAAACGCGCGTCGCCTCCATGAGGGCGGCGAAGACGTTCCCACCGGAGACGGCGGTCTCCTTGAGCCTGGCCAGCGCCTCCTCGGCCTCGGCGACGTGTGCGTCCTGGAAGGCGCGCACACGCTTGATCTGCGACTCCTTCTCGTCCTCGGTGGCGCGCGCCAGTTCGATCTCGACCGGAGAGGCCGCCGCGTCCGGCTTGAGGAAGGTGTTGACCCCGATGATGGGCAGTGAACCGTCGTGCTTACGGTGCTCGTAGAGCAGTGACTCGTCCTGGATCCGACCGCGCTGGTAACCGGTCTCCATGGCGCCGAGCACCCCGCCACGCTCGTTGATCGCCTCGAACTCGGCGAGGACGGCGGCCTCGACGAGGTCGGTGAGCTCATCGATGATGAACGAGCCCTGCAAGGGGTTCTCGTTCATGGCCAGGCCCCATTCACGGTTGATGATCAGCTGGATCGCGAGCGCGCGCCGCACCGACTCCTCGGTGGGGGTGGTCACCGCCTCGTCGTAGGCGTTGGTGTGCAACGAGTTGGCGTTGTCGTAGATCGCGATCAGCGCCTGCAACGTGGTGCGGATGTCGTTGAAGTCCATCTCCTGCGCGTGCAACGACCGACCCGAGGTCTGCACGTGGTACTTCAGCTTCTGGGACCGCTCGTTGGCGCCGTACTTCTCCTTCATGGTGATCGCCCAGATGCGGCGGGCCACACGGCCCAGCACGGAGTACTCCGGGTCCATGCCGTTGGAGAAGAAGAACGACAGGTTGGGGGCGAAGTCGTCGATGTCCATGCCGCGGGCGAGGTAGGCCTCGACGTAGGTGAACCCGTTGGCCAGGGTGAAGGCGAGCTGACTGATCGGGTTCGCCCCGGCCTCGGCGATGTGGTAGCCGGAGATCGAGACGGAGTAGAAGTTACGGACCCCGTGTTCGATGAACCACTCCTGGATGTCGGCCATCAGCTTCAGCGAGAACTCGGTGGAGAACAGGCAGGTGTTCTGGCCCTGGTCCTCCTTGAGGATGTCGGCCTGCACGGTGCCTCGCACGTTGGCCAGGGCGTACGCCTCCAGTTCGGCGCGCTCGCCCTCGTCCGGTTCCCGTCCCTCCCTCTCCCGGAAGGCGTCGACCTGCTGGTCGATCACGCTGTTGAGGAAGAACGCCAACACCGTGGGGGCGGGGCCGTTGATGGTCATGGAGACGCTCGTGGTCGGGGCGACCAGGTCGAAACCGTCGTACAGCGCCCTCATGTCGTCCAGCGTGGCCACCGACACCCCGGAGGTCCCGACCTTGCCGTAGATGTCGGGACGCTCGTCGGGGTCACGCCCGTAGAGGGTGACGGAGTCGAAGGCCGTCGACAGACGTGTGGCCTCGCTGTCGGCCGACAACAGTTTGAAGCGCCGGTTGGTGCGGAACGGGTCGCCCTCTCCGGCGAACATGCGCGCGGGGTCCTCACCGTCGCGCTTGAACTTGAACACGCCGGCGGTGAAGGGGAAGTGGCCCGGCAGGTTCTCGCTCCGCCAGAACCTCACCAGCTCACCGTGGTCGGTGAACCTCGGAAGCGCGACCCGGGGGATCTTGTTCCCCGAGAGCGACTCCCGTGTCAGTCGTGTGCGCAGTTCCTTGTCACGGACCCTGACGATCTGCTCGTCGCCGGAGTAGGCCTCCACGACCCGCGGCCACTGTCCGATCTGCTCGGCGACCTCGTGCGGGAGCTCTCTTCGGGCCTCCTCCAGCAGGGCGGAGACCTCGCCCTCGGACCTTCCACTCCGGGCCAGCTCGTCCTGGACGGCCTCGATCCGCTGGACGCGGCGCGCGGCCTCGGCGTACTCCTCGGTGCGGGCGTGGTAGGTCCGTACCGTCTCGGCGATCTCGGACAGGTAGCGCACGCGGTCCGTCGGCACGATCTGGCTGATGCCGGAGGAGTGGCGTACCTCGACCCGGGGCAGGGCGCCTTCCTCAATGCCGAGCCCCTTGCCGGCGAGTTCGTCCCGTAGGTGCTGGTAGAGCGCGGTCACCCCGTCGTCGTTGAAGGTGGCCGCGCTGGTTCCGAAGACCGGCATGTCCGCGGGCTTCTTGCCGAACGCCTCGCGGTTGCGGACGAGCTGTCGGCCGACGTCGCGCAGCGCGTCCTTGGCGCCGCGTCGCTCGAACTTGTTGATCGCCACGGTGTCGGCGAAGTCGAGCATGTCGATCTTCTCCAACTGGCTGGCGGCACCGAACTCCGGGGTCATGACGTAGAGGCTGTGGTCGACGAGCGGCACGATGCCGGCGTCTCCCTGTCCGATGCCCGGGGTCTCCACGACCACCAGGTCGAAGCCGGCGGCCTTCATCACGGCGATCACGTCGGCGAGATGCTCGGGGATCTCGTGGCTGCCGCGGGTGGCCAGACTGCGGAAGAAGATCCGGTCGCCGTCGAGCGCGTTCGCGCGGATGCGGTCGCCCAGCAGCGCGCCGCCGCCCTTGCGCCGGGTCGGGTCGACGGCGATGACCGCGATGCGCAGCCCGTCCCGCTGGTCGACACGGAACCGCCGGAGGAGTTCGTCGGTCAGGGACGACTTGCCCGAGCCACCGGTGCCGGTGATGCCCAGGACCGGCACCGACCGGTCGCGCGCGGCGTCACGGACGGAGGTGAGCGTCTCCTCGTCCAGCCTGCCGGTCTCGGCCCCGGTCACCGCGCGGGCGATGGCGAGCCGTTCGCCGGACAGCACCTGTTCGAAGGTGACCTGCCTGTCCGCCCACAGGTCGAAGTCGCAGGCGGCGACGACCGAGTTGATCATCCCCGCCAGCCCCATCCGCTGCCCGTCCTCGGGGGAGAAGATCGTCACGCCGGCGGCACGCAGTCGCTCGATCTCGGCGGGCACGATCACACCGCCGCCCCCGCCGACGACCTTGATGTGGCCGGCGCCCCGCGCCCGCAGCGACTCCACGAGGTACTCGAAGTACTCGATGTGGCCGCCTTGGTAGGACGAGACCGCGACGCCCTGCACGTCCTCCTCCAGA
Organism: Nocardiopsis sp. ATB16-24; assembly: GCF_030271535.1. Taxonomy (GTDB): domain Bacteria; phylum Actinomycetota; class Actinomycetes; order Streptosporangiales; family Streptosporangiaceae; genus Nocardiopsis. Next base: position 307,108 of record NZ_JASCXJ010000001.1, on the reverse strand, counting down.
GCGGCGTCGACCACCTCCTGGACGGAACGGTTGTGACCCAGGTGGATGACCTCGCAGCCTTGGCTCTGGAAGATCCGCCGCATGATGTTGATCGAGGCGTCGTGTCCGTCGAACAGACTCGACGCGGTGACCAGGCGGACGGGGTTCCGGGGCACATGCAGGTCGTTCACGAGGTGCTCCCTCATTTAGTAGGACGTCCTATTACTTCTGGATACTAGAGCCTCTCGTCGATTTGGGCGAGGGTGAGGGCCCGATCGACTCCGAGGACGCGCGGGTGAACGATCCGGCGTACGTCTGTGCTCTCCCTCCGAAAAGGCCGCCACCGGGTGTGAGACTCCCCAGGGACGGAGTCCCGGAGACCCTCGCCGACCTGGGCTCCTCTGGGTGGCGCGCACATTGTCCTAAATAGACGTTCTGCACATCTTGTGGTGATAAGTCGCTACCCATAGCATCAGGCCGACCCCACCGGGTCACAGCAGGCATCAGCACCCTTACCCCCAGGGAGACCCCCATGCTGAGACGCATCCTCACACCCCTCCTGGTTCTCATGAGCGCGTTGGCGCTGACGATGGTGGGGACCGCACCGGCCACCGCGACACCCGCGGAGCAGTCCCAGCCGCTGCGCCAGACAGTCCTCTACTACGACGCCAGCCGGGCCGCGGAGTACACCTCCGCCGTCTCCTCGGCCGTACGTGTGTGGAACTCCAGCGTCAGCAACGTCCGCCTGGAACCGGCCCCCGCCGGACGGCGCGCCGAGATCCGCGTCATCGCCGACGACGGCTGGCCCCGCGCTCACCTGGGTCCGGTGCGTCCGGGCGGACAGGTGACCGTCTGGATGGGTCGTCAGGGCACCGCCGAGGGCTACGACGCGGTGCGCATCGCCGCGCACGAGCTCGGTCACAGCCTGGGTCTGCCCGACGTCAAGCCCGGCCCGTGCTCGTCGCTGATGTCAGGCTCCACCGGTGGCGTGAACTGCACCAACGCCTACCCCAACGCCTCTGAGCGCTCGCGCGTGGAGGCCAACTACGGCGGTGGACTGGCGGGTCGGAGCGCCGCCGACGGACAGCTCATGGTCGACCGCGCCTGATCGGGCGCATCGACTGAGGGCCCCGCCTCACGGCCTTCGGCGTCGGTCCGCACCGTGTCGGGCCGACACCGAAGGCGTCGCGTTCCTGTCGTACCCCTGACAGGCTGTGGCAGGCACAGGCGCCGCTCCGACGAATGCCTCTCACCACCGTGTCGGGGCTCGCTCCAGCAGGGTTGAGAACGTCCTTGGGGCCGAAGCGGGCCCTTTGCCGGCCAGGGCCCGGCCGTCACCGCGAGCCGATCACACCGCTGGACGAGGCCCTGCGGGTACTCAAGGCTTCGACCCTCCTCGCCAGGCACGATCTGGCGGACCCCTCATACCCTCAAGGCCCGCACGCGGCCGGAAGCGGGCAGCGGTTCGCCCCACGACCGAGTGGGACCGGCTGGAGGGGCGAGCGCACTCCGGCCCCACTGTGTCAGCCGGCTTTCGCCGAATCGGCCGCCGCCACGCGCTCGGGGCCGTGTCGCATTCGACGCCGATCTGGCCTGGTCAAAGGGTTCATCTTCCATGTCGGCCTTGAACTTCGGGCCAGATGATCAAACCTCGGTGGATCTTATCAGCGAGGATCGCTGCCTCGCCGGTTGAGGACGAGGGAAACACGGGCGATGCCACCGGATAGGGGCCGGTCTCAGGGCCCGGTGACGGACTGCCCTCAGGGGGCCGGGACTCCGTCGCCTCATGCGGAAGGCCGGACGCGGTGGAATGAGAGATCAACGTGAATCCTCTGGTTCGGCATGCCGCCTTGCGAAAGAGAATATTCACCCTTGGGATTCATCTATGTACTGCCCAGATCCTCGTTGTCTGCTATGCAGATGTTCATGAGCTTTGTCGGGTTTTCGAATGCCGCCTCATTGGTGAAATATCATTCGCATCCTTCTTGAGCTGCATATTGCTACTCCCGGTGAGTCTGTGTTCTCTTTCAGTTGCACTCTCGCCCTTGTGCTTCTTCCTTTACTTTGGGTAACTTCGACGACACGCTCGCGAGTCTCCCTGGCATTAGTAGGCCAATCCGGGGCTGCATGCGCTCCTCTGGCCAGCATTAATGCTCACGAAGCTCGCTTAAACATCCTGGAGACGTCCGGGTCGGGTCAGAATAAATCTGAAGTCCACCCTTCCCTGATGCGTTTGGCGACGCTAGGGTGAAAAGCCATCTGGGAATTTTACGGAGCGTAATAAGAACAGCTGAATGACGCTTTCGGGAGAGGTGTGGCGGCGATGCCGGTGGTCGGGATCATTGGAGCTGGAGTGATGGGTAAGGACGTCGCCGTCACCTGTGCCGCCCACGGGTATGGTGTGGTGCTCTACGATCACGACCCTGGTGTCCTGGCAACGGCCGGCGGCGACATACGCACCCTTGTGAGGCGCTACCGCCTCATGTCGCCGGGCGACTCGCGGTGGCTTGACAAGGACATTCACCGTCGTATCCGCGTCGCGGACGGCATGGCCGCGCTCGCCGAGGCCGACTGGGTCGTCGAGAACGTCATCGAGGACGTCGCCGTCAAGGAAAAGGTCCACCGAGAGCTGCGGGAGGTGTGCGGAGAAGGCCCCTTGATCGCGGTGAACACCAGCTGCGTCTCGATCACGAGGATCGCCGCCTCCGCCGCGCGGCCCGAGTCGGTGATCGGCATGCACTTCATGAATCCGGTCCCTCTCACCGAGTGTGTCGAGATCGTGCGCGGGCACCGTACGTCCGACGAGACGGCAAAGCAGGCAGAGGCCTTCGTGCAGGCCTTGGGGAAGCGGCCTGTCGTCGTACGTGACAACCCGGGGTTCGTCTCTAATCGGTTATCCCATCTGTTCATGAACGAGGCGGCGTTTCTTGTTCAAGAAGGGGTCGCGGAGCCAGAGCAGATCGACGCGATATTCACTCTTGGCTACGGCCATAAGATGGGGCCTCTGGCCACTGCTGATCTGATCGGTTTGGACACCGTGGTCGATTCGTTACAGGTCCTCTACGACGACATGCAGGATCCGAAATTTCGTTGCTGTCCCCTGCTGAAAAAAATGGTGAGCGCTGGACTGGTCGGTCGTAAGAGCGGACAGGGTTTCTACACCTACGGCGTTTCTCGGTGACCGCAAGACCCATGTAACGGTTCGGGCAGGGGAGTGAAGTACCGGTGAAGATGGCGAAATGTGTCGTGTGGGACCTCGACGACACACTCTGGCGAGGGACCCTCTCAGCCGGAGACGACATAGTCGTGGAACCGCAGATCATCGAGACCGTCAAGACCTTGGATGAGCGTGGAATCCTACAGTCCATTGCCAGTAAGAACAACCATGATGACGCCATGCGGAAGCTCGAGGAGTTCGGTATGGCCGAGTACTTCCTCCATCCGCAGATCAACTGGAACAGTAAGTCCAGCTCCCTCACGGCGTTACAGGCGAAGCTGAACATCGGCCTTGACACCTTCGTCTTCATCGACGACCAGGAGTTCGAACGCGACGAGGTCACCTTCGTCCATCCGGACGTGGAGACGATCGATGCCGCGGACCGTTTCCTCCTGACGACGCTGCCTCGGCTGTCTCCGGCCCATGTCACCGAGGACGCGCGGCGCAGGCGCCTGGCGTATCAAGAGGCTGAGCGGCGCGATCGGTCAGAACTCGAGTTCCAGGGTCCCCACGACGAGTTTCTACGCAGCCTCGGCATGGTCCTCACCATCTCCCGAGCCGGCGGAGACGACTTGCTGCGCCTTGAGGAGCTGACCCACAGGACCAGCCAGCTCAACTCCACCGGCATCCATTACTCGTACGACGAGCTCGAGAAGCTCCTCGATGACCCCGGCCATGACCTGTGGGTCTGCGAGCTGAGGGACCGCTACGGCTCCTACGGCAAGATCGGGATGGCACTGGTGGAGAAGTCCGGCGGCCAGTGGACGATCGCGCTGCTGCTCATGTCCTGCCGAACGGTCTCCAAAGGCGTCGGCACGGTGCTGCTGCAATTTCTGATCCAGCGGGCGGAGGCTCACGGGACCCGCCTTCTCGCCAGGTTCCGGCGTACCGACCGCAACCGCCAGATGCTCCTCACCTACCAGTTGGCGAACTTCCATGTCGTCTCGCGCGACGGAGCCGACCACCTCTTCGAGAACGACCTCTCGATCGTCCGTGCCTACCCCGACCACGTGAAGGTGAACGTCGATGCATGACAGTGGATCTCCGGTTGACGCGGCTCCCGGTGTGGACGTCCGGGAGAGCATCCGGGGCTATCTCCGGGACAACATCACCGTGTTGGGCGACGACGAACTGCGCGACGACGACAACATCTTCGACAAGGGGTTCGTCAGCTCGATCTTCGCGATGCAACTGCTGGCCCACATCGAGAGCACCTTCGACGTCGAGGTCCCCGACGACTACCTCAGCCTGCAACGGTTCAGCTCGGTCGAGCGGATGACGGAGATGGTGGAGGAGCTGAGGAAGGTGCGTCGTGGTTGACCGCTCCTCGGACGCGGTCCTGGAACGGGCCAGGGCCTTCGCCGCGGAGCTGGCGCCCCGGGCGGCGAAGTTCGACAGGGAGGAGCACCTTCCGCGCGAGGTGGTCGAGCGGATGGCGGACTCGGGGTTCCTCGGGGCGACGGTGCCGGTCGAGTGGGGCGGCCTGGGTCTGACCCCGCTCGAGTACGGCGAGCTCACCGAGGTCATCGGCAAGGCGTGTGCCTCGACCCGGGCACTGTTGACCGTTCACACCTCCCTCGTCGCCGAGACGCTGGCGGGTCGGACATCACGGCGGATCAAAGAGAAGTACCTGCCCGATCTCGCAAGCGGGCGGAGGATCGCGTGCTTCGCGTTGTCAGAGGCCGATGCGGGCTCCGACGCCGAGGGGATGTCCACGAGGTACGTGAAGAAAGACGACGTTTTCGTTCTCGACGGACACAAGAAATGGATTTCGTTCGCGGGGATCGCTGACGTCTTTCTCGTCTTCGCGACGGACAACGGAACCGTCAGCGCCTTCCTCGTCGACCGGGAAACGCCAGGGGTCGAGATCCGACCGATGTCGGGAATGCTCGGGAACAGAGCCGCGCACATGGCCGAGGTCGTCCTCTCCGGAGTGGAGGTCCCCGCCGAGAACCTCGTTTCCGGAATCGGGGCCGGATTCGCCTTCGTCGCCAACACGGCGTTGTTCCACGGACGCTACAGCATCGCGTGGGCGGGTGTGGCGCTTGCTCAGGCGGCCCTTGAGGAGATGTGCACGTATGCGGCCCGTCGTGTCCAGTTCGGCAGCAGGATCGGATCGTTCCAGCTGGTACAGCGGATGATCGCGGACGCGGTCACCGGCGTGTCCGCCGCGCGTGAGCTGTGCCGGAGAGCCGGACGGTTGAGGGCCGAACGCAGTCCGGAGGTGATCGCGGCAACGAACATCGCCAAGTACTTCTCCTCGACCGTCGCCTGTCGCGTCACCTCGGACGCGGTTCAGGTGCTCGGTGGAAACGGGTGCTGGAACGGGTACCCGGCTGAACGCCTTTTTCGGGAGGCGAAGATTCTGGAGATCATCGAGGGAACCTCGCAGGTGCAGCAGACGCTCATCGCTGATTTCGGTCTCACCACATTCACTAAGAAAGGTTAGGTCGGGAAAGATGAACATCTTCGGCGCTCTGGTCGTTTTACATCGCGGGGGGCGCTGCCGATGACTGCTCCGTGGGTTCTGAGTGCTCCGAGCAGGAGGGCTCTGCGCGATCGTGCGGTTCGGCTGCGGCGGAAGGTCGAGAAAGGCGAGGCAGGCTCCTCTGACGCGGCCGGCTCCCTGACCTCCAAGCGCCCGGACCGCGCGCACCGGGCGGTCCTGCTCCCCCAGGGCGACGACTGGCTGGAGCCGTTGACCGCGGTGGTCGAGGGACGCCCGAGTTCGCGGGTGGTACGGGGCGTCGCCACCGACGACGCGCGTCCGGTGTTCGTCTTTCCCGGGCAGGGCACGGTCTTCCCGGGCATGTGCGTCGGTCTGCTGGAGGCGTCCCCGGAATTCGCGAGGAGGATCGGCGAGTGCGCCGACGCCCTCGCCCCGCACGTCGACTGGTCGCTCGTGGACGTTCTACGAGGTGAGGGTCCGGCGCAGGAGCTACAGCGGCCGGACGTCGTGGAGCCGGTCCTCTTCTCGATCATGGTCGCGCTGGCCGGTCTTTGGCGCTCCCACGGAGTGGAGCCGGGCGGTGTCGTCGGCTTCAGCCTCGGCGAGATCGCCGCGGCGTGCGTGACGGGAGCACTGCCGCTCGACGAGGCCGCGCGCATCGCCGTGTTGTGGAGCAGGGCGCACGTTCCGATGGTGGGCCAGGGCGGCATGGCGATGGTCGGGCTGACCGTCGAGGAGGTCCGGGAACGCTTCGGTGCCCGCGGGACCGACTCCGCCGACGCCATTGACGTCGCCGGGGTGTTCGACCCCCGCTCGGTGGTGATCGCCGGTGCCGACCCTGTCATCGACGGCATCGTCGAGAGCCTGCGCGACGAGGGGACCTACGCCCAGAAGCTGTCCGTGGAGTTCCCCGCGCACTCCCCGCGGGTCGAACCGCAGCGCGAGGCCCTGCTCGCCTCGCTCGGCCGTGTTCGCCCGCGGACGACGGAGCTGCCCTTCTACTCCAGTACCACCGGTGGACGCGTGGACACCGCTGAGCTGGACGCGGAGTTCTGGTACCGCAATCTCCGCAACCCGGTGATGTACGAGCAGGCCGCACGGGCCGTGCTCGCCGATGGCCACCGTGCGCTGGTCGAACTCAGCGCGCATCCGGTGCTCGTTCGCCCTACGAGGGAGATCGTGGCCGCGATCGGGGACCACGTGCCGGTGATCGGCACGCTGCGCCGTGACCGGCAAGGCCCGGCCCGCTTCGTCGCCTCGCTGGCGGAGGCGTGGGTGCACGGCGTACCGGTCGACTGGAGCCGACCGCTGCCGAGGGTCGACGACGGTACCGGACCGGCTGCGCCCGCCGATCCGGTGGCAGAAGACCGCGCGTTGGTCGACGCGATCGTCTCGTACGTCGTCGGCGAGCTGGAGAGCAGACCGTCCGAGGCCGCCGCCCTGGATCCGGCGCTGCGCGAGGCGAACCTGTTCGATCTCGGCCTTGACTCGGTCCGCCTGGTCTCTTTGCAGGCCAAGCTCGAGCGCCGGCTCGATGTCCGGATGGAGAGCACCTGCATCATCGACCACCCCGAGCCGGCGGCGTTGGTCGAGGAGATACGGCGGACGCGCGCCGCCCTCGGCGGTGCGCAGGCGAAGGCCCCGGCTCCTCGGCCTTCCCGAGCCCCTGCTCCGGCGGAGCCGTCCGACGCGATCGCGATAGTCGGAATGGGGATGCGGCTGCCCGGCGGCATCGCCGACCGGCGGCGGCTTTGGGAGGTGTTGAGCGGGAAGATCGACGTCGTGGAGCCCGTCCCCGAAGACCGGTGGGCGCACAGCCCCCTGGACGTCAGCGAGGTGACCACCACACAGGGCGGCTATCTGCGCGACATCGACCGGTTCGACCCGACCTTCTTCGCCATCTCGCCGAGCGAGGCGGAGCTGATCGACCCGCAGCAGCGGCTGCTTCTCGAACTGACATGGGAGGCGTTCGAGGACGCCGGCCTCGACCCGTACGCCGCGGGTGCCGCCGGGCGGGTCGGAACGTTCGTCGGGATCTACAACAACGACTACCGCCAGGTGGGGCAGAACCTCGGGTACTCCCACGAGGCGTACACCTACACCGGCAACATGGCGAACGCCGCCGCAGGGCGTATCTCCTACACCTTCGGCTTCCAGGGCCCCAGCATGGCGGTCGACACCGCGTGTTCGTCCTCGTTGTACGCCTTGCACCTGGGCGGCCGGGAGTTGAAGCAGGGCGGATGCGACCTCGTCGTGGCCGCGGGAGTCAACCTGATCCTCAGTCCCGAGGGGCACTTGTCGTGGTCCCGGCTGGGCGCCCTGTCGCCGTCGGGTCGCTGCCGTAGCTTCGACGACGGCGCGGACGGCTACATCCGCAGCGAGGGCGGCGTCGTCGTCCTCCTCAAGCGGCTGGCGGACGCCGAACGCGACGGTGACGACGTCCTCGCCGTGCTGCGCGGCTCCGCGGTCAGCCACAATGGCCGCAGCGGCGGGTTCACCGTGCCCAGCGGGGCCGCCCAGAGCCAGGTGATCAGGGACGCGATGGCCGAGGCCGGGGTCGGGGCAGAGGACGTCTCCTATGTCGAGGCCCACGGCTCCGGCACGCCGATCGGCGACCCGCAGGAGATCAACTCCCTGGCCAGGGTCTTCGCAGGGCGTACGGCGAAGGTCGGTGTCGGCAGCGTCAAGTCGAACCTGGGGCATCTGGAGTCCGCCGCCGGCATGGCGGCGCTCTGCAAGGTCGTGACCAGTCTCCAGAACAGGCGCCTGCCGGCCACACTGCACTTCCGCAGCGGCAACCGCCTCATCGACTGGGACAGCGCCCCCCTCGAGGTCATCACCGAGGAGGTTCCGTGGGACCCCCCGACCGGAAGACGTGTGGCGGGGATCAGCTCGTTCGGTGTCAGCGGGACCAACGCCCATGTCATCGTCGAGGAGTACGGGCCGCGGCGAAGGGAGCCGGTCCCCCCTCGCACCGATGTGGACACGCCCCGACTGTTGCCGGTCTCGGCGAACTCCGCTGCGGCCCTGCGGACCGGGCTGCGCGAGCTCGCCGACTGGAGTTCCGGCGTCGCGGTGGACCTCGACGACGTGGCGCACACTCTGAGCAGACGGCGTGGCCTGAAGTACCGCAAGGCCCTGGTCTGCACCTCGCTGGAGGAACTGCGGACCGCCGCGGCGAGCCCTTCCGGAGAGAAGGTCGCGGCCGACCCGCGCGGGGCGGGGCCGGTGTTCGTCTTCTCAGGACAGGGAACGCAGTACCAGGGCATGGCCCGTGGACTCTACGACCACGCGGAGGGGTTCCGCCGCGAACTGGACGAGCTCGACCGTGAGTTCCGCAGAGTCGCCGACATCTCCGTGCTGGAGGTCATGTTCGCAGAGGAGGCCGACGAACGCTTCCAGTCGCCGCTGTACACCCAGCCGATGATCTTCGCCGTCGGACTGGCGCTCGCCCGGTACTGGGTGAGCTGTGGTGTCACGCCCGCGGCGGTCATCGGCCACAGCATCGGCGAGTACGCGGCGGCCTGCTTCGCCGGGGCCATGAGCCGAGAACAGGCCGTTGAGCTGGTCGCACACCGGGCGCGCGTGGTAGCGGACTCCTCGGCCGACGGCGCGATGGCGACCCTGTTGTGCTCCGTCGAACGGGCGCGAGAGTTGCTCACCGACACCCCGGACGTCTCGCTGGCGGCCGTGAACGCCACGGAGAACGTCACCGTCTCCGGTCCGGCCGACAGCCTGGCCGCGGTACTGAAGGCCGCACGTCGACAGCGTGTCTTCACGGAACGACTCGAAGTGTCGCACCCCTTCCACTCGGAGCGGATGACCCCGGCGGCCGAGCGCCTCCGGGACCGGATCCGCGAGTGGCGTTTCAACGCCCCGTCGGTCAAGTGGATCTCCGCGCAGACCGCCCGGCCGGTCACACCCGGCTCCCCGGTCGACGCCGACCACTGGAGCCGACACATGGTCGAACCCGTTCTGTTCCGCGACGCCGTCGCCTCGGTCGTACGGACGGGGCTGGGCACGTTCGTCGAGATCGGCGCCACGGCGACTCTCGGTGGGCTCATCGCCCAGGAGTTCGGCGACGACGTGGTGGTCCTCCCGAGTCTGCGCAAGGACAGGTCCGACCCGCGGCAGTTCCTCGAGTCCGCCGGCCGACTGTGGGAGCTGGGCGCCGAGCTGGACCCCGGCCGGATCGCGGGCGCGGGGCGGCTGCTCCGTGACCTGCCGCACACCCCGTTCGACAGGCAGAGGATCTGGTACCGAGACCGCACCGGAGCAGGTGACACGACCATGGGCAGTCGAGTGGACGACCTCGCGACGACCGGCACCGCGGAGAACGGTCCGGCGGACGGCTTCGCGGCCAAAGCGGACGCCGCCGCGGCCGACGCCCGCCGGGCGGACGAGGAGAAAGTGGTCGGAGAGGTCATCACTCAGGCGCTGAGCGAGGTCACCGGCGTGGCGACCACGGAGCTGAACCCGGGTGTGGAGCTGTTCTCGCTCGGTGTCGACTCGCTCATGCTCGTGCAGTTCGGCAAGCGCATCGAGAAGCACTACGCGCTCGACATTCCGATCACCACCTTCTTCGAGTCGCTCCACACGGTGGGGCAGGTGACCGACTTCGTCTTGCGCAACCGCCCCGAACCCGAGCCTCCCCCAGAGCCGGACCCGCGGCCGAACCCGCCGCCCGGGGCCGTTCCCGACCAGCGGGGGAGCGCCGTACCGCCCGTGCCCACCACCGCACCCGCGGCCGGCCAGGGCGTTCCCTCCGCCTCCGGGCTCGAAGCGGTGGTCCACTCTCAGCTGGCCGTCATGCAACAGCAGCTTCAGATGCTCGGCGGCGCGGCGCCTGGCGCCGGTGCGATCGGTGCGCCGACACCCCAGACGGCCCCCGAGCCCGCACCGAAGCGTCGGCCCGCGCGCACGCCCCGCAAGGTCGGCACGTACGACAACAACATCTCGCTGAGCGCCACCGAGCTCACCACGCAGCAGGAACGGTTCATCACCGATTTCGTCGCCCGCTACACCGCCAGGACCGCGGGGTCGCAGGCGTACGCCCGTTCCCATCGCCGACACCTGGCGGACTGGATCAACTCGCTCAACTTCGACACGAGTCTGAAGGAGGTCTCCTACCCGCTGGTGTCCTCCCGCTCCCGGGGGGCCGAGTTCTGGGACGTGGACGGCAACCGGTACGTCGACACCGGGATCGGCTACGGTGTCCACTTCTTCGGTCACCAGCCCGACTTCGTCGTACGCGCGGTACAGGAGCAGCTCGAGGCCGGCTATGAGCTGGGACCCCAGAACAGGGTCGCTGGTGAGGTCGCGGAGCTGATCCACGACATGACCGGCGCCGAACGGGTCGCCTTCTGCAACACCGGCACCGAGGCCGTGATGGTGTCGCTGCGGCTCGCCAGGGCGGTGAGCGGGCGCGACAGGATCGTCCGGTTCACCGACTCCTACCACGGCGGCTCCGACGCGGTCCTGGCCGAGAGCGACGGAACCGACAGTGTTCCGCTGACCATCGGCATCCCCCCGGCCATGATCGAGAACACCGTGGTGCTTCGCTATGGAGCCGAGGAGTCGTTGGAGCGCATCCGGCAGCAGGGCGACGAGTTGGCCGCCGTGCTGGTGGAGCCGGTGCAGTCGCGCAATCCGGGCCTACAGCCCGCTGAGTTCCTGCGCGAGCTCCGACAGATCTGCACCGAGCACGGAATCGCGCTGATCTTCGACGAGATGATCGTCGGCTTCCGGCTCGAACTGGGCGGTGCGCAGACATACTTCGGGGTCGAGTCCGACATGTCGCTGTACGGCAAACTCGTCGGCGGCGGTATGCCGGTGGGCATCGTCGCCGGCAAGAGCACCTACCTCGACGCCGTGGACGGCGGGGCGTTCTCCGACGTCGACGACTCCCGACCCGCGGTACCGACGACCTTTTTCGCCGGAACGTTCTGCAAACACCCCCTCACCATGGCGGCCTGCCGGGCGGTGCTGACCACCCTCAAGGAGAGCGGCGAGGAGCGGATCGCCGAACTGAACAGGTTCACGGACGACTTCGTGCGGAGGGCCAACGACTTCTTCGACCGCGAGGAGGTGCCGATCCGACTGACGCACTGCGCCTCGATGTACAAGTACGAGAACGTGGCGCCGCGCGACGTGGCCATGATGACCCTGACCACGAACCTCTTCTTCAAGCTGCTGGCCCACCACGGCGTGTTCGTGTGGGAGCGCCGCTCGGGGTATTTCTCGTGGGCCCACACCGAGGAGCACAAGGACCGCATCCTGGAGGCGTTCGGGGCGGTCGTGCGGGAGATCAGGGCCGGGGGCTTCGACTTCCGACGCTCGCCTTCGGCCGTCCGTACCGGTGAAGGCGGGACCGACGACGGAGGGACGCTCGCGGCCGCTCAGGGCACGCCCGTCACCATGGCGCTCTCCGCCGAGGAGAAACGGGTCTATGTGAACTCCCGTATGCGCGGTGGAAACGAGGCGTACCAGGTCCCGCTCCGGCTCCACTTCGACGGCCGGCTGGACCCGAGCCGGGTCGACGCGGCGTTTCGCGCCATCGCCCGCAGACACCCCAAGCTGCGCAGCCGCTACGAGGTCGACTCCGATGATGTCGTCTGTCGTGTCCTGCCAGACGTCGAGCCCGAGGTCCACCTCTTCGAGGGGGCGAGTCCCGAGGAGGTCGCGAGTGCGATGAACGCGCCGCTCGACCTGGCCAGGGCACCGCTGTGGCGTTACGGCATCGTCGTCGGCGAGGACGGCACCGATGACCTCGTCGTCTCGTTCCACCACATCATCGTCGACGGCAGAGGACTGGAACTGATCGTCGACGAGCTCGCCGATCACCTGACGAACGGGCGGCTGACGAGCACCGAAGAGCCCGCGGATTACGCCGAATACGTCCGAACCCGGTCCGAGCTGCCTGGGCGGTCCGGCTATGAGGAGCATCGGCGGTGGTGGCTGCGCGAGTTCGAGACCCTGCCTCCACCCCTCGCCGTCCCGACCGATGCGCCTCTTCCGGCCATCAACGACTTCAGCGGGCACCACTACTACACCGAGATCGACCCCCGGGTGCACAAGGCGGCGACCGCGGTCATCCACCGGCACAGGACGACGCCGTTCCTCTTCTATCTGTCGTTGTGGTCGGTGCTGTTGGCCAGAACGAGCGGGGAGAGCGACTTGTGCGTCGGGGTGCCGCTGGACCAGCGGGCGCTGGGCCCCTTCGGCGGCACGGTCGGCATGTTCGCCCAGTCGCTGCCGCTGCGGCTGCGGCCGACGCCCGAGACCCGGTTGTCGGACTACCTCCGACGGGTACGCGACACCGGACTCGCGGCGATCGAGCACGCGCACTACCCCTACGAGACGTTGATCGAGGAACTGGACCTGGAGCGCGACTACGGCCGTAACGCTCTGTTCGACACGATGTTCATCTACACGAACGCCCGGGAACGCGCGCGCCGTTTCGGTGAGCTCAACGCCACCACCGAGGACTTCGGCATGAGCGGCTCGATGCTCGCCCTGACCCTGGAACTCACCGAGCGCGACGGTGGTCTGTTCGTCGACCTGAACCACTCCGGCGTGTTCAGCGAGCAGCGGATCGCCGGTCTGATGGAACGGTTCCACGCCCTCGTCGCGAGGGCCGTGGAGAACCCCGACCTCAGAATCGGTGAGATCCCGCTCATCGACGACGACACGACGGAGCGGCTCCTGTCATGGGGCACCGGTCAGCGTATGACCGGCGTCCCCGGCCTCGCGGAGCAGTTCGACCGGGCGTTCACCGCCTACGCCACGCGTCCGGCGATCCGCTTCCAGGGCGAGGTGACGACGTACGACCGATTGGCCGAACGGGCCGGTCGGCTCGCCGCCCTGCTCCGTGGCTCCGGGGTGGGGAAGGGGGACCTGGTCGGACTGCTGCTGCCGCGGTCGCCGGAGCTCGTCGCCGCCATGTTGGCGGTCCACCGCGTCGGTGCCGCCTGGCTGCCGATGGAGGTGACGGACCCGCCGGACCGACTGCGCTCCGTGATCGAGGCCGCGGAGCCGGCGAAGGTCCTGTGCTCCCCGGGGACCGCGGTGGTCCTTCAACCGGACGGGGCGGAGGGGTCGGACGGGAGGGTGCTGACGATCCGCGACCGGGACCTGCCGGCCGCGTCGGTACCGGCACCGACGACCGAAGAGCCCGACGACCTCGCGTACACCATCTTCACCTCCGGTTCCACCGGCCGTCCCAAGGGCGTGATGGTCACCAACGGCTCGCTGGCCAACTTCCTGTGGGCCATGCCGAAGGCGCTGGGTTGGCGGGAGAACGCGACGGTGGCGTGCTTGACGACCCCGTCTTTCGACATCCACCTTCTGGAGACCCTCATGACCCTGGTCACCGGCGGGACGGTGGCCATGGCAGACGAGAGGGATACGGGGACACCGGCGGCGATCGCGGAGTTCGTGACGGACAACGGCGTCGCGTACTTGCAGATGACCCCGAGCCGGCTGCGGATGCTGTGCGCGGACCCGGACGCGGCGCGTACGGCATGCGAACCACTGGAGAAGCTCGTCGTCGGCGGTGAGGCCTTCCCCGAGGACCTGCTGCCGGATCTGTGGGCCCGGTCGTCGTGCCAGATCTTCAACGTGTACGGGCCCACCGAGACCTGCATCTGGTCCAGCGTCAAGGAACTCACCCGCCAGGCCCCCGTCACCATCGGCACGCCCATCGCCAACACCACTTTCTACGTGCTCGACGACGACCTCCAGCTCGTCCCCGAGGGCACCGAGGGCGACCTGTGGATCGGCGGACACGGTGTGTCCCCGGGGTACCTGCACCGTCCCGAACTCACCCGTGAGGCCTTCCGGGACGACCCCTTCGGCGAGGGACGCATCTACCGCAGCGGGGATCGCGCCCTGTGGCGCGACGGTGAGGTCCACTGCCTCGGCCGGGCGGACAACCAGGTCAAGGTCCGCGGTTACCGCATCGAGCTCGAGGAGATCGAACAGGCCCTCGCCGAGCACGGGCAGGTGGCCGGGGCCGGCGTGATCGTCGACGAGGTCTCGCCGGGCAACCGGGTCATCCGCGGGTTCTACGAGGTGAAGGGAGAGGCCCAGGTGGAGCCGGAGTCGCTGAGGGACTTCCTGTCCCGGAAGCTGCCCGGCTACATGGTCCCCGCCACGCTCACGGCGGTGGCCGCCCTGCCGATGACGACGAGCGGCAAGATCGACCGCCCGACCCTGGCCCGCATGGAGGCGGCGCCGCCCGGAGGAGACCGGGCGGACGCGCCCTCGGCGGTGAACGAGGACCTGCTCATGGCATGGAAGGCGGTGCTCGGCGACGTGTCGGTGAGCCCGGACGAGAGCTTCTTCGACCTGGGCGGCAACTCGTTCAGTCTCATCCTGCTGTTGGAGAAGCTGAACGCCGCCTTCCCCGGGGAGCTCGATGTCAGTGACCTGTTCGCCCGACCGACCCTCGGCGGGCAGCAGGAGTTGCTGGAGAGGAGACTGGCACGGCGCCACTCGGACGGCGCCCTCACCGGCACCGGCGTGCGGCTGCCCGAGACCTGGTTCGTACAGGACCAAGGGGCCGACGGAACCGCGGAGGTCGCCCTGCCGGCCCGGGTACGGGCCGCGCTGCACCGGCATGGCACAGGCGGCGATGCCGCGGTGCGGGCGTTGGCCCACGCCGCGTTCGCGCTGACCGTCGGTAAGACGTTGGCCTGTGACGACGTCACGCTTCACGTGGTGTCCGGACCAGGCAGGGCCGTCCCGGTCCCCCTCGATCTCGTCGGCAGGACCGACCTCGCCGAGTTGGTCGACGACTACCTGCGGCTTGTCGGAGACACCGACCGTGAGGTGGGGCTCGACCGGCTACACCCCGGCCGCGGCGACGACGGCAGGGCGCTCGTCGTGTGCGCAGACCGTCGGTGGACGGAGGAGGGCGGTCTCCTCCGGCACGCCGACCTCGTCCTGGGAACCGCCTTGACCGCACAACCGGCGACCGTGACCCTCGCCCACCGGCGGGAGATCGCACCCGAAGCCGTACACCGGCTGCTCGACAGCTACGTAAGGCTGCTGGGACTCCTCGATCCGCCCACGGCCGCCTCCGGTTCCCGCACTTCCTCCCGTGCGGCCGACGCCATACCTGGACACTCGCACGTACCGGACCGGAAGGATCAGTCATGACCAACCTTGCGCTCGTGTTTCCCGGCCAGGGATCCCAGTTCTCCGGAATGGGCCGTTCCTGGTTCGAGTCGGAGAGCAGCGTGCGAGAACGCTTCGAACAGGCATCGGAGATCGTGGGCTACTCGCTCGCCGAACTCTGTTTCACCGGGCCCCCGGCCGAACTCACCCGGACGCGGCACGCACAGGTCGCGCTGCTGGTTCTGAGCTTCGGTATGTACGAGGTGCTCACCAAGGACCGCAAGCCGCCCGTCTCTCACATGGCCGGGCACAGCCTGGGGGAGATCACCGCGCTGCTCGCGGCGGGAGCGATGAGCTTCGAGGACGCGGTGCGCCTGGTGAGGGCCCGGGGCGAGGCCATGGAAGCCTGCACCGCCGACGGCGGAACGGGGATGATCGCCGCACTCCGGATGCCGGTGGCCCAGGTCGAGAAGTGGGTGGAGGAGTTCAACTCCGAGGGTCACCACGTCCAGGTGGCCAACTACAACACCGAGCAGCAGGCCGTGCTGGCCGGCACCCTCGAGGATCTGCGGGGAATGACCGTCCTGCTGGAGGAGCGCGGCGCCAGGGTCGCCAAGCTCAACGTGGCCGGCGCCTTCCACAGCACGTACATGGCCGACGCCGTCCCCGCCTATGTGGCGGAGGTCGAGAAGACCGTGTTCACGAAGCCGGCGGTCCCGGTCTGTAGCACCGTCAGCGGACGGGTGTACGAGAGCGCCCAGGAGATCAGGGAGGCCCTCTCCGTACAGCTCACCAGTCCGGTCCGATGGGATGCCGTGGTGTCCACGCTGGCCGCCGACGGTGTCACGCTGTGGATCGAGGTGGGGCCGAAGGGCGTACTCACCAAGATGGTCGCCGGTGCCGTGGCCGAGGCAAGGGCCCACAGTCTCGACGAGGACACCGAAGGGGCGTACGCGGCGCTCGACCGGGCCATCGAGGAACGAAGGAACCGTCCCGGTCTCGTCGGACTGTGCCTGGGTGCGGCCGCCGCGACCCGGAACAGGAACTTCGACGACGACGAGTACGCGGCCGGTGTGATCGCACCCTACCGCCGACTCCAGAAGCTCGCCTCCGTCGACGACGAGGAGCTCACCGAGGCGCAGAAGCGCGACGCTCTCGACCTGCTGCGCACGGTCATGGTGACGAAGGGCGTACCGGACGCCGAGCAGCGGGAGCGGATCGCGTCGATCCTGCGGCGCACCGGCGACACGGAGCTGTTCGAGCCGAACGGGGTGGCGGTGTCATGAATCCCTTGCTGTCCATAGACGGCCTGGACCTGGCCGACCTTCCCGAGGACACCGAGGTACGGATCGACCACTCCGGACCCGGGCGTGAGAACGTCCCGGTCGCCATCATCGGGATGAGCGGACGGGTGGGCGAGGCCGCGGATCTCGACCAGTTCTGGGAGATGACCGTGCGCGGTGAGCGCGGCCACCGCGAGCTCTCCGAGGAGCGACGCGCCGACGTCGACGCCTACCTGGCCGCCCGAGGCGCGCCGCCGCCCTCCCCCGAACGCTACTGGGGCGGCACCCGCCTGCCCTCCGTGGCCGAGTTCGACTACCGGTTCTTCTCCATGTCCCGGCAGGAGGCCAGGGCGGTCGACCCCGATCAGCGGATCTTCCTCGAGACCGCGTGGGCCGCGCTGGAGGACGCCGGTCATCTGAACGCCGAGATCCAGGGCCAGAAGGTCGGGGTCTATGTGGGCATGTCGAGCGACTTCGGCGAGGACTACCGGACGATGCTCCAGGCCGTCGCCCCCGACGCCCCGGAGATATCCGTCGCCGGAAACGTCAAGTCGATCATCGGGAGCAGGATCGCGTACCTGTTGAACCTGCGCGGGCCCTCCATGCTCATCGACACCGCCTGCTCCTCGGGCCTGGTCGCCGTACACACCGCATGCCGCGCGATCCAGCGCGGGGACTGCGGCATGGCGCTCGTCGGCGCCGTCAACAGCGACCTGCTCCCGGTCGTGGCCGACGGCTCGGGAATCGGTATCAAGGACCTCCAGGAGACCTCGTCGCGGGACGGCCACACGCGGACCTTCGACCGCAGGAGCGACGGGACGAGCGCGGCCGAGGGTTGCGTCGTCTTCGTCCTGAAGGCGCTCGACCGGGCACAGCGCGACGGTGACACCGTCCACGCGGTCATCCTGGGCGGCGCGGTCAACCAGGACGGCGCCTCCAACGGCATCACCGCTCCCAACGCGGACGCACAGGCCGACCTCATCGACGCGGCGCTCGCGGACGCGGGGGTCCCCGCGGAGCGGATCAGTTTCATCGAGGCGCACGGCACCGCGACCCGCCTGGGCGACCCGGTGGAGATCGGCGGAATCGAGCGGGCGTTCTCCCGGCACACCTCGCGGAAGCAGTTCTGCGGAATCGGCACCGTGAAGACGAACATCGGCCACATGGACAACGCCTCCGGTCTGGCGGGCCTGGCGAAGCTGGTGTTGTCGATGCGGCACCGGACCCTGCCGGCGAGCCTTGGATTCGAGGAACCCAACCCCAACATCGCCTTCCCCTTGTCGCCGGTGTACGTCAACGACCGCACGGTGCCGTGGGGGAGCGATCCGAGCGAGACCTTGTACGCGGGTATCAGCAGCTTCGGCCTGAGCGGGACCAACTGCCACCTTGTGGTGCGCAGCGCAGACCCAGAGCCCGAACCGGAGCGGGTCGCGGCGCCCGGTCCCGTGTTGTTCCCGTTGAGCGCGCCGGACATCGCCGGACTCAGGCGGCTGGTGGAGCGCTACCGGGAGTTTCTGGGCGGGCACCGGGTGAACCTGGCGGACCTGTGCCACACCGCGTCGACGGGGCGTGTGCACCACCGGGTCAGAGCCGCGTTCGTGTGCGAGGACGAGGAGGAGTTGTCGGCGCTCCTGGCGAGCTTCGCCGATGGTCTGGAGGGTGTCGACGACATCGCCACCGGTGAGTTCCGCCTCACGGCGGGTGGCGGCGGGCGGCGCGACCCCCGCAGCCTCACCGCCGACGAGAAGAAGCGGCTGGACCGCGAGGCGGCGCGGCTGCTCGACGGGGCACCCGACCGGGAAGGCCTGCGACGCCTGGCCCGCCTCTACGCTCGCGGTGCCGACGTCGACTGGCAGCGGGGCGCGGCACCGGGTGCCCGTCGGATTTCGTTACCGACCTATCCGTTCGAGCCGTTGCGCTGTTGGCTCAGGGCCGACGGTCGAGAGCGCCTGGGCGGACCGGCCGCGGAGCTGCGCCTGGTGCGCTCGCTGGACGTGGACATCGCCGTGTGCCGGCTCTCCCCACAGCGGTTCTGGGAGCTGTCCGAGCATCGGATCGACGGGGTCAGTGTGCTTCCCGGCACCGGGATACTGGAGTTGATCGTGCAGGCCGCCCGGCGGCTCGGCCACGGCGGCTCCGGGATGACGCTGCGGAACCTGCGGTTCACCACCCCGCTCGCCGTCGACGACGGTGCGGAGTCCGAGGTCCACATCGTCTTCGACCCGGCAGGCGGGACCGGCGACGTCAGCGAGGTGACCGTGGCCGCCCGGAGCGCGGACGGCGCATGGGTGCGCAACGCCACCGCCGAACTCGTCGTCGAGCCGGTCACCGAGGTGCCGGAGCCGATCGACCCGGAGGGTCTACGGGGTCGGCTGGTCCGTGAACTGGACTACGACGACCAGCTCGACCGGTCCAAGGGGCTGACGTTGGGCGAGCGGTGGACCGGGAGCCTACGGGGCGGCCGAGCGGACGCCGGGTTGACCGAGATGCTCTACGAACTGGAACTGCCGACGCGGTACCACGGTGAGACCGACGACTACGTCCTGCACCCGGCGCTGCTCGACACGTTGATCAACGCGGCCAACAGCCTCTATGACGACGACCGGCTCTATCTGCCGCTCTCCTACGGCAGCCTGACGGTTCACGGCCCGCTGCCGGCCCGCGTGCTGGCGCATTTCCGCAAACGCCCCACCTCGGTCGAGGGCCGGCTGTACGCGTTCGACGTGACGGTCACCGACCCCGCCGGACGGGTCGTGCTGACGGTGGAGAACTACTGCATCAAGTCGGCGGTCGACCTCGACCTGGGCGGCTCCGGCGGATACGGGTACGTGCAGGGCTACCGGGAAGTCGACCCTCCGACCGGCGCCGACACCCGTGTCGGCGCCGAGGCCGGCCGGGTCCTGCTCTGCGGCGACTTCGGCCCGATGCTCGACCCCCTCATCGGTCGGCTCCGGTCGGAGGGCTACGACCACCTGCATGTGTCCGCGGCCGACGACGACCAGGTCGGTGAGGGCCGCACGTTCGCCTTCGGGATCATCGCCGATACCCCGGACCACGACACCACACCTCTCACCGAGCGGGTGGTGGGGCCCGTGGAGAGGACCGTCTCCCTGCTGAAGGGCCTGGCCGCCCGCCGGCCGGAGTTCACCGGTGGCCTGCTGGCGGTGACCCGGAGCGCGCTCGCCGTCACCGGTGAGGAACCCGCACCCGACCCAGGCCAGGCCGGTGTGCTCGGCCTGATGAGGGTCGCCACGCTCGAGTACCGGACCCTGGGGATCCGTTGCGTCGACATCGACGAGCGAGTCCCGCCGAAGGTCCTGATCGCGGAGGCGCGCGCCACCGCCCGGCCGCCGCTGCTGTTCCATCGCGAGGATCGGTGCTACGAACCGGTCGTCGAACGGCACGCCATCGTGCCGGGGGACGGGACATCGGGGCCGGTCCCTCCGGACGGTGCCGTCGTCATCTCGGGTGGCACGGGCGGCCTGGGCGCCGTCGTGGCCCGGGACCTGGCCCGGCAGGGGTTCCAGAACCTCGTCCTGTTGGGCTCGCAGAGGGAGGAGCCCACGTCCGATCCCGCGTTCGGGCCGCAGGACGATCCCGCCGTCGCCGAGGTCGTCCGTCTGGATATGGGAGAGCCGGGGGCGGTCGAGCGGACCGTTCGTGGGATTCGGGAACGCCATGGCCGCATCAGCGGGGTGATCCACCTCGCCGGGCGGCCGGGCATCGGCTTCCTGCACACCAAGACCACCGACGAGTTCATGGCCGTGTACCGTCCGAAGGCGCTGGGCGGTGTCGCCCTCCACAACGCCACCCGGGACGACGACCTGCGCTTCTTCGTGGCGTTCTCGAGCGTGTCCGGGTTCCTGCCGGGCCACGGTCAGACCGACTACACGGCCGCGAACCTGGTGCTCGACAGTCTGGCCCAGTACCGCAGCGCCCAGAACCTGCCCGCGCTGAGCATCCAGTGGCCCGCGTGGCGGCGGACCGGGATGGCCGAGCGCTTGGGCGCCGTGGACGAGGAGGAGCTCTTCCCGCCGCTGGACCCCGCTGAGGGGACCGACCTGCTCCGGGCGCTCATGGCGGGGGAAGGGCACCCGACGGTCGTCATGCCCGGCAGAAAACGGCCGGCGCCGGGGGCGGCGCAATCGTCCTCGCAGGCCGGGAAGGCCGACATGGCCGACGCCCGCTCCGTCGTCCTCTACGGCCTGGACCATGTCGGAGCCGTTGAGCAGGCCGTCGCCGAGATCTGGGCGAGGACGCTCGACGTCGCGGAACTGGACGCCTACGACGAGTTCGATCACCTCGGCGGCAACTCGTTGCTGACCTCGCAGATGTTGAGGCACTACGACGAGCGCTTTCCGAACCTCATGGACATCACCGACCTGTTCCGATTCACGACGATCGCCGACCAGGCGGCGTGTGTCGCGTCCCGCCTCGGTGCCGAGGGGGACGGTGACGGTGCGGGCGGCGATCCGGCACCGACGACCGGCGCGGCCGGCACCGACGATCTCGACCGGCTGCTGGACATGGTGGAGCAAGGAGAGATCACGGTGGAGGAGACCCGTGGCCTTCTGTAGCGAGATCGTGCTTTTTCGACAGAATCGGGATGCCAGATGGACAAGGTGAAGGCTTTCATCCTCGAACAGGTCGCGCATCGGAGGCTCGGCAAGGAAGAGGCGAAGACGCTGTTGCAGGAGGTGACGGCCGCGTCGTCATCCCATCCCGACATCGCCGTCATCGGGATGGCCGGCCGGTACTCCGCGGCCGGAGACGTCGAGGAGTTCTGGGACTTCCTCCAGCAGGGCAAGAACTGCGTGCGTGACTTCCCGCGCTCACGCAAGGCAGATATGTACGACATCCTGCGAAACCCGTACTACTCCGAGGTCATCCTCGGCGCGGTCGTGGACGAGTCCGATCTGGACCGGATCTATTCCAAGAGCGGTTATCTGGATCAGATCGACCGGTTCGACGCCCGTTTCTTCGGTATTCCGCCGTTGGAGGCGGACTACATGGATCCGTATCAGCGGATCGGTCTGGAAATCGCGTACGAGGCGCTCGAGAACGCCGGATACGGCGGTGACGGCGTCCGCGGCACACGGACCGGGGTCTTCCTCGGGCGCGACCAGACGAACTACTCGTACTACCGCATGTTCTCCGAACGCAATCCGATGCAGCTCTCCGGTTCGTGGGAGGGGCTGGTGGCCAGTCGGATCTCCTATGTGCTGGATCTCACCGGTCCGTGCCTGATGACCGACACCGCCTGCTCCGCGGGCGCGGTGAGCATTCACCAGGCCGTCCAGTCGCTACAGAACGGCGAGTGCGACATGGCGCTCGCGGGCGGTCTCAACATGTCGCAGGTCGGTGAGGTGAAGGCCGCCTACATGTCCGGGGCGACGATGGACAGTGTCGAGTCCCAGGACTACGCCGTACGCACCTTCGACGCCCGAGCCGACGGGACCGTGTGGGGCGAGGGCGCCGGCATGGTCGTCCTCAAACCGCTGGCACGTGCTCTGGCCGACCGCGACCACATCCGGGCGGTCATCAAGGGATCGGCCATCAACAACGACGGCATGTCCAGCGGTATCACCGCCCCACGAGCGGAGCTCCAGGAGCGGGTGATCCTCGACGCCTGGTCCAAAGCGGGCGTCGACCCGGAGACGATCACCTATGTCGAGGCCCATGGCACCGGTACCGCACTCGGCGATCCCATCGAGACCAAGGGCCTGTCGGACGCGTTCCGCAGGCACACCTCGCGTCGGCAGTTCTGCGGGGTCGGCTCGTTGAAGACCACCATGGGACACATGGTGGGCGCTTCCGGCGTGGCCGCCGTCACCAAGGTGGTCAAGGCGCTCGAAACGGGTGTGCTGCCCCCGACGGCGAACTTCGAGGTACCCAACCCGTACATCGACTTCCCCGAGAGTCCGCTCTACGTCCACGACCGGTTGGCGGACTGGGACACTCCCGCAGGGACCCCGAGAAGGGCCGCGGTCAGCTCGTTCGGCTTCGTTCGGACCAACTGCCACCTGGTGTTGGAGGAGGCTCCCGCCTACCGCCCCACAGAGCAGGGCAGACGGCGCTACTGCCTCACCGTCAGCGCCAGGACCGAAGAGGCCCTGCAAGAGCTGCTGGACCGCTACTCTCTGCTGCTCAGCGGGAGTCCGTGGTCGCTCGCCGACATCTGCTACACCTCCAACGTCGGGCGTACGCACCACGAATACCGGCTCTTGATCACCGCGGAGAGCAAGGAGCAGCTCGCGGAGTCGGTGGACCGCGTCCGTACCGGCGGCCTCTGCACCGACCAGGAGCAGGGCGTCCACTACGGGGTGCACACCGTGGTCAGTGACAAGAAGGGCGCCTTCGCTCCCGGCGACATCACCAGGCAGTCGCTGGAACGCCTCTCGGCGGAGGCCGACGCGGTCGTCGCCGACCGGGCCTCCGGCGAGGAGCACGTGCTCGCCAGGCTGGCCTCCCTCTACGTACGGGGCGCGCGGATCGACTTCACCCGCTACCACCAGGGGGACATCCGACGACGGGTTCCGCTGCCGACCTACCCGTTCGCACCGACCCGCCACTGGGCCCGGCCGCTGCGGACCCGGGTACAGGACTTCAGGAGCACCCAGACACACCCGTTGCTCGGCGCGGAGGTCAGCCGGTCGGACGCCGGCGCCGTGTTCGAGAACGCGCTGTCGGCCGAGAAGCACTGGGTGCTGGCGGACCACCTGATCGACCGCAGGGCGGTGGTGCCGGGCACGGCGTACCTGGAGATGGCCAGGGCCGCCCATGCCGTGGTCGCCGGCGGCGGGGCCGTGCGGTTCCAGGACGTGGTCTTCCGCATGCCGCTCTCCGTCGACGCCGGAGCCGAGGCGGTCGTCCGGACCCGACTGGAGCGGTCGGGCGACGGCTACACGTTCCAGGTGGTCAGCAAGGACGGTGAGGACTGGGTCCCGCACGTTGAAGGCAGGGTGGGCGGGGCACCGGCAGGCAAGCCGCCGGAGGCCGTCGACATACCGGCGGTGCGGGGCACGGCCACCACGGTGGTGGACCCGGTCGTTTTCGAGGCCGACACCGGCGTCTTCCGGTTCGGCCCGCGCTGGGACTCCGTACGGGCGGAGTGGCGAGGCGAGGCCCGGACGCTGGCGCTGCTGCGGATGCGGCAGGGTGTCGACGCCGAGTCCACGATCTACGGGCTGCACCCGGCGATGCTCGACAACGCCGTCAACGTCAGCTCGCAGAGCGACGGCCAGACCTATCTGCCCTACATGTACAAGGACTTCGTCCTGCACCGGACGGCGCCCGAATCGTACTACTCGCTGGTCCACACGGTCCGTGGCGGTCCCGGCGCCGAGACGATCACCTTCGACATCGATCTGATCGACCTCGACGGCACGGTCTTCGGGCAGATCAGCGGCTACACCGTCAAGAAGGTCGACTGGACGCGCTTCAGCGTCACAGGAGCCCGCCGGTTCCTACAGGTCGGCTGGAAGGAGGCCGTGCCGGCCGAAGGACGGGCGGGCACGGACGCCGTCTGGGGAGTCGTGGTGAGCGAAACCTCGGCCGGCCGTGATCTCGTCGCGGCGCTCACAGGGGCGGGAGTGCGAATCATCCCGTGTTATGTGGGACCTGAGGCCCCCGATGAGGAGGACGTAGGGGCTCTGTGCACACGGCTGCGCTCGGAGGAGGCCCAGGGCCTGCTGTTCGCCACCGACTTCACCGCAGGAGAAGGCCTGACCCACGCGGACCGTCGCGGCGGCGGTGTCGACGCGCTGTTCGAGCTGTACCGGGGGCTGCTGACCCACAGGGTCAAGCTTCCGCTCGGACTGCGGGTGCTCGGCGGTAACGCCTGGCGGGTCGTCGACGGCGACACCGCCACGGACCCCTACGCGGCGGCCACCGCGGCACTGGCCATGGTGATCGGACAGGAACACCTGCCGGTCGGTGTCGTCGACGCGCCGCCCGGCACGGCCGTGGACCTGCTGGTCCGTGAGTGCCTGGGTGCTCCGGGCGCCTCGCCGCGGGCGATCCGTGGATCCCGGCTGTACACCCGGTGCCTGGAGCGCGTCACCGCGGCCGAGGACGAAGCCGCCGAGAAGCCCTACACCGGAGGCACCTTCCTCGTCACCGGTGGTGCGGGAGGGCTGGGCCTGAACATCGTGGAGGAGATGGCGGCGCAGGGAGCGGAACGGATCGTCCTGCTCGGCCGCTCGGTGCTCGACGAGTCGACGAGGCGGCGGCTGGAGCGGCTCCACATGGCCGAGTACGTGCGCTGCGACGTGTCTCGGCCCGAGGAGGTCCGGAGTCTGGGCGAACGCCTGAAGACCGACGGGGTGCGCCTGACCGGCATCGTCCATGCGGCGGGTGTCGCCGGTGACGGATTCCTCGGGTCCAAACAGAGGGAGGTCTACGACGCCGTCCTCGCCCCGAAGATCGATGGAAGCGTCGCGCTGCTGGATCTCGCCGCGGAGCATCCGGATCCGTTCGTGGTGTTCTTCTCGTCGATCACCTCGATCACGGGCGGATTCGGCCAGGGTGACTACGGCGCGGCCAACGCCTTCATGGACTCTCTGGCCGTCAGGGCACGGGCGGCGGGCACGCGCGCCCTGTCGGTCAACTGGCCCACATGGACCGGGGCGGGCATGGCCGTCGACCACGGAGTGGATGCGGACGACTCCCCGTTCACCCCCGTGTCGGTCCAGGAGGGGCTGGCCTGGTTGGCGTACTTCCTGCGCCATCCGGCCGACGGCGCCATTCCGGCCGACTTCAACCTGCCGGTACTGCGGAGCGAGTGGGACACGCTTCCCTTCACCGTTCCGACCGAGGTCGCCGCGGCCGCCCGTAACACCGCCGAGACGCCGTCAGAGTCCGGTGGGGGGATGGGCGAGGTCGTCCTGACCGGCCTGTCGGACCCGACCCCGACCCAGCGCCGGATCGCGTCCATCTACGGCGCGGTGCTCGGCCTTACGGAGATCGACGCCTACGCCGGTTTCCAAGAGCTCGGTGGTAACTCGCTGATGACCACGGACCTGCTGGCGAAGATCGAGCTGGCCTACCCGGAGACGGTGGACGTCGCCGACCTCTTCTCGTACTCCACCGTCGTCGACCTCGCCGTCTACATAGACGAGCAACGCGGCGCGGACGCGGGCGGAACCGTCGACCGGGGAGGTGACCGGTCCCTGCGGGAGGCGCTGGCCGAGATCGGCGACACGGAGTTGATCTCCGTCTTCGACGACATCGAGGACAACGGGGAGCGATGGTGACCGGAACCCGGGAAAAGACACGCAAGGAGCTCCTGAAGTACCTGTTGACGCAGGTGCGGGAGGAGCGGCTGGACGTCGAGCGGGCGAAGGAGTTCATCCGCGCGGTCGAACCCTCCGATGGCGCGGTGGGTCCCCGTAACACCCCCATCGCCATCGTGGGGATCGCTTGCAGACTGCCGGGAGCGCCGGACAAGGAGCGGTTCTGGGACAACCTCGTGGCGGGGCGTGAGTCGATCGGCGATTTCCCCCCGGCCCGCATGGAGGACCTCCGCCGGGTCCTGCCGAATCCCACCGATCTCAGCCGAGGCGGATTCCTGGACCGTATCGACCTGTTCGACCCGGAGTACTTCGGCATTCCCCCTCGGGCGGCCACGGAACTGGACCCCTACCACCGGCAGATGCTGGAGATCCTCATCGAGACGATGGAGGACGCGGGGTACGCCCGCGACGGCATGGACGGCGCATCGGTCGGTGTCTTCGTCGGCAACGACCACTCGCACCGGTTGAGCATGTCCTACCTGCCGTTCCTGTCCGAGGCGGACTTCGCGGCGTTCACGGGGTCGTGGCCGGGCATCCTGGCCAGTCGGCTCTCCTACCACCTGAACCTGCGAGGGCCCGCCGCGGTCACCGACACCGGCTGCTCCTCAGGGCTGGTGGCGCTGGACTCGGCGATGAAGGCCATTCGCCAGGGTGATTGCGACACCGCCCTCGTCGCCGGGATCAACCTCTTCCTCTCCCCGGGAAGCCTCGGTAGCGAGACCGAATCCGGTGACCGCGTGCGGGCGTTCGACTCCCGGGCCCGGGGCACGGTCTGGAGCGAGGCCGTGGTCGGTGTCCACATCAAGCCGTTGGACAGGGCCACGGCCGACGGAGACCACGTCTACGGCGTCATCGTCGGCAACGCGGTGAACAACGACGGTCGCAGCAACGGCATCACCGCGCCCAACGCACGGGCCCAGAAAGAGGTGCTCGTCAAGGCCTGGAAGCGCGCCGGTATCCATCCGGAGTCGCTGTCCTACATCGAGGCGCACGGCACGGGAACGGCCCTCGGCGACCCCATCGAGGTCAAGGGTCTCAAGGCCGCGTTCGGCGAGTTCACCGACCGCAGACAGTTCTGTGCGCTGGGCTCGGTGAAGTCGAACGTCGGGCACACAGTCGGGGCCGCGGGCCTGGTCTCACTGGTCAAGACCGTCCTGTGCCTCGACCGCCGGATGCTCCCGCCGTCGTTGCACTTCGAGGTTCCGAACCCCTACCTCGACCTCGTCGACTCACCGGTGTACGTCAGCGATCGGCTCGCCGAGTGGGAGGCGGGTGCGACGCCCCGGCGCGCGGGGGTGAGCAGCTTCAGCCTGACCGGGACCAACACCCACGTGGTGCTCGAAGAGGCGCCGCGGACACCGCCGCGACCACGGGTGAGCGCGGAGTCCCACCTCTACGTGATCTCCGCGCGCAGCGAGTCCCTCCTCGCGCGGTCCGCGGCGCGGCACCTGGACTTCCTGGACAGCCGTCCCGACCACCGCCTCGACGACATCTGCCACACCATGCGCGTCGGCCGTGAGCACCAGCCGGTGCGGGCCGTCGTCCTCTGCGACGACCGTGCCGGCCTGCGGGCCGGCCTGGCGCGTCTGCTTCGTCCCCGCGGTGAGCACGAGGAGCCCTTCCCCGACGGACGCACGGCCGTCCTGCGCGGGCGTCCAGAACCCTCTGCGGTCGCCCACGAACCGCAGACCGGGGAAGCCACTCCTTCCCTCAGCGCCGGAACCGACCGGTGGGACGACCTCCCCGAACGGTTCCGACGCCATCGGGAGGCGGCGACCGCCTATCTCGGCCACCGCGGCAGGCCCTTCGAGTCCGTCGCGGCGGGCGGGCGCCGCGTCCCGCTGCCACCACAACCCTTCGACCACGCCCGTTACTGGGACGAGACGGTGACCCCCTCCCCGTCGTCCCCCACCGAGGACGGACCGGGTGGGCCGGCGGACACGGACAGGCTCCGAGACGTCCTGGCACGGTGGGCGGGGAACGGGAACGGGGCCGACGACGCCTCCGAGCCGCCCACGGCACGTGTGGTCATCGCAGCGGTGTGGTCGGAGATTCTCGGCTATCCCGAGATCAGCGGATCCGAGGACTTCTTCTCGCTCGGTGGCGACTCCGTGTCCTCCCTGAAGATCGTCCAGTGGCTGAACACGGAGTTCGACCTGGGCGTACCGCCGCCACTGCTGCTGAGGAGGCCGGTGTTCGACGACTTCGTCGAGACCGTCGTCGAGGAGTTCGGGCTCGGGGCGGATCAGATCCGCAGCCGTCTCGACCGTGGCCCGAGGCGCGAGGAGTACGACAAGGGGCTCGGCGACGGCACCGGTGACGAGGAACCCCCCGAATACGAGCTTCCGCTCACGGCGGCCCAGCGGGCCATGTTCCACTCCTCCCACCTGGTGGCCGACTCGGTCGCGTACAACATCACCGGGCTGACGATCAGCGACGAGACGATCGACGTCACCCGTCTCGAAGCGGGCATGCGCGATCTCGTACGCCGTCACGACAGCCTCCGTGCGACGTTCCATCTCGTCGACGGCGAACCGGTGCAGCGCATCCGGGCCGAGGTCGAGGTGTCGGTGGAACACCATCGCCTCGACGCCCCCGGCCCCGGGGAGAGCCATGAGGGGCGGGCCCGGGAACAGATGGCGCACTTCGTCCGGCCGTTCCGGCTGGACGAGGGCCCGCTTTTCCGTATCGGCTGTTTCGACTTCAGCGACGGTGTGAGCTGCGTGGCGATCGACTTCCACCACATCGTCACCGACGGCACGTCGATGGGAATCCTCTTTCGCGATCTCGCGGCGATCGTGGAGGGCGCCGAACCCCAGACGCCGCCCCGCGGTTACCGTTCGGCGGTGCTCGGCATGCTCGAACACGAGAAGTCCGCAGAGGTTCTACGCGGGCGCGACTACTGGCGCAGCCGGTTCGCCGACGGTTTCCCGGTGCTGGACCTGGCCACCGACCGGCAGCGGACCGACACCGCCTCCGCCACGGGCGCGACTCTGTTCACCGAGGTGGACGCCCGGACGCTCGACGCGGTGAAGGAGTATGCGCGGGCTCGCAACCTGACGCCCTTCATGGTCCTGCTCGGGGTCTTCCAGCAGCTGCTGAGCCGGCTCAGCGGACAACGCGACATCGTCGTCGGCACGCCGGTCCACGGTCGGCCCGACGCCGGTTACGCCGATGTCGTCGGCATGTTCGTGAACACACTGCCGCTGCGGACGTCCGTCGAACGCGAACGCGGGGTCGGGCAGTTCTACTCCGACCTGCGGTCCACGGTGCTGGAGGCGTTCGAGCACCAGGACTGCCCACTGGAGTTGATGATCGAGGACCTGCGGCCTCCGCGTGAGCCGGGGCGCAGTCCGCTGTTCGACACCTGCTTCGTCTACCAGAACACCGACATGGGCCTGGAACAGGCAGGGGAACGGGTGGTGACGTTCGACGACGGGAGCGCCAAGTACGACATCACGCTCAGCGCCCGCGAGGCCGGCGGGCAGCTGCTGCTGGAGTGGGAATACTCCACCACGCTGTTCCGGGAGGAGACGCTGCGCCTCTACGCCGACCGCTACGCGACGCTGCTGCGCTCCGTCCTCGCGGCGGACGACGCGGACGCGGTGGGCGAGCTCCCCCTGATACCGGAGCGGGAGACCGCGCTGATCCGCGACTTCGCCACAACGCCGGCCCCGCCTTTGGAGAACCGCGGTATCGCGAAGGTCTTCGAACGTCAGGTTGCCGGCGCCCCGGACCGTACGGCACTGATCACCGGGGGAGAACGGATCTCCTACGGCGAACTCAACGCGCGGGCGAACCGGCTCGCGCACCACCTGTCCCGGCGGGGGGCCGCGCCGGGGTCACCGGTGGCGATCCTCGCGGACCGCTCCCCGGAGATGGTCGTCGCCGTCCTCGGCGTGTTGAAGGCCGGCTGCTACTACGTCCCGCTCAACGCCGACTTCCCCGACGAACGCCTCCGGCTGATGCTGCGGGACTCGGGCGCGGAGTTCCTCGTGACGACGGCCGGGCGGGTGGAGTGGGCGGGCGGGCTCGCCGATGGACTGGCTCTGACCGTGGAGCTGTCCTCGGTCGAGTCGGCGGCCACCGCCGAGGACGGCACCGACCCGGATCTGCCGAGCAGTGGCGAGGACCCGGTCTACGTCATGTACACCTCCGGCACCACCGGGGTGCCGAAGGGCACGGTGATCCGGCACAAGAGCGTGCTACGCGTGGTGCGCCGACCGGTGTTCTATCCCGCGGGCCCCGACGACGTCTTCCTGCTGATGTCGGACTACTCCTTCGACGGGGCGGTCTACGACATGTTCGCCGCGCTCACGAACGGCGCGTCGCTCGTGGTCCTGGACAGGGCGGAGGTTCTGGACCTCGACCGGCTCGGTACGGCGATCGAACGCCACGGCGTCACCAGCTTCTTCATCACCGCCACCATGTTCCACGCCCTCATCGACAACGTCCCCGAGCGGCTGGGCAGCGTCCGCAGGCTGATCTTCGGGGGGGAGGCGGCGTCACCCGCACATGTGGAGCGGGCGTTCCGCCTCCTCGGGCCGGGAAGGATCGCCAACGGCTACGGGCCGACGGAGTCCACGGTCTTCGCCGCCGTGCATGTCTTCGACTCCTATGACGAACGAGAGGCCGTCCCCATCGGCCGACCCGTCAACGACACCTCGCTGTACGTCCTCGACGAGGATCTCCGGCTGCGACCGATCGGCGTCCCCGGCGAGCTCTGCATCGGCGGCGCCGGACTGGGCGACGGTTATCTGAACCAACCGGAGTTGACCGCCGAGCGGTTCGTGGAGTCGCCCGACGTTCCCGGTGTGCGGTTGTACCGGACCGGTGACCTGGTCACTCTGCGGAGCAACGGGCTGTTCTTCTACACCGGCCGCATCGACCAGCAGGTCAAACTGCGGGGCTACCGCATCGAGATGGCCGAGATCGTGCACGTCGCCGCCGGCGAGCCGGACATCCGGTGGGCACACGCCGCGGTCCACGAGACCGAGGAGGGGGGGAGAAGCCTGTGCCTGTGGGTCCGTTACGAGGACGGTGCGCAACCCGACGAGGCGCGCTTGCGCGCCTCCCTCGGCCGGCGGCTCCCCGGTTACATGGTGCCGTCGTTCATCGTCCGGGTGGACGAGGACGTTCGGCTCACCGGTAACGGCAAGCTGGACACGGCGGCGTTGCCCGCTCCCGACCTCTCCGCGGCGGTGTCGGCGACCCCACCGCGGACCGACGCCGAACGGCGGGTCGCCGCGGCCTGGTCGCGTGCGTTGGGTACCGAGGTGACCGACATCGACGCGAACTTCTTCGCGCTCGGCGGAGACTCGATCAAAGCGATCCAGATCGCGGCCGGGCTCAAGAGTGACGGACTTGCGATCCAGGCCTCGGACCTGCTCGATAACCAGACCGTGCGCATGCTGGCCGAGCAGGCGTCGGTCGACCGAGGGGAGGAGCGACTCCACGACCAGGCGCCGGTGTCGGGGCCGATGGTTCCCAGCCCCGTCCAACAGGCGTTCGTGGACGCGGTCGAGGACCGTGGCCGGGTGTTCACCCAATGCGTGCTGATCACCTCCGAGACTCCGCTGCCCGGCGGTGCCCTGGTGGACGCGGTCGAGCGGCTGACCCGCTTTCACGACGCGTTGCGCGTCCGCATCGACGGCGACGAGCTGGTGCTGTGCCACCCCGACGAGGAAAGGCTGGTCCACGCCGAGACGGCTCCCGCCGGTCTGACCGGGGAGGATCTCACCGACTATCTGAGGGCGCTACAGGAACGGGTGGACGTACGTACCGGTCCCGCGGTCGCCCTGGCCACGGGGCTCGGGGAGCAGGGCGAGCGGTGCGCGCTGGCCATCCACCACCTGGCCGTGGACGTGGTCTCGTGGGGGATCCTGATCGAGGACCTGCTGGCCTGCCTCGCCGACCCCTCCGCCCCGCTCGCTCCCAAATCCATGCCGTTCCCCTCATGGACCGCGGAGCTGGCGGCCCACGCGCGGAACGGAGGCTTTCGAGGGCAGCTGCCCTACTGGACCGGCCTGGCCCGGCGGGCGGCCGCGGCGGGCAGGATGTTCGAGGAGGACGACATCCGGCGTGCGGACACCGTCTCGGAGGTGCTCCGCTTCCCCGCCGCGGAGGTCACGGACGTACTCGACACGGCCAGAAAGGCACACGGAGCGGAGCACGGCCAGACCGTCCTCGCCGTCGTCGCCCGAGCCCTGGGCGCGTGGCGGGGCCGCGACCGGATCCTGGTGACCCTGGAAGGGCACGGGCGGGAACGGTTCGCCGAGGAACGCGACCTGACCCGGACGGTGGGCTGGTTCACCGCCACCTTCCCCCACCTCGTACGGCTCGAGGACGGAGTCGGGGACACCCTGCACGCCATTCGCCGCTCCTTCGACCGACTGCCCGGCAAGGGAAGCGGCTACGGACCACTGTGCCGGTTCGATCCGGGGCTGGGCGAGGACAGGGCACTGCTCACCGGGGTCCGTCCCCAGGTCGGCGTCAACTACCTCGGCGAACAGGGAGGCAGGACAGAAGGTATCGGGGTCACCCACCTGCCGGCGGAGGTCACCGTCGACGAGGACCTCCGCTCACCCCACATTCTCGATGTCATCGCCTGGCGCAGCGACGGCGCGCTGCTGATCGAACTGCGCTACCCGGCGGCATGGCACGCCCGCGGCGACGGCCGGGCTCTGACCGACGCCGTCCGGGAGTCCTTTCGTACGGTCCGTGACGCGGTGACGACACAGGGCCGACCGGGCTTTCGCACCTCGTCGTCGGTCCGGCCGGGCGTGCTGGACGACATCCTCTCCGGTATCGGAGGCGGAGACCGACGATGACCATCACCGGGCTCCGCCCGAGCACCGCCCCCCATCCCTCAGGACTCGCGTCCGTATCGCCCGTGGCGCACAGAGAAAGCTCAGTTCATGGTTGACACAGACAACATCGAGTCGGTCTCCGGCCTGGCCTCGATGCAGAAGGGCATGTTCTTCAGCTACGCCGTCGACACCGGTTCCGACGCGTACGTGGAACAGTTCGACTTCACCGGTACCGGAGAGGTGGACGCCGACCTGTTACGTGCGGCGCTCACGGCCACCTCGCGTCACTACAGCGTCCTGCGGACGGTCTTCTCCTTCGAAAGGACCGACGACCCGTACCAGCTGGTCCTCAAGGAGTGGCCGCCGCGACTCGAGGCGGTCGACTACCGCGACCGGGACGACGCCGACCTGGCGGTCGAGGAGTTCAAGGCCGCCGACCGGGCCAGGGGCTTCGACCTCAGCGGGGACGTGCTGTTGCGGGCCGCCGTGATATGGACCGGCGACGACCGATGGCGTTTGGTGGTCACCTTCCACCACATCATCCTGGACGGCTGGTCGCTGGCGCCGCTGTTCCAGACCTGGTTCGGGTATTACGACGAACTGGTCCGCACCGGTTCGCTCACGCAACGGTACGAGGCCCGCCCGTACGCCGACTACATCGCCTGGTACGAGGACCGGCACGACGAGGACGAGGCACGCCGGTTCTGGGCGGAGGCACTGGAGGGCTACGAACGCCCCGCCTCGCTCCCACGGGACCGCCGCGGCGCACCGCTCTCGGCCCCCGGGAGAACCGCGGACTACGTCGACGCGACCCATCGCTTCGAACTACCGCAGAACCTTCACGACGGGCTGATCTCCCTTGCACGCCGGCTCGCGGTGACGCCCAACAGCGTCTTCCAGACGGTGTGGGGCGTGGTGCTACAGAAGTTCAACCACACCGATGACGTCGTCTTCGGCAGCGTGGTCTCCGGGCGAAACGCCGACATGGACGGTATCGAGGACATGCTCGGCCTGTTCACCAACACCCAGCCGGTGCGGGTGAGGGCGGAGGAGGACACGGGCTTCGACGACCTGTGCCGCGCGGTGCAC
Source organism: Nocardiopsis sp. ATB16-24 (assembly GCF_030271535.1). Taxonomy (GTDB): domain Bacteria; phylum Actinomycetota; class Actinomycetes; order Streptosporangiales; family Streptosporangiaceae; genus Nocardiopsis. Next base: position 272,870 of record NZ_JASCXJ010000001.1, on the reverse strand, counting down.
GCGGCCTTCTCGCGGGCGAGCCGCCACGAGCACTTCCCGCTGCACGAGGTACAGAGCCTGTCGCCGCTGCGCAACGCGCTGCTGAACCACGTGATCGCCTTCGAGAACTACCCGTTGTCGGAGCAGTTGCGGGACTTCGGTGCCGGGGAAGGAGACGGCCCCCGCTTCCACGGCGTCGAGGTCTTCGAGCGGACCAGCTATGACTTCAACATCGTGGTCACTCCCGGCGCACGCCTGGGCGTCGCCTTCCTATACAACGCCGGTGTCCACTCGGCCGGTCTGATGGAGACGCTGGAGCGATGCCTGATGGGTGTCCTGGCCTCCGTGGTCGAGGACGCGGGCGTCCGCGTCAAGGACATCGGGTTGTGGGAACCGGAGCCGCACACCGCGGTGCCCGTGCCGACCGGGCCGTCCTCGATCCCGCTCGACTCCTCCCTGGTGGAGGTCTTCCAGGACGTCGTTCGGACGCACGCGGACCGGACCGCCATGGTCTGGCGGGGTACGGAGTACACGTACCGGGAGCTGGATCGCTGGTCGGACGCCCTCGCCCGGGTCCTGGTCGACCGAGGCGTCGGCCGGGCCACCGGGATCGGGGTCCTGGTCGACCGTCGCCCCGAACTGGTGGTCGCCCTCCTCGCGATTCTCAAGACCGGGAATCACTACGTACCGGTCGACGTCAAGGACGCACCGGCGCGTATCGAGACCGTCCTGGCCGACGCCGGGGTACGGCACCTGTGCACTGTCACGGACTTCACCGATCGGGTCCCCGGCTCGGTGGAGACCGTCGTGGTCGAGGAACCCGGAGCGGACGCCGGTCAGGACGCCCCAAGGGCGCTACCACGCGTCGGCAACGAGGACCGCGCCTATCTCATGTACACCTCCGGGTCGACGGGTGTGCCCAAGGGCTGCGTCATCACGCACCGCAACGTACTGCGGCTCTTCGCCGATCAAGAGTTCGTGGACTTCCGCGAGGAGCAGATCGTCCTGTTCGTCAACTCGCCGGCCTTCGACGGAAGCACCCTCGAGGTGTGGGGGGCGATCCTGACGGGAGGGACCCTCGTCCTTCCCGACGACGAGCTGGACCTGCTCGACGCGGACCGCTTCCGGGACACGGTGGTCCGCCACGGAATCCGGAACGTCACCATCCCGACGGTCCTCTTCAACCAGCACTGCGACCACGACCCGAAGATCTTCGCGTCGCTGCGATACCTGTGCATCGTGGGCAGCGCGTTGTCGGTCCGGCACGTCGCGGCCGTGGCCGAGGCCTGCCCCGAGGTGAAGCTCATCAACGGATACGGGCCGACCGAGAACACGGTGTTCTCCACCACGCACACGATCCGCCCTCAAGACCTCGAAGGGGAACGCATCCCCATCGGGCGGGCGGTCGGCCACTCGACCGCCTACGTCCTGGACAAGGGCCTGAACCCCCTGCCGCCGGGGGCGATCGGAGAGCTGTGCGTCGGAGGGGAGGGCGTGTCCGCCGGTTACCACGACCGCCCGGAGCTGAACCGCGAGAAGTTCGTCTCCCTCGCACGACTTCCCGGAGAACGTCTCTACCGCACCGGAGACCTGGTCCGTGGGCTCCCCGACGGAACCTTGGACTGTATCGGCCGAATGGACGACCAGGTGAAGGTCGGCGGTTTCCGGGTCGAACTGGGCGAGGTGGAGAACGCCCTGCGGTCGGTCGAGGGTGTGGAGGAGGCCGTGGTGATCGCCGTCGAGCGGGAGCGCGGCACACAGCTCGCCGGATACTACGTGGCCGACGAGGCGACGACCCCGGACCGTGTGCGGCAGGAGCTGGGCACGAAGGTGGCCGGTTACATGATCCCCGCCTCGGTGACACGGATCGAGGCCGTCCCGCTCAACCGCAACGGGAAGGTCGACAAGGAGGAGCTGGCGCGGTCCCGCACCCCCGGCAGGGCGGAACGCGCCCACCGGGATCGAGGGCCGGTCCCCGACACCGAACGGATCCTGCACGAGGTCGTGGCCGATGTCCTGGAGGCCGACAGCGGTGACGTCGACGTCGAGAAGAACTTCTTCGACCTGGGCGTGACGTCGCTGACCCTGCTGGCGATCAGGAACCGGCTGCGCACGAAGGTGGGCCGCGACCTGCCGCTGACGCTGTTCTTCGAGTTCACCTCGATCTCCGCGCTGGCGATGCACCTCGACTCGGCCACGGGCACCGGACCGCCCACGCGCGAGGAGGCCGCGGACGAGCCGGACGGCTTCGAACAGGAGCAGGTGGTCAGGACACAGATGCTGATGACTCGGATGATGGACGACAGTGAAGGGGGCGTCGACAATGTCTGACGCGGCTGAGCCCGACCACCAGTACACCGGACTCGAGATCGCCGTCATCGGAATGGCCGGCCGGTTTCCGGCGGCCACATCGGTCGACGACCTCTGGGCGAACCTGCTCGCCGGCGTCGAGGGCATCTCCCGGTTCGGCGACGACGAACTGATCGAGATGGGGGTCTCCCCGCGGGCGCTGGAAGACGAGAACTACGTCCGGGCGAAGGGCGTCTTCCCGGACATCGAGTTCTTCGACTCGAAGTTCTTCGGCTACACGCCCGCCGACGCGACCGTACTGGACCCGCAGGTGCGTGCCCTGCACGAGGAGGTCTACCACGCCCTCGAGGACGCCGGTTACTCCGCGGAGGGGCGCAACGAGGCCATCGGTCTGTTCCTGGGCGCGACGAACAACATGCCGTGGGAGGTCGACACCCAGCGGCGGTTCAACGAGGACGCGGGGTCGGCCTTCTCCGGTATGCAGCTCAACGACAAGGACTTCGCGGCGACCCGGATCGCTCACTCCCTGGGCCTGAGGGGACCGGCGTTCACCCTGCACACAGCCTGCTCCAGCTCTCTCGTCGCCATCGACGTGGCATGTCGCAACATCTGGACCGGCTCGTGCCAGGTCGCGCTGGCCGGTGGCAGCGGTCTGAGCCTGCCCCACAAGAACGGCTATCGGCACCGGCCGAACATGGTGCACTCCCCGGACGGGCACTGCCGGGCGTTCGACGCGGCGGCAGGCGGCACCGTCGAAGGCAACGGTGTCGGGATCGTGGCTCTCAAACGGCTGGAGACCGCACTGCGCGACGGCGACCGCGTCTACGCGGTGATCAAGGGCTCTGCGGTCAACAACGACGGCACCCGCAAGGTCGGTTACACCGCACCCAGCATCGAGGGGCAGGCGGAGGCCATCCGCAAGGCCCACCGCGTCGCCGGGGTGAAGCCGGACGAGATCTCCTACGTGGAGGCGCACGGCACCGGTACAGCCCTCGGTGACCCGGTGGAGATCGAGGCACTGTCCAGGGCGTTCGGCCCCGGAGAGCCGGGCTCGTGCGGTGTCGGATCGCTGAAGGCGAGCATCGGACACCTCGACACCGCGGCCGGGGTCGCCTCGTTCATCAAGGCGTGCAAGGTACTCGAAGAGCGCCTCATCCCGCAGAGCCTGCACTTCGACACCCTCAACCCGGGGATCAGGCTCGACGACACCCCTTTCTACATCGCCGGAAAGCAGCAGGAGATGCGGCGCAAGCGGTCCTCCTCGGGGCGGGAGCTTCCGCTGCGGGCGGGCGTCAGCGCGTTCGGTATCGGCGGAACCAACGCCCACCTGGTACTCGAAGAGGCCCCGACGCCCGAGCGCCCGGCCACCGACGGCCGCGCCCACAACACCTTCGTGCTGTCGGCGGCCTCCAGCGAGGCGATCACGCGGATGAAGCAGAGCTTCGTCGACCATCTGGCAGCGCACCCGGACCTGGACGGCGCCGATCTCGCCTGGACCCTCCAGAACCGTCAGCGCGACCTTCCGTACCGTTACGCCGTCGGCTTCGGGGAGATAGAACAGCTTCGGGAGCGCCTGCAAGAGTCGCTGGACGCCGGGGACGAGCCGGCGCACCTGCCCAGGAACGGGCGGCGCGACGTCTATCTCCTCTTCAGCGGTGCGGGGGCGCAGCACCTGCGCATGGCCCGTGGCCTCTACGAGACGGAGAGCTCGTTTCGGGCCCATGTGGACGACTGCCTGGCCGTCACCGACGCGTCCGGAAAACCTGTGGTGCGCGAGGTCTTCTTCGGTGAGACCGTGGCGCAGGAGAAGCAGTTGGACAGCATCGCCCTCAGCCTGGTGTTGCTGTTCATCGTCGAGTACTCGATGGCCCGTACACTCCTCGACTGGGGCGTCCGGCCGCGCGGGATGATCGGGCACAGCACCGGCGAGCTGGCGGCCGCGTGCGTGGCCGGTGTGTTCTCGCTGGAGGACGGTATCCGGCTGGTGCTGGCCAGGGGCGCCCTGGTGGAGACCACCCGCGAGGGGGCGGTGACCTCGGTGAAGGCCTCCGAGGACACGATCCGGCCGATGCTGACCGACGAGCTCTCCCTCGCGGCGGTGAACGCGCCGGAGAACTGCACCGTCAGCGGCACCTCCGCGGCGATCGCCGCGTTCGAGCAACAGTGCGCCGAGCAGGGGATCACCTTCACCCACGTCGATGCGGACCACGCCTACCACTCGCAGTACATGGAACCGATCCTGGACCAGTACCGGGAGATCACCGCGTCGGTGACCTTCCGACCGCCCGAGCTCCCCTATGTCTCGAACGTGACGGGCACGTGGGTGACACCGCAGCAGGCCACCGATCCCGACTACTACTGCGAACACATCCGGCACACGGTCCGGTTCAAGGACGGCGTGGAGACGATCATGGAACGGGGCGACGTTCTGTTCGTCGAGGTCGGCCCCGGAAAGTCGCTGTCGTCGTTCGTGCGTGGCACGGCCCGGGGCACACGGACGAGTGCGGTCAACATGCTGCGTCACCGGCTGGAGGAGGTCGGTGACGACGAGCATCTCGCCACGGCGGTCAAGAAGTTGTGGGAGGCGGGCGTTGCTCTGGACTGGGCGGCGTTCCACCGAGGCCGCGCACCGCGCAAGGTACGGCTCCCGCTCTATGCGTTCGACCGCACCGAGTACCCGATCGACATCAGCGAGTTCCAGCAGCTTCTCTCCTCCGCCGAGGAACGGCCGCGCCCTGTGGCCGAACGGCGGCCGTCACAGTCCCCTCCCGCCGTAGAGACACCGCTGCACGCTCTGCGGCTGACGTGGTCACGGGCCCTGCTCCCGGACTCGGGCGGGAGCGGCAGGCACAGGGTGCTCCTGGTGTTCACCGACGACCGGCCGCGGATCCGGCGCGTTATGGACGAGGTCCCGTACTGGACGCCGCTCTACGTCGGGTTCGGCGAAGAGTACCGCTTCGACGGCGCGGCCGGCGCCCAGATCCGTCGGGGGCACGAGGGCGACATTCGGAGACTGGCCGCGGACCTGGAGGAACATGCGCTGGTCGGGGACACCGTGGTCGTCCACCAGCGGGCGGGAGCGGTCTCGTCGACGATGGTGCGGCAACTGTGCGACGTCGTCTCGGGGATGCGGGACGGGCAGGTGCACGACCTGGTGGTGTTGGAGGCCACCGACCACGTCGAGGCCGAGGTGGAGGGGCGCCTGCTGTCGGAGGTGATCGGCCTGAATCAGGAGTACCCGCAGCTGCGGATCCGGGTACTGGGGTGCGACACCGCGCTGACCGCCCGGCAGGGCCCGCGAGCCTGGAGCGAAGGCCTGCGCAGGGAGTTGGAGGCGGAGAAGGAGGATGCCGTCGCCGCCCGGTACCGGGGCGGGGCCCGGTACGTCCCCAGCATGGTTCCGTTGCACGGCCACCGCGGACAGTCCGCCGCCCACTCCGGGCGGACGGTGGTCGTGTGCCCGACCGACGCGGTCGACGAGGTGCTCGCTGCGGCCGGCCCCGACCGCAGTGTCGACGTGCTGCCCTTCGCCCCCGGAGCGGACGGTTCAAAGGACGTCGGTGCTCGGGTGGTGGGGCGGAGTACCGTCATGGACGCCGTCCCTGGGCGTACGGGTGCGGACATCACGGCGGGACTGCTCTCTCGGCTTCGTACGCTGACGGGGACGGAGCGACTGGTGCTCTGGGACACGTCGTTGCAGGACGCCGCCCGTACCGACTCCGACACTCCGTGGACACCGTCGCACGGCCTCCGCCAGGCCGTGTGCGAGATGGGGATCTCCTACGGTGTGGTGTCCCGCCTCGACCTCGCCCGGTTCGCGTGGAACGCGGACGTCACCGCCCGGTTCACCGAGAACATGGCGCTCGACGCCGAAACCGACGGCGTGCGGCTGTACTCGTTCGGGCGTCTGGGCGGCGAGGGCCTGTCCGCGCTGGACCTGCTGCACGAGATGCGCGCCTCCGACGTGCGGACGGGCTACCACGGGATGGACCTGCTGGAGATGACGGCGGCACGGAAGACGGTCGGTGCCTCGGAGGAATCCGGTGCGGTCGACGAACGGAGTGCCATCGCCGCCGTGATAGAGCGGGAGATAGCGGCTCTGGTAGGGGTGGAGGCGATCGACGCGCGTGTCGATCTGTTCGACATCGGGCTCGACTCCCTGAAACTGATCCAGTTCACCAGCGCCCTGGAACGACACGGCTACACCGTCTTGGCCAGTGAGGTGCACAGCCACCCGACCGTCAGTGAGCTGGCCGGCCTGCTCGCCCGGTCGAACAAGCAGGTCAACCAGGACTGCGACTCGCTGGAGAGCGCGGCGGTCCTGCTCAGCGAACGTCTGAACACCAGGTGTGCTCTTCACCAGGTCGCCGTTGGAGCCGATGAGGAGGAGGTCGCCCTGTTCGTCGACGGCCTCGGGGAGGAGGAGCGGGAGTCGGTCGTCAGGCAGATCAACGAACTGCGGTTGCCGCAGGCCTTCACACCGCACTACATCCTGCCCGGATCGGACGAACGGGAGTTCCTGGACGGGCGGGACTTCGCCTCCCTGCGGCTCGGGGAAGACCCGACCTCCCAAGAGGGCGGGACGGCCCGCCTGTTCGACGAGATCGACCGGCGTCAGGAGGACATGCGGCGTTCGATCCTGTCCCGGCCCGTGCGGTGGTCCTATCCCATCAGCGGGACCCAGAAGCACTACTTCTCGCGGGGGGCGCGTCCGCAGCTGTACCTGGTGCAGTTCCGGGAGCTGATCGACGTCGACGTGCTGGAGCGCGCGCTGGGCGACGTCGTCGGACGCCACGGGCTCATGCGCAGCGTTCTCGTCAGGTCTCTCGGCCGGTGGCGGTGGAAGGAGCATGAACCCCCGATGGCGTTCGTACTGCCCCGGGTCGACCTCTCGGCGCTGCCGCTGCGGCGCCAGGAGGAGGTGCGGGCGGAGTTGGTCAAGAGGGAGTGGAACGTCGACCTCAAGACCGACACGATCATGTACCAGGCGGTGTTGGTCAAGTACAACGAGCGCAGCTACGACCTGATCTTCCAGTTCGACCACTCGATCTTCGACGGCGCGTCCGGTCAGGCTTTCCGCAGCGACCTGCTGAAGCGCTACCAGGAGCTGATGGAGGGAACCACCAGGGCGCTGCCCCGCACCCGTAATTTCCGGCACTTGAAGGAGCAGACCGGAAAGGGGCCGGTGGGTATCAGCGCCGACGAGATCATCGAGAAGTTCGACCTCCACGCGTGGGGTCGGTACGGCAAGGAGATCCTCGCGGCGTCGGAGCGCCTGGGGACCGAGCGGATGTGCGACGTTCGCTATTCGGTCGACCTGCGGAGTCTGCAAGGGGACGACGGGAAGGAGGTCGAGCCGTTCTCCCTGGTCCTGTACCTCTACTCGCGCCTGGTGGCCCGTCTGCTCGGCGTCGACAAGGTCGCGCTCGACCTGGTCTTCAACTCCCGTGTGTACGAGGACGTGGACTACTCCGGAGTGATGGGGATGGTCGCGGACGTCCTGCCCGTGGTGGTCTCCGGGGAGCAGGGTGTGCGCGACGACCTGGAGGCGCTCATCCAGCAGAAACTCCAGCTGATGAACAAGTACAACGTCAACTTCTCGAACTTGGTCACGGGTCCGCTGACGGCGCTCAAGTACGGGAAGGTCTTTCAGACGACCAAGGCGGCCCGGGGGCCGGGATTCCGGCCGTCGTGCATGCTCAACTTCGCCGGTAACGCCGAGGCCGAGTACGACGCCATCTGGGACATGACCCTCGAACTGCTCACCGAGGACCAGGACACGCTCGACTACGCCGACTGCTATTGCGTGTCCAAGGTCAGCGGGACCCGGCAGGACATCGTGATCCTGTCCACCTGGGTCAAGGACCCCGCCGAGGTGGTCTCCATCCTCGATGAGGAGGTCGAGTACCTGGCGCGGCAGGCCCTGACCGGGGCAGAGGACCCGGACTCCAACGTCGACTCGAAAGGTCTCCGGTGATCCCTATGGACAGCATTCCAGTGGTGTGTTTCCCGCACGCGGGTGCCGGCAGGTTCTACTACAGCCCGTGGCAGCACGCCTTCAGCAGCCTCGTGAACCTACAGGTCGTTCAGTACCCCCTGCGTGAGCAGCGGATGCACACCCCGATGCCCGCCTCGGTCGGGGAGCTCGCGGAGGACGTCTTCGCGGAGTTCGAAGATGTGTTTCGCGGACCGTATGCGATCTGGGGTCACAGCATGGGCAGCGTGATCGGCTACGAGGTGGCCAAACTCTGTCAGGAGCGGTTGGGCGGTCCGCCGTTGACGTTCTTCAGCTCCGGCTCCGCGGCACCGTGCCGTGCCCGGTTCACCAGGGCGGAGGACCTGGACACGCCCGAGGGCTTCCGGGACGTCTTGATGCACTACGGCGGAGTGCCGGAGGAGTACCTGCGGGACGCGGACTACATGAAGTACTTCGCGCCCGTCATCAAGGCGGATCTGCGCCTTCTGGGTTCCTACCAGGACCTCGTGCGCGTGCCGCTGCGGTGCCCCATCGTGCTGATGCTGGGGCGCGACGACACCGTGACGGCGGATCAGTGGGAGCACTACACCGCTCACCCGCTCGACGTCAACGAGTACGACGGCGGGCACTTCTTCCTGGATCGGCATCGTACGGCGATGGCGTCGCTGATGGAGTTGAAGATCCAGTTGTCGTGGCAGTTGGGAGAGGCGCACACGGTCGCGGGCACGTCGGGGCGCCCGGAGGGCGAGGCCCGCTGAGGGGCCGGCCGCGAACACGGGAAGAAAGGAGAAAGACATGGAGAGCACCCTTGCCGCCGAGGTGGGCGACTGGCTGCTGTCGCGAACAGGAGGATCGGGCGGCGCGCGATCGACCACGACTCTGATGGGGATGCGGTGGGACGTGTTACCCGGCGTCTGGAAGCCCAATCCGGGTACCCGCCTGTTCACCTCTTGGCTGCCGCTCACCGATGGCACCCGGTTCCTGGAGGTCGGCTGTGCCGCCGGCGTCACCTGTGTGGTGGCCGCACGGAGCGGGTGTGCGCGGGTCGTGGGACTGGATGTCGTCCCCGCCGCGACGGAGAACACGAGGCGCAACGCGGCCCGGCACGGCGTGGCGGGCCGGGTGGAGGCGCTGACCAGTGATCTGTTCGCCGGCCTGGACCCAGGTGACGAATTCGACTTGATCTGTTCGAACCCTCCGCTGGTCAGGGCACCGGACTCACGCCAGTACGCCACTCAGATCGAGCGGTCGGTCTTCGACCCTGGATACACGCTGCACCGGCGTTTCTTCCAGGAGGTCCGGCCGCATCTGGCCGATGGCGGGCGGATCTACATGTTGACCAGCGAAACGCTGGGTGACCCCGAAGGGTTGCGGTCGCTGGCGGCCGATGCCGGTTTCTCGAACCGGGTGTATCGCAGTGAGGAGATCGGGATTCCCGTAGCGCTCATGGGTTCTCCGCCGGCCGCCGCCGCTGCGGCGGACGAACAGGGCGTCGTCCATGTGGACTTCACCATGTTCGAGTTCCAACGGTACTGACGTGCGAGTGAGACGCCTGTGGAGGAGGTCCCCGACCGCCGTCGGGCCGGCGGCGGGGCCTCGACGCACCGCGACACCCGGCCGTGTTCGTCACCGGAGCCCGGCGTTCCCGAGAAGGAGGCCTACTCGGGGACCTCGGGCTCCGCCGCGCTGTCGTTGATCAGCCGCTGTACCTGCTCGACCGTGGGCAGCAGTGAGGTGTGGCCGGACCGATCGGCGGTGCCGACCGAGTCGCCGAGCAGTCGTCGCATACCCAGACGCAACAGAGAACCGTCTATCGAAGCGATGCCGCTGAGCGCGAGGACGGACACGCCCTGCTCGAGCGCGGCCATGAGCTGGGCGATCTCGTCACCCGCCAGTTCTTCGTCCGGTGCTCGGTGGGCGGTCACGACACGCTTGTAGGCATCGAGCAGTGTCTGAATCCGGGTGCGCAACGCCGGGACGAGCGCGTCGTCACGGGCGGCGGTGGTGATGAATTCCAGTGTCGCGAGCTCGAACCCGCGAACCAGCTTCTCGGCCTGGTTCCGATCGCCGGCGAGCTGCTCCGAGAGGGCGTCCCCGGCGGTTCCGGCGAGGGCCAAGGGGTCCCAGTGCTCACCGCGCAGCGTGCTGAGGTTATAGTCCAGCACCGCGAGAAAGAGCTCGGACTTGCCACCGAAATTCGAGTAAACCGCTCCCTTGGAAAAACCGGCTGTGTCGGCGATTTCCTCTAATGAGGCGCCATGGTAACCATCACGGCTGAAGGTCAGCAGCCCCGCCTCGATCAGAGCGTTGCGGGTTTCCCGCTTTTGCTCGGCCCGAGTCCGTCGCTTTCGTCGTGCGGGCATCAGCCGATGTTGGTCCATGGCCGCATTATAGCTCTTGGCGCAATGTCGCTTAGAGCCCGTCTCAAAAGCTCTGTGGGAGAGGTGTGGGCCTGGCATGATCACGGGCTGTGAGCCGCGTGCCGTCCGGCGGGTGGTGCTGTCCGCCCAGGCCTCGAACCGATCTCAGGAGAGGACCGACGACCCGGCCGACGTCGGGCACGCCGACGCCCACCGCTGGTTCCGGCCTCTTCCCGGCCTGGCCCGGCGTCGCCCGCGTCCCGTCTGTTGCGGACATCCGCCCGAGGACCCGTCGGCCACCAAGGCGAGACCGGGAGTGCGCTGGGGGAGTCCGGGAGGGTACCGCGTCCGCGCGACTCGGGCGTGGCGCGCCGAGGGACTGTGTTTCCCGCTGACCCACCGGGAGTCTCACGCGGCGGCTGCCGGCGCCGGTAGCGCGCCCGCCGGAGCAGAGGGGACGCGCGGGTGTGCTCGACGTATCGCCGGGTCGCCGACCCGGCGGCCTTCCCCGTGCCGGGTGTCGAGAAGGTCCTCCACGACGGATGCGACGGGACCCCACGCGTGAGAGGACCTCGCCCCGCGTCGGCACCACCGGTCTCTTCCCGAGGCGGTCGAGCGATCCCGTCTCCGTGGCTGCCGAACCGGCCGCTTCTGGACCACTGGAACCCGCACAGTGGCTCAGCGGTCCCGCTGAGCGGCCTGATCGAGCTCCTTCCGGTCGCGGGAGGACTTCGCTGAGCAGGCACATCCGTCCTTGACGTTCTGTCGGTATGGAACTACTGTCGTTACTCAGATACTCACGGTATTAAAAGTCCGTTGGTCTGAAAGCCGTGAAGAAGTTACGGAGGTCACCATGAGTGACGTGATACTTGAAATCGAGGGCTTGACACGGCGGTTCGGTTCGGTCCTGGCGAACGACGCGATCAGCCTGCGGGTCAGGCCGGGTGAAGTGGTCGGGCTGCTGGGACACAACGGCGCCGGCAAGACCACTCTGGTGTCGCAGGTCGTGGGCCTGCTCCGGCCCGACAGCGGGTCCATCCGGGTCGTAGGGGTCGACGCCGTCGCCCACCCCGCGACAGCGCGCCGCTGCGTGGCGCTCCAGGCCCAGGCCCAGGCACCCTTGGACGGGCTGACGCCGCTGGAGGCGATCGAGATCGCCGGTCGACTGCGCGGCATGTCCCGTGCGGCCGCACGGGAAGCCGCCGAGCGTATGGTCGATGATCTGGACATCCGAGACTGGGCCAACCGGCGGGCCACACCGGACGGCGGGGGGATCTCCGGCGGGGTGCGTCGCTTGACGGCGTTCGCGATGGCCGCGGTCGCCCCCGTGCCGCTGATCATCCTCGACGAGCCGACCAACGACGTGGACGCGGCCCGTCGTAGGCGGCTGTGGAACACGGTCCGTCGGCTCGGCGACGAAGGCGCCGGGGTACTGCTGGTCACCCACAACGTCGCTGAAGCCGAACACGTGATGGACGAGACGGTGGTGCTCGACCACGGCAAGGTGGTCGCCGCCGGGTCACCGAGTCAGTTGCGCGGTGCCGAGGGAGAGGAACTGCGCCTTGAGTTCTCCCTACCGCTGGACGGTGAGGATCCGTCCGGGACTCTCGGTGAGCCGCCCGTCCGGTTCGCCCGTCGTGTCCGAACCGGACGCCGGGTGCTGTTGACCCTTGCGGCGTCCGATGCCGCGAGCGCGGTGGCCTGGGCGACCGCGCTTCGCGCCGCCGACCGCATCGAGGGATACACGCTCTCGCCCATCACTCTCGAAGACGCCTACCTCGCGGCCACGGCCGGCGCCGGTACGGAGCCGAGCGACGAGGAGCCCGTCCATGTCTGAATCGACCATGCAAGCACCCTCCGAGGAAAGGCGCCTCCTCGCGGTCCCCCCGCGCGCCAACCTGGGAATGACGGTCTGGACCCTGCTGCGTTGGACGATGGCCCAGACGGGGGCGATGCTGCCGCTGTTCGTCGTCGTCCAAGCGGCCATCGCGGGGGCCGTCATCGTCGGGTTCGGGCTCCTCATCCCCGATATCGACACCCCCACGGCGGAGCTGCTGTCCACCGGCGCCCCCACGATCCTGATCCTGGTGATCGGCTTGGTCCTGTGCCCGTGGGGCGTGGCCGGCGCCCGGACCAGCGGCACCTTCACCTACCAACGGGCTCTGCCGGTGCCGCGCCCGCTGCTGCTGGTGTCCGATCTGGTCGTCTGGCTGGTCATCGCCCTGCCCGGCATCCCCGTGACGGTATTGGTCGCTCATCTGAGTTATGGAATCGATTATTCATTCGACTGGCTGTTGTTGGCGGGGGCCTTCGTGCTCACCACGGTCATGGCCGTCTCGGTGGGTTATGCGATAGCGGTGCTGCTGTCGCCGATGTTGTCGCAGTTGGTCAGCCAGGTGATGGTGTTCTTCGTCATGCTCTTCTCACCGATCACCTTTCCCAAAGACCAGTTGCCCGACTGGTTCCAGGCCGTTCATGGCCTACTCCCTTTCCAGGCCGCTGCCGATCTGCTGCGCGCCGGTCTGCTTTCGGACAGGTTCGAGCCGAGCGGCCATGCCTTGCTGGTGCTCGTCGTGTGGTGCCTTTTGGGATTGATCATCAGCGTCCGAGCCGTTATTCGACGTGGTTAGGAGTTCTTCGGTGAGTCGTTGGTTGGTGTTGGGCGGTACGCGGTTCCTGTCCCGGGAGGTGGCAGCCGCTGCGGTGGCACGTGGGCACGAGGTGGTCTGCGCGGCGCGAGGCGAGTCCGGACCCGTCCCCGAGGGGGCCCGGTTCGTGCGAGTGGACCGTGATGACGACGACGGGCTGGCCCCGCTGCGAGGTGAGAGGTTCGACGCCGTGGTCGACACGGCCATCATCTCCTACCGCTGGGTGCGCGAGGCCCTGGCCGAGTTCGGAGACACGGCCGGGCACTGGACGTTCGTTTCCACGATGAACGTGTACTCCGACCTGTCTCGTCGCGGCGATGGTGTGGACGCCCCCTTGCTGGAGCCGCGCTACACGGATCCGGAGGGTCCGGAGGATTTCGGCGCGTACGGGTCTATCAAGGTCGCTTCCGAGCAGGCGGTCGACGAGGTGGTCGGCGACCGCGCGCTGGTGGTGCGCCCCGGCCTGGTCTGTGGTCCCGGTGACCCGTACGACCGTTTCGGATACTGGCCGGCCCGGTTCGCCCGGGGTGGGCGCGCCTTGGTTCCCGACGCACCCGAACAGCCGTTCCAGATGATCGATGTGCGCGATCTCGCTGAATGGATCGTGGTCTCCGGCGAGCGAGGGCTCACGGGCGTCTTCGACGCGTCCGGTCCGGCGATGACGCTGGGATCGGTACTGGAGGAGATGGCGAGCGCTGTCGGCGCGCTCGACCTGGAGCTGGTTCCGGTGTCCACGGAGAGTCTCGCCGAAGCGGGGGTGATGCCGTGGCAGGGCCCACGCTCGCTGCCGCTCTGGCTCCCCGAGAGCCACCATGGCGTGGTCGACCGGGACACCGGCCCCGCATTGAAAGCGGGGTTGCGCTTCCGGCCGGTCGCTGAAACCGCCGTGGCCGCCTTGGAGTACGAATACGCACTCGGGATCGAGCGCGAACGGCAGGCGGGTCTGACGGTGGAGGAGGAGGCCGAACTGTTGGAAAGGACGGACATGACACGTGAGAGCGGTGGTCAGCCCCGTGTCGCGGGAAGGGAACCCGCGAACGATCGCGAGTGACGACCGCGTAACCGAGTTCGGGCGGTCTGTCCAGAGGTTCTCGTGCTCGGCTCGGATCCGCCGTTCTCCGTGACCGCCCAGGGACAGGGGTGACGTGCGCTCCCACGATGTGGGGGCGTGTCGAATCCCCTGCCCGAACCATTTCCACGGCACTTCCCCGAACCGCGCCCTCACCGGCTTCCTCCCGCCTGAAAAGGATTTCCGGTTCTTTCGTGAAGAAACCGGGACATGACCTTCCCGTCCGATGAGGGCGTCGAGCTCCGCCGACCGATCCCGGTGTCGCAGCGCCGGCCGTCCTGGAGCGATCTGCGTGATCGCCTGCGAGTGCTGCCGGGACGCGTTCGGACCGCGGGAACACGTGCCGACACCGGCCGGTGGTCCGACCTGGAATCAAGGAGACCCAGCGCGGGCCGGCACGGCGGCCGCGACCGAGGCTCCACCTTCGCCAACCGGCCCGCGGTCGGGGTGGAAGCAGAATAATTCGAGGCTTTCTTCACCCGATTCGAGGAATTCACGGGTACCCAACCGGCCTCATCGGATATACGCTGTCACAGCACGCCGAGGCCCCCACGAAGTCTATGCACATCACTCGCCGGCGAAACATCTCGGTGTTGATCAGTACATTCGGCCACCCCATTTCCAAACAAAAATCAAGAAAATAAGTTCGCTCTTCCGGGGCGACTCTGATGTGTGCGTCGAACGGTTCGGGCGCCTCAGTCGGAGAGCCACCGGAATATGGCGGCCGGAGTTCAGTCGTGTGAAAGCTCTTGGAATGTCTCCGCAGGAGGACAACATGGACGTCTTGAGCAAAGCAGTGATCTCTGGGGCGCGGCCGGAAGAAATTTCGGCCACGCCTCTGCCCGACCAGTACCTCGCGGCTCATCTGAGATCGGAGGACGTGGGCGTCTTCGACGGTGTTGCCGACAAGGACGTGCGCAGATCACTTCGCCTGGGTTCGGTGCCGATGCCCGAACTCGCTCCGGACGAGACCCTGGTCGCGGTGATGGCCAGCGCCATCAACTACAACACCGTGTGGTCGGCGACCTTCGAACCGCTGCCGACATTCGAGTTCCTGGCACGGCACGGGCGACAGGGAGGACTCGCGGCACGCCACGACCTACCGCACCATGTGGTCGGGTCCGACGGCGTCGGCGTCGTGGTCCGCACGGGTGCCGCCGTCAGCCGTTGGAACGTCGGGGACCACGTCGTGATCAGCTGTGTCCAGGTCGACGACCACGAGCCGGCGACGCACGCGGACGGCATGCTGGGCGCGGGCCAGCGCATCTGGGGGTATGAGACGAACTTCGGCGGTCTGGCCACGTACGCGGTGGTCAAGGCGAGCCAGCTCCTGCCCAAACCAGGGCATCTGACATGGGAGGAAGCGGCGAGTACGATGCTCACCGCCGCCACCTCCTACCGCATGCTGATCAGCGACAAGGGTGCTCGAATCAAAATCGGGGACATCGTGCTGATCTGGGGTGCAGCCGGCGGCCTCGGGGCGTTCGCGGTGCAGCTGGTGAAACAGGCCGGAGGCATCCCCGTCGGTGTGGTCAGCTCCGATGACAAGGCCGAAGCGCTGCGCGCGCTGGGTTGTGACGTGATCCTCAACCGGACCGAGCTCGGGGTGGGCACGGCCACCACCCCCGAGGAGACCATCGAGCAGGGAAAACGTCTGGGAAGGGCCATTCGCGACGCGGTGGGCGAGGACCCGCACGTGGTGTTCGACTACGTCGGTAGGTCGACCTTCGGTCTGTCGGTGTTCGTCGTACGCCGTGGTGGCACCATCGTCACCTGTGGTTCCACCACTGGTTTCCACCACCTGTACGACAACCGCTATCTCTGGATGAACTCCAAGAGGATCATCGGGAGCCACGCCGCGAACCTCCAGGAGCAGTTCGAATGTGGTCGACTGTTCGGACTGGGAAAGATCGTCCCGGTGCTCTCCACTGTCTATCCCTTGTCCGAGGTCGGTGAGGCCGCCCGCCTCGTGCAGACCAATCAGCACATCGGGAAGGTCGGTGTCCTGTGCCTGGCCCCGGAAGAGGGTATGGGCGTCACGGAGCCGGAGTTCCGTGAGGAACTGGGGGCCTCCGCGCTCAACCCCTTGCGGAAGGTCTGAGGAGACGGAAGGACACGGGAAGCGGGCCCGGTCGCATGCTTTGTCGCGCCAGGTATTCCAGGCACCGCGGCGACCCGCTTCCGAAGGTCTCCGTGGTTCAGGGCGTTCCTTGATCACACACGGAAGAAGTGATCGTAAGGGGGCCTCCCGATGGTCACAGGGGGCCTCCTGCGCTCACATGTACGCACTCGCCTCACGCCATGGCGAACCGGAACGGCGTGTCGCCTGTTCCCGCCTCCACCCGTTCCGTCGCGGGGCTCACCCGAGGGAGTGGGGCCGCGTCGCGGTCTCCACGGTGAGGCCGTCGAGCACCACCTCGCCGGAGTAGGCGCGGCTCGGGTCGTCCTCCAGCAGGTACACACGGGAGACCGTGACCGGGTGCACGACACCGTCGGGCACCTCCAGCCGCACCTCGCGCCCGCCCCTCCAGTCGATCGCGGGCCCTTTCAAGGCGTGGCCGACACCGCTGCCGTCGGTGAGACCGAGCATGAGGCGGGCACCGTTGCCGTCGCCGCGCACACCCACCGTGAAAGCGAAGGCCTGGTGGTCGAGGGCGATCGGTGCGGGCGGGTGGACGGAGGCGGTCCGGATGCGGATGTCGCGGGTGAAGTCGTAGGTCAACGCCAGTCCGGGGCCGTCGGAGCCGTCCACGGGGCGCGTCTCGGCCGTGCCGCGCGCGGACCGCGCCGTCCACTCCCGCGCGTCGTCGAAGGTCACCACGGGGGCCGTCCGCGTACCGATGGAGAAGGGGACCTCGGTGCTCACGCCGCCGGCCGTCACCGTGACGGCGCCGTTCCCCTCCTCGGCACGTGGCCGCACCTCGAAGCGGCCGTCGCCTCGGGCCACGACCTCGGCCAGTTCGGGGTCGACCTCGACGTCGGTGTCGACGGGTTCGACGGGCGCCCGAGTCCCCTCCTCCGTGACCCCGGTGAGGACGAAGAAGGCGGTGTCCTCGGACGAGGCCAGCCCCAGACGGCCCGGCACGGCATGAAGCGCGGCCGGAGCGGGCAGCACCTCCAGATCCACGGTGCTCCCGACGCCGCCCGCCCTTCCCGTGACGGTCACCGGGCCGGGAGGCCCCGCCACGAACCGGGGGCCGTCGCCGCCTCCGGTGGGCGCGGACAGCGAGAGTTCGTCGGTGCGGTCGTCGGGGGCGTCGGGCGCACGGGGACCGGACGGTCCGAAGGCCTCGTCGTGCCCGGTCGCGGCGAGGGTACGGCGCATGCCGGTGAACACCCGGCGAGGGTCCTCCTGGGCAGGCGTGGCGGAGCCGTACACGGGACGGGGCTCCAGCGCGGGCCGCAGCCACAGGCCCGTGGTCCGGGCCGACCCCTCGGGCGCCGTGATCACCAGGGCGTCGGGGACCCGCCGGAGGTGGTCGCCGGCACGGTTGCGCAGCACCGGCCGGACGCCCCCGGGTTCGCGGACGAGCAGGGTCGAGGACCCGCCGCCGTCCAGCTCCAGGGCCTCGGTGGCCCCTGCCGAGGCGAGCAGCTCGGCGACCTCGGTGAGCGTGGACCCGGCGGTGACGGGGTTGCGCCCGTCCGTGGACACCACGTGCATGACGTCACCGTCCTCGGAGAACCCGATCGCGGTGCGCGGTGCGCGGGACCGGTCGTCGACGGGGACGGGTTCGCCGTCGCGGACCAGCACGTGCCGCCCGCCCAGGACGAGACGAGGTTCGGCGTCCTCGGCGGTGAGGGCGTGCTCCAGGTCCACCGGGTCGCCCTCGGACAGGGCGGCGATCCGCTCCGCCGCGGAGCCCCGCGCCACCAGGACCTGGTCATCCTCGTCGATCGGGCCGCTACCGGGGGTGTCGCCGACGTGCTCGACCGTGCCCTCGGAGAGGACGACCTCGGCGACGGGAGCGGGATCGGTGTCCCCGGAGGAGGTCCCGGGTGCGTACACCACGTGCGCGCGGGGGTGGTCTCCCCAGTCCGAGGTGTAGAGGCCGACACCGTCCTCGGGGACGGTGGAGGCGTTGAGGACGTCGAGGTCGAGATCGCCCGTGGGCAGGGAGACGGTCCCCTCGAAGGCCACCCGACGCACGCCGCCCGTGCCGTCGGCGTCGATGACCACGGCGTGGGCGAACCCCGCCTCCGGCGAGGTGAGCACGCGCCCGTCGCGCATCCCGGCGCCCAAAGGGACCTGGGTCGCACCGATGTCGAAGAAACCGCCGTTGACCGCGGCGACGACCGTGGAACCCTCCGGAGGCTCGGCCGCGGCCGCCATGTCCTCGACCGTCGCGGGTGAGGTGAGGGCGCCCCCGTCGACGTGCTCGACACCGACCTCCTCGGTGAGGTCGACGGTGAGCAGACCGACGAACTGCGCTTCGCCGCCTCCGGGGCCGGGGACGGGGCCGGACACCAGGTCCACCCCGGTGGCGACCCGCTCCTCCACCGCACCGACGATCCCGGCCGAAGGAGCGACGACGTCGGCCTTCGCCTGGGGCGGCGCGAGCAGGGCCAGGGGTGCGATCAGCACGGCGGCCATGGGCACGGCCGCGAAGTGGACGGGCCCCGAGGGCCTTGGTCGGGACAGGCTCACGGGGCACCCTTTCTGGGGGAGTCGTCCTGGGACGGGAGATGACCCCGGCACGTGGAACGTGCGCATCTCCACGACGGGTCATCCTTCCAGGGTCGACGTGCGCCGGCGGGTGGGGACACGGACATCGGGAGAGGGTTTTCGCGACTCCGCCTCCGTGTCTCGACCGCCGGCCCGAGGGAGAGGACCGGGACAGGACGGACACCGACGGCGCCGTGGACGGGTGGGGAACGGGAGAGGCGCACCTCGGTTCGGCCGGAACGGTGCCGGATCGGGGCTTCGCGCGGGGGCCCGCGCGGGTCGGGGTCCGTGTCAAGGTGGGTTCAGGACCTCGATTTCCCGCTGTCGGTGGACGGCATGGGTGCTGCTGCCTCCATGACGTCGCTCAGCGATGTCGGACACGGTCGTAAGGGTGGCGTGCCGCCAACGGGTGCGCAGGTCGCTGAGCGCTTCGACCGCAAGAAACGCTGGGGAGGCCGGTTGAAAGAACGCGGGCCTCGACAGCGGAGCAATACGACCGAGCATGCCGTTGAAGTACTGGCTGAGCGGCACCATTGAGCCGGAACCAGATGATTCTGATGGCGTATCAGGCGCGCACGGACTTGGGCCGGTGGACCGAGTGTTGGTCCATGACCAGGTGCGCCTTGGTGCTGAAGTCACCTCAGTTCGGTGGACACCTGTGAGCGGGAATTCCACGCGGCCTGTGGTGGCTCCGCGAGCTTGTCGTGAATGGCTCTGACGTGACGGCATTCATACCCGACCGGGCTGATCTGGCCGTTCATGGCATCTCGGCGGGTACGCGGGCGGGTCTTGGGCACTGCGATCTCTTCGTTCGACGGCAAGCTGTCCGGAAGCGGCCACCTGTTCATCGAGCCGAAGCAACATCCATGGAGCGGGTACAGGGTATGTTCGCGTTCGTCCAGTTCCTTGGGATGGGCCAGGGAGAAGGCCGTCACGGCGCCCTCGGCGATGGTGATGAGTACGAGTTCGACCCCCGGTGGAACCGGTGGTGGGAGGTATCGCGCCCGTAGCCGCACGTCTCACTCGGATCGGAGCGTTCCACGGTGGTGCGCGAGGCGCAGCACGGGGCGAGAGTGCCGTCCATCGGCCGCAGTTCGTCGTGCCAGGCGGGGGTGGCCCTGGCTGGCTGTCCGAAGACGATGAAAATCAAGGTACGAGCAAGGAACACGTTGTCGTCCAGATGGACGTAGAGCGCTGACAGAAGGGCTTCCAGATTTGTCTTGACACGCACTGACCTTGCGCCCTTCGCTGTGTCCACGGACCGGTTCAGCGATTTTCCATCAACGGTCTAGGCGAGCCAGATCAGTTCTCATCTCGCATCGTACCTGGTCGGGATTATAGTCCCGGATATCTATCACCTCCCGGTTCGCCGTGATCTACTGCCCCCCGAGACAAAGTCGAGCAAATTAAGGTAACGTAGTAAAAGTTGAGGTCTCCGACCTCGATGACGTCCCGTGGCCGGAAGACATCTCCAGGACCCTGGACGATCCGAAATTCGAGTTCACTTTCAACGGTCAGCCGTTGTTCGTCGTTGTCGACACCGAGCTCCACGAACACCGGATGAGTCGGCGCATGTCCCGCGTGGGCATCACCTTCCAGCTGCGGTTCGTCTTCGATGACATCGCCGAAGGCACTCCGCGAGGGGATGCGGCTCGGACAATGGTCCGCGGGCGCCTCGCGGCCTACGACGCCGTTCCCCTTCCTGAGAACCTAGGCAGTTTCGGTGACGAGAACAACCGCGAATGGAATCAGTACTATCTTGACGACGGAAACACCTCGGACGTGCCGGCGGCCTGCCCCTTCAAGCACTTCTGACCTCTCTATCCTGTCAGTACGAGCCACCTAGAAGAGAGACGACCATGCCTACCCCCACCATTGACTTCGGCAAGCGACTGACTCTCACCGAAGCGATCGATGCCTTTGCTCCCGAGCAGGGCGGCATCGAATTCCAGACTGATCGGGCCGGCAAGATCCACGCCTGGCACAGCCACTCTGTCAAAGAGACTCTCATTGTTCTGAAAGGGCATATGACCCTCGAATGGGACGATGGACCCCCGCAGAACATCGTTGGGAGCGCCGAGGTGGGGCCGGGAGCGGTGATCAACCTCCCTGCGAACACTATCCATCAGTCCACGAGTCATGACGGCGTGTGCCAGTACCTCATCCTTCCCGAGGGTGGCAAAGCAGCCGAGACCCACCACTACGAGTCATGAGAGAACGTCGACGTATCGGACGCGATATCTGGGCGCTGTCCTTCGCCACGTTCATCAACCGGGCCACCGGCTTCCTGGGACTCTTCGCGGCCATCTTCTTCTCCGAGACGGGGATGACCGCGACCACGGTTGCCGTCGCACTTTTGATCGTCGGGGTCGCCGGCGTCGGAGGATCGCTCCTCGGTGGGCAGTTGGCGGACAGGTTCGGCAAAGTCCCGGTGCTTTTGGGAAGCACTCTGATCAACGTGGTGCTTTTCGCGATCCTGGCGATGATCGACTATACGCAGACGTGGTGGGTGGTCGGGATCTCGGCCGTCAGCGTGATGGCCTCACAGGCGTTTGTGGGACCGGCATCGGCGCTTGTCGCTCAATCGACTGACGGGCGTGACCGAGTTACCCGATTCGCGTTCTACCGCATCTTCATCAACGTGGGAAGCATCGTCGCACCTGCGATGGTGGGACTGATCGGACGAGACCACTTCGACACTCTCTTCTGGTTCTCCATGGTCGGATCGGTGATCGTGCCCCTGATCCTGCTCGCGGGTGTCAGACCCCGCCGGCCGGACTCTGGTGCGTCTCCTGGCACTCAGGACACCTCCGAGCAGGATCCCGGAGAGGCTGTTCCACCCACTCCAGGTCTTCGGTGGGTGTTGCTTCTGGTCTACGTGGCGATGGCGTTGACCATGGTGGTCTACGCGCAGCACCAGAGCGCCGTGCCACTGCGGCTGGATACAGAGCCCAACGGCGTGCAGCTCTACTCCTTGCTGCTGATCATCAATCCCGTGATCGTGATCGCCGTGGAATACCCACTCAGCTACGTGACCAAGCGGATGCCCGCACAGGTCGCTCTAGCCCTTGGTGTGGTGATCATGGGTACTGGCATCACCATCACCGGCAGCTTCGCCAGTGTTGCCGTGATCGCCATCGTCGGTTGGGTTCTGTTCTCCATCGGCGAGTGCATCTTCGCTCCCATGTCCAACAGTTACGTGGCGGACCTGTCCACGCAGGCGGACCAGTCTCGTTCCCAAGGACGCCTCGCGGCCTTCCAGTCCGTTGGCGCGGCTCTTGGGCCGGGCATCGGCAGCTGGATGCTCCTCCTCCTCGCCGGCGGCGCGTGGATCGGCTTCCTCGTGCTGACCCTCGTGTCCGCCCTCCTCGTCCTCTTCGCCCGCGCGGCGCACTCAAGTAGTGCTAGGAGACAACGTGTCCGTGCTTCTCGTTGACCCCTTCAGCTCCGGTGTCCACTACCACGGCCTCCTACAGGAAGCCGGTCTCACCTACCACACCATTCGGACCCAGCGCGCTTTGGACAGCGGTCTGTCCACCGGTGAAGCCGTGCCGTCCCTGGTGGTCGACCATGCTGTGGAGGAACAGCTGGACGACATCGTGCGCTTTTGCCGTGACCGCGGCGTCGATGTGGTCATCACAGGCGCCGAGTCCGGGGTGCCGTTGGCTGAGGCGCTCAAAATTCAACTCGGTCTCGCCTCCGGTGCCTTCGAGGACCAAGGACGACGGTTCTGGGACAAGCCCCTTCTTTACGCCACGGTGCGCGATGCCGGGGTGCGAGTGCCCGAGCAGATCGGAGCGTTCACCGCGCACGACGTGGCATCAGGCCGCCATCGTTCCGTGCTCCAAACGGCGGTCTTCCCCGTCGTGGTCAAGCCCGACGTCGGAGCCGGCAGCGTCGGCGTGTGTATCGTCGACACCGTGGAGCAGTGCCTGGAGGCGATCGAATCCATCGTGTCGGCCCCTGGGTTCTTTGGCGGGGAACAGCCCTCTGCGGTCGTCCAGGAGTTCGTCCACGGCCGCGAATACGTCATCGACACCGTTTCGCACGCAGGGGACCACCGCGTCGTCGCGGTCTGTACGTACGACAAACATCCCTCCTCGAACGGCACGATGGTCTACGACCGTCTGCGCTGGCTCGACTGGGAGTCCTCGGAGACCGCCACGCTCACCGCCTACGCACTCGGTGTCCTCCAAGCGCTTGACCACCGCGAAGGCTCCGTGCACATGGAGGCCATCCTCGACAAGGACGGTCCGTGCCTGATCGACCTGGGCGCCCGGCCCCACGGGGCGGGACATCCTCTCAAGACCTACACGCTGACCGGGTCCTCGCAGCTTCACGCGGAAGTCGCCACGGCGGCGGGGCTGGAGGACTCCGTACCGACCGGCTATCAGCTCGGTGCTCACGCAGCGATCGAGTTCCTCAGCCTCGATAAGCCGGCGACGGTCCGGAAAGACGCGAACCCGACCGAGATCCTCGACCAGGACTTCGTACTGTCCGGAGAGGTTCCCGCGCGCCCCGGTACGACCTACCCCGAGACCCACTCACTACTGGATTCCGAGGCGCTGGGCCTGGTGTTCGTCTCGGGAACGGACGACGAGGACGTCATGGTCAACGCCCTGCGGTTACGCCGCTCCTTTGACTCCATGCTGGAAGAGGTCGACCATGCGCGCTGACCCATGGATGGCCGCCACGATCATCCGGCGCGAGCGGTTGACCTCGTCATGCCACATCATTCGCATACGCCCCCAGGGGACCCTGACCAACCTCGTCGCCGGACAAACCGTCAACCTCAGCCTGCAACCGCCACTTGGAGTACGCAGGGTCTCCTCCTTCACCGTCCTCAGTACCCACTCCCACGGTGAGATCAGTCTGCTCATACGATCCACCGGCACCGGCGGCGTCTCCGACGGCCTCATCTCCACACTCGAACCAAGCGACACGATGTGGATGGGGGACTCGATCCCGACCATGACACTTCCCCCGGTTGTCGCGGACAGCGAGATCCTCTGCCTGGTCGCCGGATCGGGAATCTCCATTCTCGGAGGCTTGGCCGAGAATCACACCTTGAGTAACGCGGACATCGTGTTCGTCGGAAGGGAGGAAGACTGCGCGGCGATTCCCCAGGCCCTGACCCAGCATCTGGTCAGTGAGATTCCATCGAACACACCGAGGTCGTGGACCACCTGGAACTCCACGAGCCAAGGGCGCCCCACCGAGGCCGATATCACACGTCTCATCGGTAGCCAGGACCACTACGCAGCCGTGGTCGTCTGTGGCCCTGATGGCTTCTGCCGACTCGTCAAGGAAACGTGCTCGAACATGGGCATCGACGACGAACGCCTTGCCGTCGAGTCGTTCGGAACCGGGAGCGTTCCCAAGGGCGCCTCCACCACATCGCTTGTGGCCACCGCTGTCATCGACCTCTTCGGTCAGACCCACGCGGTCAGCTGGCCTGAGAACGAGAATCTGCTCTCGGCCATGCTCAGCGCCGGACTCGAAGCGCCCTACTCGTGCCGTGCCGGTATCTGCTCCACCTGCCAATGCTCCGTACTCATAGGGGATGCTGAGATGGAAGTGGACTTGGGGTTGTCCGATGAGGAAAAGGCCGCCGGTCTCACGCTTGCGTGCCAACTCCGGCCGGTATCGGGTGCGCTTGCCGTACGTTTCGATTCCGCCACGAACGCCTGAGTCCTACACTGCTCAGTCGCAGGGTGGCGCCGTCGGCGTGTCTTGGAGAACTCACCGGAATCATGCCGGCCGGTTGTTGCCGCGTGGAGAGTCCCACTTCTTCCTTGAGCGGGTTCGAGGGATCGCCGAAACGACATATTGCGATGTGATGGTCACGCGCGGTGGGTGACCGTGTGTGACCATCACTGACCTTGACACCTGGTCGCGGAGGTGTTCTCGGTCGGTACCGACTCCGACGTCGACGATGGCGAGCCCTTGGTGGTCATCCGCCCGAAACGGCTTGGGACGTTCCACGCGCCCTCCACGCGAGGACTCAAAGCTCTCGTGGTGCCACGAGTCCATCGGGGTGGTCGGTGAACACGCGGTGGCGGTGGCACGCGGCCTGTGGCTCTGGCCCGGCGCGTTACCGGAACCGAGGGGCGAGGGCGCCCGGTGACGTCCCGTGTCCCGGCCCAGAGAGGGAGGGACACGACTCAGGGCATGTGCCGGATCGCTCCGGAACATGCCCTGAACTGGTACTACGTGGTGGGCGATACAGGATTCGAACCTGTGACCTCTACCGTGTCAAGGTAGCGCTCTAACCAACTGAGCTAACCGCCCTCATCGGGGGATGAGGTCAAGCCTGACGCGAGGCGGAGACGGGAATCGAACCCGTGTACAGGGATTTGCAGTCCCTTGCCTCAACCACTCGGCCACTCCGCCGGAACGACATGGGGAATCGTCCGATGACACCCATGCGGGCCTCTCCGAGCGGACGACGGGATTCGAACCCGCGACCCTCACCTTGGCAAGGTGATGCTCTACCAACTGAGCCACGTCCGCGTGTGCACCGGGGAAACCCGGAGCCGGAACCGTCCAGCCGTGACCAGGACGGCGGGTCGGAACCGCTTTCGAGCGGACGACGGGATTCGAACCCGCGACCCTCACCTTGGCAAGGTGATGCTCTACCAACTGAGCCACGTCCGCGCGGCGAGGCCGGCGGCTTGCTGATCAAGCGCCGGTCGCTGCGTTAAGAACTCTAGCCGATCCACCGGCCAAGCGTGAAATCGGTGGAGGCGCGCCCCCGCCGTGGCGGGTCCAGGGGACGACCCACCGAGGCGGTGAGGCTACTGCTCCACGTGGGCGGGGGTGGAGGGTATGTCGGGACGGGGCGGGGCCGAGAGGTACTGACCGACCCTCTCGATCACCTTGTTCATCTCGTAGGCGATGAGCCCCACGTCACTGTCGGAGTCCGACATCAGGGCCATGCAGGCCCCCTCGCCGGCCGCGGCCACGAAGAGGAAGGCACGATCCATCTCGATGATGCTCTGGCGGATGCCTCCGGCCGAGAACTGTTTGCTCGCTCCACCCGCGAGGCTGTGCAGCCCCGAGGCGATCGCGGACAGATGCTCGGCGGCGGGACGATCCAGGCCGCTGGAGGTGGCCATCAGAAGGCCGTCGGTGGACAGGACGATGGCGTGTTGTGTACCGGAGGCCCGGGTGAGGAGGTCGTCCAGCAGCCAGCTGAGCTCTCCGCGGGCGGTACTCGGTGAGGTCATGTCTCTCTTTGCTCTGTCCGTGGGCGTGATCGGGGACACGTACGTCGGGGGCACCGGCCTTCTGGGGGAGAGGGAACGGCCGGCTGTCATCGGTCCCGCATAAGCGTTGCCCAGATGATAGTCATTCGTAACTTATCTGTCCGGCCGCCACAGCGTGTTCCGGCCGGATCGCCTCCCTGGTCAAAGCCTGTGACCAGTCGCGATGACATGGTGATCATGCCGCATGTACTGGGAGAACGGCCGGTGCCGGTCAGGGGCCTTGCCAACTTCCGGGATGGCGGGTAACGGGAGGAGGAGGCCGGGAGCCCGGACGAGGTGGCAGGATCGGGGTGACACCGGCCCGACCTGGGCGATCGAGAACGTGGGAGTGGGACATGAAGGTGTGGATCGCGGGTGCCGGGTACGGCCGCGGCACCGTCGTCGACGCTGACGAGGCGCGTATCCCCGTGCTGGACCACGGGATCACGGTGGGAGACGGGGTCTTCGAGACGGTGCGGGCCCAGGAGGGCCGTCCGTTCGCCCTCACCCGCCATCTGAAGCGGTTGGCCCGCTCCGCCGAGGGCCTGGGGATGGCCGAACCCGATCTGGATCTGCTCGCCGACGGCGTCGCCCGGGCCGTCGCGGCCAACCCCGACCTGACCGACGCACGGGTGCGCATCACGGTGACCGACGGCATCGGCCCCCTGGGCTCGGACCGCTCCCCGGGAGAACAGACCGCCATCGTGGCCCTGGCGCCCTTCCCCGGCATCGCCCCGCACACCGACGTGGCCCTCGCTCCCTGGCCCCGCAACGAGTTCGGGGTCCTCACCGGGCTCAAGACCACCTCCTACGCCGGGAACGTGCGCGCCCTGGCCTACGCGAGGAAGCGGGGCGCCGGCGAGGCGATCTTCGGCAACACCAGCGGCAACCTGTGCGAGGGCACCGGCAGCAACGTCTTCGTGGTGCTGGACGGCAGGCTGGTCACCCCACCGCTGTCGGCGGGGCCGCTGGCCGGCATCACCCGGGAGCTCGTCCTGGAATGGTACGGAGGCGAGGAGGAGGACGTTCCCATGGAGCGCCTTCCCGAGATCACCGAGGCCTTCCTGACCTCCACGGGCCGTGACGTGCAGCCGATCCTGCACATCGACGACCGGGAGATCTCCAAGGAACCGGGTCCGGTCACGGTCGAGGCCATGAAGGTGTTCGCGGAGCGCTCCGCCGCCGACATCGATCCCTGACCGGCGAGGGGCGGAGACGACCGAGGGGGCGACGCGCCCGCGTCGCCCCCTCGATGTGGGGAATGCCCGATCGTGTGCTCAGGAGTAGAGGTGCTGCTGGATCTCCGCGTCGAGGTCGATGAACCGACCCTCCTGGCCGGCGGGCACGATCTCGTAGGTCCTGTGCAGGAACTCGGCCAGAGGGGCGACCTGGGTGTCGAACTCGGCCTGTCCGAAGGGGGAGGACAGGACGATGCTCACGGTGCGCTCGCCGTTCTCGTCCTTGGAGGGCCACACACGGACGTCGCCCTCGCCGACCGGGCGCACGATGCCGACGGTGAGGAGCTCACGAGCGAAGATCCACTCGACGGGACTGTCCTCGCCGGTGTTGAAGGTGACCCGGATGGCATAGGGGTCGTCAGCGCTGTAGTCGAGTCGCGCGACCAAGGGGACCGCCGTGCGTTCGGGCACCACGAGTCGCAGGCCCAGCTCGGCGGTGGCAGTGGTGTCGCTACTGTTCATGTTCGCCAAACCTTTTCTCGTCCGCCCTTGCTGTCGCGGCGCGGGTCGGTTGCCGTCTCACCTGGCTCCAACGCGGCTTCCCGCAGGACATGACGTGAGTACGGAGGCTTTCTTGGTGGGTGGGACCGGAGGTCTCGCTGCCCGCCCAGCGGAAGCAGCGCGCCGCGGCGCGGCTCCACGATCCTTCGTCACTGTAATGACCAGGAGAAACCAAAGATTTCCCAATGTCGAGTGTCCCGCGTCACGCGGAGGCGGTGTAGGGGCGATCCTCGGCGGGGCCATGAAGGCTGGAACTCCTTATCACTGGGGGGTTCGCGGCCCGAAGCGGACACTCAAGCGAACCTCCCGAAAAGGTAATGTGACCTCGAACACAGCATAGAGGGGTGGTCGGGGGGTCGTGTGCGCCGACCACCCCCGAACATGCGCTAGAGTCTTTCTTGTCCGAACGACGGAGCGGACGGAAGCACGCGGGGCGATTAGCTCAGTTGGCTAGAGCGCGTCGTTCACACCGACGAGGTCACTGGTTCGAGTCCAGTATCGCCCACAGGACGAAGGGTCGGGTCCACATCACGTGGATCCGACCCTTTCTTCGTCTCCACGGTCTTGGGAAGGGCTCGGCGAGCACGGCCCTCAGAGGCACGGGATCGCCCCGCGGCCTGCCCGGTCTACTCGGAGGTCGGCGGCCGACGTCGTGCGGCCCTGCGCTCACGTGAGCGCCGGAGGAGATCGTTCTTGAGTCGCACGCCGTACCGCTCCGCGCGGTGGAACCAGATCTGCGCGGGCCGTACCAGCCGTCGCGCCCAACAGAACTCGGTGCTGAGGATCACCAGCCCCAGGAGCGCCGCGGCCACACCGGGCCCGGGGGTCACCATCATCACGAGTCCGGCGAGCAGCACGAGGGTGCCGACGACGCCCACGACGAGGCGCCAGGGCAGGCGCAGGACAGGATGGGCGTGCATGCGCCTGCGGAACAGGCGGAGTCTCGCCCGGAGCCGCCGCCACCTGCGTACACGGGTGATGCGACCAGGGGATGTCTCCGGGGCCGGCGGGCCGTGAGGTGGGCTCGGTGACATGCGCTCACAGTATTCGGTCGAAGCGGGTGGGTGCATTCGGGTCGACTGGGGGCGGTCGTCGGGCGTCTGCTGATTCTCACTGATCCCGGTGCGAGGAGCAATGGTCCTTCGCGAAGCTGTGGACGACTTCTGAAAAGGCGACTTTCCAGGGCAGACCAGACCTCCACCTCCCCTTCTTCCCTGTCTCCTGCTCTTCATTCGGACGCCTTGCCGATGACCGGCCCTCAGTCCGAATCCCCGTCTCCCGCGAGGAGACCATGCCGACGGCGGGGCCGGCCGACCTGGGGTTGAGCGGGGCGGGCCCGGCCGGGAGCCGATAGCATCGAAGGCGAACGCCCGACCTCCCGTACGGGGCGGTCGCCCGCGCCTTCGACAGCGATCCACGTCTTTCTAGGAGTCACCGTGTCCGCCGCGCCTGAGCTGCACATCACCCTCGCCGGAACCCAGCGTGCGGTGGCGGCCACCACTACGGCGGGTCAGGCTCTGGAAGCCGACGGCAGGACCGTCATCGCGGCACTGGTCAACGGCGAGCCGCGCGACCTCTTCTGGGAACTGGGCGAGGGCGACACCGTCGAGCCGATCACCATCGACTCCGAGGAGGGTCGGGCGATCCTGCGCCACTCCACCGCGCACGTCCTGGCCCAGGCCGTGCAGGAGCTCTTCCCCGAGGCCAAGCTGGGCATCGGCCCGCCCATCGAGAACGGCTTCTACTACGACTTCGACGTCGCCGAGCCCTTCACCCCCGCCGACCTGAAGAGCATCGAGAAGAAGATGCAGCAGATCATCAAGCAAGGGCAGCGTTTCGACCGTCGGGTCGTCTCCGACGAGGAGGCCCGCGCCGAACTGGCCACCGAGCCCTACAAACTGGAGCTGATCGGCCTCAAGGGCGGGGCCGGGGAGGCCGCCGAGGGTGCGGGCGTGGAGGTCGGCGCCGACGAGCTGACCATCTACGACAACATCCACCCGCGTACCGGAGAGCTGTGCTGGAAGGACCTGTGCCGTGGGCCGCACCTGCCCAGCACCAGGGTGATCCCGGCCTTCAAGCTCATGCGCGTGGCCGCGGCCTACTGGCGCGGGAAGGAGACCAACCCGCAGCTACAGCGGATCTATGGCACCGCGTGGGAGGACAAGGACTCGCTGAAGTCCTACCTGACCTTCCTGGAGGAGGCCGAGAAGCGCGACCACCGCAAGCTCGGCGCCGAACTCGACCTGTTCTCCATCCCCGACGAGATCGGTTCCGGTCTGGCGGTCTTCCACCCCAAGGGCGGCGTCATCCGTCGGGTGATGGAGGACTACTCCCGCAAGCGCCACGAGGAGAGCGGGTACGAGTTCGTCTACACCCCGCACGCCACCAAGAGCACCCTGTTCGAGAAGTCCCAGCACCTGAGCTGGTACGCGGAGGGCATGTACCCCCCGATGCAGCTCGACGGCGGCCAGGACTACTACCTCAAGCCGATGAACTGCCCGATGCACAACCTGATCTTCGACGCGCGCGGGCGCTCCTACCGTGAGCTCCCCCTGCGCCTGTTCGAGTTCGGCACCGTGTACCGGTACGAGAAGTCGGGTGTGGTGCACGGGCTGACCCGCGCCCGCGGCTTCACCCAGGACGACGCGCACATCTACTGCACCAAGGAGCAGATGGCCGGTGAGCTCGACTCGCTACTGACCTTCGTGCTCGACCTGCTGCGCGACTACGGCCTGGAGGACTTCTACCTGGAACTGTCCACCAAGGACCCGGAGAAGTACGTCGGTGGCGACGAGGTCTGGGAGGAGGCCACCGCCGTCCTGCGCCAGGCCGCGGAGAAGCAGGGCCTGGAACTGGTCCTGGACCCGGGCGGCGCCGCGTTCTACGGACCGAAGATCTCCGTGCAGGCCAAGGACGCCATCGGCCGTACCTGGCAGATGTCCACCATCCAGCTGGACTTCAACCTGCCCGAGCTGTTCGACCTGGAGTACACCGCGGCCGACGGTTCACGCCGACGCCCGGTGATGATCCACCGCGCCCTGTTCGGCTCCATCGAGCGGTTCTTCGCCGTTCTGCTGGAGCACTACGCGGGCGCGTTCCCGGCCTGGTTGTCCCCGGTCCAGGTGGTCGGTATCCCGATCGCCGACGAGCACGTGCCCTACCTGCGCGAGGTCGCCGCCAAGCTGCGCGCCGAGGGCGTCCGCGTCGAGGTGGACGCCGGAGACGACCGCATGCAGAAGAAGATCCGCAACGCCCAGAAGCAGAAGGTGCCCTTCATGCTGCTGGCCGGCGACGAGGACATCGGCAAGAACGCGGTGTCCTTCCGCTACAGGGACGGTTCCCAGAACAACGGTGTGCCGGTCGACGAGGCCGTCTCCCAGATCGTGGAGGCCATCCGCGAGCGGCGCTGACCCCGGGCCGGCTCCGGCGCGGTGACGCGGTGCCCGAGGCACCATGTGAGATGACGAGGAAGGCGCCCACCCGGGGATCGGGTGGGCGCCTCCTTTCCGCTTCAGCGGCCCTCGTCCTTGCTCGTGTCCTCGTCGTCGTCGCGGAACAGCTCCGCGCGGGAGATGCGGTGGGTGGCGTTGGGGTCGGGGGTCGTGTCCTCGTCGTCGTCGCGGAACAGTTCCGCGCGGGAGATGCGGTGGGTGGCGTTGGGGTCGCTCATGAGGGTGTTACTCCTTGTTGCTACGGGGCAAGCGGGATCCTATCCGCCTCCGCTCGGGGCGTGAGGCGGATCAAAGGTCCGAGGTACGCCGCTTCCAGGCGTCCACGGGGATCCGTTCCACGAGGTCGATGAGGTAGTCGGCGGCGGTCAGGGCGCGGTCGGGGTCCAACCGCATGGCGGCCCAGGTCAGGACGTAGTCCCCACTGAAGCGTATGGGCAGGGAGCGGGACCGGGGGTCGTGCAGCATCCACGTGGTGACCGTGCCGTCGAGCACGGCCTCGGTGAACTCCGGATCGCTGCCCGTAGCGTGAAAGGCGTCGCCGAAGGCGTCCTCGGAGACGTTCGGGTCGCGCCTGTGCAGAATTTGCAGTTCGGCGTTGTGACCGGGGGTGCGCACGGCCACGATCCTGTGGGTACGCCGGTCCTTGTCCGTGCCCCTGCCGACGGTGTGCGTCTGCTCGAAGGCGATCACCGGGTGCCGGCCACGGCGTCCGGCGAGCACGTGGCGGCTACGGGAGTGCGGGCCGACGGTGGAGCGGGGGAGCGTGCTCTCCCCCAGCGGGTGCGGAAGGTGGTCGGTGTAGGTCCAACCGTGTGCGCGGGCCCAGCCGCGTAACGCGGCGGCCCGCTCCTTACGGAAGTGCGCGGCGACCGCGATCGCGCCGGCCGACACGACGACGGCGACCAACGCGATCGTGGGCAGGGCGCCTTCCATCCGGTGTCTCCTCCGGGCGGGGGATGTGGGAGTGGCCGTGGATCCGTGACGGACCAGCATGCGCGGAGCACAGAAGCAAGAGGTCCACGCCGTCCTTACGGACCCATTCTGTTCCGATTGCGGAAACTTGTCACCCCTCACCATCGTGCCCCGAGGGGGTCGGGGAGGTGAGGGGATGGTCACGACGCCCGTCCCGTTCGCCCGGGTCGTGTGACTCGGGGCCGTCACGGAGCCCCGTGCGCGGCCACCACCTGGGAGAACGCGTCCCTCCTCCGCCTTCGCCCGTCGTTTGCGCATCGTGCGGCACAGGGGTTTCCCGGCCAAGGGCGAACCTTGGGTGGTGGATCGGGCGCGAAGGGTGAGAACGTGTCCGGAACCGGCCACGAGCTCGGAAACCGACGTCGAGGGGGAGGACGGCGGTCGGGAAGGGGACGCGTCATCGCGGTGGAAGGTCCTCGTGTACCGCGGCAGTGCACACGGGGGCCTCGGGTGGGGAGGGTCCCCGGCGGCACGACCGGGGACCCCTCCCTCCGGTCAGGCGGGCAGACCCAGTTCGCGCGCGATGAGCATCTTCTGCACCTCGCTGGTGCCCTCGCCGATCTCCAGGATCTTGGCGTCGCGGTAGAAGCGGCCCACGGGGTAGTCGTTCATGAACCCGTATCCGCCGAACACCTGGGTGGCGTCACGCGCGTTGTCCATGGCGGCGTTGGAGGCCACCAGCTTGGCGACCGCCGCCTCCTTCTTGAACGGCTCTCCCGCCAGCATCCGTGAGGCCGCGTCGTAGTAGGCCAACCGCGCGGTGTGCGCACGGGCCTCCATCTCGGCGATCTTGAACTGGATCGCCTGGTAACCCCCGATGGGGTTACCGAAGGCGTGCCGTTCGTGGGCGTAGCGCACGCTCTCGTCCACGCAGCCCTGGGCCAGGCCCACCGACAGCGCCGCGATGGCGATGCGCCCCTCGTCCAGGATCCGCAGGAACTGTGCGTACCCGCGCCCGCGCTCACCGACGAGGTTGGTCTCGGGGACCCGGCAGTCCTCGAACACCAGCTCGTTGGTGTCGGAGGCGTTCCACCCCACCTTCGAGTACTTCTGGCCCACCGAGAACCCCGGTGTACCCGTGGGGACCAGGATCGAGGAGATCTCCGGACGCCCGTCCTCACGCTTGCCGGTCACGGCGGTCACGGTCACCAGGGCGGTGATGTCCGTGCCCGAGTTGGTGATGAAGGATTTCGTTCCGTTGATCACCCACTGGCCGTCCTCCAACCGGGCGGTGGTCTTGGTGGCGCCCGCGTCGGACCCGCCGTCCGGCTCGGTCAGGCCGAACGCCCCCAGGGCCTCGCCCGAACACAGCCGGGGCAGGTAGGTCTTCTTCTGCTCCTCCGTGCCGAACCGGAAGATCGGCATCGCACCCAGCGACACCCCGGCCTCCAGGGTGATGGCCACCGAGGAGTCCACCCGTGCCAGCTCCTCCAACGCCAGGCACAGCGCGAAGTAGTCACCGCCCATCCCCCCGTGCTCCTCGGGGAAGGGAAGCCCGAACAGGCCCATGCGGCCCATCTTGGCGATGATCTCGTACGGGAAGGCCTCCCGCTCGTAGTAGTCGCCGATGACCGGGGCGACCTCGCTGCGGGCGAACTCCTCCACGGCGGCCCGCAGGTCGGCGTGCTCGGTGGAGAGTTGGTGACGGTTCATCGCTGGATCTCCTCGCTGGTGGCGGGATCGGACGCGCCCTGTGTGCCGGCGCTCTCGTCCTGGAAGGGTTCGACGGTGACCAGGACGGCGTCCATGGGTACGGACGCGCCCGGACGCACCGCCACGTTCGTGACGGTCCCGTCGACGGGTGAGGTGACGGAGTGTTCCATCTTCATGGCCTCGACGACGGCGAGCGGGCTGCCCGCCTCCACCTTCTGCCCCACCGTCACCGGGACGGCGAGCACCGTACCGGGCATGGGGCTGCGCACGGTCCCGTCGGCGGCGGCGTCGCTCTCGCGCAGAGCGGAGGCGACGGGCTCCTCGTGCAGAACCCACGCGGTGCCCTCGTTCCCCAGCCACCGGTGCGCGGTGGCCGCGTCGTGGGCACGCGTGTAGGTGCGGGTCCGGCCCGCGTGGGTGACCGTGAGCCGGGAGCCGTCGGGGGAGCGACGGGCGTGGGCGGCGACGGGTCGCTCCGCCTCCGAGGAGACCTCGGAGGCGGGCCCCTCCAGACGCACCAGGTACGACCCGGGCGCGCCGTCGCGGCGTACGTGCACGACGGCGGAGTCGTGCCGGGGCGCACGCAGCCGCCATGGCGTCCACGCCGGGTCGCCCATCCTCCACCCGTCGGGGACGGAGAAGCGGTCCGCGCGGGCGGGTCCCTCCAGGTCCAGCTGGTGGTCCAGGGCCGCCGCCACGTACACGTGCTCGGGGACGTTCTCCGGTGCGGGCTCGGGCGGGGAGGACTCGATCAGGTCGGTGCTCAGATCACCGGACACCACACGCGGGTGGCGCAGCAGGCGGCGCAGGAACGCGGTGTTGGTGACGCACCCCAGCAGCAGGTGGTCGGCCAGGGCCGCGTCCATCCGGCGTAGTGCCTCGGCGCGGTCCGGCCCCCAGGTGATCACCTTGGCCAACATCGGGTCGAAGGAGGAGGTGACCTCGCCGCCCACGGCGATGCCGGAGTCCACCCGGACCCCCGCCGGCTCGGTCAGCGCCAGGATCGGGCCCCCGGTGGGCAGGAAGCCCCGATCGGCGTCCTCGGCGTAGATCCGTGACTCCACCGCGTGCCCCTGCCAGGACACGTCCTGTTGGGCGAAGGGCAGCGGTTCGCCCAGGGCCACCCGCACCTGGAGTTCGACCAGGTCGATGCCGCGCTTTCCGCGCAGGGCCACGACCTCCTCGGTGACGGGGTGTTCCACCTGGAGGCGGGTGTTCATCTCCAGGAACGAGAAGGACAGTTCGCCGTCCGTCCCCGTCTCGGCGATGAACTCCACCGTGCCCGCGCCCACGTACCCGCATGAGCGGGCCGCGGCGACGGCGGCCTCGCCCATCGTCGTGCGCTGGGCGTCGGTGAGCAGAGGGGAGGGAGCCTCCTCCACCACCTTCTGGTGGCGGCGTTGCAGGCTGCACTCGCGCTCGCCCAAGTGGACGACGTTGCCCTGCGCGTCGGCCAGGACCTGAACCTCGATGTGCCTGGGCCGTCGCACCAGCCGTTCCACGAGCAGGGTGGAGTCGCCGAAGGCCGCCAGGGCCTCCCGACGCGCGGCGGCGGCGTGGGTGAGCAGTTCCTCGGCCGTGTGCACCGCGCGCATGCCCTTGCCGCCGCCCCCCGCGGAGGGCTTGATGAGCAGGGGGTAGCCGGTTTCGGCGGCGGCGTCGAGCAACTCCTCGTCGTTCAGCGGTCGGCCGGGTTCTTCGGTGAATCCGCCCAGGACGGGTACGCCCGCGGCGGCCACCGTGTCCTTGGCGCGGATCTTGTCGCCCATCGCCTCGATGGCCGGGGCGGGAGGACCGATGAAGACCAGTCCGGCATCGGCGCAGGCTCGGGCGAAGTCGGCGTTCTCGGAGAGGAAGCCGTAGCCGGGGTGGACCATGGTGGCGCCGCCCTCCAGGGCGGCGGCCACGATCGCGTCGGAGTCGAGATAGGACTCGACCCGCAGCGCCAGGTCGGCGGCCAGGGTGTGCGGGGAGTCGGCGTCGGCGTCGGTGTACACCGCGACCGAGCCGATCCCCATGCGGTTCAGGGTGCGCAGGATCCGCAGCGCGATCTCGCCCCGGTTGGCGACGAGCACCGTCGCGGGGGGCAGTGGTCGTGACGTGGTCAAGGGTTCCTCACATCCGGAAGACGCCGTAGCCCACCGGGTCCAGCGGCGCGTGGCGGGCGGCGGACAGGGCCATGGCGAGGACGTCGCGGGTGTCGACGGGGTCGATCACACCGTCGTCCCACAGACGGGCGGTGGAGTAGTACGGGCTGCCCTGCTCCTCGTACTGGTCGCGGATGGGGGCCTTGAAGCTCTCCTCGTCCTCGGCCGACCACTCCTCGCCCCGCGCGGTGAGCTGGTCGCGGCGCACCGTGGACAACACCGAGGCGGCCTGCTCACCGCCCATCACCGAGATGCGGGCGTTCGGCCACATCCACAGGAACCGGGGGGAGTAGGCCCGGCCGCACATGCTGTAGTTGCCCGCCCCGAAGGACCCGCCGATGACCACGGTGAACTTGGGGACGCGGGCGCAGGCCACGGCGGTGACCATCTTGGCGCCGTGTTTGGCGATGCCGCCCGCCTCGTAGTCGCGCCCGACCATGAACCCGGAGATGTTCTGTAGGAACACCAGAGGCACACCACGGCGGTCGCACAGCTCGATGAAGTGGGCGCCCTTGAGCGCGGACTCGGAGAACAGGATGCCGTTGTTGGCGATGATCCCGACCGGATGGCCGTGGATGTGCGCGAACCCGGTGACCAGGGTGGTGCCGTACTCGGCCTTGAACTCGGTGAACTCGCTGCCGTCCACCACACGCCCGATGACCTCGCGCACGTCGTAGGGGGTACGGGTGTCGGCGGGCACCACGCCGTACAGTTCGGCGGGGTCCAGTACGGGAGGTCGCGGTTCACGGACCCGCCACGCGGGGGGCTCGGGCGGACCCAGGGTGTCGGCGATGTCGCGGACGATGTTCAGGGCGTGGGCGTCGTCGTCGGCCAGGTGGTCGGTGACCCCGGACACCCGTGAGTGCAGGTCGCCGCCGCCCAGGTCCTCGGCGCTGACGACCTCTCCGGTGGCGGCCTTGACCAGGGGAGGGCCGCCGAGGAAGATCGTGCCCTGTTCGCGGACGATGACGGCCTCGTCGCTCATCGCCGGCACGTAGGCGCCGCCCGCGGTGCAGGAGCCCAGTACCGCCGCGATCTGCGCAATGCCCAGCTTCGACATGTTCGCCTGGTTGTAGAAGATCCGCCCGAAGTGCTCGCGGTCGGGGAAGACCTCGTCCTGCATGGGCAGGAACGCGCCGCCGGAGTCGGCGAGGTAGACGCACGGCAGGCGGTTGTGCAGAGCCACCTCCTGGGCGCGCAGGTGCTTCTTGACGGTCATGGGGTAGTAGCTGCCGCCCTTGACCGTGGCGTCGTTGGCGACCACGACCATCGGCCGCCCCATGATCCGGCCCACGCCCGCGATCATTCCGGCCCCTGGGGCGTCCTGACCGTCCCGACCGTAGAGCCCGTAGGCGGCCAGGGGGGCGATCTCCAGGAAGGGGGAGCCGGGGTCCAAAAGGAGGTCGACACGGTCACGCGGTAGGAGTTTGCCGCGTTCGACGTGTCGTGCCCGGGCCTTCTCCGGGCCGCCCAGGGCCGCGGTGGCGATCCGCTCGCGCAGCTCCAGGGCGAGGGCGTGGTTCGCCGCGTCGTTGGCGGCGAACGCGGGCCCGGCGGTGTCCACCGCCGTGTCGAGCACAGATGCCCTGCTCATGGTGTCCTCTCGTGGAGGGATGTTAATGCTCGCTAACATCCCAGATGTTAGTGACTACTAACATGGGTGTCCAGGGCACAGGGAAGGGGAGTCGATGACGGTCAGGGGGCGGCGCCGGACGGCGATCCTGGGCGCCGCGGCGGATCTGTTCGCCGAACACGGCTACCGCGGGGTGTCCATCGACGACCTGGGCCGTGCCGTCGGCACCACCGGGCCCGCCCTGTACCGGCACTTCTCCGGAAAACAGGCGCTCCTGGGGGAGGTCCTGGTGGACATCAGCGAACGGCTGGAGCGCCGGGGCCGGGAACTGGTGGAGAGCGCCGGGGACGCGGAGGAGGCCCTGGAGGAACTGCTGCGCGGGCACATCGCCTTCGCGTTGGACGAGCCCGCCCTG
Organism: Nocardiopsis sp. ATB16-24; assembly: GCF_030271535.1. GTDB lineage: Bacteria > Actinomycetota > Actinomycetes > Streptosporangiales > Streptosporangiaceae > Nocardiopsis. The sequence goes on along the minus strand of NZ_JASCXJ010000001.1, from coordinate 234,663 downwards.
ATCACCGTGCACGACCGGGAACTGGGCAACCTCACCGACGGCGATCGCCGTCGTGTGCGTCGTCTGCAACGCGGCTACGTCGAACAGTGGGTGGGGGTGCTCGCCCACCTGCGTCCCCACACCCCGCTCCACGTTCTGCGGGCCGCGGTGCACGCCGTGTTCGGGCTGCTCAACTCCACCCCGCACAGCCGGGGGAAACTACCACGCCAACAGATGGAGCGGCTGCTGCTGGACATGGGAAGAGCCGCTCTGACCGTCCCCACGGCGGCGTCGAGCTGAGGCCCGCTCCTCGACCGGGAACGACCGGAGGGGTGGTCTCCTCATGCGGGGGAGCGGGGCGGGCGGACGCCGCGTGCGACAGGACGAAGGACGGGCCGCCCACCGGGGACGGCCCGTCCTCCTGGTCGGACACGTGTCCTACGGCAGGGCTCCGTCGGCCTCCGACGTGCCCGCGGTGGGGGACCCCTCCACGGGAGCCTCCTCGGTGGCCGTGGGACTCGAAGGGGCGCCCTCGGACGGCGCCTGTTCGGTGGGCTGTTCCTGGGCCGGTGCCCCCTCGTTCGGTGCCTCCTCGGTCGGTGCCCCCTCCGCCGGGGCGGTGGTGGTCGGGGTCTCCGCCCCGGCCGAGCCCGGGACATCCGCCGGAACGGGGTCGGCGTCGTCCTCGGGGTTGGCCTCGGCGGTGGTGTCGCCCTGGCCCAGCAGATCACCGAGAAGCAGACCGAAGATGCCCTGGAGCGGGCCCCCGGGCTCGTCGCCCTCGGCGGTGGCGGCGAGAGCGGCCCCCGAGCCGGGCACGGCCAGCCCCGCGGCCAACACCATGGTGGCGGTGATCCTGGTGAACGCACGCATACGCGTTCACGACTCCCTTCCTGTCGAGCGGAAACACGTACCGTTATTATTCTGTTACACATGGTGTTCGGTGTCACGAACCCCTCGACGGTCGGGAGTTTCGGAACGGTCCACCGACACCTCCATGCGCGGTTCAACGGAGGGCAAAGCCGGAGAACGGTCTGGGAGCGGGGCCCGGGGACGCGCAGGACCGGACATTCGCCGCGGTCGAAGTGGGTAGTGCTGCGACCAGCGGTACCAGTCCCGACCCACGTCACGGAGAGGAGCGCCGTCTATGTCTCGGCCTCGGATCGTGGTGGTCGGCGCGGGTTTCGGTGGTCTGCACACCGTGCGCCACCTTGAGCGCCGTATCCCGACGGGGATGGCGGACATCGCCCTCGTCGCGCCACACGACTACATGCTCTACAGTCCGCTGCTGCCCCAGGTGGCCTCGGGGCTGCTCACACCGCAATCGGTGGCCATGTCCGTCCACCGGCTCACCAAGGAGACCAGGCTCGTTCCCGGACACGCCATCGGCGTGGACCCCGCGTCTCGCGTGGTCATCGTGTGCCGGCCCACCGGGGAACTCGCCCCGGTCCGCTACGACCGTCTGGTCCTGGCTCCCGGAGGGGTCACCCGGGCCTTCGACATCCCGGGTCTGGCCGAACACGCCTACGGGGCCAAGACACTGGCCGAGGCGGTGCTCCTACGTGACCACGTGCTCGCACAACTGGAACTGGCCAACGACAGCCGCGATCCGATCGAGCGTGAGGAGCGCTGTCGGTTCATCGTGGTCGGGGGCGGTTACACCGGTGTGGAGACCGCCGCCTCCCTGATGCGTCTGTGCGAGGTGGCGGCCAGGCGCTATCCGGAACTGCGTTCCGTCATCCGCTGGCACCTGGTGGACATCGCGCCCAAGGTGCTCCCCGAACTCGGTGACCGCCTGGGCCGCAAGGCGCTCGACCTGCTGCGGTCCATGGGCATCGAGGTCAAGCTCAAGGTGAGCGTGCGCGAGGTGACCGCGGACAAGGTGGTGCTCACCGATGGACGCGCGCTGCCCTGCCGTACCCTCATCTGGACGGCGGGGGTCTCTCCCAGCCCGCTGATGGAGACCTTGGACAAGCCCACTCAGAAGGGGCGTCTGGAAGTGGGGGCGGATCTGCGGGTGCCCGGTCTCGACGACGTGTTCGCGCTCGGTGACGCGGCGGCGGTGCCCAACCTCGCGCACGAGGAGAGCGCCTACTGCCCGCCGACCGCCCAGTACGCCAGTCGCCAGGCGGCGACGGTCGCGGAGAACGTGGTCTCCTCCATCCTGGGGCGGCGGCTGAAGGAGTTCCGACACCGGGACATGGGCCTGGTCGTCGACCTGAGCGGGAACGACGCTCTGGCACGCATCATGCAGATGGAGCTGAGCGGTCTGCCCGCCCTGGCCGTCACCCGTGGATACCACACGTTGTCGGTGCCCTCCACGACCGCTCGGGCGCGCATCCTCGCCAACTGGGCGATCCGCAGGTTCACCGGCGGCGACACCGCGCGGCTGGGCTTCGCCCACGAGGGGCGACCGTCGTCGTTCGTGGCCAACGAGGCCGTCGACTACCTGGACGCCCAGAGAACGCGACGTGAGGGCGAGCGCCTGCTGGAGAACCTACGGGAGCGCTACGGAGAGGACTGAGGAGCCGTCCGGGCCGGACGGGCCGTCCCGGTCCACCGGCCCGGATGGCCGATGGCTCAGGAGCGGACCAGGCGAGCGATCGCCTCGGAGGCCTCACGCACCTTCTCGTCGGCCTCCGCCCCGCCGTTGGCGACGGCGTGGGACACGCAGTGCTTGAGGTGTTCGTCGAGCATGGACAGCGCGAAGGACTGTAGCGCCTTGTTCGCGGCTGAGGTCTGGGTCAGGATGTCGATGCAGTACTGATCGGACTCCACCATGCGTTGCAGGCCGCGGATCTGCCCCTCGATACGGCGCAGCCGGTTGATGTGACTCTGCTTGTCGTTACTGTAACCGTGGGTCGCAGCCATGCTCCTGCTTCCGTGTCGTTCCTGCCCGCATGCCGTCACCATACCCCCTTGCGGTATCCCCCGGAGGGAGGAGGAGGGCGTTCCGCCGGTGTGTGCCGCGCGGGTACGCGCGCGTTCGCCCGAGCGGCCGTCGGGAGGAGTTCTCCAGACCCCGGGGGCCGCGGGGCCTCGAAGGTGCGTACCCGACCGGGCCCCATCGGGTGGAGGCCGCGAAGAACCGCCGGAGGGCGGTCCTTGCCCAAGGGCCGGACGTCGGGTGAACATGACGCTATGACCGACGAGGCCGAGAAGGACATCCTGGCCACCATCCGGGGGCTGATCGACGAGGAGCACGCGTTGCGTTCCACCCCCGAGGGGGTGGACGAGCGTGAGCGCGCACGCATGAGGCAGATCGAGCAGGCGCTCGACCAGTGCTGGGACCTGCTCCGACAGCGCAGGGCCCGCAGTGAGGCCGGCCGGGATCCCGACGAGGCCGAGATCCGTCCCGCCTCGGAGGTGCGGAACTACCCCCAGTAGGCATCGGAAGGCGAAACCAGGTGAGCTCCGCGGGCGTCGACATCTGTACATCGGAGTCGGGGCGATGACCGCACGCCCCCCACCCCTCGGAGCACGCAAGGAAACGCATGGTCGCCACACTCACCGGTCTGGGCCTGTCCTCCGCCGCCGGGCTCAACGCCTACATCCCTCTTCTCGTGATCGGCCTGATCGCCCGCTTCACCGACCTGCTCCCGCTCGGCGCCTCCTGGCAGTGGTTGGAGCACCCCGTCACGCTCGTGACCCTCGGTGTGCTGCTGGTGGTGGAGTTCGCCGCCGACAAGGTGCCCGCGTTGGACAGCGTCAACGACGTGATCCAGACGGTGGTGCGGCCCACCTCCGGCGGCATCACCTTCGGGGCCGGAGCCTCCACGGTGGAGCTCGCCGAGATCACCGGCGCCGCCTCCGGTGCCTCCGCCCCGGACGGGGTCTCCTGGGGACCCGTCGTCGCGGGCGTGGTCATCGCCCTGCTCTTCCACGTGGCCAAGGCCCTGGCCCGACCGGTCGTCAACACCGTGACCGCGGGCTGCGCCGCGCCCATGGTCTCCCTCGCGGAGGACGTGGTCAGCTTCACGACCTCTCTGGCCGCCGTTCTGCTGCCCGTCGTCATCCTCGTCGTGTTCCCGCTCATGGTGTTGGGCGGAGTCTGGGCGGTGCGGCGCGGTCGGCGCCCGCGCCGGTGGTGGCGTGGGCACGCGGAAGGCGGTGCGGGCGGCACGAGGGCGGGGGAGGGGCCGGTGGGACCGCGCGATCCCGGGGACAGGGTGGCGTAGAACGCGTACCCGGTCCGGGAGAGTGAGCATAAAGTGCGACTGATGACTGAGACGACTTTCGACCGACACGAGATCACCCACATCGTCTGGGACTGGAACGGCACCCTCCTCAACGACAACCACGCCAACCTCGCGGCGGTCAACGCCGTGTGCGAGATGTTCGGACGCGACCCCGTGGAACTGGACCACTGGCGTTCCTTCTTCCGGCGTCCTCTGCTCCCCTGCTACGAGGAACTCCTCGGCCGCGCCCTGGAGGAGGACTGGGAACGGGTCGAGGAGCTCTACCACAGCAGCTACCTGCGCCACCTGCCCTCCTGCGAGCTGACACCGGGCGTCCCCGAGGTACTGCACGAGTGGGCCCGGAACGGGGGCACCCAGTCCCTGCTGTCCATGGCCTCCCACGACCATCTGGTGCCGCTCGTCACGGAACGAGGCCTGATCCCCCACTTCACCCGGGTGGACGGTCGTCGGTTCCAGACCGAGCACGACTCCAAGGCCGAACACCTGCTGCGCCACCTGGAGCACCAGGACGTCGACCCCTCCCGGGTCGTGCTGATCGGCGACATCGACGACGACGCCCGCGCCGCCCACGGTGCCGGCGCGCACTCCATCCTGGTCACCAGCGGCCTGATGTCCCCCGAGCGGCTCCGGGCGACGGGTTCCCTCGTGGTCGACTCCCCGGAGGAGGCCGTCGCCGTACTGCGTGGAGCCTGACCCCGGGTGGACGCGGCGGCCCGGTGTCGCCCCTTCGAACCTCGGCTCGGTGGGGCGACACCGGGAACATGGACATCCGATCATCGGATCTTTCGTCCTTCGATGCCCGTGTCAATGGGGGCTCCCCACCTCCTTCGACACCTTCCTGGGTGGGACGGCCACAATCCGAACCTTCTCGGCTGTGACCTGCGCTATCTTCCTCGGTCCCGGACTCGGTTAGCCGGAGGCCGGGGCACCTCCGGCTTTTTGGTGTGTTGTTAGATGGGACTCACAGCAAGACTCAGCCACGCAAACGGGAAGGCGGGCCAATGACGAAGAGCAGCGTGCCGCGTGTGCTCTGGCAGCCCGACGAGGAGAGGATCGCCTCCTCCAACATCGTCGCGTTCGCCCAGTGGGCCGAGCGGAACAAGGGGGTCCGGACCTTCGGCGAAGGGGACGCGGCCGAAACCTTCGACTACGACTCCCTGTGGCGCTGGTCGGTCACCGACATCGACGGTTTCTGGGAGTCGATCTGGGAGTACTACGGCGTCCGCGCCGAGACGCCCTACGAGCGGGTCCTGGGCGAGCGGACCATGCCCGGTGCGGAGTGGTTCCCCGGAGCCACCCTCAACTACGCCCAGCACATCTTCGAGGGCCGTGACGACGACCGGCTCGCCATCCAACACGCGACCGAACTACGCGCCCTGGACGGGTGGACCTGGGGACAGCTGCGCCGGCGCACCGCCGCCATCGCCGCAGGACTGCGCGAACTCGGAGTCGGCCCCGGCGACCGCGTGGTGGCCTACCTGCCCAACCTTCCCGAAACCGTCGCCGCGTTCTACGCCACGGCCTCCCTGGGGGCCGTGTGGTCCTCCTGCTCCCCGGACTTCGGGGTGCGCAGCGTCATCGACCGCTTCGCGCAGATCGAACCCAAGGTCCTGCTCGCCGTGGACGGCTACCGCTACGGAGGCAAGGACTTCGACCGCCGCCCGGTGGTGGAGGAGCTGCGCGCGGCCCTGCCCACCGTCGAGCACACCGTTCTGCTCGACCAGCTCCACCCGGGTCGGCCCCTGGAGGGCACCCTGTCCTGGGAGCGGCTGGAGGAGTCCGGCGCAGGGGCCGAACTGGAGTTCACGCCCGTCCCCTTCGACCACCCCCTGTGGGTGCTCTACTCCTCGGGCACCACCGGTCTGCCCAAGGCCATCGTCCACGGACACGGCGGCATCCTCCTCGAACAGCTCAAGAACCTCCACCTGCACCTGGACGCCCAGGAGCACGACCGGGTCTTCTGGTTCACCACCACCGGTTGGATGATGTGGAACTTCCTGGTCAGCGTCCTGCTGACCGACGCCTCCATCGTCCTGTACGACGGCAGTCCCGCCGCGCCCGACCTGGGCGCGCTGTGGGACCTGGCCGCCGACGCCGGGGTCACCGTCTTCGGCACCAGCGCAGGCTTCCTCTCCTCCTGCATGAAGGAGGGCGTCCACCCTCGTCAGGGCCGTGACCTGTCCGCCCTCAAGGCCATCGGCTCCACCGGCTCCCCGCTCAGTCCCGAGGCCTTCTCCTGGGTCTACGAGGAGTTCGACCGGGACCTGTGGCTGTTCTCCACCTCCGGTGGTACCGACGTGTGCAGTTGCCTGGTCGGCGGCACCCCGACACTGCCGGTCCACGAGGGCGAGATCCAGTCCCGTGCCCTCGGCATGGCCGTCGCCTCCTGGGACCCCGACGGCAAGGAACTCGTCAACGAGGTCGGCGAACTCGTCGTCACCCGGCCCGCCCCCTCCATGCCCCTGTTCCTGTGGGGCGATGACAGCGGCGAGCGTCTGCACGACAGCTACTTCTCCGTCTACCCGGGCATCTGGCGTCACGGCGACTGGATCGAGATCACCGACCGCGGCACCGCCGTCATCTACGGACGCTCCGACTCCACCATCAACCGTGGTGGGGTACGCATGGGCACCAGCGAGATCTACCGCGCCGTGCTCGCGATCGAGGACGTCCTCGACGCCCTCGTGGTGGACGTCCCCCAGCCCGACGGCTCCTCCCGGATCGAGCTGTTCACCGTGCTACGCGAGGGCGCCGACCTGGAGGGCGATCTGCCCAAGGAGATCGCCCGACGCATCCGCACCGACTGCTCTCCCCGACACGTCCCCGACCGTGTCCGCATGATCAGGTCCGTGCCCCGCACCCTGTCGGGCAAGGTCCTGGAGGTGCCGGTCAAGCGCATCCTCATGGGGGAGAGCCCCGAGAAGGTCGCCAGCCGCGACTCGCTGGCCAACCCCGAGGCACTCGACTACTTCAGCACCCTGAAGGACGGGTAGGGGACCTCGCGGGCGCGGACGCCAAGGACGTTCCGCGCCCGCGGGAACCGGCGTCGTACGTGGCCGTCTTCGGCCACACGGTGGAGGTTCCGGGCGTGGTCGCCCCCGGGGGCATAGCCTGACGGTCGTGGCACAGAACCAGTCAGACGACACCTCCGCCGCGGCCACGAACGTGCCCGCCCGCGGAACCCGTATCGACGGTATAGACGCGGCGCGCGCCCTCGCGGTCTTCGGGATGTTCATCGTCCACCTCGGGGTGGACTCGATGGGCCTGCTCTCGCCCGAGGACTACGCCTGGCCGGTGCACGATGTGGTGCGCGGCAACTCCTCGGCGCTCTTCGCCCTGCTGGCGGGGGTCTCTTTGGCCATCATGACCGGACGCACCCGGCCGGTCGGCGGAGAACCGCTGCGCAGAGCGGCGGTGCGCATCCTCACCCGCGCCCTGCTCATCGGTGTTCTCGGCCTGGTGCTGGACCTCCTGGGAGTCCCGGTGGCCGTCATCCTCACCTACTACGCGGGCTTCTTCGTGCTGGCACTGCCGTTGGCCAGGTTCGGTCCCGCCATGCTGTGGACGGTGGCGGGCGTCCTGGCGGTGGTCGGTCCACCGCTCTCGTTCCTGCTGCGAGACGGCTTCTTCCCGGCCTCCCCCCGCACGAGCGCGGTCACGTCCCTCACCGAGTTCTTCCTGACCGGTTACTACCCCGCGATCACCTTCATGGTCTACGTGATCGCGGGGATGGCGGTGGGTCGCCTGGACCTGACCGCCACAGCGGTGCGGTGGCGCCTGGCGGCCACGGGCCTGGTCCTGGCCGTGTTCGGCTACGTGGGCTCCTGGCTGATGCTGTACCCCCTGGGCGGACTGGACCGACTGGTGGAGACGCGCGGTCCCGCCCTGACCGGCCTGCCTCCGGAGATGGTCACCGACCCGGCGGTGGTGGACGACGTGCGTTACGCGGTGACCGACAAGATGGAGTCGGTCTCCGGCCAGGTGCCCACCGACTCCTGGTGGTGGCTGGCGACCGGCGCGCCCCACACCGGCACCACCTTCGAGATCGCCGAGGCGATCGGCCAGGGACTGGTCGTGTTGGTGGTGTGCATGTTCCTGTGCGACCGTCTCCGTGTCCTGACCTACCCGCTGACCTCGGTCGGACGCATGCCGCTGACGATCTACAGCGGGCACATCGTGGTCCTGGCGGTGGTCATCTCCGCCTCGGGAATCGACTGGCAACAGCCCTGGCTGTTGGAGCAGTTCATCCTCGGTTCCCTGGTCTTCGCCACCCTGTGGCGACGGTTCGTGGGTCGGGGCCCGGCCGAGACGGCCCTGGGCGAGGCGGCGACCGCGGCGGTCGCCCTGTGGGAGGAGCGCAGGGCCGCGGGCGGTCTTCCCGGCTCCTCCTCCGGGGGGAACGGGCCTACCGGCCGTCCCGGCGGCTGAAGTGGGCCGAGGTGCGGTCGCGGTGGGTCAGGGAGTCGACGGTGGTCCGGGAGTTCTGCCTCATGAGCCGGCGCGCATCGTCGGCGGCGGACCGGGCCACGGACGGGCTGGCCACCGGCCGCTGGGACACCTCCGCATCCTCGGGCAGACCGATGTCCATGGGCAGGCCCGCCTTGCTGATCACCCTCAGTTGGGCGGCCTCCTGTGACTTGGAGGGGCGGATGTCGCCGTCGGGGGTCCGCCAGGCCCTCATCCGCACACCTAGCCATTCGGTGCCCTGGTGGTCCGGGCCGCTCGGCCACGGCACGCCGTCGGGCCTGTGGGCCAGCGCGTGCAGAACGTCGGCGACCGTCCATCCGGCCGAGAAGAACCGGGCGGTCTCCTCGCGCAGCACGCGAAAATCCACCCGTCGCAGGGAGCCGTCCTCGCGACGCAGTGACTCACAGGCCTCGTGCACCGCTCGCGGAGTGTGCCGGGGGCGGTGCAGGGGGTCGGCCTCGGGCTTGTGCAGCAGGGCGTCGTCCACGGTCACGATCACCTCACCGTGACGGTTGTCCCAGACACCGACGTCCTCGCGAGCCCACCCCTGTGACTCGATCAGGGCCGTCGCCAACCTGCGCAGATCGACCCGCTCGTCATCGCTGCTGATCCGGAACTCCGCCATGGCCCCAGCTTAGGCCGGTCGCGTGGAATCCCGCTCATCCCCCTCGGAGGTCGTGGGGAGACCGGTGGTGACGGTGTGGGGCGCGATCGTCGGAAGGCACGTCCGGTCCCTCGTCGTCGCCCGACGACGAAGGACCGAGGGCGGTACGGGGCACGACCACGGGGCGGGTCATCACCGATTGTGCTCGTCCGACCTCGTCCAGACGGCGGTGCCCGGTGAAGGAGAATCCGGCGCGCCGGTAGACACGCGCCGCCGCGTGGTTGGCCTCGTCGACGCACAGCACCAGCGTGTCGGCGTGCGGTGCCACCTCGGCGACCAGCCGGTCCAGTGACGGAGGCGAGCACGCGGCCCGGCCCACGCCCCTGCCCTGCCAGGCGGTGGTGACGTGGAAGGCGCGCAACAGTACCGCACGCGCCGGATCGGGGACCAGGTCACGGGCGTGTACGGCCCGGTCCAGGACACCGAACCCGGCACAGACGGCCCGGGCCTGGGCGGCGTCGGTCACGGGCGAGGCGAGGACGCGTACGGCGAAGGGGACACGGGCGGGGTCGGCGTCGGCCGCGGGCAGGGTGGCCACCGGCGGCTTCGCGTGTGCGCGTTGTCCCGGCGGCAGGCGGTGCCGCAGCACGGCCTGCCGTAGCAGGATCGTCTCCGGGGTCTCTCGGTCCAACCGCACCAGGCGTACCGGGCCGGGGGCGACGGCGCCCTCGTCGGGGCCATGGCCCCGACGTCCGGTCGACCTCCCGTCGTCCACCGTGCCTCCGTCTCCCTCGGCCTCACGACCCAGTCTGGCACCCCCACGGGTCCGCGCAGGGGAGTGGTCCGGTCTAGACCGGTGGTGTCTCCTGTGAAGAACGTGAGATGGAGAAAACGCCTGTTCTCTGGCGTTCTCGGGTTCTGTATGGCGGAAAGTACGGGGATGGCCCTCGCCTTCCCTTGGAGGCTTCTCCAACCTTGGGCGGCGCGGTCGGCGCAGATGCTGACGCCACCTTCGCCCGGCGTTAGGGTGACTGCCTGGCGGTCGAGGGGACCACCTCCCCACGCCGCACCGCACACGAACCGTTCCCGCCGGCCCCGGCGGACGGAGTGACCCACGATCCGATCGAGCTGTAGGTGCCCGTGCCCCACACCGCATTCGCGCCCGAGGCGATGAGCAACCGTTCCCTCCGGGCGTTCCTGCACGGATTCCCGGGAGTGGACGAGGTCGGTGCGCGTGCCCGCGCCCAGGATCTGTCCACCCGGTCCATCAAGACCACCGCCAAGGCCGAGGCCATCGATCTGGCCATCCGCATGGTGGACCTGACCACGCTGGAGGGAGCCGACACCCCCGGCAAGGTCCGGTCCCTGTGCGCCAAGGCCGTCGGCCCCGACCCCGCCGACCGCACCGTGCCCCGCGTGGGCGCGGTGTGCGTCTACCCCGACATGGTCGCCACCGCCGTGGAGGCACTGCGCGGTACCGGTGTCGCCGTGGCCTCGGTGGCCACCGCCTTCCCCTCCGGCCGCGCGCCCATGGAGGCCAAACTCGCCGACACCCGCCGCGCCGTCGCCGACGGCGCGGGCGAGATCGACATGGTCATCGACCGTGGCGCCTTCCTGTCCGGCGACTACCTCAAGGTCTTCGAGGAGATCGTCGCGATCAAGGAGGCCTGCGGTGCCGCCCACCTCAAGGTCATCCTGGAGACCGGCGAACTGGCCACCTACGACAACGTGCGCCGGGCCTCCCACCTGGCGATCAGGGCGGGAGCCGACTTCGTCAAGACCTCCACGGGCAAGGTCTCGCCGGCCGCCACCCTGCCGGTCACCCTGGTCATGCTGGAGGCGGTCCGCGACCACCACGCCGCCACCGGACGACGCGTGGGAGTCAAACCCGCAGGCGGTATCCGCACCACCAAGGACGCCATCCGCAACCTGGTCCTGGTCAACGAAGTCGTCGGCCCCGACTGGCTGACCCCCGCCCTGTTCCGCATCGGCGCCTCCAGCCTGCTCAACGACCTTCTGATGCAGCGCACCAGGCTGTCCACCGGCACCTACCCGGGCCCCGACTACTACACGCTGGACTGAAACGTCGTGATCTTCGAGTACGCGCCCGCACCGGAGTCCCGCTCCGTCGTCACCCTGCGCGAGACCTACGAGCTGTTCGTCGACGGCGCCTTCACGCCGGCGGAGAGCGGCGAGCACCTCACCGTCGTCAACCCCGCCGATGAGAGCGAACTCGCCCGGGTCGCCGTGGCCGGGGCCGCCGACGTGGACAAGGCGGTGACCGCGGCCCGCCGCGCCTACGACACCGTGTGGAGCCGGATGCCCGGCGCCGAACGCGGCAAGTACCTGTTCCGCATCGCCCGCATCCTCCAGGAACGCTCACGCGAACTGGCCGTGCTGGAGTCCATGGACAACGGCAAGCCGATCAAGGAGACCCGCGACGTCGACCTGCCGCTGGTGGCGGCGCACTTCTTCTACTACGCGGGGTGGGCCGACAAGCTCGCCCATGCGGGCCTGGGTCCCGATCCGCGCCCCCTCGGAGTGGCGGCCCAGGTCATTCCGTGGAACTTCCCGCTGCTCATGCTCGCGTGGAAGATCGCCCCGGCCCTGGCCACCGGGAACACCGTCGTCCTCAAGCCGGCCGAGACCACCCCGCTCACCGCGCTCGCCTTCGCGGAGATCTGTCAGGAGGCGGAACTGCCCCCGGGGGTGGTCAACATCCTCACCGGAGCGGGCGAGACCGGACGCGCCCTGGTGGAGCACCCCGGTACGGACAAGGTGGCCTTCACCGGCTCCACCGAGGTGGGTCGACAGATCGCCCGGGCGGTCGCGGGCACCGACAAGAGGGCGACCCTGGAACTGGGCGGCAAGGGGGCCAACATCGTCTACGACGACGCCGCGATCGACCAGGCGGTCGAGGGCATCGTCTCCGGTATCTTCTTCAACCAGGGGCACGTGTGCTGCGCCGGCTCCCGACTGCTGGTGCAGGAGTCGATCGCCGAGGAGCTGCTGCCCCTGCTCAAGACCCGTATCTCCCGGCTGCGCCTCGGGGACCCCCTGGACAAGAACACCGACATCGGCGCCATCAACTCCGCCGAACAGCTGGAACGCATCCGCGAGCTCACCGACACCGGCGAGGCCGAAGGCGCGGAGCGCTGGTCGCCCGTCTGCGACCTGCCCGGGAGCGGTTACTGGTTCGCGCCCACGATCCTGACCGGTGTCAGTCAGGCCCACCGGGTGGCACGCGAGGAGATCTTCGGTCCCGTGCTCTCGGTCCTGACCTTCCGGACCCCGGAAGAGGCCGTGGCCAAGGCCAACAACACCCCCTACGGTCTGTCCGCGGGCGTGTGGACCGAGAAGGGCTCGCGCATGCTCTGGACCGCCGAGCGCCTGCGCGCCGGGGTGGTCTGGTCCAACACGTTCAACAAGTTCGACCCGACCAGCCCCTTCGGCGGCTACAAGGAGTCGGGATACGGCCGCGAGGGCGGGCGACACGGATTGGAGGCCTACCTTGGCTGAGCGGCGCGACACCGGAAAGGCCACCAGGGCGGCGACCAGGGCGACCGGCGAGGGCGCCGCACCCGTGCGCCTGGCGGTCCGCAAGACCTACAAGCTCTACCTGGGCGGGGCCTTCCCCCGCTCCGAGTCGGGCAGGAGCTATCCCGTGACCTCTGCCGACGGCCGGCACCTGGCCAACGCCGCGCTCGCCTCCCGCAAGGACGCCCGCGACGCCGTGGCGACCGCCCGCAAGGCCTTCGGCGGCTGGTCGGCGCGCACCGCCTACAACCGCGGCCAGATCCTGTACCGCGTCGCCGAGATGATGGAGGGCCGGCGCGACCAGTTCGCGGCCCAGGCCGTCGCCGCCCAAGGACTGTCCGCCGATGAGGCCGACCGCGTGGTCTCCGCGGCGATCGACCGCTGGGTGTACTACGCGGGCTGGACCGACAAGGTGGCCCAGGTGATCGGCGGAGCCAACCCGGTGGCGGGCCCCTACTACAACCACTCGGCTCCCGAACCCACCGGAGTGGTCGTGGTCTTCGCTCCCCCGAACGCGCCACTGCTCGGTCTGACCAGCGTGATCGCACCGGTGATCGCCACGGGCAACACCACCGTGGTGGTCGCCTCCGAGAAGGCGCCCTTGGCCGCGATCGACCTGGCCGAGGTGCTGGCCACCTCCGACCTGCCCGGAGGGGTGGTCAACCTGCTCACCGGCCGGGTGCCCGAGCTGGGGCCCCATCTGGCCGCGCACGCCGACGTCGACGCTCTGGATCTGACCGGTGCGGGGGAGGCGGCCGTGGAGTTCGAGAAGGCCGCCGCCGCCACGCTCACCCGGGTCCTGCGTCCCACGCCCGAGGCCGACGGGGGCGAGGAGGCCTGGCTCGACCCCGACCCGGGCACCTCCCGCATGACCCCCTTCCTCGAGACCAAGACGGTCTGGCACCCCATCGGGACCTAGGGAGTGTTTTTTGCATCATTCCGGGCTCGCGTCCACCAGGCTGCCTCTCGCTACGCCTCTGCGCTCGTGAAGCACAACCAGGCTGAACTTCGCACATCGTCTTGCGAGAGATTGCCTGGACGGCCGCTCGCTGACCCGAAAGCCTTCTAAAAAACACTCCCTAGACGTGCCGCGGTCGGGTACGGTCCGCCGCCCGGGCTCGGACGCCGAGGGTCGCGCCGGGTGGGCGAAGAGACCGGAGTCCTGCGGGGGCACCGTCCAGGAGGGTGGGAGCCAAGACCCTCCCGGGCACACCCCATGGTGGCGCTCCCGTCCTCTGGGAGCCGCAGACGGGCTCCAGGGGCGGGGTCCTGCCGGCAGGACCCCGCCCGTCAGGTCCACAACGTTCCCGGTCAGAGCACCGGGCACCAACGAACGGAGTATCGCACTGTGACTGGCACACCCCAGGCCGCCGCCGAGGAGGCCGCCGCCGAACTGCGCTCACGCACCGGTGTGGACACCTACGACGTCGCCCTGGTCATGGGATCGGGATGGGCCTCCGCGGCCGATCTGCTCGGTGAGGCCGGGCACGAGGTGCCCTTCTCCGACCTGCCGGGCTTCGTACCGCCCTCGGTGGAGGGACACAGCGGAACCCTGCGCGGCATCAGGGTCGGGGAGCGGAACGTGCTCGCCTTCCTGGGCCGCACGCACCTGTACGAGGGCCACGGCACCGACGCCGTCGTGCACGGCGTTCGCACCGCCGTGGCGGCCGGGGTCGGGACGGTCGTGCTGACCAACGCCGCGGGCGGTATCAACCCCGCCTACTCCGTCGGCTCACCGGTGGTCATCTCCGACCACCTCAACATGACCGCGCGCTCTCCGCTGACCGGCCCCGCCTTCGTCGACCTCAGCGAGACCTACGATCCCGGACTGCGCGAACTGGCCCGTTCCGTCGACCCCACCCTGCCCGAGGGCGTGTACGCGGCCATGCCGGGGCCGCACTTCGAGACCCCCGCCGAGATCCGCATGCTCAGTGCGATGGGCGCCGACCTGGTGGGCATGTCCACCGTGCTGGAGGCCATCGCGGCCCGGGCCGCGGGCGCCCGTGTCCTGGGACTGTCCCTGGTCACCAACATCGCCGCCGGACTCCAGGACGCCAACCTCGACCACGAGGACGTCCTGGCCACGGGACGGGCGGCCTCCGACACCGTCGGACGCCTGCTCGCCGATATCGTCACCGCGCTCTGAGGGGAACAGTCGATGACCGTCATCGCCCAGGCCGAGCAGTGGCTCGCCCAGGATCCCGACCCCCGGACCCGCGCGGAACTGTCGGCCCTGGTGGAACGCGCCGAGCGGGGCGGGGCCGAGGCCCTGGCCGACCTGGCCGACCGCTTCGGCGCACGCCTGGAGTTCGGCACCGCCGGACTGCGCGGTGCGCTGGGGGCCGGACCCAATCGCATGAACCGTGTGGTGGTCATGCGTGCGGCGGCGGGGATCGCCGCCTGGCTCGGCGAGGGGCCCGGGCACGTGGTGATCGGCTACGACGCTCGGCACCGGTCGGCGGACTTCGCCCGTGACAGCGCCGCCGTCCTCACCGGGGCGGGACACCGCGTGTCCCTCATGCCGAGGCCCCTGCCCACCCCGGTCCTGGCCTTCGCCGTGCGGGAACTGGGCGCTGACGCCGGGATCATGGTCACCGCCAGCCACAACCCTCCTCAGGACAACGGTTACAAGGTCTACGCGGGGGTCTCCAAGGTCGAGGACGAGGCCGACGCGGGCAGCCAGATCATCTCTCCGTCCGACACGGAGATCTCCGCGGCCATCGACACGGTCGGTCCGGTCGGCGACCTGCCCCTGGGCCGTGACTGGACCGTTCTGGGCGAGGAGATCGTGAACCGCTACCTGGAGGCGGTCACCGCCCTGGTCCCGGGCGAGGACCGGGATCTGACCACCACCTACACCGCCATGCACGGTGTGGGCGGCCGTGTACTGCTGGAGGCCATGGAACGGGCCGGCTTCCCCCGCCCCTCGGTGGTCGCCGCCCAGTTCGAGCCCGACCCCGACTTCCCGACGGTGGACTTTCCCAACCCGGAGGAACCCGGCGCCATGGACATGGCGCTGGCGACCGGCACCGTCGACGGCACCGACCTGGTGATCGCCAACGACCCGGACGCCGACCGTCTCGCGCTCGCGGTTCCCGGGCACGGTCTGCTCACGGGCGACGAGGTGGGCGGGCTGCTCGCCGAGTACGTCCTGGACCACACCAGCGGCCCCGACCGGGTGGTGGCGACCTCCATCGTCTCCTCCGGTCTGCTCGGCAAGATCGCCCGGGACCGGGGTGTGCGTTACGAGGAGACCCTCACGGGTTTCAAGTGGCTGGCACGCGCGGGCGGACCCGGCCTGCGGCGGGTGTTCGCGTTCGAGGAGGCGTTGGGTTACTGCGTGGGAGGCGACGACGGCCGTCCCGTCTCGGACAAGGACGGGATCAGCGCGGCCCTCGTGGCCTCGGCGCTCGCGGCCCACGCCAAACGGGAGGGGCGGACCCTGCTCGACCTGCTCGACGACCAGGCGCGCCGCTACGGTCTGCACCTGAGCGACCAGCTGTCGGTACGGGTGGAGGACACCGCGGTGATCTCCGCGGCGATGCGGCGGTTGCGCGCCGAACCGCCCGCCGCGTTCGGACCCTGGGAGGTGACCGGGGTCGACGACTTCTCCGTCGGACACGCGGGTCTGCCGCCGACGGACGCCCTGCGCTTCCGGTTGGAGGGCAGGGGACGTGTGACGCTGCGGCCCTCGGGGACCGAGCCCAAGCTGAAGGCCTATGTCGAGGTGGTGATGGACGTGGACGGCGACGTCGCGGCCACCCGCGCACGGGGCTCGGAACTGCTCGCCGAGCTGGTGGCCTCGGTCGCGAGAAAGGTCGGCGGCTGAGGGGTCTCAGCCGCTCTCGGGCGGTTCCACGACGGGCCGGTGTACGACCTCGTCGATGACGGTGAGCGTCTGGGTGGACGTCACACCGGGAAGGGACTGCAACCGGGTCAGGATCAGGTCGCGTAGCTGGTTGGTGTTGGCGACGCGGACGAGCAGGACGATGTCCGCCGAGCCCACGACGTACCAGCAGTACTCGATCTCGGGGTAGGAGGACAGGATCTCCCGGTTGGCACGCCAGTCCGGCTGACTACCCGAGATGAGGACGAGCGCGGTGACGCCCAACCCCATCTTGGAGTGGTCGGTGACCACGGAGTAGCCGCGGATGACGCCCTCGTCGGTGAGCCGCTTGATCCGGTTGTAGGCCGTCGCCCGGGAGACGTTGGCGAGCGCGGCGATCTCGGTGATCCCGGTTCGCGCGTCCTTGGCTAGGGCGCTCAGGATCGTCTGGTCGGTCGTGTCCGGCCGCCGGCCGTTCCTACGCTGGTCGCCCATGGCCATTGCGTGCTCCTCGTGTGCTCTTGTTCAAGGGGGAGCCCCTTGCGTCGTTGTTGATCGCCGGGGCTAACGAAGTACCAGGTAAACGTCGTTCTCGTCCATCCGGGTCTCAGTCGGCGAGACCGATGGTCCGGTCACCGTGTGGGGGACCGAGGGGGTCGTGGGGGGTGGGCCCCTGGGGCCGGTGGACAGAGGGCGCGTCGGGGTGTCCGACTGTACCCATGGTCGACGCAGCCGATGGGTTGGTGGTTTCCCCGACTGGGTGGTAACTACACCGAGCTCTCCGGAACACGGCAGAACTTCTTTCCAGAGAGCTGGTTCAGCTCTCAAATGTCGTGGATTCACGTGTTTTCTTCGACGAGATGGTCGACTCCCGTCCCACGTGACCCCCGAGTGTTGAAGGTCGTGTGCGGCCGAGATCCGTACCCGTGGTCCCGGGGTGCCGTGGACGTGGAGGCGGCGAGCGGGCGTGCGCGGCTCTCAGGACAGGAGGTCGGTGGTGTTTCGCGGTGTATAGAGCTGTGTGTCGTTTTCATGGGTAGGGCGGGCTCAGTCTTAGACGAATAAGGGTCGTTCTGGCTGTTTGGTTCTCATACGTATCAAGTATTCGCCTATATCTAGCGTAAGTGTCGAACATTCCAGAGAATCATGGCAGGACAGTAACCATCCAGAGCCCGATCCGCGTCACCCCACACGCGCCAGGGCCACGTTGGGAGCCGCTCGACATGACAACCCGCGAGTCGGCGGGCCGGGACACGATCACCGTGGACCACCTGCCACCCGAGCTCACCCGCGCGCTCTACCGCGACATGAGGACCGCGCGCGACCTGGACACCGAGGCCATCGCCCTGCAACGCCAGGGAGTCTTCCCCGCCTACGTGTCGGTGCGTGGACAGGAGGCCGCCCAGGTGGCCAGCGCCTCGGCGCTGGACCCCACGCGCGACTTCGTCTTCCCCACGTACCGCGAGATGGCCTCGGCCCTGGCCTACGGCGTGGAGATGGTCGGCTACATGGCCACCCACCGCGCCCTGTGGCACGGCGGTCTCTACGACGTCATGGCCTCCCGGTTCGGAGCCATCAACGCCGTGGTCGGCGGCCCCGTGCCGCACGCGGTGGGATGGGCCGTGGGCGAGCGTCTGCGTGGCGACGACGGGGTCGCCCTGGCCTACTTCGGGGACGGCGCGAGCTCCGAGGGCGACGTCCATGAGGCGATGAACTTCGCCGGGGTCTTCGGCGCACCCGTGGTCTTCTTCTGTCAGAACAACCAGTGGGCGCTGTCGGTGCCCAACGACCGCCAGATCGCCGGCGGCTCGATCTCGGCACGGGCCGCGGGCTACGGCATGCCCGGAGTCCTGGTGGACGGCAACGACGCGGGTGCCGTCCACCAGGCCACCACCGAGGCCGTCGCCCGAGCCCGGAGAGGAGAGGGCCCCACCCTCATCGAGGCGCTCACCTACCGGGTCGAGCCCCACTCCACCTCCGACGACCCCGGCCGCTACAGGGACGAGACCGAGACCCTGCGCTGGCGTGACCGTGACCCCCTCCGCCTGTTGCGCGAGGCCATGCTGGCCGCCGGACACACCGACGAGGCCCGGCTCGCCGAGGTCGACGCCCAGGCCCGACGGGAGGCCGAGCGCATCCGCGACGGTGTGGCCACCGCACCCGAGCCCGACGGGTCGCAACTGTTCGCCCACGTCTACCGGGAGACCACCGAGGAGCTGACCCGGCAGCACCGCACCTGGCAGGAAGAGGTCGAGCTGTGACAGAGCTGATCGAACGCACCGCCACCACCACCGACGTCCCGGTGGTCGAGCTCTCCATGCAGCAGGCCATCAACCGCGCCCTGCGCGAGCTGCTGGCCGAGGACCCCGACGTGCTCGTCTTCGGTGAGGACGTCGGTGCCCTGGGCGGGGTCTTCCGGGTCACCGACGGTCTTCAGAAGGAGTTCGGCGACAAGCGCGTCTTCGACACCCCGCTGGCCGAGTCGGCGATCATGGGCATGGCGGTCGGCCTGGCCATGAACGGCTGGAGGCCCGTCCCCGAGTTGCAGTTCGACGGTTTCGCCTATCCCGCGATCGACCAGATCGTCAACCAGGTGGCACGCATGAACTACCGCACCCGAGGCGCGGCGCCCATGCCGATCACCCTGCGTCTGCCCTCCTTCGGAGGGATCCAGGCGCCCGAGCACCACGGCGAGAGCCTGGAGGCGCTCTTCGCGCACACCCCGGGCCTCAAGGTCGCGGTGCCCTCCGACCCCGAGGAGGCCTACGGCCTTCTGCTACAGGCGGTGCGCTCCGACGATCCGGTCGTCTACATGGAGCCCAAGTCCCGTTACTGGGACCGTAGGCCCGTACGACTGCGCGAACCCAGCAGCCCCATCGGCGCCAGCCGCGTCGTGCGTCCCGGACGTCACGCCACACTCATCGCCTGGGGCGCCATGGTGCAGCGGTGTGTGCGGGTGGCCGAGCTGGCGGCCGAGGACGGCGTCGAGCTGGAGGTGGTGGACCTGCGCTGGCTCAAGCCCATCGACACCGCGGGCCTGGCCGAGTCGGTCTCGCGGACCAAGCGCGCCGTCGTCGTGCACGAGGCGCCGCTGACCGCGGGGCTGGGGGCGGAGGTCTCCGCCCTCGTCACGGAGAACTGCTTCGGCGATCTGGCCGCCCCGGTCCAGCGCGTCACCGGCTTCGACGTCCCCTATCCCGCGGGTCCCTTGGAGCCGCAGTACCTGCCGACCATCGACCGCGTCCTGCTCGCGGTGCAGCGGACCCTGGAGTACTAGGAAGACATGGCACAGGAGAACATCACCTTCACCCTCCCCGACCTGGGAGAAGGCCTGGTCGAGGCCACCGTCCTGGAATGGCAGGTCGCCGTGGGGGACGTGATCGAGCGTAACGCGCCGTTGGTGGAGGTGGAGACCACCAAGTCCGCGGTGGTCATTCCCTCGCCCCAGGCCGGCCGTGTCGCCGAACTGCACGCCGAGGAGGACCAGGTCGTACCCGTGGGCGAGCCTCTGGTGACCTTCACGGTGGAGACCTCCGACGACGCGCCCCAGGCGGGCATCGTCGGCCGGGTGCCCACCGAGGAGGCCCGTCCCGCACGTCGGGTGCGCCTCAAGCCTCCGACGGACTGACGGGGGCCGCTCACCGAAGGCCCGCTCGGAGGAAGAGACAAAAGCCGAAGTCCATTGTCTTTCGGCTTTGGGAGAAACCTCTGAACGGGCCTTTGGTGATCACAAAGCATTCCACAGTGACAGGGATAGGGGTTTCATGTCCGTGAATCTTGCCGACGGTGTGACGATGCGCTATTTCGATGCTCCCGCGCAGACACCGGAGAACACGGTTCCCGTGCTATTGCTGCACGGTTTCGGAACCGACTTCGATATGAATTGGCGCGCCACCGGATGGACACAGGCCCTGGAGTCGGCCGGCCTGCGGGTGATCGGCCCGGACCTGCGTGGGCACGGCGCCAGTGACAAACCACGGGAAAGCGACGCGTACCTGCCCGAACACTTCGTCGCCGACCTCGTCGCCATGCTCGACGAGTCGGGCGTGGAGCGGGTCGACGTGGTCGGTTACTCCATGGGTTCGCGTCTTGCCTGGGAACTGGCGCGGAGCGAACCCGACCGCGTCGGACGCGTGGTCCTCGGCGGCTTCGGCCCGAAGAACGCTTTCGAGGGAACGGACCTGGCGGACCCCGGTTCGGGGGACACCGCCTTCGACGTGGTCTACCGCACGGTCGCGGCCCTGCCCGGCAACGACGCCGCCGCACTGGCCGCCTGCGCGCGGGGGCAGGCCGCACGGCCCTTCGAGCCCGACCCCCCGCTCTCGGGGTCGCCCGTGCTGCTGGTCTCCGGTGAGCGGGACGCGCTGGCCAGGGGTGCCGCCGAGCTCGCCGAGCGCTGTGGTGGCGAGTACGTGGAGATCCCCCGCCGCGACCACGCCAACGCCGTCTCCTCCAAGGCCTTCAAACAGGCCGTGCTCGACTTCCTCACCGACCGAGGCGGATCTTCGGGCACGCCCGTGGAGCCCGGGGTGGTCAAGCCGGTCTAGACCGGGATGCCCCCATGTGCGCTTGTCGCCGTGGGTGAAGGATCAGAAGCCGAACGTGATAATGCCGTGTGGGGAGGGAGAACGGAGAGACGCAGGGCACAATGAGCGAGCCATCTCGACCACATTCGGTGTGTGCCGGGCGACTCCCGAGTAAGAGCCCATGTCGCTACGCTCTCGCCTTCATAACAACTCCGCCCGTGAGTTCGATGTGGTTTCGACCAACAGATATCGTCCGGCTGCAGAACTCAGTTCGGTCACACGCGAATGCTGACCGCTGAGAGGGCGTAAGGGGAGTGAGAAGTGAAGCGCAGTAACGCAGTCAGGTTCGCCGCGATCGCGGCGGCCGGTGCGCTCGCCCTCACCGCGTGTGACAACGCGGGTGAGGAAGGCGCCGGGGGCGGCGGCGAGGATTCGGCCTCCGAGGTGAAGGTCGGTCTGGCCTACGACGTCGGCGGTCGTGGTGACCGCTCCTTCAACGACTCGGCCTACCGTGGTCTGGAGCAGGCCGCGGAGGAGCTCGGCGTCGAGACCACCGACTTCGAGCCCACCGACGGGGAGGCCGACTCCGCCAAGGAGGAGCGCCTGGCCATGATGGCCGAGGAGGGCTACGACGTCGTCATCGCCGTCGGGTTCGCCTACGACGGCGCCATCCAGGCGGTCGCTCCCGAGTACCCGGACGTGGACTTCGCGATCGTGGACTCCGAGATCCCCGAGATCGACAACGTCACGAGCCTGGTCTTCGCCGAGGAGCAGGCCTCCTTCCTGGCCGGTGCCGCCGCGGCGCTGACCACCGAGGAGGACCACGTCGGCTTCATCGGTGGTGTCGAGACCCCGCTGATCAACAAGTTCGAGGCCGGGTACGTCGCCGGTGTCGCGCACGTCGACGAGAACATCAACGTCGAGGTCGACTACCTCAGCCAGCCACCGGACTTCAGCGGATTCAGCGACCCGGCCAAGGGCCGCGAACTCGCCCAGGCCCAGTACGACCGTGGCGCGGACGTGATCTACCACGCCGCCGGAGCCTCGGGCAACGGTGTCCTGGAGTCGGCCGTGGCCAACGACTTCACCTTCATCGGCGTCGACAGCGACCAGTACGAGAACGCCGACGAGGAGCAGAAGCCCTACGTGCTCACCTCCGCCATCAAGCAGGTGGACGTGGCCGTGTTCGAGCTGATCCAGGCCGCCACCGAGGGTGATGTCGAGGGTGGCATCCAGCGCTTCGAGCTGGCCGACGGCGGTGTGGACTACACGCTGTCCAACGCGGAGGCCATCGGCCCGATCCAGGATCAGCTGGACGAGATCAAGCAGCAGATCATCGACGGCGAGATCGAGGTCCCGTCCGAGCCGTGACCTCGTCACGGCGTGGCCGCCACGGAGGTGATCCGCGGCGGCCACGCCCACGGGCGGCACCGAGCCGGTGAACCCCGGCCCGGTGCCGCCTCGGCTGCCCTCAGGCGGCGGGGGCGTTCCGCGGCGGCCGTGACCCGGCCCCGCCGGCCCGCACCGCGCCGCAAGTTCACAAGGAGACAGATGAGCAGCACGCCATCGGGCGGTGGGGCACCCGAGCCTCCCGCCGTCGAGCTGCGCGGGATCACCAAGCGTTTTCCCGGAGTCGTGGCCAACCACGACATCGACATCACCGTGGCCTCCGGTACCGTGCACGCCATCGTCGGCGAGAACGGCGCGGGCAAGTCCACGCTCATGAAGACCCTGTACGGCATGCACAAGCCGGACGAGGGACACATCCACGTCAAGGGCCAGGAGGTGCGCTTCGGCTCGCCCTCCGACGCCATCCGACACGGCATCGGCATGGTGCACCAGCACTTCATGCTCGCCGACAACCTCACCGTCCTGGAGAACGTCGTCCTGGGGGCGGAGCGCCGCTTCGGCATCGGAGGCCGAGCCCGGGCCAAGATCCGAGAGCTGTCCGACCAGTACGGCCTGGGGGTCGACCCCGACCGACTGATGGAGGACCTGGGCGTGGGCGAGCGCCAGCGCGTGGAGATCCTCAAGGTGCTCTACCGCGGCGCGCGGACCATCATCCTGGACGAGCCCACCGCGGTCCTGGTCCCGCAGGAGGTCGACGAACTCTTCGACAACCTGCGCGAACTCAAGCGCGAGGGTCTGACCGTCATCTTCATCTCCCACAAGTTGGACGAGGTGCTCTCCGTCGCCGACGAGATCACCGTCATCCGCCGCGGCACCACCGTGGCCACCGCGGACCCGGGCACCACCACCGCCCGGGAGCTGGCCACCCTGATGGTCGGCGGTGAGCTTCCCGTGCCCGAGTTGCGCGAGTCCACCGTCACCGACCACGTCGTCCTCTCCCTCGACGGGGTCACCGTGCACTCCTCCGAGGGCCGGACCGTCGTGGACGGGGTCGGCCTGGACATCCACCGGGGTGAGATCGTCGGCATCGCCGGCGTGGAGGGCAACGGCCAGTCCGAGCTGATCGAGGCCATCATGGGCATGCGTCCGCTGGTCTCCGGGCGCCTCCTGCTGGAGGGTCAGGACATCAGCGACTGGTCCACCCTGCGCATCCGTGAGGCGGGCGTGGGATACATCCCCGAGGACCGGCACCGCCACGGCGTGCTCCTGGAATCCCCTCTGTGGGAGAACCGCATCCTGGGTCACCAGACCAAGGAGCCCAGTGTGCGCGGCCCGTGGATCGACAGGGCCGGGGCCCGCGCCGACTCCGAGCGCATCGTGGCCGAGTACGACGTGCGCACCCCCGACATCGACGTGATCGCCGACGCCCTGTCCGGTGGCAACCAGCAGAAGTTCATCATCGGCCGGGAGATGAGCGGTTCCCCGCGTTTCCTGGTGGCCGCACACCCCACACGCGGTGTGGACGTAGGCGCCCAGGCCGCCATCTGGGAGCAGTTGCGCGAAGCCCGCGCCGCGGGCCTGGCGGTGCTCCTGATCTCCGCCGACCTGGACGAACTGATCGGCATGTCCGACACCCTGCACGTGATCCTGCGCGGTCGTCTGGTCGCCCAGGCGGATCCGACCACCGTCACCCCCGAACAGCTGGGCTCGGCCATGACCGGGGCCGGACTGGGCGGGGACGACGCGAGTACCGAAGGTGAGGGCGGAGCGCATGAGTAGGCTTCCCCGTCCGAACATGACCGTGCCCGCCCCCGGGGCACTGGCCGCCGCGGCCGTCCTCGGCACCGTGCTGACCGTCGCCCTGGACATGGCGCTGCTGTGGTGGGTGGCGCTGATCATCGGTGTGGCGGCGGCCTTCGCCCTGGTGGTCTGGAGCGGGCCCCTGGTGCCCGACGAGCGCCGCGCCGGTGCGGGCGGGGCCCGCGAGGAGGGCACGGTCCTGCACGAGACCCTCGTGGTGCCGACCGCCCTGGTGCTGTCGGTGCTCGCGGGTCTGCTGACCGCCTGGTTCCTGGACCTGTCCCTGGTGGAGCCGGTCGCCGCCGCGCTGGGCGCCCTGCTCGGCTCGGTCCTGGCGTTCGTGCTCTTCCACCGGCTCTCGGCGATGCTCGCGCTGTCCTTCGCGGCGGTGCTCGCCGCCGGAATCCTGGCCATCGTGGTCACCGCCGCCGTGCTGCACTTCAGCGGCATCCCCCCGCTGGCCACGTTCGAACGCATGCTGGAGTACGGCAGCAGGCCCGACAGCCTGGTGCGGATCGTCAACGACGGCACCACGTACTACCTGGCCGCCGTCGCCGTGGCGATCGGCTTCAAGATGAAGCTGTTCAACATCGGTGTGGACGGACAGTACCGGCTCGCCGCACTGTTGGCCGCGGCCGTGGGCGGCTACGTCATGCTGCCCCCCGTGCTCAGCCAGATCCTCATCGTCGTCACCGCCGTGGCCGTGGGCGGGATGTGGGCAGGTATCGCCGGATATCTCAAGGTGGCCCGGGGCGTGTCCGAGGTGATCTCCACGATCATGCTCAACGCGATCGCCACCGGCATCACCGCCTACCTGCTGAGCACCGACCGGCTGGCGGTGGAGATCAGCACCAACAACATCGGTACCCCGCCGATGCCCGAGTCGTCGTGGGTGCCGGGCATTCCGGCGACCTTCCTCGGCTCCGACCAGAAGATCTTCGGTTTCGTCTTCCTGGCCGTGGCCGTGGGCATCGGCTACTGGGTGATGCTCAACCGCAGCCGCTTCGGCTTCGAACTGCGGGCCACCGGCCAGTCGCAGACCGCGGCCGAGGCCAGCGGTGTGAACGTCAAGAAGATGGTGTTCCTGTCCATGCTCTTCTCGGGCATGGTCGCCGGCCTGGTGGGGCTGCCTCAGCTGTTGGGCAGCTCCCACTACTACGCGCTGGACTTCCCGACCGGAATCGGCTTCATCGGCATCGCCATCGCCCTGCTGGGACGCAACCACCCGGTGGGCATCGTCTTCGCCTCCCTGTTCTGGGCCTTCCTGAGTCAGGCGTCGGGCATCCTGCCCTTCGACGGCATCCCGCAGGAGATCGCGGTCATCTCGCAGGCGACCATCGTGCTCACCGTCGTGGTGGTCTACGAGGTCGTGCACCGCTGGGGTCGCCGTTACCAACAGCAGCAGATCGGCAAGCAACTCGGCACCACCGCCGGGAAGGACCCACAGACCGTCCCCTCGGCCTCCGAGGGCACCATCGCCGAAGGCGGGGACGACACCGCCCCCGAGTCCGACGGCAAGCGCGGAGGGGAGGCGCAGTGAGTCAGGAGATCAACGTGATGCAGCCGGTGGCCAAGCCGCCGCTGCGGCCCAGAGGATGGGCGCGTTGGCGCTTCCTCACCCTGTTCGGGGCGGTGCTGGTGTCCCTGGCGGGCCTGCGGGCCGTCACCGGGCACGACATGCTCACCGACGCGGGCACGATTCGCACCACCCTGATCTTCGCGGTGCCCATCGGCCTGGCCGCCATGGGAGGACTGTGGGCCGAACGCGCGGGCATCATCAACATCGGCCTGGAAGGCATGATGATCCTGGGCACCTGGTTCGGTGCCTACTTCGCCTGGTCCACGGACAACCCGTGGCTGGGTCTGCTGGCGGGCGTGCTCGCCGGTATGGCGGGCGGGCTGATCCACGCGGTGGCCACGGTGACCTTCGCGGTGGACCACATCGTCTCCGGCGTGGCGATCAACATCCTCATGCTCGGTGCGATGCGCTACCTGTCGATCCTGGTCTACTCCGACGTCCCCGGCGCGGGCGCGGCCCAGTCGCCCAAGGCCCCCTCGTTCCCCGACGTGGGCCTGCCCTTCGTCGCCGACCTGTTCGCTCCGGTCATGGACAGCGGGATCTTCCTGCTCAGTGACGTGGCCTCGCTCATCGTCGGCCTGACCATGCGCATGTCGGCGCTCACCTTCATCGCCATCATGATGATCCCGCTGACCTACCTGGTGCTGTGGCGGACCTCCTTCGGTCTGCGGTTGCGTTCGGTCGGTGAGAACCCCGACGCCTCCGAGTCCCTCGGAGTGCCGGTGTACAGCCTCAAGTACGTCGCGGTCATCGTCTCCGGAGGCCTGGCCGGGATGGGCGGTGTGTTCCTGGCCACCGTGGCCTCGCACATCTACCAGGAGGGGCAGACCGGCGGTCGCGGCTACATCGGCCTGGCCGCGATGATCTTCGGCAACTGGAGGCCGGGCGGGCTGGCCATGGGCGCGGGCCTGTTCGGCTACACCGACGCCCTACAGGTGCGGGGCGGAGGCGCGGCCATCCACGCCCTGCTGCTGCTCCTGGCCGTGGCGTTGCTGGCCGTGGCGCTGTGGCAGGTGCGCAAGGACCGCAAGGGCCTGGCCGCGGCCGGTGTGATCACCGCGGTCCTGTTGTTGGTGTGGTACTTCTCCACCGACTCGCTGCCCCGTGAACTGGCCACCTACAGTCCGCACATCACCACCCTGCTGGTGCTCTCGCTGGCCTCGCAACGCCTGCGTCCACCGGCCGGAGTCGGCAAGCAGTGGAGGGCGAGCAGGTCATGACCGACAGCCCGATGGACCCCAAGGACGTGGACTGGGCGGCGCTGCGGGACGCGGCCCGCGAGGCCATGTCCCGTGCCTACGCGCCCTACTCCGGCTACCCGGTGGGGGCGGCGGCACTGGTCGACGACGGCCGGGTGGTCAGCGGCTGCAACGTGGAGAACGCCTCCTACGGGGTGGGTCTGTGCGCCGAGTGCGGCCTGGTCAGCGCCCTGCACGCCTCCGGTGGAGGCAGACTGAGGGCGTTCAGCTGCGTGGACGGCCAGGGACGGGCCCTCATGCCGTGCGGACGCTGCCGCCAGCTGCTGTTCGAACACGGTGGTCCGCACATGCTGGTGGACACCCCCGAGGGCATCCGCACCCTGGACCAGGTCCTGCCACAGGCCTTCGGTCCGCACAACCTCACATAGTCAGTGCTCTCCGGGGACCACGGCTCCCGAACGCCCCCGACCTCCCCGGCCATCGCCCGATCGGCGGCGACCGGGGAGATCCGTTCTCCGACCAAGAAGGGCATGACATGGACGTCATCGAGGTCATCCGCGCCAAGCGTGACGGGCGGGAGTTGACCCCCGCACAGATCGACTGGGTGATCGACGCCTACACCCGAGGCGAAGTGGCCGAGGAACAGATGTCGGCGCTGGCCATGGCGATCTTCCTGCGAGGGATGAGCCGGGCCGAGGTGGGTCGGTGGACCGAGGCGATGCTGGCCTCGGGGGAACGCCTGGACTTCGGTGACCTGGACCGACCCACCACCGACAAACACTCCACGGGCGGGGTGGGCGACAAGATCACCCTGCCGCTCACCCCGACCGTCGCGGCGTGCGGCGCGGCGGTGCCCCAGTTGTCGGGCCGGGGGCTGGGGCACACCGGCGGCACACTGGACAAGCTGGAGTCGATCCCCGGGTGGCGCGCCTCGCTGTCCACCGACGAGATGCGCCGGGTGCTGGACTCCACGGGCGGGGTGATCTGCGCGGCGGGGAGCGGGCTGGCCCCGGCCGACCGCAAGCTGTACGCGCTGCGCGACGTGACGGGGACCGTGGAGTCGATCCCCCTGATCGCCGCCTCCATCATGAGCAAGAAGCTCGCCGAGGGCACCGGCGCACTGGTCCTGGACGTCAAGGTCGGTTCGGGGGCGTTCATGAAGGACCTCGCCTCGGCCCGTGAACTCGCCCGCACGATGGTCGACATCGGCAACGACCACGGGGTGCGCACGGTCGCGTTGCTCACCGACATGGCCACCCCGTTGGGGCGCCGGGTCGGCAACGCGTTGGAGGTGGCCGAGGCGGTGGAGGTGCTCTCCGGAGGCGGTCCCGCGGACGTGGTGGAACTGACCGTGGCACTGGCCCGGGAGATGCTGGTCGCCGCCGGTCTCACCCCCGGGGAAGGGGGGATCAAGGATCCGGCCAAGGCACTGTGGGACGGCAGCGCGCTGGCCTGCTGGAAAGAGATGATCAGGGCCCAGGGGGGTGACCCCGAGGCGCCCCTGCCCGTGGCCGCCGAACGCAGGGTGGTCCTCTCCCCGACCTCGGGCACGCTCACCCGCCTGGACGCCTACCAGGTGGGACTGGCCGCCTGGCGCCTGGGCGCGGGGCGGGCCCGGAAGGAGGACGCGGTGTCCTTCGGCGCCGGCGTGACCCTGCACGCCAAGCCGGGCGAGCCCGTCAAGGCGGGAGAGCCGTTGTTCACCCTGCACGCCGACGAGGCCGAACGCTTCGACCGCGCGGCCCGGGCCCTGGAGGGCGCCTTCGACATCGAGGCCGACCCCCGGTACCGGGCCCGGCCCCTGGTGATCGACCGGATCGCCTGAGGACCGGCCAGGGCGAGGGCGGTCCGCGGGATCAGTTCGGGAACGCGGGCGGTGGAAGATCGGTACCGGTCGGCATGAGGACGAACGTCATGATCGCCGCGATCACCAACAGCAGGCTCATGATCAGCGACGCCAACGCCACCCAGCGCGCCCAGCGCCGGGTTCCACGGCGGGACAGGACCAGCGAGAGGGCCGCGGCCAGAGCCGCCAGAAAGGCGGGCGCACCGCTGACGGCGGCCTGGATGGACATCTGCGACACCTGTTCGACGGCCACGGTCTGGTCCCGGATGAGGAGCACCGCGGTCAGCAGTTGCAGGATCTGCCCCGAGACGATGGGCACGGCGAGCAGGATCAGCGAGGTCAGTGCGAAGGTCTCCGCGGAGAAGGCCCCGCCGGGGCCGGGCTCGGTGTGCTCGACCTCCCGGGGGTCCGGCCGCTCCGACCCGGCCGCCTCGGCCATGGGCGCGGCCCCGGTGCCCGAGACGTCGCCCGTGTCCGGCTCACGTCCGGTGGGTTCGTTGTCTTCCGGTGATGTGCTCACGCGGCCAACGTACCCGCCGCACCGGGTGAAGGGCCGGAGGAAACGCCTGGTCAGGTCCCGCTGGGCAGGCTGATGTAGGTCAGCACCGAGGCCAGGAGCAGGAGAGTGCCCACGATCACGGTCGCGGCGGCGACCCACCGACTCCAGGCGCGGGTGGCGGGCCCGCCGAGGAACAGCGACAGTGCTCCGGCGAGCACGGAGAAGGCGCTCGATCCGCCCGCGACCATGACCTCGGCGGAGAAGGCGCCCGCGTTCTCCACGAAGCCCTCCTGGGAGCCGCGTCCCATGGCGAGCAGGCCGAAGAGCTGTAGTACACGGGTGTTCATCGCGGTGACCGCGAACAGCATCAGGCCGGTGATGGCGAAGGTCTCGGCGGAGAACAGCCCTCCGTTGGAGGGAAGGGGGGTGCCGGAGAGGAAGGCGCCGCCGGCTCCGGTCCGCGCACGCTCGTCCGCGTCCTGCGTGTCCGGGGCCCCGGTGTCCGTCTTCTCGGAGGGGGTCGCGTCGTTGGTCATGGGGCCAAAGCTACCGCTGGTGTATCCCCGAATCCGGGGGAACAACGTACGCTCCGTGGCCGCTTTCGGCCATATCGTGACAGATCTCCTTCATCGTGGGAGCGAGCGCGTGCTGTCCGTCCCCACGAGGTGAGCGTCATCACCGCGCGCGGACGCCGAGCGGCGACACCGGATGTTCGTGCGCGGACGAGGTGATTATCATCGGAACCGGTCGACCACGGGCCCAGGGACGGCCGTAGGGGAGCCCGAGCGGACAAGGCGGTGTGACGGTGGGTGCGGACGCGGGCAGGGACCTTCCGAGTCTGGCCGGACGGGCGCTGGACGCCTTCGCGGAGAGCGCCTCGCGTCGAAGGGACCGTGACGCGCTCATGGACGACGCCTTCGCCGCGCTCTTCGAGCTGTACCGTCGGACCTCGCCCGCCGAGCGGCGTTCCCCGGCGGGACGGACCTTCAGCGGCACCCTGGCCGAGCTCCTGGTGAGCGGCAACAATCCCGACCGGCTCAGTCTGTACGTGGTGCGCACCCAGACCGCGGCCGAGAACGCCCGTTACGAGGCCTACCGGCCCGCCTGCTGGCGCAGGTCCATGTTGGAGATCCTGGGTGAGGAGTTCGTGCCCTGGGGGGACTTCCTGCGCCCGGTCGACCTGGAGGCCGTTCCGCGTATCGACGAGGCCCTCGCCGCGGTGGCCGACAGCGCGGTCGAGGGAGAGGACGTGCCCGACTGGGTACCGAGGTCCCACTGGTGGTGGTGGGAACCGGAGCGCCGGCGAGGCGGGGAGGCCCCCCGGCGCCAGGGGAACGGCACCCTGGACGTGGTCGGGGACTGACCGCCCCACGGGGAGGTCGATGGTGACGCCCCCTCTCACGCGTGGTCCGGGCGGGTCCGGGTGGAGAGCAGGTCCCGGTACCAGGCGAAGGAGTCCTTCGGGACACGTGCCTGGGTGTCGTGGTCCACGTGCACCAGGCCGAAACGCTGGTGGTACCCCTCGGCCCACTCGAAGTTGTCGGTGAGCGTCCACACGAAGTACCCGCGCACGTCCGCGCCCCGGCGTCTGGCGGACTCCATCGCGGCGATGTGCCCCTCCAGATAGGCGATGCGTTCGGGATCGGCGATCCGGCCGTCGGGGCGGACCCGGTCGGAGGAGGAGCAGCCGTTCTCGGTGACGTACAGCGGGGGCAGGGCGTCGCCGTGGCGTTCACGCAGGAGGTCGATCATCCGACCCAGTCCCTCGGGTACGACGGGCCACCCGAACGCCGTCGTCGGCACCCCCGTGATCTCGGCGAAGTCGAACGGCAGTTCGGAACCCTCCCGCGGTGCGGTGACCAGGGTCGGGTTGTAGTAGTTGATCCCGATTCCGTCGACGCTGCCCGCGATCAGCTCCCGGTCGCCCTCCCGTACGCCGGGCATCCGGTCGACGCCGAACGCGGACATGTCCGGATAGGCGCCGGTCAGCACGGGCTCGGTGAACAGACGGTTGTGCAGGGCGTCGTAGGCCACCGCGGCCTCGGTGTCGGCCTCACCGAGGGGATCGACGGGGGAGTAGTTGTTGGTGAGCAGCACCTCCAGGCCGCGTGCGCGCAGTTCGGCCGCGCCCAGGCCGTGGGCGAGCAGCATGTGGTGGGCCACCTCCAGAACCCCCTCCACCCCCAACGTCCGACCGGGTGCGTGGACGCCGAGGGCGTGGCCGTAGGTGGTGTGCACCAGCGGTTCGTTGAGGGTGATCCATCGGCCCACCCGGTCCCCCAGACGGTCGGCCACCGCGGCCGTGTACTCGGCGAACGCGTGCGCCGTGGCCCGGGTGCTCCAGCCGCCCTCCTCCTCCAGTACCTGAGGCAGGTCCCAGTGGAACAGGGTCGGCAAGGGCGTGATCGCGCGGTCCAGCAGGGCGTCCACCAGCCGGTCGTAGAAGTCCAGGCCCGCCTTGTTGACGACGCCACGTCCATCGGGCAGCACCCGGGGCCAGGCGAGGGAGAACCGGTAGGAGTTCACCCCCAGCCGCTCCAGCAGTTCCACGTCCTGCTCCCAGCGGTGGTAGTGGTCGCAGGCCACGGCGGGGCTGTGATCGCCACGGACGGCACCCGGGCGCGAGGCGAAGACGTCCCATATCGAGGGGGCGCGTCCGTCCTCGTCGAGGGCGCCCTCCACCTGGAAGGCGGCGGAGGCCACCCCCCACAGGAACGGTGACGACATGAGCACTACCTGCCTTTCGTGAGGGTGTACGCGGGTCCACACGGGCCGTCTCAGGGAACGCCCCGGATCCGCCACACCAGCGCGGCTCCGAGGAGGGTGAGCAGGCCGCACACGGTGTACAGCACCGGATACCCGCCCAGGTGGACCACGATCGGTCCGGCCAAGGCCGGGGCGATCACCTGTGGACCGGCACTGGCGATGTTGACGATCCCCAGGTCCTTGGCCCTTCCCCGGGCGCTCGGCAGCACCTGGGTGACCAGGGCGTTGTCCACCGAGAGGAAGACGCCGAAGCCGACCCCCAGCACCACCGCGCACGCCAGGCTCGTCGGCCACGTGGGGAAGACGGCGATCACGAACGCGGGAACGGCCGTCACCACCCCCGACAGGCACACCATGCCCCGGCGTCGGCCGATGCGGTCCGAGACCAGGCCGGCGAACACGGTCGTGGCCACCACCGCCACCGTGTAGACGACGATCAGCACCAGCAGGCCGTCCGTCGCCGAGGAACCGGGGAAGAGCTCCTCGTAGCCGACGACGTCGGTCAGGAAGTAGAGGAGATAGAGGGTGAACATGGCGTTGCCGGTCTGCATGAGGAAACGGGTCAGCCAGGCCCAGCCGAAGTCGGGGTGACGACGCGGGGACACCCACAGCCCCCGGGTGAACTCCCGCCAGGGGGGACGGGCCCCACGCGGCAGCGGCGGATCCGGGGCCAGCAGGGCGAAGGGCAGCGCGCAGGCGAGGGTCAGCACACCGATCAGGGTGTAGCCGGGGGCGGTCCCGGAGACCACCACGGTCACCAGGAGCACGGCGACCACCACGCCCGCGGACTGGGGGACGCCGACCCAGCCCGAGACCACGCCCCGCTGACGGACCGGTACGTGGTCGGGTACGGCCGCGAGCAGGGTGGCGTTCAGGCAGGACAGGGCGGCCTGGACGAAGGACCATCCCAGCAGAACACCGAGGACGCTGTTCTGCCGACCGAGCACCACCAGACCGAGGCAGCCCAGGAGCGCTCCGGCCAGGATCCACGGGCGGCGGCGCCCGAAGCGGCCGGTGGTGCGGTCCGACAGCGCCCCGGCCACAGGGGTGCCGAGCGTGGAGCAGAGCGCCCCCGCCCCGGTCACCCAGGCCAAGGTGGTCTCCTTGGCGCCGGGGGCGAGCAGGCCGACCTGCTCGGGCAGCAGGACCTGAAGGGGACCGAAGAAGGCCGTCCACAGGCCCAGGTTGGCCAGGCTGATCCCCGCCACCCACAGGCCACCCACCGGACGGGTGGGTTCGGTGAGCGCGGCGGGGGTTTCGGGGGAGGACTGTGCGGGGGGTGGGCGCACGCGTGACCTGCCTCACATGGATTCCTCTCATGTTAGGCAGGTCGGCCGACGGGGGGGAACCCCTTCGGGGCGTGCGCCGCCCCTGGCGGTCGGGTGTCGGTCCCCGACCACGGCTCCGGCGGGCCGGATCAGTCGCGGGCGGGGAGCGGATCGCCCTGGCGGGCGTGTTCGTCGCCCAGCGCGATCGGCGCGGCCAGCCACTCGTCGCGCAGACCGAACGCGTCCACCAACTGCACGGCGTAGGGACGCAGCCCCCGGCACAGTTCGTTCACCGCCTGTGTGACGGCCTTGGCCCGGGAGGTGGAGAGCCTCTCGTGCTCCAGGAACCAGGCGCGGTCCTCCTCCACCACCGAGAGCACGTACAGGTCGCACACGCGGTTGAGCAGCTTGGCCGTCGAGGAGTCCCCACAGCGGTCGATCCCCGCCACGAACGCCTCCAGCACCACACGGTCCATGTGGGCCCGACCCGCGTTGAGCACGTGGTCCTGGGCGTGGTTGAACACCTCGAAGGCGTCGCCGCCGTCCTTGCGGGCCTTGCGCAGCCGCCCGGCCAGGCCCTCGACGATGTGCTTCTCCCGGTCCTCCAGCAGTTCCAGCTGCCAGCCCCGGTTGTACAGACTGACCTCCTCCCCGCGCCCGGGGGAGGCCGCGATGAGCCGGTCGATCAGCGGCCGGGCGGCGGTGCGCTCGATGACCGTCTCGAAGACCTTGCCGGCCATGAAACGGGCCAGACCCAACTGGTCCAGGTCACCGAAGGAGTCCTTGAAGTGGGTCAACAGGGCCTTGGTCAGCTGCTGTAGCAGGACCGTGTTGTCACCCTCGAAGGTGGTGAAGATGTCGGAGTCGGCCTTGAGCTGGGGCAGACGGTTCGCCGACATGTATCCGGCACCGCCACAGGCCTCGCGGCAGGTCTGGATGGTCCTCGTGGCGTGCCAGGTGGCCACCGCCTTGAGCCCGGCCGCCCGCGACTCCAGCTCCCGCTGGGCGTGCTCGTCGCGCTCGGGGGCCAAGGACAGTTCGTGCAGTCGGCTCACCAGCTCCTCCTGCGCGAAGTGCAGCCCGTAGGTGCGCGCCAGCGCGGGCAGGAGCTTGCGCTGGTGCGCCAGGTAGTCCAGGATGCGCACCTCGCGCTCGGGGCCGCCGTCGTCGGAGGGGCGGGTGAACTGCCGGCGGGTGTCGCCGTAGCGGATCGCGATGGCCAGCGCGGCCTTGGCCGCGCTGCCGGCCCCACCGGCGACACTGATCCGGCCCCGGATGAGCGTGCCGAGCATGGTGAAGAAGCGCCGGTTCTTGTTCTCGATGGGGCTGGAGTAGGTGCCGTCGGGGGCCACGCTCCCGTATCGGTCGAGCAGGTTGGCGCGCGGCACGCGCACGTGGTCGAACTCCAGCCTGCCGTTGTCCACCCCGTTGAGTCCGGCCTTGTGACCGCAGTCCCCGATGCGCACACCCGGCATGGGCTCGCCCTGCTCGTCCCGGATCGGCACCAGCAGGGCGTGCACCCCGTGCTCCTGGCCCTGGGTGCGCAGTTGGGCGAACACCACCGCCATGCGACCGTCCCGGGCGGCGTTGCCGATGTAGTCCTTGCGCGCCGACTCGTCGGGGGTGTGGACCACGAACTCCTCGGTGTCGGGATCGTAGGTGGCCGTGGTGCCCAGACTCTGCACGTCCGACCCGTGACCGGTCTCGGTCATCGCGTAGCAGCCCGGTAGTTCGAGCGACATCACGTCGGGCAGGTACTCGGCGTGGTGGCGTTCGGTGCCCAGGGCGTTGATCGCCCCACCGAACAGCCCCCACTGCACCCCCATCTTCACCATGAGGGACAGGTCGTTGACCAACATCTCGAAGCCGACCACGGAGGCACCGACGTCGTCGTTGCCACCGACGGACTCAGGGAATCCGTAGGTGGGCAGATCGGTCTTGGCCAGGGCCTTGAGCTGGGTGAACGTACGGTCGCGATGCTCCTCCAGCGACAGCCCGTGAACGGGGGCGAACTGCTCTCCGCGGAGCAGGTCGCGCACCTGCTCGCGTACGTGGGCCCAGCGGCCGTCGAGCAGACCGCGTAGCTCGGCCTCGTCCAACCGCAATGCCTGTTCGCTCATGTGCTCCCCCTGTGGGTCCTCGTGGACACGGCCCTGTTCCCGTGCCTACCACCGGACCGCGGGACGGAAACAGCGTGCACCCGCCCGGGCCGCGAAGGTACGACCACCGTAGGGGACGGCCCGGTCGGGTCCGTGCCGATGACGGCGTACGGACGCGGTGACCGGAGAACCGGGCACGTACCCCGCGAGGCGGGCGCTGCCTAGGCGAGCCCGGGAACGGCCAGTTCCAAGGTGCCGCGGTCGGCGTCCAGCAGCGCCGGAACGCCCAGCGGGATGCTGAGCTGGGCCGCGCAGTGCCCGAACTCCAGACCCCACAGCACGGGGATCCCCAACGGCTCCAGGCGGTCGCGCATCAGTTCGGCGATCACCCCGAGATCGGGCGGACAGTCGGTCCACGTGCCCAGAGCCACACCCGCCACCCCGTCCATCCACCCCGTGCGCAACAGGTGGGTGAGCATCCGGTCGAGCCGGGCCACGTCCTCGTTGACGTCCTCCAGCAGCAGGATGCCGCCCGATGCCGACAGGCGGCTGTGAGGGGTGGCCAGGCCGTCGTTGAGCAGGCTCAGGTTTCCGCCGAAGGTCACGCCCTCGGCCTGCCCGGGCACCAGAGCGTGCGCGCCGGGTGAGGTCAGCAGGACCCGCCGCCCGGGATGGAACAGCGTGGTGTACAGCTCCTTCTGGGCGGTGGCGTCGCCCACGAAGTAACGGGTGCCGACCACCGGACCGTGCACCGTGGCCACGCCGAGCTCCACCGCGAACGCCTCGTGCAGCGCCGTGATGTCGCTGAACCCGATCAGCGCCTTGGGCTCGCCCCGGCGCATCGCGTCGAAGTCCACCAGGTCCAGTGTCCGGTGCGCCCCGTCGCCGCCGCGGACGCAGAACACCGCGTCCACGGACGGGTCGCACCAGGCCTCCTGCAGGTCCAAGGCCCGCGTCTCGTCGAGTCCGGCGAGGTAGGGCAGGCGAGGATGCCGCTCGTGCACGTGCGGGGCCTGCTCCACCTCCAACCCCCAACCGCGCAGTGTCCCCGCCGCCGCCTCCAGACGCTCCCGTGGAACCGGACTGCACGGGGCGACCAGGCGTACCCGGTCGCCTTCCCGCAGACGCGGCGGTCGGACCAGTTCACGCACCCCGCGCGCGTCGGGAGCGCGCACCACCGCGTCCGCCACCCCGGTCATCGCCTCCGCCACCTTCGCCTCCTCGGCTCGCCCATCCTCCGTACGGTCCCCGCGCCCGCCGTCCGCCGGTGCCTCGCCGGTCGGAGGAGCCGCTCATGTGTTCAGGCGCGCAGGAACGAGTCCAGCACCCGCACGCCGAAACGCAGTCCCTCCAACGGCACCCGCTCGTCCACGCCGTGCAGCAGACCGGTGTAGTCCAGCCCCTCGGGCTGGAACAGGGGGGAGAAGCCGTAGCAGTCGACACCGAGCCGGGAGAACACCTTGGCGTCCGTTCCTCCGGCCAGGCACACCGGCACCACGTGTGCGGCGGGGTCGTGGAACAGCAGGGCCTCACGCAACGCGGCGAAGGCGGGGGAGTCCACCGGGGCGGCGACCGGAGGCGAACGGTGCGCGTGCTCCCAGGTCACACGGTCGCCGACGAGCCCATCCATGGTGGAGGCGAACTGTTCCTCGCCACCGGGCAGGACACGGCCGTCCACACCCGCCACGGCCTCGCCCGGCACCACGTTGACCTTGTACCCGGCCGAGAACATCGTGGGAGTCGCGCTGTTGCGGATGGTCGGACCGATCAACGGCGCCGCCGCCCCGAACCCCGACACCAAGGCGTCCACCGCGTCGACGGTGTCGGTGTCACCGGGAACGCGCTCCACCTCCAGGGCGGCGGCGATCGCGTCGATCGACGCCTCGGTCACGGGGGTCAGGTGCAGCGGCCAGGTGTGCCGGTCGATACGGGCGAGCGCCGCCGCCAGGGCACCGATCGCGTTGTCGCGTGGAGGCCGCGACCCGTGTCCGGCCGTGCCCCGGGCCCGTAGGGTCAGCCAGGCGCTGCCGCGCTCGGCCGCGCCCACCGGGTAGAGGCGTACCGGCTTACCGGAGGAGGTGCGGGCGTGGACGGTCTCGCCGCCGCCCTCGCCGATCGCCATGGTGCACCCCTCGAACAGGTCCGCGTGCTCACGGACCAGGTGGTCGGCGCCGAAGGCGGCACTGTCCTCCTCGTCGGCGACGAACGCCAGCACGACGTCGCGCCGGGGACGGATCCCGTTCCGGGCCCAGTGACGCACGACGGCGGTGACCATGGCGATGGTGTTCTTCATGTCCACCGCACCGCGCCCCCACACGGCGGGCGCGCCGGTGACGGGACAGTCGGCGACCTCTCCGGAGAAGGGAGGGAAGGTCCAGTCCGCCGCGTCGGCGGGGACGACGTCCAGGTGACCGTGCACCAGCAGCGCGGGCGCCGTCGGGTCGGTACCGCGAACGCGCGCGACCACGTTCGCGCGGCGGGGCGCCGACTCCAGGATCCGGGGCTCCAGTCCGGCGTCGCCGAGTGCCTCGGCGACGTACTCGGCGGCGGCCCGCTCGTCGCCCTCGCCGTTCCCACGGTTGGTGGAGTCGCGGCGGATGAGGGCGCGGGTCAGGCGGACGGCGTCGTCCCCGGCCGCGGCCAGGCCGTCGATTCTCTCGGGAAAGGATGTGGTGGCCATGCGCGCGGCCTCGCTCTCGACCGGAAGGGCTCGGGACGGGGAAGGCCGTGATGGCTCGTGAAAGTCCCCCGGCACAGTTCTACCAGTCCTGGGCGAAACCGCCCGGACATTCGGCGCGGGAGGGCCTACTACGGGCGCCCGCCGTGGAGGTCCGGCGTGTCGCCGCCGTCGGTCGGCCGGTCCGCGGCGTCAGCCGTAGTGGTCCTCCATGGCGTTGGAGACGAGGGTGGTCACCGCCTTGAAGCAGCGGATCATCTCGTAGGCGTTCGGGGAGGTGTACCGGACACGCCGCACTCCCGTACGGGTCACACCGGGGACGATGGCCGCGGCC
This sequence comes from Nocardiopsis sp. ATB16-24, assembly GCF_030271535.1. GTDB lineage: Bacteria > Actinomycetota > Actinomycetes > Streptosporangiales > Streptosporangiaceae > Nocardiopsis. Next base: position 196,108 of record NZ_JASCXJ010000001.1, on the reverse strand, counting down.
TGGGCCAGGTGCGCGGAGTCCATCTCGACCTCGACGGTCTTGGGTGTGGGTCGGGCCGGTTCCAGTCGACCCGCCAGCAGCATGGCGGAGCGCGCGCCCTCCCGGATGTCCACCGCGGTACGGATCGGAGGCCGGCAGCGCGCCGCGTACCGGCTGACGTGGTCCTTGACCGCGACCGTACGCGCGAGGGGGGCGTAGGTGGAGGCCTCCTCACAGGCACGGTCGTCCCCGGTCACCAGGATGACCGGGGTGCCGTACTCGGCGACGACGGCCGCGTTCAGACGTCCCTCGCCGGCGGGCTCGTCGTCCAGCCACACGCCGGTCACCGCGTTGGGCAGGTAGGTGTGCGCGAGCACGCCCTCCTCACCGGCGCCGCAGTGGTAGCCGAGGAAGACCACGCCGTCACAGTCGCCGGACTGGACGCCCTCGACCATGGACAACTCCTTGTGTCGTCCGGTGACCATGGTGGCGTCGCCGTTCAGCTCCTCCAGCAGCAGGTTGCGCATGGTCGCGTGCGCCTCGTTGACCAGTACCTCGGTGGCGCCGCCCTCGAACAGGCCCTCGATCGCGGCGTTGACGTCGCTGGTGAACATGGACCGGCAGCGTTGCCACTGCTCGGTGCCGGGTTCGACGTCGGCGGGCCAGGTGACGCCGGTGGCGCCCTCCATGTCGGCGGAGATGAGGATCTTCACCCGCACGACCCTACGCCTCCGCCGCCGGGTTATCCACGGACCGCACGCGCCTTCCGGCGGATCCGCGCCGGGCGGGGAGGGCTCAGGGCAGGGTGAGGATCTCGGCCCCGGACTCGGTGATGGCGATGGTGTGCTCGAACTGGGCGGTCCACCTGCCGTCGGCCGTCACCGCGGTCCAGCCGTCCTCCCAGATCTCGTAGTCCACGCCCCCGAGCGTGATCATCGGTTCGATGGTGAAGGTCATCCCCGGCACCATGACCGTGTCGGCGCGCGGGTCGTCGTAGTGCGGCACCACCAGGCCGGAGTGGAACTCCGGTCCCACACCATGGCCGGTGAAGTCCCGGACCACGCCGTAACCGAAGCGCTTGGCGTAGGACTCGATGACCCGGCCGATCACGTTGATCCGGCGTCCCGGACGGCACGCCTTGATGCCGCGCATGGTCGCCTCCCTGGTCCGCTCGACCAGGAGCCGGTGCTCCTCCTCGACGTTCCCGGCCAGGAAGGTGGCGTTGGTGTCACCGTGCACGCCGTCCTTGTAGGCGGTGATGTCGATGTTGACGATGTCGCCGTCGGAGATCTCCCTGTCGTCGGGGATGCCGTGGCAGATCACCTCGTTGAGGGAGGAGCACAGCGACTTGGGATAGCCCTTGTAGCCGAGGGGGCTGGGGTAGGCGCCGTGGTCCAACAGGAACTCATGACCGATCCGGTCCAGTTCGTCCGTGGTCACCCCGGGCGCGACGTGCTTGCCGACCTCCTCCAGGGCCTGGGCCGCGATCCGGCCGGCCACCCGCATCCGCTCGATGGTCTCGGGGGTCTGTACGTCGCCCAGAACCCCCTCCACCGGGTGCTTCCGTCCGACATACTCCGGCCGGACGATGTGGGAGGGAACCGAACGTTGTGGCGAAATTCGCCCAGGAACCAGCGGAGTACTCATGGACACCGATTGTAGTTCGTGGGTGGGGCCACGGTGTCTGCGCGAGGGACGCCGCCGGGTGTGAGGGGACACTCCGCGTGGGTAGACCGCACGGGACGGCCGGGCGGCTGCACCGCGGACGCCGCCGAGAGGAAGGAAGTGACGGTGAGCCGGGAGAAGTCGCAGGGCGACTGGTGGTACTGCCTCAAGCACGGGCGTGTGGAACACGGTCCGGGGTGCCCTGACAAGGTGCGCATGGGTCCCTACCCGGACGAGGCCACGGCCGCCGACGCGATGAACATCGCGGCCGAGCGCAACGAGGCGTGGGACCTCCAGGACGAGGAGGAGGAGCGCTGACCAGGGGAGGGAGCCGGCGGCCGCGGCCGGGTCGGGCGTATCCCGTTTCGGGGCCTCTGACAAGATCGGGGTATGAGCGAACACAGTACATCCGAGGCCACGGACATCGCCGGACTGTCCGTCGCCGTCCTGGGCGGTACGGGCGATCAGGGGCGCGGGCTGGCCCGGCGCTTCGCCCTGGCGGGGCACACCGTCCACCTCGGTTCACGTAACGCCGAGCGAGCGGAGAAGGTCGCCCGCACCCTCTCGGAGGGTGAGGCCGCTCCGATCGACGTGCGCGGCCTGGACAACGCCGCGGCGGCCGAAGCCGGTGACATCGTCATCATCGCCGTGCCTTGGGAGGGGCACAGGGAGCTGCTGGAGGAACTGGCGGGGCCGCTGTCGGGCAAGATCGTCGTCGACTGCGTCAACCCGCTCGGTTTCGACAAGCGGGGCCCCTACGCCCTCGACGTCGCCGAGGGAAGCGCCGCCCAACAGGCCGCCGAGGTGCTCCCGGACAGCCGGGTCACGGCCGCCTTCCACCACGTCTCCGCGGTGGTGCTCCTGGATCCGGAGGTCGAGGAGGTCGACCTCGACGTCCTGGTACTGGGGGAGGACCGTGAGGCCACCGACGTGGTGCGGGCCCTGGCCGAGCGCATCCCCGGGGTGCGCGGCGTCTTCGGGGGACGGTTGCGCAACGCCCACCAGGTCGAGGCGTTGACCGCCAACCTCATCGCGATCAACCGGCGCTACAAGACCCACTCGGGCATCCGGATCACCGGTCTGTGACCGTGGCCGCCGCCCGCCCCACGGAGGCGCCCGCGGTGCCGGTCGCATCGGCCGACCGGCACCGCGGACCGGGGTTCAGGACACCCACTCCTTGACCTTGCCGATCAGTGCGGCCGGGTCCTCGCCCACGGGCGTCACGTTGAGCTGGGTGACCCCCGCGGCCCGGAAGGCCTCCACCCTCTCGCGCACGTAGGACTCCGGACCGACCATGTTGGTCAGCTCCACGAATTCCTCGGGCACCGCCGCGGCGGCCTCGTCCTTCTTCCCGTCCAGGTACAGGTCCTGGATCTTCTCCGCCGCCTCCTCGTAGCCGTACCGGCGTGCGACCGTGTTGTAGAAGTTCTTGCCCTTGGCGCCCATGCCGCCGACGTACAGGGCGATCATCGGCCGCACGAGGTCGAGCAGCCTCTTGGTGTCCTCGCCCTCGCCGATGGCGAGCAGGCCGCCCGCGGAGACCTCCAGTTCGCCCAGGGAAGGGTCACGGCGGGCCTTGCCCTCGGCCAGGGAACGTCCCCACACCTGATCGGCCTTCTCGGGGATGAAGAGGTGTGGCAGCCAGCCGTCGGCGATCTCGGCGGTCATGGCCACGTTCTTCATGCCGAGCGAGGCCACGTAGACCGGGATGTCGGGGCGCACGGGGCGGTTGATGAGCTTGAGGGGCTTGCCCAGGCCCGTGCCCTTCTCCGGGGGGAGGGGCAACTGGAAGACGGTCCCGTCATGGGTCAGTCGTTCCTCGCGGGCCCAGAGTTTGCGGCAGATCTCGATGGTCTCGCGGGTACGGGCGAGCGGCTTGGAGTAGGGCACGCCGTGAAAGCCCTCGATGACCTGGGGGCCGCTGGCGCCCAGGCCCAGGATGGCGCGTCCGCCGGACAGGTCGTCCAGGCCGGCGGCGGTCATCGCGATGAGCGCGGGCGTACGGCTGTACAGCGGCAGGATGGCCGAGCCGATGGCCACGGTCTCGGTACGGGCCGCGATGTAGCCCATGAGGGTGGGGCTGTCGAACCCGTAGACCTCGGCGACCCACACCGTGTCGAGTCCGGCCTTCTCCAGTTCGACCACCTGGTCGACGGCGGCCTTGGGCTCGCCCGCGTACTGGAGCGGCATCGAGATGCGCATCTGTCCTCCCGGGAGGGCCGGAACCCCCGGCCCGTCGGCGCTGGATACGGTGCGACTCTACTCCCGAGTACGGTTCGGCCTGTCGTCCGCCTCACACACGGCTCCCCTCGCCTCGCCCAGCGGCCCCCCACATGCGGGGAGGCGTCTTCACGCGGCAGACCGCCCGGTCGGGTCCGGACCCGACCGGGCGGCCTGCGGAGGCGGACGTCGAAAGAGGCGGGCCTCAGCCGGTGTAGGAGTGCCGCTCCTCGGGGAACGTCCCCCGGACGACCTCGTCGGCGTAGGCGGAGGCGGCCTCCCGCAGCGTCTCGTGCAGGTTGGCGTAGGTCTTGACGAACTTGGCCACCCGCGGGCTGAGCCCGGCCATGTCCTGCCACACCAGCACTTGGGCGTCGGTGGACGGGCCGGCGCCGATCCCCACGGTCGGAATGGACAGCTGTTCGGTCACCTGTGCGGCCAGCTCGGCGGGCACACACTCCAGCACCACCGCGAAGGCGCCCGCGCGCTCCAACTCCTTGGCGTCGTTGAGCAGGTCCGCCGCGGCCTCGCCGCGGCCCTGGACCCGGTAGCCGCCCAGGGTGTTCACCGACTGCGGGGTGAGGCCGACGTGGGCCATCACCGGAATCCCCGCCGACACCAGCAGTTCCACCTGGGGTGCCACCGCGTGGCCGCCCTCCAGCTTCACCGCCTGTGCCCCGCCCTCCTTCATGAAGCGCGAGGCCGACTCCAGAGCCTGTTGGGGAGAGGCCTGGTAGGAGCCGAACGGCAGGTCGGCCACGACCAGGGAGCGCTTGGTGGAGCGGGACACGGCCGCGGTCAGCGGGACCAGTTCGTCCACCGTGACCGGGACGGTGGTGTCGTAGCCGTAAACGACGTTGGCCGCCGAGTCACCGACCAACAGGACCGGGATGCCTGCCTCGTCGAAGACCCGCGCGGTGAGCGCGTCGTAGGCGGTCAGCATCGGCCAGCGCTCGCCGCGCTCCTTGGCGGAGGCCAGGTCTCGGATGGTGACACGCCGGTTGGTGATCCCGCCGTAGAGGGTGTTGCCTGCGGAGGGGTTGCCTGTCGTGCTCATGATGTATGTTCCTCCAGTGTCTCGAAGCACCTCGTGGGTGTCTCCGGACGTGTGGACGGATTGATGTGGTCCGCGCTCGCACGCGGGACGGCCTGGGCCGTGAGCGGTCCTCGGGGACCGGGCGCGCGCGGTGCGGTGCTCGGCGCAGGGAGGACCGCGGCCGCACGAGCATCATCGCATGCCCGCACCGTGTCGTTCCTCTCGGGATGTAACGGGGACGCGTCGCCGGATGTTTCCGGATGGTCGTGAGGGCACAGGGACCGGTGACGGGTGTCGGCGTGCCGTCCGCGACACTGGGGTGGCGGTGCGACCGTCCGTGGGGACGACTCGGGGTTCTCGAGCGGACATTCCGGCGGTGGAGGTGGTTCGTGGACGCGCAGACGGCTTATCGGCGCAGGTGGGGCGGGCTGGCGGTGCTCATCATCTGTCTGCTGGTGATCGTCGCCGACAACACGATCCTCAACGTGGCGCTGCGGGTGCTGTCCGATCCGGAGGCGGGGCTGGGCGCCGGCCAGTCACAGCTGGCCTGGGCGATCAACTCCTACACCCTGGTCTTCGCCGGGCTGCTGTTCACCTTCGGTGTGCTCGGTGACCGCTGGGGGCGCCGCCGTCTGCTCGTGGCGGGACTGACGGTGTTCGGGGCGGCCTCGGCGCTGTCGGCCTACGCCCAGACACCCGAACACCTCATCTGGGCCCGCGCGGTGATGGGACTCGGCGCGTCGATGGTGACACCCCAGACCCTGTCGATCATCACGAACGTCTTTCCGCCCGAGCAGCGCGCTCGGGCCATCGGGATCTGGGCGGGCGCGGTCGGGATGGCGATGGGCATCGGCCCGTGGGCGGGGGCCTGCTACTGGAGACCTTCTGGTGGGGCTCGATCTTCCTCATCAACGTGCCCTTCGTGGTACTGGGCCTGGCGCTGGTCCGCTTCCTGATCCCCGAGTCGCGGGACCCCGACCCCGGACGGCCCGACATCCTGGGCGTGTTGCTGTCCATCCCGGGTCTGGTGCTGCTCATCTACGGCATCATCACCGCGGGGGAGAGGGCCTCACTGACGGACGTGGACGTACTCGGCGCGCTCCTCGGAGGCCTGCTGGTGCTCGGGCTCTTCCTGTGGCACGAGTCGCGCACCCCCTCGCCGTCCCTGGACGTGCGCTTCTTCCGCGACCCGAGATTCAGCGTCTCCGTCGCCACGATCATGGTGCTGTTCTTCAGCATGTCGGGGATCATCTTCTTCCTGAGCTTCTACTGGCAGAGCGTGCGGGAGTTCAGCCCGTTCGTGGCGGGCCTGCTCGTGCTGCCCGCCGCCGCGGGCCAGATGATCATGGCTCCGCTGAGCCCGACGCTCGTGCGTTGGGCGGGCCCGCGCGTGGTAGCCGCGGTCGGCGTGCTGGGTGTGTGCGCGACCTTCGTGTTCTTCACCCGGTTGGCGGAGGACACGCCGCTGCCGCTGGTCATCGCCTTCTTCTTCCTCCAGGCCGCCTCGATGGCGGTGGTCCTGACACCCGCCACCAACGCGATCATGTCCTCGGTACCGCCGGGTAAGGCCGGTGCCGCCTCAGCGGTGCAGAACACGGTCCGTCAGGTGGCCACGGCCATGGGCGTCGCGGTCCTCGGCGCGGTCCTCTCCTTCCGGTACCGGAACGCCATCACCCCCGTCCTGGAGGAGACCGTCGACAAGAGCGGCGCAGACATGGGCGAGGGGGAGCTGAACTCCGCCGGCGAGTCGATCGAGGCCACCCTCGCCCTCGCCCGTGCTCTGGGGGAGGAGGGGACGGCCCTGGTGGCCCCGGCCAAGGAGGCCTTCATGTCGGGGCTGCACACGGCGGCCACCGTGTCGCTGTGCTTCGGTGTCCTCGGCCTGATCGTGATCCTGATCTGGATGCCGCGCGAGATCGACGGACACCGGTCCGTGGACGGCCCCGGCGAGGCGGTCGAGCAGGAGGAGAAGGACACCTCGAAGAAGCGTCGCGATACCGGACGGGGAGACGAGCGGCACTCCTGAGACGGAGCGGGGCCGGCACGAGGCGAGGTCCGGCCCGATGTCGCGGATTCGGGGGCGTCCGTCATGCCCGGTCGCCTACTTTTGGGGTATGCGTCTGACTGTTTTCACCGATGTCTCCCTGCGTCTGGTCATGCGACTCGCGGTCGCGGAGGGCGACGAGCTCCTCACCACCAGGACCGTCGCGGGGATGCTCCGCGTGCCCTACACGCACATGGCCAAGGCCGTGGCCCGGCTGGCCGACATGGGGCTGGTGGAGGCCAGGCGCGGACGCAACGGCGGTCTGCGGTTGACGGAGAGCGGCAGGCGGGCCACGGTCGGATCGATCGTGCGCGAGTTGGAGGGCGGTGGGGACCTCGCCGGATGCGAGGACGATCCGCCCTGTCCGCTTCGCGCCGCCTGTCGTCTGAGAACCGCTCTCGACCAGGCGCGTGAGGCCTTCTACGCCTCCCTCGACGCCGTCACGGTGGAGTCCCTGGTCTCCTCTCCCACCCGGGACACCCTCACCCTGCTGCGCTTCGGACCCGAGTAGACCGGATCACGACGGGCCCTCACGGTCCCTCCCGAACCCGGCGTGACCCGCGCTCCCGCGCTTACGGGGTACCCGGATGGGGCCCTCTTGGGGGCGGATTTAATATGCATTTTAGATGCTAGTTATCTGCCCGCGGGGGCGACACGTCCTACGGGGGCAGTACGTCGAGAAGGAGCACGCATGCTCTCCACCGAGTCCGCCGCCACGGTACGAGCCACCCTCCCCGTGGTGGCCGAGGCACTGGACACCATCACCGCCAGGTTCTACGAGACGATGCTCGGCGACCGCCCCGAACTCCTCGACGGCCTGTTCAACCGGGGCAACCAGGCCTCGGGCGAACAGCGCAGGGCCCTGGCCGGTTCGATCGCGGCCTTCGCCTCCCTGCTCCTGGAACGCCCCGACGAACGCCCCGACGCCCTGCTCTCCCGCATCGCGCACAAGCACGTCTCCCTCGGGGTGACCGAGGACCAGTACGTGATCGTGCACAAGTACCTCTTCGGCGCCATCGCCCACACGCTCGGAGAGGCCGCCACCCCCGACGTCGTCAGCGCCTGGGACGAGGTCTACTGGCTCATGGCCGGAGCCCTCATAGCCCTGGAGGCCCGTCTGTACACCACGCAGGGGCGCGGCGGTCACGACGTCTGGCACCCCTGGCGGGTCACCGAACGGCGGGAACAGACCCCCGACACCGTCTCCCTCACCCTCGAACCCACGGACGACACCCCCGTCCCCGTCTTCCTGCCCGGCCAGTACGTCAGCGTCCGTGTGCGCATGCCCGACGGTGTCCGTCAGGCCCGCCAGTACTCACTGACCGGAGGGGAGGGCAGAAGCCGCCGCATCACCGTCAAGCGCGTACGGGCGGAGGACTCCGCCCCCGACGGAGAGGTCTCCACCCTGCTGCACGACACCGTCGCCCCCGGCGACACCCTCATGGTGTCCCCGCCCGCGGGCGACGTGACCCTGCGCGAGGGCACCCACCCCGTGGTGCTGGCCTCCGCCGGGATCGGCTGCACGCCGATGGTCGCCATGCTCCACCACCTCGTGGAACAGGGCGGTGACCGGAAGGTCCTCGTGCTGCACGCCGATCGCGACCCGCACACCCACGCCCACCGCGAGGAGGTCCGTGAGCTGGTCGAGGCGCTCCCCGACGCGACCCTGCGCACCTGGTACGAGAACGGGGCGCCGGAGGACGGGCGGAGCGGGCGGGGACTGATGGACCTCGGCGGCGTGGAGATCCCCGAGGGCGCCGAAGCCTACCTGTGCGGCCCGCTCCCCTTCATGCGCGGAGTGCGCGCGCAGCTGCTCCAGGCCGGTGTGCCCGCCCGCCTCGTCCACTACGAGGTGTTCGGCCCCGACCTGTGGTTGGCCACCGTGTGAGGGACGACGGGCCCGTGGGACGAAAGCGGTTCGATGATCGGATGATCCGACGTTCTGATGATCCCATGCTCCTGTGAGTGAACCTTGGAGAGGGTGGAGGGCCGGGGCGTGACCGAGCGCCCCGGCCTCCACCGACCCTTGCCGTTCCCTCACCACATGGTTGTCCACAGCAGGCCCGAGCGTCGTGGGACGGGCGTAGGCTCAGGAGACATCACTCGTCCATCGACCCTCTGGGGGGCACCTGAGCCATGGCCGACTCCTTCGCCCATCTGCACGTCCACACCGAGTACTCGATGCTCGATGGGGCCGCGAAGCTGAAGCCCCTGTTCAAGGAGGCTTCGCGGTTGGGCATGCCCGCGGTCGCCATGACCGACCACGGCAACATGTTCGGGGCCTACGAGTTCTACCAGCAGTCCAAGGGCACGGGCGTCACTCCGATCATCGGTATCGAGGCCTACGTCGCACCGGAGTCGCGCTTCCACAAGAAGCGGGTCTTCTGGGGGCGGGCCAGCGGGTCCGACGACGTGGCGGCCGAGGGTGCCAAGGACATCTCCGGTGGCGGACGGTTTTTGCACATGACGATGCTGGCGGAGAACGAGACGGGGTTGCGCAACCTGTTCAAGATGTCGTCGCTGGCGTCCATGGAGGGCTACTACATGAAGCCCCGCATGGACCTGGAGTTGATGGCGGAGCACAGCGAGGGCGTCATCGTCTCCACCGGCTGCCCCTCGGGCGGTGTGCAGACGCGGCTGCGACTGGGCCAGGAGAAGGAGGCCGTCGAGTACGCGGCCACACTCCAGGACATCTTCGGCAGGGACAACGTCTTCCTCGAACTGATGGACCACGGCGTGGACATCGAAAAAGAGGTCCGCGACGGTCTGCTCAGGGTCGGCCGTGAGCTGAGGATCCCGCCGCTGGTCACCAACGACTCCCACTACGTCTACGAGAACCAGGCCGCCGCGCACGACGCCCTGCTGGCCGTGGGCGTGGGCAAGAACCTGGACGACCCCACCCGGTTCCGGTTCAACGGTTCGGGCTACTACCTCAAGAGCGGCGAGGAGATGCGCGCCATCCTCGACTTCGAGGAGTGGGCGCAGGGGTGCAGGAACACCCTGCTCATCGCCGAGCGCGTCGCCCCCGACGCCTATGACGCGGTGTTCGCCCACCGCGACCTCATGCCCGCCTTCCCCATCCCCGAGGGAGAGACCGAGGCCTCCTGGCTGGCCAAGGAGGTCGACAAGGGACTCCACGACCGCTACCCCGACGGCCCCACCGAGGAGGCGCGGCGAAGGGTCGAGTACGAACTCGGCATCATCAACGAGATGGGCTTTCCCGCCTACTTCCTGGTGGTCGCCGACATCTGCCAGTACGCGCGCAGGTCGGGCATCGCGCTGGGACCCGGCCGTGGTTCCGCCGCGGGTTCGATGGTCGCCTACGTCCTGGGCATCACCGACCTCGACCCCCTCGAACACGGGCTGCTGTTCGAACGGTTCCTCAACCCCGAACGCGTCTCCATGCCCGATATCGACCTCGACTTCGATGAGCGTCGGCGCGGGGAGATGATCGAGTACGTCACCAATCTGTACGGCGAGGAGCGGGTCGCCCAGATCCTCACCTTCGGCACCATCAAGGCCAAGGCAGCGGTGAAGGACGCCACCCGTATCCTCGGCATGCCCTACTCCGTGGGCGACCAGATCACCAAGGCGTTCCCCGCCCCCGTCGGAGGCAACGAGATCCCGCTCGACGCGGTGTTCAACACCGAGCACCCGAGGTACCCGGAGACCACGGAGCTGCGCAACCTGGTCGAGAACGACGCCCAGGTCTCCAAGGTGATGGAGACGGCCCAGGGTATCGAGGGACTGACGCGGGGCACCGGTGTCCACGCGGCGGGCGTCATCCTGTCCAGGGACCCCCTGCTGGACGTCATCCCCCTGCACAAGCGAGACACCGACGGTGCCATCATCACGGGCTTTCCCTACCCTCAGTGCGAGGACATGGGCCTGCTCAAGATGGACTTCCTGGGACTGCGCAACCTCACCATCATCGACGACGCGGTCAACAGCATCAGGGAGTCCGAGGGAGTCGAGATCGACCTGGGGAAACTCCCCCTGGACGACAAGAAGACCTTCGCCCTTCTGGGCCGTGGTGACACCCTGGGCGTGTTCCAGCTCGACGGTGGTGCGATGCGCAACCTGCTCAAGCGGATGGAGCCCAAGCAGTTCGGTGACCTCACCGCCGTCATCTCCCTCTACCGACCGGGTCCGATGGCGGCCAACGCCCACAACGACTACGCCGACCGCTCCAACGGACGCCAGGAGATCACCCCGATCCACCCGGAGCTGAAGGACGCCCTGGAACCCATCCTGGGGGAGACGTACCACCTCATCGTCTACCAGGAGCAGATCATGGCCATCGCCCAGCAGCTGGCGGGGTACAGCCTGGGCGGCGCCGACCTGATGCGTCGGGCGATGGGAAAGAAGAAGAAGGAGGCCCTGGAGGCGGAGGAGGCCAAGTTCTTCCCCGGCGCCATGGAGCGCGGCTTCTCCAAGGAGGCCATCCAGGCCCTGTGGGACGTCATGCTCCCCTTCGCCGGATACGCGTTCAACAAATCCCACGCGGCCGGATACGCCCTCGTCGCCTACTGGACCGCCTACCTCAAGGCCAACTACCCCGCCGCCTACATGGCCGCGCTGCTGACGTCGGTCAGTGACGACAAGGACAAGATGGCGGTCTACCTGGCCGAGTGCCGGGCCCAGGGGATCAAGGTACTGCCGCCGGACGTCAACGACTCGGGTCTGCGCTTCACCCCGGTCGGCAGGGACATCCGCTTCGGTATGGGCGCGGTGCGCAACGTCGGCGCCAACGTGGTCAACTCGATCCTCAAGACCCGGACGGAGAAGGGGAAGTACACCTCCTTCACCGACTTCCTGTCCAAGATCGAACTGGCGGCCTGCAACAAGCGCGTCATCGAGTCCCTCATCAAGGCGGGCGCCTTCGACTCCCTGGGGCAGCCGCGCCGCGAGCTGTACCGCCACCACGAAACGGCGGTCGACGGCATGATCAGCTCCAAGAAGCAGGAGGCGCACGGACAGTTCGACCTGTTCGGCGGGGGTGACGACGGCGACTCCACCCCCATCGGTCTCAACATCGACTGGGGCGACGAGGAGTGGGACCGCAAGACCAAGCTGGCCTTCGAACGCGAGATGTTGGGGCTGTACGTGTCCAGCCACCCGTTGGCCGGTGCCGAGCGTGTGCTGGCCCGCTCACGCGACACCTCCATCGCCCAGATCGTGGCCGGTGAGCTCAGCCGCGAGCGGGGGGAGGTGCGTATCGCCGGGTTGATCTCCAAGGTGGAGAAGCGCACCAACAAGGCCGGAAACCAATGGGCGATCGCCACGGTGGAGGACCTGGACTCCTCGATGGAGGTGCTGTTCTTCCCCAAGACCTACCCGTTGTACGTGGAGGCCCTGCTGGAGGACACCGCGGTCACGGTCAAGGGCCGTCTCAACGACCGGGACGGCACGTGGTCGATGTTCGCCTCGGAGATGTCGATCCTGGACATCTCACACGTCACCGAGGGAGAACCCCCCGTCCTGCTGACCGTGGACGAAAAACGCCTCACCCCCGAGTTGGTCGGCGACCTGCGTCAGGTGCTGGCCATGCACAAGGGTGAGACCCCGGTACGGATCCGGGTGGACAACCCCGTCCGGTCCCGGATCTACGCGGTGGACCGTTACTCGGTGCGGATCTCCCCGGAGTTCAACGGTGAGGTCAAGAGCCTGCTGGGGGCGTACGCGGTCGACTACTGAACCGTCGGGGTCTCGGCGGAACCCGGAGGGCGCTCCCGGGCGGCGATCCGTCCGGGAGCGTCGCCTCCTACTCTCCGGTGACCCCGTCCGCGTGTTCGCGCAGCAGGTCCAGATGACCGTTGTGGCGGGCGGTCTCCTCGATCATGTGCACCAGCACCCAGCGCAGTGTGGTGTGGCCCGTCCCGTGATGGGCGCGTCGCGAGCCCGTACCCGTCTCCAACCTCGCGGTGATCTCACGCGAGCGGGCGCACTGGGCCTCGTACTCCTGGAGCAGCAGGGTCAACGGGACCTGGGCGCCCCGGCGCCACTCGGCGTCGGGGTCCTCGGGCGTGGCGTAGCCCTTCTCGGGGAGGCCCAACATGACCGTCTCGAACCAGAAGGCCTCCACCCAGCGCAGATGCGAGACCACACCGCCCACCGTCATCATCGGCGAGGTCGCCAACGGGGCCTTCGAGGACAGTTCGGGGACCAGTCCGGCGCACTTGGCGTGGACCGTGGCCCGGTGCCAGTCCAGCCAACTGGTGAGCATGGTGCGTTCGTCCGCGGCCATGGGCGGATCGACACGCTGGGGCACGGAAACCGGCGAAGGACCGTTGTCGTCGTTCATACCGGTATTCTCCGTTCCGGCTATGTCCCGTATCCACTGGTTTTCACGCGGGACGGGACGGGCACGGAGAGCAGGGAAGATGACGGACCAGGGACGGTCACGGATGTCGGCGGGGACGCGTCGACCGGTCGCGGGAGCATGCCTCCTCGGCGGTCTGCTCGTACTGGGCGCGCTCCTGGGACCCCTGTGGTGGTCGGTCGCGCCCCGGGCGGAGGGCACCGCGCTGGGCGAGGGCGAGGTCTTCACCGGCACCACCGAGGCCGTGTTCGCGGGGGAGGGCTACTTCGCCCTCATGACCGCCCTGCTCGGTCTGCTCACCGGCTACACCGCCTACATGGTCCAGTTCCCCCTGGCCGCCCGCCGGCTCCAGGACCTGCGCATGGTCTTCCTGCTCGCGGGTTTCCTCGGTTCCCTGGGCGGGGCGACACTGGCCTGGCGGATCGGTGTGGCCCTGGACGGACCGGCCCACGCCGCCGTCGCCGCGGCCGAGCCCGGAACCACCGTCCAGACCGGTCTGCAACTCGACGCGACCGCCTTCCTGCTGATCTGGCCCATGGTCTTCGTCTTGCAGTACGGACTGCTCGACGCGATCAGTCTCCTGCGGCGCGACCAGCCCGGGCTGCCCCCGCCCGAGGACAAGGGCACGGACACTCCGCCGGCGGAGGAGGTCGGCCCCGGGGCCGACCGCGCGCCCGGTCGCGTTCAGGAGCCGCCTTCGGGCCCCGGGGAAGGGGGCACGGTCGACCGAGACCGGGCGCGGCCGGAGGACCCCTCTTCCTGAGAGGTCCTCACAGGCTCTGGACGGTGTTCTCGTACATCCCGTCGAGCAGATCGCGGTACTTCTCCTCGACGGTCCGCCGCCGCATCTTCAGGCTGGGCGTGATCTCGCCCTCCTCCACCGTCAGTTCATTGGGCAGGATGGTGAACTTTTTGACGGTCTCGTGCCGGGGCAGGTCCTTGTTGAGTTCGTCCACGGCCTCCTGCACCATCTCCCGGACCTGTGGTGCGCGGGTCAACTCCGTGTAGTCCAGGTCCCCCAACCCGTTGTCGGCGGCCCACGTGCCGATGGCCTCGGCGTCCAGGGCCACGAGCGCCACACAGTAGGGTCGCTGGTCGCCGTGCACGACCAGGTTGCTCACATAGGGGCACAGGGCCTTGAAGCGGCTCTCGATGCTCTGCGGCGCCACGTACTTGCCGCCCGAGGTCTTGATCAGTTCCTTCTTGCGGTCGGTGATGCGCAGGCGTCCGCCCTCCAGCACACCGATGTCGCCGGTGGCGAACCAGCCGTCCTCGGTGAGGACCTCCTCGGTGGCGCCGGACAGGTTGTGGTAACCGCGCATCACACCACCGCCGCGGATGAGGATCTCGCCGTCCTCGGCGATCTTGACCTCCGTACCCGGCATGGGCAGTCCGACCGTGCCGAACCTGATGTCACCGGGGCGGTTGACGAACGTGCCGGCGCTGGTCTCGGTGAGCCCGTAGCCTTCCAGGATGGTGATACCCGCGCCGTAGAAGAACCGGCCGATGTCGGGGGAGAGGGGCGCGCTGCCGGAGATGAAGAACTTCAGACGCTCACCGAAGAGCGCTCGCAGCCGGCCGAACACGAGCCTGTCGGCGAGCCTGTGCTGGGCGGCCAGTATCCCGGTGGGCTCCCGGCCCTCCTCCCTGAGTCGGGCCACGCGGTCGCCCACGCCCGCGGCCCACCGGAAGACGCGGTACTTGGCCGCTCCGCCCTCCTTGGCCTGCATGACCACCCGGTTGTAGACCTTCTCGAAGATGCGCGGAGCGGCGGCCATGAAGGTGGGCCGCACGACGGCCAGGTTGTCCACGATCTTGTCCACCCGCCCGTCCACGGCGGTCTTGAACCCGATGCGCAACTGGCTGACCTGCATGTACTTGCCGAACACATGGGCCAGCGGCAGCCACAGGTACTGCACGTCGTCGGCGGTCAGCAGCTCCCAGCCCTGGGCGCGCAGCTCGTTGTCCAGGTCCTGCATGGCCTGGGACTCGTAGAGCCAGTTCGCGTGGTCCAGACGCACGCCCTTGGGTCTTCCGGTGGTGCCGGAGGTGTAGATCAGCGTGGCGAGGTGGTCGGGCTCGACCGCCGACACCAGCTCCTCGAACAGCTCGGGCCTCTCCGCGTGCAGGGCGGCCCCCCGCGAAGCCAGTTCGTCGAGGGTCATCACCCAGTCGTCATCGTCGCGCGAGGTGCCCTCGAAGACGATCACCTTGGACAACCCGGGCATCTGGGGGCGTTGGTCGACCAGCTTGGCGAGCTGCTCGTCGTTCTCCGCGAAGGCCACCATGCTGCCCGAGTCGGAGACGATGTAGGCGCAGTCGGGTGGGGTGGAGGAGGGATAGACGGTGGTGGAGGCGCCGCCCGCGCATAGCACGGCCAGGTCGGCGAGGATCCACTCGATCCGGGTGCTGGAGACGATCGCGCATCGGGCCTGGGAGGTCACCCCCAGGGAGTGCAGACCCAGCGCCAGGTCGCGGACGCGGTCGCGGGTCTGGGACCACGTGAGGGTCTCCCATGTCTCGGGAGCGCCGCCGGGGTCGGGGACGGGATGGCTGAAGGCCTCGGCGTCCCCGGACTCGGCGACACGGGAGAGGAACATTCCGGGAACAGACCGAAAGGGGGATGAAGTGTTACCCATGTCACAAAATTATCCTTGGGTGGGTGAACCGGCAATAGTGTCCACGGTCCCCTGGTCTCCGGTCGTCCGGCCGGTCCTTCTCCGAGACCGGTTTCAGGGGGTGCCGATGGGCGCGGTGAGCGCTTCGGTGAGCGTGATGAGGTCCTGTGGCTTCAGTTCCATCTGTAGGCCCCGCCGTCCGGCGGAGACGTAGACCGTGGGAAGGGCGGTCACCGACGCGTCGATGACCGTGCGCAGTCGCTTGCGCTGGCCCAGCGGGCTGATCCCGCCGCGCACGTATCCGGTGACCTTCTCCGCCCTGGCGGGGTCGGCCATGATCGCCCTCTTGCCGCCCACGGCCGCGGCCAGCGCCTTGAGGTCGAGTGTGGTGCTGACGGGGACGACCCCGACGGTGAACCGTCCGTCCACCTCGGCGATCAGGGTCTTGAAGACGTGCTCACGGGGGACGCCGAGCGCGTCGGCGGCGTCCGTTCCGTAGGAGTGTCCCGCATCGTCCACCTCGTAGGGATGCAAGGTGTAGGTCGTCTTGGTCCGTCCGGCGGCCACGGTCGCGGGGGTGGCTTTCGCGCTCATCGAGTACCGCTCTCCCTCCTGCGCGCGAACGCGCTGGTGTCCGCGTCGCGGACACGCTCCGGTCTGCGTTCTCCGGCCACGCGGTATCGGTTCGCACAGCAGGCTAGGCCACCCCGGGCACGAGAGCTCGGGGGCATGCGGAACCGGAGGTGTTTCCTCGGCTCGGGACCGGAATGCGGATCGTGCTCTTGCGTGATGGAGAACACCGTCAGTTGAATGAGACGCCGTTATTGAGGAAGGGTCCCGCGGGAAGATTGGGAAGTGTGGGAGCGGCCACGATCCGGTTCTCCCTACGCAGAAAGCGGGTCGCCAGGGCCAACCGTTCCGCCGCGTCCCTCGCTTCCAGCAGCCGCTGTTTCTCCGCCTGGTCCAGCACGGTGGCGGCGGCCACCGTGTAGGACAGGGAGATGGGGTCCTTGGGCAGTTCCGGTGAGGCGTCCGGCGACATCCCGATCGAGGCCAGACGCTGGGAGTAGGTGGCGAACAGGTCTCGTACCCGCTCGGCCCGTCCGTCGGCCTCGGACCCCAACGGCTCGGGGAGCAGGGACACCGACGCGGTCGCGTACTCCTCGGAGGAGGGGTCGGCCTCCGCCAGGTCGATGATGGAGAACCGTGTGCCGCCCTCGATGACCAGGTCGAAGCGGCCGTCCTCGTAGGGGCGCACGTCGCGGACCAACGCGGTGCAGCCGACGGTGCTGACCCGGGGCAGCGAGGTGCCGGTGTCACCGGTGTGGGGTGTGCCGGTGTCCGCGCCTCCCGCGCCCTGACCGGACTCGGACGCCACCTCGTGACCCAGCTCGATCCACACCACGCCGAACCGGCGCGTTCCGTGCCCGGTGTCGACCGGATCGTCCTGCGTGTCCGTGGGTCCCAGCAGCTCCGAGATCAGGCGGCGGTAACGCCGTTCGAAGATGTGCAGGGGAACGGTCATGCCGGGAAAGAGCACGGTGTTCAACGGGAAGATCGGCAGGGACAAGGGCATGGCTCCAGTATGCCGTCCCCCGGGGCGCCGACGGCTTTGGGCGTTGCGTGTCCTCGGTCCGGGGAACGGGGCGGTGCCCGAACGGCAACGGCCCGGACCCGGCCCCGTCGCGGAGAACCGCCACGGGGCCGGGTCCGGGCCGGAGGAAGCGGGTCGCCTCCCGGCGGTCCGCCGCCGAAGGTCAGGAGACGGCGGGACCGGCGGTGCCCGGGGCGCCCAGGCCGCCACCGTCCTCACTGGGCATGTCGCGGGCGACGAAGGTCTCCACGTCGAACAGGTTGCCGTCGGCGCGGTCCACCACGTTCAGCAGGGTCGACATCTTGGCGACCTCCTCCGTCTGCTCCTGGATGAACCACTGGAGGAACTGCTCACCGGTGTAGTCGTCCTCGTCACGGGCGACCTTGGCCAGCCGGTGGAACTGGGCGGTCACCGCACGCTCCTGGCGCAGGGCCAGCGCGACCAGGTCGCGTGGAGCGGAGAAGTCGGTCTCGATCTCGTCCACCCCCGGAAGGGCGAAGGGAACGTCGTTGTCCAGGAGGAACCGCACGATCATCATCGCGTGGTCGCGCTCCTCCAGCGACTGCTCGTAGAAGACTCGCGCCAGTTGGGGAAGGTCTTGGTCGTCGAACCATGCGGCGATGGCCACGTACTGGTGGGAGGCCGTGAACTCGTGCCGCACCTGGTCGACCAGGAGTCGGTGGAACTTGGAAAGGCCGATATCGCTGCTCTTGTTCGAACTCATGGCCTCACTGTAGCGCATAAAAAACCTTTTGCGAAAAACGACACGTAATGTCCAAAATTGTTAGGTAAGCCTTTCCCAAGATCAATAAGGTTAGGTATTCCAAAGTAAGGTCAGGCTTCATTCCGGCCTTTTCTCGGTTCCAGCGCGCCGACGCCCGGGCGACGCGTACCCGCCGGTCGCGCGGGTGTGGTGTCCGTCATCCGGACGCCCTCACCCACGGAATGGACGGTGGGCCTAGACTGTGGAGCGTGATCAGTCGAATCGACCTTCGAGGCACCCAGGGCGACCCCCGCCAGGCACTTCCACGAGCGGAACTGGACGTGGCCGCCGCAGTCGACCGCGTACGGCCCCTCTGTGAGGACGTGCGCCATCGCGGAGTCGAGGCGCTGATCGAACTCACCCAACGCTTCGACGGGGTGCGCCTGACCGACGTCCGCGTCCCCAAGGACGCCCTGGAGGCGGCCCTGGCCGACCTGGACCCCGCCGTGCGAGCCGCGCTGGAGGAGTCCGTCCGCCGGGCCCGCGTGGTCCACCGCGCCCAGCGTCGTACCGACCACACCACCCAGGTCGTGCCCGGCGGCACCGTCACCGAGAAGTGGATCCCCGTGGACAGGGTCGGCCTCTACGTCCCCGGTGGCCGGGCCGTCTACCCCTCCAGCGTGATCATGAACGTCGTCCCCGCCCAGGAGGCGGGTGTGCGCTCCCTGGCGGTCACCTCCCCGCCCCAGCGCGAGTTCGGCGGACTGCCGCACCCGACGATCCTCGCCGCCTGCGCGCTGCTCGGCGTCGAGGAGGTCTACGCCGTCGGCGGGGCCCAGGCCGTCGCGATGTTCGCCTACGGCGCGGGCCCCTGCGAGCGCGTCGACATGGTCACCGGCCCGGGCAACATCTGGGTCGCCGCGGCCAAGCGCCTGCTCAAGGGCGTCATCGGTATCGACGCCGAGGCCGGCCCCACAGAGATCGCGATCCTGGCCGACGCCACCGCCGACCCCGACTACGTCGCCGCCGACCTGATCAGCCAGGCCGAGCACGACGTCGTCGCCGCCTCCGTCCTGGTCACCCCGGACGAGACCCTGGCCGAGGCCGTCGTCGAGCGCCTCGCCGTCCGCGTGGCCGCCACCAAGCACGGCGAGCGCGTCCGCGAGGCCCTGTCCGGACCCCAGTCGGGCATCGTCATGGTCGACGACCTCGACCACGGCCTGGCCGTCGTCAACGCCTACGCCGCCGAACACCTGGAGATCATGACCGCCGACGCCGCCGACCGGGCCGCGCGCGTGCGCAACGCGGGCGCGATCTTCGTCGGTGACTTCTCCCCGGTCTCCCTCGGCGACTACGCCGCGGGGTCCAACCACGTTCTGCCCACCGGTGGCTGTGCCTGCCACACCGGAGGCCTGAGCGTGCAGACCTTCCTGCGCGGAGTGCACATCGTCGACTACGACCGGGACGCGCTGGCCGAGGTCGCTCATCACGTCATCACCCTGGCCAACGCCGAGGACCTGCCCGCGCACGGCGAGGCCGTCGCCGCGCGTACGGACCCGGCCTGAGCCCGACGGCCGCCCACCCGGCGGAGCGGGGTGCGTCCGGGCCTTCGTGGCCGCACAGGCCGCCAAAGCCGCACCCGCCCGCCCACAACCGACCATGAGCGTGGACCTGTGAGCTTCACCCTGAACGATCTGCCCCTCCGCGACGACCTGCGCGGCCGGTCGCCCTACGGCGCCCCGCAGCTGGACGTCCCGGTGGTGCTCAACACCAACGAGAACCCGTACCCGCCCTCGTCCCGCCTGGCCGAGGCCATGGCCGAGGCGGTCACCGAGGTCGCACTGGGGCTGAACCGCTACCCCGACCGGGACGCGGTCCGGCTGCGCGAGGGGCTGGCCGCCTACCTCGGACACGACCTGGGCGTGGACCAGGTATGGGCGGCCAACGGCTCCAACGAGATCCTCCAACAGATCCTCCAGGCCTTCGGCGGCCCGGGACGGGTCGCCATGGGATTCGAACCGTCCTACTCGATGCACCCGATCATCTCCCGGGGCACCGGCACCTCCTGGGTGTCCGTGCCGCGTGACGAGGAGTTCCGCATCGACATGGACGCCGCCCTGGCCGCGATCGCCCGACACCGACCCAGCGTCGTCTTCCTCACCTCGCCCAACAACCCCACCGGCACCGCACTGGAGATCGCCGACATCGCCCGTGTCTGCCAGGCCACGCCCGGGGTCGTGGTCGTGGACGAGGCCTACGCCGAGTTCCGACGCGAGGGCACGCCCAGCGCCCTGAGCATGCTGCCCGACCACCCCAGGCTGATCGTCTCGCGTACCATGTCCAAGGCCTTCGCCCTGGCCGGAGCGCGCGTGGGCTACCTGGCCGCCCACC
Source organism: Nocardiopsis sp. ATB16-24 (assembly GCF_030271535.1). Lineage (GTDB taxonomy): Bacteria > Actinomycetota > Actinomycetes > Streptosporangiales > Streptosporangiaceae > Nocardiopsis. The sequence goes on along the minus strand of NZ_JASCXJ010000001.1, from coordinate 175,536 downwards.
CGGCCGTGGTCGACGCACTCCAGCTGGTCCGCCTGCCCTACCACCTGTCCGCCGTCACCCAGGCGGTCGCGCTCACCGCACTGGACCACGCCGGCGAACTCCTGTCCGCCGTCGCCGACCTTCGCGCCGAACGCGACGCCCTGGTCGCCTGGCTGCGCGAACACGGTTTCTCCGTCGCCGAGTCCGACGCCAACTTCGTCCTTTTCGGAGAGTTCGAGGACCGCACCGAGATCTGGCAGGACATGCTGGACCGGCAGGTCCTCATCCGCGAGGTCGGCCCGCCCGGCTGGCTGCGCGTCACCGTCGGCACCCCCGACGAGATGGACGCCTTCCGCCGGGCCCTGCTCCAGGTCACCGGCCGCTGAACCGTGGACCGCAGGCCGGGAGAAGCCCGCCAACCCACCCGCATCACAGAGGAAGTCACATCACCATGAGCCGCACCGGACGCGTCGAACGCACCACCAAGGAGACCAAGGTCCACGTCGAGATCGACCTGGACGGCACCGGCGTCGCCGACGTCTCCACCGGGGTCGGTTTCTTCGACCACATGCTCGACCAACTCGCCAAGCACGGCCTGTTCGACCTGACCGTGCGCACCGAGGGCGACCTGCACATCGACGCCCACCACACGATGGAGGACACCGCCCTGGCCCTGGGCGCCGCCTTCCGCGAGGCCCTCGGCGACAAGAGCGGCATCCGGCGCTTCGCCGACGTCAAGGTGCCCATGGACGAGGCCCTGGCCGAGGTGTCCGTCGACGTCTCCGGCCGCCCCTACCTGGTGCACAGCGAACCCGAGGGCATGGCCCCGGTGATCGGTCGCGACTACGACACCACCATGACCCGCCACATCCTGGAGTCGTTCGTGGCCCAGGCCCGTGTGGCCCTGCACGTGCACGTGCCCTACGGCCGCAACGCCCACCACATCGTCGAGTGTCAGTTCAAGGCCCTGGCCCGCGCCCTGCGCGCCGCCACCGAGAGCGACCCGCGCGTCAGCGGCATCCCGTCCACCAAGGGAGCCCTGTAGCGATGGACACCGACATGTGGGGGGTGCTCCTGATCGTCCTGAGCGGTTTCCTGGCCGGAGGCGTCTACGCGCTGTGGAAGGTCAACAAGGTCCTGGCCGCGGCCCTGGCCGTGTGCACGGCCCTGGCCGCCGCCTCCGGTGTCCTCCGGCTCGGCTACTTCTGAGAGGAGGGCGACTTCATGGCCTCACGTGTGGTCGTCTTCGACTACGGTTCCGGAAACCTGCGCTCGGCACAGCGCGCCATGGAACGCACCGGTGCCGACGTCACCGTGACCTCCGATCCGCACGCCGCCCTGAACGCCGACGGTCTCGTCGTTCCGGGGGTAGGAGCCTTCGGCTCCTGCATGTCCGACCTCAAGGCCGCCGGTGGTCACCGGATCATCGGCAAGCGCGCGGCGGGAGGACGCCCCGTACTGGGCATCTGCGTGGGCATGCAGGTGCTCTTCGAACGGGGGGTGGAACGCACCGGCCCCACCCCCGAGCACGGGGAGGGGGTGACCGAGGGCTGCGGCGAGTGGCCCGGCACCGTGGACCGTCTGAACGCGCCCATCGTGCCGCACATGGGTTGGAACACCGTACGTCCGCCCGAGGACACCGAGCTCTTCGCGGGGGTCGACCCCGAGGAGCGCTTCTACTTCGTGCACTCCTACGCCGTACGCGAGTGGGAGTTCACCGTGACCAACGAGCGCATCCCCGCACCCAAGGTGACCTGGGCCGAGCATGGAGAACCGTTCGTGGCGGCGGTGGAGAACGGGCCCCTGTGGGCCACCCAGTTCCATCCTGAGAAGTCCGGCGACGCGGGCGCCCGCGTCCTGGCCAACTGGGTCGCCGCCCTTGCGTGAGCACGGCCCGAGTACCTTCGATCGACCAACGGGAACGAGACAGAGTTCATGACCGGCGAGACCACCACCCCCGTACTCGAACTGCTGCCCGCCGTGGACGTGGCGGGCGGCCAGGCCGTCCAGCTCGTCCAGGGCAGGGCGGACTCGGGCGGGCAGTACGGCGACCCCCACAAGGCGGCCATGGCCTGGCAGGAGGCCGGCGCCGAGTGGATCCACCTGGTGGACCTGGACGCCGCCTTCGGCCGTGGCCACAACCGCGAGTTGCTGCGCGACATCGTCGGGCGCCTCGACGTGAAGGTCGAACTGTCCGGCGGCATCCGTGACGACGAGTCCCTGGAGGCCGCCCTGGCCACCGGATGCACGCGGGTCAACATCGGCACCGCCGCACTGGAGAACCCCGAGTGGTGCGCCAGGATCATCGCCGAGCACGGCGACCGGATCGCGATCGGCCTGGACGTGCGCGGCACGACCCTGGCCGCGCGCGGCTGGACCCGGGAGGGCGGCGACCTCCTGGAGACCCTGGAACGCCTGGAGTCGGAGGGTTGCGCCCGCTACGTCGTCACCGACGTCCACAAGGACGGCACCCTCAAGGGTCCCAACCTCGACCTGCTGCGTACCGTGTGCGAGCGCACCGACAAACCCGTGGTGGCCAGCGGCGGCGTGTCCAGCCTGGACGACCTGCGGGCCATCGCCGACCTGGTGCCGCTGGGCGTGGAGGGCGCCATCATGGGCACCGCCCTGTACGAGGGGGCCTTCACCCTGCCCGAGGCCCTGGCCCTGGTGCGTGAGCACAAGGGGGCGCGACAGTGAGCGTCGCGGTACGCGTCATCCCCTGCCTGGACGTGGACGCCGGACGGGTGGTCAAGGGCGTCAACTTCGAGAACCTGCGCGACGCGGGCGACCCCGTGGAACTCGCAAGGGTCTACGGCGACGGCGGCGCCGACGAACTCACCTTCCTGGACGTGACCGCCTCCAGCGGCGACCGGGAGACCACCTACGACGTGGTGCGCCGCACCGCCGACCAGGTGTTCATCCCGCTGACGGTGGGAGGCGGGGTACGCAGTGTCGAGGACGTGGACAGGCTGCTGCGCGCCGGCGCCGACAAGGTGGGCGTGAACACCGCCGCCATCGCCCGTCCCGAGCTCATCGGTGAGATCGCCGAACGCTTCGGCAGGCAGGTACTGGTGCTCTCCGCCGACGTGCGCAGGGTGCGTGAGGACGGACCGCCGACCCCGAGCGGCTTCGAGGTCACCACCCACGGCGGGCGACGGGGCACCGGGACGGACGCCCTGGAATGGTGCGAACGCGCGGCCGAACTGGGCGCCGGAGAGATCCTGCTCAACTCGATGGACGCCGACGGCACCGAGCAGGGCTTCGACCTGGAACTGATCCGTGCCGTGCGCGCCCGGGTGGAGGTACCGCTGATCGCCTCCGGTGGCGCGGGCGAGGTGGAGCACTTCGTGCCCGCCGTGGAGGCGGGCGCGAACGCGGTACTGGCCGCGACGGTCTTCCACTTCGGACACTTCACCATCGCCGACGTGAAGGAGAGCCTGCGCCGGGCGGGCCACCCCGTACGCTAGGCGGCCCCTTCCAGGATCGGAAGCGCCCCGAACGGGACCCTTTGATGCCCACGGTGAGCGGAACCTCACCGGACGGTGTCGACCGGGGCCGGCGGGAGGACGGGAACGTTCATCCGCCGGCCCCGACGCTCTCGTGCGCACGCCTGTCGGATCGGGCCGCCGCCGCGCCCCTGAACTGGACGGAATAGCACCACGGGGCTCGACGCTGGAACAATCTGGTGGAACTTGTCCGCACAGCTGGATAGGTTGGCACGATATGCGCACCCGACGCCCCTTCGGCATGCCCGGGAGTCGTCGTGCGCTTGCCGTGCCGTGCCGGGTCTTCACCGGCCAGGGAAGAGAACGGGGGGCGCATGGCGCAGGGCACGAACACCAAGGACTCGGGGAAGGGTGCGGCCCCGCCCGGCGTCGCCTCCGGAGAGGCTCGCCCCCGGGGACGAACCCCCGAGGAAGCGCACACCGGCGTCTTCACACGCGGCATGCGCGTGCTCTGGGTCGCCGCCCGCACCGAACCGTGGATCTTCCTCGCCGCCGTCATCGGCGCCATGCTCCACGCCGCCGTCAACGTCGGCTCCGCCTCCGTGCTCGGCTACCTCACCGACGCCACCATCCTTCCGGCCTTCGCGCAGGGCAGCACCACCACGGCCGCCCTCACCGCGGCCGCGGTCCTGCTCATGGCGGTCGGCGTCGGCAAGGCCGTCGGCATCGCCATGCGCCGCATGCTCGCCGCGCTCATGCAGTTCCGCATGCAGGCCCGCTACCGCCGCGCCGTGGCCCGTAAGTACCTCGAACTGCCCCTGGCCTGGCACCACAGGCACCCCACCGGACAGCTGTTGTCCAACGCCAACGCCGACGTCGAGGCCGCGTGGCAGCCACTGGCGCCCCTGCCCATGGCGGTCGGCAGCGTCTTCATGCTGGCCATCGCCGCCGTGGCCATGCTCGTCACCGACCCGGTGCTCGCCCTGGTGGCCTTCGTCGTCTTCCCCGTCCTGGCCACCGCCAACTTCGTCTTCCAACGCCGCGTCTCGCCCATGGCCTCCCATGCCCAGGCACTGCGGGCCGAGGTCAGCGGAGTCGCCCACGAGTCCTTCGACGGCGCCCTCGTGGTCAAGACCCTGGGACGCGAGGACACCGAGACCGACCGTTTCGCCCACGCCGCACACCGTCTGCGCGACGCGCTCATCCAGGTGGGGCGCATGCGCTCGATGTTCGACCCGGTCATGGAGGCCCTTCCCAACTTCGGTGTGCTCGCGGTCCTGCTCCTGGGCATGTGGCGGCTCACCACCGGTGCCATCGACCCCGGTGACCTCGTCCAGATCGCCTTCCTGTTCACGCTGCTGGCCCTGCCCATCCGCAGTTTCGGATGGATCCTCGGCGACCTCCCCCGCAGTGTCGTGGGCTGGGACCGGGTCCAGTCCGTCCTGCGCTCGGGCGGCACCATGGAGTACGGTGACCGCTCCCTGACCGACACCCCGACCGGTATCGCCCTGAGCGTCCGCGACGTCACCTTCTCCTACGCCGACTCCTACGACGCCGAGGGCGGCGGACGCGACCTGATGGACGAGGACTTCGGCACCGCCCGCACCACCGTCCTCAACGGTGTGGACCTGGACATCGCCCCCGGACGCACGGTGGCCGTGGTCGGCCCCACCGGAGCGGGCAAGTCCACGCTCACCACCGTGCTCATGCGACTGGTCGACCCCGACACCGGCACCGTCGCCTACGACGGCATCGACGTGCGCGACCTGGACCGGGACCAGATCCCACGCCACGCCGCCCTGGTGCCCCAGAGCACCTTCGTGTTCGAGGACACCGTCCGCGAGAACATCACCTTGGGGCTGCCGGTCGACGACGAACAGGTCTGGGCTGCGCTGAGGCTGGCCCGCGCGGACGGCTTCATCCGCGACCTGGAGGGAGGGCTCGACTCCAGACTCGGGGAGAAGGGCACCACCCTGTCCGGCGGCCAACGCCAGCGTCTGGCCCTGGCCCGGGCCATCGTGCGCCGGCCACGGCTGCTCATCATGGACGACGCCACCTCCGCCGTCGACCCACAGATCGAGGCGCAGATCCTCGCCGGCCTTCGGGAACGCGACGACTCCGCCACCGTGGTCGTGGTCGCCTACCGGCGTGCCACCATCGAACTCGCCGACGAGGTCGTCTACATGGAGCGCGGACGCGTCCTGGCACGGGGCACCCACGAGGAACTGCTCGCCGCGTCCCCCGGTTACACCAGGCTCGTCACGGCCTACGAACGGGCGTCGGCCGAGGCCGGGCAGGCACCGGTGCCCGAGGAACCGGGCCCGATCGAACCCCTTCGCCATGACGACCCCGCCGCAGAGGAGACCAGCCGATGAGCGCACCCGCCCGCACCGAGCAGCGCTCCGGTACCGGCGCGCAGCAGCCGACGGACGCCGCCACCGACCCGGTCCTGGCCCTGCATCGCTCCTCCGACGGCGCCATCGCCACCATCAAACGCGGCCTACGGCTCTCCCCGGAGTTCGCGCAGGGCCTGTGGTTGACCCTGGTGTTCGCGGTCGTGGCCACGGCGGGCAAGGTCATCGTGCCCATCGCCGTGCAGCAGATCATCGACAACGGCCTGGCCGCTCCGGACGGGCCCGACCTGGGCTTCGTGACCCGCATGGTGGCCGTCTGCGCCGCCCTGCTCGTGGTCACCATGATCTGCTCCTACCTGATGAACCTGCGCCTGTACCGGGCCACCGAGTCCGGCCTGGCCACACTGCGCCGTAAGGCGTTCCGACACGTGCACGACCTGTCCGTGCTCACCCAGAACAGCGAACGCAAGGGCGCCCTGGTCTCCCGTGTCACCAGCGACGTCGACCAGATCAGCACCTTCATGCAGTGGGGCGGTCTGCTCCTGCTGGTCAGCAGCGGCCAGCTCATGGTCGCCACCACCCTCATGGCGATCTACTCCTGGCAGCTCACCCTCGTGGTGTGGATCTGCTTCCTGCCCCTGCTGCTCGGCGTGCGCTGGCTACAGAGGCTGCTGTCCAAGGCCTACCTGAAGGTGCGGGAGACCACCGGGGACATGCTCGGTGTCATCGGCGAGACCGTCATGGGAGCCGCCGTCATCCGGGCCCACGGCATCGAGCGACGCACCGCCGGGCGCATCGACACCACCGTCCTGGCCACCCGCCGGGCCCAGGTTCGTGCCCAGCGCCTGTCCATGGCCGTCTCCCCCTTCGCCGAGATCGTCTCGGCCATCGGCAACACCGCGGTGGTCCTCGTCGGCGTCTGGCTGGGGCTGGGCGGGGACCTGACGGCGGGACAGCTCATCGCCTTCCTGTTCCTGATGACCCTGTTCGTCCAGCCGATGATGATGGCCACCGAGATCTTCAACGAGGCGCAGAACGCCATCGCCGGTTGGCGTCGGGTCCTGGGAGTGCTCGACACGGTCCCCGACATCGCCGACCCGGGGGAGGCGGGCCGTGAACTGCCGCGCGGTCCCGTCGACGTCCGCTTCGACCGCGTCACCTACTCCTACCCCGAGGGACCCGTGGTCCTGGACGACGTCGACGTCGAGATCACCCCCGGCACCCGCGTGGCCGTGGTGGGGGAGACGGGCTCGGGCAAGACCACCTTCGTCAAGCTGCTCACCCGTCTGATGGACCCCGACCACGGCAGCGTACGACTCGACGGCGTGGACCTGCGCGAGGTGGCCTTCTCCTCCCTGCGCAGCCGCGTGGTCATGGTCCCGCAGGAGGGCTTCCTCTTCGACAGCTCCCTGGGCGACAACATCCGCTTCGCCCGCCCCGAGAGCACCGACGCCGAACTGGAGGCCGCCATCACCGAGTTGGGACTCTCGGAGTGGCTGGACAGCCTCGCGCACGGACTGGACACCCCCGTGGGCCAGCGCGGCGAGTCCCTCTCGGCGGGGGAGCGGCAGTTGGTCGCCCTCGTCCGTGCCTACATCGCCGACCCGGACCTGCTCGTGCTGGACGAGGCCACCTCCGCGGTGGACCCGCACACCGAGATGCGCATCCAACGCGCCCTGGACCGGCTCACACGGGGACGTACCTCCGTGACCATCGCCCACCGCCTGTCCACGGCCGAGTCCGCCGACCGGGTACTGGTCTTCGACGACGGGCGCATCGTACAGAGCGGCTCGCACACCGAACTGGTCGACGAACCGGGCGTGTACGCCGACCTGTACGCCTCCTGGGCGCGCTCCTCGGCGTGAGGCCGCCCCACCCGGGGACGGCGCGTCGGATCAACGGTCGCGCCACCAGTGAGCGGCCAACAACTCCGCCACCAGGGGCTCCACCAACAGGCTCACGTCGGGGTCGGCGTCACCCGGATAGCGCACCGTCATCCCCGCCCCCGGCACGCGTTCGCGGCCGGGGGTGGGGCCCACCGCCACGAACGCTCCCCGCAACTGCCCCAGGTGCTCGGCGAACCGGTCGTCGTACACCGAGCCCGCGAACAGCAACGCTCGATAGTCCGTCACCGCGGCCAGATAGCGGTCGGTGTGCGACCACTCCCCGGTCTCACAGGCGTGAGCCACCCGCACCGGCCCTTTGCGCAGCGCCTGCGCACCCTGCCACGCCGAGGCCATGCGCTCGGCCGGGGCCACCAGGTGCACTCCGTGCGGCGAGTCCACGATCCCGGCCGCACGGGGCACCCACTCGGGCGCGGTCTCCAACAGTGACACCGTGGCGTTGGCCGCCCTGCGCAGCAACCCGGGGAAGCTCTGGCTGCCGCCCACGACCGGAGCGCCCAGGTGGTGCCCCAACAACAGGAGCAGCGCGAGCGCGTGCTGGTAGGCACGGCAGCCCAGTCCACTGGCCTCCTCACCCGCGTGCAGCGGCACCAGCAGGTCCGCCTGGCGTCCCACCACGGCGTCCACGGAAGGGGCCAGCACGATCACCGGGGAACGGGTCACATAGCGGTCCAGAACCGTGTACAGCTCCCGCTGCCCGCCTCCCAGACTCACCGCCACCACCAGCGTCTCCGCTCCGGCGGGAGGCTCCTCGACGGAGGAGGAGAAATCCGCGTTCGCCGCGATCCCCGCCCTGCGCAGGCGGGCCGCCGCCACCTCGCAGGCGTGCCGTGCCGCGCCCAGCCCCAGGAACCGCACCGAGGCGGGTTCGTCCTCCAACAGCGCGGGCAGCGCGGCGTAGGGATCCCACCGAGGGAAACGGTCGGCGAGCCGGATCAGGGCGTCGGGCTTGCCCGCGAGATCGGCGGCCAGGGACTCGGCGGTCAAGTCGACCTCCACGTACGAGGAGAAGACGGCGGAAGGGGACGCAGGAACTCTAGTGGACCGGAGGCCGACGTCGCGGGTGGTGACGTTCGCGGACCCTCCCCGGTGGGAGCGTACGCCCGGCGGTCCCGTGACGGGCCCCTCCCCGCGCACCACCCGGTGCGCGGCGCCGCGCGGACGGCCATAACCTGGACCCATGAGCGACAGCAGCCTCGCCCCGGACATCGCCGCCCGCCTGAAGCGCGACCCGGACGGCCTCGTCCCCGCGATCGTGCAACAACACGACACGGGAGAGGTCCTCATGCTCGCCTGGATGGACGACGAGGCGCTGCACCGCACCCTGACCACCGGCGCCGCCACTTACTGGTCGCGCAGCCGGAGCGAGTACTGGGTCAAGGGAGCGACCTCGGGGCACACACAGCGTGTGGTGTCGGTCGCGTTGGACTGCGACGGGGACACCCTGTTGGTGCGTGTGGACCAGAAGGGCGCCGCCTGCCACACCGGCGACCGCACGTGCTTCGACGCCGGGGGGATCCTGTGAGTTCGGCCACCACACCACCCCGCGTGCGTCGGGAGTACGGCATCGCCATGCTCGTCCTGGCCGCCGGGGCCGCCCTGCTGCTCGTCGCGGCCGGACGCACCTGGGTCACCGGTCTGTTGAGCGCGCCCGGGCCGGTCGCACCGGCCCCGGTGGACCTGACCGGAGGCGATCTCACCGGACTCCCGAGCGGTATCGGTTGGGCCGCCCTGGCCGGTGTCGCGGGCCTCTACGCGGCCAAGGGCGCGGCCCGCCGCCTGATCGGCCTCCTCATCGCCGTCGGCGGCGCGATCGCCCTCCACGGGGTCTGGGCCGCCACCCGTCCGCAGGCGCTCCTGGACGCGGTGACGAAGAACACCTCCGACATGGCCGGAACCGTGCAGGCGGCCACCGGGCCCGAGCCGTCCCTCCTCGGCCCCGCCATGGCCGTGGCCGGCGCGGCGTCGTTGGTCGTGGTCGGGCTGCTGGCCGTGCTCCGGGCCCCCGCCTGGCCGGGCATGGGCACCAGGTACGATCGAGACGCCGCACCGAGCGCGAACCGGTCCGAAACACCCTCTGACCTGTGGAGATCGCTGGACGCCGGTGACGACCCCACACTTGACGCCCCTGAGGGCACCGGTCCCGAGCGCGCCGTGCGAAAGGACGGGGACGGCACCGCACACGCACCGCCGGCCGAACGGCCGGCCGAACCGAAGGAGAAACCCTGATGGCCGACGAACACCACGAGGACCACGGCAACACCGTTTCCGCATGGTTCCTCGCCATCTCCTGGATCGTGGTGTGGACCGTGGCGGCCACCGCCATCGTTCTCGGCGGTGCCCTGATGACCTGGCTCGCCGTGACCTTCGGCGTCAGCATCGTGCTCGCCATCATCGCCGGTGTCATGAAGAAGGCCGGTCTGGGACGCAAGGAGCCCCGCCCGGTCCCGCCCACGCGTGAGGAGTGGGAGGCCGGTCGTAAGACGACGGTCTGACCTGGGCTGGGGACTTTCCCGAAACCGCAGCTCAAAGCGGATGGACAACTGAAAATGGACTAACGTCCCATGGGGCAGGTAGATTCACCCCACCGGCGCTGTCGGCCGCGTTGGTTCCGGCCGGTGACGAGTTCATCGAAGAGGAACCATCCGCTCCTGCCTGCGGTGCGCGCGACCCGGTGATCCGACCCTGCCCCATGTCGGACGACCGGCGTGCCGTCGGCGCGTCGTGCCAAATCCCTTGTCCTTCTTTTCGAAAGTTGTGTCGAGCATGAGTTATGGTCCCCCACCCCCCGGAAACCCAGGCCCACCCCACGGCGGCGGCTACGGCCCTCCGCCCGGGGCCACCCCTCCGGACAACGGCCTCGTCTGGGCCATCGTCGCGATCTTCTGCTGCTGGCCCTTCGCCATTCCGGCCATCATCAACGCCAGTAAGGTCAACGACCTGTGGAACAGGGGAGACCAGGGCGGCGCCCTGCAAGCCCAGGCCCAGGCCAAGAAGTGGACGCGGATCGCCTTCATCCTCGGCGGCATCGGATGGGTGCTGAGCATCGGCCTCTACGTGGTGCTCGCCATCGTCGCGGCGGCCAGTGCCCCGATGATGTACTACTAGGACGCCTGTCGTCGTGGGACCTCTGCCCCCGAACGCTCCGGTGCTCGGGGGCAGAACCCTTGTCGACCCCGAACACTAGGCTGATCACGTGCATCCACACCACGAAGAACCTCCGGTCGGCCCCGTGCCCGCCCCTTCGGAGAGACTCTCCCCGACCGACCGGCTCAGGCGTCGGATCATGTCCCTGCCTCCGGTGGTGTGGCCCGCGGGACTGGGCGTGCTCGGCATGGCGGGAGCCGCGCTCCTGCACCTGGTGGACCCCAACGAGCCCGGCAACTACCCCACCTGCCCCTGGCTGTTGCTCACCGGTACCTTCTGCCCCGGCTGCGGCAGCATGCGCGCGATCGCGCTGCTCACCCACGGTGACGTCCTCGGCTCCCTCAGCATGAACCCGCTGCTGTGGCTGTTGGCCCCCTACGTGGCCTGGACGTACGTGCGCTGGCTCCACCACTGCCTCCGGCCGCCCAAGAGCCCTCCCAGGCTCACGCCCGGATGGTTCCTGTGGGGGATGCTCATCGTCATCACCGGGCACTGGGTCCTACGCAACCTGCCCTGGTTCTCCTTCCTCGCCCCCGGGACCCCGTTGTTCCCCGGGCGGTAGTCCCACGCGAACACGCAGAACCCCGAGCCCGGGACCTGCGGACGCGTTCCCTTCTCGTGGCGGACACGCCATGACAGATCTCGGAGAGTGCGCACATGAGCCACGTCCCTCCGCCCCCCGGCGGTCACGACCCTTCCGGCGGCTACGGTCCTCCCGGCGGTCACGACCCTTCGGGTGGCTACGGTCCCGGTGGTTACGGTCCTCCCGGCGGCTACGGATACGGCTACGGCCACGGAGCGCCGCCCCCGCCACCAGGTGAGGCGCCCAAGAACTATCTGGTGCACAACATCCTGGGCATCCTCAGCTGCATCCCGTTGATCGGCATCATCGGTCTGATCTTCGCCATCCAGGTCAACAGCAAGTGGTCCGTCGGCGACTACATGGGAGCCCAGTCCGCGGCGAACACCGCCAAGATCCTGGGCATCATCGGTGTGGTCCTGTTCGTCCCGGTCGTCCTCTACGTCCTTCTCCTCATCTTCGGCGTCGGTTTCGCCATCGTGTCGGAGACGTGAGCTCCTTGGGGACTCCCGTCCCGCCCCCCGACGAGAAAACACGGAGGGGGGTGGGGCGGCGACGTCCCAGAGCCGACGGGTGGATACGATGAGGCAGCAACACGGTGCGGCGGCGGCGTCCGGTCCCGCCCCACAGCTGGAGGCCCGCCCACGCGGCCACCACCGTGACCGGCCACTTTCACGAGGGAGCAGGAACTGGTGAGCGTGCTCGACGAGATCCTCGACGGAGTACGCGCCGACCTGGCGCAGCGGCAGGAGGCCCTTCCCCTGGACCGCCTCAAGGAACAGGCCGGGTCGGTGCCCACCCCGCAGGACGCCGAAGCCGCCCTGCGGCGCCCGGGGGTGCACGTCATCGCCGAGGTCAAGCGCGCCAGCCCCTCCAAGGGACCCCTCGCCTCCATCACCGACCCCGCGGCGCTGGCCCGCGACTACGAGGCGGGCGGCGCCACCCTGATCAGCGTCCTCACCGAGCAGCGTCGCTTCAACGGAAGCCTCGCCGACCTACAGGCCGTCCGCCAGGCCGTCGACACCCCCCTGCTGCGCAAGGACTTCATCGTCAGCTCCTACCAGCTGTGGGAGGCCCGCGCCTTCGGCGCCTCCGCCGCGCTGCTCATCGTCGCCGCCCTGTCCCAGGAGGCCCTGGTCTCCCTGGTCGAGCGAGCCCGCTCCCTGGGTCTGATGCCCCTGGTGGAGGTGCACGACGAGGAGGAGGTCTCCCGCGCCCTGGACGCGGGTGCCACCGTCATCGGCGTCAACGCGCGTAACCTCAAGACACTGGAGGTGGACCGGGACACCTTCTCCCGGCTCGCCCCCCTCATCCCCTCCGACATCGTCAAGATCGCCGAATCCGGGATCCGAGGCCCGCACGACCTGCTGGCCTACGCCGGCGCCGGAGCCGGTGCCGTCCTCGTCGGTGAGAGCCTCGTCCGCGGTCGGAACCCGCGCGAGGCCGTGGCCGATCTGGTGACCGCCGGAGCCCATCCGGCCCTGCGGGACCGTAGCTAGGAGCGGGTGTGGCGACAACGACACGGGTACCGGTGACCGGGGCGGCGCTCCCCGGCGGGCGATGGCTCTAGGGAGCCCGCGGGCGTGAGCCGCGGGTTCCCGACGCCGCGTTGACCCACAGTCAGAACGCGCCGCCGGAGAAGGCGGCGCGCAGCCGGTCGGCGCGCGGATCCCTGCGGCGCCAGGCCCGGGGAACGACCCGCGGCCGGCCCTCGTCAGGAGAGCTTTCCATGAGCCAGGACCAACCGACGCCCGACGCACACGGGCACTACGGCCGATTCGGTGGCCGCTTCGCGCCCGAGGCACTCGTCGCCGCCCTCGACGAGGTCGCCACGGAATGGGACAAGGCCAGACAGGACCCACAGTTCCAGGCCGAACTCGCCGCACTGCTCAAGGACTACACCGGACGTCCCAGTCCCTTGAGCGAGGCACGTAACTTCTCCGCGCACTGCGGCGGCGCCCGCGTCCTGCTCAAGCGCGAGGACCTCAACCACACCGGCTCCCACAAGATCAACAACGTGCTGGGACAGGCCCTTCTCACCAAGCGCATGGGCAAGACCCGCGTCATCGCCGAGACCGGTGCCGGACAGCACGGCGTGGCCACCGCCACGGCCTGCGCCCTGCTCGGCCTGGAGTGCGTGATCTACATGGGCGAGGAGGACACCCGGCGCCAGGCGCTCAATGTCGCCCGCATGCGCATGCTCGGCGCCGAGGTCGTTCCCGTCACCATCGGCAGTCGCACCCTCAAGGACGCCATCAACGAGGCGTTCCGGGACTGGGTGGCCAATGTCGACCGCACCCACTACCTGTTCGGTACCGTCGCCGGTCCGCACCCCTTCCCCAAGCTGGTGCGCGACCTGCACTTCGTCGTCGGACAGGAGGCCCGCGAACAGGTGCTGGAGCGCACCGGAGGGCTCCCCGACGCGGTGGCCGCCTGTGTGGGCGGAGGCTCCAACGCCATGGCCGTCTTCGCCGCCTTCATCCCCGACCACGAGGTGGCCCTGTACGGCTTCGAGGCCGGGGGAGAGGGCGCCGAGACCACCCGCACCGCGGCCTCCATCACCGCCGGAAGCCCCGGCGTCTTCCACGGCGCGCGTACCTTCGTCCTCCAGGACGAGTACGGGCAGACCCTGCCCAGCCACTCGATCTCGGCCGGACTCGACTACCCGGCCGTGGGACCCGAGCACGCCTACCTGGCCGACACGGGCCGCGCCACCTACGAACCGGTCACCGACGCCGAGGCCATGGAGGCCTTCCGGCTTCTGTGCCGTACCGAGGGCATCATCCCGGCGATCGAGAGCGCGCACGCCCTGGCGGGCGCGCGCAGACTCGGCGAGCGTCTGGGCCCGGAAGCCGTCATCCTGGTGAACCTCTCCGGGCGCGGCGACAAGGACGTCGACACCGCGGCCGCCTACTTCGGCCTCGTGAACTCGGAGGGACGGTCGTGACCACCACCGCACTACAGACCAGGTTGGCCCTCGCCCGTGAGGAGGGACGTGCCGCGCTCATCGGCTACCTGCCGGCCGGCTTCCCGGACGTGGAGTCCTCGATCAGGGTCGTGGAGGCCATGGTGGAGGGCGGCTGCGACGTCATCGAGGTCGGTCTGCCCTACTCCGACCCCATGATGGACGGCCCCACCATCCAGCGGGCCGCGGACATGGCGCTGGACGCCGGCACCACCACCGACGACGTGTTCCGTGTGGTGGAGGCCACCGCCGCCACGGGAGCCGTCGCCGTGGTGATGTCCTACTGGAACCCCATCGAACGCTACGGGGTGGAACGCTTCGCCACCGCCCTGGCCAAGGCGGGCGGGTCGGGGGTGATCACCCCCGACCTCCTCCCGGAGGAGGCCGAGGAGTGGATCGCGGCCTCCACCTCCACCGGACTGGACCGGATCTTCCTGATCGCGCCCTCCTCCACCGACCACCGTCTGACCCTGACCACCGGCGCCTGCACCGGATTCGTGTACGCGGCCTCACTGATGGGCGTGACGGGCACCCGCGCCCAGGTCGCCGACACCGCCTCCACGCTGGTGCGGCGCACACGCGAGGCGACCCGCGACTCCGGACTGCCCGTCTGCGTGGGCCTGGGCATCTCCACCGGAGCCCAGGCCGCGGAGGTGGCCTCCTACGCCGACGGGGTGATCGTCGGTGCGGGGTTCTGCCAGCGGATCCTGGACGCCCCCGACCTGGAGACCGGCCTCACGGCGGTCCGCTCCTTCGCCCAGGAACTGGCGCACGGGGTGCGTTCGGGCCGCGACTGAGCCCTGCCGAGACCGAAGCGGGAGGCCGTCCCACGTGGGACGGCCTCCCGCTCCGTCACGTCCCGACCCACGGTGAGAACACGGTCAAGACCGTGAGAATCAGGTGAGAGTCACCCGGGAACCCACCGCGCCCGAGGAACGGGTGATGTGATGGGAACGTCCGTGACCTCCCGACATCCGACCGGAGACCGGAGTCGGAACCCGAGCATCACCCACTCGTCGCAACGAGTAGGATCTGACGCGGAACCCAGAGCGACAATGCGAACACCGAAAGCGACGCGTTGCCCCCTATCTCCTCGAAGGCACACGTGATGGACACAACCGGCGACACCCTCACTCCCGCATCCGCGCACGGATCGCGTTGGGAATCCGTCCAGCCCTGGCTCACCCTCGCCTGCCGGGTCGGACTCGCGGCGGTGCTCATCACCGCCGCCGTCACCAAGTTCCCTCCGGCGCTGTCGGTCCAGGCGGTGGAGGCCTACGACCTCTTCCCGGTGGAGATCGCCCGTCTCATCGGTTACACCCTCCCCTTGTTCGAACTCGCCCTGGCGGTCCTGCTTCTGGCCGGACTCGCCACCCGCTACAGCGGTGCCGTCGGCGCACTGCTCATGGTGATCTTCATCGCGGGGATCGTCTCGGCTATGGTCCGGGGTTTGAACATCGACTGTGGCTGCTTCGGCGGCGGCGGGCAGGTCGAACCGGGGGAGACCACCTACGGCGTCTCCATCGCCCGCGACGTCGCCTTCGCGGCCATGGGCGCCTTCATCGCGGTGTGGCCGCGTTCGCCCTTGGCCATCGACCGCGTCATCGGCCTGTTCCGGTAGCCGGACCGACCGCATCGTCCAGCATGAGAAACAGAGGGAAGCATGGGGAGTGAAGCGCGCAAGCGCTCCCGCGAGAGGATCAGGGAAATACGAGAGAAGGAGAAGAGGGCGGCCAAACGCAACAAGACCCTTCTCGTTCTGGGCGCCGCAGCCCTGGTCGTGGTCGCCATCGTCGGTATCGGCTACCTCGTGCTCAACGCCGACCGCGGGGACGGCTACGAGGGGGCCCTGGCCCCCCAGGTCCTTCAGGAGGACGGCAGCGTCGTCATGGCCCAGGAGGGCGCCCAGGCACCGGTGGTGGAGGTCTACGCCGACTACCAGTGCCCCGCCTGCCGCCAGTTCGAACTGCTCAACGGTGACGTGCTCAAGGAGAACGCCGCCGAGGGCCGGGCCATCGTCCAGTACCGTCCGGTGAGCATCTTCGCCCAGCGGCCCGAGCCCATCAGCGGCAACTCGCTGAGGGCGGGCGTCGCGGCCCGCGCCGCGGCCGACCACGACCGCTTCGTCGAGTTCAACGACCTCCTCTTCCAGAACCAGCCCACCGAGGGCAGGGAGGGCTTCACCCCCGACGAACTCAAGGAGTGGTTCGCCCAGACCGACCCCTCCGAACAGCAGCAGGAGCAGTTCGACCGGCGTGTGGACGAGGAGAGCGCCGTGGTCGAGGAGTTCACCGGCGACTACCTGCCCGCCCTGTCCCAGGACGCCGCGGAGCAGATCGGTCAGGACACTCTGAACACCATGGTGCTGGCCGACCTGATGACCTGGGGCGCCGACAACGGCCACGACCCCTCGTTCCTGGAGGGCACCTACACGGGTCAGATCATCGAGGCCACCGGGAACGCCTACACTCGCTACAGCGGAGAGAACGCGTTCCGCGGTACGCCTTCCGTCTACGTCAACGGCGAGCTGCTCGACAACGACACCGCCATGACCGCCCGGGGCCTCAACGAGGCGATCGCCTCGGCCGAGCCGGGAGAGGTCGACAGCGCCCCACTGGGCGACGGGGGTGGCGCGGAGTAGGATCCCACAAAACACCCCCCGCACGCGGGGCGAACCCGAGAGCAGACCAGTGACATTGTCGTTGACAGCCTCCGAGGGTGCGGTCGATGTCGGCCGCGCCCTCGCGGCCTTCCCCAGCCCGCAGGTCAACTCCCTCCCCATCGGGCCGTTGCAGATCCACTTCTACGCGTTGTGCATCCTCGCCGGTGTCATCGTCGCCGTGCTGTGGAGCGAACGCCGCTGGGCCGCGATGGGGGGCGAGAAGGGCACCATCATGGATATGGCCGTGTGGGCCGTGGTCCTGGGCCTGATCGGCGGACGTCTGTACCACGTCATCAGCGACGCACAGCTGTACTTCGGTGAGGGACGCGAACCCATCCGCGCCCTGTACGTGTGGGAGGGCGGCCTGGGCATCTGGGGAGCCATCCCCATGGGCGCCCTGGGCGTGTGGCTGGTGGCGCGCAAACGCGGCCTGTCCATGAGCAGGCTCTCCTTCGCCATCGCCCCCACCATCCCCCTGGCCCAGGCCATCGGACGCTGGGGCAACTACTTCAACCAGGAACTGTTCGGACGACCCACCGACCTGCCCTGGGCCGTGGAGATCACGCCCTACCCCGAGGGCCACCTGCGCCCCGGCATGGAACTGGGCGTGACCACCTACCACCCCACCTTCCTCTACGAATCCCTGTGGTGCCTGCTGCTGGCGGTACTGCTGGCCTGGGCGGGCCGTCGCTACGAGAACGCCCTGCGGGGCGGACGCCTGTTCGCCCTCTACGTCATGGGCTACTGCGTGGGCCGTTTCTGGATCGAGTACCTGCGCGTCGACCCCGCCAACGATTTCCTGGGTCTGCGCCTGAACAACTGGACCTCGGTCCTGGTCTTCGCCGGCGCCCTGGCCTACTTCCTGTGGGCCGGCCGCCGTATGGACTCCTTCTCCAGCGCCGTGGTCCCCCACGGCCACGACGCGGGGACCCAGGTGTTCGGTCCCACATCCGAGGGTGAGAACACCGGCGACAGCACGGTTTACAGCGCTCTGGACAGCGAGGAATCCCGGGTCGGGACGGTGGAGTCCGGATCGAAGGAGGCGGGGACGGAATACCATCCCCGTCCTGAGCGATCTAGTAGCGAGGGCTCAACCGATAAGGACACCGGCGAGGACACAGACCCCGGTGCGAAGCCCGAGTAGACACGGGGAAGCCACGTGGACCGGCTGTGTCCGGAACACGTATCGGGGCCACCCCGTACCTTTCGAGCAGACCACGGGTTGACGATTGAGAAAGACCGTGACCAGAGCTGAGTCCGGGTACGGCCGTAGATCCCGGCGAGGCGGAGCCCGCCGTGCCGAAGAGTTCACCTACGACCACACCGACGACTACGGACGCGACGAGCACGAGGACGGATACGACCCCGAGGAGGACTTCTCCGAGGAGTACGGTCACACCCGTCCCGGTGCCGACAGCGCGGGCTCCTACGACGACCACGACCACGACGACCACGCGGACGAGGACCTCGCCGACGACGGCGACGAGGGACCGGAGTCCGCACGGGGAGGACGCTCCTCCCGCCGAGGACGCGGCGGCCGCCGCGCCTCCGGGACCCCTCGTCGCCGGGCCTCCGGCGCCTCCCGACTCGGAACGGACAGGGTCTCCGCCTTCTCCGCCGCCGCGATCAAGAAGGTGTCGGTCCTGGGTGACCGCCCCAACCAGATCGTCTACACCCTCGCCGAACAGAGCAAGCGCAAGCGCGGCACCGCCGTACTGGGCCTGCTGCTGGGGGCGTTCAGCCTCGCCCTGGTGACCCTCCTCGGCCTGCTGTCCTACCAGCTCTTCGCCGGAGGAGGCGCGAACGTCGCCGGCGGTGACGATTCGGTCGTGGCGCCCCCGGAGGGGCACAGCACCCTCACACCGGACCTGTACCTGTCCGAGCCCAACCGCGAGGACGTGTTCGGTCCCATCAACGAGCGGCCCGAAGGCGTCGAGCCCATGACCGAGGACACCGTCTTCGCCTCGGTCGACGAGATCGGGCTGGACGACATGAAGTTGGAGCTGCGCCAGGGTGAGGTCACCGACTCCTGCACCTCCCTGGTGTGGGGCGACGAGCTCGGCCAGAGCCTCATCGACGCCAACTGCATCCGAGCGGCCTCCGGTGTGTACACCGACGCCGACGAAAAGCACGTCGCGCAGTTCACCCTGTTCGACCTGGCCGACGCCGAGGAGGCCGCCAAGGTCGAGCGGGCCCTGGACCCCACCAACGCCGACGGCGGCGCCGGTTTCCTGCTGAGCCAGACCGGTGAGGAGATCCCGGGTCTGCGCGACGGTTACAGCCAGGCCAACGCCCAGGTCATGGGCCACTACCTGGCCGTGTTCTGGGTGGCCGAGACCGACGGCTCACCGCCCGGGGACAACACCGACATGGCGACGCTGAGCGTGGCGTCCATGAACGCCGCCCGCTACGTCTACGAGGAGGTCGTCGCGGTGGGCGGCACCGAGGAGTAGCCTGTCCGACCCTGTCGGACGCCCCGATATGATCTCGGACAGATCGGCCCCCGGCCGCAACATGAAGCGGCCGGGGGCCGCTTGCGAACGTCATCGGTCCGGCCCACCCCGGGCGGGTCGGACCCATCCGAGGAAAGGTCTCCTGGGTGTCCCCTTCTGAACCGTCGGCGTCCGGTCCCGCGGGGCGTCGGAGGAAGAGCAGTGAGTCCGACGACGCGCCCTCAGGGCGTTCCTCCCGGGCGGAGGGACGCCGACGGGCCGGAGGCCGCAGGAAGAAGGAGCCCAAGCGCTTCGGCCGCCTGATCGCTCTCCTGTCCGCCGTACTGGTCGTGGCCCTGATCGTTCTCGGTGTCGTGCTGTACGTGCAACTCGGCCAGGACGAGGACGGAGGCGGGGCCGACGCCCGCCAGGCCCGTCCCGTCGTGTACCGCATCATCGACACCGGCGGCATGAACGAGGTCCTGGCCACGCGCGAGGACGACAGCCGCCCCCTCAACGAGGGCGAGCTGTTCGGTGACCGTAACGCCGAGATCTCCAGTCAGAGCATCGACTTCACCCTGCGCGACTCGCACCTGACCGAGGACTGTGCCGAGGCGGTGTGGGGTCAGCAGGCGCGGGACGCGTTGGCGGAGGCCGACTGCACCCAGGCCGGACGCGCCACCTACGTCTCCGACGACTACTTCGGTGTGGCGGCCGTGTTCAACCTGGCCGACGTCGAGAGCAGCCGGGCCCTGGCCGCGGCCCTGACCGAACCCCAGGACGAAGGGGGAGAGGCCACCGCTCCCGACCCCGGGTTCGTGCTCGACCCCTCGGGAGAAGAGCCCTTCGACCGTCTGGGAGAGGGCTACAGCGCCAGCGACGCCATCGTCAGCGGCCACTACCTGGTCATCGTGTGGGTCCAGCCCACCGGGTCGGAGTCGGTGGAGGACCGGGTCAGCCTCTCCGGTCCACTCGTGGCCCTGGCCAACTTCCGCGACCCCCTCTACCGGAGGATGGTGCAGCTCGACGTCTCCGACGACGAGGCCGAGCAGGCACCCGAGGAGAACACGGGACAGAGCCCGGACGACGTCGGCACCGAGGAGAACGGCCTCGGCCAGACCCAGGACGGACAGGTCGGCACCGGCTGACGCCCCCCATGACGACGGACACACGGGGCCCGCGGACCACCTTCGCGGGCCCCGTCGCCGTCACACGCCCTCCGAGATCCTCGCGACCAGATCCCGGGCCACCGCCCACAACCCCTCGAAACGATGCTCGGGAAGATCCAGCAGGGTGTGATCGGGCACCCACGAGGCGACCCCGGACACCGCGTGACGCGCGGTGCGCTTGTTGATCGGACTCCCCCTCCACGCCGCGACCTCCACCAACCCCGCGCGCAGCGTCGCGGTGAGGCGACCGTGCGCGCGCTCCTGCACGTGGACCAGGAGACGCTCCACCGCCGAGGCCCCCTCCGGGCGTCGGTTCAACCGCACCGCCGTCAGGTCCGAGGACCCGAAGCCGCGCAGGAAACGCACCTCGAAACGGGGCTCCACCATGGCACGTAGTGCCCGCTGCCCCGTCTCGTCGCGCACACACGCCGCCGACGAGGGCACCACCAGGTACACCGTCTCCCCAGGACAGGCCAGAGCGGCGCGCGCCGCCAGGCGTTCCCACCCCCCGGTGAGGTTGACCACGGCGCACCCCTGACCCACGGGCACGGGCGCCTCCATCCACGTGGACAGGCGCACCCGGCCCGTCCCGGCCACCTGCCGCGGCCACTCTCCCACCAAAGTCGGCTCCGCGTCCCCGACCGGCTCCCGCGCCAACCGGGCCAGCACCGCCTCGGCCCGTCCGACGTCCAACCCGCTCCGGGCCTCCTTGGCGTTGACCCCCTGGCTGTACACACGCGCGACCTCCCCCGAGGGGGCGGGCAACGTACGCGCCAAAGGCCGCAACACGTACAGGTCGGACGCGGCGCCGATCGACTCGGCCCCGTGGTAGCGGTTGAAGTCGGGCCACACCGCCTCCATCAGCAGGCCCGCCCGTACCAGCCGTGCCTGAACGGCCGCAGCCAACCTCGGTGTGGTCTCACTGGCTCCGTAGGCCACCAGCACCCGACCCCGTCGCGGATCGACCATCCCCTCCACACCGCGCCGCACGAACAACTCCACCCCGTCGGGTGTGTAGGGCGGATCGGTGAACACCACGTCCGCGCGTCCCCGCACCGCGTGCGGCAGGCCCAGACGCAGATCCGCGAAATGGGTGCGCACCTTCGACCCCAGGGAATCGGCCAGGGCGTCCACATGGGACAGCACGCGCTCGTCGATGTCGACCACTTCCGCACGCGCCCGTGGGCACACCAGGGTCAGCGCCACCGAGGTCAGATCATGGTCGCCCACGCACAACACCGTGCGATCCCTCAGGTCGAAACGTGTGGACAGCAGCAGAGCCCGCCGCAGCGCCGTTTCGGCGGTCGCGGTCACATGGTCCAGATCCAGGTCCGAGACCGGCCCCTCGGCCACCGCGCGCTCCAACTCGGACAGGACCTCGGCGTACCGGGGGACCAGGTGCGCCACCGGATCGGCCAGATCCTCCACGACCGCACCGACGTAGTCCGCCGGCCGGGCCAGTCGCACCCGACCAGGTCCGCCGGAGTCCTCGGCGATCACCTCGCCCTCCTCCGACAACGCCTCGACCAGGGAGGAGACCAGGGAATGGGCCACCCCGGTGGCGCGTACCAGGCCGTTGGCGTCCCACGAGCGCCCGTCGGACAACAGCGCCAACACGCGGCGCAGCCGGGGCGCGTCCACACCGTGCTCGGACAACGACCTGAGCGCGGGCTCGGGAAGGGAAGGGGCGTTCTCGCCCACGGAGTTCGGGTGCATGCACCGATCGTCCCACGTACGCCCCGACCACCGTGGCCTCACCAGGACGCCTGTGGGGGACGGGCCCGCACCGGGTCTGCGGAGGCCTTCCCCGCACCGCCCCCGCACACCCGGTGTGACATCCCCGACTCCCACCATCGTCGCTGCGACCGCGGTGAGAGGTTTAGCGTGGTCCCCCCGTGGAAAAACCCGCTACGCCGACCTTCCCCGGGAACCCCGGAGGAGCGTTCCGCCTTCCGCACGGGCACCACGGGCAGTGGCGCCACATGGGCCCGGACCCCGCGACCACCCTCGCGGCCGGACCGACCCGTACGGAAGAACCCGCCGGTCACGGGCGTGTCCGCCCGCCACGGACGACCACGAGGACGTGGCCGCGCACGAGGAAGACGGACACGTCGCGCACCCGGCACCACGACTCCATCCGCACGCAGCAGGGCCAACGTCGTCCCGAACGCGCTTTTCAAAGCCCACGAAAGACGACAGGAGGCCAGATGCCTGCTGGACAGAAACGGCGTTCGTCCGCCCGGACGGACGCGAAGACCACCTCCCAGGGCCTGTACGATCCCGCCTTGGAGCACGACGCCTGTGGTGTGGGTTTCGTCGCGGACCTCACGGGACGTCGTAGCCACGACACCGTGCAGAAGGCGCTCACCGTACTGCGCAACCTCGACCACCGCGGTGCCTCCGGAGCGGACCCCGACGACGGCGACGGCGCGGGCATCCTCACCCAGATCCCCCACGACCTCTACACCGAGGTCTGTGACTTCGCGCTACCCGAAGCGGGCGCCTACGCCACCGGCATCGGCTTCCTGCCCACCGACGCGGAGGAACGGGCCGCCGTCGTCGCACACGTCAACGCCATCGTCGCCGAAGAGGACCTGACCCTCCTCGGCTGGCGCGAGCCGCCCGTCGAACCCCGCTACAGCGGCCCCGCCGCACGCCGGTCCATGCCCCACTTCGGGCAGCTCTTCCTCACCGGCACCCCCGGAACCGCCACCGAGGGACTCACCGGCATCGACCTCGAACGTCACGCCTACTGCGTGCGCAAGCGCGCCGAACACGAGACCGACGTCCACTTCGCGAGCCTG
Organism: Nocardiopsis sp. ATB16-24; assembly: GCF_030271535.1. GTDB lineage: Bacteria > Actinomycetota > Actinomycetes > Streptosporangiales > Streptosporangiaceae > Nocardiopsis. The sequence goes on along the minus strand of NZ_JASCXJ010000001.1, from coordinate 152,094 downwards.
TCCCCACGCACCATCGCCTACAAGGGCATGCTCACCACTCCGCAGCTGGAACCCTTCTTCCCCGACCTGTCCGACCGGCGCTACACCTCCGGGCTGGCCCTGGTCCACTCCCGCTTCTCCACCAACACCTTCCCGTCCTGGCCCCTGGCCCATCCCTTCCGCTACGTCGCCCACAACGGCGAGATCAACACCGTCAAGGGCAACCGCAACATGATGCGGGCGCGCGAGGCCAAGCTCGCCACCGACCTCATCCCGGGGGACCTCGGCCGCATCCTCCCCGTCGTCGACCCCGAGGACTCCGACACCGCCTCCTTCGACGACGTCCTGGAACTACTGCACCTGGGCGGACGCTCCCTGCCCCACGCGGTGCTCATGATGATCCCCGAGCCCTGGGAGGGCCACACCGAGATGGACCCGGCCGTCCGGGCCTTCTACGAGTACCACTCCACCCTCATGGAACCCTGGGACGGCCCCGCCTCGGTCTCCTTCACCGACGGCACCATCGTCGGCGCGGTCCTGGACCGCAACGGCCTGCGCCCCGGTCGCTACTGGGTCACCGAGGACGGCCTCGTCGTCCTCGCCAGCGAAGCGGGCGTCCTCGACCTCGACCCCGCCACCGTCGTCCGTAAGGGCCGCCTGCAACCCGGCCGCGTCTTCGTCGTCGACACCGCCCAGGGCCGCATCGTCGAGGACGAGGAGATCAAGACCGCACTCGCCACCGAACACCCCTACCGGGAGTGGGTCGACTCCGCCGTCCTACGTCCCGACGACCTCCCCGCCGCCGAACCCGCCCCGGTCGAGGACCTCACCCGCGCCCAACAGGTGTTCGGCTACACCGAGGAGGAACTACGCGTCATCCTCACGCCCATGGCGCGCACCGGCGCCGAACCCCTCGGCTCCATGGGCACCGACACCCCCGTGGCCGCGCTCTCGGAGCGCTCCCGCCCGCTCTTCGACTACTTCTCACAGAACTTCGCCCAGGTCACCAACCCGCCCCTGGACGCCATCCGTGAGGAGATGGTCACCAGCCTGACCACCCTCCTCGGCGCCGAGCGCGGCCTCCTGGATCCCCACCCGTCACCTTCCACCACCATCGACGGTCGCCCACGGCACGGCACCCGCCCCGGTGACACCCGGCGCCTCGTGCTGCCCACACCCGTCGTCGACCAGGCCCGCGTGGCCGCCATCACCGCCGCGGGCCGCACCGACCCGGCGCTCAAGACCTTCACCGTCGACGGCACCTACCCCGTCGACGGCGGCGGCGACGCCCTGTCCGCACGCCTGACCGAGATCAACGCCGAGATCTCCGAGGCCATCGCCGACGGCGCCCACATCCTCGTGCTCAGCGACCGCGGCGCCGACATCCGACGCGCGCCCGTCCCCTCACTACTGCTCACCGGATCCGTCCACCACCACCTGGTACGGGACAGGACCCGCACCGAGGTCGGCCTGCTCGTCGAGGCCGGCGACGTGCGCGAATGCCACCACGTCGCCCTCCTCCTCGGCTACGGCGCCTCCGCGGTCAACCCCTACCTGGCGCTGGCCACCGTCCGGGACATGGTCGAACGAGGCCGTATCGGCGATGTCGACGCAGACCAGGCGGTGCACAACACCGTCAAGGCCCTCGGCAAGGGCGTACTGAAGATCATGTCCAAGGCCGGCGTGTCCACGGTCGGCTCCTACACCGGCGCCCAGATCTTCGAGGCCCTCGGACTGGGACGGGAGGTCATCGACCGCTGCTTCACCGGCACCACCTCCCGCCTGGACGGCGTCGGCTTCGACGTCCTGGCAGAGGAGGTCGCCGTCCGCCACCGCCGGGCCCACACCGCCGTCCCCCACGCCCACCGACGCCTGGAGGGCGGCGGTGAGTACCAGTGGCGCCGCGAGGGAGAACCGCACCTGTTCGACCCCGAGACCGTCTTCAAACTCCAGCACTCCACCCGCAGCCGCAGATACGAGATCTTCAAGGAGTACACCGGCAGGGTCGACGACCAGTCCCGAAGACTCATGACCCTGCGCGGCCTGTTCCGCCTCAGGGAGGGCGTACGCGCACCCGTCCCCCTCGACGAGGTCGAACCGGTCTCCGCCATCGTCGGACGATTCTCCACCGGCGCCATGTCCTACGGCTCCATCTCCGCCGAGGCGCACGAGACCCTCGCCATCGCGATGAACCGCCTCGGCGGCAGGTCCAACACCGGAGAGGGAGGCGAGGACCCGGCCCGCTTCACCCCCGACCCCGACGGGAACCTGCGCCGCAGCGCCATCAAGCAGGTCGCCTCCGGACGCTTCGGCGTCACCTCCCACTACCTCACCAACGCCGACGACATCCAGATCAAGATGGCCCAGGGCGCCAAACCGGGAGAGGGCGGTCAGCTCCCCGGCCACAAGGTCTACCCCTGGGTCGCCCGAACCCGGCACTCCACCCCCGGGGTCGGCCTCATCTCACCGCCGCCCCACCACGACATCTACTCCATCGAGGACCTCGCCCAACTCGTCCACGACCTCAAGAACGCCAACCCCACCGCGCGGATCCACGTCAAACTCGTCTCAGAGGCGGGGGTGGGCACCGTCGCCGCGGGCGTCTCCAAGGCCCACGCCGACGTCGTCCTCATCTCCGGCCACGACGGGGGCACCGGAGCCTCACCGCTGACCTCCCTCAAGCACGCCGGGACGCCCTGGGAGCTCGGACTGGCCGAAACCCAGCAGACCCTGCTGCTCAACGGCCTGCGCGACCGCATCGTCGTCCAGGCCGACGGACAGATGAAGACCGGCCGCGACGTCGTCGTCGCCGCCCTGCTCGGTGCGGAGGAGTACGGCTTCGCCACCGCACCCCTCATCGTCTCCGGCTGCGTCATGATGCGGGTGTGCCACCTGGACACCTGCCCCGTCGGCGTCGCCACCCAGAACCCCGTCCTGCGGGAACACTTCTCCGGCAAGGCCGAGTACGTGGTGAACTTCTTCGAGTTCATCGCCCAGGAGGTCCGCGAACACCTCGCCCGACTGGGCCTGCGCAGCCTCGACGAGGCCGTCGGCGCCGTCGACCTCCTCGACACCACCGACGCCGTCGAACACTGGAAGGCCCGGAACCTGGACCTGTCACCGATGCTGCACCGGGTCCGTCCCCGGCCGGGCGACCACCGGGCACGGCGACGCTCCCAGGACCACGGACTGGAGAAGGCCCTGGACAACACCCTCGTCCAGCTCAGCGAGGGCGCCCTGGACCTCGGCCGGCCCGTCAGGCTGGAACTGCCGATACGCAACGTCGACCGCACCGTCGGCACCATGCTCGGACACGAGCTCACCAAGCGCCACGGGGCGGAGGGCCTGCCCGAGAACACCATCGACATCACCTTCACCGGATCCGCCGGACAGTCCTTCGGTGCCTTCGTTCCCCGCGGCCTCACCCTGCGCCTGTACGGCGACGCCAACGACTACGTCGGCAAAGGCCTGTCGGGCGGACGCCTCATCATCGCCCCCGACCCCGCCTCGCCCCTGGTCGCCGAGGAGCACATCATCGCCGGCAACGTCATCGGCTACGGCGCCACCTCCGGCGAGATCCTCCTGCGCGGCGTCGTCGGCGAACGCTTCTGCGTCCGTAACTCCGGCGTCACCGCCGTCGTCGAGGGCATCGGCGACCACGGCTGCGAGTACATGACCGGCGGACGCGCGGTCGTCCTGGGCCCCACCGGCCGCAACTTCGCCGCCGGCATGTCCGGAGGCATCGCCTACGTCCTGGACCTGCGCACCGAACGCGTCAACCCCGAGATGGTCGACGTCGAACCCCTCACCGACGAGGACCGCGCGTTCCTCACCGACCTCCTCGGCCGCCACCACTCCGAGACCGGATCGGCCGTCGCCGCACGTCTCCTGGCCGAAGGCCCCACCGGACTCGACCGCCTCACCAAGGTCATGCCGCGCGACTACAGACGCGTCCTGCTCGCCCAGGCCGAAGCCGAACATCAGGGCCGCGACGTCGACGAGGCCGTCATGGCCTCGTCGCGTTCCTGAGCACCGGCGCACACGAAAGGAGGAAGAAGACATGACCGACCCCAAGGGTTTCCTGAAGATCACCGAACGCCGGCTGCCCGCGCACCGGCCCGTCGACGTGCGCATCCAGGACTGGCGCGAAGTCCACGAGGGCCTCGACCGGCGGACCGTCACCGAGCAGGCCTCGCGCTGCATGGACTGCGGCATTCCCTTCTGCCACAACGGCTGCCCGCTGGGCAACCTCATCCCCGAGTGGAACCACCTCGTCCACACCCATGACTGGGCCGAGGCGGTCGAACGCCTGCACGCCACCAACAACTTCCCCGAGTTCACCGGTCGTCTGTGCCCGGCGCCCTGCGAGTCGGCGTGCGTGCTCGGCATCGACCGACCGGCCGTCACCATCAAGAACGTCGAGGTCTCCATCATCGACCGCGCCTGGGAGGAGGGCTGGGTCGAACCCCTGCCTCCCGCCCACCGCACCGGCAGGAGGGTCGCCGTCGTCGGCTCCGGCCCCGCCGGCCTGGCCGCCGCGCAGCAACTCACCCGCGCGGGTCACGACGTCACCGTCTTCGAACGCGCGGACCGTCTCGGCGGCCTGCTCCGCTACGGCATCCCCGAGTTCAAGATGGAGAAGCGGCACCTCGACCGCCGCCTCGCCCAGATGACCGCCGAGGGCACCACCTTCCGCACCGGGGTCGAGATCGGGGTCGACGTCACCACCGACCGGCTACGCGCCGACCACGACGCCGTCATCCTCACCGGCGGCGCCACCATGTGGCGCGACCTGCCCGTCAAGGGCCGCGAACTCGGCGGCGTCCACCAGGCCATGGAGTACCTGCCACTGGCCAACCGGGTCCAGGAAGGCGACCACGACACCCCCGCCATCGACGCCCGGGGCAAGCACGTCGTCGTCATCGGCGGAGGCGACACAGGCGCCGACTGCGTCGGCACGGCCCACCGCCAAGGCGCCAGGAGCGTCACCCAACTGGAGATCATGCCCAAGCCGCCCACCACACGGCCCGACGACCGGCCCTGGCCCACCATGCCCACGCTCTACAAGGTCACCAGCGCCCATGAGGAGGGCGGAAGGCGGATCTACTCCGTCAACACCGTCGAGTTCCTCGGCGACGAGCACGGCGACGTCCGCGCGTTGAAACTCGTCGACGTCGAACGCACCGACGGCGGCTTCGCACCCGTGGAGGGGACCGAACGTCAGATCCCCGCCGAACTGGTCACCCTGGCCATGGGCTTCGTCGGACCCCGGAAGGAGGGCATGCTCGAACAACTCGGAGTGGAACTGGACGAACGGGGCAACGTCGTACGCGACGCCGACTACCAGACCACCGTCGAGGGCGTCTTCTGCGCCGGCGACATGGGCCGCGGCCAGTCCCTCATCGTCTGGGCCATCGCCGAGGGACGTTCCGCCGCCGCCGCGGTCGACCGCCACCTCGGTCAGGACGGCGCCCTCCCGGTCGCCGTCGCGCCCACCGACCGCCCACTACCCTAGCCGCACCGCACACGAGGGTCGCGTACCCGTGGTCACCGTCGAACCCCGACGGTGACCACGGACGCGAGAGGCGGGGCGCATCGCGGACCTCATCGCCCACGGACCACTTCGCCCCTGGCCCTCGAAGAGACGAACGGGGATACTGGGCGCAACACCGGACCCCATCCCGGCCGACGACGGGCCACAGCGAGGAAACCAGACGATGCTCTACCGGTTGATCGCGGACACCGCCATGGTCGTCCACCTGGCCTTCCTCGCCTATGTCGCGCTCGGCGGCTTCCTCGCCTGGCGCCTGCCCCGCATGATCTGGCCCCACGTCGCCTGCGCCCTCTACGGACTGGGCATCACCGTCATCGGCTGGAACTGCCCCCTCACCCACCTGGAGAACTGGGGCAGACAAAAAGCAGGGCAGACCGGACTCCCCGAAGCCGGATTCATCGACCACTACGTCACCGGCATCGTCTACCCCGAGGACCACCTGCTCACCGCACAGCTCGCCGTCGCCGCGACCGTGGCCGTGTCCTGGGCGGGATACCTCGCCCTCACCGGCAGACGCAGACGAAACAAGACCCCCAGCTCCACGTAAAAGTCCCGGACGGATTCGCCCTCCGACCATGTCCCCGCCGCGCGTTCGGACGTACCGTCGAAGACATGACCGTTGTGACCTGGGATTCCTTACGTGCGGCGGAACACTTCGTCATGCGCAGCGCCCGCCTGGTGGATCGTTACCGTTTCGAGCACCTGTTCCGGAACGGGTCCGTCGAACCCGCCCGCTCGGCGCTGGCCGCCTACCGCAACATCGACGGCGGCTACGGCAACGGACTCGACCCCGACCTACGCGGACACGCGAGCCAACCCACCGCCACCGCGATCGCCCTGAGCCACCTCGACGAGTCAGGTCACATCCCCCTCGACCTCGGCCACGGCGTCTGCCGCCATCTGGCCACCCTCACCAACCCCGACGGGGGTCTGCCTCCCGTCCACGGCAGCGTCCGCCACACCGAGGCCGCACCCAGGTGGCGCCAACTCGACGACTTCTCCAGCGACCTGGCGCTCACCGCCTCCATCACCGGGTACCTGTACAAGCACCACGTCACCCACCCCTGGCGCGACAGCGCCACCGCCTACTGCTGGAAACGCATCAACACCCTGCACTGGACCGAACCGCGCCAGGCCATCGGCGTGTGCACCTTCCTCCAGAACGTCCCCGACCGCCGGCGCGCCGCCGCGGCACTCGACCGGCTCCGTCCCATGATCCGCGCGTCCATCGGCACCCATCCCGCCTTCGAGACCCGCCAACGCGTCCACACCGTGCTCGACCTGGCCACCAGGCCCGACCACATCGCCAGGCCCCTGTTCACCGACGCCGAGATCGAACGCAACCTCGACTTCTTCGAGAAGGCCCAACGCGACGACGGGGGTTGGGACTCCCTGGCGCCGCACTGGGGGGCGGCGGCCACCCTCGAACACGAGGGCATGCGCACCATCCACTGCATGAGCGTCCTGTACGCCTACGGCCGTGTGGGAGGCCTCCTGCCCCGACCCCGAAGCGACCGCTGACGATCTCGGAACGGGTCCACGCACAAGGCAGCCGCCACCGTAGGCGCCGAAGGCCCCACGCTCGGGCGCCCCGGCGTGAACCGGCGGACGACGCAGGCCGAACACGGTCTATCCCAGGGCCAGGAGCCGCACCCCCGCCCTCTCCCACGCGCCCCGGTCCGGCGCGGCGCCGGCCCGCCCCGTCACCGCGCGTACCGCGGCGAGCCCCCCGCCGCGCTCGGAGAGCGCACCCGGGAACACGCCCTCCAACGCCACCGGATCGGCCGCGCCGAACAGTAGATCCCGCACCACATCCAGCGCCTCCGCCGTCGTCCACGGGTCACGGCCCAACGCGTCCGCCAGGTCCACCCCGTGCACCACCAGCTCCAGTACCCGCGTCACAAGGAAATCCGTCAACAGCATCGGATCACCGTGCCGGGTCACCACCACCCGGTCCACCGGTTCCACGGACAACCGGGTCGACAGTTCCTTCCACCAGGTCTCCAACACCCTTCCCGGCTCGGCCGCGTCCGCCCTGCCCTCCGCCGCCCGCACGGCCCGCTCCACCCGGTCGGCGTTCACCGTGGGGGAGAACCGCACATCCGGCGCGTAATACCCCGCGGCCGACACCAGGGGACCCGACCCCTCCGGTGTGCCGGCGTCCAGCACCACCAGGACCCGGTGCAGGGCGCCCACCGTGTGCACGGCCAACGCCGCCACGTCCCAAGGCGGACACCGCGTCGGTAGCACCGCCTCCTCCTCCGACACCCCCGACAGCATCCGACGCAACACGCCCACCTCGGCCGAAAGGGCACGAACCACTACATCGCGGTCGAACACCAGCACACTCCTCACAATGACGTCAATAGGCCGATTCCGGCCACCACATCATCCCCGATCACCACCCAGGGTCACCGGATTCGCCTCGACGCCACCTCACACACACCCGGTCGCAACCTGGTTTAGACCACTGCATCCCCCAAAAGCTCTAGAGTGTTGAACGTGACACGTCGAGCAAAAATCGTCGCGACCCTAGGACCCGCCACATCGAGCCCGGAAGTCCTCCGCAAGCTCGTCGGCGCGGGACTGGACGTCGCCCGCCTCAATCTCAGCCATGGAACCCACGACGACCACAGCGCCAACCTCGCCGCCCTGCGGCAGGCCGCTGAGGACGCACAACGCGCCGTCGGCGTCCTCGCCGACCTCCAAGGACCCAAGATCCGCGTCGGCACCTTCGCCGACGGCCCCGTCGACCTGGAGGTCGACGACGAGTTCACCATCACCACCGAGGACGTCCCCGGCGACGCCACCCGCGTCTCCACCACCTACACGGGGCTTCCCACGGACGTCCGCCCCGGCGACCGCGTCCTCATCGACGACGGCCGCATCGTGCTGGAGTGCACCAAGACCAGCAGCACCGAAGTGCACACCCGCGTCATCGTCGGCGGCACCGTCTCCAACCACAAGGGGCTCAACCTCCCCGGCGTCTCCGTCAGCGTCCCCGCGCTCACCGACAAGGACGAAGAGGACCTGCGCTGGGCCCTGCGCAACAACGTCGACATGGTCGCCCTGTCCTTCGTACGCAGCCCGGCCGACGCCGAGGAGTGCCACCGCATCATGGACGAGGAGGGCGTCACCGTCCCCCTCATCGCCAAGATCGAAAAACCCCAGGCCGTCGAACGGCTCCAGGACATCATCGAGGTCTTCGACGGAGTCATGGTCGCCCGCGGCGACCTCGGAGTCGAACTGCCCCTCGAGAACGTCCCCATGGTGCAAAAGCGCGCCGTCGAACGCTGCCGCGACAAGGCCAAACCGGTCATCGTCGCCACCCAGATGCTCGAATCCATGATCGGAGCCCCCCGACCCACCCGCGCCGAGGCCTCCGACGTCGCCAACGCCGTCCTCGACGGCGCGGACGCGGTCATGCTCTCCGGAGAGACCAGCATCGGCGCGTACCCCGTCGAGACCGTCGAGACCATGGCCCGCATCGTCAGCGCCGCCGAGCAGGAGTCCCTGCGCGCCTCGCACATCCTCAACCGGGTGCCCGAGACCACCGGCGGGGCGATCGCCCGTGCCGCGGCCGAGATCGGCGCGACCATCGGAGCCAAGGCGCTCGTGGCCTTCACCATGTCCGGTGAGACCGCCCGACGGCTGGCCCGCTACCGCTCGCCTATCCCGCTGATGGCCTTCACCACCGAACACGCCACCCGCGGCAGGCTCTCCCTCACCTGGGGAGTCGAGAGCAACATCGTGCCCTGGGTCGACAACACCGACGACATGGTCCGCCAGGTGGAGAGCGAACTCCTCCAACTCGCCGACTACCACAAGGGGGACAAGGTCGTCATCGTCTCCGGCAGTCCGCCCGGAACCGTCGGCTCCACCAACTCCCTGCGCGTCCACCGCCTCGGCGACACCGTGGCGCTCAACGCACCCTGACCCCACGGCGCCCCGGGCGCCCACCGACGTGCCGCATCAGGTCCGGCCAGGAGACGGCGCGCGAGTCGCGCCGCCCCGGCCAGGACCGGATGCGGCCCAGGACCCGCTCAGGAATCGGACTGCGAGGCCACGCCCCCCTCGGGCAGCACCCGCTCCAAGGGCATGTCCCACGGCAGCAGATTCCACGGACTGCGCGGATCCTCGGTCAAAAGCCCCAGAGCCGTCCACACCCGGTCGGCACCGCCGTCCTCCTCCGGTGTGCCCCTCTCCGGCCACAGCAGGTACCCCGCGTGGAAGGCCATCGACAACTGCGTCCACGACGAGTACCGCCGTTGCAGATCCGAGGCCACCCTCCGCAGCAGCGTCTGCGTCTCCACCGGGGACAGCCAGTCCAGTGAGGCCCCGCCGCACACCAGCCGGATCACGTGCACCGACTTCCACCACTGGTAGGCCCCGATGAGCACCGTCTCGTCGGCCTCGGTCACCCCGGTGACCACCCGCAGCCGCGCCACCTGCTCATCGCTCAGACGTACCTGAGCCCCCGTCACCTGGCCGCCCTGGTCCTGGGGAAGGCGCGACCGCGCCACCCCGGAACGCAGATCCACCACCAGGTCCAGCTTCGGTCCCGTGTGCAACTTCTCGAACAGGGACTCGACAGCCTCCAGCAGCGACTCGCGGTCGGTCACGTTCCACTGCCGCTCCAACATCCGCCGATACCGGCGACGCAGCGAGGGCCGGGCCACCACGTCCCATGGTTCGGCGAGCGCAACCCGGAACGGAGCCGCCACCGCGGCCGCCCAACGTTCGGTGCTGAGGGGGGCGTCGGGCTCCTTCGTGCGCACGGCGGGGGACTCCCACGAGCCGATCACCAGTTCGACGAAGGAACCGATCGCCAGGGCCACGGCGGGCAGAAAGGACCAGCCCGCCTGGCCCACGGCCACGAGCACGACGATGAGGAGGGCGAAAGGGGTCAGCAGCCACGGTTGGCGGCGCCCGGAGCCCCAGGCCACCACGACCCAGGCGCCGATGACAAGCGCGCCGACGATCCCGGCCACCGCGGTCAGCACCCGCTGCTCCTCTCCTGAGAACTCCCTGCTCCGATCCTTCAAGGATCGGGGACGTGCGGCCGCACGGACGCCCGAACCGACGGGTTGTGCTCAGGTTGTGGCCGGGATGTGATCGGTTCTCCCTGGTCGGCTCGGCATAAAGTGACAAAAGACCTATTCAGGGTGGTACCGGCCGGGTGGTTACGGAGGTTGTGGTCCGCCTGTCCGATCCCTCAGTACTTGGGTCCCACGAAGGAGTCCATCCGCGCCACGGCGGCCCTCCTGGCGACGGAGACGATGACGGCGTCTCTGTGCGGGGGCTTCGGCTCCACCCTGCTCCGCCACGGGATCCCCAGGAGGTCAAGGGCCCCGGTCAGGAGGTCGACGATGTCCTGTGAGGTGTTGCTGAAGAGGTAGCGCGGGTATTCGTAGTACTTCCACCGGCCTCCGACCCGCTTGCGCACGCGGTTGGAGACCCGGCAGCCGTCGGAGTGGAAGAGCCCTCGGACGAACGCTTCGGGGTGCGCGTCGACGATCTCCGACTGCCAGGGCCTGAGGGTCATCCTCCGCTCGTTCTTGGCTCCCCTGCCGTGTTGGGGGAAGACGCACCGCCAGTGCTTGGATGCGGCCTTGACCTCGGTGCACCCTTGGCGAGGGACCCGGAAGACGCCTACGGGGAAGACCTGGGAGATGGCCGCGGCGCACTCCTCGATGAGGCCGGGCCAGGTGTCACAGCAGAAGACGGAGAGGTAGTCGACACCGTTCCTGATGGCGCCGATGTATCCGTCGCCCAGGTAGAGGCCGAGAAGGTAGGAGTAGGCCCGGGGGTCGAGGGTGCCCGTTCCGCAGACGGGGCAGTAGGCGGTACGGCCCTCCTCCGCCCGCCGGCTTCGGCGGGTACCGTGACGCCAGTGCCTGACGGCCTGCGCGGAGACTCCGCACCGGGCCGCGACGACTTCGTCGGTCAGCCCCAGGAAGGTGAGGCGGAGGGCCTCGTCGACGACTTCGCGTGGGTACATGACGTGCATGTTCACGCATCACGGTGACATTTCGTCGATGACGTGACCACGCGGGGGTGATGTGCCCGAAATGACAAAAGCCGCCCGACCGGGCGGCTCCTCGTCCTGAGCGCTGTTCGTGCCGGAAGTGGGATTCGAACCCACACGCTCTTGCGAGCGGAGGATTTTGAGTCCTCTATGTCTACCATTCCATCATTCCGGCTAGTTTGTCCGTTTTTCCCGGACCTGTCGCTCCGGCGCCACTCCGTCAACGGTGGGATCACGATTGACGGGTATCGCCGATCCCGACGCCATGCATCCTAGCGGATCTCTGTAACCTCGTGTACGTGACGAGGACGCAGAGCCGTGTGGTGATCGCGGAGGACGAGGCCCTGATTCGCCTGGACCTCAAGGAGATGTTGGAAGAGGACGGCTACGCCGTCGTGGGCGAGGCCGGTGACGGAGAGACCGCGGTCCGCCTGGCCAGAGAGCTCAGACCCGACCTGGTGATCACCGACATCAAGATGCCGGTGCTCGACGGTCTGTCCGCCGCCGAGCGCATCGCCGCCGAGCGCATCGCCCCGGTGGTGATCCTGACCGCATTCTCCCAGCGCGAGCTGGTCGAGCGGGCACGTGACGCGGGGGCCATGGCTTATCTGGTCAAGCCCTTCAACAAGACCGATCTCGTCCCGGCGGTCGAGATGGCCACCTCCCGCTACGCCGAGCTGACCGCGTTGGAGGCGGAGGTCGGCAACCTCCAGGAGCGGTTGGAGACCCGCAAGCTCGTGGAGCAGGCCAAGGGGTTGTTGCAGAGTCGCCATGGGATGAGCGAGCCCGAGGCGTTCCGGTGGATCCAGAAGAACTCCATGGACCGGCGTCTGACGATGCGCAAGGTCGCCGAGACGGTCGTGGAGACGCTCGGGGGCAAAGGGGCCGGCGGGGCTTGACCCTCCCTCCGTGGTCGAGCCGCGGAAGGGGTCACATCCGGTCGCCGGGTGTGACCCCTTCCGTTGCTCCTCTTCCTTCTGTGCCCGTTGACATCTTGTTTCTCTGCCGGGGGTCTGCGTGATCAGTCCGCTGCTCCGTGTGCGCGAGAAGCACGCAGAACGGGCACGTGGAGGGGGAGAAACGAGACGGATGGTCAAGGTCAACCCGTGAGGGGTACCGTTTCGGTCTCGTTTTCGCACAATGGGATGACGTTTGGATCACGTGGCTTTAGCGCAGCTGAATGACCTGCCTAAATCGGGCTAAACTCACCGCACCGAACAGCAATGGACAGCGGTGCCGAATGCGCGCATTCGACACCGTCACCCCTCAGATGCGCAAGGAGCGCGCGTGCGCACACGTCTCCTGACCGTGCTGCTCGCCCTGATCACCGCCATCGTGGTGATTCCCGGGTCGGCGGCGACGGCAGACGAACAGGGCGGTGAGGCGCTGCACGGTCAAATCCTCAACCCGGACGACCGGGATCAAGGTGTCGAAGGCATCGGGATCACGGTTCTGGCCGGTGAGGACGAGATCGGGGCGGCCGAGACCGACTCTGAAGGAAAATGGGAAGTGGGGCTGCCCGAACCGGGCACCTACCGCGTAGTGGTGGACCAGGAGTCCGTCCCCAGCGAGTTCGTCGTACGCGAGGGCCTCATGGTCGACGGCGAGACCGAGGTGGAGGTGGAGGCCGACGACCGACGCCCCCTCATCATCGCGTTGGAGCGCCCGGGCGAGTCCGCGGAGAGCTCCGCCTCGCCCTCGCAGGAGGAGACCGACGACTCCGACACCGCGGCGGAGGCCGGGGACGAAGAGGCGATCCAGCCCACCGTGGGCGGGAGCGACTCCTTCGGCGGGCGCTTCCTCCAGCTCACGGCGGCGGGGCTCCTGTACGGCCTGGTCATCGCGGTCTCCGCGATCGGCCTCTCTTTGATCTTCGGCACCACGAAACTGATCAACTTCGCCCACGGCGACATGGTCACGTTCGGTGCGATGGCCGCTCTGGTCTTCAGCAGCGGTGCGGCGGGACTGGGCAACTCCCTGTTGGCGATCTTCGCCGGCCTGGGGGTGGCGGTCCTGCTCGGCGCCTTCATGGAGAACAAGCTGTCCCGCACGGGGCTGATCGTCGCGCAGTGGACGGCGATCTTCGCCGGTATCGCGCTGGCGACCGTACTGGGCGTGCTGGGCGACTCGGTGGGCTGGAGCGTTCCGCTGTGGGCGGCCGCCACCATCGCGGTGGTCATGGGCGCCCTGCTGGGCGCGACGATGGAGCGCTACCTCTGGCGTCCTCTGCGGCGGCGTAACGTCGCGATGATCCAGATGTTCATCGTCTCGATCGGTATCGCGCTGGCACTGCGCCACGTCATCCTGGTGGTCTTCGGCTCGGGCCGTACCCGTTACTCGGGATTCCAGGTCCAGGAGCTGGTGCACATCGGCCCCATCTCGATGGCCCCCCGCGACCTGGTGATCATGGTCGTGGCGGTGCTGATCCTGGTGGGAGTGGCCTGCCTGTTGCAGCTCACGCGTATCGGCAAGGCGATGCGCGCGGTGTCGGACAACCGGGACCTGGCGGAGTCCTCCGGCATCGACGTCGACCGGGTCACCCTGTACGTGTGGGGCCTGGGTGGCGGTCTGGCGGCGCTCGGTGGCGTCCTCTACGGACTCAACCAGGTGGTGGAGTACGAGATGGGCTTCCGCCTGCTTCTGTTGATGTTCGCCGCGGTGATCCTGGGCGGTCTCGGCACGGCCTACGGCGCGATGGTCGGCGGCCTGGCCGTCGGCCTGGTGGCGATGTTGTCCACCCTGTGGTTCCCATCCCAGCTCATGCAAGCGTGGGCTCTGGCCCTGATGATCCTCATGCTGCTGGTCAGGCCTCAGGGTCTGCTCGGTCGGCGCGAGCGGGTCGGCTAGGAGAGACGAACGATGGATATCCTTTCGATTCTCGCCGAGTCCACCCGGTCGGCGCTCGGACCGATCGCGGCGATCTACGCGCTCGCCGCCATCGGACTGAACTTCCACTACGGCTACACCGGGTTGTTGAACTTCGGTCAGGTCGGTTTCATGCTGGTGGGTGCCTACGGCGTGGGCATCAGTGTGGTGGTACTCGAACTGCCGGTGCTGGTCGGCTTCGCCGTCGGCCTGCTGTGTGCGTTGGTGCTGGCGTTGCTGCTGGGTATTCCGACGCTGCGGCTGCGGGAGGACTACCTGGCCATCACGACGATCGCGGCGGCCGAGGTGTTGCGCCTGGTGTACCGGGCGGGTTTCGCCGAACCGCTGACCGGCGGCGTGTACGGCATGCAGAACCTGTCGGCCGGTTTCCGTTCGATCAACCCGTTCGACGGGGGCGCGCGGTACGGCGTGGGCCCGTTGTCCTACAACGGCAACCACCTGTGGGTGCTGGTGGTGACGTGGGGCCTGGTGGCCCTGATGGTGGGTCTGACCTGGATGCTCATGCACAGTCCGTGGGGACGTGTGATCAAGGGCATCCGGGAGGACGAGGACGCGGTCCGCAGCCTGGGCAAGAACGTGTTCGCGTACAAGATGCAGGCGCTCGTCCTGGGTGGCCTGGTCGGTGCGCTGGCGGGTTGCATGCTGGCGGTGTACCAGGCCTCGATCCAGCCGGACCAGTTCAAGCCGCAGGTGACGTTCTTCCTGTGGGTGATCCTGCTGTTGGGCGGCGCCGGACGTGCGTTCGGCCCGGTCCTGGGCGCGATGGCGTTCTGGTTCCTGATGACCTTCACCGACGGTGTGCTCAGGGGTTTCGGCTCCATGGGCTGGCTGCCGTTCCTGTCGGGTCCGGACTACGGTGCGATCCAGCTGGCCTTCGTCGGCGTACTGCTGGTGCTGCTGATCGTCTTCCGGCCACAGGGCATCATCGGCGACCGCAAGGAGATGCTGATCAATGTCAAGTGACGAGACGAGCGGCACCGTGGAACGCATGGCCGGCGCGGAGCCGGTGCCGGGGTCGGCCAAGACGGATCCGATTCTGGTGGCCGACGGCGTGCGGCGCTCCTTCGGCGGCCTGAAGGCCGTGGACGTGGAACACCTTCAGGTGCAGCGTGGCACGATCACGGCGTTGATCGGTCCGAACGGCGCGGGCAAGTCGACGCTGTTCAACCTGTTGACCGGTTTCGACCGTGTGGACGCCGGCCGCTGGACGTTCGAGGGACGGGCCATCAACGGCAGGCGCGGCCACCAGGTGGCGCGGGCCGGGATGGTGCGGACGTTCCAGCTGACCAAGGCTCTGACGCGTATGACGGTGCTGGACAACATGTTGTTGGGCGCCGGTGGCCAGTTCGGCGAACGGATGGCCGGGGCGTTCCTGCGGCCCGTGTGGCGGGAGCAGGAACGGAACAACACCCGGCGCGCCATGGAGCTGTTGGAGCGCTTCAAGCTCGTCGACAAGCGTGACGACATGGCGGGTTCGCTCTCGGGCGGTCAGCGCAAGCTGCTGGAGATGGCGCGTGCGCTGATGACGGACCCGACGATGATCATGCTCGACGAGCCGATGGCCGGTGTGAACCCGGCGTTGGTGCAGTCGCTGCTGGCACACATCACGTCGTTGCGCGATGAGGGCAAGACGGTGTTGTTCGTCGAGCACGACATGGACGTGATCATGGGCATCAGCGACTGGATCGTGGTGTTGGCCCAGGGACAGGTGATCGCGGAGGGACGTCCTTCCGACATCCGTTCCAACCAGCAGGTGATCGACGCCTACCTGGGTGCCCAGGAGGAGACGGCGGCGACCGGCGGGAGTGACGATGACTGAGAACGGGAGCCTGAAGCCGGAGGAGGTTCCGGTGGAGGCGGAGGAGGCCTCGGTCGCCCAGGAGCAGCGTGAGGAGGTGCTGGATCAGGCCCGTTCGGAGGCGGTGGTGGGCGGTCCGCAGGACTACCTGCTGTTGGCCAAGGACCTGGTCGCGGGTTATGTGCCGGGCGTGAACATCCTCAACGGATGCACGCTGACGCTGACCGAGGGCGAGGTCGTGGCGATCATCGGTCCGAACGGCGCGGGCAAGTCGACGTTGATCAAGACGATCTTCGGTCTGATCCCGGTGCGTGAGGGCGGTCTGACGCTGCGGGGTTCGAGCATCTCGGGCCTGCCCGCGCACGGGTTGGTGGAGCTCGGTGTGGGTTATGTCCCACAGACGCAGAACGTGTTCCCCTCGTTGACGATCGAGGAGAACCTCCAGATGGGGGCCTTCCTTCGGCCGCGCACCTTCTCCGAGCGGTTCGACGTGGTGGCGGGGCTGTTCCCTCTGCTGGCCGACCGCCGTAAGGCCAAGGCGGGGTCGCTGTCGGGCGGTGAACGTCAGATGGTGGCGATGGGTCGGGCGCTGATGATGGACCCGTCGGTGCTGCTGTTGGACGAGCCGACGGCGGGTCTGTCCCCGATCTACCAGGAGGAGGTCTTCCAGCGGGTCAAGGAGGTCAACCGTACGGGTGTGTCGGTGATCATGGTGGAGCAGAACGCGCGTCGGTGTCTGCAGATCTGCGACCGTGGCTATGTCCTGGACCAGGGCCGCAACGCGTACACGGGTACCGGTGCCGACCTGCTGAACGACCCCAACGTCATCGAGCTGTACCTGGGGACGCTCGCCAAGGGCTGACCCGGATGGTCGGGGGCGGGGTCCTTCGGGGCTCCGCCCCTCGTCGTGCCGGGGAAGAGCCGGCACGGGATCGCTCCGGTGCGCGGGTGGGAGATGGCGTAGCGGGGCTGGACAAATTACCCTGGGGGGACGAGCACGTTTGTGCGCCGCCGGTCCCCTCGGGGGCGGGCGGCGGGCACGCAACGGCGGTGGTGCGGCGACATCGGATCCGTACAGGAATGCCGGGCCGGGACGGGGTGTTGGGTTTCGTTGAGGAGGCCTGTGTCCGCTCAGGCGGGCCGGTCCCGGATGCGACCGAGGGGTCGCCAGGCCAGCCGCAACCCCTTTCAGAGGAGCTTTACGACATGACGGTTCAGAGCGAGACCACCGAGGGCATCATCCTCACCGACGAGGCGTCCAGCAAGGTCAGGGCGCTCCTGGAGCAGGAGGGGCGGGACGATCTGCGTCTTCGTGTGGCCGTTCAGCCAGGTGGTTGCTCGGGGCTGCGCTACCAGCTCTACTTCGACGAGCGCGAGCTGGACGGCGACGTCGTCACCGACTTCGGCGGTGTGGAGGTCGTCACCGACCGGATGAGCTCTCCCTATCTGGTGGGCGCCACGATCGACTTCGTCGACACGATCGAGAAGCAGGGGTTCACCATCGACAACCCCAACGCGACGGGATCCTGCGCCTGCGGTGACTCCTTCAACTAGGAGTCCTGTCCGGCGGGCCGCCGGACAGGAGGCCCGTACGCCTTCGGGCCGGGGCCTTCGGAGGAGATGAGGTCGAGGGGAGGGCGGTGAACCGCCCTCCCCTCGACGTCGTGGGCGTCGGTCGGGGCGGAGCGGGAGCCCATGCCGGAACGGCTGTGGGTACCCTGGGGCGGTCCGCGTCAGGCGCGTGTGCCCGTACCCGGTGCCGTCCCTGCTCGACCCTGCCGACCGAGGAGTCTTCGTCCCGTGCGTATCGCGGTTGCCGGATCCATCGCCACCGACCATCTGATGTCCTTCGAGGGTCGGTTCGCCGAACAGATCATCCCCGAACAGATCCAGCAGTTGTCGTTGTCCTTCCTGATCGACGAACTCGACGTGCGACGCGGTGGTGTCGCCGCCAACATCTGCTTCGGCATGGGCCGCTTCGGTCTGGAGCCCGTCCTGGTGGGGGCCGCCGGAGCGGACTTCGAGGACTACCGTTCCTGGCTGGAACGCCATGGTGTGGACACCTCGTCGGTCTACATCTCCGAGCTGCGTCACACCGCGCGGTTCATCTGTACGACGGACCGTGACCAGAACCAGATCGCGTCGTTCTACGCCGGTGCCATGGCCGAGGCGCGCAACATCGAGCTGCAACCCATCTCCGACCGTGTGGGCGGGCTGGACCTGGTGTTGATCGGTGCGAACGACCCCGAGGCCATGGTGCGGCACAGCGAGGAGTGCCGTACGCGCGGTATCGCCTTCGCGGCCGACCCTTCCCAGCAGTTGGCGCGGATGGAGGGGGAGAAGGTGCGCACTCTGATCGAGGGCGCCTCGTTCCTGTTCACCAACGAGTACGAGAAGGCGCTGGCGGAGCAGAAGACCGGATGGTCGGACGGGGAGGTGCTCTCGCGGGTGGGCACCAGGATCACGACGTTGGGGGCCAAGGGGGCCCGTATCGACAGGCGGGACGAGCCCAGCGTGCACGTGCCCGCGGCCGTGGTGGGCGAGGCCGTGGACCCGACCGGGATGGGTGACGCCTTCCGGGCCGGTTTCCTGGCCGCGCACTCGTGGGGATTGTCGTTGGAGCGCGCCGCGCAGGTGGGCAACGCCACCGCGGTGCACTGCCTGGAGGCCGACGGTCCGCAGGAGTACACCCTGACCTCCGAGTCGCTGTTGGAGCGTCTGGAGAAGTCCTACGGAGCCGACGTCCGCGCCGAGGTCGAGCCGTTCGTGTAGTTCTGTCACCGGGTGGGCGGTCCGGTGCGGGAGGCCGGTGTCCGCGCCCTGGGGCCGAGTGGTCGGGGCGGTGCCCTGGAGCCCGTAGAGTAGTGAGTCGCGACCCGCACGTCTTGGTCCGTCGACCGGACCGTGTCCCACGTGGCCGCCCGTCGGTGTCCCGCGTGGGAACGTCGTGCTCTCCGGTGCGTTGAAACGCGTGCCGGGTATCCAGCCCAAGCCGTCAGCGTGGGTCGCCGCGACGGTGGGGAACATGTCCGTGATCGGTGCGCGGTGGTGCGCCCTTCCGGGCTCGGGCGCCTGTGGGCGCCTCCCAGATCTAGGCCAGCCTTACCTGGGATTCCCTGATTCATTCTGAAAGGACATTGCATGCGCTACACCGGACCGAAGGTGCGGTTGTCCCGGCGCGCCGGCACTCCGCTGACCCGTAAGGCGGTTAGCTACTTCGAGAAGCGTCCCTACCCGCCCGGTGAGCACGGCCGCCGCGTCCGTCGTAACAGCAGTGACTTCGCGGTCCGTCAGGCCGAGAAGCAGAAGGTGCGCTGGTACTACGACCTGACCGAGAAGCAGCTGCTGCGGGTCTACGAGAACGCCAAGAAGCGTGCGGGCCGTACCGGTGAGGAGATGCTCATCGAGCTGGAGCTGCGGCTGGCCACGGTCGTGCTGCGCGCCGGTTTCGCCGCCTCGATCTACGCCGCCCGCCAGTTCGTCAACCACGGTCACATCCTGGTCGACGGCAAGAAGGTCGACATTCCGTCGTACCAGGTCAAGCCGGGGCAGATCATCAGTGTTCGGGAGAAGTCCCGCAACATGGTGCCGTTCGTCGAGGCCGCCGAGGGTGTCCACGCCGACGACAAGATCGCCGGTTACCTCGCCGTGAGCCACCAGGACCTGCGGATCGCGGTCACCGACCGTCCCAAGCGCGAGCAGATCCCCGTGCCCTTCGACGAGCAGCTCGTCGTGGAGTTCTACGCCCGTTAGGGAGTGGCCCCGGGGGGTTCCACCGGGAACCGTCCGAGAAGAAGGCCGCGCGGATCCGTCCGCGCGGCCTTCGGCGTCCGTGCCCCTCGGTGTGGGGCTTCGGTGTGGACGGCCGAATGTGCCCCAGGCCACGCCCACACTCCGATGTGGCGCACATTGTTATCTTTTCGGAATTGTGGCTTCGTGCGCCCCTGTGGTTACGGGGTTTTCGGCCATGGGGGGAGCAGGGGAGCCCCCGTACCCCCGCTTCAGCGCTCACGGCGGATGTGAGAAGCGCTACCCCTTGCCAGGAGCCGTTCGGCGACGGGCTCGCGGGTCTTCCGCCGGTGACGGACGGGGAGGTCGGCGCGGACCGCCGGATCATCGGTGGTGCCCGCGATGGCCTCCTCGAGGGGCACTTGGTGCAGGCGAACGGCCGAAACGACGAGGGGCCGGGGCGTTCGCGGCCCCTCGCCCCCACCGTCGCCGAGGGGGTCCGGGGCCGGGGCGCCCGGACACGCGGAACACCCCCGTGTCGGTCTTCCCGAGGTCACCATCCCGGCCGGATCGGGTCGCTAAGGCGAACCCGGTTAAGGGCGCCGTAAACCCAGCGATACGCTCACCTTAGTCTCTCCTCGTGGAACGTCCGTGCCGCTCCCGCGGCCGGAGGGGAAGCGATCAGGGAGACTCCGGGGAACGCCGGGCCGCGCTCCGTAGCCAGCCGGGAGGGTCACCTCCGCGGGCGAAAGGGCCCGGCTCCGTGTACCGCCGAGGACTTCGTACCGGGCGTCTGGCAACACGCTGACCAGGCAAGCCCCGGGCCGGGGTGCTGGGCGGTTCGCGATATGTTTCCCCCTGCAAAGCTTTGAATCAGGCCGCCCGTGGAAGGATCCACGGGTCTACACCGCTGGGAAGGCAATCCGTGAGTCCGACCCGCCAAGAGAATCGGCGCTCCCAACTGCGCCGATGGGCACCACGCGGCGCCGCGCTCGCCGTGCTGGGGCTGGCCGCGACCGGCTGCGCGTCGAACGATCTCACTCGTTTGGGCATGCCGGAGCCGATCACCAACCAGGCCGAGCGTGTTCTTTCGCTCTGGCAGGGCTCCTGGGTGGCGGCTTTCGCGGTCGGCATTCTCGTGTGGGGACTGATCGCGTGGTCGATCATCTTCCACCGCAAGCGTTCTGAGCAGTTGCCGCCACAGGTGCGGTACAACATGCCCATCGAAGCGCTCTACACCGTTCTGCCGATCGTCGTCATCTCGGTGCTGTTCTTCTTCACAGCCCGGGACCAGGCGATCCTGATGGACACCGACGAACCCGCCGACGTCAACATCGAGGTCGTGGCCTTCCAATGGGCCTGGCAGTTCAACTACCTCGACGACAAGAAGGAGAACGGCGGGGAGGTGCTCTTCTCGGAGACCGGTATCCCCAACCCCGACGGCACCGCCGATCCTTCGACCCAGACGACGCTCGTCCTGCCCGAGGGTGCGAAGGTCCACTTCGACCTGCACTCGCCCGACGTCATCCACTCCTTCTGGGTTCCCGCGTTCGGCTTCAAGCTGGACGTCATCCCCGGGCGCGACAACGCCTTCCAGGTGGACATGAACGAGGGCACCGCGGGAGAGTACATCGGCCGCTGTGCCGAGCTGTGCGGTGTGGACCACACCCGCATGCTCTTCAACGTCGTCGTCCTTCCCCAGGACGAGTACGACGCCTGGGCAGCCGAGCAGGAGCAGGCCGCATCCGAGGCCGAGACCGACGCAGCCGAGACCGGGGACGACCCGGAGAGCGGTGAGGGTTCGGGTGCCGAGGGTTCGGGCGCCGACGGCTCGGGCACCGACGAAGAGGGCACAGGCTTCGGTGACGCTGACGCCGAGGAGAATGACCAGTAATGACCACGACGGACACCTCTATCAGGACCGACGGTAAGGCACCGTCGCGTCAGGGGTTGGCGATCGTCAAATGGATGACGTCGACCGACCACAAGGTGATCGGGAACATGTACCTGATCACCTCCTTCGCCTTCTTCCTCTTCGGTGGCGTTCTGGCCGTGCTCATGCGCGTGGAACTGCTCCAGCCGGGCATGCAGGTCATGTCCAACGAGCAGTTCAACCAGATGTTCACCATGCACGGCACGATCATGCTGCTGATGTTCGCGACCCCGCTCTTCGTCGGGTTTTCGAACGCGATCATGCCGTTGCAGATCGGCGCGCCCGACGTGGCGTTCCCCAGGCTGAACCTGTTCAGCTACTACCTGTTCCTGTTCGGTAGCCTCATCGCCATCGGCGGGTTCCTGACCCCCGGCGGTGCGGCCAGCTTCGGCTGGTTCGCCTACACGCCACTGTCGGACGCGGTCCGCTCGCCCGGCCTGGGCGGCGACCTGTGGGTGCTGGGCCTGATCATGTCGGGTCTGGGCACCATCTTGGGATCGGTCAACTTCATCACCACCGGCCTGTGCATGCGCGCACCCGGTATGACGATGTTCCGCATGTCGATCTTCAGCTGGAACACGATGCTCACCAGCATCCTGGTGCTCATCGCGTTCCCCGTGCTGACCGGTGCCCTGGTGGGGCTGGCCTCCGACCGGATCGTGGGTTCCCAGATCTTCAACCCGGAGCACGGTGGTGCGATCCTGTGGCAGCACCTGTTCTGGTTCTTCGGCCACCCCGAGGTGTACATCATCGCCCTGCCGTTCTTCGGCATCGCGACCGAGATCATCCCGGTGTTCAGCCGTAAGCCGATCTTCGGCTACAAGGGCCTGGTCGGCGCGACCATCGCCATCACCGGCCTGTCGGTGACGGTGTGGGCGCACCACATGTTCCCCACCGGCGCCGTCCTGCTGCCGTTCTTCTCGTTCATGAGCTTCCTCATCGCGGTCCCCACCGGGGTGAAGTTCTTCAACTGGGTCGGCACCATGTGGCGCGGCCAGATCACCCTGGAAACACCGATGCTGTTCACCATCGGTTTCCTGGTCACCTTCCTCTTCGGTGGTCTGACCGGTGTGCTGCTGGCCTCCCCGCCCATCGACTTCCACGTCACCGACACCTACTTCGTGGTGGCGCACTTCCACTACGTGGTGTTCGGCACCGTGGTGTTCGCGATGTTCGCGGGCTTCTACTTCTGGTGGCCCAAGCTCACCGGAAAGATGCTCAACGAGAAGCTGGGCAAGTTCCACTTCTGGCTGTTGTTCCTGGGCTTCCACGGCACGTTCCTGGTGCAGCACTGGCTGGGCGCGGCGGGCTTCCCGCGTCGCTACGCCGACTACCTGCCCTCGGACGGCTTCACCGAGCTGAACCAGATCTCCTCGATCTCCTCGTTCGTCCTGGCCGCCTCCACGCTGATCTTCTTCTGGAACATCTACGTCACCGCGAAGAAGGCGCCGAAGGTGACCGTGGACGACCCGTGGGGTTACGGCAACTCGCTGGAGTGGGCGACCTCCTGCCCGCCGCCGCGGCACAACTTCACGTCGCTGCCGCGGATCCGTTCCGAGCGTCCCGCGTTCGACCTGAACCACCCGCACGCCGCGGCTCCGGGCGCGGTCGCCGCGGGCGCCACGAAGGAGTAAGGGCGTATGAAGACGCAGGCCTACATGTTCATGGGCGTTTCGACCTTCTTCGGTCTGGTCGCCGCCCTGTACATCTTCTGGTCCTACCAGGACACCGGCACCATCGAGTGGACGGGTACCACCGCCCTGGTGATCGCCCTCGGCTTCGGCTGGATGGTCGGTTACTGGCTCTGGCAGGCGGCTCGCCGCAGCGAGCACTTCCACGGGCTTCCCGCGGAGGAACGTCTGGACGGTGAGATCCAGGAGAACGCCGGTGAGTACGGGTTCTTCAGCCCGCACAGCTGGTGGCCGCTGTTCGTGGCACTGGCCGTGGCGTTCGGTGTGGTGGGCGTGGCCATCGGATGGTGGATGGCGCTCATCGGTGCCTTCCTGGTCATCCTGAGCGTGATCGGCTGGGTCATGGAGTACTACCGCAAGGAGTTCCAGCACTAGCCGACCTCGGTCGTTCGACGGTTCCGGCCCCGGTGTCCACCAGGACACCGGGGCCGGCCGTCGTCAGGGGCATTGTCGGCACTCCCTGACGAGGTCGGGCGCGAAGGTAGGCTGCTGCGCAGGACCGAACCGACAGCGGTCCGTTGGCGTGTGCCCGTGGCACACGAGCTGGACCCGTCACAACGGACTCTGGAGGTCGTTGGCGTGAAAGGACGTGTTTCCCGGTCGGTGACGTGGCGCCTGGCGGTCGCGGCGACCGCGGCTGCCCTGGCGGTGACCGCCTGCACCACGACCCAGGAGCGAGTCCCCGAGGCGGCTCCCGCCCCCACCCCGGAGGAGCCCAGTGGGCCGCGGGTGACCATCACCCCCGAGGAGGGTTCCTCGGACGTGGCGCCGAACACCCCCGTACGGGTCGTGGTGGACGAGGGCGTCATCACGGGGGTCCAGGTCGAACAGATCCCCTCGGAGAGCGAGAGCGCCGACGAGGCCGGGACGGAACAGGTCGTCTCGGAAGGGGAGGCCGGCGACGAGCTGGAGGGGACCCTGAGTGAGGACGGCACCGCGTGGGTGAGCGACTGGAACATGGCCCCGGGCTCGTCGGTCACCGTGCACGCCACCGCGGAGGACGAGGACGGTGTGGAGTCCGAGGCCGCCGTGGAGTTCGAGACCTTGCGGGCGGTGCCCGGACGGCGTCTGGAACTGGTCTCCAACTTCCCCGCCTCCGGGGACACCGTGGGTGTGGGCATGCCCGTCATCGTCAACTTCGACCTGCCCGTGCAGAACAAGACCCAGGTCGAGAACTCCATGGAGGTCACCTCCGACCATGAGGTCGAGGGCGCCTGGAACTGGGTGAGCGACCAGATGGCGGTGTTCCGTCCCCGTGAGTACTGGCAGCCCTACCAGAAGGTCAGAGTCGACCTGCGGTTGGACGGAGTGGAGGCCTCCGAGGGCGTCTACGGTGTCGGTCGACACCGTATCGACTTCGAGGTGGGCCGCCGGATGATCGCCACCATGCACGTGCCCGACCACGAGATGAGGGTGGAGATCGACGGGGAGCCGGTGCGCACCATCCCGGTCAGCAACGGCACGGCCGACAAGCGTTTCAACACCACCACCTCCGGCGTGCACCTGACGATGGAGAAGTACGAGTCACTGGTGATGGACGCGGCCACCGTCGGCATCCCCGAGGACTCACCCGACTACTACAAGCTCGAGGTGGACTGGGCGGTGCGTACCTCCCACAGCGGTGAGTTCACCCATGCCGCGCCCTGGAACGACCAGATCGGTTCGGCCGACGTCTCCAACGGGTGCACGAACATGTCGGTGGAGGAGGCCCGGTGGTTCTACGACCACGTGTTGATGGGCGATGTGCTGGAGACCACCGGGACCGACCGTGAACTGGAGTGGGACAACGGGTGGGGTTTCTACCAGCGCTCCTGGGAGGAGTGGTTGGCGGCCAGTGCCACGGGCGAGCCGCAGGTGACCGACGGCTCGGGGACGCCCGGTCCGGTGCACGGAGAGGGCCTTTGACCTTCTCCGTACCGGAGCCTTCGCCTCCTCTCTCCGGCCGGGGCAGGAGGCCGGCCCTTCGGGGCCGTGGCTGTACGCGTCATCCTCCCCTGGTGACGTGGGGGAAGGCACGTGCGGTGTAGACCGCCGCGACGAGCGCGCAGAGGGCCAAGAGCACGAAGCCGATGGTGTAGGCGCCGGTCAGCTGCAACGTGACGCCCATGAGGATGGGAGGGAAGTAGCCGCCCAGCCCTCCGGCGGCACCGACCAGCCCCGTCACGGTCCCCACCCGCGCGGGTTCGACGAGTCGGGCGACCAGGGCGAAGACGCCGCCGGTGCCAAGGCCCAGGGCCGCCGCCATCAGGACGAAGACCGTTCCGGCGGTGAACTCCGCGGGGGGCTGGAACGCCAGGGCGAGGGCCAGCACCGTCGTGCCGACGAAGGAGACCACACAGACCCGTACGGGGCCGACCCTGTCCGAGAGCGCCCCGCCCAGAGGGCGTGTGAAGACCGCCACCAGTGAGAATCCGGCGGTGCGCAGGCCCGCCTCGGTCTGGGCGTACTCGTAGGCCGTGTGCAGCAGGGTCGGCAGGTAGGTGGAGAAGGCCACGAAGCCTCCGAAGGCGACCGCGTACAGCCCCATGTTCTGCCAGGTCGCCTTGAGGCGCAGTGCTCCGCGGATACGTGGCGGGACCGGTGCGGAGTCGGGACTCCAGCCGGGCGCGTCGCGGCTGAACACGTACATGATCACTCCCATCGCGGCCAGGGCCACGGCCAGGGCCACGTGTACCCCGGTGACCCCGAGGACCCCCGCCAGAGCGGGGGTGAGGAACGCCGACAGTGCGGTGCCCCCCATGCCGGCGCCGAAGACACCGGTGGCCAGTCCGCGGCGCTGCGGGGAGTGCCAGGCGCTCACGAACGGGATCCCCACCGCGAAGGAGGTTCCCGCGATGCCGAGTAGGAAGCCGAACACCAGCAGGGCCGTGAACGAGGTCCCGAGGAAGCCGATGAGCAGGACCGGGACGATGCTCGCGAAGCAGATGAGGCTCATCATCAGCCGGCCGCCGTAACGGTCGGTGAGGGCGCCGACGGGGATGCGGCCCACCGCCCCGATGAGCACGGGGAAGGCGATCAGGAGAGAGGTCTCGGTCGGACCGAGATCCAGCCGCTCGCTGTAGGTCGGGGCCAGTGGCCCCACCAGGTTCCACGCCCAGAACGTCAGGGCGAACGCGGCCGTGGCCAGGGCGAGGTTGGCCGTGGCTCCGCGTTCGGTGACCGGGCTCTCCGCTGTGCTTCTCGTCACGGTCGATCTCCAGGGTCGGTTCGTCGCACCACGTGTCCTCGGCGCCTGGTCATCTGCGGTATTCCTCGCCGACGGGATCCCAGCCCCGACGGCGCGGTCGCCCCGCGGGAAGTCCGTCCCGGCCGCGGTAGAGGACGTAGGGACGCCACAGGTAACCGATGGGGGCACTGAAGACGTGCACCAGGCGCGTGAAGGGCCACAGGGCGAAGAGCAGGAACGCGGTGAGACCGTGGGCCTGGAAGCTCAGAGGGGCCCCGGCCATGAGTTCGGGGTGCGGATCGAGGAGGAACAGGCCCCGGAACCACACCGAGACGCTTTCGCGGTAGTCGTAGTGGCTGATGATGTTCCCGACCACGGTGTTGGCCAGTCCCAGGACGATCACCACGGCCAGGGCGAGGTACATGAACTTGTCCATGCGGGTCGTGGCGCTGAAGACCGGGCCGACGGTGCGTCGCCGGTAGATGAGGATGGCCATTCCCACCAGGGTGCAGAATCCCGCGACGGCTCCGATGGCCACGGCCATGACGTGGTACGCCCCGTCGGAGACGCCGACGGCCTCGGTCCAGCTCTTGGGTATGCCCAGGCCCAGGACGTGGCCGAGGAAGACCGCGAGGATGCCGAAGTGGAAGAGCGGGCTCCCCCAACGCAGCAGACGACTCTCGTAGAGCTGGGAGGACAGGGTCGTCCATCCGAACTTGTCGTAGCGGTAGCGCCAGTAGTGGCCCACGGCGAACACCGCGAGGCAGATGTAGGGGATGACGACCCACAGCGTCGTGTCGAGTGTGCTGGTCATGTACGCACCTTTGTGTGGTCCACGAGGGCGAAGGGTTCCAGACCGACCTCCTCGTCCGGCGGGCCTTCGGCGGCCAGACGGACGACGGCGTCGCGCAGGCGTTCGGTGAGCGGAGGAAGTGTGGCGCTCACCGCGGTCAGGGCCCCCGCGTAGGGGGAGCCGGCGTCGCGCAGGGCCAGATGGAGCAACTCCAGACCGGCCCTGTGCTGTACCAGCAGACGTGTTCCGGCCCGAAGGTCGACGGTGGCGGAGAACTCCAGCAGGACGCACAGGTGGTCGGGGAGTTCACCGGTGCCGATCTCGAAACCGGACGCGCGGTAGGCACCGCTGAAGCCCAGGAGCGCGGCTCCGCGTTTGCGGGTGTCGCCGTAGGAGTAGTAGGTCAGGTGCAGGCAGCAGCGTCGGCGCAGGTCGAAGGTGGCGACGTAGTCCTCGGCCAGTCGTCGTCCGGGGGTCCGTCGGAGGTGGTCGAGGACGCCGCCGAGCTCGCCGCGCACGGTGTCGGGAAGCTCGTTCGTGGCCGTGCGCAGCAGTGGCAGGTCGGCCAGGAGCCGTTCGTCGGGGTAGTCCAGGACGAGTGCGGCGATGCGGTGGGTGAGCGCGCGCTGGTCCTCGGAGAGGGGGTGGCGGCGCAGGGCGCGGAGCAGGCGGCTCATGGCTTGGGGTCCGTCTCGGCGTCGGGGTCGGTGCCGTCCATGAGTTCGGGGGCGCCGCGGTCCTGGCCTGGTCGAGGTGGGAAGAGACCTTCGGGTCTGCCCTTGCCGTCCCAGTTGAGGAGGTTGACGCGCCGGCTCTTGTCCCCCGGATCGGTGAAGGTGTTGGCGGTCTGACGCTGTTTGAGTGCCTGGAAGTTCTCCACGGCGATCGGGGTGGCTCCTCCCGATCCCTCTCCGAAGGGGCCCCATCCGCCCATGCCCGGACCGCCCTCGTAGTCCAGGCTGCATTCGGTGGCGAGTTCCTCGAGGCCGTGCGCCTGCTCCGCGTGGGCGGGCGGAATGACGTAGCGCTCCTCGTACTTGGCCAGAGCCAGGAGCCGGTACATGTCGTAGACCTCCTCCTCCGTCATGCCGACCGCCTGGGGGATGCTCCCGTCGGGTTCGCGGCCCAGGTTGATGTCGCGCATGTAGGAACGCATGGCGGCCAGGCGTTTGAGCACGTCGGTGACCGGCACGGTGTCTCCGGCGGTGAACAGTTCGGCCAGGTACTCCACCGGGATGCGCAGGCTGTCGATGGCGGCGAAGAGGTTGTCGCCCGCCTCGGCGTCCTCACCGGTGTCGGCGACCGCGTCGACCACGGGTGACAGCGGCGGGATGTACCAGACCATCGGCATGGTGCGGTACTCCGGGTGCAACGGCAGCGCCACCCGGTAGCGGTTGATCAGTGACCAGAGGGGAGAGCGTTGCGCGGCCTCGATCCAGTCGTGGGGGATGCCCGCGCGCTCCGCCTCACGGACGACGTGGGGGTCGTCGGGGTCCAGCAGGACGCTTCGTTGGGCGTCGAGCAGCCGGTGCTCGTCCTGGACCGAGGCGGCCTCCAGGACCGCGTCGGCGTCGTAGAGCACCAGTCCGATGTAGCGCAGCCGGCCCACGCAGGTCTCGGCGCACACGGTGGGCAGACCGACCTCGACCCGAGGGAAGCAGAAGGTGCATTTCTCGGCCTTGCCGGTGCGGTGGTTGAAGTAGACCTTCTTGTAGGGGCATCCGGTCACGCACTTGCGCCAGCCACGACAGCGATCCTGGTCGACCAGGACGATGCCGTCCTCACTGCGCTTGTAGATGGCTCCGGAGGGACAGGAGGCGGCGCAGGAGGGGTTGAGGCAGTGCTCGCAGATGCGTGGGAGGTAGAACATGAAGGTCTGCTCGAACTCGAGCCTGATCTTGTCCGAGACCTTCTGTAGCACCGGGTCGTCGGGGGCCAGTTCGGGCGCCCCGGCGAGACTGTCGTCCCAGTTGGCGCTCCAGGAGATGTCGGTCTCCTCGCCGCTGATGAGGGATCGGGGGCGGGCGACGGGGGTGTGCTCCTGCAACGGGGCGTCGGTCAGGGTCTCGTAGTCGTAGCTCCAGGGCTCGTAGTAGTCCTGGATGGAGGGCATGTTGGGGCTGGAGAAGATGGTCAGCAGGTTCTTGAGGCGGTTGCCGGCCTTCAGGGTGAGCCTTCCCCGTCGGTTCAGCTCCCAGCCGCCCTCCCAACGATCCTGGTCCTCGTAGGTACGGGGGTATCCCTGTCCGGGGCGCGTCTCGACGTTGTTGAACCACACGTACTCCATCCCGGAGCGGTTGGTCCAGGCCTGCTTGCACGTGACGGAGCAGGTGTGACAGCCGATGCACTTGTCGAGGTTCATCACCATCGCCATCTGGGCCATGACACGCATCAGTACTGCACCTCCTGGGAGCGGCGGCGGATCATGGTGACCTCGTCGCGCTGGTTTCCGGTGGGACCGAGGTAGTTGAAGGCGAAGGAGAGTTGGGCGTAGCCGCCGATGAGATGACTGGGCTTGATGAGCAGGCGGGTGGCGGAGTTGTGGATGCCGCCACGCCTGCCGGAGGTCTCCGACCGCGGCACGTCGATGAGCCGGTCCTGGGCGTGGTACATGTAGACCGTTCCCTCCGGCATCCGGTGGGAGACGATGGCTCGGGCCACGATGACGCCGTTGCGGTTGACCGCCTCGATCCAGTCGTTGTCGGACACCCCCACCTTGGCGGCGTCCTCGACGCTCATCCAGATCGTCGGTCCGCCTCGTGACAGGCTCAGCATCAACAGGTTGTCCTGGTACTCGGAGTGGATCGACCACTTGTTGTGCGGGGTCAGGTAGCGCACGGTCACGCCCAGTTCACCGACCTCGCCGATCGGGGGCTCGGCGAAGAGCGCGTGCATGTTCAGGGGCGGCCGGTAGACGGGCAGGTTCTCACCGATCTCGGCCATCCAGTCGTGGTCGAGGAAGAAGTGCTGACGCCCGGTGAGGGTGTGCCAGGGCTTGTGGCGCTCCACGTTGATGGTGAAGGGGGAGTAGCGGCGCCCCCCGCTCTCGCTTCCGGACCACTCCGGTGAGGTGAGGACGGGGACGGGGGCGGCCTGGATGTCGGCGAAGGTGATCCGCCTGCCCTCGTGTTCGGCGGCGAGGTCGGCCAGGCGGCTGCCGGTGCGCTCCTCCAGGGTACGAAACCCCTGGGCGGCCAGACGGCCGTTGGTGGTGCCCGACAGTGCCAGGATGGCCTCGCACATGTGGGTGGCCCGGGCCAGGGAGGGGCGTCCGTCGGCGACGCCGCCGCGCACGGTCCCGTTCTCGCGCCCGAGTCGGTCCACCTCCCCTCCGACGTCGAAGGTCACGCCCTTCGTCGTCGCGCCGAGCCTGTCCAGCAGGGGGCC
Source organism: Nocardiopsis sp. ATB16-24 (assembly GCF_030271535.1). GTDB lineage: Bacteria > Actinomycetota > Actinomycetes > Streptosporangiales > Streptosporangiaceae > Nocardiopsis. The sequence goes on along the minus strand of NZ_JASCXJ010000001.1, from coordinate 121,150 downwards.
GAGGGCTCCCATCTTGTCCGCGATGGCGGTGTAGTCGCGCTCCACCTCCACCAGCTTGGGCATGGTGAGGCCGGGCACCGGTTCGCATTCTCCGGTCTTCCAGTCGCGGACCCGTCCGTGCGGGGTGGCCAGTTCGTCGGGGGTGTCGTGGGTGAGGGGGACCGCCACGACGTCCCTGCGCACGCCGAGGTGGTCGACGGCCAGTCGGCTGAACGCGCGCCCGAGGGCGGTGAAGGCGTCGAAGTCGGTGCGGCTCTGCCAAGGAGGGGCGATGGCCGGGTTGAAGGGGTGCACGAAGGGGTGCATGTCGGTGGTGTTGAGGTCGTGTTTTTCGTACCAGGTGGCGGCGGGCAGCACGATGTCGGAGAAGACCGTGGTGCTGGTCATCCGAAAGTCCAGCGACAAGAGCAGGTCGAGTTTGCCGGTCGGCGCCTCGTCGTGCCAGACGACGTCGGCGGAGCGTGCCCGGGGCGGTGCCTCCTGGGCCCGTACGGAGGAGTCGGTGCCCAACAGGTGCTTGAGGAAGTACTCGTTGCCCTTGCCCGAGCTGCCGAGCAGGTTGGCGCGCCATACGGTCAGGACCCGGGGGAAGTTCTCCGGGGAGTCGGGATCCTCGCAGGCGAATCGCAGCCGTCCGGCCTTCAGCTCCCGTGGAACGTACTCGGACACCGGCAGCCCGGCACGTTCCGCTTCCTCGGCCAGGCACAACGGGTTGCGGTCGAAGGTCGGGTAGGAGGGCATCCAGCCCAGCCGCGCGGACTGGGCGATCACGTCCGCCGTGGACTTTCCCGAGAACGTTCCCCGACCGTTGGCCGTGGCCAGGGCGTCGGCGCCGAAGGGGTCGTAGCGGAACTGGTCGGTGTGCAGGTACCAGTAGGCGGTCTGGATCATCTGTCGCGGTGGACGTGACCAGTCCAGCGCGGCGGCCACCTGGTTGTAGCCGGTGAGGGGCCGTACCTTCTCCTGCCCCACGTAGTGCGCCCACCCCCCTCCGTTGACCCCCTGGCAACCGGTCAGTGTCGTCAGGGTCAGGAACGCCCGGTAGATCGTGTCGGAGTGGAACCAATGGTTGGTGCCGGCTCCCATGATGATCATGGAACGGCCTCGGGACTCCTCGGCGTTGGCCGCGAACTCCCGTCCGATGCGTTCGGCCCGTTCGGCGGAGACCCCGGTGATCGGCTCCTGCCACGCCGGCGTGCAGGGCTGGGTGGCGTCGTCGTATCCGCTCGGCCAGGTGCCGGGGAGCCCGTCGCGGGGGACGCCGTACTGGGCGAGCAGGAGGTCGAAGACCGTGGTGACGAGGTGCTCGCCGACGCGGCGGACCGGAACGCCCCGGTACAGCGGTTCGGCGGCGCCTGTGAGGTCGTCGAAGCGGGGCAGTTCGACGGTGACCGCTTCGCCGTCGGGTGTGTGGAGGCTGAGCAGCGGAGCGGTGTCGCCCAGGTCGAGGTTCCACCGGCCCTTGCCCTCCTCGCCGTAGCGGAAGCCGAGGGAGCCGTTCGGCACGGTGGGTTCGCCGGTGTGCTCGTCCAGCAGCACGGTCTTGAAGGCGGCGTTGTCCTCCGTGCCGCCCAGGTCCGCGCAGGTGAGGAACTTGCCGGGCCGGTAGGAGTCGCCCTGCCGGTCCAGGCGGACCAGGAACGGCAGGTCGGTGTAGCGCTTGACGTAGTCGTCGAAGTAGGGCGTGCTCCGGTCGACGAAGAACTCCCTGAGCACGACGTGGCCCATCGCCATGGCGAGGGCACCGTCCGTACCGGGGCGGGCGGGCAGCCACTCGTCGGCGAACTTGGTGCTGTCGGCGTAGTCCGGGGAGACCACGACCACCTTCTGTCCGCGGTAGCGTGCCTCGACCATCCAGTGGGCGTCGGGCGTGCGGGTCACGGGCACGTTGGAGCCCCACATGATGAGGTAACCGGCGTCCCACCAGTCCCCGGACTCGGGCACGTCGGTCTGGTCGCCGAACACCTGGGGCGAGGCCACCGGCAGGTCGGCGTACCAGTCGTAGAACGACAGCATCGTTCCACCGATCAGCGAGTAGAACCGGGAGCCCGCCGCCTGAGAGACCATCGACATGGCGGGGATCGGGGAGAACCCGGCGACGCGGTCGGGACCGAACTCCTTGACGGTGTGCACATGGGCGGCGGCGGCCATCTCCACGGCCTCCTCCCAGGAGGTCCGCACCAGACCGCCCTTGCCGCGAGCCGCCTTGTAGCGGCGGGAACGCTCGGGGTCGGAGACGATGTCGGCCCAGGCCAGGACGGGGTCGCCGGTACGCCGTTTGGCCTCGCGGTACATCTCCAGCAGCAGACCGCGCACATAGGGATAGCGCACCCGGGTCGGTGAGTAGGTGTACCAGGAGAAGGCCGCTCCCCGCGGGCAGCCGCGCGGCTCGTACTCCGGACGGTCGGGACCCACCGACGGGTAGTCGGTCTGTTGTCCCTCCCAGGTGATGATCCCGTCCTTGACGTAGACCTTCCACGAACAGGAACCCGTGCAGTTGACCCCGTGGGTGGAACGCACCACCTTGTCATGGCTCCACCGGTCCCGGTAGAAGGCGTCGGAGTCGCGTCCCCCGATCTGGTGCAGTGTGCGAAGGTCGGACGAGACCTGGCGGGGACGCAGGTACCTGCGTGTGCGCAGCAGCGCCTCGGTGAGGGCGCCGTCGAGGCCGGGGGTGCTCTGGTGGGTCGGGTCGTTTCGGGAAGTCGGTTCGTCTGCCACGGGAAGCCCTTCCGGTGAGCGAGGGTGCCGGGTACGGCCGGTGACGGCGCCTCGACCGACATGCTCTCAATGTGCATGGTCCGCTACCCACTGTAGTCAAAGGTCGCGGGTGTCGACCGTAGGCCGGATCACCTGTGGTCCGAGTCCATCACGTAGAGCAGGGGGGACGACAAGGACCTTCGGGCCGAACTCCTTGATCCGAAGGTCCCTCGTGTGGCGTCAGGCGTCCCGCTCCTTCCGGCCGCGGGGAGTGTTCAGGAGGTCGTCCAGACGCTCGGAGGCACGCTCCCAGCTCCAGTTCCGGGTCACCCACTCCCGGCCGTGTGCGCCCATCCGGGCGGCGCGCTCGGGGTCCTTCAACAGCCGGATGACGGCTCGCGCCGTGGGTCCGGGCAGGGAACCGTCCACGACCAGGCCGGTCCGGCCGTCCAGGACCGCGTCGGGGGCGCCGCCGGAGTCGCCCGCCACCACGGGCAGGCCGCAGGCCGAGGCCTCCAGGTAGACGATCCCCAGCCCTTCGGCCTCCAGACCTGCCAACCGGGTGCGGCAGGGCATGGCGAACACGTCCCCCGCGTCGTAGTGGAGGGGCAGTTCCTCGCGGGGCACCGGTCCCGTGAAGACGACGGAGTCCATGCCCCGCGCGGCGGAACGCAGCCGACGGCGGTCGGGGCCGTCGCCGACGATGAGCAGGGCGGCGTCGGGTACGTCGGCCAGGATCCGCGGCCAGGCACGGATCAACATGTCCTGTCCCTTACGCGGCACGAGGCGGGACACGCACACCACCACGGGACGGTCGCCCAGCCCATGACGTCGCCGGATCCGCTCACCACCGCAGTCGGGGCGGAACTGCTCGGCGTCCACCCCGGGGGCGAGCTGACGCATGCGCGAGGCGGCGTCGGGGGTCAGGGCCCGGGCCATGCGACTTCTGGTGTACTCGCCCAGATAGGTGAGGGCGTCGGTGTCCCGGCCGATACGGCGCAACGCCTCCCGGGAGCCGGGCAGCGCCGCCCACCAGGTCTCGTGACCGTGGCTGATGGCGACCTGTCGCTTGATCGGGCCACGTCGCCCCAGTTCGCCGGCCAACAGACCGAGGGGGGCGGCGGCGCCGTAGACGACGGAGTCACAGCCCTCCAGTTCGGCGATGGCGCGAGCCCGAGCGGCCACGCGGGGGGTGGGCAGCAGGACGCGCGCGGCGTCGCGCACCACCGGAAAGGGTTGACGCAGGTCGAAGTGCGGATCGGCGGCGGCGTCGGCGGGGGAGGGAGAGGAGCAGTAGACCACGACCGACCCCGCGGGGCGGCGCAGCGCCATCTCGTGGACGAAGGACTCGATGCCTCCGGGCCTGGGAGGGAAGTCGTTGGTGATGATCAGGGTTCGCGACACAAGGGGAAGTCTAGGACTCGGCCGTGGACGTGCCCGCTCGTGCGACACACCGTGAGGGTGCCTACGAACGGGGCCGCGTGGCCTCTGCCGCCGAGGCACGGTACCGGCCCCGAGGACGACGGCGCCCCGCGACGGTGGGCGTCGCGGGGCACCTGGGCCGTCCGTCGCTCAGGGGCGTACGGCGGTGACGAAGTTGGCGCGGTAGTAGTCGCTCAGAGTGACCTCGCCGATGGGGCGGGACGAGGTGGAGGCGTGCACCATGATGTTGTTCCCCGCGTAGATGCCCACGTGGTCGGGGCCGCTGCCTCCGGGGTAGAAGAACAACAGGTCACCGGGCTGCTTGTTCTCCCAGGAGACGCGTTGGCCGACGTTGACCTGCTGGTAGGTGGTGCGCGGCAGACTCACGCCGGCGGCGCCCCAGGCGGCCTGGGTCAGTCCGGAGCAGTCGTAGCCGTTGGGGCCGGTGCCTCCCCAGACGTAGGGTTTGCCGACCTGCTGGTAGGCGAAGTCCAGCGCGACCCGTGCGTTGCCGGAGGCGGGGCCGGTGTAGCTGCCACCGCCACCGCCGCCACCACTGCCGCCGCTGGCGCCGCCGCTGGTCTGGCCGATGTTCTCGGTGGCCGCGGCCTGTTCCTCGGCGGTCAGCTCCTCCAGGATCGCCTCCTGCTCGCTGATGGCCTCCTCAGCCGCCTCGGCCGCCTCCTCGGCCTCTTCCAGGGCCTCGGCCGCCTCCTCCTCGGTCGCGGTGGCCTCGGCCTCCAACGTTTCGAGGTTCTCCAGCTCCGCCATGTACTGTTCGAGGCCGCTGTCGTGCTGTCCCGCCAGGAAGTCCAGGTCGGCCTGGTGGGCCAGGGCGTCCTCGGGCCCCGTGGAGCCGAGCAGCTGGTGGAACGAGGTCAGGTCGACACCGGTGTAGGTGGAGCTGGCGAGTCGGCGTGCGCCCAGGCCGAGTTCCTCGACCTTCTCCCGGGCCGCCTCGACCTCCTCCAGGACCTCCTCGAGCTTCTCCTCGGCGGCCTCGTGGATCTCCTTGGCCTCGTTGTAGGTCCCGTTGAGGGAGATGTACTCCTCCTCGAGGCGTTCGATCTCCTCGCGGACCTCCTCGGCCGTGGGGTCGGCGTGGGCCACTGCGCAGGGCAGGAGGAGGACAACGGCGGTGAGGGAGGCGACGACCGCTGTGCGACGCCCGCTGTGGCGGGATGCGAACACGTGTAGCACCTTTCTCTCCTCGTCCCCGGTCGTACGGGAGCAAGGGATGCACCGGGTGGGGGTGGAGGTCTCGGGCCGCGGGCCCGGGGGCGGGGTGGTGCGGCTCGAGGAAGCGAGGGCCCATGGCCCGGGAACGGGATCGGTGGACCCGGGCGCGGCCGTCACCACCAGGGGGCGGTGAAGAGGAACGACCACGCTCGGCGATGAACATTAGTGCATGCGCCAGGCCACTCTCAACCTTTTCGTGATGTTCCACCGGCAGGTGCGGTGTGTCCGAAAACCGCTCGGGTGTCCTTAACAGCACGAAGGCCGTCAACCGACGGCTGACGGCCTTCCGAGAACGCGGGACGGGTGGTGGACGCCACGCTCGATCGCGGGGCGCGCGGAGCCGGAATGCCCTCGCCCCCGGGACGGCCCAAGACGAAGCGAGGGTCCGACGGGAGCCCGTTCCGGGCGCCCGCCGCTAGGGGCGTACGGCGAACTCGAACTGCCCCGCCCAGTACGCGGCCAGCCCCACGACCTCGATGTTGCGGCCCGTGCGCGGTGCGTGCACCATCTGGCCGTTGCCCGCGTAGAGGCCGTCGTGGTTCAGCCCGGAGAAGAACATGATGTCACCGGGCTGGAGGGCGTTGATGTCGTAGATGCGCTGACCGACCTCGGCCTGGGCGTAGGTGGTGCGGGGCAGGTCCACGCCGCCCGCACGCCAGGCCGCCTGGACCAGGCCGGAGCAGTCGTAGCCGTTGGGACCGGTGCCTCCCCAGATGTAGGGCTTGCCGATCTGCTGGTAGGCGAAGTCCAGGGCGGCGGCGGCGCTTCCCGAGGCGCTGCCGGTGTAGGACTGCCCGCCGCTGTCGTCGGCACCCTGGGTGGAGGCGTCCGCGTCGGGGAACTGGGCCAGGAGCGTCTGCTGCTCCTCGATCTTGGCCTCGACCTCCTCCTTGGCCTCCTCGGCCTCCTCAAGGGCCTCCTCGGCCTCCTCAAGGGCTTCCTCGGCCTCGTCCTTGAGACTGAAGAGACGCTCGGAGGACTCGCCGAACTCGTCCAGTTGGGCCTGCTGGGACTCCGACAGGTAGTTCAGGTCGGCGTTCTGCTCCAGCAGGGCCTCGGGTCCGTCGGAGGTGAGGATGTTGGTGGTGGAGTCCAGTTCACCGGACTGGTAGGTGGCGTTGGCGAGCCCCTGGACCTTGCCGCGCAGCTCCTCGTAGCGCTCCTCCTCGTCCCCGACCTGTTCTTCCAGCTCCTCGTAGAGGGCTTCGGCGACCTCGTGGTCCTCCTTGGCCTGGTTGTAGGCCTCTACGGCGGCGGAGGCCTCCTCGTTGAGCTCCTCGATGCGTTCTTCGACCTCGTCCCTTGTCGGCTCCGCGTGAGCGGTGCCCGGAACGATGAGGGTGCCGGCGACGACCGCGCCGAGCCCGGTCGTAGCAGCGATTCGGCGAGCCGTACGCCGACCACCGGGATTCTTCATGGCGGTCCACGCTCCTTGGGGTCTGGAAAATCCGCACGGGGGGTGCTGGGAGAACGGTCATGGGGCCCGCGCGGGGGCACGGGAGACTCGGCGTGAGGGTTCCCACCGTGGGGCACAAGGGTGGCCGTCTATCCGATGGGAGCTCTCACGTTCCTGGAAAAACCTAGCGGACCGTCGCGCACGGCTCAACCAGGGGCCCGCCCCCAGGGTGTTGCACACGTGCGCGACCTTCCCGCTCCGACTCCGCCGCGAGTCCTCAGCCGTGCGCCTCCACACGGGCCAGGAAGATCGTCGAGGGCACCGCGCGCGCCCCCACCCGGCGCACCGCCGTCACGATCTCACGGTCGGAGGTGACCACCGCGATGGGCCGCCCCGGCGGTTCGGCGTGCACCAGCCGCACGATCAGTTCGTCCGCCGTCTCCCCCGGGGCGCTGAACAGCAGTCGTACCCGGCGTGTCGGGGCCATGACCGGGGGAGTGTCCACGTCCGCGCCGTCGAACACGCACGTGATCTCCGCCTTGGTACGGCTGGCCAGGCCTTCGAGGGAACTCATCAGACGGGTGCGCTGGTCCGCCAGGGGGAGCCGGTCGTAACCGGTCTTGGTGACGTTGTAACCGTCCACCAGAAGATGGACCCGGGGCACCCGCAACAGATGTTCCAACAGACCGGGGTCGTCGTCGGGCAGTCCACCCAGCGAAACACGTCGCTGCTGTTCGTTCTCGGCCACCAGATCGGCCGGGACGGTGAGGGACGCGGGCAGCGCCAACTCCCGACGCAGCCCGTGCGAAGCCTCCACCAGGACGTCCAATAACACCCGTAGACGGGCCTCGTCGGCACTGCGCCCGGCGCGTACCGCGCGGCGAACGCCCTCCACCTGTGCCTCGGCCTCGGCCAGGCGTGATCGCAGACGCCGGTTCTCCAGTTCCAGGGCACCGACCTGCGTGGCGGCCTCCGATTCGCGGTCGGCCGTGCGGGACAGGGCGAGCGAGGCGCGCTCGGCGGCCTCCTTGGCCCGCTGACGCTCGGAGTGGACCTTGCGGCGCAGCTGCGCGATCTCGGCGCGTTGCTCCCGGAGCTGGGAGCGTAGGCGCTCCACCTCCGCCTGGTGGTCGTGTCGGGTCTCGTCCAGTTGGCGGCGGGTGGCCTCCAGCGCCGCCGCGGTCTCGCCCACCTTCTTGACGCTGGTCTGGCGCTCCAGCTCCCGCCGGACGTTCTCGACGATCTCCGTCCAGCCCGGGGGACGCAGCAGATAGGCGCACGCCGCCACCGCGACGGGATCGGCCGCGGGCGGGACCACACCCGAGCGCAGTCCCTCGGCCAGTTCCGGCCACACCTGTTCGACCCGCTCGGCCACCATCGAACGGAAGACGTCGTCGGACTCCAGTTGGGCGGCGATCTGCGGCCCGGCCAGACGCGCACGGCGTCGGGGCTCGAACCTGGCCACCCTGCGCAGCAGTGGGGGCAGCTCGCCGGGCCGTATGCCGCCGAGCACGTCGGAGCCGTACTCCACGACCCGGGCGCGTACCGCCTCGGGCAGGGGGCGTGCCGGTTCCTCGTCGGTGCCCCCTTCGTCCTCGGAAGGGGCGTCCTCGGGGCCGTCGAGGGACGGGCCCTCGGGCGGCTCCCCGCCCTCGGAGTCACCGCCCGCCCCGGGGCGGGCGCTCATGACCGGCCCGTCGCGCTCTCCGACGAGGAACCGCGGTCGGCGTCGGGGCGGGCGATGATCTCCACACTGTCGGTGGCGCCGCACCAACGGCACCGGACGCTCTCGATGGTCTCGGAGAGCACGGTGCGTTCCTCCACGTCACCGTCACCGGACAGGTCCAGGTGGACGTAGTCCCGGGAACGCACGGTACGCGTCACATCGAACCGTGTGAGATTTCCGCATCCGGTGCACCGCCACCGCTCACTGTCGCCCGGTATCGCGATCCCCACGGCTCCTCCTCGTGTCTCGTGGCGCCCGGCGTCGGTCGCCGAGTCGATATCCCCACATCTTTCCATGTCGGGACGGCCGACCGTATCCGACGGCTTGTCCCCGCCGCCGACTACCCTGACCGGGTGGTTCGAGAGTCCGTGGCGCACACCGGCGTCCAAACCAGCATCAGCGATCTCGGTACACCGCTGTCCGCGGCGACGTTCGTCGTCCTGGACCTGGAGACCACCGGCACCAGCGTCACCGACGCGCGGATCACCGAGGTCGGCGCCGTCCGTGTGCGCGACGGCGAGATCGTCGACGAGTTCACCACCCTGGTCGACCCCGAGGTCCCCGTTCCGGCCCGCGTCACGTTGTTGACGGGGATCACACAGTCGATGGTGGCGAAGGCCCCGCCGATGGAGGAGGTCCTGTCCCGGCTGCTGGCCTTCCTGGACGCCGAACCCGACACGGTGCTGGTGGCCCACAACGCGGCCTTCGACACCGGTTTCCTCAAGGCCGCGTGCGCACGCCAGGGCAGGGAGTGGCCCGGACACCCGGTGGTGGACACCCTCCGCCTGGCCCGGGCGGTGCTCTGGCGGGGGGAGACGCGTGACCACAGGCTGGCCACGCTCGCCACCTACTTCGGGGTCGCGACCACACCCGACCACCGCGCCCTGAACGACGCCCGTGCCACCGCGGGGGTCCTGCGTGGGCTGATCGAACGCCTGCGGCCCATGGGCGTCTCCAGCCTGGAGGAGCTGCGCGCGGTCACCAGGCCGCCCACCAAGGCACAACGGGCCAAACGCCATCTGGCGGAGGGACTGCCCCAACGGCCCGGAGTGTACGTGTTCACGGACGCGCGTGGAGAGAGTCTCTACGTCGGCAGGAGCAAGAACCTGCGCCGCCGGGTGGGCACCTATTTCACCGCGGCCGAGAACCGCGAGCGCATCCGTGAGATGGCGAGGCTGGTGGAGGGGGTCGTCCCCCTCGTGTGCTCCGGCGAGCTGGAGGCCTCCGTGCGCGAACTGCGCCTCATCGCCGAACGTCGACCTCCCTACAACCGGCGTTCCCGCCACCCCGAGCGCGCCTGGCGGGTCAGACTGACCGACGAGGCCTATCCGCGCCTCTCCCTCGTGCAGGGGCTCGTGGACGACGCACCCCATCTGGGCCCCTACGGCTCGCGTCGGGAGGCCGAGCAGGCCAAGGAGGCGCTGCTGCACGCGTTCGCGCTGCGCCAGTGCACCCACGCCTTCACACCCGTGGAGGGCGGAACGGCCGCGCCCCGGGTGTCGGCCGGCGAACGCTGGACGGGAGCGTGCGTGCTCGCACAGCTGGGCAGGTGCGGCGCACCCTGTGACGGCACCGAGAGTCTGGCCGCCTACACCGCGCACGTCGAGGCGGTGCGCGAGGCGATGACCGGCGACCCGGCCGTGGTGGTGGAGGCGCACACCGAACGCATCGCGGAACTGGCCGCGCGGTTGCGTTACGAGGAGGCCGCCGGTGTGCGCGACCGTCTGGCCGCCTTCCTCCGCGGCGCCCGGCGGGCCCAGCGCCTGGCCGCTCTCACCGCGGTGCCCCACCTGGTGGCCTGCCGCCGGACCGAGGAGGGTTGGGAGACGTGCGTGATCCGCCATGGACGCCTCGCCGGCAGCGCGCTCCTACGCCCGGGCACCGACCCCGAGACCTTCCTCGCCTCGCTGGTCGCCACCGCCGAGTACGTGCCCGCCGAACACGGGTCCGGACCCGGCACCCTGCCGGAGGAGACCGACGTGATCCTGCGGTGGCTCACCGATCCGGCCACCCGGCTGGTGGAGATCGAAGGCGAGTGGACATGCCCTCGGCGTAGCGCCGAAGCGCACACCGAGATGACACACTGGGCCCATGGCCGCGCTTCCGCTCAATGACGACCACCCCGTCCGCCGCGTCCCCGTCGTGGCCTACACGCTGATCGCGGTCAACGTCCTGGCGTACCTGGCCTCCCCCCAGGCGGCGACGGCCGTGTGGTACCCCGCCGACATCATCGGCCGTTACTGTGCGATCCAGGACTACTTCATGTTCTGGGGCGCGATCCCCGCCGAGATCCTGGGACGGGTGGACCAGGTGCCGCACGCCGTGCCCGGATGCGGCCCCCTGGGCGACAAGCCGGTGTGGCTCTCGGTGGTCACCTCGATGTTCCTGCACAGCGGTCCGGTGCATCTGATCGGCAACATGGTGTACCTGTTCGTGTTCGGTCCGGTGGTGGAGGACCGGATCGGCGGGCTGCGCTTCGCCGTGCTCTACGTGTTGACCGGGGTCGCCGCCGTCTACGGTTTCGCGTTGACCGACGTCGAGGGCACGGTGCCCATGGTCGGCGCCTCGGGGGCGATCTCGGGGGTGCTGGGCGCCTACCTGGTCGTGCAGTTCCGCAGTCGTGTGACCATGCTGGTGTTCGTCGTCATTCCGATGCGGCTGCCCGGGTGGGCCGTGGTGGGCAGCTACTTCGCGTTTCAGTATCTTCTTTACGTCACCACATCGAGCACCCCTGGTGCCGACAACGGAGTCGCCTACGCGGCCCACGTGTACGGGTTCATCGCCGGGGTGGTCGCGGGATTGGTGGTCTACCGGCTGCGATGGCGCTCCGGGACGCGGCTCTCCGACGTCTACTAGCGCTCCGCACGGTCGGCGCGTCCGTCCCGACTGTCCGAGGAACCGCCCTGGAGGCACAGTGATCACCGCGATCGTCATGATCAAGGCCGACGTCAACCGCATTCCCGAGGTCGCCGAGGCGATCGCGGAGATCGACGGAGTGAGCGAGGTCTACTCGGTCACCGGCGGCGTGGACCTCATCGCCGTGGTGCGGGTCCGTCGGCACGAGGAGCTGGCCGAGGTGATCCCCGGCCGGGTGAACAAGGTGCCCGGCGTGCTGTCGTCCGACACCCACATCTCCTTCCAGGCCTACTCCAAGCACGACCTGGAGTCGGCTTTCGCCATCGGCTGGTGACCGCTTCCCGTGGAAGCTCCGGGGCCCGGCACCGGGCCCCGGAGCGTGCGGCGCCGCGACTGCTCAGAGCGACTTGGCGTGGGCCTGGCTGAGCTCCACCCAACGCTCCAACGTGCTCTCGGCCGCGCCGTCGTCGACGGCCGCGGCGGCCCGCTCGTACCCGTTGCGCACGGCCTCCGACAAGGAACCCTCCACGCCCTCCACCGCGGCCAACGCGGCGCCCGCGTTGAGCAGCACCGCGTCCCGGACGGGCCCCGGGCGCCCCGCCACCAGGTCGCGTACCGCCTGGGCGTTGAACTCCACGTCGCCGCCGCGCAGGTCCTCCGGTCGAGAGCGGGCGATGCCCAGATCGGCCGGGTCCAGCGACTCGCGGTGTGCCCGGCCGTCGCGCACCACCCACACCGTGGACGTGGTCGTCGTGGTCAGCTCGTCCAGTCCGTCGTCGCCCCGGAACACCAGGGCCGAGGAGCCGCGACGGGCGAACACTCCGGCGATCACCTCGCACATGCGCTCGTCGAACACGCCGATCGCCGAGGCGGTCGTCTGCGCCGGGTTGGTCAGTGGACCGAGGAAGTTGAAGACGGTCGGCACGGCCAGTTCGCGGCGCGGCTTGGCGGTGAAACGGAACGAGGGGTGGAAGACCGGGGCGAAGCAGAAGGTGATGCCCGCCTCCTCGGCCACCCGCGCGGTCAGTTCCGGAGGCAGGTCCAGGACCACGCCCAACCGCTCCAGGACGTCGGCCGTCCCGCAGGAGGAGGACGCGGCACGGTTGCCGTGCTTGACCACGCGCGCGCCCGCCGCGGAGGCCACGATCGCGGCCATCGTGGACACGTTCACCGTGTGGGCCCGGTCGCCTCCGGTACCGACGATGTCCAGCGTGGGGCCGGAGACGTCGATCCGGACGGCGTTGTCGAGCATGCCCTGGGCCAGGCCGGTCACCTCCGACACGCTCTCGCCCTTGGCGCGCAGCGCGATGGCGAACCCGGCGACCTGGGCGTCGCTCGCCGAGCCGGACATGATCTCGTGCATGGCCCACGCGGTGTCGGAGGAACCGAGGTCACGGCCGCCGAGCAGGGCCGTGAGGAGGTTGGACCACGTCCGCTCGGTCACGGCGGACTCCTCGCGGGACCCCGGATCGTCGGGACGTGCGTTGGCAGGGACGTTCATGTTGTAGCTCCACGGTCAGGAAACGGACGCGGGAGCCGGAGGCGCCGGCGCTTCGAGCGGCCGGCGTCCCTCAGGCACCCGGGAGGAGAGGCGGGGCGTGGCCGCGCCATCGTCCGATGCTGGCGCCGTGGTGCAGTGCGGCGCCGACCATGCGGCGACGGTGCAGTTCTCGTTCGCCGTCGCCGACCCCTCCCGGGAGGCGGCCCATCGGCCTCATCCGCTCAGGGCCGCGACCCGCAGGCGCATCAGTTCGGCCAGGGCCTCGGCGAGCGCGACGGGGTCGATCGGGTGACTGACGACCTGCTCGGCCTGGGACCAGGTGGCCAGCCAGCCGTCGTCGCGCCTGCCCACGAGCAGGAGTACCGGGGGGCAGCGGTAGATCTCGTCCTTGACCTGACGGCACAGGCCCATGCCGCCCACCGGGGAGGCCTCGCCGTCGAAGATGGCCACGTCGATGCGGGTGGCCGGATCGGTGTCCTCCAGCCGGCGCAGGACCACGGGCGCCGTCGCGCACTCGACGAACTCGACCTTGGGAACGTCGGCGGCAGGGCGGCGGCCGATCGCCAGGCGCACCTGCTCGCGGGTGTCGGCGTTGCTGCTGTAGACCAGCACGCGCATCTTGGCACCCGTGTCCGTACCGCTGACCACCATCGCGCAACCGTCCCATCACGTGTGACCCGGGCCGCTGTCGTCTGTCGTCGAGAGGTGCGGCCGAGGCGTTCGTTGGCTGTATACCTCTGACTGTATTGCCTGAAGGCTCCGCTGCCCAGGCGGGGCGGTGGTCCCGCCCCCGGCATGAGATCTCCAACACAGCAGGATGCCGGCATGTTCGGGCCGCACGTCAGCCCGCCCCAGGGTCACGTTATCAAACAGTGATGTTTTTGATGTCGGGATGTTGGGTGGGGCGGGTTGGAGGGGCGCCGCGGGGGTACCGGAAGGCCGGAGGGGGCCGAGGTCCCGGGTTTCGGCCCGCCCTGGTGCGCCGATGGCGACCGAGGGAAGTCGGGCCGCTACAATAACGCGTCAGTCGCGGAAAAAAGGCTGTTCTGGGCCCCCGGAGGGCCCCGTTCCGGTGTCGATCCCCCCCGTTACGGGGGGTCGGGTACGGGTGCTCGGGAGATGCCGTAATAATGCTGGCGTGGCGACAGCAACCGCGAACCCAAAATCATCACCGACACCAGCGCATGGTGCGGCAAAGCGTCCTGACCTGGTGAGCGTTGGCACCATCGTGTGGTTGGCCAACGAGCTCATGTTCTTCGCCGCGCTGTTTGCGATGTACTTCACCATCCGATCGGTGACCAACGGCAACCCCGAACTGGGGGAGTGGCCCGACACCCACCTGAACGTTCCGTGGGCGTTGGGCATCACCGTGGTCCTGGTGGCCTCCAGCTTCACCGCTCAGGCGGGCGTCTGGGCCGCAGAACGCGGCGACGTCAAGAAGCTGCGCATGTGGTTCTTCATCACGTTCTTCATGGGACTGTTCTTCGTTCTGGGACAGGCCTATGAGTACTACGAGCTCATCGTCCACGAGGGGCTGACTCTGCAGTCGAGCGCCTACGGGTCGATGTTCTACCTGACCACGGGCTTCCACGGACTTCACGTCATCGGTGGGTTGATCGCGTTCCTCATCATGCTGGGACGCACGTACGCCGCTAAGCGCTTCACTCACCAGCAGGCGACCAGCGCGATCGTCGTGTCCTACTACTGGCACTTCGTCGACGTCGTCTGGGTCGCTTTGTTCTGCACCATCTACTTCATCCAATAACCCGAAACGGGGAAACCGTGAAATGGATCACCGCGCGGCGACGGCATCCCCTGGCGGGGTATGTCGTCGTCATCCTCGCGCTAGCCCTTTTCGGGGTGGGATACGCCGCCCTGGCACCCACCGCCGACCAAGCCGAGGCGCAGACCCTCGCCGCCGAGGTCCCGTCACCGGATGACGTCGACGTCGCAGCGGGCGAAGACATCTTCAACCAGACGTGTGCCTCCTGCCACAACTACGACGGCGGTGGCAGCGACACCGGACCCGACATCCGCAACTCCGGTGCGGCGTCGGTCAACTTCCAGGTCAGCACCGGACGCATGCCGTCCATGGACCCGGACAGCCAGATGCCGCGCAGGCCCATGGTCATGTCCGAGCAGGACCTGGCCAACCTGATCGCCTACTACAACGAGGAGATCAGGGAGGGTGGACCGGACATCCCCTACGAGGTGCCCGGTGGACCCCCCCAGCGCGAGAACTTCGAGGACGACGCGTCCTACGAAGCCGCGATGGAGGAGCACGAGGCCGACTTCGAGGCCTACATCGAAGGCGCCGATGACACCGACATGGGCATGAAGCTGTACCTGACCAACTGTGCGCACTGCCACGGCTGGTCCGGCGGCGGCGGTGCCCTCACCGACGGCCGTTGGGCCCCCGAGATCCACGACGCGACTCCGCGCGAGATCTACGAGGCCATGGTCAGCGGTCCCGGGGCCATGCCGATGTTCAGTGACACCGTCATCGAGCCTGAGGAGAAGCAGGAGCTCATCTCCTATGTGAAGAAGCTCCAGGCCGAACCCAACGCCGGGGGCATCTTCGACCTCAACCGGGTCGGCCAGGTCGCCGAGGGCTTCATCGGGTGGGTCGTAGGCCTTTCCCTGATCATTGCCTGCGCGATCTGGATCACCGCGAAGCAGCGAGCCCATGACTAAGAACAACGCCAACGACAACAACGAGGCCGGAGACACCCGGCCCGACCGCGTGGTCGGCACGCCCAAGGCCGATGAGCGAGTGGTGGCCGGGGTCCCCGGGGCCCCGCACGACGAGCACGACGGGCCCTACGAGGCCTCCGAGACGCACGTCCGCCCGGAGGAGATGCAGCGTCGCGGCGAGAAGGTCGCCTCGCTGTGGTTCGTCCTGGCCTTCCTCGGCGGGATCGGCTTCCTGGTCTCCTACTTCCTGTTCCCGCCCAACGCGGCGGGCGAGCCCGCGATCGGCCACCCGCTGATCGCCCAGTACTCGAACATGCTGCTGGGCGGCACGCTCACGCTGGCCATGTTCGGTATCGGCGCGGGCATGACGGTGTGGGCACGCCAGGTGATGCCCCACTACGAGGTGCACTCTCCCTACGACGAGCTGCCCTCCAGTGACAAGGAGAAGAGCTCCTTCGGAGAGTTCTTCATGAAGGGCGCCGACGAGAGCGGGTTCACCAAGCGCCCGCTGATGCGGCGCACCCTCATCCTGGCGATGCTGCCCCTGGGCCTGGCTCCGATCGTGCTTTTGCGCGACACCGGCCCTCTGCCCGGCGACAAGCTCAAGACGACTCCGTGGGAGAACGGTCGGCGTATGTACGTCGAGGGCACCAGCCGGGCCCTGCGCCCGGAGGACCTGGAGAACGACCCCAACGGGATGATCTCCGCCCTGCCCGCGATGGACGAGGAAGGCCACTACCACGGGATCAGCCTCGACGACCAGGCCAAGTCCGTCATCATGCTCATCAAGGTGCCGGAGGGGGACTGGAAGGAGAGGATGACCGAAAAGATCGAGGGGACCGACGAGACGCGTCTAAACTGGACGCACAACGGCATCGTCGCCTACTCCAAGATCTGCACACACGTGGGCTGCCCGGCGGCCCTGTACGAGCGCACGACGCATCGCATCCTGTGCCCGTGCCACCAGTCGACCTTCGACGCAGCCGACGCCGCGCACGTCGTCTTCGGTCCAGCGCACCGCGCTCTTCCGCAGCTGCCGATCGGTGTCGACGACGAGGGTTATCTCATCGCGACCGGCGACTTCACCGAGCCGCCCGGTCCGACGTTCTGGGATTATGCGAAGGACTAGTCGATGAGTAAGACCACGCAAGCACCCAAGGCGCTTCGCGGCGTCGGCAATTTCATCGACGACCGCTTCCACCTGGCGAAGACCGGCGAGAAGAACCTGCGCAAGGTCTTCCCGAACCACTGGTCGTTCATGCTGGGTGAGATCGCGCTGTACTCGTTCATCATCCTGCTCGTCTCGGGCGTCTTCCTCACGCTCTGGTTCAAGCCGAGCATGCTGGAGGTCGTCTACGACGGCGCCTACGAACGCCTGCAAGGCGTTCCCATGTCCGAGGCCTACGCCTCCACGCTCTACATCGACTTCGAGGTGCGTGGCGGGTTCCTGGTCCGGCAGATCCACCACTGGGCCGCGCTGATCTTCGTTGCCTCACTGGTCGTGCACATGCTCCGGGTGTTCTTCACCGGGGCGTTCCGCAAACCGCGTGAGATCAACTGGCTGATCGGTGTGGCGATCTTCGGTCTGGCCATGGTCGAGGGGCTCTTCGGCTACTCGCTGCCGGACGACCTGCCCTCGGGCATGGGCGTGCGCATCCTGCAAGGCGTCATGCTCGCCCTGCCGTTGGTCGGCCCGTACATCTCGATGTTCCTCTTCGGCGGGGAGTTCCCGGGAGAGGACATCATCACGCGGCTGTACATGCTGCACGTGCTGTTGATCCCGGCGCTGCTGCTGGGCCTGATCGTGGCGCACTTCATGATCCTGTGGCACCAGAAGCACACCCAGTACCCGGGCACGGGGCGTACGGACAAGACGGTGGTCGGAACACCCATGTATCCGGCGTTCGCCGTCAAGGCGGGCGGGTTCTTCTTCTTCACGTTCGCCGTGACCGCGGGTCTGAGCGGGTTCGTGCAGATCAACCCGATCCACCTGTTCGGGCCCTTCACCCCGACGTCCATCACCTCGGGCCTCCAGCCCGACTGGTACATGGGCTTCATGGAGGGATCGCTGCGCATCTTCCCGAACTGGTTCGACATCGCGCCCTTCGGCTACGCCATTCCGACCGCGGTCCTGGTGCCGGGCCTGATTGTTCCGGGTCTGATCTTCGGTGGTCTGGCCTTGTGGCCGTTCATCGAACAGTGGATCACCGGGGACAAACGCGCGCGCAACGTCGCCGACCGCCCGCGCAACGCGCCGGTGCGCACTGGTGTGGGCGTGGCGGGAATCACCTTCTACGGTGTGCTGTGGCTGGCCGGGTCCAACGACATCCTGTCGGAGACCTTCTCGATCGACCTGTACCTGACCACGTACATCTTCCGTGTACTGGCCATCGTGGGTCCGATCCTGGGCTACATCATCGCCAAGCGGATCTGCCTGGGTCTGCAACGCCGTGACCGGGAGACCCTGGAGCACGGTTACGAGAGCGGCACCATCCAGCAGCTGCCCAGCGGTGAGTTCATCGAGGTGCACAAGCGCAGTTCCGACGAGACGATCCACGTCCTGGAGAACAAGCCGCCCCTCACCTCGACCGCGCTCAGCGAGCCCGAGGTCGACGACAAGGGCGTGGAGAACCCCAAGACCCGCAAGGGTCCAGGTAAGCTCCGCCTCGCCCTGGCCCGGTGGTACACCAAGGACAACGTGTCGCTCGACGACGTGGAGCCCTACAGTGGCCACCACCTGCACCACTCCGTTCCGGAGGGTGAGAAGGAGGCGACCCACTAGGGGAGACCCCCGGTCCGCCCGAACGCGGACCCGGAACGCCCCTGGGCGTCCACCACGCCGTTGACGGACCCGGCCGCGAACGCGGCCGGGTCCGTCCGTGTTCGCGACCCGGCCCGTGTGTTCGCGGCCTTGCCCGGAGGGGGTCGTCGACACCACGGCCGGGCCCCCGTCCCGACCATCCACCAGAGGGGTCCGCAAGGGTCCCGAGGCGCTCGGCGCCCCGGGGCCCGGCCCGTCCGTACGTGTGGACGAAGGGGGCGAGACGGCCTCGCCTCCACCGGCTCGTCGCGGAGAAGGGTGCCACGACGGTGCCTGCCTCCCACCGTGGGCGAACGCCGAACGTGCGGGGCGGGGAGGGGAGGGGACGTCGAAGGGCCGGCCACCCCTTTCGGGTGACCGGCCCTTCGACGTCGGTGCGCTCGTGGGCCTCAGCCCGCGTAGATGCTGTCGATCTCCTGGCTCCACTGCTTGCTGACCACGTGGCGCTTGACCTTCAGGGAGGCGGTCATCTGACCGTTCTCCTCGGTGAAGTCGCTGGGCAGGATCTTGAACTTCTTGATGCCCTCGGCCTTGGACACCGCGTTGTTGGCGTTGTCCACGGCCTCCTGGACGGCGGCGTTCAGATCGGGATCCTCGGTCAGGTCCGCGATCTCGCCGGTCTTGTTGTTGGCTTCCTTCCACTGCACGAACGACTCGGGGTCGATCGTGACCAGCGCGGCGATGAACTTGCGGTTGTCGCCGACCACCATGCACTGGCTCACCAGGGGGTGGGCGCGGATGCGGTCCTCCAGGACGGCCGGGGCGACGTTCTTGCCGCCCGCGGTCACGATGATCTCCTTCTTGCGTCCGGTGACGCTCAGGAAGCCGTCCTCGTCCAGGGAGCCCAGGTCGCCGGTGCGGTAGAAGCCGTCCTCGGTGAAGGCCTCCTTGGTGGCCTTCTCGTTCTTCCAGTAACCGACCATGATGTGGTCGCCCTTGAGGAGGATCTCGCCGTCGTCGTCGATCCTGACCGTGGTGCCGGGCAGCGGCCGGCCCACGCTTCCGATCTTGTTGAAGTCGGCGCTGTTCACCGTGGTGGGGGCCGTGCTCTCGGTCAGGCCGTAGCCCTCGATGATGGTGAAGCCGATGCCGCGGAAGAAATGGCCCAGACGCGAGCCCAGCGCGGAGCCACCGGAAACGGCGTATTCGGCGTTGCCGCCCAGGGCCGCGAGCAGCTTGCTGTACACCAGCTTGCTGAACAGTGCGTGGCGGAGCTTGAGTCCGAAGGGGATCCTGCCGCTGTCGAGGGCCTTGCTGTAGGCGATGGCCGTCTCGGCCGCGGCGTTGAAGATCTTGCCCTTGCCCTCGGCCGAGGCCTTCTGCTCGGCCTTGGTGTAGACCTTCTCGAATACGCGGGGGACCGCGAGCAGGAAGGTCGGGCGGAAGACGGAGAACTGCTCCATCAGGTCCGGGCCGGTGGAGGGGTAGTGGCCCAGGATGGCCTTGGCCTCGATGACCATGACCTGGACGAAGCGGGCGAAGACGTGTGCCAGGGGCAGGAACAGCAGGGTGGAGGGGTTCTCCTTGCCCTGCATGACCTGCTGGGCCGGCCCCTCGATCGCGCCGCGGGCGATGAACAGGAAGTTGCGGTGGGTGAGTTCACAGCCCTTGGGGCGGCCTGTGGTACCCGAGGTGTAGATGAGGGTGGCGAGGTCGTCGACCTTGACCGCGGTGCGGCGCTTCTCCAGCGTCTCGTCGCCGATGTCGCCGCCGGCGGAGCGCAGTTCGGAGAACTCGGGTCCGTCGAACCTCCAGACCGTCGTGAGCTGGGGGGTCTTGTCCCGGACCGACTCCAGACGTTCGGCGTGTGCCTGGGTCTCCACGAAGGCGGCCTTGGCTCCGGAGTCCGACAGGATCCATTCGATCTGTTCGGCGGAGGAGGTCTCGTAGATCGGAACGGTCACGGCGCCGATGGACCAGAGGGCGTAGTCGACGACGGTCCACTCGTAGCGGGTGCGTGACATCAGGGCGACGCGGTCACCGTGTTCGATGCCGGCGTCGAGCAGGGCCTTGGCGTACGCGGTGATGTCACCGTGCAGCTCCGCCACGGTGACGTCGCGCCACTGGCCGGACTCCTGACGGCGGGCGGCGACGGCGTGGGGCTCGCTGGTCGCACGCGCGGCGAGCGTGTCGGTCAGTCGCGCGTCTGCGGAGATCTCGACCTTCGCGGGAGAGCTGTATTCGCGCACGTGGTGCTCCTGGACGTGTACGGGTTTTTGACAGTGGGGACGTGATGACCGTAACAACAGGACTCTACTCGTGAGTAGAACACGTTGCCGTTCGGTATCCAACGGTGACCCGACAGGGCTGATAAGAGGAGGCCAGAGCACTGTACGACACGCTCTGCCCTCTTCTGGGCACGCACTGGAGTCGGGTCGGGTGTGTCGATCGGATCCTGTCCGACCTTCGGGGCGCCCGGTGTTCCGGCCTTCTCGGGGCGGACGGGCGAAAGTGGCGGTCTGGTCGCCCCCGGTATGCACGCGAGACTATACGCAGAGCATGACTTTGTGCACATCAGGGGCCTTGTGGAGTCTTTGTGGCTTATGTGGCATTTGTCAAGCTTTGTCGCTGCCGACGTCCGTACCACCCTGGTTCCTCCCTGATCCTGCCCCGGGAGCCTCCCCGGCGCCCTCGGTGCCGGTTACCGTGAAGCAGGACCTGGTATGAGGAGGAATCCGACATGACGGAGAACGCCAACCGTAATGGTGGCGAGGGCAGGGGTGAGGGTCAGGAGCTCATCGACGAGGCGTTGAGGCTCGTCGACAGCCTCCAGCGCAAGCTGCTGACGGCCGGGGTCCGCCGTGGGGTGAGCGCCGTCACCTCGCCTCCCCCGAGCAAGGGGGACGTGTGGGAGGAGGCCATCCGGTTGGAGTCGGAACAGCGCCGTCCCGCGTTGGAGGAGGTGCTGGACATCGTGCGTTCCTCCGCCCCCGAGGTGGTCGGGCACCTCGGTCGAGCCGGTCTGGCGATGGCCGGTGCCCTGGGCCGCACCTGGAGCGTGGTCGAGCACTCCTTGGAACAGGCCCGTGAGGACGCCCCCGGACAGGGCTCCGAACGAACCGGAGGACCCACGCGAAGCGAAGGGGCGGACGACGGCGACCGTCGGCTCCCCACGGAGAGCTAGCGCCCGCTCCTCCAGCACTCCCCGGACTGCTTCTTCCAGCACTCCCCGGGCCGCCACAGCGAAGACGCCCACGGGGTTCTGGAGGTGCCGGAGGCGGGCTTGCGAGGAACGAGCCGACACGCCGTAGGTGCCGAAGGTTTCCGTGTTCGGGACGTCTGAGCACGGGTCGGAGCGCGGCGGAGGTTTCCAGGGGGTGCGGGGAAGACGCCCACGGTGTTTCGGGGCCGTCGCCAACGCCCCGGTCCCTGGTCCTGTGCCGAGCCGACGGGCCTGGCCTCGCGCGTCCTGAGCCGCTGTGAGGGCGGGGGTGCCGGGGGTGGCGCGGGCCTGGTTTAATCAAGGGGCTTCCCCATATGGAAAATCTCAGCCATGAACCTTAAGACTTATGTCAGAGTTCGGGCGTAAGTACGAAGGAGCTGCCCCCATGCTGACCATCGGCGTAGACATCGGCGGCACCAAGATCGCAGCCGGAGTCGTCGACCGCGACGGGCAGATCCTGGACAAGGTCAAGTACCCCACCCCCGAGAACGATCCCCAGGGGCTGGCCGCCACCGTCGCCAGGGCCGTCGAAGAACTACGCGGAAGGCGGGACTCCGGGGACATCGGGGCGGTGGGCGTCGGTGTGGCCGGTTTCGTGGACGAGGAGCGTGCGACCGTCCAGATCGCGGTCAACGTCGGTCTGCGTGATGAGCCGCTCAAGGAGCGTCTCCAGGAGAGCGTGGGCCTGCCCGTCGTCATCGAGAACGACGCCAACGCCGCCGCCTGGGCCGAGGCCAGGTTCGGGGCCGGACGCGGCAGCGACCACATCGTCTGCATCACCCTGGGCACCGGTATCGGTGGCGGTCTGGTCATCGACGGTGTCCTGCACCGCGGACGCTTCGGCGTGGCGGCGGAGGTGGGCCACTACCGCGTGGTCCCCTACGGGCGTCGTTGCCCCTGCGGCAACCACGGATGCTGGGAACAGTACGCCAGCGGCCGTGCCCTGGTCGCCGAGGGACAGGACCGCGCACGCACCGACCCCCTGGCCGCCGAGCGCATGCTCAAGCTCGCCGACGGTGTCGTCGAACAGGTCCAGGGGCATGTCATCACCCAGGCCGCGCTCGAAGGGGACAGGGCGGCACTGGATTGCTTCGCCACCGTCGGAGAGTGGGCCGGCGTCGGCCTGGCCGACCTCGTCGCCATCCTCGACCCCGAGTGCTTCGTCCTGGGCGGCGGGGTCTCCGACGCGGGGGCCATCCTGTTGGACCCGGTCCGCGACTCCTTCGCACGGCACGTCTCGGGCAGGCCCGGGCGTCGCCTGGCCGATGTACGCCTGGCCGAACTGGGGGGAGAGGCGGGCATCGTCGGAGCCGGTGACCTGGCCCGTCACTGACGTGGTGTCGGCCGGGGCGGCCGTACGGGCGGGCCGGTGCGACCGCGCGGACCCCGCCTCGCCGCCCGTACCGCTACTTCTCGGGCTCGCCGCTCTTGGACCGCTTCTTCTCCTCGCGGCGGGCCCGGCGCTCCTCCTTGCGCCGAGCACGCTCGGCACGTCTGCGGTCCTTGTCGTCGGCGTTCTGCTCGCGCCGGGCCTCCTTGGCCTCGGCCTCCAGATCGGCCTTGACCGACTGCGCGTAGCGGTCCACGTACTCCTGACCGGACAGCTCCATGAGCGCGTACATGATCTCGTCGGTCACGGCGCGCAGCACACGAGGATCCTTCTCCATGCCGTAGTAGCGGGAGAAGTCCAAAGGCTCGCCGAACTTGACCTTCGGGCGGATGCCCAGCTTGGGAAGGGTGCGCCCGGGTGGCATGATCCTGTCCACGTTGATCATCGCCATGGGCACGACCGGTGCCCTGGACTCCAGCGCCAGCCGAGCCACCCCGGTCCGTCCCCGGTACAGCTTGCCGTCGGGGGAGCGTGTGCCCTCGGGGTAGATGCCCAGCAGGTCACCGCGTTTGAGGACCTTCAGGCCGGTGCGCAGCGCCGCCTCGCTGGCCTTGCCGCCGGAGCGGTCGATGGGGATCTGGCCCACGCCGGTGAAGAAGGCCCGGCTCAGCAGCCCTTTGACGCCCTTGCCGGTGAAGTACTCGGCCTTGGCCAGGAAGGTGATCTTCCGTGGCAGCGGCAGTGGGCCGAAGAAGTGGTCGGAGAACGACAGGTGGTTGCTGACCATGATGGCCGGCCCCCGGCGTGGAACGTTCTCCACGCCCTCGGCGCGCGGTTGCCACAGCACGGCCAGCACCGGCCCCAGGAACGCTTTGACCACCCAGTAGAACATCGCTCAGATCACCCCTGCACACGCGGGGAGCATTGGGCAGGATCTGCCACGATTCACTGTCCCGCTCGGCTGACATTGCCATGAGGGCCCACGCCCGAAGAGCCACGGTGGAGCCGCTACCCGACGTGCGCCATCTTCCCACCGCGCGGGGGAGAGTGCCAAAGCGTCCCCCGAACAGCCGTCCACCTGACGCAGACCGAGGATACTCAGTCGGGCCCGACCGCCGGCGTCCCCTCCCTCCTCCGGTGCGCGGACGGCGGCCCTCACCCGGCCGGGACGGCGTCCCTCCCCGGAGGACGGAGTCCCTTTTTCCGTCCGCGGAAGGGATATCCGTCCCCGCGCCTGATGACAAACAATTCGCCGAACGGTTAGCCTCACGGCTGGAGCCAGGATCCGCATGCCCTTGACGACCGAGCTCCGGCCGCCCGTGTCCTCAGCCGCCGCACACCGCATGATCCCCTGGAGCCGCTCCGTGAGACCGCCCACCGACCACCCGCTCATCTTGGGCGCGGAACCGTTCAGCCACCGCGGATCGGGGGTCGGTGTCCTGCTGTGTCACGGCTTCACCGGTTCGCCGTACTCGATGCGCCCTTGGGGCGAGTACCTGGCCGCGGCGGGATTCAGTGTGGAGGTTCCCCTCCTTCCCGGGCACGGCACGGTGTGGCGGGACATGAACCTCACCGGCAGCGACGACTGGCTCGCCGCGGTCGAACGGGTCCTCCTGGACCTGTCCTCGCGTTGCGAGGAGGTGTTCGTCATGGGGCTCTCGATGGGCGGAGCCCTCACTTTGCGCCTGGCCCAGGAACATCCCGACCTCGTGAGCGGGGCCGTGCTGGTCAACCCCTCCCTGGTGGTGGAGGACATGCGTCTGCCCCTCATCGCGCCCTTCCGCCACGCGATCTCGCGGATCATGCCCTCCACACCCGGGTTGGGCGCCGACATCTCCAAGGACGACACCGGCGAGGGCGGCTACGACCGCGTTCCCACCGCCGCCGCGGCGACACTCCCGAAGCTGTGGCGTGAAGTTCAGGAGGGCATGTCCGGTTTGCGGGCGCCGATCCTGGCGTACAGGAGTACACAGGACCACGTTGTGGGACCACGGAGTCTGCGTATCCTCGCTAGAAGAGCGGTCAACACCCGGCTGACGATCCATCTGCTTCACGACAGCTACCACGTGGCGACCCTCGACCATGACGCCGCCACGATCTTCGACGGGAGCCTCGCCTTCGTGCGAGAGCACAGGAGAAGCGGGGAAGGAGCCGACCGATGACACAACGTCGGGGCAACGGCCTACTCGCCGACGCCTACGTGCCCTTGATCCTGCTCGCGCCCTCGCACGCCGACCTGATGTTGGAGGCGCTGCGACGCAGCGGTATCGCCGCCTACGCCGTGCCCCTGGAGGAGGACGTCCTCGATCCGGCGGGAGGACGAAGCGACGACCCGCCCACCGACCACCTGTACGTGGACGCGGAGGAACGGACCGCCGCCGAACAGGTCCTGGGGGTGGAGCTTCCCCAACTGGGCGGGCGTGCGACCCCTGATCTGCCGGCGCCGCACGAACCGCGGCCCGAGGGCGACGGGGGTGGGCCCCCCGGAATCTCCGAGACCCTGGGCGGCGACCTGCTCGACGGTCCTCCCGCCGACGTCGGTCCCGACGCCGCACCGGCCGGGTCCACGAACGAGGACGAGGTCTGGAACGACCTGGTCGCGCGCTTCTACGACGACGCCGACGCCTCGGCCGAACGCCGCCGGGTCGCCTGGCCCGACGCCGAGAACCTCAGCGCCTCCGACCGGAGGGAGGAGACCTCCCCCGGTGGTGACCTCCTGGACGGGGGACCCGACGGATTCGACGAGGGCGAGGAGGACGACGAGGACGAGGCCCGCCGCCGCGCCGAGGCGGAGTTGGAGGGACACTACGAGCCGCCGCCACCGCCACCACTGCTCCAGGGCGACCGTGTGGGCATCGCGGCCTGGTTCGGTGTTCTGGGAGCGCCGGCCCTGGTCTTCGGGGCCGCCTTCCTCGGCATCACCCTGCCCGGCTGGTCGATGTTCATGGCCGTGGTGGCGTTCCTGGTCGGTTTCGTCGTGCTCCTCTTCCGGATGACCGACTCACGTCCCCCCGGAGACAACGGGCCGGACAACGGGGCGGTGGTCTGAGCACTGGGTTTCGACGTCCCCCTCTGGCGGGCCTTCGCACTCTTTCGCGCGGTGGCCCTGGCCTACTCCCTGCTCCTCACGGTCCAGCACCACGAGTACCTCTCCCGCCCCTGGGCGGCCTGGACGGTGCTGACGGTGATGTCGGCATGGACCGTGGCCACCACCTACGGTTACGCCCGCCCCGAGAACCGTACCTGGCGACTGCTCACCGCGGACCTGGTCGTGTCCTTCGGCTGCCTGTTCGCCACCGCGTGGGCGGCCACGCCGTTCTACCTCACCCAGGCTCCACCGCTGAGCGGCTACTGGTTCGCGGGAGCGGCGTTGGCGGCCAGTGCCATCCTGGGCAGGCGCGGCGCGGTGCTCGTCGCGGTTCTCTACGGTGTCGCCGACCTCGCCCTACGCGCGATCATGGACGCGGCCGTCACGGCCGCGACCGCCCGGGGTGTGGTGCTGCTGCTCCTGAGCGGGTCGGCCGTCGGTTACATGGTCCGTGTGGCGGAACAGGCGGAGGAGCGCTTCGCCCGGGCGGTCGCCCTGGAGGCTCGTATCCGTGAGCGCGAGCAACTGGCACGCTCGATCCACGACTCGGTGTTGCAGGTGCTGGCCCTGGTGCGGCGGCGGGCCGCGGAGGCCGGAGGAGAGGCCGCGGAACTGGGACGGATGGCCGGCGACCAGGAGGTGCGGCTGCGCGCACTCATCACCGACGGCCTGCCCGACCGAGACGGGACACCGCTGCGACCTTCGACGGTGGAGAAGGTCGGCCACACGCCGACCTCCGGCCCCTCCACCTCACCGGTCGACCTGCGGGAACTCCTGCGCCGTGTCGAATCCGTCCACGTGTCGGTGTCCGCACCGGCCACACCCGTCACCCTGCCCGGTCACGCCGCACAGGAGTTGTTCGCGGCCGTTCTCGCGGCCCTGGACAACGTGGACCGACACTGCCCGAAGGGCACCCGTGTCTGGGTCCTGCTGGAGGACGAGAACGAGGCGGTGACCGTGTCCGTGCGCGATGAGGGACCCGGTATTCCGGACGGACGGTTGGCACAGGCCCGCGCGGACGGCCGCCTCGGGGTGGAACAGTCCATCCGAGGACGCCTACGCGACCTGGGAGGCTCCGCCGAGTACGTGTCGGTCCCAGGGCAGGGAACGGAGGTGGAGATGCGCGTTCCGCGGAACTGAGACGTGTGCGACGCCCGCTGGAGGGCCGCCGGGCTCCGGGCGGGCCGACCACGGAGGAAGGGCATCGCCACCGTGGGGACTCCGAGAGCAACATCACCCGGCCGTCGCGTGCGGATCCTTGACGGCGGTGCGCTATAGTCACTGCCATGCAGCGGATCTTTTGGCGCTTTTATGGCTACCGGCCCGACACCCCGGTCGCCTGTAAAGCGCTGCGCTGACACAGACGACTTGAGCCCCGGGCCGGTAGAGCCCGGGGCTTTTTCGTGTTCCGGGCATCATTCGGCTCGCTTCTCCACCCGACAAGCAGCGAGGAAGAAACCACATGGTCATCGTGATGGCACCGGACGCCACATCCGACAACATCGAAGATCTGGTCGAGATCGTCACCTCCGCGGGAGGGGAGGCCTACGTGACGCGCGGTGTGAGCCGCACGATCGTGGGTCTGGTCGGAGACATCGAGAACTTCCAGCACCTCGACCTGGCCGCTCGCCCCGGTGTCGGTGACGTTCTGCGCATCTCCGCCCCCTACAAACTCGTCAGCCGCGAGAACCACCACAGCCGCAGTGTCGTCAGCGTGCGCGGAGTGCCCATCGGCGGCGACAACGTGACCGTCATCGCCGGTCCCTGCGCGGTCGAGACCCCCGAGCAGACCCTCACCGCGGCCCGGATGGCGATACGCGCCGGGGCCTCCCTGCTGCGCGGTGGCGCCTACAAACCCCGTACCTCCCCCTACGCCTTCCAAGGCCTGGGCGAAGAGGGACTGAAGATCCTCGCCGACGTGCGAACCGAGACCGGACTGCCGATCGTCACCGAGGTCGTGGACGCCGCGGACGTCGAGCTCGTCGCCTCCTACGCCGACATGCTCCAGATCGGCACCCGCAACATGCAGAACTTCGCCCTTCTCCAGGCGGTCGGAGACGTGGGCAAGCCGGTGCTGCTCAAGCGCGGCATGAGCGCCACCATCGAGGAGTGGCTGATGGCCGCCGAGTACGTCGCCCAGCGCGGCAACCTCGACATCGTTCTGTGCGAGCGGGGCATCCGTACCTTCGAGAAGGCCACACGCAACACCCTGGACATCAGTGCCGTTCCGGTCGCCCAGAACCTGTCGCACCTGCCGGTGATCGTCGACCCGTCCCACTCGGGGGGCAAACGGGAACTGGTCCTGCCGCTCTCGCGTGCGGCCGTGGCCGTCGGCGCCGACGGCGTCATCGTGGACGTGCACCCCCACCCGGAGAACGCCCTGTGCGACGGTCCGCAGGCCCTGGTGGAGGAGGACCTGGCCGAACTGCGGGACCTGGCGGGCACCCTGGGCGCGTTGACCGGACGTACGCTCACCCCGGCTCCCGGCCGCGAACCGGCCCGGTTGTGAACCGGGTGTAGGACGGGCGCGACGTCCGATGGGAACACCACCGCCGTGGGGGAGGCCTCCCCCACGGCAGGGTTCCTAACCGGCCAGCGACGCGCTCGCGGGCGCCACCCGTCGCGGGGCGGCCTCACCCAGGAAACTGGGCTTGTGGACCTGGGCGGTGGAGACCAGGTGCTCGGCGAGCTCCTCGGCGTCCAGGCGCTTCTCGATCTGGCGCAGGTCCGGGATCTTGGCCGCGGTCTCCACCTGACGCGGGGTCAGCATGGTGCAGCAGTCCTCGTCGGGCAGTTCGGAGATGGACAGCGTCCCGATCCGACGCGCCTGGTCCATGATCTCGGTCTTGTCCATACCGATGAGCGGGCGCAGGATCGGCAGGTCCACCGCGTCGTCCAGAGCGGTCAGGTTGGTCATGGTCTGGCTGGAGACCTGACCCAGCGCGTCACCGGTGATCAGGCACTCGGCACCAAGGTCGTCGGCGAGCGCCTCAGCGGTCTTGAGCATCAGACGACGTTGGGCGACGATCTGGAGTCGCTCGGTACCCGAACTCTTGAGCTGCTGCTGGGCCTTGCCGAAGGGGACCACGAACAGGCGTGAGCCCACCTGGTAGCGGTCCAACTGACGGACCAGGCTGTAGGCCTTGTAGATGGACTCCGGCCCGGTGAAGGGCATTCCGGAGAAGTGCAGGAAGTCGACCTTCAGACCGCGTCGGATCATCCGGTGCGCGGCGACGGGGGAGTCGATCCCCCCCGACATCAGGACCAGGCCGCGACCGCTCATCCCGGCGGGCAGGCCGCCCTGCCCGGGGATCCCGTCGGTGAACACGAACGCCTCGTCCTTGTCCACCTCCACGTACAGGGTGTTGTCGGGTCGCTTGAGGTCGACGGGGTATCCGTAGGCCTCGATGACCTTGGAACCCAGGTACCCGGCCAGCTCCGACGAGGTCATCTCGAAACGCTTGTCACGGCGGCGGGCACGCACCGCGAAGGTGCCCTCGCGCCCGGCCAGGGAACGCACGCCGACGTCGGTGATCGCGTCCAGGTCCTTGGCCACCCGGCGGACCAGGTGCACCCAGACCACGCCCATCACGTTGGCCATACGGTCGGCGATCTCGGCGATCTCCAGGTCCGAGGCGTCGGGCTTGCGCACGATGATCACGCCCGCGCCTCGCTGGGAGAGGCGGATCTCGCCCAGGTCGCGCACCGAGGCGCGGATGTTGTTGTGCAGGCGACGCTCGAAGAGCCTGCGGTTGGAGCCCTTGAGGACGATTTCGCCGAGCTTCATGAGCACGCAGAGCTCGCCGAGCCCGGCGTCGGTTCCGTCCTCGACTGCGGGAAGCGGCGCGGACTCAAGCGACGCGGACATGGTGCTACCTCCGGTGGATGCCTTCGTGCCCCGGTGCGAGATGGTACGGCGGGGCGGAGCCGGGATCGCCCTTTGCCATCCTTCCAGTATCGATCATCCTCCACACCGCTCCGTCCATCGGAAGGACGGCGGGCGGCGCGGCTCCCGCCACGTGAGGCGCCCCCTCCCCGTTCCCGGGGAGGGGGCGCGGAGCGTCCGGAGGCTTCGGCGCACGTGGCCGGTGGCCGACATCCGGGCGGACCCGGACTAGCCGAAGAAGACCTCGGCCTCCTCGTAGCGGAAGTCGGGAACCGTCTTGAGGGTGTCGGTCGCCTCGGACAGGTTCACGCGGACGATGTCGGTGCCCTGAAGGGCCACCATCTTGCCGAAGTCGGACTCGTGCACGGACTCGATGGCGTTCACCCCCAGACGGGTGGCCAGCACCCGGTCGAACGCGCTCGGGGTACCACCGCGCTGCACGTGTCCCAGGACCACCGAGCGCGCCTCCTTGCCGGTGCGCTGCTCGATCTCCTGGGCCAGGCTCTGGCCGATGCCGCCCAGGCGCACGTGCCCGAAGGAGTCCTTCTCCCCGGTGGCCAGCTGTAGCTGCCCCTCCTTGGGGTGGGCGCCCTCGGCGACCACGATGATGGGCGCGTACTGGGTCTCGAAGCGGCTCTCGACGTGCTTGACGACCTCGTCCATGTCGAAGGGGCGCTCGGGAATGAGGATGACGTTGGCGCCCGCGGCCATACCGGAGTGCAGGGCGATCCATCCGGCGTGGCGACCCATGACCTCCACCACCAGGGCACGGTGGTGCGACTCGGCGGTGGTGTGCAGGCGGTCGATCGCCTCCGTGGCGATGTTCACCGCGGTGTCGAAACCGAAGGTGTAGTCGGTCGCGTTGAGGTCGTTGTCGATGGTCTTGGGCACCCCCACGACGTTGACGCCGCGGTCGTACAGCTGGCGGGCCACTCCCAGGGTGTCCTCACCGCCGATGGCGATGAGGGCGTTGATGCCCAGTCCCGCCATGTTGTCCTTGACGCGCTCGACACCGCCCTCGATCTTCATGAGGTTGGTGCGTGAAGAGCCCAGGATGGTGCCACCCCGGGGCAGGATGCCGCGCACCGCCGTCACGTCCAGCGGCATGGTGTCGCCCTCCAACGGACCACGCCAGCCGTTCCGGAAGCCGACGAACTCGTAGCCGTAGTCCTTGATGCCCTTCCGGACCACGGCGCGGATGACCGCGTTCAGACCAGGGCAGTCTCCGCCACCGGTCAGCACCCCGACTCGCATGCGACTTCTCCTCGACGTTGTGTACTCGTACGGCGCATGGCGCCATATGGTCTAGACCATAGTGTGCTCAGGGACCCCGGGCCAACCCGGGAGGCCCGTCCGGGAGCGGACCGTGGGAGGGGAAGACGGCCACGGGAACGGACGACGTTGCGCCCTCCGCGTGCCACCCCCGCCCAGGGCACGGACTCCATGACCCCAGACTATGCGTCCAGACCCCGGTCGATGGCGTACCGCACCAGCTGCACACGGTTGTGCAGGTGCAGTTTGGTGAGGGTGTTCTGCACATGGTTCTGCACGGTGCGGTGGGAGATGCCCAGCCGCTGCGCGATCTGTTTGTAGGCCAGTCCCTTGGCGACCAGGCGCAGGACCTCGGTCTCACGCGGGGTCAACGCGGGCGCCCCCGGGGCCGGGGCGCGTTCGGCGGAGGACAACCTGCGGTACTCGCCCAGGACCAGACCGGCCAGACCCGGGGTGTACACGGCCTCGCCCGTGTTGACCCGGCGCACCGCCTCCAGCAGCTCCTCACGCCCCGCGGACTTGACCAGATAGCCGGTGGCCCCCGCCTTCACCGCGGCCAGGACGTCGTCACCGGCGCCGCTCGCGGACAGCACGAGAACCCGGGGAGGCTCCGGCAGCGCGACCAGACCCGCGGTCAACTCCACCCCGGTCATGTCGGGCAGGTTCAGGTCGACCACGGCCAGGGTGGGACGTGTGGCCGGAGCGATGCGCAGCGCCTTGGCCCCGTCGCCCGCCGTTCCCACCACAGCGAAGCCGGCCTCCTCCAGGTCGCGCGCCACCGCCTCACGCCACATCGGGTGGTCGTCCACCACCAGTACGCGGACCGCCTCGCTCAGCATGAAGCGACCCTATACCGCCGGGGAGACCATGGGCGGATCGGGAAGGGGAAGAAAGAAGGGGCGCGTGGTTCCATACGGCCCACGCGCCCCGGCGGTTCCCGGTGTTCTCAGGGGAGACGTCCCTCGAACGACTCAGTCGTCGTCACGGTCGTCGAGATCGCCCAGGTCGATACCGCCCGGCGTCGCGGTGATCGTGATCTCCGTCCCCTCGGGGGCCTTGCCCGTGTGGGACTGGTGCGACACGGTCCGGCCTCCGAAGAGCCGTTCGACCTTGACGTCGAAACCGGCCTCCCTCAGCTCCTTGCGCGCGTCCCTCACGGACATGCCGACCACGTCGGGGATCTCCACGCCCGGCGGCCCGGTGGAGACGGTCAGGGTGACGGTGCTGTTGCTGCCGACGCTGGAGCCGCTGTCCGGGCTCTGCCGGATCACCTTCCCCTCGTCGATGTCGGCGTTCTCCTCCTCGACCACGTCGACGGTCAGGCCGAGTTCCTCCAGCGTCTGACGCGCGTCGTCCAGTTCCTCGCCGACCACGGCGGGCACCGGGATGCTGCGGCTGACGAAGACCGTGACCGTCTCCTCCCGGTCGGCCTCCTGCCCGGCCTCGGGCTCTGTCGAGACCACCGCGCCCGGCTCGACCTCCTCGCTGTCCACGTCCTCCTGGACGATGGCGTCCGGGGAGAAACCGAGGTCCTCCAGTGCCTTGAACGCGTCGGCCGCGTCCGCGTCGACCAGATCGGGCATGGAGACCGTCTGCGGACCCTTGGACAGGTACACGATCACCTCGTCGTCGGCGGACACCCGTGTCCCCGACTCCGGGTCCGTCCGTCCGACCGTGCCCGTGTCGGAGTCGCTGTAGACGGTCTCCTCCGACAGCACGTAGCGCAGACCCTCGGAGCGGATCAGTTCACGCGCGGCCTCGGGAGTGGCGCCGACCACGTCGGGGACTTCGGCGTAGCGGCCCGACAGGAACCACCAGCCGGCGCCGAGCACGACCAACGCCAGGATCGCGGCACCGATCCCGATCAGCAGGCTGCGGCGCCGCCGGTCGTGGGAACCGTCGTAGCCCTCGTCGTCGTAGTCGTCGTATCCGTCCTCGTCCGGCCCGACGGGGTCCATGTCCACGACCATCGTGGCGTTCTCCGTGCCGGGACCGGCGCCGCCGGCGATGAGCTGCGGAGCGGTCACGGCCGCCGTGACGGCCGCGGCCGAGGCCACGGGCGCCAACGGTGCCTGGTCGGAGGAGAGGGGCGCGGGCATGTCCTTGAGCACTTCCAGCACCTTGGCCAGGTACTGGCCGGCGTTGCCGGGGCGGTATCGCGGGTCGCGCTCGGTGGCCTTGGTGACCAGCGCGTCCACCTCGGGTGCCAGCCCCGGAAGGAAGTGCGAGGGGCGGGGAACGTCCTCGTTGACGTGCTGGTAGGCGATGGCGATGGGGGTCTCACCGGTGTGCGGCTGACCGCCGGTGAGCAGCTCGTAGAGCATGATGCCCGCGGCGTACACGTCGGTGCGCGCGTCGGCGGTGCCCTTCTCGATCTGCTCGGGTGCCAGGTAGGCGGCGGTTCCCATGAGGGTGCCGGTACGGGTCAGGCCCTGGGTGGACTGTTCCACCGCGCGGGCCAGACCGAAGTCGGCGACCTTGACGCGGCCGTCCTCGGTGATGAGGACGTTCTCGGGCTTGACGTCGCGGTGGACCATCCCGGCCTGGTGGGCCGCGCCCAGCGCGGCCAGCACGGGAGCCATCACGTTCAGCGCGTCACGCGGGGACAGACGTCCCTTGGCCTTGAGCAGGTCGCGCAGCGTCCGTCCGGGCACGTACTCCATCGCCAGGAAGACGTGTCCCTGGTCCTCTCCCTGGTCGAAGACCTGGACGACGTTGGGGTGGGAGAGCTTGGCGACGGAGTGCGCCTCGTTGATGAAACGCTGGACGAAGGTGGGGTCCTGCGCCAGCGAGGGGTGCATCACCTTCAACGCCAGCCGCCGGTCCAACCTCAGGTCGTGGGCGACGTAGACGGTCGCCATCCCGCCACCGGCGATCCTGGACTCGACGAAGTAGCGTCGGTCCAGGGTGGCGCCTACAAGCGGGTCGGAAGTCGTCATGTCCACGCGGAGAAATGTCCTTGCTGCGGGGAGCGCGGGCTGTCGCGGCCGGCGGCGCGTACCCGGCACCGGGTGTCGAACCGACACGATAGCGGAAGCCCGAGCCAGGTCTGCCCCGCGGTTCGCGGTCGCGTCGCCCGGCGTTCACCGATGGTGAGGGCGCTCACGCCTGGTTCGTCTTCGTGCGCGCGGTCTCGTCCTCGGGGCGCGCATCCCCTCCACGGTAGGGGACGACGTCGAACGCTCGGGCCCGGATATGCCGGGTCGCCCTCACGCTCACCGTCGGAGGGGCCGTGACCACGGGCGACGACGGTCGGTGGCGGGTCGGTCGCCGGAGCTTCGTTCCCCGGTGTCGTGGGCGGGGGCGGCGCGAAGGACGCACGGGACCGGGTGTCTCGCGGCCCGGGAACGGGAGGGAGAGGGGACGACGTGTCCCGATCCTCGCCCGTTCCCGGGGCGGTTTCGTCGGACCCCGTGCCCTTGGGCCCGGGGGCCTTCAGTCGAGGCCGGGGGAGGAGGCCTGCGCGTAACGGCGGACCGGGATGCGCCCGGCCAGGCGGGCGCCGCGACCGGCGCGCACGGCGTCGCGCATCGCCGTGGCCATCCGCACCGGGTCCTGGGCGCGGGTGACGGCCGTGGCCAGGAGCACCGCGTCGCAGCCCAGTTCCATGGCGAGGGCGGCGTCGCTGGCGGTGCCGATACCGGCGTCGACGATCACCGGTACCTTCGCCTGCTCGACGATCAACTCCAGGTTGTGCGGGTTGCGGATCCCCAGGCCGGAGCCGATCGGGGCGGCCAGCGGCATGACCGCGGCACAGCCCAGTTGCTCCAGTCTGCGGGCCAGCACCGGGTCGTCGTTGGTGTAGGGCAGGACGGTGAACCCCTCGTCGACCAGTTGTTCGGCGGCGTCCAACAGTTCGACCGGGTCGGGCAACAGCGTGTGCTCGTCCGCCACCACCTCCAACTTCACCCAGTCGGTCTGCAACGCCTCGCGGCCCAAACGGGCGGTGCGTACCGCGTCGGTCGCGGTGAAGCACCCGGCGGTGTTGGGCAGGGGCCGGATCTTGTTACGGTCCAGGACGTCCCACACCGACCCCTGGGCGCCCGGTGAGACGCGGCGCATCGCCACGGTGGTCATTTCGGTCCCGGAGGCGAGCAGGGCCTCCTCCAGCACGTCCAAGGAGGGGGCTCCGCCGGTGCCGGTGATCAGGCGGGAGCCGAAGGAGACCCCCGCGATCACGAGCGGGTCATCGATGCGGGCGGTCTGCTCGGTCATACCTCTCAGCCTCCCTGTACGGCGGTCAGGACGTCCACGCGGTCGCCCGGTTCCAGTGCGCTGTCGGCCCACGCGGTGCGGCGCACCACCTCGTCGTTGACGGCCACGGCGATCCCACCGGGGATCTCCCCGTCCCCCGAGGTGGTCAGCTCGCGTACGACCGACTCCACGGTGGTGCCGTAGGCGACCTCGCGGCGGTCGCCGTTGATGGTCAGTTCCACTGCGCCTCCTTGCGCTTCATCGTGCCGTGACCCTGTCCGCGGCGAAGCGG
Organism: Nocardiopsis sp. ATB16-24; assembly: GCF_030271535.1. Classification (GTDB taxonomy): domain Bacteria; phylum Actinomycetota; class Actinomycetes; order Streptosporangiales; family Streptosporangiaceae; genus Nocardiopsis. Next base: position 85,570 of record NZ_JASCXJ010000001.1, on the reverse strand, counting down.
CGGGCGTACTCCGGCAGGGTTGAGGTGGTCAGGGCCTGGGCCATCGCCTCGCCGGTGACCGGCGCCAGCAGCACCCCATGACGGAAGTGCCCGGCGGCCAGGTGCAGCCCCGGCAGGCGGGTGGGGCCCAGGAGGGGTTCGTTGTCGGGCGAGCCCGGACGCAGCCCCACACAGGTCTCGGTGATCTCCAGTTCGCTCACTCCGGGAACGAGTTCACGCGCGTCCCGCAGGACCTGCCACAGTCCTCCGACGGTGAGCGACGTGTCATGGCCGAGTTCCTCCTGGGTGGCGCCGATGATCACCTCTCCGTCGGCGCGCGGTACCAGGTAGGTCGTGAAGCCCCTGACCAGGCCGCGGACCGTACGGCCGACCAGTGGCGGCTCCCCGGCGGGCACCCGTGCGCGCAGCAGCTGCCCCTTGACCGGGCGCAGCGGCGGCACCACCGCCTCGGGGACCCGGACGCGGTCGCCCCAGCAGCCGGCGGCCAGTACCACCTGGTCGGCGGGTAGGAGCCGTCCGTCGGTCAGCCGTACGCCGAGCCGGGCACCACCGGGACCGGGGGAGAGGACCTCCTCGGCCAGGCCGGTGGTCTCGGTCACTCCGACGCGCGTTCCCGCCGCCGCCAGGGCGCGCAGCAGCCGCCGCGGGTCCACCGAGTGGTCGTCGGGGGCCAGGACGCCGCCGCGTACGGACGGGGCCAGCATGGGTTCCAGCCGACGGCACTCCCTGCTCCCGAGGCGTTCGGTGGCGATGCCGAGGCGGCGCTGGAGTTCGTGCAGTTCGGTGAGCACCGCCAGGTCGTCCCGGTCGAAGGCGACCAGGAGGGTGCCGGTGGTGCGGTAGCCCACGCTCATCCCGGCGGCCTCCTCCACCTCGGCGACGAAGTCGGCGTACATGGCCGCGGAGCGGATTCCCAGCTCCATGAGCGGCTCCTCGCCGAACACCGCCTCGGTGGCGGGGGTGAGCATGCCCGCCGCCACGGTGGAGGCGGCACGGGTCACCTCGTCCACGGGGTCGGGTTCGACGAGGGTGACGTCCAGCCCTCGCTGGGCGGCACGCCAGGCGGTGACCCTGCCGATGAGGCCGCCGCCGACCACGACGACGCCGTCATCGCGTGTGGTGGTAGGACGAATCGTCACGGAACCGAGGTCGTTCGGTGTACGCACGGCGCTGAGTTCCACTCCCTTCGCCGGCATGATCCGGATCAGGTTCGTGCGGTCGGAGACTCGCAGTCTCCCTCTCAGCCGGGTTCCACCCGGCTCCCGCGGGATGTAGGGGTCCGTCCCCATTCTAGCGTCGATGAGGGTGGACGCCCCGGCCGGTGGCGCACCGCACGGTTTCGGCCGACATGGGTAGCGGGAGGGGCACGGGCACCCACCAGCACGGCCAGGTGCCCGCCATGCAGGTTCGGACAGCGGAAGGGGACCGCCGTGGGCGCCAGCGTCACGCACAAACTCATCGAATCCCACCTGGTGTCGGGGGAGATGACACCGGGGACCGAGGTCGGGATCAAGGTCGACCAGACCCTCACCCAGGACGCCACCGGAACCCTGGTCATGCAGGAGTTGGAGGCGCTCGGACTCGACCGGGCACGCACCGAGGTCAGCGTGCAGTACGTGGACCACAACCTCCTCCAGTCCGACGAGAAGAACGCCGAGGACCACGTCTTCCTCGAGTCGGCGTGCAGAAGGTTCGGTCTGTGGTACTCCAAGCCGGGCAACGGCGTCTCACACCCCACGCACATGCAGCGGTTCGGGATCCCCGGCAAGACGATGGTGGGGTCGGACTCCCACACCTGCGCGTCCGGCTCCCTGGGGATGCTCGCGATCGGTGTGGGAGGACTGGAGGCCGCCATGGCCATCGCGGGCAGGCCGCTTCACATCCGCATGCCCGAGATCTGGGGTGTGCGGCTGACCGGTCAGCTTCCGCCATGGACCTCCGCCAAGGACGTGATCCTGGAGATGTTGCGTCGCCACGGGGTCAAGGGCGGACTGAACCGCGTCATCGAGTACCACGGCCCGGGGCTGGCCTCCCTCGACGCGATGGACCGGCACGTGATCGCGAACATGGGCGCCGAACTCGGCGCCACCACCACGGTGTTCCCCTCCGACGGGGCCGTACGCGAGTTCCTGCGCAAGGAGGGGCGTGAGGAGGACTTCACCGAACTGCTCGCCGACGAGGACGCCCACTACGACCTGACCGAGGAGATCGACCTGTCGACGATCGAGCCCTTGATCGCCAAGCCCTCCTCTCCCGGCAACGTGGTCCCGGTACGGGAGGTCGTCGGGACCAAGGTGGACCAGGTCGTCGTCGGCTCGTCCGCCAATCCGGGACTGCGCGACTTCGCGGTGGCCGCGGCCATCGTGCGGGGGCGCCAGACCGACGCCTCGGTGAGTTTCGACGTGAACCCCTCCTCGCGCCAGATCCTCACCGACCTCACCCGCATGGGCGCGGTCACCGACCTCATCGTCGCGGGCGCCCGTATCCATCAGACCGGCTGCCTCGGCTGCATCGGTATGGGCCAGGCCCCCGCGGCGGGACAGAACTCCCTGCGCACCTTCCCCCGTAACTTCCCGGGACGTTCGGGAACGGCGGACGACTCGGTGTGGCTGTGTTCTCCGGAGACCGCTGCGGCCTCCGCCCTCACCGGCGTCATCACCGACCCCCGGGACCTGGCGGAGGAACTCGGTCTGGGAAATCCGCGGCCGTCGCTGCCCGAGCGGCACAGCGTCAACACCCGCATGCTCACTCCGCCGCCCGAGCCCGGGGAGGAGCGCGCGGAACTGGTGAAGGGGCCCAACATCTCCTCGCTTCCGGACTTTCCGCCACTGCCGGAACGGGTCAGAGCCCCCGTCCTTCTCAAGGTGGGCGATGACGTCTCCACCGACGAGATCTCACCCGCGGGCGCGGCGGCCCTGCCCTACCGGTCCAATGTGCCGAGGTTGGCCGAGTTCACCTTCACGCGCATCGACCCGGACTACCCGCGGCGCGCGGCGGAGAGCGCGGACGGTACGGGCCACTTCGTCGTCGGAGGGGAGAACTACGGCCAGGGCTCCTCACGTGAGCACGCCGCCATCACCCCGCGCTACCTGGGTCTGCACGCGGTGGTGGCCAAGTCCTTCGCCCGCATCCACTGGCAGAACCTGGCCAACTTCGGTGTCCTCGCTCTGGAGTTCGACGATCCCGACGACTACGACCGGATCGAGGAGGGGGACGTGCTGGTACTGGAGGACCTGCCCGGCGCCCTGCGCGGGCCACGGGAGCTGATCCTGCGCAACGAGACCAAGGGGGAGGACCACCGGCTGCGACACTCCCTGTCCGAACGCCAGGTCGAGGCGGTCCTGGCGGGCGGACAGATCCCGCTGCTCGCCCGTGAACTGTGAGGAGACCGTCCGCACACGACGTGTGCGCGCCGAGGAGGTGATCGGTACCCCAGGATGTGGCAGATTGGTCTGGTGACACGAAACGACCTCGACATCGACACTCTGGTCGGCGAGTGGCTGACCCTCAAGGAGGCGGCCGCGCCGCTGGGCGTGAGTCCGAACCGGATCAAGACGCTGATCCGGGAGAACCGCATGATGGGTGTGGTCCGCCACGGCGAGTTGTGCATTCCCGCCGCGTTCATCGACGGCGACGACCTCGTCAAGGGGTTGCCGGGCACACTGGTCCTGCTCAGCGACGCGGGTTTCTCCACGGAGGAGGCCCTGCGTTGGCTGTTCACCGAAGACGCCTCCCTGCCGGGCAGACCCATCGAGGCCATGCGCGAGAATCGGGGCACCGAGGTGCGTCGCCGCGCGCAGAGTCTGGCCCTGTAGTCCTCACCGTCGGGCGCCTTCCACGGACGCCGAAGGAGGGGGAGGGGCGCGCCGCCGTGTTCCCTCCCCTTTGGTCCACGTGTGCCAGGCCCTAGGGTGGACAGGGTGAGGACCAGCCACGGAACCAGCCTGCGCAAGCGCCTGGACGCATCTTTTCTGTACCTGTGCACCGACGCCCGGACCCGGCAGGGCGACCTGGCGGAGTTCACCGACGCGGCCCTGGCCGGAGGAGTGGACATCATCCAACTCCGGGACAAGGGACTGGAGGCTCGAGAGGAGATCGCGGCCCTGGAGGTCATGAGGGAGGCGTGCGAACGGCACGGCGCCCTGCTCGCGGTCAACGACCGAGCCGACATCGCGCGTGCCGTGCGCGCCGACGTTCTCCATCTGGGGCAGCGCGATCTTCCCGTGCCCATGGCCCGCGACATCATCGGCGCGGATCCCGTCATCGGCCGGTCCAACAACGACATCACGGCCGCGGCGGCCTCGGCCGAGGAACCCGGCAGCGACTACTTCTGCGTCGGTCCCACGTGGGCCACCCCCACCAAGCCGGGCCGTCCCGCGGCCGGCGTGGAGCTGGTGGAGCGGGCCGCCGCGCTGGGTTCCGAACGCCCCTGGTTCGCCATCGGCGGGATCGACGCCGGCAACATCGACCGGGTGCTGGCGGCCGGCGCCCGCCGCGTGGTGGTCGTACGGGCGATCACCGAGGCCGAGGACCCCCGTGCCGCCGCAGCCGGATTGAGACAGCGCCTGGTGGCCCACGCCGACCCGCGGTGAGGACCGGTTCCGACCTCGGCCGGGGATCCGGCGGCGGGAGGTTCCCGGTTTCCCGTCGGGACGGCGACACCGTCGCGCACGGGGCGCGACGGTGTCCGGAAGCGGTCGGGATCAGACGGCGACGTGCGACAGGGCACTGGGGTGACGCCGCAGGAAACCCTCGATGGACTGGGCAGGGTGTCCGGTGAGGTCGGAGACGGTGGACGAGACTACGTTCAGCTCTCCGGCGGCGATCGCCTCATAGGAGGACACCCATCCCTCGACGGCCCATTCCGGCGCGCCGGCGGCCCGACGCGACTCCAGGGCCTCCTCGCGCGACTGGGGCACGTAGTCGATGCTGCGTCCGGTCAGCGTGCTGAGCCTGTCCACCGTCGCCCTCAGGGACAGTGCCTCGGGGCCGGTGACGTCGTAGGTGGTGTTGTCGGAGTCGAGCATGGTCGACGGGTCGGTCAGCACGGCCGTGGCCACGTCGGCGACGTCGTCCCGGGACACCCACGCCACCTCGCCCTCGCCGGCCGGGCCCCGCACCGTTCCGTCGTCGCCCACCCAGTCCGGCAGCAGATCCAGGTAGAGGCTGGGTCTGAGGAACGTGTACCGCACCCCCGTGGACCTGATGTGCGCCTCGGTGAAGAAGTGCGTGCGCGCGAACGTGAACGTCGACGCCGGGCCCGCCCGCAGGAAGGACAGGTAGACGATCCGGGAGACCCCGGCCTTGACCGCCCCGTCCACCGCGCTCAGGTGCACGTCGACGCGGTCCTCGGACTCGGTCGCCGAGACGAGGAAGAGCGTGTCCACCCCCCGGCACGCCCGTTCGAAGGAGGAGGTGTCCTCGTAGGCGGCCATCGCCGCACTGCTGCCGGGATACTCCGGAGCCCGGTTGATGTCGCGTACGATGAGCCGCTGGGGCACCCCCAACCTCGCGATGCGGGCGGCGACCCGCCCGCCCAGTGCCCCGGTCGCTCCGGTCACCCCTATGGTGTGGTTTGTCGTGTGATCGTCGCCCATGGCACCCCATCCTCCGTTACGGGAGCGGGCCGGGCACTGACCGGCACGCCCCTTTTTCGCGTCGGAGATCAGTGGGTGCGGTGTTCCCGGTCGCGGTCCGTCCCCGGCTCCGAGACGGGTGTGCGAGCGGAGTCGACCATCCCGCCCTCGGCGGCCGTGTCCGCACCGGCCGACCCTCGGTCGGGGCGCCGGTAGGTCAGGCGGCGCAGCAACGCCTCGGCCGGTCCGCGCCGGTCCGCGCGCTCCAGCGCGTAGGCGGCGATCACGGTCATCGACCACACCCCGACCGCGAACAGCAGCATCGACCACGACCTCAGTTCGGCGCCCAGCCCCAGGCCCCAGGCCGCCAGGAGCGGGGCGCACAGCAAGGACTGGGCCAGGTAGGCCGACAGTGAGCGCTTGCCGGTGGCGCTCAACGCGCCCACCAACACGCCGTCGGTGCGTCCGCGCTCCTGGAGCCGGTACGCCACCAGGGTGATCAACGCCACGTAACCCACGCCTCCGGCCAGCCCGGTCACCATGTGCGGCATGCTGAGCATGTTGTTCTGTAGTGGGCTCAGATCCCAAAGACCCACCTGGGCCAGTCCTGCGGGAAGTCCGCCCGCCCAACCCACGCCGATCCCGACGAGCGCCACCCGACGTAGCAACACCAGATGGCGACCCGGTTCCTCCAGGACGCGGCGGCGCGCCGCCCAGAAACCGAGCAGGATCGCGGTCGGCACGGCCAGGCTCATCAGCCCCTGGCTCAGGGAGACGAGCGGCCAGAAGAGCAGGCGCTCCAGGGCGGCCGCCACGGGGGAGACCTCGCTGATGTTGGCGGCCACCTGTTCGGTGCCGAAGCCCTCCGGCGCGGTGGCGTCGCCGGGTGTGAGGGCCGGCCCCAACAGACTGAAGGCGGACAACAGCAGCATCAGTCCCGTGAGCACACCGGCCCACAGCAGCACGGTGGTGTCCCGACGGCGGAAGAGGAGCCATCCCAGCAGCAGCCCGGCCAGGCCGTAGGCCCCCAGGACATCGCCGATCCACAGCAGCGCGGCGTGCACGAGACCGAAGGCGATCAGCCACAGATTGCGACGGCGCAGCAAGGCGTCCACGTCCCGCTCGTCGGTGCCCGCGGCCTCCTGACGTCGGGCCAGCTGCACCATGCCGTACCCGAACAGGAAGGCGAACATCGGATAGCTGCGCATGTCGATCATCACCACGGTGAGGAACTGCGCGGCCGAGTCCCACGCGTTCCCCGACACGGGATGGGCGTTGACGCCGCTGCGAGGGAACGCCCATAAGTACCAGACCGTGTTCGCGATCGCGATGAACAAGAGCATGGAACCGCGGGCCAGGTCGGGGGCGAGCGCTCGCTCGCCCGCGTTCACCGGACCGCGGGAGACGGTGTGCCCGGACATGACGGATCCCCCCGGTTACGCGATATGTCTTGTGAGGAATTCAACCGGAGGGTGGGGTGACGCACAACGAACCTCCGTGGGAGGTTCTCCTGAAATCCCCAGGGGTCTGTCAAAAGGAGCGCTCGGTGGCGTCCACCACCAGTCGACGCAGCGGTTCGCGTGCGCTCGCGTCCAGCTCGGGACTCTCCAGGGCGGCCACGGCCCGCTCCGCGTACTCGGTGATCATCGCCTCGCACACCGCCAACGCTCCGGAGCCCTCGATCACCGAGCGCATCCACTCCACCGACTCCACCGACAGATCCGGTGCGCCCAGCAGGGAACGGAAGCGTTCGGCCTCGTCCGCGCTCGCTCGCGCCAGGGTCTCGGCGACGATCAGTGTCCGCTTGCCCTCGCGAAGGTCGTCGCCCGCGGGCTTGCCCGTGGTGGAGGGGTCGCCGAACACGCTCAACACGTCGTCGCGCAGCTGGAAGGCGATGCCCAAAGGGATGCCGTAATCGGTGAACACCTGCGCCAGGTCCTGGCGGCCGGCCAGGGCGGCGCCCACGTGCAGTGGACGTTCCACCGTGTACTTGGCGGACTTGTAGCGCATCACCCGTAGCGCGGCCTCGCGTGTGGTGGTGCCGCGCACCTGTTCCAGCGTGTCCAGGTACTGCCCCGCCATCACCTCGGTGCGCATGGCGTCGAACGGCGGGCGCCCGTCCCGTAGCACCCGTGCGTCGAACCCGCTGGCCTGGTACATCTCGTCCGACCAGGCGAGGCACAGGTCGCCGATGAGGATCGCCGCGCCCTGGCCGAACTCCTCGCTGTCACCGCTCCATCCATGGTCCGCGTGCAGTTTGGCCAGCCGCTTGTGGGTGGCGGGCAGTCCGCGCCGAGTGTCGCTGTTGTCGATCACGTCGTCGTGGATGAGCGCGCACGCCTGGAGGAACTCCAGGGAGGCGGCGGCACGGATCATCCGCTCGTCACCGGGCGCGCCGGCCGCGCCGCGCCACCCCCAGTAACAGAAGGTGGGGCGCAGGCGCTTGCCGCCGGAGAGCATCGCCTCCAAGGCGTCCAACGCCGGGGCCAGTTCCTCACCGATCTCCAGCAACTGGGTGCGACGGGTGGAGTGGAACTCGCTCAGTTCGCGGTCCACCTCGGAGCGGATCACGGAGACGGGTGAGACGGACGAGGAAGAGGAAGCGGCCATATCCTGCACATTAGCGGCTATATGATGCGCTCGATCCCTGCCTCGAAGCGTGACACGCGACACCGATCTCACGGAGTGGGATGGCGCTTCCATCAAGTGAGGGGGCCTGGCCTAAGGTGGTGTGCATGCTGGCAGCACCGACACGCCCCGTGGCGCACAGGACACCGGCCCCTCGGCCGCGTCATATCCGTGATCTCCTCAACACGGGCGAGCCGATGTTCTCCTTCGAGTTCTTCCCGCCCCGCACCCCCCAGGCGCAGGAACGGTTGTGGCGTGCGATCAGGGAGATCGAGGCCCTCGGCCCCTCCTTCGTCTCGGTCACCTACGGTGCCGGTGGCAGCACGCGCGGTCTCACGGTGGAGACCACCGAGCGCATCGCCACCGACACCACTCTGTTGCCGGTGGCGCACATGACACTGGTGGACCACTCGGTGGCCGAGCTCCGCCACCTCGTGGGACGCCTGGCCGACGCGGGGGTGTCCAACATGCTCGCCGTACGCGGCGACCCGCCCGGCGACCCCGACGGCGAGTGGATCAGGCACCCCCAGGGGCTGACCTACGCCGATGAGCTCGTCCGTCTCATCAAGGACAGTGGCGACTTCTGCGTGGGCGTGGCGGCCTTTCCGTACAAGCACCCGCGTTCGGCCGACGTGGAGACCGACACCGACTACTTCGTGCGCAAGTGCGACGCGGGGGCCGACTACGCCATCACGCAGATGTTCTTCGACCCCGAGGACTACCTGCGCCTGCGGGACAGGGTGGCGGCGCGGGGCTGCCAGGTCCCCATCATCCCCGAGGTCTTCCCCGTGGTGCGCACCTCCTTCATCCCACGCTCGGAGAAGCTCTCGGGGGCGCCCTTCCCGCGTGACCTGGCGGAGAAGTTCGCGTCCTTCGGCGACGACACCGAAGCGGTGCGGGCCTTCGGGATCGAGCACGCCCAACGCATGTGCGAGCGGCTACTGAACGAGGGTGCGCCGGGGATCCACTTCATCACCTCGAACCAGTCCACCGCCACCAGGCAGATCTACCAGGAGATCTCCGGTCGTCGGAGCCGGTGAGGGGGAGCCGGGCGGCCATGATCGAGAAGGGCTGCTCAGGACTGCCGGGGAAGGCGAAGTCCTCCAGCACCTCGATGAACCCGCACGAGCGGTAGAGGTGCCGCGCGGCGGACGGCCCCGACCTGGTGGAGAGCACCGCGCTGCTCTCCGGCCGCCCTTGGCACAGGGCGTGGAGCAGACGGCGCCCCACGCCCTGGTTCTGTGCCCGAGGGTGGACGTGGACCTCGGCGACCTCCCAGGGGTCGGTCAGGTAGCGGCGTACCTGCCGGGCACGTCCGCTCGCCAACATCGCCGCCCTGACCGTGTCGTACCACCACTGACCCCGGCTTCCACGGAATCCGTAGGCGAAGCCCACCGGCGACCCCTCACGCAGGGCCACCACCGAGCGGAAACCCGGGTGGTGGGCGTGACCGCTCATGACGCCGGCCCGCCCGGGCAGCTGTTCCGGAGGCGGGCGCATGGCCGCCTCGTACACCTGGAGGAGCGCGGGGACGGCGTGCGTGAAGGCGGGAGGGGCCAGTTCACGCAGTTCGGTATCGGCTGCCACGACACAACACTAATTCCCTCGTCCCCGGACAGACCCGGGTCCGGCGTGGCTCACCGCAAGAATCCTTGACGCCTTTCGTGGACTGGTGTTAACTGGACCGCGTCGAACACGTGTTCGACGCAACTCCGCCGAGCCCCCCTATGGTGGAGGGCGGTACGGCCGGGCTGGGGAGGGGAAGCCCCACGTCCGGTCGTGCCGTCCGTGGAGCGCGCACGTGCATGTCTTCGAACACGACGAGAGTCGGCGGCCTCGGCCGCCGACTCTCGTCGTAGGCGAAGATCGTGTGTCGTCCCTAGAAGGCGTCGACCGCGCGACGGGCCTCAGGGTCGAGGACGCCCCAGTTGATGAGCTCCTCGGTCAGGTCGCCAGGCGACTTGTCGTATATGACCGCGAGTGAGCGCAGGTCCTCCTGGCGTATGGACAGCACGCGCCCGTTGTAGTCGCCGCGCTGGCTCTGAATCGTGGCCACGTAGCGCGACAGCGGCCCGGCCTTCTCCTGCGGCAGCTGTTGCATGCGCTCCAGGTCGATGACCAGTTTGGGCGTGGGGCCCAACGGTGCGGGCGCGGCGCCTCCGGGCAGCAGTTCCGACATCGGGACGCCGTAGAAGTCGGCCAGGTCGGCGAGCTTCTGGACGGTGACGGCGCGGTCGCCACGCTCATAGGAGCCGACCACGACGGCCTTCCAGCGTCCGTGGGACTTCTCTTCCACCCCGTGCAGGGACAGACCCTGCTGGGTGCGGATGGCACGCAGTCGCGCACCGAGGGACTTGGCGTATTCGGATGGCATCTTTTGCGCTCCCGGCCGTGACGGTGGCTGGCGTGGTGGGGGAGACGTCCGCTCGTACTCGGCGGGCCGCCTGGGCGGTCCAGCGGATGGTCACGGGATGCAACCCCACCCGGCAGTGGTTACAGACAGTGACGGTAGGGGGGTCTGCCTCCCAGGTCAAGCCGTTGGTACGAAACGCGACTAATCAGTGGCCAAACCGTGCGTAAGTGAGACACCTCTCATCTCTGGACCGATCAGGACGAGTCGTGCGTCACTCTGACGCGAAAAGCCCGATCCCATAGGGAGTTTCACGCTTCGCCCCTTTTGCCGTGAGGCCTGGTCGGTGGTGACGCCCCCGTTTTCAGTCGGACGCATGGCCGCCCAGAATGTGACCAGAGTCACATTCGTGGGTGAGGTTCGTCGGCCGCCCTCAGGCGGTCCGAGTAACCGCTGGTAGCGTGGATGCGATCGACATCCTTTAACGACCTGTTCAGTGAGGCAGGGAAGGGGTCACTACTTTGCATGCGCGAAAACCGGCCGACGGTGACGCCGACGGCGGTGTTCCCCGGGCGCGCGAAGGCGCCCGCGCGGTTCTGGACGGCAACGAGATCAACCGGGCGCTGACCCGTATCGCCCACGAGGTGCTCGAACGCACCAAAGGCGGCGAGGACGTCACCCTTCTGGGCATCCCCTCGCGCGGAGTCCCCCTGGCCCGACGCCTGGCACGGCGTATCGAACGGGTCGAGGAGATGTCCGTCCCCGTGGGCTCGCTCGACATCACCATGTACCGCGACGACCTGCGATCCTCCCCCGTCCGCGCCCTCGGCAGGACCGAGATCCCCACGGGCGGCCTGGACGATCGCGTCGTCGTCCTCATCGACGACGTCCTCTTCTCCGGTCGCACCGTCCGCGCGGCCCTCGACGCACTCGGGGACCTCGGCCGTCCCCGAGCGGTTCAGCTCGCGGTCCTGGTCGACCGCGGTCATCGCGAGCTGCCCATCCGCGCCGACTACGTGGGCAAGAACCTGCCCACCTCCCTGCGAGAGAACGTCACCGTGTGCCTGGAGGAGACCGACGGGGAGGACGCGGTGCTGCTCAGCCCCTCCCGCCCGTCACCCTCCACCACCCTCAACCGCCGGCCTTCGGCCGAGGATCCTTCCTCCCCGTCACCCTCCACCACCCTCAACCGCCGGCCTTCGGCCGAGGATCCTTCCTCCCCGTCACCCTCCACCACCGAGGGGAACGACTGATGCGCCACCTGCTCTCCACCGGTGATCTGAGTCGCGACGAGGCCACCCTCATCCTGGACACCGCGACCGAACTCGCACAGGTCGGCGACCGCTCCGTCAAGAAGCTGCCCACCCTGCGCGGACGCACCGTGGTCAACCTCTTCTACGAGGACTCCACCCGCACCCGCACATCCTTCGAACTGGCGGCCAAACGCCTGTCCGCGGACGTCATCAACTTCTCCGCCAAGGGCTCCAGCGTCTCCAAGGGCGAGAGCCTCAAGGACACCGCGCTGACGCTACAGGCCATGGGCGCCGACGGCGTCGTCATCCGTCACAGCGCCTCCGGAGCCGCCCACCGCCTCGCCAACTGGGTCGACGGCTCGGTGCTCAACGCCGGCGACGGTACCCATGAACACCCCACACAGGCACTGCTGGACGCCTTCACCATGCGTTCGCGCCTCGGCAGGCTCGAAGGACTGCGCGTGGCCGTCGTCGGCGACATCCTGCACAGCCGTGTCGCACGTTCCAACGTGCTGCTGCTCACCACCCTGGGCGCGCACGTCACCCTGGTCGCGCCGCCCACCCTGCTGCCGGTCTCGGTGCACACCTGGCCGTGCGAGGTCTCCTACGACCTCGACACGGTCCTGCCCAAGGCCGACGTGGTCATGATGCTGCGTGTGCAGGCCGAACGCATGCACGAGTCCTTCTTCCCCTCCACACGCGAGTACAGCCGCAACTACGGGTTGGACGCAGAACGCCTGGCCCGCATGCCAGAGGACGCCATCGTCATGCACCCCGGACCCATGGTCCGCGGTATGGAGATCTCCGCGGAGGTGGCGGACTCGCCCCGGTGCACGGTCACCGAGCAGGTCGCCAACGGTGTCAGCCTGCGCATGGCCGTGCTCTACCTGCTGCTCAGCGGCTCCTGAGGACACCGCGCTCCCACGGGTGCCGGGTGGACGGCCCGGCGCCCGGCGCGACCTCTCCCCTTCCAGAAAGTCACGAGGAAACAAGCACCGCGATGTCCGACACCAACGCACCACACCTGATCCGCGGCGCCCGCCCCATGGGCGGCGACCCCGTCGACCTGCTCCTCGCCGACGGCGTCATCGCCGGGACCGGGCGGGGACTCGACGCCCCCGAGGGCGCTCGGGTCGTCGACGCCACCGGCCTGATCGCCCTGCCCGGACTGGTGGACCTGCACACCCACCTGCGCGAACCGGGCCGCGAGGACGCGGAGACCGTCGCCAGCGGCTCCCGTTCCGCCGCCATGGGCGGTTACACCGCGGTCCACGCCATGGCCAACACCGACCCCGTCGCCGACACCGCGGGCGTCGTCGAACAGGTCTGGCGACTCGGACGCGAGGCCGGATACTGCGACGTACGTCCCGTCGGCGCCGTCACCGTCGGCCTCGGCGGGCGGCGGCTCGCCGAGATCGGGGCCATGGCCGAATCCGCCGCGGGGGTACGCGTCTTCTCCGACGACGGCGTCTGCGTCTCCGACGCCCTGCTGATGCGCCGCGCCCTGGAGTACGTCAAGGCCTTCGACGGCGTCGTCGCCCAGCACGCGCAGGAGCCGCGCCTGACCGAGGGCGCCCAGATGAACGAGGGATGCGTCTCCGACCGGCTCGGGCTGCCCGGCTGGCCCGCGGTCGCCGAGGAGGCGATCATCGCCCGGGACTGTCTGCTCGCCCAGCACGTGGGTTCGCGTCTACACGTGTGCCACGTCTCCACCAAGGGCTCGGTCGACATCATCCGCTGGGCCAAGGCCCGTGGCTGCGACGTCACCGCCGAGGTCACCCCGCACCACCTGCTCCTGACCGACGAACTGGTGGAGAGCTACGACCCGATCTACAAGGTCAACCCGCCCCTGCGCACCGCGGAGGACGTGCGGGCACTACGTGAGGGCCTGGCCGACGGCACGATCGACATCGTCGCCACCGACCACGCGCCCCACCCAGCGGAGGCCAAGGAGACCGAATGGTCCACCGCCGCCATGGGAATGGTCGGGCTGGAGACCGCCTTGGCCGTCGTGCAGCACACCATGGTCGACACCGGACTTCTCACCTGGGAGGACGTCGCCGACCGCATGTCCTCGGCACCGGCCCGCATCGGCCGTGTCCACGACCACGGCCGCGGCCTGGGGGTCGGAGAGCCGGCCAACGTCGTCCTGTACGACCCGGCCGCGCCCTTGGAGGTCGACGGGGCCTCCATGGTCACCAAGAGCAGCAACACCCCTTTCCAGGGCATGACCCTGCCCGGCCGGGTGCGCGCCACGTTCCTGCGCGGCGCCCCGACCGTCCTTGAGGGGAAGATCCAGTGAGCACGACAGTGAACGCCCAGGCCAGCCCGGGCACCGAGGAGGGGGAAAGCGTGTCCGAGCACGGATCGGCGATTCTGGTACTCGAGGACGGTCGTGTCTTCCACGGGCGCTCCTTCGGCGCCACGGGCGAGACCTTCGGGGAGATCGTCTTCAACACCGGGATGACCGGCTACCAGGAGACCCTCACCGACCCCTCCTACCATCGTCAGATCGTGGCGATGACGGCTCCCCACATCGGGAACACCGGCATCAACGACGACGACCCCGAGTCCGGACGTATCTGGGTGGCCGGATACGTCGTCCGTGAACCCGCCCGCATCTCCTCCAGCTGGCGTGCCCGAGGCACCCTCGACGAGGAGCTGCGCAAGCAGGGCGTGGTCGGGATCGCCCTGACCGGCACCCGCGCCCTCACCCGGCATCTGCGTGACAAGGGCGTCATGCGCGCCGCCATCAGCACCACCGAGACGGCCCCCGAGGCGTTGTTGTCCCGTGTGCGGCAGCAGCCCCCCATGGCCGGCGCCGACCTGGCCGGGGAGGTCAGCACGGGCAGGGCCTACGAGGTGTCGCCCCCCGAGGGGGTGGAGGCCCGCCTCCACGTCGTCGCCGTCGACCTGGGGATCAAGTCCATGACCCCCCAGCGCCTGACCGAGCGCGGTTGCCGCGTCACCGTGCTGCCCTCCACCGCCACCGCCGAGGACATCCTCGCCCTCGACCCCGACGGTGTCTTCTTCAGCAACGGTCCCGGCGACCCCGCCGCCGCGGACGGCCCCGTCGCCGCCGTGCGCGGTGTCCTGGAGGCGGGCAAGCCCTTCTTCGGCATCTGCTTCGGCAACCAGATCCTGGGACGGGCACTGGGGCTTGGCACCTACAAGCTGACCTTCGGTCACCGGGGCGTGAACCAGCCGGTGCTCGACACCCGCACCGGCAAGGTCGCCATCACCAGCCAGAACCACGGCTTCGCCGTGGACGCCCCGATCGGCGAGCCCTTCGACACCCCCTACGGTCGGGCCGAGGTCAGCCACGTGGGACTCAACGACCAGGTCGTCGAGGGCCTGCGGCTGCTGGAGCGCCCCGCCTTCAGCGTCCAGTTCCACCCGGAGGCCGCCGCGGGCCCCCACGACGCCGCCGATCTCTTCGACGCGTTCGTCGACCTGATGTCCGCCCAGCCCGCTCCGGCTGCCAAGTAGTCAAAGGAACAAGAGCATGCCGCGCCGTAGTGACCTTTCCTCAGTACTCGTGATCGGCTCGGGTCCGATCGTGATCGGGCAGGCGGCCGAGTTCGACTACTCGGGCACCCAGGCCTGCCGGGTCCTCAAGGCCGAGGGGCTCCGGGTCATCCTGGTCAACTCCAACCCCGCCACGATCATGACCGACCCGGAGATCGCCGACGCCACCTACGTCGAGCCGATCACCACCGAGATGATCGAGAAGATCATCGCCAAGGAGCGCCCCGACGCGCTCCTGCCCACCCTGGGGGGCCAGACCGCCCTCAACGCCGCCGTCGCCCTGAGCGAGGCCGGCATCCTGGACAAGTACGGCGTCGAGCTCATCGGCGCCAACATCGCGGCCATCCAGGCCGGCGAGGACCGCGAGAGCTTCAAGGACATCGTCGAGCGCATCGGCGGTGAGTCCGCGCGTTCGCGCATCTGCCACACCTTGGACGAATGTCTGTCCGCGGCCGAGGAACTCGGTTACCCCGTGGTGGTACGCCCCTCCTTCACCATGGGCGGCGCGGGTTCGGGGTTCGCCCACGACGAGGCCGAACTGCGCCGTATCGCCGGCCAGGGTCTGGCGCTCTCCCCGACCACCGAGGTGCTCCTGGAAGAGTCCATCCTCGGCTGGAAGGAGTACGAGCTGGAGCTGATGCGCGACGCCAACGACAACGTCGTGGTCGTGTGCTCCATCGAGAACCTCGACCCCATGGGCGTGCACACCGGTGACTCCATCACCGTCGCCCCCGCCATGACCCTCACCGACCGTGAGTACCAGGGGCTGCGTGACATCGGCATCGCGGTCATCCGCGAGGTGGGTGTGGACACCGGCGGCTGCAACATCCAGTTCGCGGTCCACCCCGACACCGGCCGGGTCATCGTCATCGAGATGAACCCGCGGGTGTCGCGCTCCTCGGCGCTGGCCTCCAAGGCCACCGGTTTCCCGATCGCGAAGATCGCCGCCAAGCTCGCCATCGGTTACACGTTGGACGAGATCCCCAACGACATCACCCGCAAGACACCGGCGAGCTTCGAGCCCACGCTCGACTACGTCGTGGTCAAGGTGCCCCGCTTCGCCTTCGAGAAGTTCCCCGGTGCCGACCCCGGCCTGACCACGACCATGAAGTCGGTCGGCGAGGCCATGGCCATCGGTCGCTCCTTCCCCGAGGCCCTACAGAAGGCCATGCGCTCCCTGGAGAAGTCGGGGGTCGGCCTGACGTGGGAGGGCGAACCCGGCGACAAGGACGAACTGCTGCGCAAGGCCGCGGTCCCCACCGAACACCGCCTGCGCCAGGTCCAGCAGGCGCTGCGCGCGGGAGCCGGCGTGGAGGAGATCCACGAGGCCACCCGCATCGACCCCTGGTTCCTGGACCAGATGTTGCGCCTGGAGGAGACGGCCCGCGTCCTGGCCCGGGCGACCAAGCTCGACGCCGACCTCCTGCGGGAGGCCAAGGGCCTGGGCTTCTCCGACGTCCAGATCGGCCAGATCACAGGAAAGAGCGAGGACGTGGTCCGCGAACTGCGCCACGCCCTGGGGATCCACCCGGTCTACCTGACGGTGGACACCTGCGCCGCCGAGTTCGAGGCGCAGACGCCCTACCTGTACTCCAGCTACGACGAGGAGACCGAGGTCCCCACGGGGGACCGCCCCAAGATCATCATCCTGGGTTCGGGGCCCAACCGTATCGGTCAGGGGGTGGAGTTCGACTACTCCTGCGTCCACGCCTCCTTCGCCCTCTCCGAGGCCGGATACGAGACCGTGATGGTCAACTGCAACCCCGAGACCGTCTCCACCGACTACGACACCAGCGACCGTCTCTACTTCGAGCCGCTCACCCTGGAGGACGTCCTGGAGGTCGTGCGCGCCGAACAGGCGACGGGACCGGTCGCCGGTGTCATCGTCCAACTGGGCGGCCAGACCCCCCTGGGCCTGGCCCGCCGCCTCAAGGACGCCGGGGTGCCCATCATCGGGACCAGTCCCGAGGCCATCGACCTGGCGGAGGACCGCGGTGAGTTCGGCAAGGTCCTCGAGGCCGCGGGTCTGACCGCGCCCAAGTACGGCACCGCCTACTCCTTCGCCGAGGCCAAGGCCGCCGCGGACGAGATCGGCTACCCCGTCATGGTCCGCCCCTCCTACGTGTTGGGCGGTCGGGGCATGGAGATCGTCTACAGCGAGGAGATGCTCGCCGACTACATCGAGCGCAACGCCGAGGTCAGCCCCGAGCACCCGGTGCTCATCGACCGTTTCCTCGACGACGCGGTCGAGATCGACGTCGACGCGCTCTACGACGGGCAGGACCTGTACCTGGGCGGCATCATGGAGCACATCGAGGAGGCCGGGATCCACTCCGGCGACTCGGCGTGCACCCTGCCCTCCATCACGCTGGGCCGCGAGGACATCGAGCGCATCCGCCGCTCCACCGAGGCCATCGCCAGGGGCACCGGGGTACGCGGTCTGCTCAACGTCCAGTACGCCCTGGCCTTCGGGGTCCTCAACGTGCTGGAGGCCAACCCGCGCGCCTCGCGCACCGTGCCGTTCGTGTCCAAGGCCACCGCGGTGCCGCTGGCCAAGGCCGCCGCCCGCATCATGGCGGGGGCCACCATCGCCCAGTTGCGCGAGGAGGGCATGCTGCCCGCCGAGGGCGACGGTGGTGACCTGCCGGTGGACGCCCCGGTGTCGGTCAAGGAGGCCGTGCTGCCCTTCAACCGGTTCATCGACAAGGAAGGGGAGGGCGTCGACACCGTCCTCGGCCCGGAGATGCGCTCCACCGGCGAGGTCATGGGCCTGGACACCAGCTTCGGCCCGGCCTACGCCAAGTCGCAGTTGGCCCTCAACGAGTCCCTGCCCGAGAAGGGCCGAGTGTTCGTCTCGGTGGCCAACCGGGACAAGCGGTCGATGATCTTCCCGGTCAAGCGCCTGGCCGATCTCGGCTTCCAGATCCTGGCGACGGAGGGCACCGCCGTGGTGTTGCGCCGCAACGGCGTGCACGCCACCGTGGTGCGCAAGCACAGCGAGGGCAGCGGTCCCGCCGGGGAGCCGACGATCGTGCAGCTCATCCAGGCCGGCGGGGTCGACCTCATCGTCAACACACCCTTCGGTGGCGCCGGGCAGGCCGGTCCGCGCCTGGACGGGTACGAGATCCGCACCGCGGCCGTGGTGCGCGGAGTGCCCAGCGTGACCACCGTGCAGGGCCTGTCCGCCGCGGTGCAGGCGATCGAGGCACGGGCACGTGGCGAGTTGGGCGTGCGTTCCCTCCAGGAACACGCGCGGAGTCTCAACGCCAGCCGCCTACGGTGAGGCGCTGGGCGTCGCGGACGGTGTGTGTCCGCGGCGCTCCGCCGATACGGTTGTCGGACAGGGCAACCAGGAATTCCACAGGGGGGAGGGCGGCGCCGGCGCCCCGGTCCGCAGGTACCGAGCGCGCCGACGCCACGACCTGATGAGCGACAACGGACCGGTGCAGGCCCGGTGCCCCGTGCTGAACGTGCGCAGGGTGGACGCCTACTACGCCATCACCGTGGTCGCCCCGGGCATCGTCGAACGCTTCCGCTCAGGACAGTTCGTGTCGGTGGCGGTCGGCGGCGACCACTCCAGCACGCTGCTGCGACGCCCCTTCGCCATCCACGACGTCAAACCCGACTACGGCGGCACCGTCGAGTTCCTGTTCTCGGTGCGCGGTGGCGGGACCGCCTGGTTGGCGGAGAGGAGGCCGCGGGATCTGTTGGACGTGGTCGGTCCCCTGGGGCGTCCCTTCCCCCTGCCGCGCGACCCGGTCAACTGCGTTCTGGTGGGCGGGGGATCGGGAAGCGCCCCGCTGTTCCCGTTGGCCCAGTCGCTGCGCAGGCGCGGATGCCGAGTCGACTTCGTGCTGGGCGCCGCCTCCGCCGACGGGGTGTTCAGCGCCATCACCGCCCGCAGGGTCGCCGAGACGGCGACCTTCACCACCGACGACGGTTCCTTCGGTACCCGGGGCCGGGTCACCGACGTTCTGGGCCGGGTGATCGAGGAGTGCCGCACCGACGCCGTCTACGCGTGCGGACCCATGCCCATGCTGCGCGCGGTCACCGCGGTGGCGAGCGCTCACGGTATCCCCGTCCAGGTCGCCGTGGAGGAGACGATGGCCTGTGGCACCGGGATCTGCATGACCTGCGTCATCCCGGTGGTGGGGGAGGACGGTATCACCCGTATGGTGCGCTCATGCGTGGACGGCCCGGTGTTCCGGGGTGAACAGGTGCGCTTCGACGACGTGGGCACCATCCCCTTCGACGCTCTGGGAGCCCCCGGTTGGAAGGGCTCCAGTGCCGCGCGCGCGGCCGAGTCGGCCCGCGACATCGCCTGAGACCGGGTTGTGGGAGAAGGGGAAGAGTGAACGCAGACCTCAGGGTCCGGCTGGGCGGTCTGGAACTGCCCAATCCGGTGGTGACCGCCGCCGGGTGCGCCGGAGCGGGCCGCGAGCTGGCCCGGTTCTTCGACATCGCCTCGATCGGGGCCGTCACGACCAAGTCGATGATGTTGGAACCTCACGCGGGACGGCCCGCCCCGCGCATGGCCGAGACGCCCAGCGGGATGCTCAGCACCACGGGCATGCAGGGCCCCGGCGTGGACGTCTTCCTCCAACGTGATCTGCCCTGGTTGCTCTCCAGGGGCGGGCGGGCGATCGTGTCCGTGGCCGGTGCGGGGGTGGGGGAGTTCGGTGAACTGGCCAGACGGGTCTCGGAGGCGGACGGGGTCAGCGCGATCGAGGTCAACCTCTCCTGTCCCGATCCGGCCGATCCCGCAGGACGGCACTTCGCCGACGATCCCGCCCGGGCCGCGGCGGTGGTGCGCACGGTGCGCTCCCACACCCGTTCCGGCCTGCCGGTGCTGGCCAAGCTCGCCGTCGACGTCCCCGACGTCGTGGAGCTGGCCGAGGCGTGCGTGGAGGCGCGCGCGGACGGGCTGTCCATGGTCAACACGCTGCGCGGCATGGTGGTGGACACCCGCACCCTGCGCCCGGCGGTGGCCGGTGGGATGGGCGGGTTGTCGGGACCGGCCATCCGCCCGCTCGCGGTGGGCTGCGTCTATCGCGTACACGAGGCGCTTCCGGAGATCCCCATCATCGGGATGGGCGGGGTCCGCAGCGGTGCCGACGTGCTGGAGTTCATGTCCGCCGGGGCGAGCGCCGTGGCCGTCGGCACGACCAACTTCTCCGACCCCTCGGCCTGTGCGCGTGTGCTCCGGGAGTTCACCGACCTGGTGGAGGCCCGCGGCCTCTCCCGGGCCTCCGACGTCGTGGGAGCGGCCCACCGCACGGGAGTCGGGGGGTGACCGGGGGAGGGGCACGCCGCACAAGCGCCCTGACCGGCCTGAACAGCCCTGAGGTGGCTCTGTGCGGCCGAACGTATGCGACTGGGCACCCTCCCGACCCTTTTGACGAAGCTCACGCCTGCGGCCGTCTGGAAGGCCGTTACGGGGAAGTGACCAGTGGGGGACGCATGAAGCGGTCCTCCACGGGGAACCGCACACCTTGGTGGCGTGCACATGACGGCGAACGTGCATCCTCAAATGCCGTTGTAAGCACGTCCGTAAGCACATCCGTGCGTTGCGCGCGCCTTCGGGCTCGGCCGCACACGATTGGAGACACCGACATGCCCGCATCCTCCGCGCCCATCGCCGTCGCCCTCGACGCCGATGACCTCCAGACGGCGGTCGCCTGGGCATCGGCGGTCGCACCGCACGTGAGCACGGTCAAGGTGGGGTTGGAGCTGTACCTGCGCTATGGGCCCGAGGTGGTCGAGGCGGTGCGCGAGGCCGGTGACGTGGGGGTCTTCCTGGACCTGAAACTGCACGACATCCCGGCCACGGTCGCCGGCGCCGCGCGCAGCGTCGCCGGCCTGCGGCCCTCGATCCTCACCGTGCACGCCGGAGGCGGAGCGGACATGATCCGGGCCGCGGTCGAGGCGGCCCCGGACACCGAGATCGCCGCCGTGACGGTCCTCACCTCCATGGACGAGACGGACCTGGAGCAGGTGGGCCTGGCGGGTCCGGCCGAGGACGCGGTGCGGCGGCTGGCGGTACTGGCGGTGGAGGCCGGGGCCCGTGCCCTGGTGTGCTCGCCGCACGAGGTGACCCTGGTGAGGGCCGAGGTGGGGCCGGACGTCACCCTCATCACGCCGGGCGTGCGTCCGGCGGGGGCGGACAAGGGAGACCAGTCGCGTGTGGCGACGCCGGAGAGGGCGGTGGAGGACGGTGCGGACCTGTTGGTCATCGGCCGTCCCATCACCCGGGCGCCGGATCCCGGCGCGACCGCCGCCTCCATCGCGGCGGCCGTGCGCAGGGCCGCCGCGGGGGTCTAGCGGGTGTGCGTGGCCCGTACGACGCGGGGAGGGAGGACAAGGCGGCGGGCGCTCCTCGTCGGTGCGGGGCGCCACCGGTCGAGGGACGGTGCGGCCGGGGACGGACCATCACGGTGACGTGGATACTCCCCCATTATGTATCGCGTGCACCGTGAATTGGGCGTGTCCGAAACTCCGGACATGCTGCCGAGAGTGACCCGGGTCACCCCTGGGTGGCTTCCGCTGGTGGCGCGCTTTGCACGCCACGTAGCCGGGACCAAGGTCCTGATTTTCGTCTCTTGCTGCAATCGGATGATTACTTCAGGTAGTTAGTTTGACGAAATAGCCGCTGAAGGGGCACTTTGCGTTGCCTAACACGGGTCGGACCTACTAACTTGCGCAGGCGTCCGCCCTCTGTAAACGAGTAGAAATCCGAGGTGACCCGGCGTGGCCCTTCCTCCCCTGACACCCGAACAGCGCGCTGCGGCTCTGGAGAAAGCCGCCAAGGCCAGAAAAGAGCGCGCGGAGGTGAAGAACAAGCTGAAGAACGGCGGCATCTCGCTGTCGGAGGTCCTGTCGAACGGCCTCAAAGACGACGTCATCGGCAAGATGAAGGTTTCAGCGCTGCTCGAATCCCTTCCCGGCGTGGGCAAGGTCCGTGCCAAGCAGATCATGGAGCGGCTCAACATCGCTGAGTCCCGACGTGTTCGTGGCCTGGGGACCAACCAGCGCGCCGCCCTCGAGGCGGAGTTCGGCGACCTCACCAAGTAGCACCGCGGTACCCGCTGTGCCGAGCAGCGCCAGGAGCACCCGGACGCGGTGCACCGGCCCGCCGTGTCCCCCACAGTCGCGGCGTGGAGCGGGCCGCGACGGCGGCAGGTCCCGGTGAAGCACGGTCGGGCCGCGGTCGGCGGACGAGTGGCCCCAGGTCACGAACGTCCGTCGCGCCGCGGCCCGGTGGTATAAAGGAGGTCCTCCGCGACCGTACGCGGACATCCCGCACATCAGCTGCCCGCACGGCGGCCGCGCCCCGACCGGACCCGGTTCCCCGGCGTGCCACGCGAGGGCCTCGGCCCAGCCCGTGCCGGACAGGCTCCGAGCACCGCCTGGAACACACATGCCCGACCCCGTATCCCACTCCCGCCCCGCCCAGAAGCGGCTGACCGTCCTCTCGGGGCCGTCGGGTGTGGGGAAGAGCACGGTGGTCGCCCACCTACGCCGCCAGAACCCCGATGTGTGGCTCTCGGTATCGGTCACCACTCGCAGGCCTCGCCCCGGTGAGCAGGAGGGGGTCCAGTACCACTTCGTCACCGACGAGGAGTTCGATCGGCTCATCGAGCAGGGCCAGCTCCTGGAGTGGGCCCGGTTCGCGGGCAACCGCTACGGCACCCCCCGCCGTCCCGTGGAGGAGCGTCTGGCCGCCGGGGTCCCCGTCCTGCTGGAGATCGAACTCCAGGGCGCCCGTCAGGTCCGCGAGTCCATGCCCGACTCCCTGCACGTCTTCCTGGCCCCTCCCTCCTGGGAGGAACTGGTGCGCCGCCTCACCGGACGCGGTACCGAGTCCGAGGAGGTCATCCAGCGTCGACTGGAGGCGGCCAGGATCGAACTGGCCGCGGAGAAGGAGTTCGACATCACGCTCGTCAACACGGCCGTACGGGAAGTGTGCGACAAGCTGCTAGCGTTGATCACCGCGCCCAAGGTGTGATATCGGCCGGGCCGCCGGGCCCGCGCCGTCCGCCGCGCCCGGTCGGGGACCTCCCGGCGGCGCCAGTAGTCTTGACCATCGCACCGCGGCACCCGTTCCGCGGCCGTCCCTGGGGGTAATTCGAAGTGGCTGGTACCGAGCCCGTCGCCGAAGGCATCACCAACCCGCCGATCGACGATCTGCTGGAGTTGGTCGACAGCAAGTACAGCCTGGTCACCATGGCCTCCAAGAGGGCCCGTCAGATCAACGCCTACTACGCCCAGCTCGGCGAGGGCCTGCTGGAGTACGTCGGCCCTCTGGTGGAGACCCAGGTGCAGGAGAAGTCCCTGTCCATCGCCCTGCGCGAGATCAGGGCGGGCCTGCTCACCGCCGAGCCCTACGAGGGCTCCTGAGATCTCGCCCCGTTCCTTCGCCGGTCTCCCGGCCGGGGGGACGGGGAGCCCGGACCCCGCCTCCTCGCGGGTGTCCGTCCCGGGTCGGCGGCCCGGTTCCCTCGGAACCGGGCCGCCGATCTCACGCGTGAGGATCCCTCGGGGCCGGCGCCGGCCCGTCCCTCGCGTCGAGCACGATTCCTCCCCGGCCCGCGGGCCGGAACACCCTCTGGGAGACTCGGTGAGTGACACGCACAACGTTCCACGAGTGATCCTCGGCGTCAGCGGGGGCATCGCCGCCTACAAGGCCTGCGAACTCCTGCGCCGCCTGACCGAGTCCGGCCACCGCGTCCGGGTCGTGCCCACGGAGGAGGCGTTGCGCTTCGTGGGCGAGCCCACCTGGTCCGCCCTGTCCGGTCAACCCGTGGCCACCGGCGTATGGGACACGGTGCACGAGGTGCCGCACGTACGTCTGGGCCAGGAGGCGGACCTGGTGTTCGTGGCCCCCGCCACCGCCAACGTCCTGGCCAAGGCCGCCGCGGGCCTGGCCGACGACCTGCTCACCAACACCCTGCTCACCGCCCGCTGTCCGGTGGTGTTCGCACCCGCGATGCACACCGAGATGTGGGAGCACCCCGCCACCCAGGCCAACGTGGCCACGCTGCGTTCACGCGGCGCCATCGTCCTCGACCCGGCGACGGGCCGTCTGACCGGAGTCGACACCGGGCGCGGTCGCCTGCCCGAGCCCTCGGAGCTGTTCGAGGCCGCCCGCCTGATCCTGAGGCGTGGCACGCAGACCCCCGACCTGGCCGGGCGACGTGTGCTGGTCTCGGCGGGAGGCACCCGGGAGGCCATCGACCCGGTCCGCTTCCTCGGTAACCACTCCTCCGGAAGGCAGGGCTACGCCCTGGCGCGTACCGCGGCCGCCCGTGGCGCGGACGTGACCTTGGTCGCGGCCAACGTCTCCCTGCCCGATCCCGCGGGCGCACGCGTGGTACGGGTGGGGTCGGCCGTGGAGATGGCCGAGGCCATGGAGGCCGAGCGTCGCGACGCCGACGTGATCGTGATGAGCGCGGCCGTCGCCGACTTCCGTCCCGCCACCAGCATCGACTCCAAGATCAAGAAGTCCGGGGCGGCGCCCGCGCCCATCGAACTCGTGGAGAACCCCGACATCCTGGCCGGACTGGTCGCCTCCCGCGACGCCGAGGGGTCGGTCCAGACCATCGTGGGCTTCGCCGCCGAGACCGACGACGTGATCGCCAACGGTCGCGCGAAGCTGGAACGCAAGGGCTGCGAACTGCTCGTGGTCAACCAGGTCGGCGGCGGACGTGCGTTCGGCACGGAGGACAACCAGGCGGTCATCCTCGGCTCGGACGGCACGGCGGTCGACGTGCCCATGGGACCGAAGGAGGACCTCGCCGACCGGGTCTGGGACCTGGTGGGCCGACGCCTTCGGTGAGCGGACACGCCACCGGGGCGGCTTCGGGACGCGTCGACCACGCTCGGGGCACGACTCGGGCGATCCGGGGCGTGTACAGGACTGGATTCCTACTGTCGAGTACGCAAGACTTCAACGGGCGTCCCCGGTGGCCGGTGCGGTCGACCACGGGATGCCCGCTCCCACCGGTCCGGTTACAGTGGACCAGATAACCAACCACGTCGGTCGGCATTGGCCGCCCCGGGAGGCAGTCCGGGGCCGGTCCGACCGCGCCGACACCGTCAGCCAGCAGCCGCTGCAAGGAGTCACGCAACGTGTCCCGCCGCCTTTTCACCTCCGAGTCGGTCACCGAGGGCCATCCCGACAAGATGGCCGACCAGATCAGTGACGCGATCCTCGACGCGATGCTCGCCCAGGACCCGCTGAGCCGGGTCGCGGTAGAGACGCTGATCACCACCGGTCAGGTCCACATCGCGGGTGAGGTCACCACCCAGACCTACGTCGACATCCCCGCCATCGCACGAGGCAAGATCCTCGAGATCGGCTACGACTCCTCGGCGAAGGGGTTCGACGGTGACTCCTGCGGGGTCAACGTCTCCATCGACGCCCAGTCCCCGGACATCGCCCAGGGCGTCGACACCGCCTACGAGGCGCGCGTCGACCACGAGGACGACGTCCTCAACCGACAGGGCGCCGGTGACCAGGGTCTGATGTTCGGCTACGCCAACCGCGAGACCCCCGAGCTCATGCCGCTGCCGATCAAACTGGCGCACGCACTGGCCGAGCGCCTGTCCGCGGTCCGCCGCAACGGCACGGTCCCCTACCTGCGTCCGGACGGCAAGACCCAGGTCACCGTCGAGTACGACGGCCATGTCCCGGCCCGTCTGGACACCGTCGTGGTCTCCAGTCAGCACTCGGCCGACATCAACCTCGACGAGATGCTCGCTCCCGACATCCGTGAGCACGTCATCGAGCCGGTGGTGTCCGCCTACGGCCTGGAGGCCGACGACTACCGCCTCCTGGTCAACCCGACCGGCCGTTTCGAGGTCGGCGGTCCCATGGGAGACGCCGGTCTGACCGGACGCAAGATCATCGTGGACACCTACGGCGGTTACGCTCGTCACGGTGGTGGGGCCTTCTCCGGCAAGGACCCCTCGAAGGTGGACCGTTCGGCCGCCTACGCCACCCGGTGGGTCGCCAAGAACATCGTGGCCGCCGAACTCGCCGAGCGCGTCGAGGTCCAGGTCGCCTACGCCATCGGCAAGGCGCACCCGGTCGGTGTGTTCATCGAGACCTTCGGCACCGAGAAGGTCGCGCCCGAACTGATCGAGAAAGCGGTCAAGGAGGTCTTCGACCTGCGTCCGGCCGCGATCGTGCGGGACCTGGACCTGCTGCGCCCGGTGTACTCCAAGACGGCCGCCTACGGCCACTTCGGTCGTGAGCTGCCCGAGTTCACCTGGGAGAGCACCGAGCGGGCCGCCGCGCTGCGCTCCTTCGTCGGCGCCTGAGAAGCACGTCCCGATCCGGTCGGGGACGGTCGATCGACCGCCCCCGACCGCGTGCGTTCGGAACGGAAAGCCCCCGGGACCGACCGAAGGGGTCGCGGGAACGTGAACGGGCCGCGGCCCCGGTGACGAACACCCGGGGGCGCGGCCCGTTCCTGGGTCGGCCCGAAGGCTCAACTCAGCTCGTCGAGCGCCTTTTGCGCCTCGGCCAACCACGAGCGGCGGGCCTCCAGCGCCTCCTCGTACTCCTTGGCGCGGCGGGTGTCACCGCTCTCCCTTGCCTTGTCCAGCTTGGTCTCCAGGTCGCTGATCGCCGACGCCAACTGGGAGACGGTGTCCTGGGCACGCGCTCGGGCCTCGGGGCTGGTGCGCTTCCACTCGGCCTCCTCCGCCCTGCGCACGCCGTCCTCGATCTGCCGGAAGGCGCCCTCCAGCTGGTCGCGCACGTCGCGGGGCAGCTCGCCGGCCTCCTCCCAGGCCTCCTGGAAGTCGCGCAGCCGGGCGCGTGCCCGACGTGGATCGGAGATGGAGGGGATCTCGGACCTGGCCTCGGCCAGGATGCGCTCCTTGGCCTCGGCGTTGACCCGAAGCTCGGCGTCGCGTTCGGCGAAGGTGGCGTTACGCGCGTCGAAGAAGGTGTCCTGGGCCGCCTTGAACCGCGTCCACAGCTTCTCCTCGCTGGCCCTGTCGGCGCGACCGCTCCTCTTCCACTGCTGCATCAGATCACGGTAGGCGCGTGCCGTGGGGCCCCAGTCGGTGGAGTGCGCCAGCGACTCGGCCTCCTCCACGATGCGCTCCTTCTCCGCACGCACCGTCTCACGCTCCTGGTCCAGGTTCGCGAAGTAGGCCTTGCGCCGCTTGGAGAAGGAGTTACGCGCCGCGGACATGCGCTTCCACAGCGCCTGCTCGGTGGGGCGGTCGGCCCGGGGCGCCTTCTTCCACTCCTCGATGAGCTGGAGCATCCGCTCACCGCCGGACTTCCAGTGCGTCGTCTCCACCGCGACCCGCTCGGCCTCGGCGACGATGCGCTCCTTGGTCTCCCGGGCCTGCTCGCGCGCCTGCTCCTGGGCCTGCTTCTGCTCGACCTTGCGCTGCTCGGCACGGTCGGCCAGCACGTCCAGTCGCCTCAGCAGAGCGTCCAGGTCACCGACCGCGTTCGCCTCGCGGACCGAGTCGCGCAGCTTGTCGATGCTCGCCATCGCGGAGGAGGCCGACAGGTCGGTGCTGTTCAGCCGCTTCTCCAGCAGCTCCACCTCGGTGACGAGGGAGTCGTACTTGCGGCGGAAGAACGCCAAGGCCTCCTCCGGCGCCCCCGCCTGCCACGATCCAACGACCCGTTCGCCTTCGCTCGTGCGCACGTAGACCGTGCCGTCATCGTCTACGCGGCCCCAAGGGTCCGTGGTCACCGTGTCCTCCTGCTGTCATGAGCCCGGCCGTGGGACGGGTTCGGGTCGTCGCGTCGTGTCCTCGCCGGTCGTAACGGGGACCGCCGTGCTCAGCACGATATCCGTACGATTCGGCGGGAGGTGCCGCGCCGTGGTTCACGTCTGCGCGGACCAGGGCGTCCGCGTGTCCTCGGGCGTCGGCCCGGGTCGCCCTCCCGCCCAAGGGAGGCGCAGGTCGGGGCATCGGTGTACGCCAAGGACGGTGACCAATATGGCATTACCACGCGGTTTGGCAAAGAGGCCGGGCGCGCGCGGTGATCGAATGGTGATCAAACGCTTTCTCCCCGAGGTGATCGGGTCGCCACCCCTTCCACACGTCGATAGGCTCTGGACTCGGGGGTTCCCACCGTCGAGGATCACGAACCGGCGGCCCCATGACCGCGCACCCGACCGAGGACAGGACGACACTCGCCGTGCTCATCGCCGCACTTCCCACCGGGCCCCTCGCCGCGAACTGTTACGTGCTCGCACCGGCCCCGGACGGTGACTGCGTCATCGTCGACCCGGGACAGGAGGCCGTGGAGCAGGTCGACAAGGTGCTCTCCGAACATGGGTTGAGGCCCGTCGCGGTGCTGCTCACCCACGGCCACTTCGACCACGTGTGGTCGGCCGGGGAGGTGTGCGCGCGCCACGGCGTGCCCGTCCACCTGCACCCCGAGGACCGCGGCCTGCTGACCGAGCCCGGCAGGGGCGTCGATCCCGGCTTCGCCGCACAGCTGTCGGCACTTTTGGGCCCGGGCCCGTACACGGAGCCCGACGACCTCGTGGAGGTCTCCGGAGGCGACGTCCTCACCCTGGCCGGAATGGACCTCACGGTGGAGCACACCCCGGGCCACACGCCCGGATCGGTGGTGTACACCGTGACCACCAAGGACGGGGTGCCGGTGATGTTCGCGGGCGACCTGGTCTTCGCCGGGTCCATCGGCCGCACCGACTTCCCCGGCGGCGACCACGAGGCCATGTCGCGCAGCCTCGCCGACGCCGTGCTGAGCCGCCCCGACCAGACCCGGATCCTGCCCGGACACGGCCCGGCCACCACCGTCGGACGCGAGCGCGCCACCAATCCCTACCTGCGTGACATCGCCGGCTGACCTGCCGGTTCCGGCGGAACTCTGTCTCCCAGGTGATGGTTTCCTTCCGAGTCTTGGAATACTCCAGATCGCTGCCGTAGCGTGACCACTACCGCTGGTTCTGGCGGGCCCGCCTGAGCCAAGGAGAGCTTCATGCGTCGCATCTCGATGACCCCTGTCCGCAAGGTCAAGGGCAGCACCACCGTCGTCGCCAACTAGTGCCCCCGGACTGGCGAGCCCCTCTCCGGGGTTCGCCGGTCGTTCTGGCCCAAAGGAGACGGAAGGCGGCGCTGACGGCGGTTGACGGTAGGATTCCAGGTGTTCAAGGGGTGTTCTTTCGGCCGGTCCCGCCCAGGGCTCTCCGGCGTCTTCCCTCAGCCGTGTAGTTAGTGGACTTGGTAACTCATGCATCGTTATAGGACTCATACGTGTGGTCAGCTCCGCCGGGAGCACGTCGGACAGCGGGTGCGCCTCTCCGGCTGGGTGCACAACCGCCGGGATCTCGGCGGTCTGCTCTTCGTCGACCTGCGCGACCACTATGGCGTCACCCAGCTCACGGCACGCCCCGAGTCCCCGGTGTTCGAGGAGCTCAGCCGCCTCCCCAAGGAGACGGTCATCCAGGTCACCGGCCAGGTCGCCGCCCGCAGCGCCGAGAACGTCAACGCCAACACCTCCACCGGTGAGATCGAGATCGACGCCGGCGAACTGGAGGTCCTCGGCACGACCGAGGAACTCCCGCTGACCGTCTTCCCCGAGGACAACACCTCCGAGGAGCGGCGCCTCACCTACCGCTTCCTGGACCTTCGCCGCGAGCGGATGCACCGCAACGTCATGCTGCGCTCGCAGGTGGTGGCCTCCATCCGCCAGAAGATGACGGATCTGGGCTTCAACGAGTTCCAGACCCCCATCCTCACCAGCTCCAGCCCCGAGGGCGCCCGCGACTTCCTGGTGCCCTCCCGCTTGCACCCGGGCCAGTTCTTCGCCCTGCCCCAGGCTCCTCAGCAGTTCAAGCAGCTACTGATGATCGCCGGGTTCGACCGGTACTTCCAGATCGCCCCCTGCTTCCGCGACGAGGACAGCCGCGCCGACCGCTCGCCGGGCGAGTTCTACCAACTCGATGTCGAGATGAGCTTCGTGGAACAGGAGGACGTCTTCCAGGTCATCGAGAAGGTCCTGACCGACGTCTTCCGGGAATTCTCCAACGGCTGGGAGATCACCTCCCCGTACCCGAGGATCGCCTACCGAGACGCCCTGGAGTGGTACGGGACCGACAAGCCCGACCTGCGCGTGCCGATGAAGATGCTCGACGTCACCGCGCTCTTCGACAAGACCGACTTCCGCGCATTCGCGGGCAAGAAGGTACGCGCCCTGGCCGTCCCCGAGGTGCAGGACCAGCCCCGCAAGTTCTTCGACGGCATCGGCGACTTCGCAGTCGAGAACGGGGCCAAGGGTCTCGCCTGGCTGAAGGTGGGTGAGAACAACGAACTGACCGGCCCCATCGCCAAGTTCGTCACCGAGGTCAGCGACGAGCTGCTCACCACCCTCGGGGCGGGGCCCGGCTACGGTCTGTTCTTCTGCGCCAGCGAGGACGAGGCGGAGATCAACCGCATCATGGCTCCGGTGCGGGTCGAGGCCGGGAAGCGCGCCGGCCACTTCGAGGAGAAGGTCTACCGCTTCTGCTGGATCGTGGACTTTCCCATGTTCGAGCGCTCGGACGAGGGCACGATCGAGTTCAGCCACAATCCGTTCTCCATGCCTCAGGGCGGGCTGGAGGCGCTCCAGAACCAGGACCCCCTTGACATCCTGGCCTGGCAGTACGACATCGTCTGCAACGGTGTGGAGCTGTCCTCAGGGGCCATTCGTAACCACTCTCCCGAGATCATGTACAAGGCCTTCGAGATCGCCGGATACGACAAGGATGCCGTGGAGGCCGAGTTCGGCGGCATGCTCAAGGCCCTGAAGTTCGGCGCGCCCCCGCACGGCGGTATCGCCCCCGGTATCGACCGGATCGTCATGCTCCTCGCGGACGAACCCAACATCCGTGAAACCATCGCCTTCCCGCTCAACCAGAACGCGCAGGACCTGATGATGGGCGCGCCTTCCACCGTCTCGGACAAGCAGTTGCGCGACGTCCACATCCGCACGGTCCTGCCCCCGGGAGACCAGAGGAAATAGATGAAGCTGTGGCTGCCCCCCTACCTCTCGATTCGTGAATGTGACGGTGGCCTCCGGATAGGGACACTCCCACCGGTCGCCTGGCAGCTGGAGGAACCTCCGGAGTTCCTCCTGCCGTTCCTGCGGCGGTGCGCGCAACCGACCGAACGCGAACAACTGGTAGGGACCGCGGCCGAGCTGTCGGGCTGGACACGGGACGAATCCATAGCGATGATCGCTGACCTGGAGGAAGCCCGTGTGCTCGTCCCCGCCCCCGAAGGCCGTGGCCGGTATGACCGCCACGGCCTCTTTTATCAGCTCATGGGGATTGACGACGGGGCGCAGAAACACCTGTCCGAAGTGAGCGTGGGACTGATCGGTATGGGCGGTATCGGAACCCACCTGGCCACACACCTCACAGCGGCTGGTGTGGGCAGGTTGGTGGTGACCGACGGGGACGAGGTCGAACTGTCCAATCTCACCCGGCAGACGCTGTTCACCGAGAGCGATGTCGGACGACTGAAGGTCGAAGTCGCCGCCGAACGCCTTCGGGCGCTTCGTGCGGACTTGGATGTGGTCGCTCTACCGGAGTCCTTCTCCTCAGCTGACCTGGCCGTACGGGTGGCCGAACAGGCTGATCTGGTTCTGCTGTCCGCCGACCGTCCCGCCGACGTACACCTGTGGACGAGCCGGGCCTGTGAGGTCGTGGGGATCCCTTTCAGTGCCTCGGGTTACATCGAGGGGCATGGAAGCGTCGGCCCCCTGCTCCTGCCCCCGGAAACACCGTGTTTCTCCTGCATCCGCGCCGAGGCTGAGAGGCTGCCCGATACAGAAGGTCGTCGATCAGGGGAAACCACGGCTGAGACGACCGCGCATGAACTGAATCCCCACTGGCAGGCTCCGAGTTTCGGCCCTCTCAACGCCCTTGTGGCGGCGGCTCAGGCCAACGAGGCCCTGAGATGGCTACTGGGGCTACCGGTGGCGACCAAGGGTCATCGTATGCTCATCGACTCCCGTACCTATGATCCCCACTGGGAGGAGTTCGGGAAGGGCGGTACCGGGTGTTCGGTCTGTGGGACGAAGGAGGCGTCCGGGTGGGGCGGTATCGCCTCCCAGTACGCGGAGGAACGCGAGAGTCATTCCTTCAACGCCGTTCTGCTGGATCCTCTCGTTCCCGAGCTGGCGGCACCAGCGCCCGGCATGCTGATCGCCGACGTCGGTGCGGGCGCCGGCCAGGTCACGAGCCGTCTCGCCGCCCTCGGTGCTTGTGTGGAGGCCTATGAGCCGGACTCCGCGATGAGGGAACTCCTACGGCGACATGTGCGTGACCACGGTGATCTGGTGCGGGTTCTACCGCAGGGACTGGAGGCTCTCAGCGGGGCAGAGGGACGCTACGACACCATCTGCTGCCTCAACGTCCTCGACCACATCGCCGACCTGCCGAAGAGCGTCCGCCTTCTCCACGGGGCCCTGAAACCGGGCGGACGTCTGGTGCTGTCGATCCCTCACCCGATGAAGGATCGGGGCGGGTGGCACAAACTTCCCGGTCCTCACGGTTGGGAGTACCGGCACTACGTCGTGGACGACTACTTCCGCGAGGGAGAGTGCCTGAAGGACCGTGAGGACCGCAACGGCGAAGTCAAGATGCGTGGAGTCAGGACCTACCACAGGACCCTCTCCCGCTATTTCGAGGAGTTTCTGGATCAGGGTTTCCTCGTGCGGAGGGTGCTTGAGCCCCACCCCGAGGCCTCCGTCCGTGAGGAGGATCCCGTCATCTTCGACAAGGCCAGTCGGATTCCCTACTTCGCCGTCCTGGTCATGGAGCGGAGCGCCGATGCGTGACGAGGTCTTCGCGACGGATGCCCCGATGGGGGATTTCGTCTTCGACGAGAACGTGGCGCACGTCTTCGATGACATGTTGGACCGCAGTGTTCCCTTCTACGGAGAGATCCAACGCATGTCCGTCGAACTGGGGAAGCGATTCCTCGGTGAAGGGGGTGCCGTATACGACATCGGTTGTTCCACCGGAAACACTCTCGTGAAACTCATGGGGGAGGTGGATCCGGGTGCCGGAGTGAGGTTCGTGGGGGTCGAGCCCTCCGCCGCGATGCGGGACCGCTGCCGGGACAAGATCCGCGCTTCTGGACTCGACCACCAGGTCGACATCCTTGAGGACCCGATCGAACTCCTACCGGGACTGCCGGGCGCCAGAGTGGTGATCATGCTCTTTACCCTCCAGTTCGTCCGACCACCCCAGCGGGACGCGGTACTGGCGAAGATCTGTGACGCTCTCGAACCGGGCGGGGCGCTGTTGCTGGGAGAGAAGGTCTTGGCGGACGATCCGGAGTTCACCCGCACCTACATCGACCTCTATCACGCACACAAGGAGCGCAGCGGGTATTCCAGGACCGAGATCGCAAGGAAGCGCGAGTCCCTGGAGAACGTGCTGGTGCCCTACCGTGTATCGGAGAACCGGGAGGCACTGGTCAAGGCGGGGTTCTCGCGTGTTGACGAGGTGTTCCGCTGGTACAACTTCGCCGTGTATCTCGCGGTGAGATGACTGTGGGTGGGGTGGCCGCTCTGGCTACCCCACCCATCTACCGCTCAGCCGCCGTAGACCTCAAGCCCGGCTGGCCTCCTCGGAGAACACGTCGAAGTCGAACTCGCCGTTGCGCACGCCTTGGAGGAAGGACCGCCACTCGCCCCGGGTGTAGACGTGGGCGGGACGTTCGGGGTGCTTGCTGTCCGTGACATGGAACTCGCCGCCGACCTGTTCCACCTGAACGCATTCCCCTTGCTGACTGCTGAAGCTCGACTTGATTCTCACGTGTACCCCTCAACGTACTTCTCCATCAGCTCACGGGATTCTTTCACACTGAGTGCGAAGCCCAGCAGGCTCTCGAAGACCCGGGCGGCAGTGGTGACCTCTGCGGATTTGTCCAGAAACAATTCGCCCACCGTGGTGTCCAGGTAGACCACCCGCCGGTCGTCGCAGTCCAGAAGGGTCAGGCCTCCGACAGCGGCCGGATGGGCCCCAGCGTCGAACGGCACGATTTGTATCGAGATCTGTGCCTGAGCCGACGTATAGAGAAGGTGCTGGATCTGCTCACGCATGACGTGTTCGTCGCCGACGACGCGACGTAGTGCTCCCTCGTCCATCAGGGTCAGCAGCCGAGGGCTGTTCTCACGGCTGAGAATCTGACGGCGGGCCATACGTAGTTCCAGGCGACGTTCCACTTCTTCGTCATCGATCTCCTGAGGGCCGTAGAGCAGGATCTGTCGGGCATAGTCAGGTGTTTGGAAAAGGCCGGGGACGATGACCTGGTACGTCCGAATCTCTGATGCGTCGACTTCCAGATCCAACAGGGCGGCGTACTCAGGGCGGAGGAGGTCACGGTAGGGGTGCCACCAGCTGGGTTGCTCTGCCAGCCGGAAGAGTGTCATGACCTCCTCCCGTTCGTCGGGGCCCACTCCGTACAGATCGAAGAGCTGGTGCAGGACCACACGCTTGGGTACGCGCTCGCCGCGTTCGTAACGCGCGAAGGATCCTTGAAGGGTCTCCAGTTCATCACTCACTTGTGCCTGTGTGAATCCTGCCTGCTTGCGGAGTTCGGCCAGCTTCTTACCGAAGCGATGTCGCCGGATGTTGGTCTGGGCCATGAAACCACCTGAAGTTACATACGTATTGGAATTATCCAAGATACTGTGGAAATCCACCAACTTGGATTAATCCAATCTACCGTAGAGTTCTGAAGCTGCTCAGAGGAGTGACTGCTGGTGAACGCCTTCCTGCTCTATGCCGTGCGTACCTCTTCGGAACCGCGCAACGCCCCGACGTTTCCCCTCCTGGTGACGCACCCGACCGACAAGAATGTCCTCGGCGGTGCGAACCTCTACCACTGGGCGGTTGACACGCTGGGGCAGGGATATGAGCTGGGACTGTACAGCGCCATGCACATCGAGCTGGACGACGAGGGAGACGAGCGGTTCTGCTTCCGGGAGGAGATGCTCCTCTGGGACGGAACGGCGGTGCTGAATCGTCACACCAGCGTCTTCGGCCCTCAGCTGGTCTGAGTTCTTCCTTGTCGAAACGCCCTACGTAACGAGACCCTCGCCGGAACGGGTGAAAGCCCCCGCCCGCCCGAGGTGGGGGATCGCCGTTGCCGGCACCAGTCGACATCGTGAGGAGGTGACCGAAGTCGGCTACGTTCCGTGCAGGGGAAGACCCACCAGGTCGTGGCTTCACCAGCGGCCTGCTCTGGAATCCGAATCAGTGGACACCCCCGGGGCAGGGAGGAAACGGATCCGGAGACCGTGTGACGGCAGCCGGTACAGGTCATGCGCGAGGTGAGGCCACCGCCGGGTGGTCGCCTCCCAGCCTGTGGCATCGGGTGGTGACCACGGTCGGCTGGGTGGACTGTCTGATTCGGTGGGCGCCGGTACGGATGGTGCATGTGGAACAGAACGTCTTCGACACGCACGCTCTGTCGGCTGGTCGTCCGCTCAAAAGTCTGGAGTACCAGCAGAGCACCCTGTACGGGTACGAGGTTCGTGAGTACCTTCTCTCCAAGTGAGGACGAACCTGTACCTATCGCGGAGCCGAGTGCGCTCTCCTGGACATCGACCACATCCGCTCGACCTCAGGGCGGTGCGCGGACCGCGCACCGCCCTGACGTGTACGCGGCACCCGGATCCCCTTCTCCTCGCCCGCTCTCCACGGTCACGCCGGAGCACGCCGATCATCGGACGCGGGCCCGGCCGGAGACGGACTCACTATCCCAATACGGGTGCGTCGAGGGCCGTCATCCCCTACCGTTGAGGGCGAATCACCCCTCCCGCGCCGTGGTGGAGCACGTGTTGTGGAGTGAACACGGTGCATGTACGGAGATCTCCGTACGCGTTCGGCGGCGGTGGTGGAGTGAGTTCTGTGCCGTTGAGTCACACGGTCGTAACGATTTACGCCCTGTGCCCGCCGGGGTGCGGTCCCGAATATGGAATTCAGCGCCGGCACCCTGTACCGGTGAACCGTGAGAAGACCTGTCCGACAGGTCACGCGGTCGCCAGGCGCCGGGTGCGCCGGTGGCCGTCCCGGTTCGGCGCCGGGTCCGGTCCGACCCGGGACATCTAGAATGAGCTGATCGGAACGTTTCAGGGGTGACCGCGCCCGGGCGCGGGTGTGACGTCCGAGACGATATGAGGATGAGTCATACGTGAACGGAAAACGCGCTGTAGGGGGTGGCTCCGAGGGTGCTCTCGCGGAGGCGTTCTCCCACGCTCCCGAGCCCATGGTGCTCGCCTTGGCCGACGGCGCGATCTGGTACGCCAACCTGGCCTTCACCGAACTCGTGGATCTGGACGAGGCCGATCTCGTCGGACGGGCATGGTACGACCTCCTCGATGACAACGACGTCCAACGCGGTTCACGCGCCCACGAACAGGCACTCTCCGGTGCTCGGGGACGCCGCGTCCGTCTACGGTTGCGGGCGGCGGACAAGGCCGCCCATCTGGTGGAGGCCCGACTGCGTCCCCTGCCGGGAGGGGAGGGGGCGCGCGTGGTCGTGCTGCTGCACGTCCTCTCCTCCGAGGAGACCGACCTGCGCGTGGTCAGCGAGCTGCGCACCGACAACTCCGACTCCGTCATGTGGAGTCTGGACCTGAGCACCGGGATGATGCGCGAGCTCTTCGGCCCCACCCCGCTGGGCGCCCTTCTGGCGGGGGGAGAACGCGAACTCGAACGCATCCTGGAGCGGGTCCATCCGGACGACATCGCGCGCGTGCGGGACGCCATGTCCGCCTCCTTCGCCGGACGCGACTACGAACAGCGCCTGCGCGTCTTCGACCGTCTGGGCGATGAGCGCTCTCTGCACGTGCGGGCCCGCTACGTGCCCGGGGACCCCGACCGGCTCGTCGGCATCATCGATGACGTCACCGAGCACGTCCAACTCGTACGTCGTCTGGCCGATCGTCGCCGTACCGAGGCGGAGCACGGTCGACTGGTCACCGAGCTGTCCTCCAAACTCGTCTCCGCCACCACCGTCGACAAGGTCATGGACCTGCTCAGCGAGGAGTTCCTGCCCATATTCGGTGGTCTGTACGCCATTGCCCTCTATGTCGAGGACGGGCTGTTGCGCAGTTCGCCCAGTGCCCGTTCCCGGGGCGGCAACATCGACCAGATCGACGGTCGCCGTGCCGACGACACCGACTTCCCCATGGGCGCGGTCATCCAGGACCGCCAACCCCGCTTCTTCGAGAGCCGTGCCGAGATCATCAGCCGTTTTCCCGCGGCGGTCGAGCTCATGCGCCAGGTACGCGGCCAGGCCTGGGCCACCGTGCCGATCTTCGGGGACGGCAAGGTGGCCCTGGGCGTGTGGCAGATGGTGTGGGACCGCCCCCATCACGCAGGCCGTGACGAGCGCGCACTGATGCTCACCTTCGCCGGCCTCGCCGGTCAGGCCCTACAGCGCATCAAGACCCAACAGGCCGAACTCGAACTGGCCGACGCCGTCCAGCGACGCATGCTGCCCCGACAGGTGGCCAGTTTCCCCGACATGGACATCGCCACCAAGTACCTGCCCTCCCGCGCCGAGTGGCGTATCTGCGGCGACTTCTACGACGTCATCGAACTGCCCGAGAACAAGGTCGGCCTCCTGGTCGGCGACGTCCAGGGGCACGGCGTGGAGGCCGCAGCGGCCATGGGACAGATCCGTTTGGCCTTCCGCGCCTACGCCACCGACCAGTCCGACCCCGGCGTGGTCCTGGGGGAGACCAACCGACTGCTCACCGAGACCGGCGAGATCGTCTTCGCCACCTGCGGTTATCTCGTGGTGGACCGGGAGAGCGGGGTCATGCAGGCCGCATGGGCGGGTCAGCCGCCGGTGGTGCTGGCCTCCGAGGACGACTACGAGTTCTGGGAGCCCGAGACCGGTCCGCCCCTGGGAGTGCTCCCCGACACCGAGTACGTCGTGAGCACCCGCATGCTGCCGCCCGGGACGGCACTGCTGCTGTGCTCCGACGGGCTGGTGGAGAGCTCGGAGGTGCCGATGAGCGAGGGGCTGGCCGAGGTCGGCGCGATCCTGGCCGAGTACCACGAGACCCCCGAGGAGGCCGCTCGTGTCCTGGCCGAGAGGGCTCCCGCGGGTCGCGGCGACGACATCGCGCTGCTCGTCACCCGCATGGTCCCCTCCCTGACACCGACGAGGGACCGGTCTGTGGTGGCCTCGCGGACCTGACCGTCACCGCTACCCTGAGAACGTGTCCGAAACACTGTTCGACGACGCCGGAGCCGAAGCCGCACGGGGGCAGGAACCGCTCGCGGTACGCATGCGCCCCCGCACCCTGGACGAGGTCATGGGCCAGCGGCACCTGCTGGGACAGGGCAGTCCGCTGCGGCGCCTGGTCGAGGACGACGCCCCCATGTCCGTGTTCCTGTGGGGTCCCCCCGGCACCGGCAAGACCACTCTGGCGACGGTGGTCAGCCGTGCCACCAAGCGTCGCTTCGTGGAGCTGTCCGCGGTCAACGCCGGGGTCAAGGACGTGCGGGCCGTGGTCGACGAGGCGCGTCGACGCATGGGCATGCACGGCACGCGCACCCTGCTCTTCGTCGACGAGGTGCACCGTTTCAGTAAGACGCAACAGGACGCGCTGTTGCCCGCGGTGGAGAACCGCTGGGTGAGCTTCATCGGCGCCACCACCGAGAACCCGTTCTTCTCCGTGGTCAGCCCGTTGCTGTCCCGTTCGTTGTTGCTGTCACTGGAGTCCCTGGACGACGACGACATCCGTGCCCTCGTGGAACGGGCCCTGACCGAGGAGCGCGGCCTGGACGGCCGCTACACGCTCTCGGAGGAGGGTGCCGACCACCTCGTGCGTCTGGCCGGTGGTGACGGGCGCCGGTCCCTGACCTACCTGGAGGCCGCCGCACTCGTCGCCGGCCCCTCCACCCAGGGCGGCGCCTCCGGTGACGGACCGGTCCTCATCACCGCCGAGCACGTCGAGCGCGCCGTGGATCGGCACGCCGTGCGCTACGACCGTTCCGGTGACCAGCACTACGACGTGGTCAGCGCCTTCATCAAGAGCATGCGCGGTTCCGACCCCGACGCCGCGCTGCACTACCTCGCCCGCATGATCGAGGCCGGGGAGGATCCGCGTTTCATCGCTCGCCGCGTCGTCGTGCACGCCAGTGAGGACGTGGGCATGGCCGATCCCACCGCGCTCCAGACGGCCGTGGCCGCGGCCCAGGCCGTGGAACTCATCGGTATGCCCGAGGCGCGCATCAATCTGGCCCAGGCGGTCATCCACATCAGCCTGGCGCCCAAGTCCAACGCGGTCATCACCGCCATCGACGCGGCGGTGGCCGACGTCAGGGCGGGGCGCGCCGGACCCGTGCCCCCGCACCTGCGTGACGGCCACTACAAGGGCGCCGCCGAACTCGGTCACGGCAAGGGCTACCGCTACGCCCACGACTTTCCCGGCGGGGTGGCTCCCCAGCGGCACGCTCCCGACGGTCTGACCGACCGCGAGTACTACCGGCCCACCCGGCACGGCGCCGAACGTCGCTTCGGCGAGGTGCTCCAACGCATCAGGAGTGTTCTACGGGGCGAGGATCGCAACGCCTGACGTCCGTGCGGGCCCGGCCCCCGTCGCTCCGCGCGACCTCGGCCACGTCAGTCGGTGAACAGCTCGGTGATCCGCACGATCTCACGGGGCTCACCGTCCTCCTCGGTCTCCTCGGCGAAGGTGACCTCCACGATCACCACCGGCCCCCACGACAGATAGCCGATGAAGTCGGCCCCGGTCAGTTCCCAGGTGCCGCGTCCCTCCTCATCGAGGAAGACGTGGTCCGGCGCGGCGCAGAACTTGGCGCACAGGACCTCCGCGTCGGGGGCGATGACCGCTTCGGCGGGTTCCCCCGCCTCCTCCCACTGCTCGGCCCAGGCGCTGTGACTGGGCACCCCCTGGTTACGGACCGGTTCGTCGTCACGGTCGACCGGGGTGTACACCCACGGCCCCGACCCGGGGGACTCCTGTTCGGCGGGATCGAACCGCACGACCATGGTCAACGGGTCCTCCTCCGCGGAGGGCTCCTCCTCCCCCGCCTCCTCCTCCGCGGCGTCGGAGACCGGCTCCTCGCCCTGGTCGGAGTCCGACACCTGGGAGAGCCCCCACACCCCGGCGCCGACGAGTCCCAGGGCCAGGAGCCCGCCGACCGCCAGGAACAGGGTCCGGGTGGGACGCCGGTTGGACATCCGTCCCTCCAACCGGACGACCTCGGGCACGCGGGCGGGAGGCTCCACGGCGTGCCACTCCCGCTCCAGGATGAGCGCCAGTTCGTCCCGGTCCGGTGAGGACGTTGCCTGTGAGGCATCCGTGCCTTCGACGTTCTCGGAGGCGGAGTTCTCGGACTGCCACACCGCGATGACCGCGCCGAGCACCTCGCGCAGGCT
Organism: Nocardiopsis sp. ATB16-24; assembly: GCF_030271535.1. Classification (GTDB taxonomy): domain Bacteria; phylum Actinomycetota; class Actinomycetes; order Streptosporangiales; family Streptosporangiaceae; genus Nocardiopsis. The sequence goes on along the minus strand of NZ_JASCXJ010000001.1, from coordinate 44,807 downwards.
GGGGCGACGCTCCGGGTCGGGGTCCAGCGAACGCCCGACCACCGGGCGCAGCCCCTTGGGCAGACCGTCCAGATCGAAGGAACCCTGGGCGGCCCGTTCCGCGATCTCCTCGGGCTCACCAGGGCCGAAGGGCAGACGGCCCGTTCCGGCGAAGGCGACGATGGCCCCCCACGCGAACACGTCGGCGGCGGGTGTGGCCGGTCCGCCTCCGAAACGCTCGGGACTCAGCCAGGTGGCACCCGAACCGCGCAGGTGCTCCGCCGAGGCCGCGACCGCGCACTCCATGATGTGCGGTCCGTGGGACTCCAACAGGACCTCGCTGGGGCGCAGTGATCCGTGTGCCACCCCTCGCGCGTGCAGCGCGGACAGACCTTCGGCCAGGCCCGTGGCCAGGGCTATGAGCTTTCCCGTGCCCAGACCACCACGTTTGGTGACGTAGTGGGACAGGCGCTCGCCCGCCAGGTAGGGCATGGAGAGCCAGGGCGGATTGGCGTCGCCGTCGAAGGCCAAAGGCACGACCACGCGCCGGGAATCGACGTTGGACAGGGCTCGTAGGCGCTGTTCCAGGGCCGGGTGGGCATCGGGGGAGTCCAGCTCGGGGGAGGTGAGGGTCTTGACCGCCACCAGGCGATCGTCCGCACTGGGGGAGGCGGTGTCCACCGCGGCGTAGACGGTGCCGCTGGACCCCTGCCCCAGACGTCCCAGGACCAGGTAGGGACCGATCCGTGAAGGGTCGTCCGGATAGAGGGGGGCCAGATCCGGCGGAACCAATACGGAGATCTCTCGGGGAGAACGAGGGCTCATGGGTGTCCTGTCGATGCTTCATGGGCAGGTGGGAGGCTGAGTGTCCGACATCGTAGTCAAGATCCCGCTTCGCAGTGATTCCCGATTCTCCGGCAGAGGGAGGCCGGACGTCGATCCCCACGGTCTCCATCGGTCACCTGGGGTGAGGGTCGACCGAGCACGGCCGGCGAGGTCCCCGTCCTTCCACCGTGGCGTGTCCGCCCGATCGGGCCGGGGACACGATAGGGTCGGCCGAAAATCGGCCCGACCGCGGACCACGGGGCCCCGTCGCCCCCTCCGGGCCCGGCGCGTGCGCGAGAGGCCGCCGCACACCCTCGAAGAACCCTCTATCTGCCCACGGAGCCCGCATGCTTACCGGAGGAGAGGTCGCCGCGCTCGTCGCCGCGGTGGTCTGGGCGGTGCTGGCCACGTTCATGTGCGTGGCGCTCGTCAAACTGATCAAACTCATCAACGAGGCGACCAAGGTCGTCTCGGAACTGGGGGACCGTACCCCGCCGCTGCTGGACGACGTCGCCTCGACGGTGGAACGCACCAACACGTCACTCGAACGGGTGGAGGAGATCACCGCCAACGTGCAGGCCAGTTCCGAGGACGTCTCCACGATGACGGCGCTGACCCGTTCGGTGTTCACCGGGCCGTTGGTGAAGGTGGCGTCGCTGTCCTACGGCGTGCGACGAGTCCTGGGCCAGCGCAAGACCCTGGCGGTGGTGCGCGGACGTAGGAAGAAGGCGAACCGGTGATCGGCAGACTGTTGTATCTCGTGGCGGGGGCCGCCATCGGCGGTTACGCGGTCCACCGGGTCAACCGGGCCAGGAGAGCCCTGACCCCGGGCGGTATCGCCGAACGCGTGGAAGGACACGTCACCGAGTACCGTGGCGCTCTGCGCGAACTCAACGAGGACCTGGTCCAGGCGGTCCGTGAGCAGGAGGAGGAGCTCCTGCGCCGCTACGCCCCGGTGAAGGGCCGAAGAATCCTGCCCGCCGGACAGGAACCCCCGGAGCCGACCTGAGGGACCCATGGGGTCGGCCGTACGGTGCCGTGATACTCCTCGCGATACCGTGGTAGGGACTTACGAGAGAACGTTTCCCACCCGACGGAGGCCGCCTGTGTACCCGCGACAACCCTCGGACGACCCGAACCAAGGTGGGCAGTACCCCGGCGGGCAGTACCCCGGAGGTCCGTACCCGCCCCAGCACGGGCAGTACGGAGGTCATCCGCAGTCCGTCCCCGGGGCTCCGGGTACGGGCCCGGCCAGGATGCCGGGTCCGGTCATCACCGTGCGAGTACTGATGTTCATCGGCGGCGCCTGTGGGCTGTTGCTCGGCGGGCTGGTGTGGCTCACCGCCGCGATGGCCGTCAGCGAGGGGCCGGCCGGCGAGGAGATGCGGCGCGCCCTGGAGGAGACGGGGCTGCCGTTGTCGGGCGCCGAGGCGGGGGCGCTCTTCGCCGCCGTCGGAGCGATCCCGTTCGTCTACGGTGTCATCTCCATCGTTCTGGCCGCGTTCATGGGGCGTCGCAGTCCCGTCGTGCTGTGGTCGGTGGTGGTCTTCCAGGCGTTGGCCGCGCTGAGCCTGGTGGTGAGTGTCTTCTCCGGTGGCTTCGGCTCGATCGTTCCCCTGATCTTCGCGATCGTCATGATCGTGCTCATGCTGCTGGAGAGCAGCCGCGCCTACTACACCAAGGCTCCGGCGAACCCTGGAGCCTACTGACGCTCCCATGACCGTCGACACCGAGGGGGGATCGGCCGGTCCCCCCTCGGCCTGTGCGGCCGCGATTCTCGTCGGCCCGCCCCCGGTCGACCCTCGACGGAGCACACGGCCTTGCGGGAAGGACTCCCCGCCCCCGTGTTCCGTTCCTCCTCCCGGAGCATGCCGGGGGCGGTCGTCACCGTGCGGGCGCCGATGTCCACCGGCGGCTTCGGTGATCCTGCCGGGCCCCTCCTCGACGCCGTCGTACTTCTGGGCTTCGGTGGCCGAGAGAGGGGCCTTGGGCCACGGAGAAGGACGACAGGGGGTCCCGCCGCCTTCACCGGCGCCATCGCCCGGCCCCACGGTCCACGGCACCGTCTGCCTCACCTCGGTCCTTCTCTCAGGGCGCGGTGGGTGGGAGCCGTTCCGAAGCGTCGTCGTCTTCCACGGTGTGACGTCGCCCCTCCTCCCTCATGGTCGTTCGCGGTGACCGACCCTTCCGGCTCCGCCGACCCTCGTCGCCGCGATGATCGCCCCGAGGCCCACGCCGAGGGCCCGGGAGGACCACCCGCCATGACCACGTTCGCCCGAGGTGGGGCGGTGGGCGGCGGCGATAGCCTGGGAACGACCAGGCCGTCGCCGTCGTCCGGAGGCGGAAAGCACCGGCGGCCTCCCATGAACCGTGCGCGTCAGAGTGGCGATCCCCTCTACGATGGGCCCTTATCGACCACACGTGAAACGGTCCCACGTCGGGACGGACACCTTGCTCCGGGCGGCGGAGCCATTACAGGAGGGCATCAATGGAGACGGCAGAGATCGCGCGCCGCTTCCTCGGTTTCTTCGAGAAGAACGGACACACCGTGGTGCCCTCGGCAAGCCTCATCGCCGAGGACCCCACGTTGCTGCTGGTGCCGGCGGGCATGGTCCCGTTCAAGCCCTATTTCCTGGGCGAGCGCACTCCTCCCCACAGCACCGTCGCCAGTGTCCAAAAGTGCATCCGCACCATCGACATCGAGGAGGTCGGCAAGACCTCCCGGCACGCCACCTTCTTCCAGATGCTGGGCAACTTCTCCTTCGGCGACTACTTCAAGGAGAGGGCCATCCCGCTGGCGTGGGAGCTCATCACCACCCCCGTCGACCAGGGCGGCTTCGGGATCGATCCGGAGAAGCTGTGGGTCACCGTCTACCTGGACGACGACGAGGCCGAGGCCATCTGGCGGGACAAGGTGGGAGTGCGCCCCGAGCGCATCCAGCGCCTGGGCAAGGAGGAGAACTACTGGGACATGGGCGTGCCCGGTCCCTGTGGCCCCTGCTCGGAGATCTTCTACGACCGTGGTCCCGCCTACGGAGCCGAGGGAGGCCCTGCGGCGGACGAGGACCGCTACGTCGAGATCTGGAACCTCGTCTTCATGCAGTACGAGCGGGGCGAGGGCAGCGGCAAGGACTACCCGATCCTCGGCGAGCTGCCGAAGAGGAACATCGACACGGGGATGGGTCTGGAGCGCCTCGCGGCGGTCATGCAGGGCGTCGACAACATCTACGAGACCGACATCATCGGTCGTGTCCTGCACCGCGCGGCCGATCTCACCGGTACCCGATACGGCGAGAATGAGGAGCAGGACGTCATGCTCCGTGTGGTCGCCGACCACGTGCGCAGTGCCGTCATGCTCGTCGGTGACGGGGTCAAGCCCGGCAACGAGAAGGCCGGATACGTTCTGCGCCGCATCCTGCGCCGCTCCATCCGCAACCTACGCCTGCTGTCGGGTGGTGACACGGCCTTCCTCCACGAGCTGACCGAGGTCAGCATCGACGCGATGAAGGACATCTACCCCGAACTGCTGGACAAGGCCGAGACCATCCACGGGGTGATCGACACCGAGGAGAAGAACTTCGCCGACACCCTGCGCGCGGGGACGACCCTGTTCGGCCGGGTGGCCGAGCGTACCCGTGCCGCGGGCGGCACCGTCTTCTCCGGCGCGGACGCCTTCCAACTGCACGACACCTATGGCTTCCCCATCGACCTGACCCTGGAGATGGCGGCCGAGCAGGGTCTGTCGGTGGACGAGAAGGCCTTCCGCGAGCTCATGCAGCGCCAGAAGGACACCGCCAAGGCCGACGCCAAGGCCAAGAAGCTCGGCAACGCCGACATCTCGCTGTACGGACGGTTGCTGGAGGGCGCGGGGGCGACCGACTTCCTCGGCTACACCGACGCCGAGAGCGAGTCCCAGATCAAGGGCATGGTCGTCGACGGCGCCTCCGTGCCCGTGGCCCGTGCGGGCGACAAGGTCGAGATCATCCTCGACCGCACCCCGTTCTACGCCGAGAGCGGCGGCCAGCTCGCCGACACCGGCACGCTGACCGTGGACGGACGCGGCGTCGTGGACGTGGAGGACGTGCAAAAGCCCCTGCCCGGCCTGTTCGTGCACCGTGGCACCGTCCGTTCGGGTGAGGTCGTTCTGGACGACACCGCGCACGCCACCATCGACACCGGCCGCCGCCACGCCATCGAGCGTTCGCATTCGGCCACCCACCTCCTCCACGCGGCGTTGCGCAACTCCCTGGGCCCCTCGGCGGGACAGGCGGGCTCGGAGAACCGTCCCGGTCACCTGCGGTTCGACTTCACCGCCGACCACGCGCTGGGCGACGATCGCCTGACGGAGGTCGAGGAGGAGGTCAACACCGTCCTGGCCGGGGACATCCCGGTCCAGAGCCAGGAGAGGGGCCTGGACGAGGCGCTGAGGATGGGCGCCCTGGCCATGTTCGGTGAGAAGTACGGCGACCGTGTGCGCGTGGTGGAGATGAGCGACTACTCCATCGAGCTGTGCGGTGGCACCCACGTGCCCTCCACGGCCAGGTTGGGCATCGTCAAACTCCTGGGGGAGTCCTCCATCGGCTCCGGGGTGCGGCGCGTGGAGGCGGCCGTGGGAGTGGACGCGTTCCGACGACTGTCCAGGGAGTCGGCCCTGGTCGGCCGGCTCTCCGAACAGCTCAAGGCGCCGAGGGAGGAACTGCCCGAGCGTATCGACTCCATGCTCTCCCGGCTGCGCGCGGCGGAGAAGGAGATCGAGAAGCTGCGTGCCTCGCAGGTGCTCCAGGCGGCCGGTCCGCTCGCCGAGGGCGCACGCCGCCACGGCGACACGCTGGTCGTGGCCTCCCCGGCGCCGGAGGGCGCCAGTGGCGACGATCTGCGCAAGCTGGTGATGGACGTGCGCGGACGTCTGGGTGAGGACGGGCCCGTGGTCGTGGCGATGACCGCGGTGCCCAAGGACCGCCCTGTCGTGGTGATCGCGGTGAACAAGGCCGCGCAGAAGGCCGGGATCAAGGCGGGCGAGTTGGTGGGCGTCGCGGCCCGCGCGCTCGGTGGTGGTGGCGGGGGCAGGCCCGACATCGCCCAGGGGGGCGGCAGCGACCCCGGCAAGGTCGACGAGGCCCTGCGTGCGGTGGAGGAGCGCGTGGCCAGGGGCTGACCGTTCCAGGGGGCGTGTGCGGTGGCCGGGCTCGGCGCCGTACACGCCTTCGTGTGGGCTCCACGTCATCCCCCCTTGTGTCCATTTCGTGACACGAGGGGCGAAATTCCGCAGATAGGCACAGCGAATCTGTAATGTCGCTGTCTGTGATGATGTGGAGAATTCCACCGCCCGTGGACACGAGGGTCCAGGCGGTGCGATCCGGTGACGACGGGGCGCAGGCCCCGAAAGGGTCCCGGTCGAGGGCCGTTCCGGTTCCGGTCGGAGTCGGAGCGGCTCCGAAGTGTTTTACACTCGGACCGAGCGCGTCCGACCCCGACCATGCCGAGGCAGCCCCCTGCCAGGCGTTCGGAGTGACACGTGGCCCCACGCGGCGGCTGCCTCCGAGGTCGTGCACCGCCCGCATCGGGCATACTGTGGCGCGTCGCAGCCGATCCCACGGCTGTCTGTGCGGGCTCCCCCGCGACCCAGCTGATGAACAGGACCACCGTGTTGAGGATTTCCCGACCGCGGTGCCGTGCCGTCAACGGCACGGCACGCCCGTGCACCGTCCCCGGTCCGGGGGAGAGGTCCTCTTGAGGCACGGTGTACGCCTGGCCGTGGACCCCGGTAACGCCCGTATCGGAGTCGCCGCCAGCGATCCGAGCGGTATGCTCGCCAGCCCGGTCGAAACGATTCCGCGTGGCAGAGGAGATCTCCAGCGGATCGCCCTGCTGGTCCTGGAGCGGGAGGCGCGGGAGGTCATCGTGGGCTACCCTGCCTCACTGTCAGGCCGGGAAGGCCCGGCGGCGCGTTCGGCGAGGGAGTTCGCGAACACGCTCGCCGAACTCCTGCACCCCGTCCCCGTCCGCCTGGTCGACGAACGCCTCACCACGGTGACCGCCCAGGAGCAACTGCTCTCCGGAGGTTCCTTCGCCAAGCGAGGAGCCAAGGGCGGACGGGCCCGCAGATCGGTCATCGACCAGGCCGCCGCCACAGTGCTCCTCCAGAGTGCCTTGGACCAGGAACGGTCAACAGGCCATCCCCCGGGCGAGATCGTCCGCTCCAGCCAGGGAGAAGAATGAACGACAGGGATGACTACCCCGACGATCCCTATCGTGGGCACCCCCGCCACGAGCGCGGTCATGACCACGACCCGCTCGGCGACCCCCAGCCCCCCCGCGGGCGAAGGGCACGTCCCGAGCCCCCCGCCTGGGACCAGGGTCCGGGCGGGTTCGGTGGTCCCACCACAGGTGAGTTCCGCGCGTCCGGATACGCGCCCCGCGGCGCTCAGGAGTACGACCCGCTGGACCCCGCGTCCCCGCCGCCCGGGCGCCGTCACGCCGAACCCCCCGGCCCCGCGGCCCCGCCCCGGCGCTTCGGTGCCGCCGACGCGCTGCGCGGTGGACGGGCCGCGCGTTCCGAGGCCCGTCGATCCCCGGGCGGGCCCGGACCCGATATGACCGCTCCGCCCATGCACGGTGCGCCCTCTCCGGCCTCTCCGCCCCCTTCCGGCGCGGCCCCTCCGCACGGTCCCCCCGCCTCCGACCCGACCCAGGACGCGTTGGCGGCCCTCGCCAACCTGGGGGAGAGCACCGCTCCGCCCCGGCCCGAGGCCCGGCAGGCCTCGGGAGCGGAAGGGCCGCCTCGCCGTGGTCGTCGGGCTCGTCCGGACGGCGAATCGGGGCCCGACCGTGTCCGGGAGGAGGACACCGGTCCGGTCGGTCGCGGAGGCCGGCGCAGGCGAGCGACCCCCATCGCCGACTCCGAGACGACGCCGCCCGAAGAGCAGCCTCAGGGACGTCGGGGACGTCGTAAGCGCTCACGGCGTGACGACGAGCCCAGCGGTGGTTTCTTCGACGATGTCCCCGAGGACGAGGACACCTTCTCGGGGAGCTTCCCCGGCGTGAACAGCTCCGCCGACACCGGTGCCTTCGCGGCCGTGGAGGAGGAGCCCTCGCCACGTCGTGGTCGTCGTTCGCGGGCCGGCCGCTCGGAGGAGACGCCCGCCGAGGTGCCCGGGCCCGACGCGGACACGGGCGCCGAAGGCGGAGCGTTCGACGAACTCGACGGACGCCCCGCGAGACGTCGTGGCCGCCGTTCGCGGGCCGAGCGTGCCGATCGGTCGGAGGAGGCGTTCTCCCGGACCCCGGATCCTGACGCGGACGGGGGTCCCGACACCGGAGCGTTCGAGGCGAGCGCCCCGGAGGAGGAGCCCGAGCCGCGTGGCCGCCGTAGCCGTCGCGCGCGTTCGACGGAGGAGGACGAGGAACCCCGCGGACGCCGCGGGGGCCGGCGCAGGCGCGGACGGCGGGAGGAGCCCGAGGAGGAGACGGAGGAGTACCAGTACGAGGAGCCCAACCTCGCCGACCTCGCCGAGGCCTACGGCGGCGGCCGACGCAGCCGTAAGAAGGCCAAGGAGCTCAAGCGTGCCCGCGCCAACGCCGGCAAGGCCGGCAGGGACCGCCACCGCAGGAACAAGACCCTGATGATCGTGCTGGCCCTGGTCCTCCTCCTGGGGATCGTGGGCGGCGGCTACGGCGTCGTACGCACCTACGTCTTCCCGCCCGACTTCGAGGGACAGGGCAGTGGCGAGGTCATCCTCGTCATCGAGCAGGACGACAGCGGAGCGGTCGTGGGGGCCAACCTCGCCGATCTCGGTGTGGTGGCCAGCAGGCGCGCGTTCACCAACGCGTTGGAGGACGTCCCGCCCGAGGAACTCGGCGACGGTCTCGTCCCGGGCAGCTACTCCCTGGCCCGGGGGATGAGCGGGGCGGCCGCCGTGGCCGCGCTGCTCGACCCCGCCAACCGCCTCGGTGGACGTGTCACCATCCCCGAGGGGTTGAGGTCGGAGGAGATCTTCCAGCACCTCTCCGACGAGCTGGGCATCCCCGTGTCCGACTTCGAGGAGGCCTACGCCGACGTCGAGTCGCTGGGCCTGCCCGAATACGCGACCCAAGGCCCCGAGGGGTACCTGTTCCCCGAGACCTATCGGTTCGACTCCGGAACAGAGGCCGGGACGGTGCTGCGTACCATGGTCGCGCAGTTCCACCAGGTCGCCGAGGAACTGGACCTGGAGGCGCAGGCCGCCGAACTCGGTCGCGACGCCAACGAGATCATGGCGATCGCGTCCATCATCCAGGCCGAGACCGGCACGGAGGAGGACATGCCCCTCATCTCGGCGGTCGTGCACAACCGCCTGGAGTTGGACATGGAACTCCAGATGGACAGCACCTGTTTCTACGTCCTGGGTGAGAAGGGCACGTACCTGAACAACGAACAGCGTGCGTCCTGTGAGTCCGATCCTCGTGGTTACAGCACCTACGGTATGGTCGGCCTCCCCGCCGGACCGTTCGTTCCCCCCGGCAAGGTCGCGATCGAGGCGGCGCTGGAACCGGCCGACGTGGACTACCTCTACTTCGCCCTCGTCGATCCCGAGAACGGTACGACCGGCTTCTCCACCACCCTGGAGGAGCACAACGAGATGGTGGCCGAGCACCAGTCCGAATGGTAGGGAAGAAGGGACGGTCACGCGTGCGTGCCGCGGTACTGGGCTCACCTGTGGCCCACTCGCTCTCACCGGTCCTGCACACCGCCGCCTACACGGCGATGGGCCTGGACGAGTGGTCCTACGGAATGCACGAGTGCGCTGAGGAAGAGCTCGCCGCCTTCCTCGGCGGGCTCGGAGACGAGTGGGCGGGTCTGTCCCTGACCATGCCCCTCAAACGCCGTGCCCTGGACCTGGCCGACACGGTCAGCGATCTGTCCCGGCGCGTGGGCGGTGCCAACACCCTCGTTCGTCGGGGCGGGGACTGGCAGGCCCACAACACCGACGTGGCGGGCATCGCCGAGGCCCTGACGGAGGCCGGGGTGGGCGCACCGCGCAGCGCGGTCATCCTGGGGGCCGGAGCCACCGCGGCCTCCGCGCTGGCCGCGTTGGTCTCGCTGGGCCTGTCCTCTCCGGTCACCGTGCTGGTACGCGACCCCCGACGTACCGAGGACCTGGTCGCCGCCGCACGGAGGATCGGCCATCCGCTGGAGGTCGGGACGCTCTCGGAAGCGGGGGAGCGGCTGGACGTGGACCTGGTGGTCTCCTCCCTGCCCTCGGGTGCCGCCGACCGCTATGCCGACCTGGTCGCCGCATCCCGTGCCGACCTGTTCGACGTCGTCTACGCGCCCTGGCCCACCCGCGTCGCCGCGGCCGTCGCCGCGCGTGGGGGCCGTGTGGTCGGTGGGTTCCCCATGTTGCTGCACCAGGCCGTGGAGCAGGTCCGGCTGATGACGGGCGTCGACGACGTCCCGGTGAAGGCCATGCGTGAGGCGGGCGAGGCCGAGCTGGCCCGCCGGAGCGGGGGCGGCTGAGCGGGTCTTGGGCCCGCTCGCGCCGCTCGCGCCCGACTTCGAGCGGAGACGGTGGACGCACGGGGGATCGACCCCTGGTACGATGGATTATCGACTTGCTCCGGTGTGTCGCACACCGGAGCCGCAAGCGGAGATGATCCTCCCACCTGCCGGGTACGGCCCGCGCAGGTTCCGGTCCGGCGATCGAGCGCCTCGCGCTTGGTTCACCGGGGCCCGCGTCCTGGGCTCCTGGTGCGCGCGTTCGCTCGCGCCGAGAACGACCGATCGGATCACCCCGTTTGCACACGCTGGCGGGGTTTTGCTGTATGTGGACCCCGACAAGGACGAGTGGCCCTGAAGGACGAGGGCGACTCGCCCCGCAGGGTCGACCACCGTCCGGTGGACGACCGTTCCCAGATAATCCGAGAAAGCTAGGGAGGGGTCCCATCAGCGCCGAGCCCCGCATCAATGACCGAATCCGGGTGCCCGAGGTCCGTCTCGTCGGACCCAATGGTGAACAGGTCGGAATAGTCTCCGTGCAGGACGCCCTGCGTCTGGCCCAGGAGTCCGACCTCGACCTGGTCGAGGTCGCCCCGACCGCGCGCCCGCCGGTCGCCAAGCTGATGGACTACGGCAAGTTCAAGTATGAGTCCGCGGTCAAGGCCCGCGAGTCGCGCAAGAACCAGTCGAACACGATCATCAAGGAGATCAAGCTCCGTCCGAAGATCGACCCGCACGACTACGAGACCAAGAAGGGTCACGTGGTGCGGTTCCTCAAGGGCGGGGACAAGGTCAAGGTGACGATCATGTTCCGCGGTCGCGAGCAGTCCCGGCCGGAGCTGGGGCGCCGACTGCTGGCGAGGCTGGCCGAGGACGTTCAGGATCTTGGCACCGTGGAGTCGCAGCCCAAGCAGGACGGCCGCAACATGGTCATGGTGATCGGTCCGCACAAGCGGCGGTCCGAGCACAAGGCCGAAGCCCGCGCGGCGGGGGACAAGTCCCGCCGAGAGCAGAACTCGGGCGCCTAGCCACGGGAAGTCCCCCACCGCCCGGTCGCCGGGAAGGCGCCGGGTGGTGGGTGGGCTGTGCGCGTAGGGGCCGGATGCGGATTCGGTGTACATGGGTTCCGCCAGAGCAGCGGAAGAACCGTGTCGTCCGTCCTCGGACGGACGACACACCGACGGAGTAGGAGACGACGGCGACATGCCGAAGAACAAGACCCACAGTGGGGCCAAGGACCGTTTCAAGGTCACCGGCTCCGGCAAGCTCGTGCGCCGCCGTGCCAACAAGAACCACATTCTCGAGCACAAGACCTCCAAGCGTAAGCGCAGGCTGGGCAAGGAGGCCGTGGTCTCTCCCGCGGACACCAAGAGCATGCGCAAGCTGCTCGGCAGGTAGGTCCGCACCTCTTCCTCCGGGAGCGCCCATGTGCCGGGCACAGTCGGCGCGGTGACGGCCCTCGGCAGGGAACCACACCAGGCAACATGGTCGCCGGGCTCCGCGGAGTCGGGCTGATTGGCGCGCCATGCGCGCCGTAAGAGACAACTAGGGAGTTCCAGTGGCACGCGTGAAGCGGGCTCTCAACGCCAAGAAGAAGCGCAAGGTCGTTCTCGACCGGGCGAGCGGCTACCGCGGTCAGCGTTCGCGCCTGTACCGCAAGGCCAAGGAGCAGATGCTCCACTCGATGACCTACGCCTACCGGGACCGCAAGGACCGTAAGGGCCAGTTCCGTCGCCTGTGGATCCAGCGCATCAACGCCGCCTCCCGAGCCCACGGCCTGACCTACAACCGTTTCATGCAGGGTCTGAAGCTGGCCGGTGTCGAGGTCGACCGCCGCATGCTCGCCGAGCTCGCGGTCAACGACGAGGCCGCCTTCGCGAGCCTGGTGGAGACGGCCCGTAAGGCCCTTCCGGCCGAGGCCGCGGCCTAGAACGGTTCAGCGATGGCGAGCCACGAATTCACGAGTATCCGGTCGCCCAGGATCAAGGGGGTTCGGCGGCTCGCCAAACGCACCTTCCGTCAGCGTGAGCGACGCTTCCTGGCCGAAGGGCCGCAGGCGGTGCGAGAGGCCCTGGGCGCTGCGGGCGGCGGTGGGCGGAGACGGGGGACGCCCCCCGTGGTCGTGGAGGTCTACGCCACGGCGGAGGCCATGCGGCGTCACATCGAACTGTTGGACGCGGCCCGCACGGTGGGGGTGCCCACCCACAGGGTGACCCTGGACGTGATGTCGGAGCTGGCCCAGACAGTGACCCCCCAGGGCGTCATCGCGGTCTGCGAGTTCGTCGACGTCCCCTTGGAGGACGTCCGCGAGGTGCGTATGGTGGCCGTCCTCTCCCACGTGAGGGACCCGGGTAACGCGGGCACGGTCCTGCGTACGGCCGACGCGGCGGGAGCCGACGCGGTGATCTTCACCGACGCCTCCGTCGACCCCTACAACGGCAAGTGTGTGCGGGCCTCCGCTGGAAGCCTGTTCCATCTGCCCGTGGTCGTGGGGGTTCCGGTGGCGCGCGCCGTCGACTTCCTCCGCGGGGCGGGCGCACGGGTGTGGGCAGCGGACGGCAGTGGGCCACGCGATCTGCACGCCGTCGCCGACTCCGGCGACCTGGACGGCCCCGTCGGATGGGTGTTCGGCAACGAGGCCTGGGGTCTGCCCGAGGAGACGATCGGCCTGACCGACGGGGCGGTCAGCGTGCCCATCTACGGCGGGGCCGAAAGCCTGAATCTGGCCACGGCCGCAGCCGTGTGCCTGTACACCACCGCGCGACAGCAGCGGCGCCCCTGAACCTCTCCGGGTGCCTTCGGATCATTCCAGCTCATCCCCGGGCGGATCACCGTGAGTGACCTTCCCGACGGCCCGCGCCGCCCCCGGAGCGGGGGCCGTATCCGGGAACACGGAGGTGTCCACGCCTCCCGAACCATCCGAAATGCACGTGCACATGCGCAGGATGCCTATAGGGTTCCGGTACGGGGATCGCGGAAGGTTCATGCGGATCGTGCGTAGACTCCGCCGCGTCCACCCGCATCATGGGCGGGGCGCTGTGCCGGGCCGGTACGGACCGGCAGGCTTGACGACACCGCGTGAGTACACGCCGTACGTTCCGGTCCACGATCCCAGCGGGCGGAGGACCGCCAGGGAGGGACCTGTACGCTCTTCTCCCGCCGGATCCTCGCTCGCCGGGCAGCGAGGCGTACCAGGTGGAAGTGCAGGGTAGAGAACCTGCGGTGGTGCCCACGGGGGTCGGCCACCGGTCAGCGGTCCTTGACCCAGGAGCCTGTGGTCGGGGACCTTCAAGGGGAGCGGAGAGAGGCGTGGGCAGCGGCCGGCAGGTGGACCACCCGGCGAAGGACGCGGGCGGCGGTGCCGCGCACCCTCCGGGCGACTCCGGACGCGGGACGGGTCCCGACACCGAGGCCCCCGCCGGCGATCGGGTCCGCCCTTCCACCCCACGGAAACGCCCCGACGGTCAGGCCACCGCCCTGTGGGAGATCGGCGAGGCCCCGTTGGGGTCCGGCGGCACACCCCTGCACCCCGACGACCTGCCGGACGGGGTGGTCGTGGCCGACGCCCGCGGACGCGTCGTGCTCTTCAACTCCCACGCGGCGCAGCTCGTCGGCATCCCTCCCGAGTCGGCCCTGGGGCGCGACTACCGAGCCGTTCTTCCGTTGCTGGGGCAGGACGGCAACGACTGGTGGGAGGCCAGCGACCCCTACCACGGTGCGCGCGACCGCGTACGTCAGCCCGAGAGGACCCTGCTGCTGCCCGACGACCGGGAACTCCTGGTCGCCGCGCGCTACGTGCGCGCCCGCCCGGGAGGAGAACTGGTCCGCCTGGTCGTCACCCTGCGGGACGCCTCCGCGCACGCCGAGCGCAGCCGCGCCGACCTGGTGTCGGAGGTCGCCCACGAGCTCCGTTCACCGCTGACCAGCGTCAAGGGCTTCACCTCCACCCTGCTCACCAAGTGGGAGAGGCTCACCGACAAGCAGAAACTGTTCATGTTGGAGACGGTCAACGCCGACGCCGACCGTGTCACCCGCCTCATCCACGACCTGCTCGACGTCTCCCGCATCGAGTCGGGCCGCCTGGAGGTGCGCCGCCAGATCGTCGACCTTCCCGAGGCCGTGCGCCGTGTCGTGGCCGGGCGCGTGGCCTCGGGCGAACCCGAGGAACGTTTCCGGGTCGAGACACGCGGTGAACTCCCGCGCATGTGGCTGGACGCCGACAAGATCGAGCAGATCCTGTCGAACCTGGTGGAAAACGGTGTGCGGCACGGCGCTGGTACTGTCAGTATCGTGATCGAGCCGTGTGAAGGAGGGGCAGCGGTGTCGGTGCGCGACGAGGGCCAGGGCATAGCGCCCGAGACCATTCCGCGCGTCTTCCGCCAGTTCTGGCGCAGTAAGCGTCGGAGCGGGACCGGCCTGGGGCTGTTCATCGTCAAGGGCCTCGTCGAGGCCCACGGCGGCACGATCACCGTCGGACGCGCCCCCAGCGGTGGCGCGGAGTTCCGATTTACCATGCCCGCCGGGACGCCTGAGTTCGTCTGAAGCCTCTTCGGACCCTCCAGACCCTCCCGGTGGGCGCCACGGCGTGCCCCAGGCCCCGCGACCAGATTCTTTTCACGGGCATGCCCGTCATCCGCCTGCTTTCTCTGTCGGCTTCGTCCGCGCCGCCGCGGACCACATGATCTGCCGCCTGTCCCGCTGTTCTGGTCGGGGATGGGAGCGGCGAGGCAACCAACCATGTCTGCACCGAACAGTTCCTTCGACCCGGTCGAGGTGACCCCCCTGCACCCCGACGAGGTCGCCCGCATGCGCGAGGAGGCCCTGGCCGCCATCGAGGCCGCCGCCGACCTCGCCGAACTCAAGGAGGTCCGGCTCGCGCACGCGTCGGACCGCTCCCCGCTGGCTTTGGCCAACAGGGAGATCGGGGCTCTGCCTCCGGCCGCCAAGGCCGAGGCGGGAAAGCGCGTAGGCGGTGCCCGGCGTGACGTCGGCCAGGCCCTCAAGGAGCGTCAGGCCGTTCTGGAGGCCGAACGTGACGAGCGGGTCCTCATCGAGGAGCGCGTCGACGTCACCCTGCCCTGGGACCGGGCCCCGCGCGGCGCCCGCCACCCGCTGACCACCGTCGCCGAACGCGTGGCCGACCTCTTCGTGGGCATGGGCTTCGAGATCGCCGAGGGACCCGAGGTCGAGGCCGAGTGGTTCAACTTCGACGCCCTGAACTTCCTGCCCGACCATCCCGCCCGCACCATGCAGGACACCTTCTTCGTGGAGGGACCCGACGGTGGCGAGTCCGGTCTGGTCCTGCGCACCCACACCTCACCGGTGCAGGTGCGCGCCCTGCTGACGCGAGAGCTGCCGGTGTACGTGGTGGCACCCGGAAAGACCTTCCGTACGGACGAGCTCGACGCCACCCACAGCCCGGTCTTCCACCAGTTGGAGGGCCTGGTCGTGGACCGCGGCATCACCCTGGCCCACCTGCGTGGCGCCATCGACGCCTACGTGGAGGGCGTGTTCGGAAAGGGGCTGCGGACCCGTTTCCGCGCCTCCTACTTCCCGTTCACCGAGCCGTCCGCCGAGGTGGACATGGAGTGCTTCGTGTGTCGGGGCGCCTCGGTGGGCGACCCGGACGCGGCGTGCCGCACCTGCTCCAGTGAGGGCTGGATCGAGATCGGCGGCTGCGGTGTGGTCAATCCCCGTGTGCTCACCGCCGCGGGGGTGGACCCCGAGGTCTACACGGGTTGGGCCTTCGGACTGGGAATCGAACGGACACTGATGTTCGCGTACGGTGTGCGCGACATGCACGACATGGTCGAGGGCGACATCCGTTTCGCCTCGGCGTTCGGGAGTGAGAACTGATGCGCGTCCCCCTTACCTGGCTGCGGGAGTACGTCGACCTTCCGGCCGAGGTCACCGCCAGGCGGCTCGCCGACCGCCTCACCCTGGCGGGTCTGGAGGTGGAGACCGTCGACGCGCTCGGCGCCGACATCACCGGTCCCATCGTCTACGGCAAGGTGCTCACCATCGAGGAGCTCACCGGATTCAAGAAGCCCATCCGCTTCTGCACGGTGGACGTGGGCCGGGCCAACGGGACCGGTGAGCCCCAGGAGATCGTCTGCGGCGCCCGTAACTTCTCCGAGGGCGACCTCGTCGTGGTCTGCCTGCCCGGCGCCGAACTGCCCGGGGGCTTCAGGATCGGTGCCCGCAAGACCTACGGCAGGATGTCGGAGGGCATGATCTGCTCGGCCTCCGAACTGGGCCTGTGGGAGGACCACACCGGTATCGTCGTCCTCCCCGAGGGTTTCGGTCAGGTCGGCGAGGACGCGATCGGCCCGCTCGGGTTGCGCGAGGACGTCCTGGACATCGCCGTGACCCCCGACCGCGGTTACGCGCTGTCGATACGCGGCGTGGCACGCGACACGGCCGCGCTGTACGGGGTGGACTTCCACGATCCGGCCGACATGGACGTTCCCCGACCCACCGGTGAGGGGCACCCCGGTCGGATCGAGGATCCGGAACTGGCCGACCGGCTCGTGCTGCGCGGCGCCTCAGGCTTCGACCCGGAGGCGCCCACCCCGCTGTGGATGAAACGCCGACTGCACCAGAGCGGTGTGCGCCCCGTCTCCCTCGCCGTGGACGTCACCAACTACGTCATGCTGGAACTGGGGCAGCCACTGCACGCCTGGGACCGGGAGCGACTGAGCGGTACCGTCGCGGTGCGCGCCGCGACGGCGGGGGAGAAGCTGGAGACCCTCGACCACGTCCAGCGTTCCTTGGACCCCGACGACATCGTCATCGCCGACGACACGGGGGCGCAGGCGCTCGCCGGTGTCATGGGCGGTGTGGACACGGAGATCGGCCTGACCTCCAGCGAGGTGCTCATCGAGGCCGCCCACTTCGACACCCGGCGCATCGCCCGCGCCTCGCGGCGGCACCAGCTCTCCTCCGAGGCCTCCCGCCGGTTCGAGCGCGGCGTGGACTCGGCCGTGCAGTTGGCCGCCGCCACCCGTGCGGTCGAGCTGCTCGCGGAGTTGGGCGGTGCCACGGTCGAGAGCGCCTACACGGACCTGGACCGGACCACGAAGCGGCGGCCGATCACCGTGAAGGCCTCCCACGCCGGGTCCGTCGCGGGGGTGGACTACCCCGAGGGCACCACGCAGAAGTGGCTGCGGGCCATCGGCTGCGCCGTGGAGACCGACGGCGACGTGGTGAGGGCCGTCCCGCCCACGTGGCGGCCCGACCTCACCGATCCCAACGATCTGGCGGAGGAGGTCATCCGTTTCGAGGGCTATGAGAACATCCCCTCGATCCGTCCGCGTGCCTCCGGCCGGGGCCTGACGTCGAGCCAGCGCCTGCGGCGTGCGGTGGGACGCGTCCTGGCCGACGTCGGCTTCCACGAGGTGTTGAACTATCCCTTCCTCGGAGAGCGCGACCTGGACGGGCTCCAGTTGGCGTCCGACGACGACCGCAGGAGCGCACTGCGCCTGGCCAACCCGCTCAACGACGGTGAGCCGATGCTGCGCACCACGCTGCTGCCCGGCCTGTTCAAGGCCCTGGCGCGCAACGTGGGCCGCGGCATGAACGACGTGGCCCTGTACGAGATGGGACTCGTCTACCGGCCCAGGCCGGACGCGCCCCCCGCCCCGATCCTGCCGGTGGACCGTGCTCCCGGTGCCGACGAACTGGCCCTGATCGACGCCGCCCTGCCCGAGCAGCCGCGCCGGGTGGGCGTGGTGATCGCCGGCCAGGTCGAGCGCGCCGGGTGGTGGGGACCGGGCCGAGAGGCGCTCTGGGCGGACGCGATCCAGGCGGCCCGCGACATCGCCCGGGTGGCCGGAGTGGAACTGGAGGTGGAGGCCGCGCAGCGCACACCGTGGCATCCGGGTCGCTGCGCCGCACTGTACGTGCGGGTGGACGGCGAACGTCTGCTCGTCGGCCACGCCGGTGAGCTGCACCCGCGCGCCGTCAAGGCGTTCGGTCTGCCCGAGCGCACGGCGGCGATGGAGGTCGAACTCGACCGGATCGAGAGGGCCCGCACACCGGTCGTCGCGCCCCGGGTGTCCACCTATCCGGTGGCCACCCAGGACGTGGCCCTGGTCGTGGACGACTCGGTGCCGGTGGAACGGATCAGCGAGGCCCTGGCCGAGGGGGCGGGCGAGCTGCTGGAGAGCGTGCGCCTGTTCGACGTCTACACCGGAGAGCAGGTCGATGAGGGCCGCAAGTCGGTGGCCTTCGCCCTACGCTTCCGGGCCGAGGACCGGACACTGACGGCCGAGGAGGCGGGAGCCGCGCGCGATGCGGCCGTCGCCGTGGCCGCCGAGCGTACCGGAGCCGTTCTGCGCGGCTGAGCCATGGGTGTCGGCGGGGGCCGGTCATCCCTTCGGGGGTGGCCGGCCCCTTCTCCTTTCGGGGGCGTTCCACCGCCCGGTCCGCTGCTCAAAACTCTGTTCCGACGGCCGGATCCAAGAATTTTTTCGCCGTGTTCTTCCTGTACAGACAGGGGTTTGTGAGCAGGGCCGCGGGGTAGCCGGAATGAAGTCGATGTTTCGGGGGATGAATCTTCGTTTTGTCTCTTGCTGTGAGAAGGGTCTCACGCTTAGCCTGCAAGCACCTGACACCATCGGACGCCCGGGTGCAGGTCGGATCAACCTGAGTTTTCCGCTGCGCTCTCGCGCATGACACGGCTCGGAGGTCGCCATATGACCGAAACGGTTGTCTCGTCCGCACTGTCCTCCCGGGAGCACCGGGAGCCCAGCCGCCTCTGGCACACCTTCTGCGATATGAACACCGTCACCAAGGGGCCGGAGTTCGTGGTGGAGCGCGCCGAGGGCGTGTGGCTCTGGGACGCCTCCGGAGACCGGTACCTGGACGGTACGGCCAGCCTCTGGTACTGCAATGTCGGCCACGGCCGAACCGAGATCGCGGACGCGGTCCACCGTCAGATCAGCACCCTGGACGCCTACACCGTCTACGGGGACTTCTCCAACCGGCCCGCGGTGGAGCTCAGTGAGCGTCTGTCCGCGCACGCCCCCGTCGCCGATCCCAGGGTCATCCTGACCTGTGGAGGAGGGGAGTCCATCGACACCGCCGCCAAGCTGGCACGGCGGTACTGGGCCGTGACGGGGCAACCCGGACGCACGCACCTGATCAGCCGGACCGGCGGTTACCACGGCCTGCACGGCTTCGGGACGAGCATCTCCGGCATGGACCGGTTCCGCAGCGGCTACGGCAGGCTGGTCGAGGACACCTCGGTGGTGCCCCACGACTCGGCTGCGGCGTTGGAGGCGGAGATCCTACGGGTGGGACCCGAACGGGTGGCGGCCTTCTTCGCCGAGCCGGTGGTCGGAGCGGGCGGAGTGTTCCCACCGCAGGAGGGCTACTTCGCCGAGGTGTCCAGGATCTGCCACAGGTACGGCGTGCTGTTCGTCGTCGACAGCGTCATCTGCGGGTTCGGACGCATGGGCAACTGGTTCGGGATCGAGCGCTTCGGGGTCGACCCGGACATGATCGTCTTCGCCAAGGGCGTCTCCAGCGGATACCTGCCCCTGGGAGGCGTCGTGGTCGGCGGACGGGTGGCCGACCCCTTCTACAACGGTGAGGGGAACCCGTTCATGCACGGGACCACCTACGCGGGGCACCCGACGGCCTGCACCGCCGCGATGGCCAACCTGGACATCCTGGAGCGGGAGGACCTGTTCACGGTGTCACTGGAGGTGGAACGGCAGCTGGACGGTGCGCTACGGAGCCTGGCCGGCCACCCGCTGGTGGCCGAGGTGCGTTCCGGCGTCGGGGTGATGGGCGCGGTGGAACTCACGGAGGAGGCCCTTGTCCGCAGGGGTATCACCACGGCGGAGGTGTTCGCCGAGGCCCGTGCCCGGGGGGTGATCGTACGGCCGATTCCCACCGCGCTGCTGGTCTCGCCGCCACTGATCATCACCTGGGAGCAGATCGATCACCTGGTCTCCACTCTCGCGGCCGCACTCGACGCGGTCGCGTCTCGTCACTGACCACGGTCACGCCGCCTCCACCGGTGGCGGCGGCGTGACCGTGGAAGCACGGTTCCGTTCCTCGTCTCAAGACCGACCCGGCGTGCGATGTCGCACGCCGGGTCGGTGCGTGTGCGGGGGCATTGGGCGTCGTGCCCTGTATCCAGTATAGTTTACTGGGAAGATATTTCTTATGAACAAGATGCGCGTGACGACCATCCGCGTGAGACAGGGAGCGGAGCATGAGTACACGACCGATCGAAGAGGTGGGTGCACGGGAGGGGCTGAGCGATGACGACCTCATCACCGCATGGGGGCTGGTCCACGAGGCGATGACCCTCATCGAGCCCAGGCTCCTCAGCGGGATCACGCCCGACGGCAGGGACATGGCCGGACCATGGTTCGACGTGCTCATCCGCCTACAGCGCACCCCGGGCCACCGGTTGCCCATGAGTCGGCTGGCGCGTGAGGTCAGCCTGAGCACGGGCGGATTCACCAAGCTCGCGGACCGTCTGGAGCGCGAGGGTTACGTGGCGCGGGAGAACTGCGCCTCCGACCGGCGCGTCGTCTACGCCGTGCTCACCGCCAAAGGCGTGGAGTTCATCGACAAGGCGCGCGTCAAGCACGTGGAGCGACTGCGCGAACACGTGCTGGAGCCCCTCGGTGAGGAGGGGGTCCGACGGCTCGCGACCATCGCACGCACGCTTCGTGACAGTTCCTGTCACTGAGGGTGCGCCGGGCTCGCGACGGTGATCATCCGTATCCGTTCTCCACGGGGGGCCTTCGCCCCCGAAGGTGGGGAAAACATCCCACGAGCTGTCGTTCCCGTGTAAGTTGGCGGAAGTTCGTGGGTCGGCGGGCCGTGAGCTCAAGGGTTTCGGGGGGAAAGATGGGACTGTTCACCACTGCCGCGCAGATGAGGGCCATTCCCCGATCCTCACGCTTCGCCAACGGGGGGATCTCCTTCTGGTTCCGCGGTATCGGACTCCCCGAGCGCCGGGCGCCCCTGCCGGGCACCGCCGACTACGACGTCTGCGTGGTCGGGGCCGGGTACACCGGCCTGTGGACCGCCTACTACCTCAAGAAGGCGCAGCCGGACCTGCGGGTGGCGGTGGTCGAACGCGAGTTCGCCGGATTCGGCGCCTCGGGTCGCAACGGGGGGTGGCTGTCCGCCGAGTTCGCGGGATCGCGTGAACGTTACGCGCGGTCCCACGGCAAGGCCGCGATGATCGCCCTGCAACGCGCGATGATGGACACTGTCACCGAGGTGATCTCGGTCACCGAGGCCGAGGGCGTCGACGCCGACATCGTCCGGGGCGGTATGCGTCTGGTGGCCACCAACGCCGCACAGGCCGAACGGCTGGCCGAGGACATCGAGTACCTCCAGGAGTGGGGCTACTGGCCGGACGACATCCATCTGCTGAGCGAGGACCGAGAGCCGAGACTGTCGGTCTCGGGCGTGGTGGCCTCCGCCTACTCGCCCCACGCCGCCCGCGTGCAGCCCGCCAAACTGGTCACGGGACTGGCCGAGGTGGTGGAGGGCCTGGGTGTGGCGATCTTCGAGGACACGGCGGTGGAGGAGATCCGACCCCGCAAGGGCGCGGCCCGTCCCGCGGTCGTCACCGAGCACGGCACCGTCTACGCCGACCACGTCGTCCGCGCCACCGAGGGGTTCACCTCCACGCTGCGCGGACAAAGACGCGAGTGGCTGCCGGTGAACTCCTCGATGATCGCCACCGAGCCGCTCCCCGCACAACTGTGGGAGAAGATCGGCTGGGAGGGACGCGAGGTGCTGGGGGACACGGCCCACTCCTACGTCTACGCCCAGCGCACCGCGGACGACCGCATCGCGATCGGCGGGCGCAGCGCCCCCCACCGTTTCGGCTCCTCCCATGACAAGGACGGGGCCACCCAGCCGCAGGCCATCGCCGAGTTGTGGCGGGCGCTCACCCACATGTTCCCCGACGCGGCCGAGGTCCCGGTCGAGCACGCCTGGTCAGGCGTGCTGGGCGTGCCGCGTGACTGGTGCCCGACCGTGCACATGGACACCGAGACCGGCCTGGGCTGGGCGGGCGGTTACATGGGCAGCGGCGTGGCCACCAGCAACCTGGCCGGGCGCACCCTGCGCGACCTGATCCTGCGCCGAGAGAGCGACCTGACGCGTCTGCCCTGGGTGGGGCATCGGATCCGGGGATGGGAACCCGAACCCCTGCGTTGGGTGGGAACCCAGGTCATCCATGGCCTCTACCGCACCGCGGACCGGCGCGAGTCACGGACGGAGGAGCGGGCGCAGACCTCCCGCTTCGCTGGTATCGCCACCCGCATCGCGCGTCGCTGACCGCTTTCGGAAGGCAACGGACGGCCCCTCGAAGGAGACCCCGACCACACCGGGCGGGGTCCTCACCGAACATGGTTGCATAAATTTACATTCGGATGCATGATAGTTCGGTCAGTTCGATCAGGGGGTACCACCGTGGGATACACAGCGGCCATCGCCGGGGCCAGCGGCTACGTGGGGGGCGAGCTGCTGCGCCTGCTTCTGGCGCATCCCGAGATCACCATCGGCGCGGTCACCGCGGGGAGCAACGCCGGGACCCCCCTCATCCGGCACCAGCCGCACCTGGTGCCCCTGGCCGACCGGATCCTGGCCCCCACCACCGCAGAGGAGCTGCGCGGCCACGACGTCGTCTACCTCGCCCTGCCGCACGGGCAGTCCGCCGACCTCGCCCAGCAGCTGGGCGACGACGTGCTCGTCGTCGACTGCGGTGCCGAC
This sequence comes from Nocardiopsis sp. ATB16-24, assembly GCF_030271535.1. Classification (GTDB taxonomy): domain Bacteria; phylum Actinomycetota; class Actinomycetes; order Streptosporangiales; family Streptosporangiaceae; genus Nocardiopsis. The sequence goes on along the minus strand of NZ_JASCXJ010000001.1, from coordinate 21,772 downwards.
TTCCGCCTCAACGACGCCGCCGCATGGGAACGCTTCTACGGCACCCCGCACGCGGGGACCTGGCCCTATGGTCTGCCCGAGCTGCCCGGACAGCGGGAACGGCTCGCCGGAGCCCGTCGCGTCGCCGTGCCCGGCTGCCACGTCACCGTCGCCACGCTCGCCCTCATGCCGGGCCTGGCCGAGCAGCTCGTCGAACCCGACCTGACGGTCGTGGCCGTCACCGGTACCTCCGGTGCGGGCAAGGCGCCCAAGCCCAACCTCGTCGGCAGTGAGGTCATGGGCGCCCTCAGCCCCTACGGCGTCGGCGGGACCCACCGGCACAACCCCGAGATCATCCAGAACCTGAGCTCGGTCACGGGGGAGTCGGTCACGTTGTCCTTCACCCCCATCCTGGCCCCCCTGCCCCGCGGCATCCTCGCCACCTGCACCGCGCCCCTCAAACAGGGGGTCACCGCCGACCAGGTCCGCGCCGCGTACCAGACCGCCTACGCCGACGAACCCTTCGTCCACCTGCTCCCCGAGGGCACCTGGCCCAGTACCGCCATGACGCTGGCCGCCAACACCACCCTCGTACAGGTCACCGTGGACGCCGACGCCAACCGCATGGTCGCCGTCGCCGCCTTGGACAACCTCACCAAGGGCACCGCGGGCGGCGCGCTCCAGAGCACCAATCTCGCCCTCGGCCTGCCCGAGGACACCGGCCTGCCGCTCGCCGCGGTCGCACCCTGAGGCCCCGAACGCCCACCGGGACGACCCGCCCGCCGCTCCGCCGCCGGCGCACGAAGCGGCGCCAGGCGTCCTCGCGGGGAGGGCCCCGCCGTCATACCGACAACGCTTCCGGCCGATCCATGAGGAAGGCAACACCGTGAGTGTCACCGCACCCCAGGGCTTTCGAGCCGCCGGAGTCTCCGCGGGGCTGAAGGGCGGCGGTGCCAGGGACGTGGCCGTGGTGGTCAACGAAGGCCCCTCACGGGCGGCCGGCGGTGTCTTCACCAGCGCCGAGGACGCCGCCGCCCCCGTCCTGTGGTCGCGGCAGGTGCTCTCCGGCGGACGCGTACGCGCCGTGGTCCTCTCCTCCGGAGGGGCCAACGTGAGCACCGGACCCCCCGGCTTCCAGGACGTGCACGCTCAGGCCGAACACATCGCCGACCTGCTGGGCGACTCCTCCTCGGAGGTCGCACTGTGCTCCGCCGGGGCGGTCGGCGTCCGTCCGTCCCTGCAAGCCCTGCGCCGGGGCGCGGCCGAAGCCCTGGCCGAGGCCTCGCGCGAGGGAGGACTGGCCGCGGCCGACGCCCTCCGCACCACCGACACCGTCGCCAAGATCGCCTTCCGCCGAGGCGACGGCTACACCGTCGGCGCCATGGCCAAGGGGCCGGACCCTTCGGTGTCCTCGGTGCTGTGCGTGCTGACCACCGACGCCGAACTCACCCCGGACCAGTGCCGGCGCCTCCTGGTCGACGCCGTCGGCAAGACCTTCGACCCACTGGAAGCCACCAACGACGCCGTGCTGCTCATGGCCAGTGGCGCCAGCGGAGTCATCCCCGGTGAGGACGCCCTCGCCGCACTGCTCACCGAGGTGCTCGCCGAGCTGGCCATCCAGGTCGGCTCCGACGTCCCCGTCCCCGACAACGACCAGGCCCAGGAATCATGAACGCGCGCTCCACACCACCCACCGAAGACCAGGCACGGGCCGCGGCCATAGACAAGGCCGCCACCCTCATCGAGGCGCTGCCCTGGCTCTCCCGTTTCCACGGTCGCACCGTCGTGGTCAAATACGGCGGCAACGCCATGGTCAGCGAGGAGCTGCGCGTCCGCTTCGCCGAATCCGTCGTCTTCCTGCACTACGCGGGCCTACGACCCGTGGTCGTGCACGGCGGGGGTCCCCAGATCAGCGCCCACCTCGACCGCTCGGGGGTGGAGTCCACCTTCACCGCGGGACTGCGTGTGACCACGGACGAGGCCATGGACATCGTCCGTATGGTCCTCACCGGTCAGGTCAACCGCGAGATCGTCGGCCTGGTCAACCGGCACGGCCCCTTCGCCGTCGGCATGTCCGGAGAGGACGCCAACCTCCTGGTGGCCGAGCGCAAGACCGTGGAGGTGGACGGCGAGAGCGTCGACCTCGGACGCGTCGGCGAGATCACCGGGGTCACTCCCGAGGCCGTCGCCGCACTCCTGGCGGACGGACGCATCCCGGTCATCTCCAGCGTCGCGCGCGCGGACGACGGCGGTGTCTACAACGTCAACGCCGACACCGCGGCCGCCGCCATCGCGGTCGCCCTGGGCGCCAGCAAGCTCATCATGCTCACCGACGTCGAGGGCCTGTTCTCGGACTACCCGCACAACACCGAGTTGATCAGCCGGCTGGACGTCGACGAGCTACGGGCCCTGCTGCCCTCCCTGTCCTCGGGCATGCTCCCGAAGATGGAGGCCTGCCTGCACGCCGTCGAAGGCGGTGTCCCTCAGGCCCACATCATCGACGGCCGCATCCCCCACTCCCTGCTCCTGGAGGTCTTCACCGACCAGGGCGTCGGCACCATGGTCGCCGACGAGGAGCTGGAGGCCGCCCTGCTCAGCGGGAACGGCCACAACCCGCGCCCCTGGCGCACCACCGACACGAACACAGGAGGCGCAAAGTGACCAGCGGTTCCGATCTGCGCGAGCGCTTCGCCGCCTCGCTCATGCCCACCTACGGCGTTCCGCCCATCGCCCTCACCCTCGGGCGAGGCTGCGAGGTCTACGACGCGGACGGCCGCCAGTACCTCGACCTCATCGCGGGGATCGCCGTCTCCAGCCTGGGACACGGCCATCCCGCCCTGGTCGAGGCGGTGGCCCGTCAGACGGCGACCCTCGCCCACACCAGCAACCTCTTCGTCCACGAGCGCGAGGTCGAACTCGCCGAGCGCCTCATCGGGCTGCTCGGAGGCGACGCCAAGATCTTCTTCACCAACTCCGGGACGGAGGCCAACGAGGCGGCCCTCAAACTGGTCAAGCGCGCCGCGGGGTCGGGGCGCCACTACTTCGTGGCGGCGGACAAGGGCTTCCACGGACGTACCTTTGGTGCCCTGGCGCTCACCGGCAAGGATTCCATCCGCGAGCCCTTCGGCCCCTTCGGCATGGACGTGCGCTTCGTCCCCCACGGCGACCTGGAAGCCCTGGCCGAGGCCGTCGACGAGCACTGCGTCGCGGTGTTCGCCGAACCCACCCAGGGCGAGGCGGGCGTCGTCCCCGCCCCGGAGGGCTATCTCCCCGGGGTCCGCCGTATCTGCGACGACACCGGCGCGGCCTTCGTGCTGGACGAGATCCAAAGCGGTATCGGCCGTACCGGACGGTGGTTCGCCCATCAGGCCGAGGAGGTGCGACCCGACGTGCTCACCCTCGCCAAGGGACTGGGAGGAGGCCTTCCCATCGGAGCCTGTGTCGGCTTCGGCCGCTTCGCCGACGCCTTCCACAAGGGAGACCACGGCTCCACCTTCGGTGGGAACCCCGTCGCCTGCGCCGCGGCACTCGCCGTGATCGACACCATCGAGAGCGAGGACCTCCTCGCCCACGCCACCGTCACCGGTGCCCTGCTGGCCGAGCAGCTCGACGCGGTCGACCATCCCCTGTTGGCGGGCCGGCGCGGCAGCGGGCTGTGGCGGGCCCTGGAACTGACCGCGCCCCACTCCGCCCACGTGCAGGAGCAGGCGGCCGTGCGCGGATTCCTGGTCAACGCCGTGGCCCCCGACGCCGTCCGCCTCGCTCCGCCCCTGGTCATCACCCCCGAGCAGATCGGTGTGTTCATCGAGGCACTGCCGACCATCCTGGACGCCGCCGACGCGGCCGCGACGAAGGAGCCGTAGTCGTGATCCGCCACTTCCTTCGCGACGACGATCTCACCCCCGACGAACAGGCGCGGGTGCTCGACCTCGCCGACGAGATGAAGGAGGACCGTTTCGGTCACCGGCCGCTCGCCGGTCCCCGCACCGTCGCCCTGCTCTTCGACAAGCCCTCCACCCGGACCCGTCTGTCCTTCGCCGTCGGCGTCGCCGACCTCGGCGGCAGCGCGCTGGTCCTGGACACGGGCACCACCCAGATGGGCCGAGGCGAACCCCTGGAGGACACCGCGAGGGTCCTCGAACGCCAGGTGGCCGCCGTCGTGTGGCGCACCTTCGCCCAGAGCGACCTGGAGACCCTCGCCGCCCACATCGCCGTCCCCGTGGTCAACTCCCTCAGTGACGAGTTCCACCCCTGCCAGGTCCTCGCCGACCTTCAGACCATCCGCGAACACAAGGGCGCCCTGACGGGGCTCACCCTGGCTTACCTCGGTGACGGCGCCAACAACATGGCCCACTCCTATCTGCTGGGCGGCGCCACGGCCGGACTCCACGTGCGGATCGGCGCTCCCGAGGGCCACCACCCCGACCCGACCGTGGTCGCCCGCGCCACCGAGATCGCCGAGGGCACCGGTGGATCGGTCACGGTCACCACCGACGCCCGCCAGGCCGCGCGGAACGCGGACGTCCTGGCCACCGACACCTGGATCTCCATGGGACAGGAGGACGAGACGGTGCGGCGTGAGGCCTCCTTCCGCCCCTACGCGATCGACACGGACCTGCTCGCCGTCGCCGACTCCGAGGCGATCGTCCTCCACTGCCTGCCGGCCTACCGGGGCAAGGAGATCGCCGCCGAGGTCATCGATGGGCCCCGGAGCGTGGTCTGGGACGAGGCCGAGAACCGTCGTCACGCGCAGAAGGCCCTGCTCGCCTTCCTGCTCGAGGCCGGCGACGACCCCGCGGCCGAAAGACCGTGATGACGGAGGGCGGCGGCACGGCGCCGATGACCAAGGCGGCCAGACACGCCCGCATCGCCGAGGTCCTCACACGCGAGGACGTGCGGTCCCAGGGGGAACTGGCCAAACGTCTGGCCGAGGCGGGCGTCCAGGTCACCCAGGCCACCCTGTCCCGGGATCTGGACGAACTGGGCGCGGTCAAGCTCCGCACCGCCGACGGACACCTGGCCTACGTGCTGCCGGGGGAGGGCGGCGAGCGGCTGCAACGCACCCGCCCCGACAGCCTCGACCTCGAACAGGTCTCCGGCGCCCGCCTGATCCGACTCGCGGAGGACCTGCTGGTCTCGGCCGAGGCCTCCGCCAACATGGTCATCGTCCGCACCCCGCCCGGCGCGGCCCAGTACCTGGCCTCGGCCATCGACCACACCGACTTCCACGCCATCCTGGGCACCATCGCCGGGGACGACACCATCCTGGTGATCTCCCGCGATCCCCAGGGCGGTGAGGAACTGGCCGCCGCGCTCCTGCGGCTGGCCGACCGCAGACCGTAGCCGTCCGCGCACGGCCGCGGCGGCACGACGTCCTTCCGCCCACCCGCGAAGAACGCCGCCCCGCGCGGTCGGCGCCCCGGCACGTCACACCCCGGCGGGCACGGGACCTCGACGGTCCCGTGCCCCATGAGAAAGGCAGGGACCTTCCATGGCCGACCAGCCCGAGGCGCTGCGCCTGTGGGGAGGCCGCTTCGAGGGCGGCCCCGACCAGGCCCTGGCACGGCTGTCACTGAGCACCCACTTCGACTGGCGCCTGGCCCGCCACGACATCGCCGGGTCCCGCGCGCACGCCCGAGGGCTGCACCGCGCCGGACTGCTCACCGAGGACGAACTGGAGCGCATGATCGCCGGCCTGGACCGGTTGGAGGCCGACGTGGCCTCCGGGGCGTTCACCCCCGTCCTGGCGGACGAGGACGTGCACACCGCGCTGGAGCGCGGCTTCATCGAGAGGGTCGGGCCCGAACTGGGCGGACGGCTGCGTGCGGGACGCTCGCGCAACGACCAGATCGCCACTCTGGTGCGCATGTACCTGCGAGAGGAGGCCCGCCGGATCGCCGACCGGGTGCTGGACCTGGTCCAGGCCCTGGCGGACCAGGCCGCCGCGCACCCCACCGCCGCCATGCCCGGCCGCACCCATCTTCAACACGCCCAGCCCGTACTGCTCGCCCACCAGTTGATGGCTCATGCCTGGCCGCTGATGCGCGACGTACAACGGCTGCGCGACTGGGACGGCCGCGCCGCGGTGTCGGCCTACGGCTCCGGCGCCCTCGCCGGCTCCTCCCTGGGCCTGGACCCCCGGGCGGTCGCCGAGGAACTGGGCTTTCCCGACTCGGTCGACAACTCCATCGACGGCACCGCCGCACGCGACGTGGTCGCCGAGTTCTCCTTCGTCAGCGCGATGATCGGTGTGGACCTGTCCAGGCTGTCGGAGGAGGTCATCCTCTGGGCGACCAAGGAGTTCTCCTTCGTCACACTCGACGACGCCTTCTCCACCGGCTCCTCGATCATGCCGCAGAAGAAGAACCCCGACGTCGCCGAACTCGCACGGGGCAAGGCCGGACGCCTGATCGGCGACCTCTCCGGACTGCTGGCCACCCTCAAGGGCCTTCCGTTGGCCTACAACCGTGACCTGCAAGAGGACAAGGAGCCGGTCTTCGACGCGGTGGACACCCTCCACCTGCTGCTCCCCGCCATGACCGGCATGGTCGCCACGCTCACCTTCCACACGGACCGGATGGCCGAACTGGCCCCGCAGGGGTTCTCCCTGGCCACGGACATCGCCGAGTGGCTCGTGCGCGAGCGCGTGCCCTTCCGGGAGGCGCACGAGATCGCGGGCACCTGTGTGCGTGTGTGCGAGGAGCGCGGTATCGACCTTCCCGACCTGGGAGACGAGGACCTCGCCGCCATCTCCGCGCACCTGACCCCGCAGGTGCGCGAGGTCCTCACGGTGTCGGGGTCGCTGGCCTCGCGCTCCGGAAAGGGCGGTACGGCGCCGGTCCGGGTCGCCGAGCAGCTGGAGCGGTTGCGTTCGCAGATCGACGAGCACCGTGGGGCCTTCGCCGTGTAGGCGCCGCCGATCGCCCCGATGTCCGGGCACGCGTCCCCGAGGGCGCGTGCCCGTTCGCGTTCGTGGTCGCCCCTTTCACGACCGGGTCCACGGAGTCCACGCCTCCCCGACATCCATTTTGGAATTCGCCGCCCGACCGCCAGGAGAGTGCGGTAGCGTCCTGACTCTGCGGGCACCACGCGTGGCATGCCCTGTGCACACAGTGACGTCTCCCTCAGTGCACGGCCCGTCGGTGCACCGGCGCGGTGTACCCACGCCCGACATGTGTCCGTGACCAGTCCGTGGGAGGAACGCAATGGGGAACCCGGGAGGCACCGGCCGCGGCGGCATCAGGTCTCAGATCAACACGATCGTGTTGATTCCCAGCATCACCTTTTTGGCGCTGTTCGCCGTGCTGAGTACCGCCACGCTCGTACAGGCGGTGTCGTTGCGCACCGCGGTCGGCGACGGGCGGGCCGGGATCGAGCTCGCCGAGGCGCTCGTCCTGTTGCAGGAGGAGCGTCGACTGGGCGCGGAGTACCTCGCAGACCCGGGCCCTGGCGGGCGGGAGACGTTCACGGGGGCGATCACGCTCACCGACGAGGCGCTCGCGTCCGTACACACGGTGCGCGACGTCCTCCACGACTCCGACGACCCGACCACCAGGTCCCTGGCGGAGGACTTCTTCTCCTCCTTGGACGAGATCGGAGAGCTGCGCGAGGCCGCCCTCGCCGATCCCGCTCCGTCCGAGGTCGACGTCACCGCCTACACCACCGCCGTCGAACAGGGCATCCGCCTCTACGCCGCCATCACCCGCTCCCTGGGTCACGGGCCCGCCTCCGCCGAGGCCGCGGCCGTGACCGACCTGATGTGGGCCCAGGAGAGCTTCAGTCACATCGACGCGATCATCGGTTCCGTGCTGGCCGAGAACACCGTGGACCGCGCGCAACAGACCCTGGTCGCGACACTGGTCTCCGACGCCCGTCACCGTGTCGAGACCGTCCACCCGACCTCCGCCGCGGACGGGGGCGAGGCCCCCACGGTGACCGCACTGTCCCGGAGCAGAGCCTGGCAGGAGGCGCTGTCCCTCGCCGAGGGACTCGCCCACCACGAGGCGTTCCCCGCGGGCGGTTCCTCCACCACGAACCAGGGGCACGGTCTCGAACCGCCCACCGGACTGGGGGACTGGAGGGAGACCGCCGACCAGGTCACGACCGACCTGGGGGCCATCACCACCGCCCGTGCCGAGGCCGTCGTCGCCGAGGCGGAGGGCGCCAGTTCCTGGATGCTCACCCTCGCCGTGGGAGGCGGCATCCTGTCCCTGTTCGCGGGCACCCTCGCCTATGGTGTGGCCGCCCGTTCGGCCGGCCGCCTCGTCTACCGACTCGCCCAGCTGCGCGCCGACACCCTGGGCACCGCGCGCAGCGACCTGCCACGCATCGTGCGCCGTCTGGAGGCCGGAGAGCACGTCGACCTCGACACCGAGATGAAACGACTCGACCACGGCGACGACGAGGTCGGCCAGGTGGCCGACGCCTTCAACATCGCCCAGCGCACCGCGGTGGGGGCCGCCGTGAAGCAGGCCGACATGCGGGCGGGGGTCAACCGGGTCTTCCTCGGCATCGCCCATCGCCACCAGTCACTGCTCCAACGCCAACTCCAACTGCTGGACCGTGTCGAACGCGAGGAGGACGACCCCGACCTGCTGGAGAGCCTCTTCCAACTCGACCACCTGGCGACCAGGGGGCGCCGTCACGCCGAGAACCTCATCATCCTGGGCGGGGCCCAGCCGGGGCGCCGCTGGCGCCACCCGGTCCCGCTCATGGACATCCTGCGCGGTGCCGTCTCCGAGACAGAGGAGTACGCGAGGGTCCGGTTGGCCTCGGTCCCCGAACTGTCGCTGGCCGGATCCGCCGTCGCCGACGTCATCCACCTCCTCGCCGAACTCGTGGAGAACGCCACCGCCTACTCCCCGCCGCACACCGAGGTGACCATCTCCTGTGAGTCCGTGCCCAAGGGAGTGGCGGTGGAGATCGAGGACCGTGGTCTGGGGATGACCGAGGAGGTACTGGCCGATGCCAACAGGACCCTCAGCGAGGCACCGGAGTTCGACATGATGACACCCGGAGCGGACTCGCGCCTGGGGTTGTTCGTGGTCGCCCGCCTGGCGGTCAAACACGACATCCGGGTGCAGTTGCGGCACTCGCCCTACGGGGGGACCCGTGCCGTGGTGCTCCTCCCCAACGCCCTCATCGCCTCCTCCGCCCCCGAGCGTTCCCACGTCGCGCTCACGCAGGGCGTCCCCTGCGCGCCGCGGGAGTCGGCGGAGGAACGGGAGCGCGCCGACCTGCTCGCCGTGGGAGAGGCGCCTCGCACCACACGTCCCGTCCTGCGTCCGGTGCCGCGCTACGGCGACGACCGACACGAGGGGGCCGAGCGCTCCGACCGCGACGCCCCTCTGTTGCGCCGGGTCCCTCCGCCCTCCCCCGCATCGGCCTCCGCGTCGACGGAGCGGAGCGGTCCCTCCGGGACCGACGTCCGGGGCGACCGCGTCGGTCCCGAGGCGGACCGTCCCCGATTGCCCAGGCGCAGGCGCCAGGCCAACCTCGCCCCCCAACTCAGGACCGAACCCGGCCCCGGACGGGAGGGGTCCGTCCCCTCGGGTCCCGTCGAACGGAGCCCCGAACAGGCACGGCGGATGATGAACGCCTTCAGTGCCGGAACCCGGCGCGGGCGAGCCGCGGGCATCGACGCCGACACCGGCGATGGCGTGCGTGAACACAGCAGTGACGGTCAGGTCGGCGCGAGCGTCGACGATCACACGGGAGAGAGCGACTAACATGGTGGGCAAGAGCAAGGCCGCGGACAATCTGGACTGGCTCCTGGACGACCTGGTCGACCGAGTCGTGGGGGCCGAACACGCGGTCGTGCTGTCGGCCGACGGTTTGCTGCTCGGAGGCTCACGGGGGCTGGCGCCCCAGGACGCCGAACACCTGTCGGCCCTGGCCTCGGCCTTCCAGAGTCTGGCGAGGGGAACGGGACGGCACTTCGGTGGGGGAGACGTCCGTCAGACGGTGGTGGAGATGGAACGTTCCTACCTTTTCGTCACGGCCGCGGGGGCGGGGGCCTGCCTGGCGGTACTGGCGACGGAGGACGCCGACGTCGGGCTCGTCGCCTACGAGATGAACCTGAGGGTCAAGAGGGTGGGCCAATTCCTGACCGCCGCACCGCGTCGGCCGGGCCCGCTCACAGTCGCGGGGAGGGCCGGTTCGTGAGCACGTCGGGAGACAGGTACGGAGCGGGCCCGCCCCACGCCGTGGCGGCGGAGCGGGTCCGAGAGCCGGCGCAGAGAAGTCGGACGGAGACATGGCACCGGGGCGGAGAACATCCGACGTCCGAGGGTCCCTCCTCGGGGGTCGCGCTCGGCGAGACCTCGGCGGGTCCGTTGGTACGTCCCTACACCATGACGCGAGGACGCACCCGACCCTCCACCGGACCACGCCTGGACCTGGTCACCATCGTGGTCGCCGCGCGCACGCAAGGGGACCCCGGCCGCGAACCCGAACACGAGGCGATCCTGCGCCTGTGCCGCAGACCGATATCGGTGGCGGAGATCTCCGCCCGACTCGACATCCCCCTCACCGTGGTCCGGGTCCTGTTGGGGGACCTGCTCGCCGAGGGGGACGTGCGCACGCGGGCGACCATGACACGGCTTCCCGAGAAGAAAGTACTTCAGGCGGTACTCGATGGCATCCGCAGACTCTGACGTCAGGCCACAGGAGACGATCCCCCATGCGGTCAAGATCGTCATCGCCGGTGGGTTCGGTGCGGGGAAGACCACGCTGGTCACCTCCGTCAGTGAGATCGCTCCGCTGAGCACCGAGGAGGTGATGACCGAGGCCAGCTACGGAGTGGACGACCTCGGGGGAGTGGAGCAGAAGGCCACCACCACGGTGGCCTTGGACTTCGGTCGTATCACCATCAACACCGACATCGTCCTGTACCTGTTCGGCACCCCCGGTCAGGACCGGTTCTGGTTCATGTGGGACGAACTGGCGGAAGGGGCGCTCGGCGCGGTCGTGCTGGCGGACACCCGCCGCCTGGACACCTGCTTCCACGCCGTGGACTTCTTCGAGCGGCGGAGGGTCCCCTTCGTGGTCGCGGTGAACCGTTTCGAGGGCTCCACCGCCTACGGTGAGGCGGAGGTCCGTGAGGCGCTGGACGTCTCAGCGGAGACCCCCGTCATCATGGCCGACGCTCGCGAGCGCGAGTCCTGTAAGGAGGTTCTGGTCGCCCTGGTCACCCACGTCCTCCGAGGGCGGAGCCCGGCCATGAGCCGATGAGGGGGCGAGGCGGCACCCTGGGCACCCACGTGAGAGCGATCCGGTATACGTTCTGGGATACTCCCATGAAACAGGGTGCCGAACGCTACAATGTCGCGGCAATGACCTCCCTGCCCGAACGGGCACCCCCATCCGCCTCTCACCTGAATCCTGGTATGCGAAATTCTGATCGACTTCCCCCACGCGAACTGCCCAAGCGCCGTTCCGGGCGCCACCGTAACCCCTTGTCCTTCGACAGCTGGTTCGGTACGCCTGCTCTGATCATGGCGGTTCCGGGCACCGCCGAGAGGGCCCAGGGCGTTGACGGTGAGTCGGCCGGTGCCCGCATGGCCGAACTCGTGCGGGCCTACCGGCCCGAGGTCACCATCCGCTACGGGCACACCGAGGGCGGTGAGCAGACCCTCGCCGAAGCGCTCACCGACCTGGAGGACTCCCACGAGCGACCGCTGGCCGGTGTCGTCGTCCCTCTGGTCACGGCCCCCCACGCGGGGGTGTCCGCCGCGGTCGACGAGGCCGTCTCCCGGTCCGGTGCCAACGTACGCGTCACCGAGGGACTGGGCCCGCACCCCATGCTCGCCGAAGCGTTGCACCTTCGTCTGGCCGAGGCGGGATACGTACGCGCCGACCGGATGCGACTGATCAGCGTGGTGGCCCGTAACACCACCATGGCGGACGGAGTCGTGGTCGGCGCGGTCGGCGGTGAGGGGGCCGTGGGCGCCGCGGGCGTGACCGCGGTGCTGCTCGCAGCCCGCCTGGGACTGACCGTTCTTCCCGCCGACCTGGAGGATGAGGCCTCGGTCGGACAGGTGGTGGAGCAGCTGCGCCAGGGCGGCTGCCGGCGCCCCGTGATCGCGCCCAGCGCCCTGGGGCCGGAGCTTCCCGAGTTGGAGGCGATGGCCGTGCGTCTGGGGACCGAACTCGGAGCGCCCCTGGGCCCGGACGGTCTGCTGGGCAAGATCGCCGCCCTGCGCTACGCCGAGGTGCTCAACTCCCTGGGGGTGGAGCAGCCGCCCACGGTCGACGAACTGCCGGCCCCCGTGGGCTCACGGCACCGGCCGGAGTCCTGAGCGCGGGAACGGGACCCGCGGGCCCGATCACGAGCCGGCACGAACAACGCGCCGCGCCCCCACGTGTGTTGCCATCCAAGGGCCGTCCGCCGAGCGGACGGCCCTTCGTCGTCGGCCCTGGAAGTCGGGCGGCTCCTCCCATGGAAACCGGCGCGGCACACCCTCGGAAAGCGGACCGTCAAAGAAACGGCAACTGATAGTGATCGTTTGACAGCATAAAGCAAGGATTTTTCGATAGCCTCGGCACGACCGAAAGCCGCCGGGGCGCCCTCCTGGAGCCCGGCATCCGCACCGGCTGGAGGGGCCATGCGCACAACCCGCCAAAAAGCGCCGACGATCCGGGCACAGCTCACCCGCATCATGCTGATCCCGAGCCTGTGTTTCCTCGTGCTCTGGCTCGTCGTGGCCGCCTTCGGAACGGCCCGGGCGGTCCAGCTCATGAGCGCCGTCGCCCAAGCACGTGAGGGAACCCAGATCCTCTCCGAAGCGGCCGAGCAGTTGCGCTCCGAACGTCGTCTGTCCCTGGTCTACCTGGGTCACTTCGAACGGGGCGGACCCGACATCGAGGTCGGTGACGCCCTGGACGAGCAGCGTGAGGCCACCGACACGGCGATGGAGGCCGTCGTCGTGCTCGCCAAGGACCTGCGTGGTACCCGTGACGACGAGGTCCAGCGCAGCGCCATCGCCCTCCTGGACGGTCCCGAGGCCCTGGCGGAGGTGCGCACGCGCATCGACGAGCACACCGCCGAACAGGAGGAGACCCTCCTACGCTACGGCGGGCTCCTGGACGCCACCACCCAGGCCACCACCGCGCTCGTGCACACCACCGACGGCGGAGAGAACCTCACCGACGCGGTCCTGACCAGTGAACTGCTCAAGGCGCGCTCGGCCTACGCCACCGCCGACGCCCTGCTCGCGGGGAACATCGCTCGCGGGGCGATGAGCTACGAGGAGACGGCGCACTTCACCTACCTCACGGCCTCCTATCGCGAGACCCTCCAGTCGGCCGACGCCGTCATGCACCCGAGTGTGCGGGCACGCTACGACGCGATGACCGCGCAGCCCTACTGGGGGCGGGCCGAGGAGCTCAGCCGCCAGGTGGTCACCCGGACCCCGATCGTCGAACCGGCACCCGAGACGGAGGGTGCCTCGGACGAAAGACCCCACATCCGGTGGAACACGGAGATCGACGTCGACGCGGCCGAATGGGACGACTCCTCCACCAGGTCCGTGGTGGCGCTGGACGACCTGGTCGGAGTCCAGGCCGCGCGTACCGTGGACCTGGCCTGGAGCACGGCCCTTGTACAGGTGGCGCTCGCGGCGGCGGCCGCCGTGCTCACCCTGGTGGGCGGAGTGGCGGCCATCGCGGTGGTGGGCCGTTCCTCGCGTCGTCTCACAGACCGCCTGACCCGTCTGCGCGGACAGATCCTGGAGCGCGATGAGGATCTGCCCGACATCGTCGAACGCGTCCAGCGTGGAGAGAAGGTGGACGTCCAAGAGGAGCTGCCACCGTTGGAGGAGTGCGGCGAGGACGAGATCGGGCAGGTGGCCGAGGCCTTCGACACCGCCCAGCTCACCGCGGTGGAGTCGGCGGTACGCCAGGCCGAGATCCGCAGGGGCGCCAACCGGGCCTTCCTGGACATCGCCTTTCGCAACCAGACCCTGGTCCAGCGCCAACTCCGCCTGCTCGACGAGATCGAGTACCACGAACAGGAGCCCGAGGCGCTACGTCGCCTGTTCCGCCTGGACCACCTGGTCACCCGGGCCCGCCGTTACGCCGACAACCTCATCATCCTCGGCGGCGGTCAGTCGGCCCGCCGCTGGCGTCGGCCGCGTCCGCTGGTGGACGTGCTGCGGGCCGCCATCGCCGAGACCGAGGACTTCGAACGCGTGCGTCTGACCTCCGCGCCCCGGGTGCTCCTGCACGGTCAGGCGGTGTCGGACGTGGTGCACCTGCTCGCCGAACTGGTGGAGAACGCCACCCAGTTCTCCCCGGCCGGCACGCCCGTGGACGTCGCTTGCACCCCGGTGGCGGAGGGACTGCTGGTGGAGATCGAGGACCGGGGACTGGGCATGTCCGAGCACGGCTACGCGGCGGCCGAACGCACCCTCACCCAGCCGCCCGAATTCGACATGATGGCGATCCCCGACGATCCCAGGCTCGGGCTCTTCGTCGTCTCCCGGCTGGCGGAGCGGCACGGCGTCCGCGTGTGGCTGCGCCCCTCCTCCTACGGCGGGACCCGGGCGACCGCGCTCCTGCCCAGCGCGTTGCTGGAACCGGTGGAGAGTCCGGTGACGATCACCGGCGCCCTGACGGACGGTGGCGGGCCGCCGGGGACACGGGGTGGCGTGCACGGGAACGGGGATCTCGCGCCGTCCGACACCGGCAACGGCAACGGACACGCCGTCCCAGGGCACACCGGACCGCAGCCCTTCCCCGTGCCGACGATCGGCCACGACGGACGGACTCCACCCACCGGGGAACCGCACGGGCACGTTCGTGCCCCCGGGCACACCGGGCCCCAGGCTCCCGTGTCGTCCGGCGGGCCGGCCCGCACCGACGGACCCGTGCACCGTACGCCCACCCCGCCGAGGGGGCGCGATGAGGACTAGGGCCTGTTCCTCCCACAGCACTCCGGAACCCCAGGGGAACGGGGGGACACCGGAGGTACGACCGCGCGGTACGGGCCGTCGGACCGAAGACGTCGAAGGCTCCCCCACCCCGGATGCCCGGGCTCGAACCCGGCCACAGCACGGCTCCGCGCGGGACACGGCGAGCGTGCCACAGGCCCCTGTGCCGGGGAGGCCCACGTGGGGCGGGGCCGCGCGTAACGATCCTGGAGGGTGGAGGGTGACGGACGAGGAGCGCGGCGAAGGACAAAGGAGAACACGGCCCGGCCGAGGAGACAGGGTGAGAGCCGACAGCCCGTACGACAGGACAAGGCAGGACACGGACCCCGGACCGGTGCCGGGCGGGGGACCGCGCTACGAGGACGACCCCGCACAGGAGCGCTTCCTACGCCCCTTCGCCGTGGCGGCGGGAGACCCCGACGCACACGCCCTGGTCTCAGGGCCCTGCGGGCCCGACCTGCTCAGCCTGGTCGTCGCCGCCCGCACCCCGGGACGCCGAGAATGGTTGCGCCCCGAGCGCGAGGCCATCCTCGGACACGCCCTGCACGCCCGGACCGTGGTCGAGCTCGCCGCGGAGGTGCGACTGCCGGTCGGCCAGGTCAGGGGCATCGTCGCGGCGATGATCGCCGACGGCTCGCTCCAGCGCTGCGGTCCCTCCCGTCCCCTCGACCGGGAGGACATCCTGCACGCCGTTCTGGTCGGCCTCCGCGCGTTGTGACCTGATCCCACGGAACGGCCATGGTCCCCGGTCGGTCGAGGACGGGACCTCCGTTGCTAACGTGCCGCCATGCGCAGCAGCGAACACATCGGCATCGTCGGAGCGGGGATCGTCGGCCTGGCCCTGGCGCGCCACCTCGCCCTCCATCGCCACGGTGCCCGTGTCACCGTCCTGGAGAAGGAGGGCGATGTCGCCGCACACCAGAGCGGACACAACAGCGGTGTCGTCCACGCGGGGCTCTACTACAGGCCCGGCTCCCTCAAGGCCGTCCTGTGCCGACGCGGTGTCGGCCTGCTCAGGGACTACTGCTCCCAGCACGGACTGCCCTACCAGCGGGTGGGCAAGGTCCTGGTGGCCACGGACGCCTCCGACGAGGCACGCCTGGACGACATCGGACGCAGGGCCGAGGACAACGGTGTTCCCGATGTGGCCAGACTGGGTCCGGAGGGCCTGCGCGAGATCGAGCCCCACGCGGTCGGCACCGGGGCACTGTACTCACCCCACACCGCCATCACCGACTTCACCGCCGTCGCCGAGCAGCTCGCGGACGACGTGCGTCGCTCCGGAGGGCGGGTCCTGCTCAACACCCCGGTGCTCGGTCTGCGTCAGGACCAGGACGGTGTGCGGGTCCTGAGCGCGGATCCGCGGGGGGAACGCCTCGTCCACCGCTTCGACCGTCTCGTGCTGTGCGGTGGGCTGCACAGCGACCGGCTCGCCCGCATGGCGGGGGCCGCCGAGGACCCCCGGGTGGTGCCCTTCCGGGGTCAGTACCACGAACTCGTCCCCGAACGTCGCCACCTGGTCAAAGGCCTGCTCTATCCCGTACCCGACCCCCGCCACCCCTTTCTCGGGGTGCATCTGACCCGCCACGTGCACGGTGAGGTCATGGCGGGGCCCAACGCGGTCCTGGCCACGGCGCTGGAGGGCTACCGGGCCGGTGAGCTGCGGGTCGACGAATTCGCGCGAACCCTGACCTGGCCGGGATTTTGGCGTCTGGCCCGCCGCCACTGGGCGGTGGGGGCCAAGGAGATCCTGGTGTCGGCCTCACGTGCGGCCTTCGCCTCGCGGGTCAGGCGGTTGCTGCCCGAGCTGACGGCCGCGGACCTGCGTCCGGCCCCGGCCGGGGTGCGGGCCCAGGCCCTGGCCCGAGACGGGACCCTGCTCGACGACTTCCACGTCGACACGCACGGACATGTGGTGTGCGTGCGCAACGCGCCCTCACCCGCGGCCACGTCCTCCCTGGCGATCGCCGAGTTCCTCACGGACACGTTCATCTCCTGACCCGACGGGTAGGCCGCCCCGGTGCGAGGTGGCGCGTGTCGGGGAAGGTTCTCCACAGGACGGAGGTCACCCTGGTACTGGTTCGCGTGGCACCGCACCATAAGGAACGGCGGCGTCGCGGGACGGTCCCGCGACGCCGCCGGAGGTGACCATGCACGTTGTCCGGTGGATCGTGGTGCTCCTTGTCGCCACGTTCGCACTCGTCTCGGTTCCGGCCGCAGCCGACCCAGGAGGGGAAGAGTTGGACGGATTCACCATCGAGCACCTGCCCGAGCAGATCGACGACCGGACCTCGGTGTCCGACTTCGAGTACGAGTGGGGTGACGTGTCCTTCTCCAGCAGGGTGTGGGAGAAGGCCCTGGAGGGCGGAGGGGCCAAGGTCGTCCTCCAGATCCTCGTCATGCGAGGAACCGGCCTCACGGACATGGCGGCGCTACGCGATTTCCTCGTCGAGTACCACGAGCGCTCACCGGACTGGGAGCTCACCGAGTTCGACCATCACGGCCTCCCGGCCCTGCACGGTGAGACCGAGGCCTTCTGGCTCCCGACCGAGGGTGTGGCGATCGAGGTACGTGACGCCCTCGGCCTCCTGGGACGGGAAGAGTTGTTGGCCACGGCTCGCGGGATCAGGTTCACCGACCCGAGATGAGCGCCTCAACAACCGGCCAGCACCTCGCGCAGCGCCGTCTCCTCGTCCGGATCCACGCTCAGTTCCCACACGTGCTTGACCTCGATCCATGAGACCACGTAGTCGCAGTGAGAGGACTCCGACGGCGGCAGCCACTCCGACGGATCGGCGTCCGACTTGGAGCGGTTGGTGGAGGCGCTCACGGCCCATAGTTGGGAGGATTCCATGTCGTTGGCGAAACGCCCGCGCTCCTCGGTCGTCCAGGCGTGTGCACCCGAACGCCAGCCCTCCTTCAACGGCACCATGTGGTCGATGTCCACGTCCTGGGCGTCGGTGAGGGTCTCACCGTCGTAGGCGCTGTACCAGGAACCCTCCACAGGCCGGCAGTCGTCGTCGGTCTCCACCCCCTCGCCGTCACGCAACAGCACGGCCTGGCGGGTACTGCAACCGTCCTGCACATCCGAGTCCCAGTGAGGGAAGAGCGAACGGTCGTATCCCGGGGGGTCGTTCTCCTCCTCCACCCGCAGTTCCTCCAGTTGCAGGCGGGCCTGTTCCACCGACAGATCCGAAGAAGGGGCGTCGTCGGCCCGCGGTTCCGTGGGGCTCTCCCGATCCAACTCGATCACGCCCAGTTGGTACAGGACGAAAGCGGTGACAGCGAGGACGCCGACGACGGCGGAAACGACACCGCTGATCTTCGACGAGGCATTCTTGGGCATGAGGGAACTCCACAACACTTCGGGCACCGCGGAAACGGCGACGATGGTGTCACCAGCTTGGCCTATGTCCGCGACCGGAGGGAACACCGTCCGGGGACAGGGATCCCTCACCCCGAGGCGGACCACGACCGGAAGACGCGCACGAAACCCTCCACCACGAGCGCGTAGGACTCGTTCACGTCCTCGGGAAGTCCGAAGCCGCCACGCATCTCCAGGTCCACGAACCCGTGCAGCCCGCTGCGCAGGGCCCGGATCGCGTGGACCATCCGTTCCTCCGGGATGTCGAACCCGCGCAGTACCGCCGCCAGGACGGTCACCGGATCGTGGGAGAGCTCCACCTCGGCCCCCGCCCATCGGGGCATCTGCTGTAAGGCGGCGTAACGTCCGGGATGGGCGTGTGCGTAGCGGCGATAGGCATCGGCCGTCGCGCGCAGCGCGTCGGGACCGGAGCGGCCCACCGCGGCCCGTTGCAGACACGCGCCGATGTCGTTCACACCCAACAACGCCACTTCTCGACGTAGCCCCGGGAGTCCGTCGACATGCTTGTACAGACTGGGTGTGGCGACCCCGAGCCGGGCGGCGACCATGGCCAGGGAAAGGGAGTCGAAACCCCTCTCGTCGCTGAGCCGGGCCGCCTCCTGGACCACCAGTGCCGGAGTCAGACCGGCTCTAGACATCGGCCGCGACCTCCTCGACCAGGCGGACCAGGGCGGGTACGACCACGTCCGGGCGCTGGGCGTGCGCGTAGTGGCCGCACTCGGGCACCATCACCACCGAACCGCGGACCACCGAGGCCGCCCACGTGGCCTCGGCACGCGGGTCCTTCCAGTCGGGGTCCTGCTCGCCCATGATCACCACGGCGCGAGCCCGCATCCCCTCCGAGTCGGTGACCGTCGAGGAGGGCGCGTAGACGGTCCGGTGTACGGCTCGGTAGCGGTCGGCGGGTCGCAGCATCGCCCGGACGAGTGCGCGTTGGTGTTCGTGCCCCTCCGGGGTGCGACCCGTGTGCAGGGTGTCGTAGTAGTACGTCAGGAAGCGAGGCCCCCAGGGGCGTAGCAGGGCCAGCCGCATGAGGGCCCTGGTGAGCGGCCCGAGGGAGGGCTGTCGTAGGAACGGGCCGAGCAGGGCGATGCCCGCCACCAGGTCGGGCCGGTCCTTGGCCGCGATCGTCACGGCGGCGGCGCCCATGGAGTTGCCCACCATCACCACGTTCCTTCCTCCCAACTCCTCGGCGAGCGCGCTCGCGTCGTCGGCCGCCGCTCGGTCGGTGTGGTCGTCGAAGGTGGTGTCGCTGTCACCGTGGCCGCGCAGGTCCATGGCCGCGACCCGGTATCCGGCAGTGGCCAGACCGGTTCCGACGAACCGGAAGGAGTGGCGGTGGTCGAACATGCCGGGCACACAGACCACGAGAGGACCCTCGTTCTCCGCTCCGTAGAGGTCGTAGGCGATGCGCCCCCCGGGGCGTTCGAGGTGGTGTGTCATGGTTCCCCTCCGCTTGGGCTATGAGCCTTATCTTCGAAGCTAATCCCATTAGCCAAGAGGGTCAAGCAGGAGCGGATAGCGTGAAACGGTGGACGGGCGGACGTCCGGTCTCCGGAGTCCGACCTACACTCAAGGCAGATCCAGCCCTTCCAGGGCCGTCTCGACGACAGAGAGCACTACAGTGACCGACATCATCGACGAACTCCAGTGGCGCGGCCTGCTCGCGCAGACGACCGACCTTGACGCACTGCGCAAGGCGCTCGCCGATGGTCCGATCACCTTGTATTGCGGTTTCGACCCGACCGCGGGCAGTCTGCACGTGGGGCACCTCATCCAGGCGCTGACCCTGGCCCGTTTCCAACAGGCGGGGCACCGCCCGATCGCCCTGGTCGGCGGTGGCACCGGTCTCATCGGAGACCCCAAGCCCACCGGCGAGCGTCAGCTGAACCCGACGGAGACCGTGCGGGAATGGGTCGACAACCTGGCCCGTCAGCTGTCGGCGTTCCTGCGTTTCGCCCCCGAGGGGGAGCAGCCCGGGCCGACGGACGCCGTCCTGGCGGACAACGCGGATTGGCTGGGCGGGATCAACGCCATCGAACTGCTGCGCGACGTCGGCAAGCACTTCAGCATCAACCAGATGCTCGCCCGGGAGACGGTCAAGAGCCGTCTCGACGGTGAGGGGATGAGCTACACCGAGTTCAGTTACGTGTTGTTGCAGTCCTACGACTACGTGCAGCTCTACCGGCGTTACGGGTGCACACTACAGACCGGCGGCTCCGACCAGTGGGGCAACATCACGGCGGGGCTGGACCTGGTGCGACGCATGGACGGCAACGAGCCGCACGGTCCGGCGCACGGGCTGACCACGAACCTGCTGACCAAGGCGGACGGCACCAAGTTCGGCAAGACCGAGACGGGCACCGTCTGGCTCGATCCCGAACTGACCTCGCCCTACGCCTTCTACCAGTTCTGGTTCAACACCGACGACCGCGACGTGGTGCGTTACCTGAAGAGCTTCAGTTTCCGCGGGCAGAGCGAGATCGAAGAGCTGGAGCGCCAGACCGCGGAACGCCCGCAGGCGCGTGCGGCCCAGCGTGTTCTGGCGGAGGACCTCACCACCTTGGTGCACGGGGAAGAGGAGTGCCGCAAGGTCAAGGAGGCCAGTCTGGCCCTGTTCGGCCGTGCCGACCTGGCGGAACTGGACGCCCGCACACTGGAGGCGGCCCTGGCCGAGGTGCCCAAGGCCGAGGTCTCGGGGCCGGTGAGCGAGCTGCTCGTGAGCGACCTGTTCGCGCAGAGCGGTCTGACCCCGAGCAAGTCCGCGGCCCGCCGCGCCATCCAGGAGGGTGGTGCCTACGTGAACAACGTCAAGGTCACCGATGTGGAGGCCACGCTCGGCCCGGAGGACGTGTTGCGGGATCGCTTCGTGGTGCTGCGCAGGGGTAAGCGCAACATCGGTGGCGTCGTCATCGGCGGCTGACCTCGCCCGTGGGTCGACGCCCCTTCGGGCGTCGACCCACGTGGGACCGGAAGAGCCCCCGGACATCCCGACCGCTCTCACTCCTTGTGGAGGGTCCCTGTCCTTGGTCGTGGATCCTGGGTTGACGCCGCACGCACCCTGCCCTATAGTTGACCGGGTCGCTGCGGGACGGCGAGAGGCTCCAACGGGGGCCGACTCGGAACCGGACCGCGTTCTGCGAACCTCCTTCCGAACTCCATCCGGTCCGAGCATCGCCTCGGAGCGGGTAAGCTCAGGAGGCCGCCTCGCGAGAGGCACCTTCACTTCCTCTCAGAGCGTTTCCACGCCGAATCGCTGATTTGGCGGGCAACGGAACCCCTGATAAAGTGAAGACACAACAAAGCGGAAACGCAGACGTCTTCCACGGAAAAGCAACCGGAAACGGTTGAGACTCGTACGGGAAGAACGGTTGCTTCTTGAGAACTCAACAGCGCGTGTTCGATAATCTTTAAGCCATAGTTTGTTTTGGCCCCGACACACCACACCCTTCACGGGGTGTGTGATGTGCAGGGTTCC